>CAMNSS010000008.1 GCA_946555345.1 uncultured Eubacterium sp. | reverse complement strand
TAAATTTTGGTCGGCGTCAGCCCGCCTTCGTAGTAAGGCCCTACAGGGCTTAGAATGATGATGAATTTATAATGCGTGGAGCGGCGCACGCCGAGGAACGGTTCATCGGCGATGATGAATGGCCTGATGTAAAGGGCAGTGCCTTCTTTTTCAGGAATCCAGCCCGCTTCCAGTTTTACCAGGGCTTTGATTGCTTCGACATATAATTCCTCGTCGATTTGCGGGATGCAAAGCCTGTCGTTGGTTTTATTGGTTCGTTTGGCGTTCATGTCCGGCCTGAAAAGAAGCACTTTTCCTTCTGGCGTCTTGTATGCCTTGAGGCCTTCAAACATTTCCTGTGCATAGTGGAAGCAGACAGCCGCCGGGTCTAAGCAAAGCGGTCCGTAAGGGACGATTCTGCCGTCATGCCAGCCCTTGCCGTCTTCATAGTCCATAATGAACATATGGTCTGTAAATTCCGTGCCGAATCTCAGTGTATCCGGGTCTGGTTTTGCTTTTGGGGCAGGATTTTTTTGAATTGGGAAATCATATTTCATGGCGTTCTCCTTTATATAAATTTTTATTTTTAAACTGTTTTTCTGCCAGACAATATTGTACACCAAAAAAACGATAAAGTCTATCTCTGATAACAATAATATAATATTGAATTTGTGATTTGTCAACAACAGAATGCTGATGTTTTTATAAAAAGAAACAAAAAAAGAAAAATGAAGCACTTTTCCTTTAAACGTACATAAAAAACTGATAAAATTATTATTTAAGGTTTATGGAAAGGAAAGGGGACTGTTTTGCCGAAGCTGTTCTTTCATATATTAAAAGTTGTTATTCTCGTTGCCGTGGTAGTTGTCGGCCTTAACGTGTATGTGATCAAAACGGCTGAATCAGGCATTGTGGCGGAATACACTGGGGCGGAGGGGATGGATGCGATGGAATTTCGCCCAGTCGCGGAGGAAGGACCGGGGGCGCCTGATGCGGGAAACGAACCTGGAAGCGCTGATAATAGGGCGGGCGAATTGGCGGCCGCACAAAAGCCCGAATCAGATGGTGAAGAGTCCGGGTTAGATGATACCAATTCAAAGGCTTCCCCTGCAGAATCGAAATCGTCTGCCGCCGATCCTCCGCTCACGGAAGCGGTTGCGATTGAAGCGATTGGCGAAGCGGAGGTGAAACGGCTCAAAAGCATACAGCCGCAATGCATTTTAGTGCTAGGCGCTTCCGTGAAAGCCGACGGAACGCCGAGTGCAATGCTGCGTGACCGTCTGGAAACAGCGATTGTGCTTTATCATAGCGGAGTCGCTTCCAAGCTGCTTTTGTCGGGGGACAATGGGCAAACCGTGTATAACGAGGTGGAGTCCATGAAGAAATACGCCGTGAAGGCCGGCGTGCCGGAGGGGGACATTTTTCTCGACCATGCGGGGTTTTCCACATATGAATCGATCTACAGGGCGCAGTATATATTCCAGGTGGACAGCATGATCGTTGTAACGCAGAAATACCACTTATACAGGACTTTGTACGGATGCCGGAAGATGGGGATCGATGCGCTGGGTGTTTCTGCGGCGCAGGATACCTATTCCGGGCAGGAATTACGGGAAGTGCGTGAGATCCTTGCCAGGGATAAGGATTGTATTAAATGGATCTTCAAGCCAGAGCCGACATTTTTGGGCGATGCGATTCCAATCAGCGGCAGTGGGACGGCGACGCATTGATGAGGAGAGGCGGAAACGAGGATGGAGAAAAGCAAAGTCGCATTGGTCAGGTGCGATTCGTATGAACAGGAAAAAGTAGAGGCGGCGGTCAGGCAGGTAATCGATCTTTTGGGCGGATTCGAGCAGATTTTTTCCGCCGCCAGGGGAAAGGATGCGGCGTTGCGTGAGGCTGCATCAAGAATGGCAGGCGGAG
The DNA here is from genome assembly GCA_946555345.1 of uncultured Eubacterium sp. Taxonomy (GTDB): domain Bacteria; phylum Bacillota; class Clostridia; order Peptostreptococcales; family Anaerovoracaceae; genus Lentihominibacter. Next base: position 114,316 of record CAMNSS010000008.1, on the reverse strand, counting down.
GTGAGGGCGAAGAGGCCGGCGGAAGCGGGTGCGGGACTGTGCCTGCCGCAGCAGATGGCTGCGGGCGTGCGGAGTTGCTGGAAGACGGGTGGCAAACCGGAAAAAGAGAGACGCTGGACGCTGCAATCGTTTCTGGCGAGACTCGATTATCAATGGAAGCGGTGGCCGGAAATAAATGTGAGACCGTGCCAGAAGCAGAAACGCCTGCTGGCAAAAGCGGGAAGTGCGGCGCTTTCCTCAATCAGGAAAGCCGCCTCGTTTTAAAGCCAAACCTTCTGGCTAAGACGCCGCCGGAAAAAGCTTGTACCACGCACCCTGCTGTCTTTCAGGCAGTGGGCAAGCTTTTGCAGGATGCCGGATATCGGAATCTCAAATATGGGGATTCCCCGGGAAATCCGATGTTGAGAGTGGAAAAGGTCGCAGAAGGATGCGGCATCAAGGCTGCCGCCGATGCGCTGGGAATCCCGATTGGCGATTTCGAGCATGGTATCCGGGTGGACTTCCCGCAGGGCAGGGCGGCAGATCATTTCATCGTGTGCGGCGAGGCAGTGGCTGCGGATGGCATAATCAATATATGCAAGATGAAAACGCATCAATTAGAGCGGATCACGGGTGCGGTAAAGAACACGTTTGGCTGTGTGTTCGGCGTAAACAAGGCGTCTTCCCATGCACGGTTTGCCACGGCGGAGACGTTCGCCAAGATGATCGCGGATCTTAACAGGCTGGTGTCCCCGGCGCTGCATATCATGGATGGCATTGTAGCGATGGAGGGCAATGGACCGCAGGGCGGTACGCCAAAAGCGATGAACGTGATCTTAGCATCTACCGATCCGGTGGCTCTCGATGGGCTTTTTTGTCATTTGGTATATTTGAAGCCGGAGCTTGTGCCGACCAATGTTACAGGGATGGCACAGGGCGTGGGAACATATGAAGATTTGCAGGTGATAACGGCGGAGGGTGTATTGACGGCGGAAGAAGCGGCGGCAAGGTATGGAGATAGAAGTTTTGGCGTGCAACGCAGCAAGGAATACCGGGGCAGGCTGGAAGCGGTACGGTTTCTGGCGCCATTTTTGGAGAAAAAGCCGATTGTGCGGCCAGATGCGTGCATTGGATGCGGGGTTTGCGTGCAGGCCTGCCCGGTGGAGGGGAAGGCGATCCATCTGCAAGGGCAAGCGGTTCGGGTTGTGAAAAGCGGTGCGCATATAGTAGCCAGCGAAGGAAAGCGGCGCGCGGCTAGTTCACCAGCCAGCGGGGGCTGTCCGTTCGGCATTGGGGACGGTTCGCTGGATGCTGGGGGCGATTCGCCAAATCATAAAGGTTGTTCGCTGGATGCTGGGACGGACTCGCCAAATCACAAAGGTTGTTTGCCAGGCAACGGGGGTGGTTTGCCAGGAGGCCAGAGCGGTTTGCCCGCTAGCGAAAATCGCCGCATCGCCCGATACGATTACAGCAAATGCATCAAATGCTATTGTTGCCAGGAGATGTGCCCGCAGGATGCGATCACCGTAAAAAAATCCTTGCTGGCGCGGCTTGCTGACAGGAATTGGCGGATATAGGCGTGAAACGATCGGAAGGCAGGAGTCCTGGCAATCGGTTCTGGCCGTTTGGCCGTATTGGTGCGCTAGGGCATATGGTGCAAGCAATGCGCTCTGTAGCCTTGGATTTTGTTTGGCATAATGATGCGCAGGGCGGCCGCATCAACTGATTCAGCCAACGGCCCGCCCCAACAGATGGCTCGCTCGCTTCCCAAAATCCACAGGCATGGATTTTTGGAAGCTTTTTTATAATGCGGGAAATATCGCTAAGGCGATATGGCGGAATTTCACCTGCGCTGTCCGTTTTGCCCAGCCAGCTAAAGCTGGGGTAAAAAGGCAAAGAAGGCGTCTTGCGAAGCGTTACCCCGGAGCAGGCGATATGTGTGCAAAGGAATCTTTGGTTCCATCTTGCACACTTTTTTTATGTAAAAGAACACCGCTTTGGTACGAAAAAACAACGCAGCTTTAAGGCTGCCGGTTTTCATGTTCACGTTTCCCCTTTTTCGTGCATAAACTAGATATAAGCAGGATATGAGGGAGGTACGGACATGATATATATGGATAATGGGGCGACATCTTATCCGAAACCGCCGGAGGTAGCAGAGACACTCATCGATGCGATGGCTAATTATTGCGCGAACCCCGGGCGGTCAGGACATTTCATGGCGGCGAGGACCGCGCATGAAATCTATAAGACGCGGCTTGCCATTGCATATCTTTTTCACATAGACGATGCAGGGCAGATCATTTTTACGAAAAATTGCACCGAAGGGCTGAACATTGCTTTGCAGGGAATTTTAAAAGAAGGCGATCATGTGATTACCTCTTCGATGGAGCATAATTCGGTCGTGCGCCCTTTGCATATGCTAAAGGCAAAGGGAGTTGACACGCATTTCGTACAATGCGATGCGTCAGGGTGCATCGACCCTGCAAAAATCAAGGAGGCGATTAACGACAAAACGAGAATGATCGTAATCACGGCAGCTTCTAACGTAACTGGAACGAAAATGCCGCTTGCCGAAATCGGGCGGATCGCGCTCAGGAACGGGATTCTGTTTCTTGTCGATGCGGCGCAAGGTGCAGGTCATATGGATCTGGATGTCAAAAAGAATCATATCGATATCCTGGCAGCCCCTGGGCATAAAGGGCTTCTGGGACCACAGGGGACAGGGTTTCTTTATATTAGGAAGGGAATCGAAACAACGCCGCTGATGATGGGCGGCACGGGAAGCTATTCTGACCAGGCGCAGCAGCCGGCTGATTTTCCGGAAGGCTACGAAGCAGGGACGGTCAATGCGCCGGGGATTATTGCGCTTGGCGCGGCAATCAGGATGATCAATAAAATCGGCGTGGACGTGATCGAGGAATATGAACGCCGCTTAACCGAAAAATTGCAAAAAGGCTTGGAAAGCATCCCGCAGGTCGTCCTTTACGGTCCGCAGGATACGCATGAAAAAACTGCGGTGATTGCGATGAATATAGCGGATTTGGATTGCGAGGAGGTGGCGGGCATACTGAATGACAGCTACGGAATCGCAGTCCGGGCGGGCTTTCATTGCAGCGGCATGGCGCACAAAACGATCGGAACGGAAAACAGGGGGTGCGTGCGGATATGCCCGGGCTTTTATACCGGGGAAAAGGACATCGAATCAGTCATTGCGGCAGTGAAACGGATTGCCGCCGAAGATGCGAGGTGAGCAGACCGCCGCAGTTATGAAACAAGAAGAGCTGCCGCAGATAGACGACAAGAAAAGCCGGCGTATCGGACGCACAGCAAATGAGGCCGCCACAGACATAAAATAACCAGAGCCGCTGCAAAAAATGTCATTTTTTCGTGCCGCAAAGCAGGCCGGGTATGGTACAATGATAGACAGATGATGGAAAGGCGCACAAGGAGGAAATGGCATGGCTGCAGAACAACGCTTTTTAGGTGGGATACGGGGGCATAAACGAGCAAAAACGGTAGAAAAGCAGATCGAAAAAGTGAGCGGCGAGTTTCAGACGCAGTACAGCGGCGTTTCCGAAATGCTTTATCTGGAGAACGAAATCCGCTGGGAAGGTCCGTCAAAGCTCATTTTTCTCATGGCGCAGAGGAACGTCAATTTTGCGTGGAACGGCATTCGGGATTACGGCTTTATCAGGCTTTGCCAGAAATGGGTTCGTGGGAATGATGTGAAGGTGATGGATGCGGCGGCGGCAACATCCATGATCAGGAGCATCCTGCCAGCGGCGATGTGCGAGGAGCTGGCAGAAGAATTGTCGGCGATGGAAATATCATAGGAGGGTTGCCGTGCGCATCGAAGGAATCGTATAGAGCCGCAGGGAGCTTGGCGGCGCATCGCGGGAAATTTGCAGGCGCATTATGGGGCGGCGGCGCAGTGAAGAAATCGCAAGGAAGCGCGCGGATATGCGGATAGATTGAAGGGAATATCGCAGGAAGAACGCAGGAGGAGCGGATGAAATTCAACATAACAATAGATAAAAAAGCCGAAGCGGCGATAGATCGGAAGCTTTGCATCAACTGTGGGGAATGCCGGGAAATCTGCCCGACCCAGGCAATCGGCGAATACCAGAAAACGGTGGCTTGCCGCACGAAATCTTTTCCGGAGGCGAAGAAACAGGCTGCTTTGCTGGCGTGTTCCACAGGCTGCCCGCTGGGGATTATTCCGCAGGCGGTGACTGCGCTGGTAAAGAATGGGGACTTGGAAAGGGCATATGCGCATATCAGCGGGAAAAACCCGATGCCGCAGGTGTGCGCACAGGTCTGCGGCCATATTTGCCAAAAGGCATGCAAGCGCGGCGCATTCGTGGATCATGCGATCAACATGAAGGGGCTTGAAGGGTATGTTTTGTCGAAATCCACGCCAAAGCCGCTGAAATACATGAAGCGTTTTCCTGAAAAGATCGCCGTGATCGGCGGAGGCCCGGCGGGGCTTAGCGCAGCATTTCACCTGGCAAAGGAAGGATACCCCGTCACGATATTTGAAAAAGACAAGAAGCTGGGCGGTGCGCTTAACTGGGGCATTCCCGCTTTCCGGCTCGATAAGGACAGGATGCAGGAGGAAATCGACCGGATCGTGTCGCCGGGCATAGAGGTCCGGTATAACCATTACATAGGAGAAAACGGCACACTGGATATGTTATGGGAGGAAGGCTATCAGGCCTGCTTGATTGCTGTGGGAACGTCTGTCGGTATCAAGCCGGACATCCCTGGCGCAGATGGCGATACTGTGTACGATGGCGTAACGGCTATGCGCCAGATTACAGGCGGGATAGATGAAGGCGCTGTAATCGGTGAAAAGATCGTGGTCGTCGGTGGCGGCGGTTTTGCGGCGGATCTCGCAAGGGTGCTGGTTCGCATGGGCAAGGAGGTTCTGTGTGCCGCTATGGCTGACGAAGCCGATTTGCAGATGTCCGGGGAGTCGCAGGCAGCTCTCCGGGAGGAAGGGATAGAGCTGCGATGCCGCATTGCGCCGAAGCAGATCATTACGGAAGGGGCGAAGGTAAAGGCGGTAGAATTCATCCGTGTCGATTACATCGAGGATGAGCAGGGCAGGATGAGGCCGCAGCAGGCCAGGGGAAGTTCATATAATTATTTCTGCGATACCGTTATCTTTGCCACGGGGCGGAGGTGCAGTGTTGTCAATATCAGCAAGGTGGAGACGTATCCGGACAGCAGGATAAAAATAGATGAATGCCATAAAACGAACAAGGAGATGATTTTTGCTTGCGGAGATGCTACGGGGGAAAGCAGTTCCGTGGTAGAAGCCTTGGCTGCTGGGGAACAGGCTGCGATTGAAATCGACCGGGCGATGCGGGGGATGCGGATGGCGGCAAGGCCTCACAAGATCGGCCATGCGCCGGATGGACAAGCCATATACCCTGACAATATCGTGAGGATGAAACCGCAGTATGAGCAAGTACAGCGTGAGGGCGGCGTCCTGGAGAGGCGAGGTCCTGCGGATGATATCTTGTACGTGATCCGCTCTGCGGGGATTGAAGAGAATATGCCGCGGCTCGATGCGTTTGCCGACCCGGAGGAGGCCGGGGAAGAGTTTGACGGTTTTGACGGGTTTGCTGAAACGGGCGGCTTAGGCGGCCTTCCGAACCATAAAGTTGCCGTGGTTGGCGGCGGGATTGCAGGCGTAACGGCTGCCGTTTCCCTGGCGCGAAAAGGATATCGGCCGACGATTTTTGAAAAATATCCTGCTCTTGGCGGAAGATACCGGTGGCTTGCTACCGATAAGCGGATCGACAAGGATGTCTTGATCCGTGAGCTGAATAAAGTCGAAGCCTGCGGAATCGAAACGGTATACAATGTATCCGCTGGGATAAGGCCAAATATCGAACAGCTATTCCAGATGGGCTTTAAAGCGATTTTGTTTGCTATCGGTGAGTCCGGCGGTGGACTGCCGAAGCTTAAAAATGCCGATTGCGCTGGCGTGTTTGACATGGTGACCTTGATGGGCAGGCTGGCGGACAATGAAGAAATCCCGGGGATTGGAACGCGCATTTTGGTAGCGGGCGGCGATGAAATGACTTTTGATATCGCCAGAAAATTAAAAGAAACCGGCGGTGAGGTGACGGTGTTAGCCCCGCTGAGCAAAGCGGCATTGCAGATCAATACATCTGCGGTAAACGCCGCCCTGTCGGAAGGCGTTAATCTGGTGACAGGCGTGGAAATTTCTGGGATCAACGAGGAAAACGGGCATATTTGCGGCGTGGATTGCAGGGTTTTAGAGAAGAATTTCCCGATGCCCGTGCCTGGCGATACGCTGGTACTGGGAAGCGGCAGAAGATCGGAAACGGATGCAATCGCAATCAGGAATCTCAAGCTGGATATTGATGAGGATGGGTATATTGCGACGTATGACAATCTGGCAACCAGCATCCCGGGCGTTTTTTCCATCGGTGATTTTGCCATGAGTTCAACCGATGCGGGCCGTGCCGGGGCGACGGCAATCGATAATTTCCTGGCGGGAAAAAATACTTACATCAGCGTCAGCAAAAGCCGCAGGAGAAAGCCAGCGGTCACGCACGAGGTGATCGAAGGAGACAAAGAGCAAAACGCCACAGGATTTGCAAAGGGCAAGATATTGTTTGATGCGGCGCAGGCGGAGATGGAAGCGAAGCGGTGTATGCGGTGCGGCTACCATAAGCAGGAAGCCGCAAGCTGCATGGGCTGTGGGATCTGTGTACGGATGTGTCCTGTGAATGCGATAACCTTGAAGGAGGTGTAGCGATGGCTGTGATTGAAAGAGATGTGATCGTCGTAGGAGCGGGCCCGGCAGGTTCGGTTTGTGCTGCGTACCTGGCGAAAGCGGGGCTGGATGTCCTGCTCTTGGATAAAGATATTTTTCCTCGCGATAAGGCTTGCGGCGATATGCTGCGTGAAGGTATCGTTGCCCATGTGAACAATTTGGAGGCGATCGATGCGCTGGATCAAATAAGCACCTGTATCCGCAACATCAGGATCAGCAGCAATAACGGCAGCAGCGTTACCGTTCCCTTTGAGTGTTATACGACGAGCAGGTATCAGCTAGACAAGCTTTTAGTGGATACGGCGGTAAGCTGGGGCGCAGAGTTCCGGCAGGGTTGCCGGGTGCTGGACGTCATTTGCGAGCGCGGGATTGTAAGGGGCGTAAGAACCCGTTTCCGGGGTGATGAGTCGGAAATCAGGAGCAAACTGGTGATCGGCGCCGACGGGGCTAGTTCGATGGTTGCAAAATCCTTGGATGTCATGGAAGAAAAGCCGTCGGGCATATGGCTCTCGCAGCGGGCGTATTTTAAAGGCGTGAAACTCGACCGGACGCTGGCTCTGGGGCAGTATAAGGCGTACGGCGTGTTTTCTTTTGATGCACGGCTGGCGCCGGGATATTTTTGGGCGCTTCCGGTTGGAAAGGATGGCGTGAAAAAGGGCATTTGCAATGCAGGCGTTGTGGTTTGCGGCAGGGATTCGGTGAGGGATGCGGAGCTTCCGCACCGGTTTGCGGAATGGGTTTCCTCACGGGAAGAAATGAAAATCATGTTTCAGGGCGCTAAGCAGATCAGCCCGTGGTCTGGCGGGAAGCTGACGGATATCACGCAGGGAATGAAAAAGGCTGGCGATGGGTTTCTGTTGATTGGGGACGCCGCATCGCAGATGATGCCGTTATTTAACGATGGGCTTTCGGCGGCGGCGGATTCTGCGAAGGCCGCAGCGGATGCGGCTTTCGCAGCGTTCCGCAAGCATGATTTTTCGGAAGGGCTGTTGGATAATGCGTATGAAGCGGCGCTGCATACGCAGCGGAAAGCGAAGCTTGCGGCGCATTCTGCCGGGGGTGATGCGCAGAAGCCGCCGCTAGCGATGGCGAATCCATTGGTGCAAGGACCGCTGGCAACGGGATCGCTGGCGGATAAGTTGAAGGTGAATGCGCTCTTCATGGAGTCCATGCATGATCCGCGGGTGATGGATGCGGTGGTAGAGCGGCTGGAGCGGGATGTGTCATACCGCAAGCAGGTGATCGGTTCTGTGTGATGGATCGTCTGCTGGCGTTTCCTTGCGTAATCGCGCACCGTATGCCTGGCGCAATAGAACCCCGCAACTGCCTCGCATGGAGGGCGTGCGGCCGTGAAAATGGGCAAATAGCTTTATGCAAGCAATATGCATTTGGATTTGCAACGAAAATCCCATAAAACTGTAAACTTTTCGATAAATAGACTGGTTGACACATCCGAATCATCGTGCGCCAGAGTGGCTAGGAGCTTTTGATTCACTAAATTTACCCAAAAGCCGTTTTTAGGCATTTCAGGGAAGATACGTTGAAAATTGCCATTATTTATGATAGGTTTCATTTTTAAGGATTTTAAAGCTTCTGTAGATCTGTTCCAATAAAATAACGCGCATCATCTGATGCGGGAAGGTCATCTTTGAAAAGGAGAGCTTTAGATCGGCTCGCTTGCTTACCTCTGGGGATAGTCCCAGTGAACCGCCAATGACGAATACGATATTGCTTTTCCCGGAAAGCGCAAGATTTCCAATGTGTTCTGCCATCTCAGTGGAGGAAAGCGGTTTTCCTTTTATTTCAAGGGTGATTACATAGTCGGCGGGTTTGATTTTTCCCAGGATATCCCCGCCTTCGGCCGCTTTGGCGATCTCCTCATCCGCAGGGGATGCGCTTGCTTTGAGGGCGCTTTCTTTCAATTCTATTATCTGTAAGCGGCAATACTTTCCGAGGCGTTTTGCATATTCGCTGACGGCCTCCCGCCAGTAGCGTTCTTTTAATTTTCCAACTGTCAATAGGGTGATGTTCATGGGGGATACCTCACGATTCGTTTATAACCGATAGGCGGTTATAAGCGGCTGTAACCTGATGTTTGATATTGCGGGCGCATCAGTGTAACGCAGAGCGTAGGGGGGTATAGGTGGTCACGGGTGACTTTGCGGGAATCGCACGGTTTCCCGTATATGCGGCTATACCTCGTATACACAGCTACAGCAGTCACGCAGCGCCACTTCCAGCTTCAAGCCGCCCCCCGGGAAAATATTTTTTTCCAGGAGGGTGTTTTTTATGGTCAGAAGCGCCACCGCTGGGTCGTTATTCTCACGGCTCAGGTGGCCGAGCAGAATCTGGCGCTTTTTGGGGTTTGCTTCCATAAGCCCGCAGAGGCACTCTCCCGCCGATACGTTGGAAAGGTGGCCTTTTTTCCCTAAGATGCGCCGTTTCAATTCGTATGGATAAGAACCCATCAACAGGATTTCTTCTTCGTGGTTTGCCTCCAAAAGCAACAGATCCGCATTGATGATTTCTTGGAATATTTCTTCTGTTATGTAGCCGACGTCGGTAACGATGCTGATTTGCCGCTCGCCCGAATAAATGCTGAATCCCACTGGGTCAGCGGCGTCGTGCGGGATCGCAAATGGCTTGACGTGAAAGCCGCCGATAAAAAAATCTTCCCCCGTATGGAAAATTTGCCGTTTCTCTTCCGCTACGGGGCGTTCGATCGCAGCCCAGGTGGCTTCATTGGCATAGGCCTTGATGTTGGGCAATTTTTTGGTCACGATGGGCAGGCTTTTGGTGTGATCGATGTGTTCGTGGGTGATGAGAATCCCCGCTACGGCTTCCTTAGGCGTATCGGTATCGTCGAGTCCCTGGAAAATTTTCTTGCCGGAAATTCCAGCGTCGATTAAAAGCGCAGAATCGCCGTTTTTTATCAAATAACAGTTGCCGCTGCTTCCGCTGGCAAATGAACAAAAACGAAATGGCATATATTGTGTCTCCTCTTGCATTATCTACCATATAAAGATACTGCAAGAATGCGGAAAAGTCAATGCGCAGGAGGCGGTTTGCGGTAAAATTATGCAAGGGTTTTAATCCTTGCTTTCCGTCATATCCATTCCATGATATAATCTGTCATAGGCTTTTTCTCGCTTGCTTTCCTTTATGCTGTTTTATAAGATAAGAAGAAGGACATTGCAGGAAGCCGGAACAAAAGGCTGTTTATGATAAAAGGGATTATTGAAATAAGGGGATATTAAAAAGGAACTGTAAAAGAGGGATGATATGATGAGAAACGATCGGATTTTGCGGATTTACACGGATGGCGGCTGCGCAGGCAACCAGAGCAGGGAAAACCTTGGCGGCTGGGGCGCGATTCTGGAATTTGGCGAAGCGTGCAAGGAACTTTACGGCAGTGAAGCGAACACGACCAACAACAGGATGGAAATGACTGCGCTGCTTGCAGCATTTAAAGCGGTCAAAAAAGAAAAGCAAATGATTCATGTTTTTTCTGACAGCGGCTACCTGATGGATTGTTTTCGCAAAAGATGGTATGCAAACTGGCAGAAAAACGGCTGGCAGACGGCAAACAAGAAGCCGGTGGAAAACCAGGACCTGTGGAAGCAGCTTTTGCCATACATCGACCAGCATGATATTTCTTTTTACCGCGTGAAAGGCCATGTGAATCTTGCGAGCAAGTCAACCAATTTCCAAAAACTGTATGAAAAATTTGTCGTCTGGAACGGCATGGAGTTTTCCTATGAGGATTTCGTTTATGTGACGGAAAAGAACAACAGGGCGGATGAGCTGGCCAATATGGGAATCGACGAGCTGCGGAACGGATGATGTTGCAGTAGTGATATGGTATTGAATGCCAGGAATTGGAGACTGCAAAATGTTTTCCGCTATCATCTTACGGAAGTTTGGAAAATGCGAACCCATGAAACGGGGCGTTGCGATTGATGAATAGAATGTAAATTATTGATTTAACCACGTCAAGAGGTATCTTCTGTGAGGCGGCCTCTTGACGTTTCTGTTTGTGGCGCATACCAACCGTTTTAGCTAAGCTGTGCATATATTATTTCATTTTTTTTTGCGTTTGCTGTCTCGTTTAAGTCAGCCAGCAGGGGAGCGGTAGTTTCGGCCAGCCCTGCGTGTCCGTTGCTTCATTCAAGCTGGCAAGCCAACGAGTAAAGGCAAATCCGTTTCCGTCAACCTTCCGTATCCGTTGCCTCGTCTAAGTCAGCCAGTAGTGGTGCAGTCGTTTCCGTCAATTCTTCTACGCCGCGCAGGGTGCGGTTAATCGCCCTTGTGCGCTTGCCGACGATTTCACTGAGCGTTTTATCGGCCGTTTGTAATTGTTTCTGCGCCTTGTCCAGCATATCGCCAAACTTGATAAATTCCGCCTTCACTGCACGGAGCGTATCCCATACCTCCTGTGAACGCTGTTCAATCGCCAGCGTCTTAAAGCCCATTTGCAGGGATGCAAGATATGCCGAAAGCGTAGTGGCGCCAACCGCCGTGATTTTATATTTATCCCGCAGCTCTTCAAACAAAGCCACGTTTTGGACGACTTCCGCATACAACCCCTCCGTGGGCAGGAACATCAGGGCGAAATCCGTGGTCTTAGGCGGAACGATATATTTATCGTGAATATCCTTTGCAAATGTGCGGATTTTGGCCGTCAGGGAACGCCTCGCATCGTCAATCGACTGTTTATCTTCGGCATCGATCAATCTGTTGTAATCTTCAATCGGGAACTTGCTGTCAACCGGTAAAAGCAGCGGCGTGTCTCCGCTTCCGGGGAGCTTTATGGCAAATTCCACCCGTTTGCCGTTTGCGATTTCCGCATTCGTTTCATACTGGCCTGGGGCGAGAACATCCGAGAGGAGCTTTTCAAGGCGGACCTCGCCATAGGTCCCCCGCTCTTTTACGTTCGTGAGGGCGTTCTTCAGCGATTTCGTGTCGGCGGCAAGCGCTTTCATTTCCCCCAGCCCTTCGCCTACGCTTTCAAGCTGCTTGCTGACCAGCTCGAAGGACTGGGCAAGTCGGGTTTCAAGCGTTTTCTGCAATTTTTCGTCTACTACGCCTTGCATCTGTTCAAGCCGTTTTTCGTTGCTTTCCTGTAGCTCTTTCAGCTTGCTTCCGAGCGTGGCGTTGATCTTTTCGATATTTTCAGCATTCGCCTGCTGGATGGCGGAAAGGCGTCTTTCCACTTGCTCTCCGAATGTGCGGAGCTGGCTGTTTTGTTCTTCGCGGCCTTTTTGCAAAAAAGACGTTACGGCTCTTCCGATCTGCTCACTGCTTTCCGCACTGGCTTTTTGGATTTCTGCCAGCTTTGTCTCCATCTGCCGCCGGAACTCGCCGAGCTGGCGGTTGGATTCTTCCCGGTTCATCGACAGCGTGTTTTGGACGCTCTTCTGGATGACGTCAAACCGCTGGAATTGTTCTGTCGCACCGCTTGCGATTTGGTTTTGCACGCTATTGCGCTGTTCTTCGGCGGTGTGCTTCAGCAAGGTTTTTATTTCATCGGCATCAGACTTCCTCCGCCCCATAATCTGCAATATAATGATCACAAGCAGCAGAATAATCGTTATAATCCCTAAAAATTCCAGTAAGCCCATTTGTGTTTTCTCCTTATTTCGTGTTTCGCTTCATCAATTATACTACATTTTGCGGGAGCTTGGTAGTTTTCGTTTTAAAAGGTAGTATATTTTCGGTAAGGCAGTAATCGCATTGCCGTCCCGTCCTTTGGTGGAATCGCAGCAGAGCCGCCAGGTTAGAAAACCATCTGCGCTTCATTGTTGCGATTTTGCTAAGCATATGCCATAATAAGCGCATACATTATTCATTTCCTGTATGTGGAAAGTTGGCGCTTGTTTGAATAAGAAAGAAATCATACAAATGTAATTGAAAATGACAGCGGCATTTAAAGGAGCAGTAATGAGTACAAACATATCAAAGCAAAAGCGTGAAGATTTGCTCGCTAAAATTAAAGAAATCCGTAACTTTATCGTTGCTGCGCCGCAGGATGAAAATACGGGCAATCTTCTGTCATACCTTTCCGACCTTGAAAAAGATGTGAACGGCAAGAAATACGACCTTGTATTTGAGGAACACCGTGAGGAAATTGACGAGATTCTTGACACGCATACGCCTGTACTGACCGAGGAGAAAGAACTTTTTATTGACAACGGCGGCGAAATGAACTTTCTTATCGAAGGGGATAATCTCGCCTCGTTGCAGTTGCTTGAAAAGACACACAAGGGTAAAATTGACCTTATCTATATAGATCCGCCGTATAATACGGGACATAAAGATTTTGTTTATGATGATTGTTATGTTGATGCCGAAGATGGGTTTCGTCATTCAAAATGGAGCAGTTTTATATCAAAAAGGCTTCAAATTGCTCGTTCGCTTTTAACAGAACAAGGTGTTATTTTTATTCAAATTAGCGATATTGAGTTGGCACAGCTTAGATTGCTTTGTGGCTTAATATTTGGAGAAGAAAATTTTCTTAATATAATTAGTGTCAATATGAAAAACATTGCAGGAGCGTCTGGTGGAGGCGAAGATAAAAGATTCAAAAAGAACTGTGAATATATTTTGGTTTATGCTAAAACTTATTCTCTTATGCCGTTGCTCAACGGTCCATATGAATATAAAGAAATTTATTCTGTTGTTGAACAATATCGTGCCGAACAAAAAAACTGGCATTATACATCTGTATTGGTGAAAAAAGGCGCTAAAGAATATGTAGGTTCATCCTTAGATGGAAATGGAAATGAAATTAGGGTATATCGACGAAATAATGCTAGCGTAAAATCTGTAAGGCAAGTCATGAAAGATGAGAAATTAAGTGAAAAAAATGTCTATTACAAGTATGGCAATTATATATTTGAAGCTAAAGATGCACAATCTTCTATTCGTGCCAGGGTCATAGATGCAAAGAAAAAGTTTAAAATAACTGATGATATTGTTTCGATAGAATATATACCGAAAACTGGGAAAAATAAAGGCGTTTTGTATGAACAGTTTTACAAAGGGGATAAATGCAGGCTATTTGCGTGGTTAAAAGATATAAGTGAAGAAATAGATGGTTTGCTTTATAAAAAAGATTTACAAGGTGCTTATTGGGACTATACATCAAAAATTAATAATCTTACGAAAGAAGGTAATGTTGAATTTAGTAACGGAAAAAAGCCCATTGATTTATTAAAAAGGATCGTTTCGCTTTATCCCGATAAAAATATTACAGTTTTAGATTTTTTTGCGGGTTCGGGTTCAACAGGACATGCCGTAATATCTCAAAATATTGAAGATAAGGGAAAACAGCAATTTATTCTTTGTACCAATAATCAAAACAATATATGCAGAGAAAAAACATATCAACGGCTTTCAAATGTAATACATGGGTATACAGTTAGTAAAGGGAAAGGTTTTGATGCAATGCCTGCAAGCCTTAAATATTATAAGGTTGGCTATGTCCCAATTTCAGGCCGGCTGTACTATGAATACGCAGATGAGCTTTTAAAGCATATTCGTGAATTAGTAGAATTAGAAAACGGAGCCAACTTTAACGGAAATGCTGAAATGGCTATCGTACTGACTGAAAAGGAACTGGACGATTTTATTTCCTGCATTGATGAAAGGTGCAAAAAATTATACCTAGGGCATGATATATTAGTGGATGCCAGGCAGGCGCAGATTTTGAAAGACAGGAAAATAACAATAAACATTATTCCCGGCTACTACTATAAAGAATCGGCGGGATAAAAAATGGACATTACCCTTACGAAGTTCCAGATAAAGGCTATCGCTGATTTAACTGCCGCCATGGAACCATTATTCTCAAAAACTGTACGGGAAGCGGCAAAACCATTATACTCACTCATTTTATGGACGAGTATTTCAAAAGTAACCATAAAATAGTATTTGTGTGGCCTACACCTGGAAAGGGCAGCCTTGAAGAGCAGAGCAAAGAAAAGATGGATCGCTATATCCACGGAAGCCAGACAAAAATGCTCTACGATATCATGACTGCCGATTTTGAGGAAAACGACGCCTGATTTTGCTTTTTTCGGTTCATCCTTTTGCAAAACCGTAATAGAGCCGCCATCCGCCTTTTTGCAAAACCGTCTGGCGCGCTTTTGCAAAATCAAAACCTGGCGAAGAATAAAACCCTCCAGAATGCGTAACATATAATGTGGAACGGAGGGTTTTCGATTGAGCGGCATAAAAAAAATAGCTTGTATATTTGCGATCGCAGCAGGGATTTTGGCAGCCGCTTGGGTGGTATATGATTTTGCCGATCTTTTTTTGCATGAGCAGGAGGATGCGGAAGAGGCCATTATGGCGGCAAAAGATGTCGCTTCTAGCTCGCAGGAAGGCTCTCCCGCCGCAGGTTTCCCGGAGGCAAACCGCCAAGCTGTCATTTCCATGGGGCAAAATCCGGGTACGGTCTATGTGAGCTGGACGGGAAATGCGAAAGAGCCGGAGTATCTGAGGTATTCGGACGACCCATACAGCCTGCCGGTAGCCGTACAGCAAAAGGCGGAACGGAAAAAGCTCCTTTCGGACGGCTGGTACAGGTATACGGTGACGCTGCGAAACCTTGAGCAGGGAAAGCTTTATTATTATGAGATAGGGGATGGAACATCTTTTGACAGTCCCCGGTTTTTTTATGCGCCGAAAGAGGGCGGGGAGGATGTATTCGCCTACCTGGGCGATCCACAGTTTGACAATTCGGTTGCGGATTACCACGCATGGGGCGATCTGGTGTGGAATATGTATAAGAACAATGCAGACCTGGAGTTTGCGATTGCAGGCGGCGATCTGGTAAACGTTCCGACGGATGAAGCGCACTGGAAGGGATTTCTCGATAATTGCGGGCTGTTCAGCATGATCCCGCTGATGACGATACCTGGAAACCATGAAGGGGTAAGCTCAAACAATACATATAAGAAGATTTTTCACCACGTCGGCAATGGCCCTGCGGGCGAAGCCTTTTATTATTTCGATTACGGGCATTGCAGGTTCATCATGCTCGACAGTTCTTTTTTGACGGGGGACAGGAAAAAAAGCATGGGCGAGGCGGCGTGGAAGCGGCGGGAGGCGGCGGTGGAGCGGTGGCTGCGGCAAACGCTTGCGCAGAGCGATAAGACGTGGAATATCGTGGCGGTACATCATCCCGTTTACGGGATGCATGATGTGTTTACCGTTTCGCCCCAGATCAGGGAATCCTGGCTGCCGATTATGGAAGCGGGGGGCGTCGATTTGGTTCTCTGCGGTCACCAGCACGTCTATATGCGGACGCGTAAAATCGACGGGATCGTTCATGTCATGGGCGTTTCCGGCGCAAAGCGCAGCAATTATTACAAGGGCTTCAATGCGCCCAATTACAGCGAGTCTTTATATGCGGCGGGGGCGAACTACCAGATCATCAGGGCGACGGCGGATCGCCTCGAATTGACTTCCTATAGCAAAAACGGCCACATCATCGATGCGGCACATATTGAAAAGGGGCTTGCTTTCCGGGCGAAGAAAAAGCTTGGGATTCCTGTTGAAGAGTAAAATTTTTCACGTTGATGGGATTTAGCTTTCTATGTTCTCAAATTTCTTTGTGGCGACCAAATAGTCGTTGAGCGTGCCCAGATGCACATAATAGTAAGAAAAGCGATCCTCCTTGCGGATTTCAATGAGGCCTGCATCTTTGAGTTTTTTTACGTGCTGTGAAATGGTAGCCTGCGCATAATCGAAATGCTCGACCAGGTTTTTGTTGCAGACAAGCTCCCGTTTCTTGTTTTGCATCATGATATACCGGAATATCTTGATTCGCGCAGGGTGCGCCAGGGCGTCGGATATTTTGGCGATGAGCAGAATATCTTTTTCCTGCATTTCATCTATTTCTTTTCTCAGTCTCATTTCGGTGCTCCTTTATGGCAAATTCATGCGGCTGCCCGTGCAGCGCAGAATGTGTTGTCGATTTTACACATAGTAACAGTATACTGATGGCAAAAAAGGATGTCAAGTCGAATTATTGGCGAGGTGCAAAAATATTTGCATATATCTTTGGCGTATGGTAAAATGGGAAGCAAGGAAAGGTCGGCGGGGCGGCAGATCGATTGCCGGAAGCGTCGGCAGTCGTCATGCAGACTGTTGCTTGGCGGGGCGGCGAGCCTGCGGGGTCTGTTCACCGGGCTCGATGGTGCGGCTTGTTTGCCCGCATCACTCGCCCCGCACAAAAAAGGAGCTTGCCATGAGAGCGAAAGATTACCAGGCTGTTTTGCGAAAAGCGGCAGAGATTTTAGGGAGTGCGATACACGTCGTGGACGCCCAAGGGACGACCATTATTTATAATGAAGCGATGGCAAAGCTGGAAAAAATCAGCGTTGCCGATGTGCTTGGAAAGCCCTTCCGGGAAGTGTTCTCCTATATTCCGGAGGATGAAAGCACGTTGCGGCGGGCGCTTGCGGAAGGCAAGGAAACCACGAATAAACAGCAGACCTACCTCAACGTATACGGCAAGGAAATTACTACAATCAACACTACTGTACCGATCGAAGTGGATGGCAAGGTCGTGGCGGCGATTGAAGTGGCGAGGGATATTACTGAAATCAAAAATATGAGCGATACGATTTTGGAGCTTCAGGGAGAAACACTTGGAGCAAGCAGGCGTCAGGAGCAGGATTCTGGCAGCCGCCGGGACAAGGACGGCAAGCCCAAGCTCAAACGGTACGAATTTAGCAGCCTCATCGGGGAAAGCCCGCAGTTCAAATCAGTCGTAGAACGGGCGAAAAAAGCGGCCAGGACCGATGCGGCAGTGTTTATCTACGGCGAGACGGGAACGGGCAAAGAACTGTTTGCGCAGAGCATCCATTATGATGGGAGCAGGAAGCATAAGCCGTTTCTTGCCCAGAACTGCGCCGCCCTTCCCGAATCCCTTCTGGAAGGCATTTTGTTTGGGACTGCAAAGGGCGGCTTTACGGGGGCAGTGGACCGGGCGGGGCTTTTCGAGCAGGCGAGCGGCGGCACGTTATTGCTGGATGAAATCAGCGCCATGCCCTATGCGCTGCAAGGCAAGCTGCTGCGCGTTTTGCAGGAGGATTATATCCGGCGGGTCGGCGGAAGCCATGATATTCCAGTGGATGTGCGCATTATCGCTACCGTCAATGAACCTGCGCAAAAGCTCATCGAAGCGGGAACGCTGCGAAAGGATCTCTATTACAGGCTGAATATCGTGAGCCTGTCGATTCCCCCGCTGCGGGAGCGGAAGGAGGATATCCCGGTTTTGGTCGCTCGTTTTCTGGAAAAGCACAATGCGCGGTATGGGAAAGAAGTCTGGATGGCGTCGGAGAAGGCCTTGGAAAAGTTGCAAAGGTACGACTTCCCGGGGAATGTGCGGGAGCTGGAGAATATCATCATGGCGGCGGTTTCCATGGCGGATCATGAGCATGTGCTGCATGAAACGGATCTCAATATCGAACATAGTTATCACGGGGCTTCGCCGCTCATTTCGGATTTTGTGCAGGAACGCTTGCGCCTGGCGGAGTATCTGGAAAACATCGAAAAGACAGTTATTGAGCGGAATTTGCTGAACAACGGGGGAAATATTTCAAAAACGGCAAAGGATTTGGGAATGGTGAGGCAGAACTTGCAGCATAAAATCAAGAAATACGGGCTGGGGTAGCCGATTGCGGGGAAAAGGCGGCGGGATGCGGGTTGCAGGTGAACAGCGGTAATTTGTGGGAACGAATGGCCGGGCGTGCTTGTGCGGCTTACAAATGACGGCTGAGGAGTGATGCTGGCGGCAGATGGCGGCAGGTGGTTAAAGGTTGACGAGCCGTACACCGCCGTTTAATAGGCGGCGTGCATTTTCGGAGAGCGGAAGGGGTTGCGGGATGTCCGCAGCTCGTGCCCGGGCGCTTTGCTTGTAGCTATATGCAAAAAAACTTGCATATAGCCGCAATTTTTTTTGCATAAATTTTCAAAAACAGAAGGATAATTTTTCGCCCGCCTGGGGAATCTATCCTTAAAAACCTTCAAATTCCAATGCTTTTAAAAATACAAAAAAATACAAAGGCATTGGCATAGTAATTGCTTTATATATTAACAAAAGAAACCGCGCGGCGCATTGGCCGGCGGCAGGCGATCCGTATCGCAAAATGAGGATGAAAACCGGTATCGTAAAAAAGAAGAAGAGAGAAGAAAAGGAGAAATGAAAATGCAGAATGTAAAGGTAATCATTTGGGGTCTTGGTGCAATGGGCGGCGGCGTTGCCGATATGCTTCTGACGAAGGAAGGCATCGACATTGTTGGCGTAGCAGGAAGAAACAAGAAAATCGGAACGTCCATGTACGATTACATCAAGACTGAAAGAGCAGGCAGGCCTGACGTGATCATCCAGGCGGCAGAGGATGTAATCAAGCCGGGCGCTGCCGATATCGTAATTCTTTGCACGGATTCCTTCACGGAGAAAGCATTCCCAAGGATGAAATTCATCATGGAGCAGGGAATCAACTGCATCACTTCCGCAGAGGAAATGGCTTATCCGGCTGCACAGAACCCTGACCTGGCTGCCGAGCTGGACAAGATCGCCAAGGAAAACGGCGTGACGTTGCTGGGAACAGGCATCAATCCAGGACATATCATGGACCTTTTGGTTCTGGTTATGACGGGATGCATGACGGATGTAGAGCACATTCTGTCGAGAAGGGTAAATTCCCTGTCACCGTTTGGGCCTGCCGTAATGGAAGAGCAGGGCATCGGCATATCCGTTGAAGAATTTGCAAAGCGCAAGGCAGACGGAAGCATGTCCGGCCACGTTGGATTCGCTGAATCCGTAGGCATGATTGCAGAAGGATTGGGACTTACGGTTGACAAGTTCGCACAGGACATGAACCCGATCACGACGGACGTTGACAGAAAATCTCCTTATGGATTTGCAGCAGCAGGCTCATGCGCAGGCGTTGCCATGGAAGCTGACGCTACTTTGAGCAACGGGATGGAAGTTCGGATGGAACACCCGCAGCAGATCGAGCCGGAGCAGGTTGGCGTAACGACTGGCGACTATGTAATCATCAAGGGAACGCCGAGCGTGAATATGCTGAACACCCCTGAGGTAGAAGGCGGACTGGGAACGATCGCAATGTGCGCGAACATGATCCCGCAGGTTATCAACGCAGAACCCGGCCTCGTAACGATGATCGACCTGCCGATTCCAAGATGCCTTATGGGCGATGTAAGGAACAGGATTAAGCCGGACAAGAAAATCGTAAAATAAAGATGAAAAACCGGGGCGTCCAGAAGAAGGCTGTGTGTAACGCACGGCTTTCCGATGCGTCCGTCTTTTGCACAGTGGATGAAAAGGCGGCGTTTTGGCAGACGAACGGCTGCCTTTTGCAAATAAGGCGGCGCACCGCCAAATGCAGCAGCGTTTCGTATTCGGATCGGCTGCACTGCGTGCGCTTTGTTAAATGCGGCGGCGTTCCAGCAGGCGCAATCGCGCCGCGCCGCTGAATGCGCTTTGAAGCGATACATTTGAAATAACCGAGGCACCCTTGGCCCAGCGCCAAGAGTGCCTCATATTACCCCGGCGTGAAAATCCGGGCAGCATAAAGGAGAATCCAAAATGGCGAAAAAAGGCGAATGGGTCAGAATCCATAAAATCATTTTAAAAGCCGAAGAAAGGACCGGAAAGCTCCCGGCGGATACACAGAAAGTACCGCTCGAAATGTGGACCAAGGGTTATCTTCTGGCAGATGCCGAAATTGGCGATGAAGTAGAGATCGAATCCGTGAACGGACGAAGGGAAACGGGAACGCTGATTGAAGAAGAACCGTATTACACGCACGATTACGGCAAATGCGTGCCGGAGCTTTTGGCGATCGATAAGCAGGTTCGGGAAATAGTATTTGGAGGTGACAAATAATGGCGAAATTACCTCAGGATTACGATAGCGTAATGGCAAGAAAAAACGAAGTAATGAACGCAGCCCTTTCCATCGATTATTCACAGTTTGAATCGGGTTCGATGGCGTTCGATTACGAGAAAATGATGCGGGAAACGGGATACACCCTGGAAGAAATGCAGGATATCCAGTACAGCGTCAACGTAGGAAACACGCCGATTCTGGAGCTAAAGAACTTGACTGCCCTGGCAAGGGCTTGCGCCCCGGAAGGAAAAGGCGCGCGCATCTTCATCAAGGACGAAGCGAGCAACCCGTCCGGCAGCTTCAAGGCAAGGCGAGCCGCCAATGCGGTTTACCATGCGAAAAAGCTGGGCTATAAAGGCGTAATCGCGGCAACCTCCGGAAATTACGGCGCAGCGGTAGCCTCGCAGGCGGCTATCGCAGGGCTGAAATGCATCATTGTCCAGGAATGCTACGACTCCAAGGGCGTGGGGCAGCCTGAAATCGTGGAAAAGGCAAGAAAATGCGAAGCGCTCGGCGCAGAGGTCGTGCAGCTGACCGTAGGGCCTGAGCTTTTCTACAAATTCATTTTGCTCTTAGAGGAAACGGGCTACTTCAACGCATCGCTCTATACGCCGTTTGGCATTGCCGGAGTGGAAACGCTGGGCTATGAAATTTCCATGCAGTTCCGGGAAAAATACGGCAAAGATCCGGATGTGGTTGTCTGCACCAACGCAGGCGGCGGAAACCTGACGGGGACGGCCAGGGGCTTGCAGAAAGCAGGCGCTTTGCATACGAAGGTCATCGGCGCATCCATCGACCTGACCGGGCTTCACATGGCTTCGGATGAAGCGTTCAATTTAAAATCCTGCACGACCGGGCATACGGGCTTCGGCGTTCCTTATGCGGTAGACCCGGATCACTCCGACGTTCCGCGTTCGGCAGCAAGGCCGCTTCGCTACATGGATCGGTACGTGACGATCACGCAGGGCGATGTGTTCTATATCACGGAATGCCTGGCTACCCTGGAAGGCTTGGAAAAAGGTCCTGCGGGCAATACCTCGCTTGCGGCGGCCTTTGCATTGGCGCAGGAGCTGGAGTGCGACCAGATGATCGTGGTACAGGAAACGGAATACACTGGAGCGGGCAAGCACGTACAGCCACAGCTTTCCTTCGCCAAGGACAACGGCATAGAAGTGCGCCTTGGCGACCCTGCTGATGAGGTTCCGGGCAAGAGCGTCATCATCCCGTCCCATCCGTCCTTGATTAAAGTAAAGGATATGGATCTTGACAGGCAGAAGAAGTCGCTCATCAAGGGCAACCTGCGAAAATACGGGACTGACCTGACGGAAGAGGATTATCAATACCTGTGCGATGAAACCAGGAAAGACATGGATTGGGTGAAAGCGGCAGTAGAGGAATTGAAAGCGGCGTTATAGGGCAAAGGAACCTGTGGCATTGTGCAAGCGCGCCATGGAATGCAAAACGTGCAAAGCCGTGATAGAATGGCGGAGCATCACGGCGTGCAGGATTGTTGTAAATGCAGGAACCGCCATAGAATGCAGGGGAATCATGAAGCGGCGCTTTTGTATAGCAATCGCTATTACGCTGTTGATTCTAGCGGCGGGATGTGCCGCCGGGTTTCAGAAAAGCGAGCAAGAAAAGGAGAAATAAGAATGAAAAGAGAAGATGATTTTGCGCAGCGCAGACAGCATATTGCGAATCTGACTGACCAGGAACTCTACGATAGATTTTGGGAGCTGACCGCCCAGGTTGTCGATCCGCTGCTTGAGCTGGGAAGAAAGAATACCACGCCTTCCGTTGAGCGGGCCGTCCTTCTGCGAATGGGCGTATCCTCGCTGGATACCCAGAAAATCGTAGAAGGCTGCATGGACAGAGGCCTGATGGGACACGGCGCAGGGCATGTCGTATATAAGATATCGAAGGAGAAAGGAATCTCCATCCGTGAAGCGAGCGAAAAGCTGGCGCAAGGCGAATACTGGGACGACGCAGCAGCATTGTTCAAGGGAGGAAAATAAGATGGCAGATTATAAATTAGAACCAAATGAAAAATTAGATGTCCGCGAAATCTTAAAGGACTTGGACAAATACGAGCCGAGACGCAGGGGATGGGCGTGGAGAAAGCCAGCGCCTGGACTTAAAATGGGCCCATTTGAATATAAGGACTGCTCAGAGCCTTTGAAAAACGGCGTAGGGCTTCCGCCTGCCAAGTATTTCGGCGGGATCGACCCGCAGCCGATGCCTGTGATCACCACGGAAATCGCTTCCGGCAGATTCGAAGACGATATCAGGAGGATGCGCATGGCCGCATGGCACGGCGCAGATCACCTGATGGTAATCAGGCATATGGGACAGTCCCATATCGATGGCTTGATGGAAGGCACGCCGCAGGGAATCGGCGGCGTTCCGATTACGAGAAAACAGGTAAGGGCGCAGCGAAAGGCGATCGACATCATCGAGGATGAAGTAGGCCGTCCGATCAATTACCACTCTTATGTTTCCGGCGTAGCAGGCCCGGACGTTGCCGTCATGTTCGCAGAAGAGGGCATCAACGGCGCGCACCAAGACCCGCAGTACAATGTGCTTTACAGGGATATCAACTGTGTGCGGTCGTTTGTAGATGCGTGCGAATCGAAGAAAATCCTGGCATGGGCGGATATTTTGCAGATCGACGGCGCGCACAATGCGAACGCTACGGCAAGGGAAGCTTGGAAGGTAATGCCGGAGCTGATCGTGCAGCACGCGATCAATTCCCTGTTCTCCGAAAAGGTGGGAATCAAGCCGGAAAATATTTCCCTGTCAACCGTGCCGCCTACTGCAACGCCTGCCCCGGCGGTTTACATGGACCTGCCGTATGCGGTGGCGCTTAGGGATATCTGCGACAGGTATAAGATGAGGGCGCAGCAGAACACGAAATATATCTGCTCATCGGCAAGGGAAGCGACGGTAACGCACGTTCTCAATATGCTGATTTCAAAGCTGACAAGGGCTGACATCCAGTCGACGATCACGCCTGACGAGGGCAGAAACGTGCCATGGCATATTTACAACATCGAGGCGACGGACAATGCGAAGCAGACGCTTCTCGGCCTTGACGGTTTGATGGAAATGGTTGAGCTGAAAATGGATGGGCCTCTCGGTGAAAAGGCAAGGGAGATCAAGGAAAAAGCGCTCCTCTTCATGGAAGAAATCGTTGAGGTTGGCGGCTACTTCCAGGCTGTGCAGGAAGGCTTCTTCGTTGACTCGGCCGAATATCCGGAGCGAAACGGAGACGGCATCGCCAGGAAGATCGAAGGCGGCGTAGGCTATGGTTACATCTTCGAGCGGGAAGACGATTACATGGCGCCGGTAACGGCTCATTTCGGATATAACAACGTGGAACAGTACGGCGGCGACCCAGAAGATCCTGCGGCATTGATCGGCGGATGCACATTTGAGGACAGAAGCAAGATCGTTTATATCGACGAGCTGGAGGAAGAGGACACGGTAGCAACCAGGCTGCAAAAGGTAGCGAAATACCATGACGGCGAAGCATTGATTCCGGAAATGGAATGGTGCGGGGACGGCATCGTGATGCTGACCATGTGCGTGCCGACCCACGTGCGGGCTGCTGAAGCGGCTGCGCTTGAAATCGGCAAGAAGCTGGGTTTGGAAGATGCTGAGGTAATCAGTAAAGAAGTCCTCCAGGAAGCGGAAGGAACGAGAATCGAAATGAAGGGCAAGCTCACCTTCGATATCGACCCGAATACGCTCGAGATTCCGCCTGAACCACACCACTTGGACGATGATACGCTCTTTAAGGAGTTTGCGGATCATCCGATGCAGGTGGTATGCGGAACGGTCGGCGAAGACGAACACTCCGTAGGATTGCGTGAGATCATCAACATTAAGCACGGCGGAATCGAAAAATGGGGCATTAAAGTAGAATACCTCGGGACTTCCGTGCCGGTTGAAAAGCTGGTCGATGCAGCGGTTGAGCTGAACGCCGATGCGATTCTGGCATCGACGATCATTTCGCACGACAACGTTCACTATAAGAATATGAAGCGGATTCACGAGCTGGCAGTCGAGAAGGGCATCCGTGACAAGGTGATTATCGCGGCCGGCGGAACGCAGGTCGTGCCGGAGGAAGCGCGAAATACAGGAATCGACGAAGGCTTCGGCAGGGATTCCCACGGAATCGACGTCGCCACTTTCTTGGCAGAGGAAGCGATGCGGCGGCGCGGCGAACTGTAAGATAAATGCACGCAAAGCATCAGGAATGGGCTTGCGGTGAGTAATTGATGGAACACGAGGGAGGCAGGGTCTGCCTCCTATGTTCTTTGTATATGGCGGCTGATTCCGCAGAAATAGAAGTGAAAGCGGTAAAATTTTGGCGTGCAAGGGAAAGGAAATTATCATGAAAGTAGACGTGCTGGTAGCTGAAATCGGCTCGACGACGACAGTTGTCAACGCATTTAAGGATATCGATACAGAAAACCCAGTTTTCTGGGCACAAGGGCAAGCGCCTACATCGGTCTTGGAGGGGGACGTGCGAATCGGGCTGCAAGGCGCAATCGATGACCTTTGCAGGAAAATGAAGATCGAATCGCTGGAATACGGGGAAATGCTGGCGACATCATCTGCAGCGGGCGGCCTTAAAATGACGGTTCACGGGCTTGTTTACGATATGACGGCACGGGCGGCAAAGGAGGCTGCGCTCGGTGCGGGCGGGATCATCCATTATGTGACTGCCGGAAAGCTCCGGCGGACCGACATCGCGAAAATCAAGGAAATCAAGCCGAACCTGATTTTGATTGCGGGTGGCGTTGACTATGGCGAGCGGGATACTGCGCTGGACAATGCGGAGATGATCAGGAGCATGGGGCTTCAAATTCCGATTATCTATGCGGGCAATATCGAAAACCAGGAGGAGATGAAGTTGATTTTCGACGAGGAAAGCGGGCAGAAGCTTTACAATGTTGAGAACGTTTATCCGAAAATCGATGACCTCAACGTCGAGCCGTGCCGCAAGGTGATCCAGGATGCTTTTGAGGAGCATATTACTCATGCTCCGGGAATGGAACACGTCAGGGACATGGTAAATGGTCCGATTATCCCGACACCGGGCGCAGTGATGGAATGCACCAAGTTGCTGTATGACTGTTTGGGCGATTTGATCGTCCTCGATGTAGGCGGTGCGACGACGGATCTTCACTCTGTGGCGACCGAATCTGACCAAGTGGCCCGGATTATGATTGCGCCTGAACCGAAAGCAAAGCGCACCGTGGAAGGCGATCTGGGCGTTTACGTCAATCGGATGAAGGTGATCGAATCCATTGGGGAAGAAAAGCTCCGCAAAAGGTGCGAGAAAGCGGGAATCGATTTGGACGAGACGCTTGCGAGCTATGTGGCGATTCCGAAAAATGAGGCTGAAATCAAGCTGGTGGAAATGCTGGCAGAGGAAGCTGTCATGAAGGCTGTGGAGCGGCACGCAGGGCAAATCCGTTATGTCTACGGCCCATCTGGCAGGAGTACGCTGGCAGAGGGAAAGGACCTGACGCAGGTAAAGTATATCGTCGGTACGGGCGGCGCGCTTACCAGGCTTCCGCACCGAAAGGAAATTATGGGCAGGATTGCTTCGTATGATGAGACGGGGATGCGGTTGTTCCCGACGGCGCATGCGGAAATCCTGGTGGATAACGATTATATTATGGCATCGCTCGGCGTGCTTTCCACCAAGCACAGGGAAGGGGCGATCAAGCTGCTGGAAAAAAGCCTCGGCGTTTCGTTTCCGGAAAAGAAGCGCAGTGTGGAAGCGGTGGTTGCCGAAAGCGCTGGCGATGAAGCGGGCGGTCGTGCGGGTGCCGGCGGCCTAGGAAGCGGCGGCTTGCGCAGCAGTATCGATAACGGCCGCACTGGCGGCGGTGGTGCTGCGGATGAATCGCTGGATTCCCTTCCCGCAGCATTGCGGGGCGTCGCTGGGGAGCTAGCGGAAAAGGATGCCAAACGGGCGGAGCTGATCAAGCATATCGAGGAATGCGAAGCGCAGGGTTATGATATGGCGGCCTATCGGGAGGATATGAGCCTACCGCCAAGGGCAGATGCCAGTGAAAGCGATTATCGCGAAAGCGTAGGTGGTAAAAACGCTGATGTGCAGCGGATACGGATGAAAAACGTGGATACTTGTGACCATAATTGCAGGTATTGCGCAAGGACATCCTGCCCGAACCGGGACAGAAATTTGTAAATTCATAATGTGCCGGACGGCGGATTTGCCTAGAAGGTTCATTGCGCCGCCAGGCAGGCGGTTAAAAACCGTGCAGGGAATGGTAAAACCATGAAAAGGCGCAGACGTTACGGAATTGTGGAGAAAATCAAACCTACGAAAGAATGAGGCTGTTATAAAAATGTGCAGATGATTAAGCTGTGAAAATGAATGGAAACTGATGCTATAGCCTTTACGCCCTGCCATTCGTGCGGCAGTTTCTTTTAGGAATTTATGTGACAAGTTTAAATTGCAAACCATCATGAAAAAAGAAGGTCGCCTGATCCTATGAGCGATCTTCTTTTTTCACCATCATTATCATCCATTATTCTTTAGGAGGTGTACCTGTGTTACTAAGGGCTGCTAACTTTAGGGTTTGAGAAGAAGAAGTGTTGTTTTTTTATAAGCAGCCCTTATTTTCAGGTGCCAGCATGGTTTCCCTTGCTGTGGTTCTATAATAGCAAGGAAATATGCTAGTTTTAGGTTGTCTTTGTGAAGAATTTTTGAAAAAAATATGTTGACAAGATGATATGCAAAGGGCTGTCGCGGGGGCTGGTTTTTGGTGGCAAGGGAACTATGGCGGCTGGCGGGGCAGCGTCTCCGCTCTGTCCTCATCGCAGGCAATCATATACGGCGCGCTAGGAAGAACAGGGCTTCTGGGAAAACTCATGTCCTGCGGACATTTAGACAGTTCCCAGAGGCCGCCTGTTCTTCTCTTTCGCAGAGCCGCATGATTGCATCTGCTCCTGCGGAATCCGCAGAGTTGCTGCATCCAGCCGTCACAGATGCCCTGCCACCTGCTTTCCGGCAACTGAATTTCGAGCAGCCTGCACGACAACCATCCACCCGGTCTGATGCTGGTGTAAATGGGAGGCATGAGATTGCCCCGCCTCGCCTGCTCCATTTAAACCTCTGCCTGCCTAGCCTGTTGCTTGGCTCACTGTCTGCCTAGTCCGCTCAATTTGCTGATTCCTATTTATTCCCCATCATTCATGCCGATAAGCCCTAGCTCCAGTTTTAAGCGCAGTATCCGGCGCACGGATCGGTTGATTCGCTTTTCAGAAATCGTTCCATCATGAATTGCATTGAGGACGGCTTGGAACTGGTTCGCATAATCACCAGTGCATAAGATATCATTGCCAGCGGCGATCGCATCCACTGCGCTGTCGGTGTCAGGTGAAAATTGTGTGATTGCCCCCATGGAAAGATCATCGGTTATGATTACGCCGTCGAATTTCATTTCATCTCTCAGGATATGGTGGATCGCAGGAGACAGCGAAGCGGGAAGCTCTTGATCCAAGGAAGCGACAATATTGTGGGATACCAGCACCGCATGTGCTCCGGCCTTGATTCCAGCAGAAAAAGGACGCATATCAACTTCCTTGATTTGTTTAGGGTTGCGCCTGTCCATGGCAATTCCGTTATGGGTATCGGCGGTCGAACCATATCCTGGGAAATGCTTCAAGCAGCATCCGATCCCATCTTCCTTGCAGGCGGCAACCGTTTTTACAGCATATTGGGATGTTATCTTGGCATTTTGCCCTAAACTGCGTTCATACATATAATCAGCCGGGTTTTGTGAAATGTCGATGACGGGAGCGAGGTTCATATCGATGCCGAGCTGTAGCAACAGTTGGTTCTTTTCATGGGTATCCGCGATCACGGCATCCATTCCGCCCGCTGCAAAAAGTGTCCGCGGCGACTGGAATGGTTCGCTTCGGTAAAGCGGGCTTGCGCTGACTCTGGCGACAGTTCCGCCTTCTTCATCCACGGTGATGATGGGGTTGATGCGATTCGCTTCATCGATGGCATCAAGTTGCATACGCAGTGTTTCAGGCGGGGTGTTTTCAAAGCTTGCACGAAATAGCACAGCGCCGCCGAGATGGTATTGCGCTATCGTTTCCGGCGAGGGCGTGCCTTGGTAGAAACAGCCCATGAACATTTGTCCGGCCTTTTCTTCCAATGTCATGCTGGACAGGATTATGTCTTCTGGGGCTGGAATCATTATTTTGGGGCTGGTACTTTTTCGGTACGCATTTGCCCTGCTGGCAGTAGAGGCATTCATGAAACAGATGCCGGCGATTGTTTCAACCGCAAGCAATATGATGATAACCAATGTAATTGTTTTGCTTTTCATAGAACCTCCATTGCGGAACAGATAGAACCAATGCGGCCATCGGCTCAATCACATATTGCTCACGGATTTTAGCCCGTTGCTGTCCTGAATGCGGTGGGGGTTATGAACGGATTAATCGCGCATTGTTCAAGTATTGGGGCTGTGCTATTTTGCTTTGATAAATGGTGCGCTGTCAAGTCCTTTATTAGCGCCATACCGCTTGCGGGATGGCCTCCTTCGGTTAGCGCCGCATTGTTTCGTGGAGCGGCATAATACGCCTTTCAATTAATGCGCCAATGACCGCAGCTTTTGAAACAAGAGCGGCGTCCTGGCTGTGGCTTTCGGAGCAATCGCACAGCATTCATGGATTGGGGCGAATCGTTCGTTATTTTGATGCGGCAGGCCATGGATGGCTTAACTGCGTATCGTTCAGCCGCTGCAACTGCGCTATAGCGTTGCTGCGTTTTGGATGAATAGCGCAATGCCAAGCTTTTAATTAGCGCCGCATTGTTTGCGGGGAAGCACATTCCCGCCCCCCCTTTTTAATTAACGCACCAACGGACGCAGTTTGCGGATCAGCAATGTTGCAACGATGATTTTTACCGCATCGCCCGCTAGGAATGGGACAACGCAGGCAAGCAGGGATGCGTATAGCCCGGTTTTCGTGCTGTACATAAACCATAGCGTGCCAAGAAAATAGCAGATTGCCATTCCGAGCGATAAGGCGATGATATAAATCCAAGGCCTTTTCATGCGTTTGGCGTTTTGACTGCCGCTATCCGGTTGTGGCGTGTCTGTGGGGTTGTCGTCCTGTTTGGCGCTGTCTGCTTGCAATGCGCTATTCGGATCGGTGTTTTGCCCATCGCTATCCAGTTTCCGTGATTTCTTTGTTGCCGCATTTTTCCCTGCGTCATTTCGCAGCGCTGCATCCAGAATGCTCCCGATGATAAACGCTCCCGCAATATAGCCTGCGATATAACCGCCCGTAGGTCCCGCCAGGACGCTAAGCCCTGCCCGAAACCCGGCAAAGACGGGGACTCCGGCCGCTCCCATCAGCACATATACTGAGATGCTCAGCGTGCCGTATTTTTTCCCCAGGATACCGCCGGCTAAGAACATGCCCAGCGTTCCCAAGTTCAAGGGAATCGGCGTAAAGCCCAATGGGATCGTAATGAACGAACATATGGCTGTCAAAGCGGCGAAAAGCCCGCATAGTATCATGTATGTCGTGTTGGAATATCGTTTTTCTGATGTTTTCATTATATCCTCCTTTTTATCATATGTCGAGTAGGTAGAAGCAGTTAAGCATGAAAGTGCATTTTGCATTTGTATGTACTTCCGTGGTGGATAAAAGCGCCTTTGTGGGTAGTGCATTCATGTGGAACTGCGTGTTAGATCGTGGGCTGAAACGTTTAGATCGTACGATATGTTTGTTTGGGAATGGTTTTGCAAAACCTCGATTAGTGGGTTGGCTGCCGCATTTGCTTCCGGCAAGGTTTTGACCGTGATTAATGGATTGGATGCCGTACGGGTTTCTGTGTGCATTTGGCGTGATTTGGCATACCGCATCGGCGCGGCAAGGAGGCTTACAGATGGTTTTATGCGGTATTCTCCGCAGTCTGCCGGGCATTTCGCCCGGTATTTTGCCAAAGCGCCCGCTTTTTATCTACAGCCTGACGGAGATTTCCCCGGAAGTAAGCGTTTCCCGTGTCCCGTCGCTGTAGCGCACCATTAGTCCGCCGTTGTCGTCGATATCGAGAACCTGTGCCGTGCGGGAAGGGATTTCATCGGTTGGATTCACTTGATAGACTCCTTTGTAGACCTTTACGGTTTTACCGATCACCAGGCTTTTACGGCGGTAGGCCTCGATAAAGCTCCGCTCTTCGATGGTCTCCGCCAGGTCGAGCGTCCGGCTGATCACGCTCCCTGCCAGCGCTGATTTGGAATAGTTGCCTTCCACTGCCCCCACCGTGTCAAGAAGCTCCGGCGGGAATCCATGCAATGCCGTGTTGATGCCGATTCCGATGACGAGGCTTTCGATCTGCCCGGTTTCGAGGCCGGTAATGCCCTCGGTGAGGATTCCGCAGATTTTTTTCCCATTGACATAAACATCATTGACCCATTTAATCCCCGCAGGCATATTGCATACGTTTTCAACGCTTTCCGCTACGGCGACTGCGGCGGCGGAGGTCACGAGTACCGCTTTGCTAAGGTCAAAAGAAGGCTTGATGATGAGGCTGAGGTAAATGCCTTCCCGTGGGGAAAAGAAACTTCTGCCCAGCCTTCCCCGCCCGCCGCTCTGTTGGCGCGCCATGACGATCGTCCCATGGGGTGCATTTTCTAAAGCAAGCTGGCTGGCGCGGATATTCGTGGAGTCAAGGGTATCGTATATGTGAATCGGATTCTTTTTGTATTTTGCCGGTAAGCAAAGCCGCAAGCTTTCTTCCGTAATCAGCCAGCGATCCTGCATCAGCATATAACCCTTATTGGTCACGGCTTCTATCGGATACCCCTCTTGCCGCAGGGATTTGATCGCCTTCCATACAGCGGTTCTCGAAACTTTCAGGCGGTGCGATAGCTCTTCGCCCGAATGAAAATCTCCCTTGTGTTCTGTGAGTGTATGCAGCACGGCATCCTTGATTGTCATAATTGCCTCCATAAAAATTCAATCTATGTGAAAATATTAGTTTTTTGGCAGCCGGAATTTTTCATATTTTCACATGAGGAGATTGTAAACTATGAACATAATATTGTCAACTAAATTTTGCACAGAACGGCTTGCATTTTTGTTGAACGGTTTTTTAGCGTATCGAAACGATTGTTTTTATCGTTTCGTATGCTTCAAAGCAAGCGTCTTTTGAAGCGCCAG
Source organism: uncultured Eubacterium sp. (assembly GCA_946555345.1). Taxonomy (GTDB): domain Bacteria; phylum Bacillota; class Clostridia; order Peptostreptococcales; family Anaerovoracaceae; genus Lentihominibacter. The sequence goes on along the minus strand of CAMNSS010000008.1, from coordinate 82,361 downwards.
CTTGAAGCAGGCATACGCATACAAAGGAACTTTGGCTCCGCCTGGCATGATTTTTTAGGGAACGAGCGGTTTTTCCGCCCTTGCCGTGCATTCCTCCTGAGTGGAATGGCCCGGTTTTGCTCCTGTGCGTTATTTTGGGCAAAATGCCTTGTTTTCCTTTCCAGCACACAAGCATTAGGATAAAAGTTTTCCCTTTTTTACCACACATTTTTGTGATTTTTGCATAATATGGAGATAATAAATCATACAGGAGGTCGATTATGATAAAAGGATCTATCGTAGCGCTTATCACACCCTTTGATGAAGCCGGTAACGTAAATTATAGAAAACTGCGGGAACTGCTCAATATGCATATCGAACGTGGCACGGATGCGGTATTGGTATTAGGAACGACTGGGGAAACGCCTGCCTTGAGCGAAGAAGAACAGGATGAAATCGTCAGGGTGTCCGTGGAGGAAGCCGCTGGCCGGATTCCGCTCATTGTCAACAGCGGAACGAATAATACGGAAAAATCCATCGCTAAGAGCATGAAATACGAAAAGATGGGAGCCAGCGGACTGTTGGCCATCACGCCATATTACAATAAACCAAACCAATCCGGCATGATAGAACATTTTTATAAAATTGCCGACAGTGTCAGCATTCCGGTTTACATTTACAATGTGCCATCCAGGACTGGGATTTGCATCGACGTTGGCATTGTGGCGGAGCTTTCCAAGCATCCGAATATTGCAGGCATTAAGGAAGCGAGCGGCGATATGTCTTACGTGGCGAAGCTTTCCACATTGATCCGTGATGATTTTAACATCTATTCTGGGAATGATGATATTACGATAGCCTTGATGTCCATGGGCGCTGCTGGCGCAGTGTCGGTGTGGGCGAACCTGATGCCGGAAAAGGTGCGTGAGATGACGCATGCTTATCTGGAAGGGAGGACCGAGGAAGCTGGGAAAATGCAGCTTCAATATTTAAATTTAATCAATGCATTGTTCTGTGAGACAAACCCGGTGCCGATCAAGGAAATTATGAATATGACGGGGATGCGGGTCGGTAGTTGCAGATTGCCGCTGGGACGCATTAGCGGAGCAAATAGAAGGGTGCTGGCTGCTTTGGCCAAGGATCTAAACCTGTAGCTTATGGATTGCCGCTTGCGGATGCCGCTATGCTCGCGCCTGGCTTTGCAGGATAAATCGCCGCGCCCCGCTTCTGGCGTGGTTTGCATAGGATTGAATCCTTATATGCAGCGGTAGCTGCAGGCGTTGGAGTCAATTCCGCAAATCGTTTGCCAGAGCGCAGTTTGTGTGTTTTATGTGAAAAAAAGAATAGTTGTCTTGACAACCAACTTGATCATGCGTAAAATGGTTGCAATGACAACTATTTTGCTGTTGACGCTGCTTCGCTTGCGAGGCGGAAAGGGTCGGGAAGTTCGATGAAAGAAGAGCGTGGAAGGCGCAGGGGACAGGGTGCGCAGGAAAACCGCAAGGACGGACAAGGCGCAAGGCTCTCGCCGGAAAACTGTGAAGATGCACAAAATGCAAGGTTCTCGCTGGGAGGATGTGAAGGCGTGCCAGGAATGGGCGATGCACGGGCGGACTGCGAGGCGGCGCAAGGAACAAGGCGCACAGGGGAACGCCACGGGAAAGGATTCGTGCATCAGCCTGCTTCAAAGCGTGCCGGTCATGTCAGTGGAGGGGAGGCTCATAGCATGGCAAAAGCCTCGCCGCATATGGACAGGGGGGGGCAAAGGCCATGCAGGAAGCCGTCCGTCTGCATTGAAGAGCTTCGCTCGATACAGACAGGGTTTTCCCTGATCTACAGGCACGGGCGGATCATGCATAACCGGGTGATGAAGCAATTTGGCCTGACGGGGCAGCAGATGGGGTATTTAAAATATATCAGCCATTACCCCGGTATTTCGCAGGAGGATTTGGCAAAGCAATTGCGCATCGACAAAGGGGCGGTGGCAAAATCCGTCAGGGATATGGTGGAAAAGGGTTATGTCAGCAGGGAACAGAACGTACAGGACAAACGGGCATATTGCCTGTACCCTGCGGAAAAGGCAAAGCAGGTGGTCCGTAACGGAGTAAAACTTGGACTTGCTTTTGAACAGAAGTTGACGGAAGGCATGACGAAAGAGGAAGTTGAAACCTTCCGGCGGCTGCTGGCGAAGGTAACCGGGAACATCGAGAAAATGCTGGAGGAGGAAAAGGAACACTTATGAAAACCGTTTTAAAATATTACAAGCCTTATAAATTCTATATCGTCTTGATCCTATTGTTTCTATTTGGCCAGGCGATGTGCGAACTGACATTGCCTGCGTATATGTCGGACATCATCAATTTTGGCATCGTCAAAGGCGATATGGCATATATCTGGCGCATGGGGCTGATCATGGCGGGTATATCCGCGGCGACGGTATTGTTTGCCGTAGGCGGCGGCTTCCTGGCTGCACAGACTGCGGCAAAATCGTCCCGGGATGTGCGGGCGGCCCTGTTTCACAGGATTACGAATTTCTCGGCGGCTGAGCTGGAGGAGTTTTCGACCGCATCCCTGATTACCCGTTCGACGAATGATGTGCAGATGGTGCAGCAGGCGACGGTGATGATCTTGCGCCTTGCGTGTTTTGCGCCGCTCATGGGAGTCGGTGCGGTGATCAGGGCGCTGAACACGAGCGTGTCGCTTTCCTGGACGGTCGGGATTGCGCTTTTAGCGATCATTTGCATCATGGGCGTTGCGTTTCTCCTGGTATTGCCAAAATTCAAGGTGTTGCAGAAAAAGCTGGATAGGCTGAACTTGATCATGAAGGAAAGGCTTTCGGGGTCGCTGGTCATTCGGGCGTTTACCACGGAGAAGGATGAGGAAGCGCGTTTTGATGAAGCCAATTTGGATTTGACAAAGATAAATTTGTTCGTCAACAAAGCGATGTCGTTTATGATGCCTGCGCTGATGTTCGTGATGAATGCGGTCAGCGTCCTAATCATATGGGCGGGGGCGCACCTGATCGAAGCGCAGCGCCTGATGATTGGCGATATGCTTGCATATCTGCAATATGCAATGCACGTGATCATGTCGTTCCTGTTCATCACGATGATGTTCATCATGATTCCGCGGGCGGCAGTTTCGGCACAGCGTATCGGGCAGGTGCTGGAGATGAATCCGACGGTGCTTGATCCGCAAGAGCCGCAAACGCCTGCAAGCCCGCAAGGTCTCGTAACATTCTCAGGTGTGTCTTTTTCTTATCCGGATGCGGAGGAAAAAACATTGCAAAATATCAGTTTTACGGCCGAGCCAGGAAAAACGACGGCGATTATCGGCGGCACGGGCAGCGGAAAATCCACTTTAGTCAATTTGATTCCGAGGTTTTATGATGTTACGGAGGGGAAAATCCTGCTGGATGGCGTTGATATCAGGCAGATGAGCCAGCACCAGCTCCGTGAGCAAATTGGATATATTCCACAGAAAGGGATGCTCTTTTCCGGCACGATCGCCAGCAATCTGCGGTACGGCATGGAAAGCGCTGGACTTGCGGAAATGACGGAAGCGGCGCAGACGGCGCAGGCTCTGGACTTTATCAAGGAAAAAGAACATGGCTTTGACGAAGAAGTAGCGCAGGGCGGCGTCAATGTTTCAGGCGGCCAGAAGCAGCGTCTTTCCATCGCCAGGGCGCTGGTGAAAAAACCGGACATCTATATTTTTGACGATAGCTTTTCGGCGCTGGATTTCCGCACGGATAAAGCGCTCCGAAGCGCACTGAAAGAAACGGTAGGCGGCAGTACGATCATCATCGTCGCCCAGCGGATCAATACGATTATGGATGCTGACCAGATCCTGGTGCTGGATGAAGGCCGCATGGCAGGCAAAGGAACGCACGAAGAATTGATGGAGAGCTGCAGCGTTTACAAGGAGATCGCTTTATCGCAGCTCAGTGAAGAAGAATTGGAAAGGGGGCGCAGGTAATGGCAAATCATACGGGGGAAAAGCACGGCATGAAGCATCCCGCAGGGGCAAAGCGGCCAGGACGCGGCGGCCACGGCGGCCATGGCGCAGGAATGATGCCCGGTGAAAAGGCGAAGGATTTCAAGAAGACGATGCGTGTTTTGCTCGGATATCTTGCGCCTTATAAAATCAGGCTGGCCATCGTCTGCATCTTTGCGATACTCAGCACTGCCTTTGCGATCATTTCCCCGGCAGTGCTGGGCAAGGCTACCGATAAGGTGGTGGAAGGGCTTATGGGCGCAGGCGGCGTGGATTTTGAAGCGCTTTTGTCCATTTTGGCGGTTTTGCTGGGTATGTATATCCTCAGCCTGCTCTTTGGGGCGATGCAGGGCTGGATCATGGCGGATGTATCACAGAAGGTTATCTATACTTTGCGCGATAAGATGTCTGTCAAACTGGATCTGCTGCCACTCAAGTATTTTGACAGCAAGACGCACGGCGAAATACAGAGCCGCATGATCAACGACGTGGAAACCGTGAACCAAACCTTATCCAACAGCCTGGCGCAGACCATCAGCAGTGCGGCTACGGTAATCGGTACGCTGGTGATGATGCTTTCCATCAATGTGATGATGACGGTATTGGCATTGGTCGTGATCCCGCTTTCGATGCTTGTCATTAAGCTGGTGGTTTCCAAATCCCAGAAGCATTTCAGCAACCAGCAGAAATACCTGGGTGCGGTCAATGGGCATGTAGAGGAGATGTATACAGGGCATGATATCATCAAGGCGTTTAACCGTGAAGCCGAATCGGAGAAGGTGTTTCATGAATATAATGAAAAGCTTTGTGAATCGGCATGGAAATCGCAGTTTATTTCCGGCATTATGCAGCCGGCTGCGGTTTTGATTGGGAATCTGTCGTATGTGGCGGTCTGCTTGCTCGGCGGCTTCCTTGCCATCCACGGGCGGGTGTCCATCGGCGATATCCAGGCTTTTATTCAATACGTCCGCAATTTTAACCAGCCGATCGCCCAGCTTGCAAACATCGTAAACCAGTTGCAATCGACGGCAGCAGCGGCGGAGCGTATCTTCGAGCTGCTCGATGAAGCCGAGGAGGACGGGATCGATGAAACGCCTGCTGCGCAGATGAAAATCGCTGATGTGCAGGGGCAGGTGGAATTTGCGCATGTATCGTTCGGATATCATCCGGCAGAGCTGGTGATCAATGATTTTTCATTTACCGCAAAGCCCGGACAGCGGGTCGCTATTGTTGGGCCGACTGGGGCGGGAAAGACGACGATCGTTAAGCTGATGATGCGCTTTTATGAGCTTTCTGGCGGGCAGATCCTGGTGGATGGATGCGATATCAAGAAGCTTTCCCGCAAAAACCTGCGGGATATGTTCAGTATGGTGTTGCAGGATACTTGGCTGTATAACGGGACTGTCCGTGAGAATATCCGCTATGGAAACCGTGCGGCTAGCGATGCAGAGGTGGAGGCAGCCGCAAAGGCTGCCCATATCGACCACTTCATCAAAACGCATCCGAAGGGTTACGACATGGAAATCAACGAAGAGGCGACGAATATTTCGCAGGGGCAGAAACAGCTTCTGACCATTGCGCGGGCATTCCTGGCGGATGCGCCGATCCTGATATTGGACGAAGCGACAAGTTCCGTGGATACTAGGACGGAATCGTTGATCCAGAAAGCCATGGCGAACCTGATGAAAGGCCGGACCAGTTTTATCATTGCCCATCGCTTGTCAACGATCAAGGACGCAGACCATATCTTGGTGATGGATCATGGCGATATCATCGAGCAGGGGTCTCATGAATCGCTGCTGGCACAGGGAGGCTTTTATGAGAAGCTATACAACAGCCAGTTTGCGGGGCAGCAGTAAAGCGCGGCTTTATTTAAATGCCCTTTTTCCGTCACAAACCCTTCATAAAAAGATGTTATAACAGGTATGTCTGGGAGGTTCGCTTCCCTGCGGCTGGAGAAAACAGCCGAAAAGCCTATTGTAGCGGATAAAAATTGCAGAGGGTGGTATATGTTGCATGGAATTGTGAATGGCAAGAAAAAGGCGTGGCATATTCCGGCAGTCCTGGCGGTGACGGCGCTTCTGATTGCGGCTGGGACGCTGGCGTTGTTTTCCGGCAGGACGGATGCGGCGGCCGGGGGCGGCGGCGTTTCCCAGCAATATGCGAAAAAGGCATATTCCCTGCGGGTGGATGATTTGACGGATACTGCCGCCGTGGCAACGCTTCTGGAAGCGATGGAAATGGAAACGCTTGCAGGGAAATACAGCGTGGAGATTGCGCCTGAAAGCGGTGTATATACTTTGTTGTTGGTGGCGGAAAAATCGGTAAAAGCGGAAAACAAAGCTTCTTTTGATGCGAAAATGGGGAAGAAGGCGCAGCAGCTCTTGGCATTGATTCCCCAGCTTGGAAAGGTAGAGTGGACGTATTCCCTGCGTTCCGGCAGCACGGGGGGAAAACAGGAGAATCAGGTAAACCAGGAAAAACAGGAGAATCAGGCGTCGGAATCGGTCGATACGGCCAGCGCCGGGGAAGCTTTGGGCAGGGATGTCAGGGACTTTGGCGCAAGCCAGAAGGCTTTTGGGGAGCTTTTGGCGTTACAGGCCGAATCGGATGAGTGAGCCTGGTGATAGAGCGGTCTTTGCTATCATAGGAAGGTGTTAGAATTTTGTCGCCGTGTGAAAGTGGCAGAGCTTTGTCATTGTGTAAAAGGAGATAGCGCTTTGCCATTCTGGTTTTGAACTGAATTTAGTCAGCTCTGCTCTTTGTCATTGTGTGAAAGGGGATCGCGTTTCGTTGTCATGTGGCGGTGGGCAGAGTCTTGCGGCCATGCTTTTGTGATAGAATCCAACTGATTTTGTGCAGATGCGATGAGCTGCCGTTTCTTTTGAAGCGGTAGCTTTTTGATTGCTGCTTCCCGGCGGGTGGCGGCGATTTTATCGGGAAAAAATTCCAGGTATACGGGATTCACGGGACGCCGTCCCCTCGTGTATTTTGCACCTTTGCCGCTGTTATGCGCTGCAAGGCGTTTTTCAAAATCGTTGGTCCAGCCCGTGTAAAGCGTGCCGTCTTTGCAGGAAAGGATGTATACGCATGGTTTGTTTTTCATAGTTATCTTGGTCCTAAAAACTTATCTCCGTTGAAATGGATCATATGTTCCGGCATTTCTGCAATCCAAACTTCTGTCTCCCATGCCAATGATTCGGAAAACTTCTTATATGTTTTGAAATCCAAAAATGCAGTAACATAAATTTTCCCAGCCATAACATTTTTCGTCATCTCTGTGATTTCAAGAATCCGCTTTGCATCCATCGGGCCTGCGGAAGTTACGGATTATTTTTTGCTTCATTCCATGACAGGCTTGGCTTTATGCCTGCCATTGCAAGCAAACAAAAACAACATACATCTGCCTGCTGCGCCTTTGGCATACCAATTAATTGCAAAATGCTTCTTGCTTCTTCAACCTTATTCACAGTATTCCTCCAAAATCAAATCGCAGGTTTTCTCCGATAAGTCCTTTGTTTTCATCAATTCTCTGCCCATTTCCCGTATGCTTTTCGTATCCGGCACGGGCATGGAATTTACTTCTGTAGAGTTCACTTGTGTAGAGCCGTTCAAAATCCTGTAGTACGCATCGTATAAGGTGGAATTAAAAAGCACATACAAACCATATACCAGGCATTCTGGCATTTCACCTGATAGAGAATCAATAAAATTGATTTTGTTTTGCGTGCTGATTTTCGCATACTGTGGATAATGCTTCGCTAGGTAAATCCCGCATTGCAATCTCCGGGGTTCTTCTTTTGCGGTAAATCTTTTTACGAACAAATAATTCTTATTATCCTATACAAGCCCGCGCTGGCCTGTCATTATATATTCGTGTTCTTTTTGGATAGGAAACTGAACCTTTCCTTGTTTAATGTGCTGCGGATAAAATAATGGAATTGCTCCATCTTCCTCCTCGCTGCGGAGCATATTGCGGTTTCTGAAATCTACCATTAATCCCGTTTTCATTTTTACCCCGATATCCGGCAATGTCTGGTTGAATTGGCGCAACCGCTCCAATACCGATACTTCTTCCTCGCCTGTTACCAAATATACATAGTAATCCTTCCCAGAAACAACAAGGTCGTATGGCACAGCCAAAGATGTTATTTCGCCAAAGTCTTTGTTAGACTTCGATGAAGTGATTTTTATATGCGTGGGGCTTATATTCGTCTTTTTAACCTTTATGATGATGGTTTCTTGCAAAACCTCCTCTTTGTCAAAGACCTTGTTTCGGCTCGCAAACAAGTGGATATGCCCTAATTTGCCTTTTGTCAAAAAGTACTGCCGGAATCGTTTGAAATATGCTCCCGATGTCCATGAACGGGGAATGATATAGACCATTTCCCCATCATCTTTCAAATGAAAAAGCCCCATAGCGGCAAAGATAAAATACAGATTCGGCGCACCATAACAAATTTCTGGCATTGCTTTCGCTTCTGGCGCACCCTTTGATATTTTCATATAGGGCGGATTTCCAATCACATAATCAAATTTAGGAGGATTAAGGTTCCCGCTTGCCATACAATTAAAATCCAGATATTGGCTGGTAATATAATTTTATGCCTGGATGCGGTATTGAACCTTTTTTGCCGAATGCTTTTTGCAATACTCCAGGTTTTCCCTTAAAGGCCCCAACACGTTTTCATCATTCTCATAGCAAACCAATTTTATTTCTGTTATCGTATTGAACTGTTCTGCCCATTCAAGAAAGGCGCATGACAATATGCCAGAGCCGGCGCCGGCATCTAAAACCGTTATGCGCGTTTTCCCTGTTGGATTTTCATATAAGCTTGCCATAAATCTTGCCGTTTCCATGCTCGTGAAGAACTGTCCGTATTTTTTTCTTTCTTTTTTTGGCATATTATCAATATACAGATTCGTGCGTTCAATCACTTTTTCTAACATTTTGCCCCGCCTCATGCTCATCTGCATAAATTAATTATACTTTATCTTTGTTCTGTTTTCAATACGTTTCAGAACAAATGTTCTTGATTTTTTGGGGAAGTTATTTTTATGCTATTCTGCGTTTTCCGTTGAAATTGCCCTGGCTGGGTTTGGTTTGATAAGTGAATGAAGTATTGCTGTGGCAAAAGTTGTCGTTGTCATCCATATGCTTTCTAATTTATAATAGAAAGGCAATGTGATATATAATATATTTATTTAAAAACGGGGGATTGAGCTATGAAAAAAACAAATATAACTCCATTCGTGAAATGGGCGGGCGGCAAACGTCAGTTATTGCCACAAATAAGAGAAAGGATGCCCCGGGAGTACAATAATTATTATGAACCTTTTATTGGCGGCGGCGCTGTTTTATTTGAATTGCTTCCGCAAAAGGCTGTAATTAATGATATTAATATAGCTTTAGTCAATGCATATCGACAGATCTGTAATAAACCAGAAGCGTTCGTTCAAGAAGTAAACCGCCTCGATGCAGAAATTTGGGAGGATGGAAAAAAATATTATTATTTTTTGCGGGAGAATTATAATGATAAATTGATGCAAGAGGAGCTTGATGTTGAGTTAGCGGCATTATTTGTATTTATTAATAAACATTGCTTTAATGGGTTGTGCCGGGTTAATGGGAAAGGCTTGTTTAATGTTCCATATAATAATAGCAGAAAGGCGTCTATAGATGCTAATTCGATTTATGCCATATCATCTTACTTGAAAAATGTAAGGATTTTAGACGGGGATTTTGAGGTTGCTTGTGATAAAGCGGCGAAAGGTGATTTTGTATTTATTGATAGCCCATATGCTCCGTTAAATCCAACTTCATTTGAATCTTACACAAAAGAAGGCTTTGATATAGAAAGCCATAGGAGGCTGGCGGCTTTATATGATGAACTTACTGAAAGGGGCTGTTACTGTATGCTTACGAATCATAATACACAATTGATTAATGAATTGTATGGAAATAAGGGATACCGTCTCGATGTAGTTGATGTTAAACGTTTTATTAATTCGGATGCGTCTAATCGCGTGGGGAAAGAAGTTATTATTTGTAACTATTAAGGAAGTGGAAAAGAATGAAAGAAATAGTTGCAAAGACAGTAAAATTCTATTACGAGTCTGAAAATGCAGGCGTTATATTAGATGATTCTTTTAGCGCTTTACGTAAAATAAAAACTGAGAGTATTGATCTGATTTTTGCTGATCCGCCCTATTTTTTGAGTAATGATGGCATTACGTGCCAAGGTGGAAAAATGGTATCGGTCAATAAAGCGGGATGGGATAAGCTAGGGCGTGGAAGAAAAGCGCCAATCACTGAAAAGCATACTTTTAATCGTAGGTGGATACGAATGTGCAAAAGAGTGCTACAAAAAAATGGAAGTATTTGGATTTCTGGTACGCTTCATAATATTTACTCAATAGGGATGGCTTTGGAGCAGGAAGGGTTCAAAATAATTAACAACATAACCTGGCAAAAAACAAACCCCCCGCCTAATTTGGCTTGCAGATGCTTTACACATTCAACAGAGACTATTTTATGGGCGAAAAAGGATGACAAAAAATCGCGCCATTTTTTTTTGATTATCAGGCGATGAAAATGATGAATGGCGGCAAACAAATGAAAGATGTATGGACAGGAAGCCTTACAAAGCCTTCCGAGAAGAAAGAAGGTAAGCATCCGACTCAAAAGCCGGAGTATTTACTGGATCGTATTGTTCTTGCATCTACAGAAGCGGGACAAGTGATACTGGATCCTTTTTGTGGCTCTGGAACAACAGGGGTTTCAGCGTTACGTTTTGGCAGAAGATTTATAGGAATAGATAATTGTGAGGAATATTTGCAAATTACAAAGAAAAGATTGGAGAAAATTGATGGTGAAAACGAGGAATTTTGATATATGGCTGAGCAAGTTCAGGGCAAGCATTTCTACATATGATTATTATGTGGATTTCGAAAAAGTCTACAAGAATGTTGACGAGATAAAAATAGAGCTTAATATTTTAAATTCATTGATTGGCAGTGGCGACATTAAAGAACAATTTATTAGCATTCTCCGGACGTACCCAGAAACTCTTAAAGCCATTCCAATTTTATTGGCAAAAAGAGAACGTGAAATATATTGCCAAGACGATAACGGTGGCGTTTTATATCAATTTAATGCTGATATATTAAATGATGGGGAATATCAATTTAATGGTCATCAATTTAGCGTATATGAAAAATATTGCTATTTCATGGAGAGGACAGGTTTATTTGGCTTGCTGCAGAAGCATCTTATTAATAATTTGGTGGATTATGTGACGGGGATAGAGACTGGATTAGATTCAAATGGCAGAAAGAATCGTGGCGGCCATTTAATGGAAGATTTGGTTGAAGGATATATAAAAGAGGCTGGATTTATCCAAGGCATTACATATTATAAAGAAATGTATCTTGCAAGCATAGAAAAAAAGTGCAAACCAAGGTAAGGCTGCTAAAAGATTTGATTTTGTTATTAAAACCGACAATGTGATTTATGCGATAGAAACTAATTTCTACACAGGCGGAGGTTCTAAATTAAATGAAACGGCTCGTAGCTATAAGATGTTAGCGCAAGAAGCACGCTCCATAGATGGGTTTGAGTTTTGTTGGTTTACTGATGGTATTGGCTGGAAAAGCGCAAAAGGTAATTTGCGGGAAACATTTGATGCTATGGAATATATTTATAATATTGATGATTTGGAGCATGGTATATTGAAGGAGGCATTTATTTAAAAAGCTATGGTGCGTGCTTCCCGCTTCTCCATTAATCAAGAATAATTCCCGCCCGCTGTAATTTTTTGGCGGTTTTGTGCCGAAATATATAGTATTAGGGAAAGGAGGTGGCATATGAAGATTGAAAACAGTGTAGTTGCAATGTCTTCTTATCGAACCTATGAGGCAGAAGCCAAGGAAACGCAGTCCACCATCACGAGAAGCTATCAAGGAGGCGAACTCCAACGGGCGTCCGTGCATGCGAAGAAGGTTGGGATTTCGCAGTTTGAAGCAGAAGGCGGCTCCGCTGTGTACACGACCTCTTCGGCAGGTGTTTCACGCAAGGATCAGGGCAGCACAAATTATCACTACAGCGACACTGAGCCGATTAAAGATGCGGCGCAGGCGCAGCAACCTGTTCCGTTCCAGCTTGTTGCAAACGCTGGCGAGGGAAATTGGATTCACAATCCAATTCCGAAGGCAGACGACAGCCCAGAACTGCAAATGCTGAAAAAAATGCTGGAGCTTTTGAAACAGTTTACCGGAAAGGGCAAGAAGCTCTATGATCCGAACATGGCGATGAAAAGCATAAAAGCGGCGGAAAACTCGGTGAAGTTCAGCGCATCCGCATCCTCGCTGACGTTTCAGGAGGTTACAGCCGTCATCAACGGCCGCGCGGTTGGCACGGGAACAGTCGCAGCTCCTGCTGGCACGGGGGCAAACGGCGTTTGGACGAGGCAGACGGTTCAGTCCGGCTTTATTGCGGGACAGGAGAATATGGCGTTTTCCTCAACGGGTTCAGTCGTGACTTCGGACGGACGGGCGATCAATTTCAACGTTAGCATGGAAATGTCCCGCAGCTTTGCGGCAGCTTACCAGATTACGGGCGAGGAAACCATATATACAGATCCGCTCGTGATCAACCTGGATACGGACAGTGCGAAGCTAGACGATGTAAGCTTTTTCTTCGATTTGGACGCTGACGGCGTTGCGGAGGAAATTTCCGGGCTGGATGGGTCGAGCGGTTTCCTGGCGCTGGATAAGAACGGGGACGGCAAAATCAACGATGGCTCTGAATTGTTTGGCGCAAAAACGGGCAATGGCTTCGGCGAGCTGGCGCAATACGACCTGGACGGAAACGGCTGGATCGATGAAAACGATGCGGTGTTTGACAAGCTGTCCGTTTGGGTGAAATGCGGCAGTGAAGACGCACGGCTCATTTCGCTTGCGGAAGCAGGCGTAGGCGCGATTTTCCTCGGAAGCCAGGCAACGAATTATACGCTGGATGATGCGGCGGGAGAAGAAGGCGCGAAGGTACGGCGCACCGGGATTTACCTGAAAGAAAACGGCCAGGCGGGAACGATCCAGCATTTGGATTTTAAAGCATGATGGATGAAAAAGACCGGTTTGCGGAACTAGAATCTCCTGAATCTCTGCTATATAGGGATTTGGGAGATTTTAATTTTCTTGCAAAAAGGATGCCTTCGGTATCCTTTTTGCATGGCAGGAAGTTTGCCATTTTGTGTAAGATGGGCGTTTTGCGTAACATTTTAAGTTTTTTGCCCTTTCGTAAGCGATTGCCGCAGAATTGGCGATTAACCCTTTTAAAACCCTGACTATTTTGGTATAATAACCGTATCTGTGATCGAAATGAAATGGAGATTTTACGGCGAAATGATAGATCATTGCGGGCGGGACATTAACTATATGCGGATTTCCGTAACGGAGCTTTGCAATTTGCGGTGTAAATACTGTATGCCGGAAGAAGGCATTTGCAAAAGAAGCCACGATGAAATGATGACGGCAGAAGAAACTATAGATGCGGTAAGGGCTGCCGTTTCCCTTGGCATTAGCAAAATACGCATTACAGGCGGCGAACCCCTGGTTAAGCGGGGGATCGTGCAGCTTTGCAAGCAGATTGCAGGGATTGACGGCGTGAGGGAGCTTTGCATGACGACGAATGGAACGCTTCTCGCAGATTGTGCCAGGGATTTGAAGGAAGCCGGGCTTGATCGTATCAACATAAGCCTTGATACTTTGAATCCGCAAAAATTTCGGGATATTACGCGCCTGGGCGATTTGCAGGATGTCTTTGACGGCATTGAGGCGGCTTTTGCGGCGGGATTTGATGCGATCAAACTGAACGTGGTTCTCATGGGCGGGTTCAATGATGATGAGATTGCGGATTTCGTGGCGCTGACCAAGGACCGCCCGCTGGAGGTTCGGTTTATCGAGCTGATGCCGATTGGCGGCGGGATTGATTTTGATAAGGGAAAATTCATTAGCTGTAAGCGGGTGCTGGAGGCTGTGCCGGAGCTTGTGTCCCTCGATTTGGCGGATGGGGTGGCGGCGATGTACCAGCTTCCCGGGGCAAAGGGCAGGGTCGGGTTGATCCGGCCGATTAGCTGTGAGTTTTGCGGCGATTGCAATAAGATCCGGCTGACGGCTGACGGGATGCTGAAGCCTTGCCTTCACTCGGATGTTGAAATTTCCATTCGCGGAAAGTCACAGGCGGAAATGCAGGAAATTATGCGGCAGGCGATTTTGGACAAGCCGCAGATGCGCGGGATGCTCGATGCGGACAATCCCAGCCATGCAGGACGGGACATGAACCGCATCGGCGGGTAGCGGGATTATATGAGTTTTGGTAAGCGGGGCGAAAGGCTTTTAGCGAGCGAAGCGCAAAGTCTGCGGCAAGCGAAGTGAAAAGGCTTGATGCAAGAGGAGCGGACAGGATTGACGCAAGAACGCAAAATCGGAAGAATTGCGGCAAGTGGACGGGTTGCGGCCTGAAATCAGAAAATTAGTGGAATCCTGCAACCGGAAAATTAATGGAAGCTTGCAATAAGAATATTAATGAGAGCTTGCAAGAAAAAGAATGGAGATAACTTGTAACAAAAGGCTTGGATTTAGGAGGATACGGATGGCGGATTTTACGCACTTCAATGAAGAGGGCCGCGCCAGAATGGTGGATGTAGGCCAGAAGGCGGAAACCGAGCGGACAGCGGTGGCGGCAGGCCGGGTGCTTGTCAACCGCGAAACCTTTGATAAGATAAAAAGCGGCGGCATGAAGAAAGGCGATGTGCTGGGGACGGCGCAGATTGCAGGGATTATGGCGGTAAAGAAAACGTCGGAGATCGTCCCCATGTGCCATCCGCTGATGCTGACGGGCGTCGATATTGCATTCGGCCTCAACGAAGCGGAATTGGCGGTGGAGATACAGGCGGAGGTCAGGTGCAAGGGCGTGACTGGGGTGGAGATGGAAGCGCTGACGGCAGTTTCTGCCGCCGCCCTCACCGTGTACGATATGTGCAAGGCGGTGCAAAAGGATATGGTGATCGATGGAATTTGCCTTCTTTCCAAGAAAGGCGGCAAGAGCGGGGATTTTCACCGGGCGCAGGCGGCGCAGAAAAATGGAAATTCCTGAGGGGAATAACGGTTTGCAGGTGGAATAAAGGCGGAGCGGAACGATAGCGTTGTGGGCGGAGCAAAACAGAGCGGAGCGTTGCAGGCGGAATGAAATGGAAGATTAGTGAGGATGCGGAAAAAGGCAATTCCATGCATGGATGGCGATTTTGCATGGAAAACAGGTAAAATCAGTATCGCAGATAGGCGATGAACCATCGAAGCAATGTCCCTTGGCGCAATACAAGCTCAGGGCGATGCGAACTTAGTGCAATGCGGAATCAACCGCCCTAACGCTGGTGCGCCGCGGCGCAATGTATACCCGGCGCAACATATAATCAGCGCACCGCCAAGCCGGTGCGGCCTCGCGGCGATGCGGGGACAATCAATACAACATGAAATGATTCCGGCGAAAGGAGCGATTATGGAATACAAAGCGGCGGTCATTACCATGAGCGATAAAGGCGCACAGGGACTGCGGGAAGACACAGCGGGCGACGCCGTGGCAGCGATCTTGGAAGAAAACGGATGGCATATTTCTTATCGGACCCTGATTCCCGATGAGATGGAGCAAATCAAGTCCGAATTGATAAAATGTGCGGACGAGCTTGCCATAACCCTCGTCGTTACGACAGGCGGCACGGGATTTTCCCTGCGCGATGTGACGCCGGAAGCTACGCTGGCGGTCATAGATCGGGAAGTGCGGGGGATTCCGGAAGCGATGCGGGCTGAAAGCATGAAGATAACACCGATGGGAATGCTTTCCAGGGCGGCGGCAGGCTTGCGGAAACAGACGCTTATCATCAATTTGCCGGGCAGCAGGAAGGCGGCCGGCGAGTGCTTGGAAGCTGTGATCAAGCCGATTCGGCACGGCGTTGAGGTATTGGTTGGCGAGGCATCCGACTGTGCGGCAATGCATTTGAAAAATACGCCCGCTGGGAATGTGAAAGGCGTAATGCAAGCGGAGAATACAGGCCATGCGGTGGCTGTAGCGGATGCGGCGGATGGAAGCGGACAGAAAGGCGAAGGGATTATGAAAGCGGAACATATTGTGGCGGGCGAGGGAATCGTGAAGGCCGTTTGCATCAGTGAGAAAAAAGGCGAGCAAAAGCATGAGATCGCAGAAGGTTTCCTGAAAACAGACCATGGCATTGAGGGTGATGCACATGCGGGAAATTGGCATCGGCAAGTGAGCCTTTTGGCGGCAGAAAGCGTCGCCAAGGTACAGAAATCGCTCGATTTTCCGTTAAAAAACGGAGACTTTGCAGAAAATATATTGACAGAAGGCATTGTGCTTCACCAGCTTCCAGTAGGAACGAAGATGCAGATCGGAGCTGCGGAGGGGGAAGTGACGCAAATTGGAAAAGAGTGCCATCATGGCTGTGCAATCCGGGAACTGGCCGGGGATTGCGTCATGCCGCGGGAAGGCATTTTTATCAAGATATTAAAGTCTGGCAAGGTAAAAGCCGGCGACACGATCAAAATTTACCGTAATTAAAATTATGACAACTCAGGAGGGATGAGAAATGTTGAGAAAAATAACGGATTCCATTATTTACGTGGGGGCTGACGACCATGAACTCGATTTGTTTGAAGGACAATATGCAGTTCCAAACGGCATGGCGTACAATTCGTATGTGATTTTAGATGACAAGACCGCTGTGCTGGATACCATCGAGCAGAAAAAAACGGCAGAGTGGCTTGCTAATGTGGAGGCGGCTTTGGATGGAAGGCCGCTGGATTATTTGATTGTCCAGCATATGGAACCGGATCATTCCGCTTCCATCAAAAGTTTAATCGAGAAATATCCGGATGTGGCTGTCGTTGGAAACAAGAAGACCTTCCAGATGATCGAACAGTTTTTCCCTGGCCTGGCGTTTGCGCATACGCTGGTTGTAGCAGATGGGGAGGCGCTAGAGCTGGGAAGGCATACGCTGACGTTCCTGTTTGCGCCGATGGTTCATTGGCCGGAGGTAATGATGGCTTATGAATCTTCTGAAAAGGTTCTTTTTTCTGCCGACGCATTCGGAAAATTCGGCGCATTGGATAGGGACGAGGACTGGGCATGCGAGGCAAGGCGCTATTACATAGGCATTGTTGGAAAGTATGGCGCACAAGTACAGAATGTGTTAAAAAGAGTCGAGGCGCTTGCAATCGATATCATTTGTCCGCTTCATGGCCCAACGCTGGACAGCGGCTTGGATGATTACTTTAACTTGTATGATATTTGGTCTGGCTATCAGCCGGAGACAAAGGGCGTATGCATCTGTTATACATCGGTATACGGCAATACGGAAAAAGCGGTTCGCCTGCTTGAAACGGAGCTTTCTAAATTGGGCGTGGAACATATCGCTGTCAACGATTTGGCAAGATGCGACATGGCGGAAGCGGTGGAGGATGCATTCCGGTATGACCGCCTGGTGCTGGCGACTACGACATATAACTCCGATATCTTCCCGTTCATGAAGCAGTTCATCGATCATTTGACCGAGCGGAACTTCCAGAACAGGACGCTGGCGTTTATCGAAAATGGCTCATGGGCGCCTGCGGCAATGAAAAAGATGCAAAAATATCTTGCTGAGGCAAAGGCGCTTAGAATCCTCGAAAACAATGTGACGATAAAATCCGCCTTGAATGAAGAAAGCACGAGGCAGGTATTGGCATTGGCCGCTGAGCTTGCGGCATATACGGAGCAGGCGCATGATGCGGGAGGCGAAGATACCGCTGGCGGAAAGGCAAATGATAACGCCGGGTCAGATGTTTCTGGAAGCAATGGCGAAGACAGCGCTGCGGAAAATGCATCGCCAAAGGGCTTTGTCTGCAATATATGCGGTTACGTGTTTGAAGGCGATGTGCTGCCAGATGATTTTACCTGCCCGCTTTGCGGACGCGGCGTTGCGGATTTTTCACCTGTTGAATCATAAGAATTGCCGTAAGCAACCGGCAGGCAGAAACGGCGGATGGATGAATCGCTTGCTGGGCGGAACGGACTTGCCGCATGGAATCATCCCATGCGGCGCAGTGATGCAGTTTGCCTGGGCGAATCGTTTGGCGTCGCAGTTAGCCTTGGGCGGATAAAATGCTTTGGCAAATAGAAGAAACCCGCTTAGCGGGAAAATGAAATAACTTGATGAAATGAGAGGGCTTAGGCCCTCTCAAAATATATCGTAAATACAGGATAAGGGAAGGGATGCAGCAAACGATGCGTAGCAGAAAAAGAACATCTGGCGGGGAAAGAACATCTGGCGGGGAGAGCGCGCTTGGCAGGAGGAATGCGTTTGACGTAAAAAAAGCAATCGTATGGGTGCTTACCGTGTTCTTTTCCATTACTTTTATATTGGCGGGAAACCGGGTGGTAACGAAAGAGTTATCGTTTTTTAGCGATACGGCGGATGATACCGCCAGAGGAGAGGTCATAAAGGTGATGAATGAGTCCAGCGATGAGACGAACCTGGGAGGCGAGGCCATTTACGAAAGCACGATCGTAGATTTTAAATGCAGGATTTTAAACGGGACGCACAAGGGCGATGAGGTGGAGGCGCAGCAACTGATTGATGGGATGTACGCTGGAAGCGAGTATGTTAAGCGCGTAACGCCTGGCGATAAAATCCTTTTGCTCCGCTCTGCGGATGCCGGAATGGAAAATACCTGGCAGTTCAGCGATTATTATCGGTTTGACAAGGTCATTGTTTTGGCGGCGGTGTTCATGCTGCTGGTGTTGCTGATCGGCAGGTGGAAAGGCGTCAATACGCTGATTTCCTTGGTTTTTACGTTTTCCTTCGTGTTTTTCGTCTTCGTGCCAGCGGTGATGGCAGGCTTTAACGCTTATTTGCTGGCTGCGGTTACCAGTTTGTTTACCATCGTCATGACGCTGGCATTGATCAACGGTATGAGCAGGAAGACGCTGGCGACGATTATCGGCTGTGCGGCGGGGTCGCTGATCGCGGCGGCCGGTACGTACATTATGAGCGGCGTGATGGAGCTTACGGGATTTATCGACGAGCATTCGTATTATTTGACGATGCTGAATCCTGATAAACCGATGGACCTGACTGCAATCATCTTCGCTGCGGTCGTCATCGGCGCACTGGGGGCGATCATGGATATCGCCATGGATATTTCATCTTCCTTGTTTGAACTGAGTGAACACGTTCCTGATCTTTCCTTCCGCCAGCTTTATAAAAGCGGCATGAGCATTGGGCGGGATATCATGGGGACGATGGCGAACACTTTGGTGCTGGCTTATATCGGAAGCTCCCTTTCCAGCATCATGATCCTCTTGACCTTTTCGACTTCGGCGATGGACCTTGTAAACCGGGAGGTTATCGTGGTCGAATTTTTACAGGCTTTAATTGGAAGCCTGGCAATTTTGCTGACGATTCCGTGCACGGTGTGCGTCTGCGGTGGTTTGTATTTGAAGAAACGAAAGGAGTAGCCATGCTTTACATTGGTTGTCATCTATCATCCGTAAAAGGATTTGAACATATGGGAAAAGAAGCCGTCCGCATCGGTGCGAATACATTCCAGTTCTTTACCCGCAATCCGCGGGGCGGCGGCGCGAAGGCGATCGACCCGGAAGATGTGAAGCGGTTTTTAACATTTGCTGGGGAAAATAGATTTGGCAAGCTGGTCGCACATGCGCCGTATACCCTGAATCCATGTTCGGCGACGGAAAAGGTGCGGGATTTTGCCTTTTTTGCTATGGAAGACGACATGAAGCGGATGGAATATATCCCGGGAAATTATTATAACTTTCATCCGGGAAGCCATGTGGGGCAGGGTCCGGAGCAGGGAATCGCTTTGATTACGGAGCTTCTGAACCGCATTATCAGGCCGGAGCAGCAGACAATCATCCTGCTGGAAACGATGGCGGGCAAGGGCAGTGAAATCGGCGGCAGGTTTGAAGAACTCGCAGCGATCATCGATGGCGTTCATCATCAGGATAAGATTGGCGTGTGCCTCGATACTTGTCATGTCAGCGATGCAGGATATGATATCATCAATGACCTGGACGGTGTTTTAGCGCAGTTCGACAGCGTCATAGGATTACAGAAGCTGCACGCTTTGCATATCAACGACAGCCTCAATCCGGCAGGCTCTCACAAAGACCGCCATGCGAAGATCGGGGAAGGGCATCTGGGGGCGGAGACGATCATAAATGTGATCAACCACCCGAAATTAAAAGGGCTTCCATGCATTTTGGAAACCCCGAATGAGCTGGATGGATACGCCAGGGAAATCGAACTGCTGCGGAACGCTTATCAAGACGCTTAAAAAGGCGCTTCTGGCGCAGGTAAAGATACGCATCAAAACGCACGCATGGTTCTTGCCAGGATGTGCCTAAAGACGCTTGCCAATCAAGGCGTTTGCCGATGGGGATGTTGGCAAACTGCCTTATAGGGACATCAGTCAATAACTTGTAATAATAGATAGGTTCTTCTTAAAATAGCAAGGAAATATATGGAAGGTAAATATGGCAGGCAATTTTATTTAAAAAGTGTTTGCCAACAGCTCCATTAATCCTTATAAATAGGTATACGCTTTGTCGAAGGTGATGACGACATAGTAACTTTCGTCGATTGCTTGTGCGGCCTTCGCGGCGGCTGCGGTGATCTCGTCCTCCCGCATTTTGCAGTCCGTTGACAGCACAACGTCGAATATGATGTTTGTATGGGTCGGGCCGGTCACGATTCTGAAATCATGGATGTCCTCTACGCCATCCAGCGGCAATAGCGCATCTGCAATCACGGCGCGCATTTTCATGATCAGCGGGTCGCTCGTGCGGATTGGGTCCATGTGGGCGACGAACTGGATGTGAAGGCTTTCTTTCACGATGCGTTCGATGTTGTCGATCATGTCATGGCTCTTCATCAAATCCCCATCCGCATCTACTTCAATGTGAATGGAGGCGAAGATTTTCCCCGGCCCGTAGTTGTGTACCATGAGGTCGTGGACGCCTAAAATGCCCGGCTCGCGCTGCATAATTTCCTTGATTGCGGTTACCATCTCCTGATCCGGCGCTTCTCCCAGAAGCGGGCTGATGGTCTCCCGCACGAGCTTTATGCCGGACCAGATGATGAACAGGGCGACCAGGCATCCCATGTACCCGTCAATTTGCAGCCCCGTAAAATGGCTAACGAGGATGCTCACGAGTACAGCAGATGTTGCAATGACATCGTTTCTGCTGTCTGCGGCGGTGGCCATTAAGGTCACGGACTTGATTTTCTTGCCGATGTGGACATTAAAAAAAGACTGCCACAGCTTCACCAGGATGGCGGCGATTAGGATTAAGATGGTGGCTGTATTGGACTGTACCGGGTCTGGGTGCAGGATTTTGCCGATGGACGACCGAAATAGCTGCACGCCGATGATGATGATGACGATCGAGACGAACAGGCCGCTCAAGTATTCGATGCGGGCGTGTCCGTATGGGTGGTTCTCGTCCTCCGGCATTGACGCCAGCTTAAAGCCAGCCAGCGTAATGATGGAGGAGGATGCATCCGCCAGGTTGTTGATTCCGTCTGCGATGATGGCGATGCTTTTGGCAACTAGGCCGACGGCGATCTTCATGATGCAAAGAAGCAGATTGGAAATGATGCCGACGATGCCTGCCAGCTTGCCGTATTGTTCCCTGACCTTTGGATCGGAAGTATTCTCGTAATCCTTTATCAATGCCCTAATTAAAAATTTTCCCATTCCCCTGAAACCTCCTGTTTGCGCTATCGTGTTTTTTCTTTTTCTAATGCGCTGATCAGCGCTTGCGCTAGCTGATCTGAGCAGGAGGTGGATTTGAACCCGCATTTAATGCCCAGAATCTTATCCTTGATCTGTTGGACGGTCATGCCGTCGGCCAGTGCGGCGATTGCCTTTAAGTTTCCGTTGCATCCGCCTTGGAAACGGATATTCCTTACGGTGTTGCCGTCCAGCTCAAATTCAATCTGCGTAGAGCATACGCCTCTTGGAGAAAAGTTATGTTTCATTGTACGAAAACCTCCTTTTGTGTTACAATATAGTATAGCAAATAAAGACTGAAAGGGAAAGTAGAAGTATGGCAAGAGCAAAATCTGCGAAAAAAAGGAAGAAGAAATCGAAGGACGGGCTTTTGATCGGGATTGTAGTTGTCGCTATCATTGCCGTGATCGGCGGCATAGGGATATACATGATGGGCGGAAGCTTGATCGGCGGGTTGCCTGATCTTGTGGCGAAGAAGGAAGTGGTGAATCCGCTGACGGGGCAGGTTTGTGCGGAGGAACTGGCGGCGAGGCCGCTGGTGGTTTCGATCGATAATGTAGGGGATGCCGTGCCGCAGTCGTGGCTGTCAAAAGCGGATCTGGTTTATGAATTTCCTGTGGAGGGCAATCAAACCAGGCTGCAGGCGGTATATTACGGTGAATTTCCGGAAGCGTTTGGACCGGTGAGAAGTACTCGGCCATATTTCGTGGATCTTACGCGGGAGTACCAGGCGGTATTCCTGGCGCATGGCTGGAGCCCGCAGGCAAAAGAGTACCTGCTGTCCGACGTCGTCCCGTACATAAATGCGATGAACAGCGATTGCACTTTTTACCGGGTGAGCGATAAGAGCGCGCCGCATAATTCGTATATCAAATGGGACGAAGTGAAGGCAGAAATAGATGAGAAAGGCTGGTGGGATGAACCGAAGGATATAAAGCCGTTCCGTTTTCTTGGCGGCGGCCAGGCAAATGAAGGCGAGAGTGCGGCAAAGATTGCATTCCATTATTCCAGCAGCAAGTGCGAGTTTGCTTATGATTCTGCTTCCGGGAAATATACCAGGACGATCAACGGCGGGAAAAGCTATGTAGACCATGAAACGGGCGAGCCGATTACCGTTGACAATATTTTGGTACAGAAAGTGCAGAGCCGCCAGATCGATAGCTATGGCAGATTGCAGATGGATCTGTGCGCAGGCGGGGATGCGGTTCTTCTGACAAACGGCGTGGCTGTCAAAGGGCGCTGGTCGAGGGATAACCTCGATTCGAGAACTATTTTTACGGATGAAAAAGGCAATGAATTCAGGCTGTCGCCGGGGCAGTCGTGGGTAGAGGTGATAGACCAGAATTGTACGTTTACCTATAATTGATTGCGGGCATGGTCATTGATTGGGCATGATTATGGTTATGGCCGTGGTTGCGGTTGCGGGTATGGTTATGGCTGTAGTTGCGGATGCATATAAGAATGCGATAGAAACAGAGTTTTTTGCCAGTGGATTGAAAATTGGCTGGCGGGAAGCTCTGTTGTTTTTTAGGGTGGTTGTGGCGAAACGCCCGCTCCGCTTTTGCGGTGCGGGCGTTTTTCTTACTCATTTTTCGCTTGTTTGCCGCTTAAATTTACACGCCGATACTTAAAACGAATTATTTTAGATGCTTATGAATTATCTGCTTGATGACTTCCTGTGCTTTTTCCTTGCCGGATAGTTCAATAAGCTTATAATAATCTTCAATTTCATCTCCTGTAAAGACTAGTGAAATTATCCTTTCGTATTTTCCTGCAATGTGGTCATAGTTTTCGGGATGTGCCCAAAAACAACGTAAACAAAAACTACTGTCCTTTCTTTCCCAGTTGTCGCAATGCTCACATGTCCACGATTTTGCACGGTTTGCAGACGGGCTTAACAGCATATAATAGTCAATGTCCTTTTCGTCATGTTCGCCGCCTATTTCGTATGGGATACGATGGTCTACTTGTAATACCGATTCATCCATTGTCTCAAGGTAGACAAAGCATTTTGAACCGTACTTTTCAATTAACGCCCGCTTAAGTGCTTTTGAAAGTACAGTACGACCTGCCGCTTTTGAAAGATTATTTTTAATATCTGTTGGATTGCCAAACTTGTACGCTGCAATGCTCCTGCCGTCAGTTCCGGTTACTCGATATGTTACAAGTGGTATTCCATACTCCCGAACGTCTCTAATAGCACGCGGAGGATGATTATAACCATATGTATCTTTTAGTTCTTCAGATGTTATAAAACCATGTTCGAGTATGTGTTGTATAACAATCCGTGGACGTTTTGCGGTAACAGATTCAAGTAGGTCAAGAAATTCTTTTGGATAGTCGCTCATGCCATTTCCTCCATAAAAGATAGTTGTTTAGGAATCGTATGGGATAAAGGGATAAGCGATTCACTTATATATAATGCTTCAAAAGTGGTAGATTTTTTGCCTAAAAGCAATGCCTGGCTGGAAAGTCCTGCATTTAGCATTACTTTTTTGCATCCTAAGCTTTCGGGCAAATCCTCACCGTACTCTTTGCCGCCGCAAACGCCGTCATAGCTTATAAGATAATCCACCTGTTTATTGTTCAATACTTTGATTGCTTCTGCAAATTCATCGAAAGGAACCCCAGAAAAATACCGATTGTCCCTAACATTTGTAACGCCTTGATATGGGGGGTCCATATAAACTAAATCTCCGGGATGCGCCATTTCAAAAACATCATGATAGTCAAGCGCAAAATAGCTTGTTTTCCCTTTCAGCAGATTTGAAATAACATAAATATTTTGTTCTAAAGTATCAGGATTAGTTCCGTGCCTGCGCTTATCAGGGGATTGATTAAATTTACCGTTTCCCCCATACCGAACAGCACCTTTTACACATCTTGCAATTAGATACAGCAGATTAGCAGGAGTCTCCTGTCCATTATTAAATCTATCGCGAACAACATAGAAATGTTCTGCATGATTATCACCATATAAAAACTGTTCGTCCCATATCCTTCTATAATCTGCTGCAAGTTGTGAAGGATTTTCTATGGCTTCTTTCAATATTTCAACAAGTGCTTTATTCAAATCGTTAATGACATAAGAATCTGCCCTGTGTTCCATTGCAGTAGCGATTGAAATAGCCGCCATGCCAGAAAACGGTTCTATTAACCTGTTAAATTTTTCAGGCATATATTGTAATATTTGCGGTGCAAGTTTTCTTTTTGAACCTTGATACTGCACGATATGCGGCGCTTTACCGTTCATTCTGTTTCATTACCTTTCTGGGCGATTATTTCTACAATAATATCAGCAAGCCGCATTACATGGCAACAATCCTTTTCCCCTTGTGCATGGCCGCAGATAACTGTTAAAAGTATAGCATAAAAGGACAAAACTTTCAATGTGCAGTGTAGCATTGCTACGTCCTCTTTTCCCGGTAAATATGTCACATACCATAACATAACAAGCAGGGAAACTGTATTGACAGTTTCCGAAAATGAGAAAACGGTACAGTATTTTCGTTAGCACCGTACTGCTTCCCCTACATAAAAACATTCTGATCGAGTGTTGTCAAAGTTGTCTTTGTTCTTATGCAGGAGATCTCGCTGTAAAAGATATGGCGGCCTGCCGCCGAGTGTCCATTAGATATTCGGGAAATGCAGGTGGGGGGGAAACTGCAAGTGGGCGCAAGAAAAAAGCATCATCGGCTGACGATGCTTTGCAGGACGGTGTTTGCTACAGACCCGGCGACGCTGGAACCGTAACCTCCGTTTTCTACTAAAGATACAAAGGCATACGGGTTTTCAGGATCATCCAGAAATCCGACGAACCAAGCGTGTGGTTTTTTGCCGCCGCCGACTTCGGCTGTGCCGGACTTCGCACATATCGCAAGACCCGGGAAAGACCCCGATCCGTAATGGTTTTTCACGTTGTTGGCCATCATTTCCTTGAGGGATTCCGCCGTAGCGGGCTTTAACATCTTCTTGGCTGAAAGCTTAAATTCCGAAGTGGAAAGCTCAATAAATTTTTTCTCGACCAGGGAGGATGGATTGACGATGTAAGGCATGGCCGCATCCCCGCCATTGGCGATCGCCCCCATGTATACCATCATGGAGCATGGGTTTACGAGGTCTTTCCATTGCCCGATTCCCGTCCAAGCAAGACTGACGCCGCTCGCAGGATAATCAAAGCTCCCTTTAGCTGTTTTCATGCCGTTGATATCGATCGATTCGGTGAGTCCTGCCTTGTTTACCTGTTCTTCCACAAGCCCTGGTCCCAGCTTTTCCGCAAGGCGGCCGAAATAGCAGTTGCAGGAAACCTCCAAGGCTTTCGACAGGTTTACCGTCCCATGGGCGGACAAATCGGTAACATCGTCCCCGTGTCCGTAGTCCACTTTCCCCGTGCAGTTAAATTCCCATGTATAGGCATCCGAAAGATTTTCAATGGCGGCTGCGGCAGTAATCAGCTTGAAGGTAGAGCCGGGGACGAATGAAGAGGAGGTAAACCTGTTGATATACGCTCCTTCCGGCGGAGAGGACGGCGGGCTTTGCGGGTCATAAGTAGGGGAACTGACCATGCAGATGATTTCTCCCGTCTTGTAATTGTAGACGCCTACTGTTCCGCTTCGCCCAGCAAGTGCATTGTAGGCGGCGGCGCATACGTTGGCGTCCAGCGTGAGCGTGAGCGATTCCCCAGCGTTATTGAGGGAATAAACGCCGTTGACCAGATCATAACCGATGAGTTCATCGGTGAACGCACGGTTTGCCCCCGTGGATATGTTGTTTTCTTTATCCCCGGTGATGTGCATGAGTGCGCAACGGATGGAATAATCTTCGTTGTATACCGTGCCTTCCTGTGTGTTTTGCATTAAGAGAAGACCATTGGCATCGTAAATCGTGCCTTTTGTAAGGTTGCCTTTGATATAGACGTCCCGGTTGCCTTCATAGGAAACCCAGTCGTCTCCCTGCGTGACATACCTGTAGCAGAAAACGCCTACGCCCAGAAAAAGAATGAGTCCTAGGAAAAGACACATGATTGCCCGTTTTTCTATTTTCTTCATTTCCTATCGTCCTCTCCAAAAAGATCTTCCAGCGTAACAGGTTCATATGAATGGCCGTCGTGATACTCGCTGTATTTGATCGAGCGCCGTTGTGGTTTTTGGGCTTTGGCGGCTTGCGCCCGTTGGCTATTTTCGCTTGCTGGCGGTCTTTGCCCGTTTCTGTGAACTGGCCGCTGATTTCTGCTTTCCTGTGATGAAGACCGCTTTAGCCTGACTTCTTGTACCGGAGGCCGCTGTGGTTTCCGGCTTCTGTTTTTCTGCTGTGGCGCTTGCTGTTCGTTTCGGTGCGCTGGCGGCCGTTGCTGCGGCCCGGGCCCGTCCTTGTACACAGGCGGCATTTGTTGTTCTTCCCTGTATGCTGGCTGTTGCCGTTGTTTTCCCCTGGACGCCCGCGGTCTTTGCTGCCCATCATCCTGATACGCCGGCGGCGCTTGCTGGGTTTCATCTGGCGGTGGATTTTGGCGCTGTTGTGGCTGCGGCGGGGTTTGCCGCATCATCGTATTGCGTTTGTCTTGTTTGCGTTTTTTCTTTTCGGACGCCTTGCGCTTTTTCATATTTTCTATTTCGCGGAAAAATGCTTCAGGGTCGTCATATCCCTCGCTTCTCAGCTCATCTTCAAAATCGTCCTTTTTGTCGAGCCGGATGGCGAAGCTGGCATTTTGCCTTGTATCCGCCGCTTTCAGGAATGCTAAAAGCCCCCATGACGCAATCATGCTGGTGCCGCCGGAGGATACGAATGGGAAGGTTACGCCCGTGAGCGGGAGCAAGTCAACAGACCCGAACACGTTGAGTATGGTTTGGAAAATGAACAAGGTTGTAGCCGCACAGGCGGCAATGCTGTAGTATGTAGAACGTCCGGCAATGATCGAGCGGACGGCAAATACCCCTAACGTGATGATGCAAAGCACCGCTAAAACGGCGATTACAAGCCCCCATTCCTCTGCGAGAAGCCCGAACACCAAGTCGGTACTGGAAGCGGCTACATCGCTGAGGTTTCCTTCTCCTGCGCCAAGCCCGGGGATGCCGCCGCTGGCTGCCGAGGTCATGGTCTGCACCTGCTGAAAACCACCGTCGGTCGGATCTTCCCAGACGTGCCTCCAGGTTTCAAAACGGGAGGCGATATAGGGTTTAAACCGCAGGACCATCAGTCCCATCAGCCCAGCTGCGCCGACCATCAGAACCAGCTTGGAAAAGTCGCCGCTGCGTAAAAATGAGATCACGAGGAACGTCACGAAAAAGATCATCGCAGTTCCGAAATCGCCCATAATGGCAAGGCAGCCGAGGCAGAATATGGAAAATCCCATGAATACCGTCAGGTTTTTCCTCTGTTGCAGCTCGTCCAGCGTAGCTGCGCCGACATAGATGAAGACGATTTTAACGAGTTCAGATGGCTGGAAAGAAAAACTGCCGATCTTGATCCAGTTGGTAGCGCCGTATTTGGCCGTGCCGAATATCAGGTTTGCAAGCAGGAGCACGACGCTGATGCCGACGACGATATAGGTAATCCGTTTCGCCCTGTTCAGGTCTCGCAGATACCAGCAGAGGACGAAAAACAGCCCAACGCCGATGCAGATGCAAATGGCTTGCTTGAACGTACTGCCGGGATATGCCGCCGTTGTAACGGCAAGGCTCAGCGTGGATAGGAAAAAAGCGATGATTTCCATTTCAAACCCGATGCGCTTAAAAATGCGCATCACGATCACATAAGCCCACATGAGTACAAACAGTACGCCGAAGGCTGCGGGCAGGTCGGCGGGGCAATTTTCACCGAAAGCCGTTTGAAATTGCTTGACTGTAAGATATTGAAAAATGCTGAGTGCGGCTAACGATGGCCAAGGCGATACGGGGCGCGTCTTTTTTTTCCGTTTTTCGATGTTGTACATACGTTCCCGCAGGCTTACTGGGTAAAGCACGAAGTTCGCGCCGCCGATGGTGAGGGTGTCGCCCCCCGTCAGAATCGTTGGTTCATGAACGGGAAAGCCGTTGATCGCAGAACCGTTTTTTGAGTTGAGGTCGTTGTATTTCCAAATGCCTTCGGAATCCCGGATGAGCGTTCCGTGGCTTCTTGACACGCTTTTGAGGTTGAGGATAATATCGCATCCGCGCCCCCTGCCGATGAGGTTTTCCCAGTGGGTGAGCGGGACGCTGCTTCCATCCGGGCAGCCCAAATGCGCCCAGATTTCAGACGGATTCCTTACTTGGAGAAGCGAACGGATCTGCCTTGCCAGGATAAATAGCGCCAACGCCAAAAAAGCCCAGCGTGCAAAGGTGGTAAAATCCACGTTGGACAAGTTGGCAAAGGTGGTATTGAGAAATTCCATGACTTTTTCCATGACATTCTCCTTGCATTACGTTACAAATGCATTATACTAAAAATCAGAATTAAGAGCAATAGCCAAACTCGGTTTCACGGGGGGGGGAGAGCATGAAAGAGACAGCGGTACAGGCAGAAAAACCAGGATTGCGGGGAAATGAAGCAGCCAAAGCTAAGGCTGTGGAGGACGGAAATAAATGAACGGGAAAAAAGAAAAGAAACGCAGGACGGGCAGAAAAGCGCAGCATGAAGAATCCAGCAGAGAGCCGTTGCGGTATGCGTTTATTATCGATTTGCCGGGCGCAGATCCCAAGACTTGTTCGGTGGTATATCAAAATGCGGAATGTTACTGCATGGTTGCGGGGGTAGACGGCGCAGAGATGGGGAAACGGTTTGCGCAGGAGCTTCTGGAGCAGGGCTATCAGGCGATTGACCTGTGCGGTGATTTTCCTGCGGAAACTGCCATGCAGATCAGGGAAATGGCGGATTTGGCGGTTAGCGGGGATGTAACTGACACGGTCGATGAAATGGGTGCGGCAAGCGAGGCGGACACAGCGGAAATGGCGGGAACGCCAGGGAAAAAGGATGGGAAGTCTGGGGAAGCCAAAGTGATTCGGAAGCTGGGGAAAGGGGCGGCCACAGTTTCCAGGGCGACCGGGATGGCAGGGGAAATAGAAGAAACGAAACCATTTGAGGAAGCCGGGACAGCGGGCGAAGCCCAAGAAACGAAGGCATCCGAAGAAAGCAAGGCAATCAAGAAGATTCGGATCGGGCATATCAAATACACGTTAGATGGCCTGATTGCGCTGGATTTTACAAGAGCATCCGGGAAATGCGGGATTATCATCGTGGCAGGCGGTGTGGAGCAGCCCGTGGAAATGCTCCTAAAAAATGACAAGCGGGATGTTCATATTGCCTTTGTTGGGAATATCCGTCAGGCAAAAAGCGTAGCGCAAAAGATGGCCGGGAAACAGGTGGATTATATCGAGCTTTCCTATTGGTTTGACCGGATGCGGCTGGATTCTGTGGTGAAGGCGGTCGATGGAAAGATTGCGGTGGGGACTTGCGGCGATCTGGCTATGCGGGAACTAGTGGAGTACCCGCTAGACGAGCCAGTCCGGGTTATGATGAATGCAAAGGGCAGGTAGCTGCAAAGAAGGCGGGGGTTCTCAGGTTATTTCTATACCCGCAGGGTAGCTCGCTTATTGGCCTGCTTTGCCATCGAACTGGGGAAAGGGGCGGACTTGCTTTGCTTTGTCCTCGTCGCAGGCAATCATGCACGTTTGCGCCAGAGCGGGCAGTAATCCGGGAAAACTCATGTCCTGCGGGCATTCAGGCAGTTCCCGGCTTAGACTGCCCGCTTCTTTTGCGCCACTGGTGATTGCACCTGCTCCTGCGGAATCCGCACGGCCGCCGCTTTCCCCGTTTCAATGCTAATCAGCTGTAAAGAAGATGCGGAACAAAGGTAGGAAAGCTTTTGACAAAAAAACCGACAAGGCTTGCGCCCGTCGGTTCATCAATTTGTCTGCTGTTTTACCCGATTTTCATTATTTATAATGCAAGAGCCTGTGTGCATTGCCATCTGCCAGCAGATTGCCATAAAGCGCTTCCACGATTGGATTGCCCTGCGGCGTGCGGACGCTTGACATCTTGTCTGCGTTGTACATCCCTTGGGAACGCTCCGGCCTTGCCCGGTCGATCATGAACGGCTGTCCTGCGCCTGCGATGCATCCGCCCTGGCAAGCCATTACTTCCACGAAATCATAATACGCTTCGCCAGCTTTCATCGCTTGAATCAGGTTTTCTGCATTTTTGAGGCCGCTCACGATGGCGATGGAAACCTCTCGGTCTTCGCCGTAAGGAATCGTCACCTCTTTTACGCCCTGGAAACCTCTAACGCCGCTGAATGCCAGTTCATCCATCTGCACCCTGTCCGCATTGATGATTTTGCGGAGGACTGCTTCCGTAACGCCGCCCGTAACGCCGAAGATAATTCCGGCGCCGCTTCCGATCCCGAACGGCATATCGATCGCCTCAGGCTGGAGGTTTTTAAAATCCATGCCCACTTCCCGGATCATGTCCGCAAGTTCCTGCGTCGTGATGGCAAGATCCACGGTGCGTTCGCCGTCCATGGTAAATTCTTTCCGTTTAACTTCGAGCTTTTTGGCGGTACATGGCATGATCGCAACGTTTTTCACTTTTTTCTTTCCATATTTTCCATCCTTGGCCCGTTCTTTTAAGACAGAACCGAACATCTGCATTGGGGACTTGCAGCTGGAAATATTGTCCGTAAGTTCCGGGTGGTAGGTTTCGGCAAATTTAAACCATGCTGGGCAGCAGGATGTAAATAACGGCAGTTTTTCACCGTTTTCCAGCTTTCTGACAAATTCGCCCGCTTCTTCTATTACTGTAAGGTCAGCGCCTGTGGCAGTGTCATAAACCTCATCGAACCCCAGCCTTCTTAAAGCGGCGACGATTTTGCCCATCACGTTTTCGCCTTTTTCCATGTCGAACTCATCGCCGAGCGCAACCCTTACGGCAGGCGCGACCTGGACCTGTACGATGGTGTTGTCATCGTAGAGCATTTCCCATAATTCCTGTACATTGCTTCTGATGGTGATCGCCGCTGTCGGGCATACGGCGGCACATTGGCCGCAGCCGACGCAGTTGGACTCAGCGATCGGCATATCGAATGCGGTCTGTACTTCCATGCGGGATCCCCTGTTTACGAAATCGATCGCACCGATGTGCTGGATTTCATCGCACATACGGACACAGTCGCCGCATAAGATGCACTTGTCCGGATGCCTGATGATCGCAGGGGACGATTCATCTTTCAGGCCGTCCATGCTGTACGTATCAAAACGCACCGAGTCAATGCCGAAGCGTTCCGCCAGCTCCTTTAACTCGCAATTCTGCCTTTTTTCACAGGTGATGCAGTCCCTGTTGTGGTCTGCCAGCATCAGCTCGAGGATCATTTTCCTGTATTCCCGCAAACGGGGCGTATTGGTCTTGATTTCCATTCCCGCTCTTGGGGGCGTGGAACAGGAAGCCATGATAGCTCCCTTTTTATCCTCTACGATACACATTCTGCATGCGCCAAAGGTGGAAAGCTTGGAATAGTAGCAGAGGGTAGGAACGTCAAACCCGGCTTTTCGGATCACGTCCAGTATATTTTTTTCTCCTTCGATGAGTACGGGAATCCCGTTTACGATCATCGTCTTCTTTTTATTGACAGGGCTCATCTTTAGTCCTCCTTAATGGCGTTGAATTTGCAATTTTCCATACATGCGCCGCACTTGATGCACTTGGAAGCGTCGATTACAAACGGCTCTTTCACTTTGCCTGAAATGGCGTTTACAGGGCATACTCTCGTGCAAAGCGAACAGCCTTTGCACAGGCTGGCGTCTATGTAAATGGTTTTCAATGCTTGGCATGTCTTTGTCCTGCATTTCTTTTCGGCGATATGCTCGATGTATTCGTCCCTGAAATATTTGAGGGTGGAAACAACGGGGTTTGCCGCTGTTTTCCCCAGGCCGCACAGTGCAGTTGCGGTAACGGTTTCTGCTAATTGCTCCAGGATATCGAGGTCGGAAAGCTCTCCCTTGCCTGCGACGATTTTTTCCAGGATGTCCAGCATCCTTCTCGTTCCCTCGCGGCATGGCACGCATTTGCCACAGGATTCGTTCTGGGTAAAGTTCATGAAGAACCGCGCGACTTCGACCATGCAGGTATCTTCATCCATGACAACCAGCCCGCCGGAGCCGATCATTGCGCCGGCCTTTTTTAAGCTGTCAAAGTCCAGCGGCAGGTCGAGATGCTCTTCCGTCAGGCATCCGCCGGAAGGCCCGCCGATCTGCACTGCTTTGAATTTCTTGCCGCCCCTGATGCCGCCGCCAATATCGTATATGACTTGTCTTAGCGTCGTTCCCATCGGTACTTCGATAAGGCCTGTATTGACGATGTTTCCCGTCAAAGCGAACGCTTTTGTTCCCGGGCTTTTCTCTGGTCCGATGCTTTTGTACCAGTCCGCTCCTTTCTCGATGATGATTGGAACATTTGCAAAGGTCTCAACATTGTTGAGCAGCGTCGGTTTGCCGAACAGCCCCTGCTCTACCGTCCTTGGCGGCTTTACGCGAGGCATTCCCCTGTAGCCTTCGATCGATGTTGTGAGTGCGCTGCCTTCGCCGCAGACGAATGCGCCTGCGCCTTTCACGATTTGAAGGTGGAAACAGAACTCCGTGCCGAGGATATTTTCTCCTAAAAGGCCGATTTCTTCTGCTTGTGCGATAGCTTTTTCCAGGCGTTCTACTGCCAGCGGGTACTCAGCCCTTACATAGATGTACCCTTCCGTTGCCCCGGAGGCATAGCCTGCGATCATCATGCCTTCCAGCATCCTGTGCGGATCGCCTTCCATTATGCTCCTGTCCATGAACGCCCCTGGGTCGCCTTCGTCGCCGTTGCAGACCACGTATTTGACCGGGCTTTTCTGCGCTTTCACCTGGCTCCACTTTCGTCCTGCCGGGAAGCCGCCGCCGCCCCTGCCCCGGAGGCTGGAATCGGATATCGTCTTGATGATGTCGTCGCGTTCCATGTCAAAGAGGCATTTTTCGAGCGAGCTGTAGCCGCCGTAGGCGATGTATTCCCGGATGGCTTCCGCATCGATCTGCCCGCAGTCTTCGAGGATGATTCTCGTCTGGTGCTTGTAAAACGGGATTTCTTCCTGGACCGGGTACTGGATGTTATCCCTTGTATAGATCAGCCTGTCCACGACTTCATCGCCTGCGATGGATTTTTCAAAGATTTCCTCGCAGTCGCCAGGTTTGACCTTGAGGTAAAAGAGCTTGGCTGGTTCGATCCGGAGGACAGGTCCCATTTCGCAGAATCCATGGCAGCCGCTTTTTTTCAGTCCGATGCTTTCGCCGCAGCTATCGGCTTCCAAGGAAATTTCGCAGTTCATGCCACTGTTTTCGATGCGTTCTTTCAGTTGCTGGTAAATTTCCATCGATCCGCCGGCGACGCATCCCGTGCCGCCGCACACATATACTTTTTTCTTCTGTTTTTCCAGATGCTTGAGAAATTCTTCCCGATGCTGGATCAGTTCGGTTCTGTTGTTTATTCTCATCACTGTCCCTCCTATTTTAGCTCTGCCAGAAGTGAAGCGGCAGATTCAGGCGTCATTGCGGGATATACCTTGTCGTTTATCGTCATGACCGGAGCCAGCCCGCATGCGCCGAGGCATGAAACGGTTTCGACCGTAAAGAGCTGGTCGTCGGTTGTTTTTTTGCTATCGGTAAGGTCTAGCTCTTTTCTGAGGGCATTTAAAATCGGAATGGATTTTCTGACGTGGCAGGCAGTCCCGTCGCAGATCCGAATCACATATTTACCCTTGGGTTCTAGCGAGAAATTTTCATAAAAGGTTGCGACGCTGTATATTTTAGCGATGCTTACGTTGATGCTGTCCGCCAGGTAGAGCAGGGCTTCTTTCGGAAGATACCGGTATTCTTCCTGGATGTTCTGCAAAATTGCGACGATCGGTTTGCTTTGCTGGTGGCGCGCTACGATTTCATCGATGGTTTTGCGCATTTTTTCGTGATCCATGGTGATCCACCTTTCCTTTTTTAAAAATTGATACGTTTTTCACAAAAAATAACATGAAAATTGTCTTGTATTTGTAACGTTATTCTAGCGGAACAGATGATATCTGTCTATATGAAGATGGTAAAAATGCGACAAATTTGTCGATTTCAGCAAATAAGTGATATTTTCTTGCGGTTTTATGGAACGGCAATCAATAAAAATTAACAAGTTTGGGATGGGTAGCTGAGGTATGGGTGTTAAATGATTAACAGTAGCGCGGTCTTGTGGGCGGTGAAGAAAAAGGCCATCTGCGTGCAGCGTAGGGCAAGGGAGGCTGGCGAGTTGCAAAAAACAAGAGGGCGGAACAGGTGTATCCCGCCGCTCTTTCCGGGCGAGGGCAGCGCCCGCATTGGCTTGGTTTGCCAGGCTGCGTTTACTGGCGGGTGCTTGGCTGCCCTGCATACCACCGTTTCTTGGTAAACCAATAGCAGATCGGAACCAAATACATATAGAATGCGTATGGCACTGCCGAAAAGCCCACGCCAAAGAACGTCAGGGGAACGGAACAGCCGATGCTCCATGGAATCATGCAAGCGATGAGGATTACCGAGTTTTCCATGTCGATCGCAAGCTCGCTCAGAGAGCCGCCGCCATCCAAATATGGCTTTTTCAGCAGGTCGCAGCACATCAGCGAAGCAATGGTCTGGTTGCAGAAAACGGCTGTCGTGCCGACGCTGATGAGGACCATGATGGAAAACCGGCCGGTTTTGGTGCATGCGGAGGCGAGTTTTTCCTGCAATGCTTCCAGCATTTTCGTGCCGTCAAAAATTCCCGAGTAAGAACAGGAAATGATCAGGATGACGACGATTTCGAGCATCGATACAAGCCCGCCGCCGTTGAGGAGGCTGGCCAGGCCGTTTCCGTCTGCTTCATATCCAATTACGCAGATTTTTAACACATCCCAAAGCGGGATTCCCTGCACCAGCCATGCCACCAGGACGCCGGATGCAATGCTGAGCGCCATGGAAAGCAGCACGCTGACCTTGAAGAGCGGCAGCAGGAGCATGATGATGGCAGGGATAAACGCCCATAGCGATAAGTTAAATTCCTGCTCGAAGGAGGCTAGGAGCGCTGGGTCAACGTGCGTGATTGGGTTTAAAAAGGATAGTATTGTGTAGAGGATACAGCAGGCAAGGAGCGGAAGGAGACCTGTTTTCATCATCATTTTAACATTGTCGAATATTTTCGTCTCGGTAATTCCTGCGACCATGTTTGCGCTGGAAGAGACGGGGGAACAGCGATCGCCGAAATACACGCCTGACATGAGTGCGCCTGCGGTCAGGATGGGATCTACGCCGCCGCTTCTTGCCAGCGTCATGAAGATCACGCCGACCGTTCCCGCAACGCCGAAGGAAGTGCCGATGGCATAGCTTAAAAGGCATGATAAAAGGAATGTTATGATGAGAAACAGGGAAGGCGTGACGATGCGGATGCCGTAGTACACGAAAATAGTAATCGTTCCACAGGCCCGCCATATTGCGGTAATGAATCCGATCACGCACATGACCTCGATGACGATGAGGGAATCTTTCGTACCCTTTGCGCCCATTATGCAAAGCTCCTTAAAACCAAAGCCCCGTTTCAGCCCGACGATGATAAAAGCGATTAAACCAGCCAGGAGCGCAATGACCATGGTAAAGCCTTTTATGAGGGCAGCCAGCATGACTGCGGCGAACAAGAGAAATGCAAGGAGAAGATCCATAATAATCTCCATTCTGCCACCTTTGGCTGGCGGCGCAAGTAGTCATGAAAGTATCGGTTGGCTGGCGGCGCTGGATCGATGAGCCAGCCTTTTGACCGCTTGGCGGCGCTGAACCAACGAGCCGGCATTTTGGCTGGCTGGAATTATATGGAACGAATGGCTGGTGGCGTTAGGCCAGCCGCCACTGGGCCGAATCGGCGAAGCGCCGTCCCGAAGCGGGCGGTATGCGTGCAAAGGAATCTTTGGATTCGCTTTGCACGTTTGTTATCATTATACATGAAAACGACGGCGTGCGGAAATGTTTGTTGAAAATATGCGGAATCCGTAAAGCCGCGCTTCCCTTTCATCCGTCCTATTTGTCCTGCCGCACCTTCGCAAAATATGCAGAACCATCGAAACCGCTAAAATTGCGTAACGATTGCCCTAATGTAACCATTTGCTGTTCTATTTTCAAGCGTTTCAGCGATATGGAAAGCGCAGGATGGGTTTATTTTTCCCTAAAGTGGTGTGCTAACCGCTGAAAACATTAAAACGAAAGTAGCGCCTGCCTTAAAATCCATAATTGTTACTCAAGCAATTACGTTTTGCATAAATGCCCAATCCCGCATCCCCGCTAGAGCCTATCGTTTCCTGCGCAGGAGCATCATAACGGCTGTGCCTGATGAAAGCACAAGCATACATAATGCGATAATTTGCACAAGGCTCATGGAGTCTGCTGTTTTCATGCCATGACCGCCCTTCCCTGGCGATCCGTTGCCCGGATCAGAACCCGTGCCGCCATTTCCATTGCCATCCGCACCAGGACCGCCGCCTGGTTTCTGAATCGTATATTCCTTCATCAGTTGCGACAGATCCCTTGGCAGGATATAGTTTTTATTGGAAAGCGATACCGCCGCAGCTCTATAAGTTCCCGGTTCAATGCGGTTTCCGTTTACCACCGTTACATCACAGGCGTCTCCTGCGACAAGGCCTGCCGCTTGTGCGGTAACGTTCACAGGCTCTCCCGTATAATATAAGGTTGAAACATCCGGCCAGGCCAGTTTGATTTCTTTTTGGTGTATCCACAGCGCCGCAGGGACTACCGTCACATCGTAACTGCTGTTGCCGCAGCTTTTTTTCTCGATGCGGTATGCCCCGGCAGGGCTTTTGACCTGGTCTCCATCGGGCTTCTCCGTATCGTCTGCGTTTACCGCTGTAAGCGATAGCTTCAATCCTTCTTGGCTGTCCTTTCCCACAAGCTGCGATTCATCCAACGTAAAGGAAAGCTTCGTTCTTTCACCGTACGTTTTTTCTTCATTTTCGGCATAGGCGGTTATTTTTTTTTGTTTTACTAGCACCGGAATCTCTGCCCATGCCGGTTTTTCTTTATTGTCGGCAGGCGTAAATTTCACATGGTATTTGAAGATTCCTGCGCCGCTTGGCATAAGGCCGCTGATATCCTGATTGGAGAAATCCGCGGAGACAAAGGAAAATGTGCCGTCTCCTGCTGCCAGGATCAGTTCCGCTTCCGCAAGGGTCTGCCCGTATGTCATCACTGCTGTCTTTGGCATATTGTAATCGTTCGCATCAGCCCTGCGGACGAGGTATTGCCTGTGCAGGGGATTTTTCAGGGGGTCTTCGTTGTCAGGAATATTCGATACGTCTGGCAGGGTATAATTAAATTTATCTTTGCCTGTCAGCCCCGTTATTTCGGCATTGAAAATCTTTATTTCATCAGAGCCAGCCGTCCAGCTCGGCGTGTCTGTTCCATCGCTTTCCACGACGGGTTTGCAGTCGTCGTCCGCTTTGACCAGGTTCACGATATCAGCGGAAGGCGCAGGATCGCCCACTGTAAGCGAAGGCTGGATGTTCCAGCGGAATGCCGCTTCCAGGGGTTCTACTTGCAGGGTTCCGTTTTGAAAGCCAAGCGCATAGTTGTCGTTTTGTTTCACAATGCGGGATGTGATTTCGTAGACGCCTGCATCGCAGTCAGGTTTATCGCCATTTCCTGCTGTCAAGGTGAATTGAAATTCCCCGGTGTTGTCGCTCCCTATAAGCTGTGCTTCATCCATATGCCATGTCAGCCCTGGCGTTTCCTGGCCATATGTCTTTTGCTTATCATCGATGGTTATGGTGAGCGGTTTCTGGTTGACTGTTACCGGAATCTCTTGCTTCACGCTGTTGTAGTTGGTCTTGTCCGTTGGCGTGAATATCATCGTCCTTGCCTGCCCGCTGTCGGATACGTTGAGTATTTCACCGCCGTTTTCAAAGTGGAAGCTCCCCTCGCCGCTTTGGCCTGATAAAACCGCTTTGCTGAGCGTATCCCCGTACGTTACCGTTGCAGACGAGGGAAACGTTACAGCAGGGTCGGCCTTGGTGATTTCATAATCGAATATTAACTGCGTTTTATCCGCAGGCAGGCGGTAGTTCCTATTGTCCAAGGCGATAGCGGCTGCCTTGTATCGGCCCGCTGATATCCCTGTCCCGCCAAGCACGGCGACGCTGCATTCGCCTTCGCGGGCGCAGTTTGCAACCGTTGGGGTGATATTTACCGCAGAGCCGCTGTAAGTGTATTTTGTTTGGCCAGGCCAGGCGATTTTAGCGGTGCGCGGCAAAACAGCCAGATCTGCTGGGATTACGGATACATCGTAATTGCTGCTTGTGCAGGAAGCTTTGGCGATCTGGTATGTTCCTGCATTGCAGTACTGGTCATCGCCCGTTCCTGCGGTCAGCGCCAGCGCAAGGCTGTCTTTCGTATCGCCTTCGGCAAGCTGTGATTCATCGAAGCTGTAAGTTAGCGCAGGCGTGGTATCCCCATATGTTTTTTCTTTGGCATTTGCCTTGGCAATGACCGCTTTTTTTGAAACCACGACCGTGACCGTTCCCGTCATGGCGTGTTCTGTTTGTGTATCTTTTGGCCGGTAGGCCATATTGTATTCGTATGTTCCTGCATCCGGCATATCGTCCCCTGCATTTGCCCCATCCTTGATAAAGATAAATTCACCGTCCCCGCAAGCGCCTGATAACGTAGCTTCCGAGAGCTTTTGCCCGTATGTCAGATACGCTTTCTCCGGGAATGCGAAGTCATCGGCATTTGCCCTTCTGATGTAATAATCAATTGACGTTTCATCGGGAAGCTGGTAATTTTTATAATCAGCGCCTGCCAGCTTTGTAACCGTTGCCGTATATTTCGTCGGCGTTTTCCCGGTATCGCCGTCCCAGCTCGGCCCGGTTTCATTCCCGCCTTCCACTACGGCTTCGCAGTCATCGCCATCGAGCAGGCCTAAAAGCCCTGCCGTTACGTTCATTGGGCTTCCCGTATAGACCAGGTTTTTCGTATCGCTCCACTTGACGCTTACTTGCTTCTGGTTTACCTTCAGGCTTCCGCCCGTGAACGTCACTGCGTAATTGTCCGAATGATAATCCCCTTTGATGGCATATACGCCAGCCAATGGTTTTTCCGGGTCTGGGGTAAGCTCCAGATGGATGCCGAGATCATCTGCCGTGTCGTTGCCGACAAGCAAGGACTCATCAAAGCTGTAGGTAAGCTCCGGTTTTGCTTCGCCGTAGGTGATTTCTTTATCGTCGATCTTGACGGGTATTTCCTTTTTATGAAATTCGGTGATGCATACGTCTTTCGTGACTGGAAGCAGTCTTTTATCGTTTGGGGTATAGGTTAGCTTGAAGGTTTTTTTGTTTTTGAAATCCGCATAGGTCGGGATGTAATTTGCGTCTTCAAACCGCCAGCTTCCATCCATGCTTCCGCCTGCCAGTTGCCCCTCCCAGAGCTTTTGCCCGTAAGTGATGCGAATGCTGTCAGGAAAGTCCGCTTTTGGGGCAAAGGTCCTGCCCTTTGCAGTATTCGTTTCATAAATGAGCTTTGCCATCGGGTGATCGACGAAATTCATCATCACCATGCCCAGGCTTTGATTATTGATGTAGTCCTTCGGCGCATCGTAAAACAGCTTAGGATTGATATCCCTGGTAAGCTCCAGCGGTACGCCCGTGCTGAACTGCCCGGTGCAGGAGGTGTAATTATATACCCATGCGTCGTCCGGTACGGTGTGGTTCCTGTCCGTCCCTGTGGTCTGCGCCATCGTGCCGGTAATGAATTTCCATTTATTGCCGGATGATTCTTTGTATGCGTCCTGCGCATAGACTGTCACGCCGTTTTTATCATATATTTTAGGCGCATAGTATTGACAGTTGCTGTAGGAATACTTGCCCCAGCCGGAGAGGTCGATGCCGAAACAATCCATGTTAAGGCCATCGGATGCCGGATCGTATTTATTTGTATCGATTTGGTATCTTCGCATGAAGACGATCCTGCCGCGCGCTTCGCCCATGGATGGTGTGCCTGATCCTGTCCACACGTAATTCTGGTTGTCTTTGATGAACGTGCCGACCGCCCTGCAAAGTCCTTCGGCGCTTCCGTCATCAGGAGACAGCAAAATGACCAGCGATTCCGTGGGGTGGCTCTGCAAAAAGCGGACGCTGTCGCTTAAAATATCATCGAGGGTCAGGTCGCCGCCGTCGCGGTCAAAGCACTGCCATAATGCGCCGCCGTGTATGATCATCACGTCGCTTGCCTTGGCCTTATCCTTCTTGGCGTTGCAGCGGATATCGAAGCTGCGGACGCCTGCGTTGAGCTGTTCGCCATAATAGAGCTTTTGGCACGAGGTAAACGAAAGTTCTGCCAGAAAATCTTCCACGATGGCGGCCGTGCCGGCGTCGTGGCTTCCCGGCAGGTTTACAGAGGAGAGGAGGGCGCCGTCAGGAACATCCTGCATCCAGGTCTTTGCATAATCAAAATTGACAGAAGTCCTGCTGCCCGCAATGAGACCGACGTCAATGTCAATTCCCGTTGCAGACTGTTTCAGCCATTCGCCGCTGGCATTATAGGCGACGTATTTGCCGCTTCTGGCATTCTGTATCTTGTAGCTGCCGTTTCCTTGCCGGAAAAAACGCCAAAGCTGGCTGGTGTTTTCATTCCGATCCTTGCTCTGGCAGCTCCATAGCTGTATTTGCTTGCCTTCGGCCCCGCTTTCGTCCTCGACGTCCCAGACCTTATTGTTGCGGTCCGCTTCGCCATCGGTGACGGCGTGTATCTCGTAAGCCTCGTATTTGCTGTTGTATTCCAGCCGCCATTTGCTGCTCGTTCCCATTTCATAGAAATGTATCGCTGTCCCGTTGGCTGCCATGTCGCCTTTCCTGTTGACCGTTTTTATCGTTTTCGCTTGGAACATCTCGCAGAAAACGTACTTTTCGCCGCCCTTTACCAGATCGGTTGCTTCGCCTCCCTGCTTTGGCACGACTTCCTTGGTGATGATCCACAAGGCTCTTTTGTCCTTATCGGCCTGGATGATTTTATCTCCGTAGCCCGGCTTCCCATTCCCGTCGCTATCTTCATAGGCCATCCATTTGCCGCTGTTTCTGTTCTTGATATAATACCTGTCGTTTCCGTGGCTGTCCGAGCCAGCATAGTAAAATGCAAATTGGCGGTGTTCGTGATCACTGCCGGAAATTTCATTGTCGCTGGATTCCCATAGGAGCAGGTTTGCACCGGAGTCCGTTTTCGCATGATCGATGTCCGCATAGCGGTCGGTGCCGCCGCTTTTGATGTGTTTGATTCCATACCATTCGCCCTCTGTGTGCTTGAGGCGGAAATTGCAGTTTGCGCCGCTGGCAGTATCGAGGTGGATGACGCTGTTTTTTCCAGAGCCATTGGCGTTCCATCGGTATGATGTATCCTGGGCAAGCGTGATGAAAAGCAGTTCGCCTTCCGGCATATCGGTTTTCAGTTCACCATCGCCGCTTGCTGTGAGCGAGGCTTGTGGCTGTTCCTGCGTTTCGCTCTGCGGCTGGTTTTGTGATTGGTTTTGCGGCTGAGTTTGCGTTTCGCTCTGCGGCTGAGCCGAAGCCTGTGCAGGCGCTTCTGAATCGCCGCTTTGCCCATTGCGTCGCGCCTTGCTTTCGTTTGTGGCGTTTTGCGATGAATTGCCCTGCGCATCGTTCGGCGTTGCGCTGCCTGTTTCCATGGCGAAAGCAATATCGCAAAAGCATATGGCACATATCGCCATCACTACAAGAAATTTTTTCATTCCGTTCCCCTTTGTTCCCTTTCCCTGTATTTTTCCATATCCCGCAAGCGCCGCAAAAATCCTGCCGTTGCAGAAGGATTGCCGCTGCAGAAATAGCGAGAATGATTTTAAAAAGTGCGTAGTTTATCCAGAAGACCTGCCTATGCGGTTTTCCTGCCCAGTGTTTCTTTTAGCGCCGCAAGCCTATGCCTCCCGTGCGTCATTCAGCCTTCTATATTATATAGCCAGCAGATTTTGCATGAAATGGTTTGTCACGAATTGTCAGGATACAGCCCGAATTGCAGGTGTTGCAGCACGCCTCCCAGGATGTTTCCCGGATATGCGGGGCAGGACGCTGTGCCGTTTGCAATCTCCGGATGCTGCGCAGCATTTGCAAGCCTTGGGTTCGCCGGACGATGTGGAAGGTTGCCGCGCCTCCTGCAACAATTTTCTATTGTAATCATTGAAAAAACAGCCACACGGCGGAATCATGTGATAGAATATATTTAAAAACGGAGAGGAAAGAGGGTTATGCCATGCGGGTTGCTATCGTTGATGATGTTGCCTGGGAGCGGGGAAAACTAAAAAATAGGATTGCGGGACAATTTAGCCGTCTGCATCTTGACGGGGAAATCTTTGAATATGAAAACGGGGAGGAGTTTCTGGCGGCGGCGAAAAAGCGTTGTTTTGCATGTGTATTTCTCGACATTTACATGAAAGGCGCAAACGGCGTGGAAATTGCCAAGGAGCTTCGTACGTTTGACCGTGCTTGCCTGCTGGTCTTTACGACCGCTTCCGCCGATCATGCGCTTGCTGGGTTTCAAGTCAGGGCGATGCATTATTTGGTAAAGCCGTATACGGATGATGAATTGACGGTTCTTTTTGATGAAATCGCCCAAAGGCTTCCTGATTCTGGCAAGTATATTTCGGTTCGCATTGCGGGCGGCGTTGCCCGGATTTATCTGTGCGATATATTATATGCCGAGCATTTCCAGCACCAGATCCACATTCATACAGGGAGTGGCAGAACCATTGTAACCCGCCAGACTTTCCATGAATTTTGTGCGGGGCTTGACGATCAATGCTTTTTTCTGTGCAATCGGGGAATGGTCATCAATATGGAGTATGCAGACGACTTTGACGGCAAGGCGTTCGTCTTGGAAAACGGGGAAAAGATACCTGTCAGCCGGGGGCTTTCCAAGGATGCGCGGATCGCATTCGGGGAATTTTTGTTCAGGAAAAACAGCAGGTGGGGAGGGAGCGGTATATGATCGATATCCTGTCTCCTGTAATGGAATTTTCCATTGTCATTCCTGCGGTGTTGCTTGCCTGCCTGCCGATGAGAAAATATTTGCCGGTGCATCCTGTGAGGTTTGCGGCTGTCCTTTTGCCGTTGCTTTTCATGATCTGCGCTTGCGGCGGGCTGCTTTGCTATTTTTTCCATCTTAAAACGATATGGCTGATGCCATTTGTTGATACCGCTGCCCTCATGATCTATGTCCGTGCGCTGAACCTGACGCACTGGAAGTCAGTTAGCGTCTTTCTTGCCGTATTGGGCGCTTTTTCTTGCCTTGCAAATGTCGCCAAGGCGTTTGATGTCATATTGCATCCGGATGGTTCTTCCCTGGGGCTTTCCTTTGGCGCGGCGCTTTTTTATTTGGCGCTATGTTTGATTTTTGTCGGTGTTGCCTGGTATCCTGCTACCCATGCGGTAAGAAGGCTTCTCGAAGAAGAAGCCTTCGCACAGACGTGGTATGTATTTTGGATTCTGCCGCTTATGTTCATGGGGCTTAACTTGTTTATGTCCCCCATTCATCCGCAGATCCTTTATCAAGGGCGGCTTATGCAGATTTATATCATCGTTAGCCTCGTTTTGCTTTGCCTGCTGCTCGCCTTTTACGGGCTGTTCTATTTTGTGGCATCCAGCCTGAATAAAAACTACCGTTTGCTACAGGAAAATCAATTTCTTTCCATGCAGCAGATGCAGTATGATAATCT
The DNA here is from genome assembly GCA_946555345.1 of uncultured Eubacterium sp. GTDB lineage: Bacteria > Bacillota > Clostridia > Peptostreptococcales > Anaerovoracaceae > Lentihominibacter. The sequence continues at coordinate 37,757 of CAMNSS010000008.1, read as the reverse complement.
GCGTGCAGCGGTTGTGGAGACGAAGCGGGCGCGCCATGACCTGCGTCATCATTTCAATGTGCTGTCATCGCTGGCCGAGCGCTGCGAATGGATGGAATTGAAAAAATATCTTGCCGATGCGCAAGCAGGCCTTCCTGGCGCCGAATTGAATTTGTGTGAAAACCATGCGGTGGATAGCATTGTAAGCCATTATGGGATGCTTTGCAAGAATGGGCATATTCCTTTTTCCGTCCGCTTCGATTTGCCGCAGGAACTTCCTGTTTCAGAGGTTGATTTGTGCCTGGTGCTTTCCAATCTTCTGGAAAATGCCATGGAGGCGAGCTTGCGTGCTGAAGCGGGGGAGCGTTTCATTCGCATACAGGCCTATCTTCATTCCAGAACTGTCATATTGGTGAATGTGGAGAATGCTTTCGATGGCCAGGTCAAGGAAAAGGATGGTGTTTTTCAGTCCTCTAAACGCCGTGGAGGCGGGATCGGCATCCAATCGGTGCGCAGTATCGCAGAAAAGAACGGCGGGTATAGCCGTTTTCGCTATGATGGGAAACGGTTTCGTGCGGATGTGATGCTGCGGGGGATGTGAGGCTGGGAAAAATGCGGCTTTGCCGATTTCGCAAGAACAGGTGCAATTCTCTGCCAAGCTGTGTTTTTTCCTGAGACGTGGGGATTGCCGGGCGCAATCCATAGCCGTAATTGCGGCAGGTTTTGCGTTGTCTTCGCCTCAGGAGGCCATATCCGCCAGCAGTATTGCGGCGTGGGGGATGATGACCTTGCTGAAAATCATGTGATAAAAAGGGAGGCGGCTTCGTTTTGAAGCGCCTCCCTTGCATAGAACGAATCCCGGTCGTTTCTGTTCGTGGGTTTTGCCGTGTCCTGCGGCCTCATTCCTTGAATGCGGCAAGTCAGATCTTGGGCAGGACTGCATCAGGCTTGTTTCGGGGCTGTTGTCCTTGGCTGTTTGCCTAATGCCTGTCAAAAGCTGTTTGTCTTTGTCTGCCCGTTTAGCGCCAGCCAAAAGCTATCTGCCCTTGCTCGCCCGTTTTGCCGCAAAACGAATTTGCCAGGCGGCGGCAAAAGCTTAACGCTTGTTGCTTTTCCTCCAGATGCGCATTCCTTCGGCGTCCTTGATTAACTGCTCCCTGAAATCAGGATGTGCAATGGAAATGAGGGCTTCCGCCCGTTCCCATGTCGTAAGGCCCTTTAAGTTGATTTTACCGTATTCCGTGACAACGTAATGCGTGTTCGTCCTCGTGTCGGTTACGATCGAGCCGTCCGCCAGGGTAGGCCTGATCCTGGAGTGCAGGTTTCCTGCTTTATCGCTAAAGGTTGAAGAACAACAGATAAAGCTTTTTCCGCCTTTGGAAAGATAAGCCCCTAGCACGAAGTCAAGCTGCCCGCCTGCGCCGCTGATGTGCTTCGTGCCTGCGGATTCGGCGTTTACTTGGCCAAACAGGTCGATATCAACCGCATTGTTGATGGAAATGAAATTGTCCAGCGCGCTTACGGCCCTGATGTCGTTGGTATAGTCTACAGGCGCGCTCATGCATTCCGGATTGTTGTTGATGTAATCGTAGAGCTTCTGCGTCCCTGCACCGAACGCATACGCCTGCCTGCCTTTGTCGATATTTTTGCATGAGCCGTTGATTTTTCCCGCCATGGCGATATCGACGAATGCGTCGACGTACATTTCCGTATGCACGCCCAGGTCTTTTAAATCGGACTTGGCGATCAAGCTACCTACTGCGTTAGGCATGCCGCCGATTCCAAGCTGGAGGCAAGCCCCGTTCGGAATTTCTTCCACGATGTACTGTGCGACCTTTTCATCGATTTCGTTGGTCGGGCCTGCGCCCAGTTGTTCCATCGGGGTATTCGAGCCTTCTACGATGTGGGAAACCTTGGAAATGTGGATCTTCTCGCCGCCAGGTTCGCCGCCCAGGGCAAGCGGCATATTTTCATTTACTTCTACGACGATGCATTTTGCCCTGCTGCACATATCAGCCATATGGGAAGCGCACGGCCCGAAGTTGAAATAGCCTTCGCCATCCATCGGCGTTACCCGGATCATGGCGACATCGACAGGATCTGGCAGGTCGCGGTAATACCTCGGCAGCTCCGAATACCTGATCGGGGCGTAGAAGCCAAGGCCAGTCTGCGTTGCCTTCCGTTCGATGCCCGTGCTGTGCCAGCTATTCCAGCAAAGGTGGCTTGCTGCGTCCTCAATTTTGAAAATTTCAGGCTCTCTCAGCACGATGCCGCCACGGAATTTCAAATCGTAAAGGTCATCCGCTTTGATTCTCTTCGCTAGTTCCCTGTCCAGATCGTACGGAACGCCTACGCCCCATCCGAAATCGACCCAGTCGCCGGATTTGACTACCTTGACTGCCTCTTTTGCCGTAATTAATTTCTGTTCATATTCTTTCTTAAAATCACCCATAAAAAATTTCTCTCCTCTGTACTTTGTGTGTTTCTGTACTTTGTGCGTTATGCAGGAAGTATCGCAGCAGGAAAAAATTCCAGGTGCATATTCCGCAAACAATACTATTTTAAATAGTATGCAAGTGGTTCGTCAATCCTTATTTCGGTGAAAGGGGCAGAAAATATTTTTTAGGAAGGCAGCGTTTTTGAAAAGTGAAAGTTTTTAGCGGAGAGCGGGGTTTTGCAAAAGGTACAGGCAATCCTGCGCATATGTGGATTTCATCGTAAGAATATGCCTGGATAGGGCAATAAAATTGACTGCCCTAAATTGAAAAGCACATAAGGGAATGGCAATGAAGCAAGGCGTAACGGAACCACTGAAAGCGGAAATTGGCTGGACTGCGAAATAACATTCGGACCGGTGCGGATGGGGCTGTATGGAATGATATTGTGCATTCCTAATGGCATATTAGCCGAAAGAGAGCTGTTGTCTCATGATGGCAGTTTTTTTTTGGCAAGCGTTCAAGAGGTTATAAAGCCGGGAGTATGTTTGAAGCAGGCAGAAGATGGACCAAATCCAGACAATATGTTTCCGTATGCGAACATAATGTTGAATTTTAGAAATGATTATACTATACTGTGTTAAAGGATTTTTGAATAACGGGAGGTTTGGGCAATGGCGGTAAGTTATAATCGGCTATGGAAACTGCTTATTGACAAAGGCATAACAAAAACAGAAATGCGGAAAGCTGCTGGCATAAGCACAAGCGTGCTTGCCAAAATGGGCAAGAATGCGAGCGTTTCCATGGAAACGCTGGCTAAAATTTGTGTTGCGTTGGAATGCAGTTTTGATGATATTGTTGAAGTAAATGCCAATCTAAAGAACGGCGGTGCGTTGAAATGAAATGGGACAAATTTACTTTTATTGATTTGTTTGCTGGGATCGGCGGAATAAGATTAGGGTTTGAAGGCGTCGGTGGAAAATGTATTTTTTCAAGTGAATTTGATGAAGATGCTTGTAAGACATATGAAGCTAATTTTGGAGAACACCCAGCTGGTGATATTACAAAGATTGAAGCAAGCAGCATTCCTGGCTTTGATATTTTATTGGGAGGTTTTCCTTGTCAAGCGTTCTCTATCATCGGGAAAAAAGAGGGTTTTGCAAATGAAACTTGTGGAACGCTTTTCTTTGATATTGAAAGAATCTTAAAAGAAAAGAAGCCAAAGGCGTTTATGCTTGAAAATGTTAGAAACCTGACCGCACATGATAATGGCAACACATTTAAGGTCATCACGACGCATTTGGAGGCGCTTGGTTATCACGTGCATTCGCGTGTTTTGAATGCGCTTGATTACGGGGCGCCACAAAAGCGTGAACGGATTATTATCGTGGGCTTTCTTGATGATGTTAAATTTAAATTTCCCAAACCTGTCCCGTTATCTGAAAGAAAGACTTTATCTGATATACTGGAATGCCACGTGGATAGCAAGTATTATGTTAAGGATAGAATAAGAAACTCCCGCTTGGAACGGCTGAAAGATAAAGATTACCCCAAACCGTATATTTCACACGAAAATATGGCAGGTTCTATTACGCCACACCCATATTCATCTGCTTTGCGTGCTGGCGCTTCCGCTAATTATATTTTAATCAATGATGAACGCAGGCCGACGGAACGAGGGCTTTTAAGAATCCAGGGTTTTCCTGATAGCTATAAAATAGTTGTCCCATATGGAAAAGTTAAAAAACAGACTGGCAATTCAGTTGCAGTTCCGGTCATTAAAGCAGTTGCAAGAGAAATGATACAGGCCTTAAAAGCATTCAATGAAATGGAGGGAAAAGACGATGGAAAATCGACCGAGATTGAGAGACTCAAAACATTTGACAACGCAAACCTTGTATCCGCTGAATGTGTTTCCCAAAGAACTGATCAATAAAATAGGTGGTTATCTTGTCTATTTGATTTACATAGGCCGAAGAGATGTATCTGGCAACGATATCGGTTGAAAACAGGAGAAATAAAGAATGATTAGATTTATTGACTTGTTCTGTGGGGTGGGCGGCATTCGTATAGGCATGGAGTCTCAAGGCTTTAAATGTGTAATGTCATCGGATATCAATACTGAGTGCCAAAGAACATATGAAGAGAATTTTCATGAACTTCCTTTGGGTGACATCACGAAAATAGATGCAAAAGATGTATCTGATCACGATATTTTATGCGCAGGCTTTCCATGCCAGCCATTTAGCATTTCTGGCAAACAGAAAGGTTTTGAAGATACCCGGGGAACGCTTTTTTTTGAAATCTGTAGAATTATTGATGAAAAAAGACCTAAGGTTGTTTTCCTTGAGAATGTAAAACACCTTATTCATCATAATCATGGTGAAACATTGGCGGTTATTTTGAGCAAACTTGAAGGTTTAGGGTATAAGGTTTCTTGGGAAGTATTGAATGGTTCCGATTTTGGTGTGCCACAAAATCGAGAAAGGATTATCATAGTTGGCTCTAGGACAGGAAAATTTGATTTTGAGAAAATCAAAACGATTCCGAGAGGCAGACTGATAGATTTTTTGGATTCTGATGGTGACTTTGAATATCTTGATTCGGGAGAATATACGCTTCTTGAAGCAACAAAACAGCAGCCGGGGTCTGGCTTAATATTTGCGGGTTACAGAAATAAATCTATTCGGAAAGTGGGGGTTCGTCCAGGAACAGAGCATCTTTCCAGGGTACATAAACAGCCGAATCGAATTTATTCTGTTTATGGCATTCATCCTACGCTTCCTTCTCAAGAAACATCTGGAAGATACTTTATTCTGACTGAAGATAACAGAGTAAGAAAATTAACGCTTAACGAATGCTGGAGAATTATGGGATTCCCAAAAGAATATAAGAAAATTAGCGCTGTTGGGGAACAGTATAAGCAATTAGGAAATTCTGTTTGTGTTCCAATGATTTCGGCTGTTGCCGAGGAAATCAACAATCAGTTTTTTAAGGAGGTTAATAAACAATGACACATCAGGAAGTATTGGATGAAGTATATGGACGAGCCCTTGAGGAAACTGCAAGAGCAGATTATGCAACGGATTTACCTGAAACTATAATGATTCAAATAGAAACCATTGTGGCTCGCGCTGAAGCAAATAAGGGAATTGTTGCTGTTTTAGTAACCCTTTTAACACACAAAATTGTGGATGGAAAGCAAGACATTAGATATCATCAGGCACATCTTGAAAACGGTTTTTCGGGAAGAAATATTGATAAGGCTGTTATTACGCCTTTTATGAAATCTGTAAGCTTTCCTGCAATGGCTGAATCTGGATGGCTTACTCGTTCCTTGGAACAAGCTCATCCGTATACGCTTGATTATCCAGGCAAAATTACGCCTAAGAATGTCAAAAACGCATTTTTAGGGATTATTGATTCTATTCAGGCACATGGACTTGACGCAAAAAATGTCCTGCTATTTCTATTTAAACTTTTGATAAAGCAGAGAGACGCCATGAACATTGAGTTAGCGAAACCGCATAGCTTATCTATTTCAAAAATCATTAAGCTGTTAGAAAAACACTTTATATATCATTATGCTTGTTCTGGCGCTTCTCGCCTGCCTTCTTTGGCTATTTATGCTGCATACGAGTGTATGATGGGGCAAGTTGCCCGATACGATGATAAAATGCTATGTCCCCTGGCAAATCATAATTCGGCAGATGCCCAGTCTGGCAGAATTGGTGATGTTGACGTAAACAATCTAAACGGAAGTGCTTTTGAAGGCGTAGAAATTAAGCATGAGATACAGATTACAAAACAACTTGTTACAGATGCATATGAAAAGTTTAAAATTTACAACACCGACAGATATTATTTGTTGACAACAGCAAATATGGGTTCTGCTGATTGGGAGGCTATCGATAATGAGATTCAGAGAATAGCCCAAATACATGGTTGCCAGGTTATTGTCAATGGTGTTTACTCTACGCTGAAATATTACCTTAGATTATTGAAAGACCCTGCTGAGTTTATCGATCGCTATGTAGAGCTATTAAAGGTTGATGATACAATTAAATTTCAGCATAAGGTTGCATGGAATGATATTATCAGTAAAGAAATTTAAAGTAGCAAAATGTGCAACCATGTATGCGAGCAATCGAACTGAAAACCTGCATGGCAGTAATTCCCGCCGAAGGGCAGTCCGCGTTTTTAGGGTTTGCATAACGGGCAAGGCGTTTATAAAGACAAAAAACTGGAAGCCTTTTCGCTTTTGTGATATGATTGACAAGGCAAATACTAATGGAGGGTTAGAACCGAAAGGATTATTGCAATGCAGGAATACAAGAAGCCACAGCGGGAGGCGGTAAAAGCTTGGCGGCTATCGAAGGCGATTGCGCTGATTGTCCTCACCGTTATCGCTGGAATCATCATCGCAGGAATGCTGTTGGCGGAAGCGGACGTAAAAACGTTTCTCATCGTATGCGCATTCGCCGCTGCGGTTTTGGCATGCCAGGCCGCTGCGCTTTGCATCTTCCCGCTCATCGAATACAAGCAATGGAAATACCAGATCAGCGACGACAAAGTAGAAATCATTCATGGCATTTTTTTTATCAAGCGGGATATCATCCCGGCGGCCAGAATGCAAAACATCACGATCAAGCAAGGTCCGATATACAGGCGGTTTGGGCTTTTTACCGTGGAGATCGCACTTGCCAGCGGCACGTTTGAAATCGTGGGGCTGAGCGGAGAAACTGCGCAGGAAATTGCCGACAAGTTACGGGAAAAGCTGCGGGAAAGATTGCAAGCCGAGGGGGTTATGTGATGTTATTCGGGGCGCAGAGAGGCAGCATATTCATCGTGTTTGACAAGTTCGGCAGCACGTTTGGCGTTCCTGCCGTGATCCTGCTGGTTGCCGTGGTGTTTGGCAATATAGAGGAGCTTTTGCAGAATGCTGTCGTGCTGGTGATCGCATTTTTTATGCCGGTCAGGAAATTCGCCGAATATTTGTTTACCCGTTATTCGATCGATGCGGAAAATTTTTACGTGCAAAGCGGGCTTTTTAATAAGAAAAAGCTTGAGATCCCGCTTGACCGCATTACGACGGTGGATTTTACGCAGAATGTCATTTTCCAGCTTGCGGGGGTTTACTGCATCAGGGTGGATAATGCCAGCAATTATGGCGGAAACGGCAGCGGGGTGGTAACCTTTGCCCTGAAAGATCAGGATGCGGGTCATGTGAAAAACCTTTTGCTTGCCAAAAAGCGGGCGGCGGGGCAGGACGGCTCGGAAGGCAGAGCGGAGCAGGGCGGAGTTGCGGGAGCGGACAGAGCTTCAGCGCAAAGGACGGCGGCGGAAGCGACCACCCCAGACGGCAAAGCGCCGTTTGGGACGCAGGTATGGAGCTTTACGGGAGCGGATGCAGGAACGGCCGGCCGGATGGAAATCGCCGGGGTATCCGGATTTCATGACGGGGAAGCCTTGGGAAGAAGCGTGAAAGTACCTGTGAAGAACATCCTGCTGATGGGGGCTTTGCAGTCAAAAGGCAACGCCTTAGCGGAACTGATTTCAATTCTTGCTGTTTTCGGTTCGGTGGTTAATATCGCAATCGGGCGGGAGCTGGAGGTGGAAGAGGTGATTTTCGATGGGGTTTTGGCGATTTCGGGGATCGGGATCGCCGCAATCATCGTGGCTGCGTTTCTCCTTATTTCATCGGTGGTCGGCGCATTGTTCGCATTCATAAAATATTACGGGTTTGTGATCACGGATGGGGAAAAATCGATTCACCTTGAATATGGGCTTTTCACGAAGAAAAAGCATTCCTTGCTCAAAGAAAAAATATCGGGCGTCGAGTTCGTGCAATCGTTGCCGATGCGGGCAATCGGCATTGGCTATCTAAATGTTATGGCGGTCGGTTATGGCAGCGAGGCTGGAAACAGTGAAAAGGCGATCATGTATCCATTGATCAAGGCGGAAATGACAGAAGGCTTTGTCATGGGCTATCTTCCGCATATGGGATTTCCCCAAAATGCCGTATATAAGACGCTTCGAAGCGGACTGCGGTATTTTTTCCTGTCTTTGCGCTTGATTTTCGCACTGCTGCTTGTGGTATGCTTTGCGGCGGGCGATGCGGCGTTCGGCTTTGTTGCAAAGTGTCCCGTTGACATAAGCTGGCTCTGGTGGATTTTGCTGCTGCTTTTGGCTCTCGCCATCGTTTCGGTAATCGTCGAATACAGAAATACGCAGATCAGCGTGGGTACGGATACCATCAGCTTTACGACAGGCGGTTTTGCAAGGGTGCGGACGGTCATCATGACGGCGATGCTCGAATCGGTAAGCGATCGTGCGACCGTAATGAAACGAAGGCGTGGGGTGATTAATATTAAGCTGGGCATTCTTGCGCCGCTGGGTGATTCCGTCAAGGTGGTGCGGAATATGACGTTTGAGGCGTTTGAACGGGTGAAGGCGGTTTTGATGTAGCGGAAATAAAGGGACGGCAGAAGGCGGTATCGAGCGGGGGGTTGGTGCGTTAGGGTTTGCAGGTTTGTCGTAAACAAATAAACCCTTGACAGTTATCTGAAAGTTTTGTAAAATAATATCAGATTTTGCGTGAGGGAAACCACCTGCAAAATTCCGTTATTTACCAGCATAATCATCATTCAGGCATTGGAAGGGTAAATGATAGCCGAGGGGCTTGCTTTTACTGACCAATACAAAACGTGGGTTTTGTATTGGTCTTTTTTGTGTTTGGATAGTGCGGCGTGCAGCTTCTGGCATATTTCGGACAAAGCCACAGGCTGCGGGGGGGGATGCGGACAGTGCGGCGTGCAGCTGCGTGAAACCGGCTAGGTCGTTTGTGCGGCGCAGGGAAGATGGACAGCGAAGCGTGAATAAAGATGATTTTAACGGCGCAGGGCTGTCAGTGGGCGCTGGGTCAAAACGCAGGCCAGGTTGTGCGATGCAAATCGGCCGAAAGACGGGCAGGGTTATTCGCAAAGGAAGGGGTGATAAAAAAGGAATCCGAAAATGGCGCTGATACAAAGGTTCGTGAAAAAAAGCCCCGCCAAAGCGAGGTCTCTGCTCTTGAAGGGGATTGCTTATGAGGATCAGGCTGGATGCAGCGAGGATAAAAACGAAAGGTTACTTTACATGGGCAAAGCCGCAAGCGCCTATTGCGCCGCACAGTGTCATGTGCAGAAAGCACAAGACGATCCGTCGAAGCTGATGCGGGAAGGCGAAGGCTATGAGGCGTCCTAGAAGAAGTATCGTTAGAATCAGATGGGAGGTGCATGGTAAATGTCCGAAAACGTATTGGAAATGCATGAAAAATGCACGAGAAATGCATGAATAGCGCATGGGAAATTCATGGAAGGCGCATGAGAAGCAATATGAAAAGTAAGGTTTTTCATAGCTGTTTGTGCTTGAGTAAAATGAAAGGAATGAGTGATTAATATGTTGAAAAGAAAATGGATGAAGCTGGCTGTCACAGCTATGCTTGCTGGGGCGATGTTTTGCTTTGGCGGGTGCGGGGGTGCGGATAAGGATGCGGCGGATGCGGGGACAGATGTAAAGGCCGCTGCGCCGACCGGGACGTATATCGGCCAGGAAAATGACGGTGTAGCGGAATTTAAGGGCATTAGGTACGGTGAATTTAAACCGTTTTTACCGGCGACGGATGTCACGACGACCGAAGCAGATGAAATAAAAGCGACGGACTGGGGCGCTGCCTGCATACAGCCTTACAGCGAGGTGGAAGTAGCGTCACAGGGTGAGTGTTCCCAAGACTGCCTGTTCCTCAATATCTTCACCAAGGATGTGGAAAGCGCGGGAAAACCAGTTATCGTATGGATACACGGCGGAAGCTATATCTGGGGCGGTGCGAACGATCCGTGCTATGATCCGCAGTATTTCGTGCGCAATTTGCCCGACGGGGAAGACTGCGTGTTCGTGACGATCAATTACAGGTTGAATTTCATGGGCGGATGCGATTTGTCGAGCCTGGAAGGATACACGGACGAGTATGCCAAGGCAATTAATTTATCGAAGCTGGACCAGACGCAGGCTTTGAAATGGGTGAATGAGAACATAACAGCATGGGGAGGAGACGCAAATAATGTTACCATCATGGGACATTCTTCAGGCGGTGCGGCTGTGCAGATGCTGATGGCAGATCCGGATTCCAATCAATATTTTAACAGGGTGATCGAAAACAGCGGCGTGCAGGCGCAAGTAGCGGTTACAAAAGAAGCGGTTGCAGAGGATTCGCAGAAAGCCTTCGATATTTTGGGGGTAAAATCTATCGAGGAACTCACTTCGCTTACAGATAAGAAGATCAGCGGTAAAATTGAGGAACTTACGGATGAAACGAACCTGGGAAGCCGGTGTGCGGATGGAGACATCATTTCCGAGACGTGGTGGGATGACCTCAGATCAGGCTCGGCAAAGGACATCGACCTTCTGATCGGTGCAGTGAATGGCGAGGAAGACTGGGATGCGATCGACTGGGCAAACGGCAATTCCGAGCCGCTTGCGGATGCGCAGCCGATTTATGACATGATCAAGGCAAAGGAGGAATCGAAGCCTGATGTCTACGGCAGGTACTATGTGCTGGATGATCCTGCGTTTTACGAAAAATTCTGCGCATTGGGCGATGATAAGGTGAAGTCCACGATGGACTTATGGAATGAAATCGCTGCGCCTTACCCGTCGCTGGTTACGGCGGAAGAACAGGCGAAAAACAATGAAAACGTGTATCTGTATTATTGGGAATATGCGCCTGATAAGGAGGAAGTTTTGGCATATTCAAAGGATGCGGCTGAGGTGTCGCCTTGGGGAAGAGCGATGCATACGATGGATGTCTGCTTTGAATTTGGCACGAAGGAGGGCTATACGGAGCTGACTGGCGATCCTGAAAAAATGCCGGATAGCCTGATTCAAAAGACACAGGCAGCGATTTACAACTTCATGAAGACCGGTGATCCGAATGGGGAAGGCGTAGCGGCATGGACGCCTTATAATAACGATACAAAATGCACGATGGTGGTAAAGCCAGACCAGTCTTGGTCGTGCGAAAGCGATTACAGGAGCGATGTGTACGACCTGCTTCGGACGATCCGGGCATACGGCGAAAAATAGAAATCGTACGCTTTGGCTTGATGCGGCGCATGGCTTGGACATAGAGGGGCAGCCTATGATGATCAAGACCGTTGATTGCCAGAACTGCTGATTGCTGGAAAATAAAATAGATAAGCGGGGCCGCACTTGCCGGGCGTAAGTGCGGCTTCGTTTTCCGGTGGTGCAGGCTGAATGTGTGTCCTGTAAGGCTTGTGGGCCAGAGCCTGATTTGCTTTTCGATGGGGTTTGCAGGCGAAGGTTCGCATGCTCATTGCGAGCTGGTTTGTGCTTGTCCGGTGTTATGGACTGGCCGTGTTCCCTGTTTTCTGGCAGCCCTGCGGCAGAATTTTTTGCAAAGTACCTTTTCCGGGTGCTATACTTGAGGCAGGAGGGATGGCAGCGATGAAAAAATCAGTCCATAGAGCGATTTTGATGGTTTTGGCCTGTGCAGTTATCATCGTGGGGCTTTTGGTAGCCGCCAGTTTAATCAACAGCAAGGCGACAGCGGTAAGGCAGGCGGAGCGCAGCCTTTCGTATATGTGCGAGACCTATGCTGGGGAATTTAATTTGATTTTTTCTGATTCGGAATTGCTGGTGAATACGCTGGCCGCTGCTTTGGAACGGGAATATATAGTGGAAGAATACATAGATGATCGTGCCGTTTTTGAGCGAATGAAGCAGAAGACAAGCGAGCTAATCCAAAAGGCAATCGGAAATTCTGCTTACCCGATTGGGCTGTATGTGACGTTTGCACCGGAATCATCCAAGGGAAAAGACGAAATCTGGTATGTAAAAAATGAAAATGGCGAGGTCTCCTATATAGACAGTGTACCGATCAGCGATAGCTGGCTTGCGGATAACGATACGACGACAGCGTATTATTTTCATACGATAGAAAACGGCGCGCTTTGGCTTGATGCGGAGTATGATCCTGGGATGGATGGGGATACCGTGACTTATGCCAAGGCGTTATATGACAGGAACGGCGCTTTGATCGGCGTGATCGGTACGGATATTCTGGTGGAGGACATTTATAACAGCCTGGATGGGATTAGCCGGGAAATCGGGGGATATGCATCTTTTATCGATAGCCGGGGCGAGCTGATGGCAGGAGCCAGCCCGCAGAAGTATGCTGGTGCAGAGCAATATATCCATGCTAGGGCGGACGTGGGCGCGCGGGGCGTTTTGGTCTTGGCACAGCCGATGGACTCCGCAGTAGGGTCAATCCTCCGGACGGAAGCCGCCGTAATTCTGCTGGGTATCTTGATGATTATTACGGCCGTTTTTCTCGTGGCATATTATTCGAGGAAGCATATGCGGCCGATGATCCATGAGGCTGAATTGAAGGATGCGGTTTTAATTCATCAAGCAAGGCAAGCAAAGCTGGGGGAAATGGTGGGAAATATCGCCCACCAGTGGAAGCAGCCGTTAAACAGCATGAAGATGGCGCTTTCCAATATGCAGGATGATTATGACCAGAAACAGCTCGATGCGGACGGTTTTGGAAATTACATATACCGGATGAAACTGATGGTGGATCACTTAGCGGTTACGGCCGATGATTTCACGGCATTTCTGCGGCCTGCGAAAAAGCCTTCGCATTTTTCTGTGGGCAGGGAGATTGAGCGGGTAATCGATTTGATGGATGAAAGATTGCGGCTTTGCGGTATTGCGGTAGTTGTGGAAGGACCGGAAATTCACCTCGAAGGATATCGAAATGAATTTGACCAGTGTATCTTTAATTTGTTTGATAATGCCTGCGATGCGCTTCTTTCCGAACAGGCGGGAAACAGGAGGATCGTTGTGACGACGGCGGTGGAGCGAATGCCTTCGGGAAAGGCCATCTACACCGTTAAGATATACAATAACGGCAAGCACATAGATGCTGGAATGCAGGATAAGATTTTTGATCTGTATTTTACGACAAAAGATGAAGCTGAGGGAACGGGGATCGGGCTGTACCTTACGAGGGATATTTTGCGCAGGCATTTCAACGGCGATATTTCTGTTGAAAATGTGGACGGCGGCGTATTGTTTCAGATCAAGGTAGTGGAGGAGAGCGGTAAATGAGTTCAATCAGCAGGTTAAAGGTGCTTTACATCGAAGATAATCAATTTTCGAGGGAAGAAATGCGGCATTTTTTAAAAAAGCGCGTGCAAAAAGTTTTTACGGCAAGCGACGGCGCGGAGGGCCTCAGCGCATTTGCGCTTTATAAGCCGGACATCGTCATCGCCGATCTGCTGATGCCGAACATGGATGGCCTGGAAATGATGCGGCGGATCAAAGCGATGCAGGAGTCTGTCCATTTTATTGTGGCGACGAGCGTGAACAAGGTGGAGACCGTGATCGAGACGGTCGACCTTGGCGTTGAGGGATATATTGTGAAGCCGATCGATTTTGCGGAGCTTGAACTCAAGCTGATGAAAATTGGGGATGCGGTTGCTGCACGGGCAAAGTCATGCCCAGGCGTTTTTGACAAAATCGAAAACAAGCGGGCGGCAGAAGATAATATCAAGCGGGAGCTTGTCAAGGAAATGAAGGACTTTACGGGAAAAGGCCCGCGGGAAACTGTCGTGCAGCTTTTGGGAAGCAGCGTTAAAATCACGAATTTTGGCGCGGTGACAAAGCTTGAGGAAAGCTTGCTTGCGGATGCAAAAAACTTTGAAATGATCAAGCATATGCGGACGGTCGCTTACGAATCGATGGCGGGTGCATTTATTGCGATCGTCGAAAAGCACACAGGCGTTAAAGCGTCCTTGGAAGGTATTTCGATCGATCTGAAAAAGGGCGTGGAGCAGGTGGTGCTGGCGGGGTGAGCGAATTTTTATAAATATTTTGCCGGAATCATACGGTTATTTCCTTTCAGGGTTAAAAGATCATCTTGGTAATGCTAGAAGGCCAACGCTTTTCCGTCTCTCATTAAGGCGGCGATGCACAAATGATATCGCGTTATTGCAGCATATAAATGCTATTTAAAAATATTTTGATTATTTTAAAATGAGCGTTCCCGTAGCAGTGATTTTGTGGTGTAATGGAGTATATTAGGAAGTAACGAAAGGTAATTGCCAAAATGAACCCATATTTAAAAATTTTCCTAATTGCGATAGCGGTTATGGCAGTATCTGTGAGTTCATATTATTTAATCATCAGTGGGTATCCTTATGATGCGGAAGATCTTGCGGAAGGATATTTCAACTCCGTATTGGCATTAAAGGGAATTATTACGATCGGGGCGATCTTTGCGATCTCAATATCCTCTGTGATTCTATTGAGAAAATAAAGCGGCTCTGTCACTTGTGCAATGTGGAATACGCAAACCCAAACACGCTCGTTCTCGTGCATACCCGCATCGAATCCCCTTTTCGGATTTCGTGGTATTCGCTTTTTGTCACGCTAAACTGCGTGCCATCATCCACGTAAACGTACCAATTGTCATGTTTTCCTCTTATTTCTTCTTTATCCGTTACGGTTACGTTTGTATGGACAGGCGTTTCAAATGTCAGAAGCACGCTTAATGGAAATGAAATCGTATAGGCGATGATGATTGCCGCTAAAAAGACGCTGATCATTCGTGCCACACGCGTTTGTATTGCTTGGAACCTGATCTTTAAAAGAAATGGAAGATACAGAATGAACGCCACAACGAGAACGAAAGCAAAATAAGACAAAAGGCTGAATGAAAAGGGTTCTTGCGCCATGACAAGGACGAGAAGGCTGATGATCGGGGCAAGGAATGGAATCTGCAACGTATCATCCTGCGTTTTCTTGCGGATGGATTCAAAATACATATAGGGGTAGTATTTGGCGTACAGCCCGTATACGAGCAGGAGCGATATCATGCAGGTGCAAAATAGTGCTTTTCCGCCAACGAAAAACCCAAGGACGACAATCAGGCAAAGTGTGATTTTAAGGATGCGAAGCCGTTTTTTCGTTTTGCCGACGTCGAAGGGAGCGGAATCATTTTGCATTGCTTCCGCATTCTTTTGCATTTCGACCATATTCTGCACATTGATTTTTTGAATCTTTGTCAGCGCTGGCATATAAGCATCGACGGACTGGCTGGTCTCAATCAGCTGGGCGATGTCGATGATTTTCGTTCCGTGTTTCTCCAGGATGGAAATCCCGATTTCAATACCAGCAAGTGCGCTGTCCAAGGTGGCGATTTGCTCTCCGCCCGTTCCGGCCAGCACAAACTGGGTTTGGTTTTTCATCGGGACGATTAAAAATGCCTTGATTTGGGAATAGGAGCAGGTTATTGTCTTTCGGAAGGGCTTCGCGATCAGGACATCTATATCGCTAAAGGCAATATATTCTTTTTTATAGGAATAGACAAGCAGAAGCCCCAGCAGGAGGAAAATGAAGCTGAACCCAAACCAGCCATATGTTTTCAGCCACCAGAAAACTGCCATTAAAAGAACCGCAATGCCAATCAGGATGCCGCCGAGTATTTTTGCAAATTTATGTGGCCGTACGATAAGATTTTCCATTTTCCCTGAGCCTCTTTTCGATTCCTTTCGTGCAAGTTCCCTGTAATTGTCCGGTGCACATTAAAGCCGTGCTGGCAACCATTCAATCTATGCATTTGGCTGCCAACATATATATCTGCGCATTGCGCTTTATTTCACGACGTTAATGGGGTTTTCCGCAAGCCATGCGGTGATGTTACCGCATACGATGTCGATCCGCTGGGCAAGGGATTCCGCTGAATAAAATCCCACATGCGGCGTAAGGATAACGTTTTTCGCATTGAGGAGCGGATGGTTTTTATCAATCGGCGGTTCTGTCTCGAAAACGTCTATCCCTGCTTTTGCGATCCTTCCCTCGTTGAGCGCATCGGCCAGCGCCTGGCTGTCAACGAGCGGTCCTCTGGCACAATTTATCAGGATAGCTGTTTTTTTCATGGAATCGATGCGTTTTTTGTTGGCGATATTTTTTGTCGCTTCCGTAAGCGGTGCATGCAATGTAACGATATCGCTTTCAGAGAAGACGCTGTCGATGTCCCGGTATTCCACGCCGATTTTGAGCGCTTGCGGGTTTTGGCTTCGGCTATAGCCTAGAACGTTGCATCCGAAGGCTTTGGCGAGGCTGGCGACTTTGCATCCGATTTCGCCTGTGCCGATGATGCCTATGGTTTTGCCATTCAGCGTGTTGTGCGTGTAGCCCGCCAGCGTTCCGCCGTCGCGGACAACCTGATTGTAAGGGACGATGTTTCGCAGGCACGCCAGCATGAGTGAAATGGCAAGCTCTGCGGTGGAGTCCGTGGCATACCCTTGCGCATTGCATACGGTAATGCTTTTTTCTGCGCAGAGCGCCATATCTACGTGGTCTACGCCTGTAAATCCGACGGAAATCATTTTTAAATCCAGCGCTGCGTTGATGATATCCGCTGTGAGCGGGCTGTTGGCGATGATAAATATATCGGCGTCTTTGGCGGCGGCGAGCTTTTCCTGCGGGGAAAGCTTCCGGCTGCAATCCGTAAATTCGTGCCCTGCATCCGTAAAAATTTTTTTCTTTTGCTCCATGACGGCTTTGTCTACGCCGAGAGGCTCTAGCATTACAATTTTCATTTTTTTGTCCTTTCCTTAATTTTGATTATGCAAGCAGTATCGTTTTCGATGGCTCCTGTTTGTCTTAGATGTTCGGTGAACATCTGGAAGCTGTTTTGAATATCCGGTTGATATTCAGGAAATATCAACAAAGCCTGCCTTTAATGGAAAAGCTGGGAAGCCAGTGAAGCCAGCTTTGTTTTTTGATGCTGTGTGAAATAATTGAGATTTCATATAAATTGAACTGAAACGAAATTGGGATTCGATTCAAATTTAATGATAAGAACAGGATATCACTGTCAAAATGGGAAGTCAAGCGGGCGCGCGCGGAATGGGGCAGGGCGGCTGTGCCGGGCGGGCAGAAAATTACAGCGGGGGGGAGGGGGAGGCATAGATGAGGCATCCGAAAGGTTTGTATGGATGGGGGGTTTAGAAAAGATGCGGCGATCTTGAAGGGCGGGCAGAGGCATGGCATAAAATCTACCGATTCAGTAGGCGCTTTTGGCGGCAAGGTGACAGGGGCGAAGGGCAAAAGGAATGAATAGAGCGGGAATGGGCAAAAGAAAAGCTGGGGATTGGAGTGTTCTGGCTTTGAGAAAAATCTTGACAAACATATATCGAGGTGCGATACTAAGGGCGGGGATATATCGCAGTGCAATGTATGCGGCCTGGGTATGGTGGAATAGGGGAGAAAGCACAAGCGGATATGGAAGCGGGGCGCAGCGCCATGGATGCGTTTGGAAGAAGCCGATTTGGGACGGAAAGCCGAGGAACAGGGCGGCAATGAACAGCCTGCGGCAAATTTCCAAAACAATAAGGCGATCAATCGCCAAAATAACAAATTGATAAAGACTTGTGGCGGCGGCAGGCTTGCGATAAAGTACAAAAACAATGAAGCAATAAATAGGTTGATAAAGCAACAAGGTGTTAATGCGGGAAAGTGAAATAAGGCAATAAAGCGAAATAATATGGAGAAATTTATGGATGAGCATATTAAAAAAGTATATGTCCCGATGACGGAAACGGGGTTTTACATCTTAATGTGCCTGCGGCAGGAAGCGCATGGTTCAGGAATCGTCCGCAGGGTGGAAGCGCTTACGCAGGGGGAAATTATATTAAGCCCAGGAACGATGTACGGAAGCCTTTCCAAGATGGAAAAGGACGGGTTGATTCGTTTCGTGCGGATGGAGGAAAAACGGAAGCTCTATGTCATTACGGAGCTTGGGCAGAAGGTTTTAGAGCTGGAAATGAAACGGATCAAGCGGCTTTATGTTAATATGATGGAGGTGCAAAAGATATGAAGGATGGAAAGAAAAAAACAGAATTTCAGTGGTTTAGCATAGCACAGTGGAAACAGGAAGAAGCGTATTTGCGGAAGCAGCATCAGATCGGCTGGCGGTTTGACAGGGTGGGGTTTCCAGGGATCTACCATTTTGAAAAGTGCGAGCCGGAGGATGTCATTTATCAGCTTGATTACAATCAAGAGGGTGTTTCGCATAAATCGGAGTATGTGCAGATGTTTCACGATTGCGGCTGGGAATATTTACAGGATTTTTGTGGTTATAGCTATTTCAGGAAACCGGTTTTCCAAATGCAAGGGGAGGAAGAAATTTTCTGCGATGACCTTTCCCGTCTTGATATGATGAAGCGGGTATTGCGGGGGCGCGTGCTTCCGCTGGTTGCGATATTTTTTTGCATCATAATCCCGCAGTTATTTTTGCAAAGCCATTTGGATGATGGCGGCTGGCGGGGGTTATGGTATGCTTTTCTGGCGATGTTCGTTGTTTATCTGGTGCTGTTCGTGCATTTCGGGTATCAGTTCTGGCGGTGCTGGAAGAGGCTGCATAGATGAGGTGTTTGGAAAAGATAAGGTGATTAGGGGGCTGGCGCGTTGTCGGCAGGCCAGTTTGGCAGGCGTAAGCAGAGGGAGCGGATCGAACGGATGCAAAGCGAGGGCAGGCCGCAAGGAGAGATTTCTGGACGAAATCCCAACGAGTTTGTTTTGTTTGCTTTTTTCTTATATAAGAAATGTCACTTTTAGTATTTTCTATACCCCAAAGAAAGTACCTTGTGAAGGATTGTCTCGAAGCGGGGGGCATATGTACACAGGGTTCTTTTGGATTCGCCTTACATATTTTTTCCCATAAAATTAGAATATATGTTTTGTTATAGTTGCCTCCATTATTTGGATCAGGTAAAATAACGATAGAATGATATCGTGTTTTCTGATTACATCAAGATGGAGGCGGACTCATGGCAAACGTAGCGCATATTACGAAATCTGGAAAAGTACAGACGCTTTGTGAGCATTTGCAAAATGCCGGCGATTATTGCGCCTGTTATGCGGATAAAATCGGGCTGTGCTCTTGTGGGAAGCTGGCGGGGACGCTGCATGACCTGGGAAAATTCAATGATGCGTTTGCTAAATATCTGTATGCGGTATGTGAAAATCCCGATTTGAATAAGCGAGGTCCTGATCATGCCACTGCTGGAGCGGTGTATGTGCAGGAATTGGCCGGGGAGAGCAAGGATTCGGTCAGGCAGATGACGGCGCAGATGATATCGGTCGCAATTATCTGGCATCATGGCGGTTTGCGGGATATTTGCAGTCTTGATGGTGATTCCCCATATTTGGTGCGGCTCAAAAAATTGGAAGCGCCGGATCAGCGGCGTCTTTATCAGGAAATAACCAGCGAATTTCATGGTTGCTTTTCCAAGCAGGAGATGGAGCGGCTGTTTGAAGCGGCAGTCGTTGAGGTTGGCGGCGTGCTGAAGAAAATCAATGCGATGACGAAAGACAGAAGCGAACGTGTTTTTTGTTTTGGCCTTGTTTGCAAATTTCTCTATTCATGCTTGATCGATGCCGATCGGTATGACGCTTTCCTGTTTGATGAAGAAAGACCGTTTTGCTTGCCTGAAAATAACGATAAAATCTGGGCGGATTTTTCTAAGCGTTTTGAGGAAAAATTCCAGCGGCTGTCTGTTGACGGAGGCCAGGGGATTAACCGTTTGCGGACTGTGTTATCGAATTATTGCCTGAAAAGCGCAGAGCTGAAGCCGGGCATTTATAAAATGAATTGTCCGACGGGGTCGGGAAAAACATTGAGCTCGCTGCGATATGCGCTGCACCATGCCTTGCATTACCAGAAAGAGCGGATTTTTTATATTATTCCATTGATTTCCATCATTGAGCAAAACAGCAAAGCGGTGAAGGATTTTTTAGAAGAAAATGAACTGATCGCAGAGCTTCATTCTGCTGTCGAGCCGGATGGCGATGGCAAAGAAGGCAGCGGGGAGCTGGACAGCAGGGCGAAGGCGAATGAGCTGCTGGCGGAGCGGATGGATTCCCCGATCGTGATTACGACGATGGTGCGGTTTTTGAATACGTTTTTCAAGGGGAAAACCCGCAGCCCTAGGGCGATTCATCATTTTGCCAATTCAATCATTATTTTTGATGAGATCCAGACCATTCCGATTAAATGCATCGGACTGTTTAACTCGCTGATCAATTTTCTGGTATCCGTATGCCATGCGACTGTCGTGTTATCGACGGCAACGCAAATTACTCTCGATCAAAAGCATGGCGCAGAAAATCCTCTGGTTGGTGTATCCTCGCAGGAACTTTCAAACTGCACGGAGGAAATTCGCAAGCAGTTTATCCGGGTTGATTTCGATACGGCTATGCTGTATGAAACAGGAGGCGATTCCGCCGAAGGCAGGCAAAGGCGCAGCAATTCCCTTGCAGATGCCGCAGAGGAGATTAGGAGGACAAGCCTGGCAAGCAGCAGCATCCTGTGCATTTTCAACACGAAGAAGTCCACGGAGCATATGTACGATGCGATTGCCGATATGCAGTCAGAAGGCAAGCTGGACAGAGATATCAAAATATATTTCCTGACGACTGCACTTTGCCCTGCGCACCGGTTTGCCAGAATTGCCAAAATTAAAGAAGACCTAAAAACAGGAAAGCGGCTCATCGTGATCAGCACGCAGCTGATCGAAGCGGGCGTAGATGTAAGCTTTGATGTTGTTTTCAGGGCATTGGCGGGATTGGACAGCATTATCCAGTCCGCAGGCAGATGCAATCGGGAAGGTAATAAAAAAGAACGGGGAAGGGTTGCCTTGCTAGATCCGGATTTTGAGGACCTAAGCCGCCTTGAAGCGATCTCAAAGGGGAAGCTTTCCACATTAAAGCTGATAAAGGTGTTTGAACGAGACCCTGCGCGCTTTGATTTCCGGTATGATTCACAGGCGGCGATAGAAACCTATTTTAACAGCTACCTGGAATGTGAAAGCGAGTATTTCAAATATCCTTTTAAACCGGATGGGGAAAACAGCAATGTATATATGTATGATCTTCTTGCGGAAAACGATAGCAAAATCACGCACATCAAGACAATCCTGCCGCAGGCATTTGAAACTGCGGGGAGACATTTTGAACCGATTGATACGGTGGGGATGCCCGCAGCAGTGCCTTATGCCGCAGGAAAGGAATTGATTTCCGATGTATGCTCTGCGGGCGGGCTGGGGAAAAAGAAAGCGCTTCTTAGAAGACTCCAGCAGTACACCGTCAATATTATGGGCGTTTGCGAGCATGAAATGAATGAATACGCAGTTTTCCATGAGGACTTGGGCATTTACATTTTGCGGGAAGGCTATTATGATGATGTAAAAGGATTTGTTAAGGAATGTCATTTAGATACATTAATGATTTGAGAAGGAGGTGATCAGCACGAAGCCAAATATTATAGAATTTAAGGTTAGCGGAAGGTATGCGCTGTTCAGTGATCCTGTCAACCGGGTTGGCGGCGAAAAAATAAGCTACCAAGCACCTACTTATGAAGCGTTGAAGGGGATTGCATCGAGCATATACTGGAAGCCGGCGATAACTTGGGTTATCGACAAGGTGCGGGTGATGAAGCCGATCCGTTCGGAATCCCAGGGCATCAGGCCGCTTAACTATGCCGGCGGCAATACACTATCTGCGTATACCTATCTGCGGGATGTGGAATACCAGGTGCGTGCGCATTTCGAGTGGAATATGAACAGGCCAGAGCTTGCGGCAGACCGAAATGAAAACAAGCACCACAATATTGCTAAGCGATGTGTGAAAAAAGGCGGCAGACGGGATGTATTCTTAGGGGCGAGGGAGTGCCAGGCCTATATTGAGCCATGTGTTTACGGAGAAGGCGCAGGGGTTTACGATGATTACGGGGCATTTCCGCTGGGCGTCATGTTTCACGGGTTTACTTATCCCGATGAGAATGCTGAAAAAAAACTGTGTACCAGGTTTTGGAATGTGGTGATGGAAAACGGCGAGATCGATTTTATTAGGCCGGAGGAATGCCGGATGGTAAAAGAAATTTCTGCCTATGAACCAAAGGTTTTTTCAACGGAAAACAACAATATATCGTTTATAGGCGATATCGATTGGATTGCTGAATTTGGAGGTGTTGCCTGTGAGCTGGATCGGTGATCTCTATGAAACCTATGAGTTGAATTTCGATTTGGACAGGCTTGATTTTACGACGGGCAAAATGCCTTTGCCGATCTCGCATACGACGCAGAATGCGCAGATAGAAGTTACGCTGGATGAGACGGGCGATTTCATCCATGCAGAGGCGATCGGCGATAAGGAGAATGCACCGACAATCATTCCCGTATCGGAGGATTCTGCGGCGCGGACAAGCGGAGCTTGCGCGCATCCGCTGGCGGATAAGCTGGAATACATTGCGGGTGATTTCGAGCAGTATACGGGAAAAAATAACGATGAAAAGCATCAGCTTTATAGGGAGGCTCTTTCGGATTGGTGCGATTCGGCGTATTCCTGTGCGGAGATAGAGGCGGTCTGTTCGTATATCGCAAAGGGCAGCGTCGTTCGTGACTTGGCTTCCTGCGGCGTGCTGAAGGTAACGGAGGAGGGCGGGCTTTCTAGTGATAAAATTGCAGGCATCGACCAGCGGGAAAGCTTCGTCAGGTTTTCGGTTTCGGGCGGCAATCCCGATGCGCTTTACCGCAACAAACGGGTCATGGATTTGTATGTTCGCTATTATCAGGCGCTCGGCGGCGATCAGGATCTGTGCTGCGTGACCGGCGATTATTCTGTGTGTTCTCAGAAGCATGGGCGAAACATCAGGTATGGCGGCGACGGCGCTAAGCTGATCTCATCAAACGATAGCCGCGGGTTTACCTATCGCGGCCGCTTTTCGGAACCTTCGCAGGCGGTCTCCATCGGATATGATGTTTCACAGAAAGCGCATAGCGCTTTGCGGTGGCTGATTAAAAAAAATGGGTTTTCCGCAGGCGAGATGAAGATCGTCGCTTGGGAGATATCGGGCAAGGAAATTCCTAATATCATGACCGAACAGATAATCGATCCGTTTGGCGGTGGGACGGATGAAGACGGGATTGAACCTAGTTATGAAGGCGGTAATGGAAGCACGATCAACAGGCAGTATGCGGTAAAGCTTCGAAAAACCGTAAACGGATACAGGAAAGATTTGGGTGATAACAGCAATATCGTTGTCATGGGGCTTGAATCAGCAATGCCCGGCAAAGGCGGGCTTTCCATCCGATTTTATAGCAAGATGAACGGTTCGGATTTTTTGGACAATATTGAATACTGGTATTCGTCTTGTTGCTGGCGGTGGGGCAAATATGTCGGAACACCTGCGCCTATGCAGATTGCGAAGGCGGCGTTTGGCGCAAGAAATGACAAGCTTTTAGGGAATACGGCAGAGCGGCTGTTGCCGTGCATTGTTGCAAGGCAGCCGATTCCGCAGGATATCGTGCGGGCGTCCGTGAATGCGGCTTCTAACCCTAATTCGTTTGAAAAAAGCTGGGAGTGGGATCGTGCAGTCGGCATTGCCTGTGCATTGATCCGCAAAATGCATTACGACCGTTCGGGTAATCGAAACGGAGAGGATAGAAAGGAGTGGAGTATGGCGTTAGACAGAGAGGAAAGAGACAGGAGCTATTTATTCGGCCGGCTTCTTGGCGCAGCGCGGAAGATAGAGGAAATGGCGCTGTTTTTTGCAGGCGAGTCTTCCAGGACGACGAATGCGGAGAAGTATTACCAGCAGTTCGGTCGGCGGCCTTTGCAAACCTGGCGCGTGATCGACCGGAATTTGCAGCCGTATCTGGACAGGTTGAAGAACCGCAATGTGTTTAAATATGAGAAGGCGCTGCGGGAAATCTACGATTTGATTACGCCGGAGCAGTTTCAGGATAACAGAGCACTATCAGAGTTGTATATGTTAGGGTATAACTGCCAGTACAATAGTTATAAGGAGAATAAGGAGGAAGAGCAGGATGTTGAGCAATAAGATAGACTTTGCGGTAGTGTTTTCAGTAAAAAATGCCAATCCCAATGGAGATCCATTGAACGGAAACAGGCCTCGCGTGAATTACGATGGGTATGGGGAGGTATCAGATGTATGTCTTAAACGGAAAATCAGAAACAGGCTTCAGGATGCAGGATATGACCTGTTTGTACAGTCGGATGACAGATGTGACGATGGGTGCAAGAGCTTGAGTGATAGAGCGTCCGGCGCACAGGAACTGAAAGCGGCTGGAAAGGACAGGGATGCTTATGCAAAGGCGGCTTGTGAAAAGTGGATCGACGTGCGCAGCTTTGGTCAAGTGTTTGCTTTTAAAGGTGGAAAGGAAAAAGGCGTTTCGGTAGGTGTCAGAGGACCAGTGTCGATTCATCCAGCGGTAAGCGTATGCCCGATCAGCATAGAATCGATGCAGATTACAAAAAGTGTCAACGGTGAAACAACGAAAGACGGCGGCAAATCGCCGGATACGATGGGGATGAAGCATACGATTGAGCATGGGATGTATGTGACATATGGGAGCATCAATGCCCAGCTTGCCGATAAAACGGGATTTTCCGACGAGGATGCCGCAGCGATTAAGGAAGCTCTGATTTCCCTGTTTGAAAACGATAGTTCATCTGCAAGGCCGGACGGCAGTATGGAAGTATGCAAGGTCATCTGGTGGGTGCATAATTGCCGAAGCGGACAGTATTCCTCGGCGAAGGTTCACAGGTGTTTGACGGTCGAACCGAAGGTGGATTTGCCGAAGTCCATAGCCGACTATGAGATTAAAGTAGAACCGCTGGAAGGCCTTGCTGTAGAGATCATTGAAGGTCGATAGGGTGGAGTGTCAAATGGAATACCGAGAGGAAGATTTCCTGATGCTTTCCGGGATACAGCACTTTACCTTTTGCCGGCGTCAATGGGCGTTGATCTATATAGAACAGCAGTGGGAGGAAAACTTGCGTACCGTGGAAGGGCATATCATGCATGAGAATGCGCATGGCGGAAAGCTCTGTGAAAAGCGTGGCGATACGGTTATTTCACGAAGTATGTCTGTGTTTTCGCGCCGCCTCGGCATAAGCGGTATCTGCGATGTCGTGGAATTTCATAAAACGGACGGTGGGGTGAAGCTGCATGGGCTTGCAGGAAAATATGATGTTGTTCCTGTGGAATATAAGCGGGGAAGCCCCAAGGAAAATGATGCCGATGTGCTTCAACTGGCGGCGCAGGCGATGTGCTTGGAGGAAATGCTAGCTTGCGATATCCACAAGGGTTATTTGTATTATGGAGAACAAAAGAAACGGACGGTTGTGGATATATCCGATACGGTTCGTGAGAAGGTGAAGCTGTGCTGTATGCAAATGCATCAGCTATACGAACGCTGCCACACGCCGAAGGTAAAAATAAGCAAGGCGTGCAATGCGTGTTCTATTAAGAATCTCTGCCTGCCGAAGTTATGCAAGGATAAATCTGCGAAGCAATACATAAACGATACGATAAAGGGAGACGCCGAATGAGAAAACTGTTGAATACTTTGTACATTACTTCTCCTGATAAGTATCTGTCGCTTGATGGGGAAAATATTGTTGTCCTGGCAGATGGAAAGGAAGCTGCAAGAGTACCGATGCATAACCTTGAGGGTATCATTACATTCGGGTATACCGGCGCAAGCCCTGCCCTGATGGGGTACTGTGCAAAAAATAATATCTCCCTTTGCTTTTTGACCCGAAGCGGAAGATTCCTGGCGGAGGTTACAGGAGAGGTGCGGGGAAATGTCACGCTGCGGAAAACGCAGTACAGAATATCCGATGATGAATCCGCAAGTGCGGAAATCGCGCGGAATATGATTATCGGCAAGGTTTATAACAGCAGGTGGATTTTAGAGCGGGCGACGCGCGATCATCCCGAGCGAGTTGATGTCGGACGGTTAAAGAAAAGCTCGGCGTTTTTAAAAGATATCTTGGACGAGCTTAGGACTGCTGATACGCTTGACCGCATCAGGGGATTGGAGGGAAATGCAGCGAGCTGGTATTTTGACGTTTTTGATGATTTGATTCTTCGCAATAAGGAATCCTTTTTCTTTCGGGAGCGAAACAGGAGACCGCCGCTTGATAATGTAAATGCGTTGCTTTCTTTTGCTTATACGCTTCTTGCAGGCATGGCTTCTGCGGCGTTATCCGCTGTGGGACTAGATCCGTATGTGGGATTTTTGCATAGGGACAGGCCTGGCAGGGCATCGCTGGCGCTCGATTTAATGGAGGAACTTCGCCCGGTCATGGCAGATCGTTTTGTTCTGGCTATGATCAATAAACAGATCGTTTCGCCGGGGGATTTTATCAAAAAAGAGAATGGAGCGGTTCTTCTCACAGATGATGCAAGAAAGACTGTTATTAATGCGTGGCAAAACAAGAAGCAGGAGAAAATTAAGCATCCGTTTCTCGATGAAAAAATGGAATGGGGACTGATTCCCCATGTGCAGGCAATGCTGTTAGCTAGGTTTCTACGTGGAGATATAGATGCATATCCGCCGTTTTTGTGGAAGTAGGTGATGGAGCTGCTGGTATTGATAACCTATGATGTGAATACACAGACTGCTGAGGGCAGGGCGAGACTGCGAAAGGTGGCGAAACAATGCGTGAATTACGGACAACGTGTCCAGAATTCGGTGTTTGAGTGCGTCATGGATGCGGCAAAGTCCAGGGCGGTAAAAGAAAAGCTGTCAAAGATTATCGATCAGGAGACGGACAGCTTGCGGTTTTATTATCTGGGAAATCATTATAAGAATAAGGTGGAGCATATCGGTGCAAAGGAGGGCTATGATGTGGAAGCGCCCTTGATTTTGTGAGGTGTTGTGTATTTTGTGGTCTGGCAGGGGAGGAAGGCGTTTTTGTTTGTAAATTGTGATTTTTTGAAGTGCGGATGAATGCTAAAAGCGTTCTTTGGTTTGGTGCGAATGGGAAGCGTACATGGATTTGCAGGGCATTCGCACCGAATTTCGCTTAAGTTTATGTATATTGGCGTACATTTGGGTTAAGTGAAACTTTTGTTTAAAGTGCGACATCAAAGTGTTGGGTGATGGAATCATTCAGGCGCAATATGTCGCGGTCACGCCCCGCAAGGGGCGTGTGGATTGAAATAATTTTGGACGAAAAACTATGGCACTCGATGTAGTCACGCCCCGCAAGGGGCGTGTGGATTGAAATCGTCATAGATACTAAAAAGGAGTTGTAGCATGAGCGTCACGCCCCGCAAGGGGCGTGTGGATTGAAATCATACCATAACCATGCCGCATTAGTCCCTACAAGGTCACGCCCCGCAAGGGGCGTGTGGATTGAAATGTTGTTGTGTCAATAACGATTCTACTCCCCTTGCGTCACGCCCCGCAAGGGGCGTGTGGATTGAAATACTCGAATCATATACTTCAAGCGAAAATAATTCTGGTCACGCCCCGCAAGGGGCGTGTGGATTGAAATATCGAACAGTTAAAACTAACTCATGTCGCCCATGTGTCACGCCCCGCAAGGGGCGTGTGGATTGAAATTCGCCTGTATGCGACGGATTCGCGCTGGAGTTCCAGTCACGCCCCGCAAGGGGCGTGTGGATTGAAATCCAGCCCTCCTTGTCCCTTATGAACTTGTCGCAGTCACGCCCCGCAAGGGGCGTGTGGATTGAAATTCAAAATTTGGAATAACAAAAGAACAAATTGAAAGTCACGCCCCGCAAGGGGCGTGTGGATTGAAATTTCTGTTGAAATATTTCCATATCTTCGCCGTTGCGGTCACGCCCCGCAAGGGGCGTGTGGATTGAAATTGATCGTTACAATGGCATTACCCACAGCAACATGGTCACGCCCCGCAAGGGGCGTGTGGATTGAAATATAGAATGCCTGCGTAGAAAGGGCAAGGCGCAAAGCGTCACGCCCCGCAAGGGGCGTGTGGATTGAAATGGCGTATGCTTGCTGTTAGTCCGGAATCTGTCGTCACGCCCCGCAAGGGGCGTGTGGATTGAAATTTATGATTTGCCGCTTGAAGTTCGTGAAGAATTTGTCACGCCCCGCAAGGGGCGTGTGGATTGAAATCCCAAATTTGTGTGGAATTGAATAGTTGACTGGAGTCACGCCCCGCAAGGGGCGTGTGGATTGAAATGATATGGAATGCTTACTGTAAATCAGTTTCGGAACGTCACGCCCCGCAAGGGGCGTGTGGATTGAAATAATGTAATTGATGTTGATACATATGGCTGCCCCGCGTCACGCCCCGCAAGGGGCGTGTGGATTGAAATCATTCCCGCATAGTCAGAACGACACAAAAAGAACGTCACGCCCCGCAAGGGGCGTGTGGATTGAAATAAGACTGACCGCATTAAATTTGAAAATGAAATAGTCACGCCCCGCAAGGGGCGTGTGGATTGAAATGGGATACCGCAGGGCAAAAGCCAGCCGACAAAGTGTCACGCCCCGCAAGGGGCGTGTGGATTGAAATGTTTATGGTAAAATATGTGTTGTGTTGCTCACGGTCACGCCCCGCAAGGGGCGTGTGGATTGAAATTTCTCCTGTTCTGTTATCTGTTACTTTTGGGATTATAGTCACGCCCCGCAAGGGGCGTGTGGATTGAAATTTGACTGCAGGACGGTTCGTCTGGTGTTTGGATGTCACGCCCCGCAAGGGGCGTGTGGATTGAAATTCCGTAAGCCGCAGGTATCCGTTCGGGCGGACGAGTCACGCCCCGCAAGGGGCGTGTGGATTGAAATCTGCCCCTACAGGGATTGATGCGCTTTCGCCTGAGTCACGCCCCGCAAGGGGCGTGTGGATTGAAATTGCCTCCTTCCGTCCTTGTTTTGGGTAAAAACATGTCACGCCCCGCAAGGGGCGTGTGGATTGAAATGACGAGGTTACAGAACATTGTACTTACGGATCTGGTCACGCCCCGCAAGGGGCGTGTGGATTGAAATTTTCTTGTCGTGGGCTAAAAGAAACGGGCGTGTGGATTGAAATTTGCAACATCTATCTCCTTGCATGAATGCCAAAGTCACGCCCCGCAAGGGGCGTGTGGATTGAAATCCACATCTAGAATTTATAAAATCTGGAATTACTGGTCACGCCCCGCAAGGGGCGTGTGGATTGAAATGACGAGGCAGTGAGCAGGGCGGGGACATCGAAGGTCACGCCCCGCAAGGGGCGTGTGGATCGAAATGCTGTTTACTGGAGCGGATAACGCAGGCATGACGGTCACGCCCCGCAAGGGGCGTGTGGATTGAAATTATCATAAACAAAACTAAAAAACATTATGTTCATGTCACGCCCCGCAAGGGGCGTGTGGATTGAAATCTCATGGAAGAGCCAAAAATGTAAAAACATATAACTCACGCCCCGCAAGGGGCGTGTGGATTGAAATCTCATGGAAGAGCCAAAAATGTAAAAACATATAACTCACGCCCCGCAAGGGGCGTGTGGATTGAAATGTAACTTATGCTTATTACATGGGCGGTCAATAAGTCACGCCCCGCAAGGGGCGTGTGGATTGAAATGGCTACACTAGAAACAATAGATTTCGGGGAAGATGTCACGCCCCGCAAGGGGCGTGTGGATTGAAATCAAGGGTCTGGTGGCGACAACTGACACCATAGGGGGTCACGCCCCGCAAGAGGAAATATTATTAAACCATCGAAATCTACGTCGAATATCTTTCGTTAAAATATAAAATGTATCTTTTGGAAATTATTAAATTTGTTTTTTAGATAATTTGAAAATGGATGTTATAATTAAATCTGAATCTGATTGAACGTATAAACATTTATGAAAAATGCATGAAACAAAAATAATTGATTGTTTGAATTATATTTCATTTATTGGATTAATAGAATAATCTGAATATGAGATTTTCGTTCAATGCCCAACAGAATTAACATTGTATTCTATTGACTGATAAACGCTTATGTTTTCTAAATATATGCAATTTATATTACGGTATTGAAAAATTGGAATATATAGTTTGTTTTGCTGTGGTTGCTTTTTGTAACAGCTATAGGGATTATAGAATGCAAATTGTCGAAATGATAAGATTGAATTTTAATATAAGGAGAAAAAATACTATGATTAAGGATTCGACTGGGTAGTTGAATGCGTGCAAAGAGCAAATTACTAAGGATAAAAATGCATGAGGCATTAAACAAAGCAGGATGGTGTTTTATAAAAGTGCCTGACTGGGGAGATTTGGAAGTTAAAAATGTAAAGGTTTATAAAAATAAAAAAGGTTGAATTTTTGTTGTCGATAGAAGCCGGGTTATTGCTGGCTTTTTTATGATCTAGAAGGTTTGACTGATCTTTGTGGAGATATATTTGGCGAGGTGTAAGCGTTATACGGTAAGTATATTCGGAGAATAGATAAATGACAGTATTGTTGGAGCGGTATAATAAATGTAAATATATAAGAAAAAGCCAAAAGAGTTGGATCATGGAATGCGGTACTTTTCCAGATGAGATATTGGAGGCTTATGTGTTTGAAGATCCAAGAAAACGTAAAGAGTGCAATAATAACATTAAAGCATGAATTTAAAGAAGCGTAGCATTACTAGCATTAAGACCAGCTAGACAGCGGGTTCTTTTTTGCAAAAAACAAACCCCTCGCAAACATTAAATTTTGCAAGGGGTTTTACTGGTACACCATCAGGGGTTCGAACCCTGGACACCCTGTGGGGTTTTAACCAAATTATTTGGTATTGCTAAGATTCACCTCATGTTATTACAGCATCTATAATCATTGAAATTTCAATATGTATAGCCTTATATAACACGAAAAGAAACAATTTGACATTTATTAACTTTTATTAAAAATCAGAACATTTTGTGGGAAGAAATATAGGCAGATTAGTTCTATTAGATTGTAACTGGTCTGCCTTTTGTTTTGGAAAGACGTTATCCCTTGCAATCAAACTCGGCTTATCATCAATCAATAATTTGAAAACCATAAAATTATGAGTAATTATTGTTCTCCATAGGTTATCAATAAAATCCTACAAACACCTTGAAAAGAAAGGGGTTATCGTAATGTGTTCGCCTTATCCCTTTATATGATTTCACACAAGTTTATTCTTTTCCTGACTGTTTATAAGGGTAAAATCATGGGCAAGAGAAATTGTATGCGCCGAATGCCATTTAAAAATTATTGATACCTGTCTACTATGCTCAAAATTTCATCTTGGGTAGCTAAAGTATCATCAGATAGATTTTTATATATTTCAAAGTTATGGTAGTCTGCTTTTGCTATGATGAAATAACTTAGTTGAGTTAAGGTGATTTTAGTTTTTCTACCTCTAACGCCTATAATATGACCTATTAAATCTAAGTTTCTTAAATTTACGCCGCTTAAATGTGCGCTTTTTAAATCTGCACCTCTTAAATCTGCGCCTTTTAAATCTGCGCCTCTTAAATCTGTGTCGTTCAAATGTGCGCCGCTCAAATGTGCGCCGCTTAAATCTGCGCCGCTCAAATCTGCGCCGCTTAAATGTGCGCCGCCAAAATCTGCGCCTCTCAAATCTGCGCCGCTTAAATCTGCGCCTCTTAAATGTATGCCTCTTAAATGTGCGCCGCTTAAATCTGCGCCTCTTAAATGTGCACCGTTTAAATCTGCGCCGCTTAAATATGCGTCGCTTAATTCTGCGTCGCTTAAATGTGCGCCTCTTAAATGTGCGTCGCTTAAATCTGCGCCGCTTAAATCTGCGTCGTTTAAATATGCGTCGCTTAATTCTGCGCCTTTTAAATGAATGCGTTTCAATTCTATCCCCTTGTAACGAGACAATCTTAGAAACTCGCACAGCAATCGTTTTTTATTTTCGTCATACAACCAATCGGCTAATTGATCTTTATCGGTTAATAAAATTAACCGATTGTAAATTTTCCATATATTAAAAAACAAATTTCCGATTGTAAACTCATAATTTTATAGGTGCTTATCACACCTCTTTGAGTTTTAATAAAATCCTCCAAAAGCTTTGAAAATAAAGGATTTATCGCAATGTATCCGCCTTATTCCTTTATATGGTTTCACACAATGTTACCCTAGCTTTGATTGCTCATAAGGGCAAAGTCAAGGGCAGGAAAAACTGATAATAAGATAAACATAAGTGTGGCAATCGGAGAACTGTGATGTATGTGCGAATATATTATACTGGAGGATTTCAGAATGGACAAGTATATTTATGACGAAAGCAACGGTCTTTGGTATGAGTTACAGGGCGAGTATTACATCCCCTGCTTGGAATTACCCACCGAAAAAGAAGAAAGGTATATCGGCGTATGGGGGCAAAGGCTTTTGCGCTATCTGCGGGAGTATCAGAGGGTTACATATACCAATCTTCTTACAAGCGGCAAATTGAATGATTATTTAGCCGATATAGACAGGCAGGCGCAGGAACGCTTTGAACAGCTTGTAGAGGATATGAAACAGGCACGGGGCATAATGGAGTAGCTAAAAGCGGAAAATGTTTTAGAATGGGTAGGGCAAATGAATAATATTCAAACGTGTGCTGCGGAAATCGTAAATGATGAATTAATTTTCATTTAGCTTCATATTATTAAAACGAGAGCTGCCCAAGTAATTGGGCGGCTCTCGTTCATCTAAAAGTAGGGATTCACTATTATAAAATGATATTTTCTCAAACTAAATATCAAAAAGTGTATCACTAAAATGGCACAACTGTGTAAAAGATCAGTAAAAAAATATTCTGACTTTGTTAGAAAAAGGCTGTAGTGTGGTTAGTACTTTGAGTCTTCTGAAATATAATATTTACCTTCTCTTTGAAGCCATTTTGCCATTGCCCAAGCTTCCTCAAAACGCACATTTGCCATAGTAAGGCCATAAGCTCTACAAAGACGCTCAAATTCCTGGTAAGTTGCGGGTCGTTTAGTAAATAATATCCACATTAGCGCAGCTTCAGAAGTGAGAAAAGTCTCACCGCCATGTTTATGAGAAGGCCTTTTTATAACATTACACCTTCTGCATCGTAATGTAAGATTGTCCAATGTATTAGCTGCATCACCCAATTCTTCCTTGGGGATGATATGATCTGCTTGCAATTCCAAACGTGTACCGCAATCTGCACACTTACCGTTTTGATTAAAATGCCATTGTCTAACAGCAGCCCAGCATTTTCCTTTGGGATAATGAGACTGAAAAGATTTGTTGCTTGCAACAGATGTTCCGACTTGAGATGGGTTTAAGTGACCAAGGACGAGAGAAGCAATTTCTCTGTATTTTACCATCCCTGTATCAACCAAGTATTCAATCATGTCTTTCCACTGCTCATCAGTCCAGTCCCTATCTGTTTCAGGAAAAGAGCT
The DNA here is from genome assembly GCA_946555345.1 of uncultured Eubacterium sp. Taxonomy (GTDB): domain Bacteria; phylum Bacillota; class Clostridia; order Peptostreptococcales; family Anaerovoracaceae; genus Lentihominibacter. The sequence goes on along the minus strand of CAMNSS010000008.1, from coordinate 4,035 downwards.
AATTTTTTTGTAATCTACCATTATTACAACCTCCTAACGCAATTCTTTCTTCAAATTCAGAAATAAACTCCAGCAGGCTAATCCCAAGACATAAACATATGTTTCTAACTTCGATAATATCCAATCTCTTTTGGCACTGCTCATATTTGCTGATATATGCTTGACTACATCCAAGGTGTGTTGCAAGCTCTTGCTGTGTCATCTTTGTTCTGAGGCGACAGTCCTTTAGGCAATCGATAAGAATTCTATATTCAGAATCATAAATAACACTCATATATGTACCACCTCTTTCTATACTACATTTATTTTACTACTGCCTTGCAATTATTCCAAAACAGAATATTGACTTGTATACCTGTTTAAGGTATAATCAATCTACGGAGGTGTTTTCTATGACGGAAAAGATAATAAATATCTTTAAAAGCTATTTACCTTGTACATGGGAACCGCTACCTGATCAGGTTAGTACCCTAAAGCAACTCCTCGATTTTGCCAATTTAAATGGTTTCCAAGCTAATGAAAAATACGAGGATATTTTTATTGAGGCAGTAAATCAAAAGCTTGATTTAAATAATTCTGTATATAAGCAAGTCTTGGATGAAGCATTCCTTGAAGGGAAAAAGCTTAATTACATTCTCAAGGGTCAGATAAAAAAACTCCTTGATCGTGCTGACAGAGAAGGATATAGAAATTTTCTAATTTTTAATGGTATAATGTCTAATAACTTGATGGACGCATTCCGACCTGTTTCAAAAAGCGAAACAGTAAAGGCAGTATCTGATATTTTCGTTTCTGACCCTAAATATTCCGATGTCTATTGTTCTATCTTTTCTCGCTACTGTTTTTATCTTTTTCCAGAATCTTGTACTTATCAATTTTTCTCTGGATTGAACATTGTTAGCGAGAATTACTTTAACTTTATTTCAAATAAGTATCCTGATATTATGGCTCGCAATAATGCACTTTGTGTTATTGATGTTGACAATGATCTATTTGAAGACGGATACAATGCTGGATGCAACCGTGTATTAAACGCTGTAAAAGATGCTTTCGATAACCTTAATAATCATTGTGATTTAGCTATCTATATTCCTAAGATAATGATTAATGGGGTAGATGTTCAATGGCGTCTCTTTTCAGACACGGTTTTATATGCTGAAAAGCATTATAAAGAAAAAATTGATAGGCCTTATTTTAGATGGCAAAAAATTGGTAGGCAGACAATAGACTATGTAAGGAATTTAGTTGCATTCAATGCAGAGTTTGAGTACGCATTTCAAGGATTTGTATTTAAGGATTGCTTTATTTTAGGTGCAGCCAATGATCCATACTCCCTTCTGCTTATATTTGAAAAAAATTTACGAGATGAGCGCATTATAAATTGTCCTGCTTGCCGATCAACAAATATACAAGGAAATTCATATCCCATCCTAAATGTTAAAAGTTGGGAATGCGAAAATCCTCTTTGTCCAGATCGTAGTAAATACAACAGAGGCAAAAGATATTCGTTTATGTCTCTGCTTAGGCAAAAGGAAATGATGAATGATGAGAATATAATCCCAGATGAATCAATATCAAAGTGGCGTTTGGATTGCCTGCACAGTACTAGTAAGGAGGATGCGATTAATATGGTGATTCGGCACTACAGCTGTGTGGGTGATACGATTACTATGTTTACAAAAACTATTGGGGAAAAAAAGAGGTATAACAGAACACTTCAATATAGAAGCTTTAGCGAATCAAATATAAACTTACTTTCTAATTTTAAGACATCTGCGTATTTCTATAGGTATTTGCAGTATGATGATAGACCAACAAAAGAAATCACAAAATGGGAATTTGGAAAAGCCAGAGTCTATTGTGGAGACGCATTAGATGTGTTACGTTCACTACCACAAGTAAGTATCTCATGCGCAGTTACATCGCCACCATATTATAATGCTAAATCATACTCTCAGTGGTCAAATATTTATTGTTACCTCTACGATATGTACAACATTAACACAGAAATCTTTAGAACATTAAAAGATGGTGCTGTTTACTTGTACAATATTTTTGATTACTTTGATAATGAAAATAATGTTGTCCTATCGGCAATGGGTAATAAGCGGATGATTCTTGGAGCATATATGATTGATATGTTTGAACGCATTGGCTTTAGCATCTTTGGCAACATTATCTGGAATAAGGGAGAAATACAAGGGAATAGGAGCTTTAATCAAGGAAATCTTACCCCATATTATCAGGCTCCACTGAACTGTTGGGAACATATCCTGATTCTCTCCAAAGGGGAACCAGATAAACGGTTCAAATCACTAACATCGTGTATAGCAGATATTAAGCCTGTAATAAAAATGGTTAGAGGGAAAAACATTGTGGGACATGACGCACCATACCCGAATGAAATCCCGAACATATTAATTAAGTGTATGCAAGAAGATGATATAGTTTTAGATCCCTTCTTAGGCAGCGGAACAACTTGTGTAGTTGCGAATCACATGAATAGGTTTTCTATTGGAATAGAAAAAAATGAAGAGTATTTTGAATTATGCAAGCGCTTAATAGTGGATGAGCGTTCCTAAGCAGACTCATTTGATAAATACAGCTATGTACGCCGCCGTATATGGACAACACCATAGCGGCGGTTTTCTCTACCTATCGGCTATCCCTGTCAATGGATTTCTTCCTCTGTCTTGGCTGATTTCTCTGCTTACCCTCCGCCTGTATCTGGTGTAAGCGCTTCAACACACTCTCTCGTTCTGGCGGTCTGCGATGTTGCTTATCTGCGGTTTGTGACTTCCTGATGGTCTGACGCTCCCACTCGGCAAGGTCACGGTTGTACTGTTCCACAACGCCCTCCATTTCTCGGAACATCCGCATAAATGCCTGCACATCGGGATAACCGTCCTCTTTCAGAATATCAGGCAGCTTATCCAGTTTTGCGGCGATTTCCTGTTCCGTCCTTTGTATCTGCTCGGAGAGGGCTTTACGCTCTTTACCTTTGAATATTCCCTTTGTATCTGCAGGCTGCGCTTTCAGCTTCGGGAGAACATCATTCTGTAAATGACGGATTTCCTTTGCGCCCTCCTGCGCCTTTATCATCAGGCTTCGCATATGTCGGAACTCTGCCATATCAATATCCAGTGTCGGCTTGGGTGGCATCGCTTTCTCTCGGATAAGAGATTGGAGAATGTTTTTTGCTTTGCCGATAATACTGCGGAACCGGTGGGGCAGCCAGCCGTTTTCTTTGATAGACTGGCTGGCTTTCCCGTGGATTTCTGTTCGTTTTATCTCTAAGATTTTTGTTTCCTCAATCCCCGATAACAACGCCATATCCGCTGTCCTGTTCCATTCCTGCCTTGCGGCGTTGTCGGCTTTAATCTCTGCGGCTTTCGGGTTATTCTTCCCGATTTTCTTGGTGGGAAGATAGACGCTGTTCCTGTCAAATACTTTTAAGTGCTGTTCAGGGTCGGAGATATGACGGTTGATAAGACTGGTATAAACTTCCTTGACCTCCTGCAAGAATGGTTCGCCCTTAAAGCGTCCGTCCTTTGTGGTAAAGAGGTGGCTTTCGTAAATCTCGCCTTTCTTGATTATGGTACAGCCGTCCTTTATCCGTCCGTCCTCCCCTGTGATTTCCTTTTTCGTGCGTACCCGCTTTCCTGTTTCGTCAAAGAATACGCTGCGGCTGGCAATCTTGACCTCTGGCTCGGCAAGCAGCTTTCTCTCGCTGAAAATGAGATGGATATGATAATTTGTCTTTCGCTTGTTATGGTGCAGAGCCGACACACATTCCACTCCGTACCGTCTGCGAAATTCCTCTGTAAAATCCTCTAATACTTCCTGCGGCTCATACTGCGTATAAACCTCTGGCAGAGCAATAATCAATTCCCTTGCTTCGATACACTTGCCCTCTGCACCGCTGCGTTTAAATTCCTGCTGGCTCTCCCTTGCTAGATTATTCCAAAATTCATTGTCGACGGTGCGGTAGGTGGCATAGAGATTTTCCTGCCTTGCGTGGCTTGTAATATACGA
>CAMNSS010000007.1 GCA_946555345.1 uncultured Eubacterium sp. | reverse complement strand
ACAACTTTTCCAGTCGCTACGGGAAATATATTACCATTTTAGGAACGCCATGTCAAGATATTTTATATGATAATATTGGCAGTTTTCCTATTTTTCTATACATAATCGGATCAAAGCCGTCTTCTTTCACGTTTTTTAGCATCAGGCTTTGGCAGCGCGCCTCAAATACTGGCTAAACATTTGAGGCAAACCCGCTGATACCGCCTTGCGGTATTTCCGATACCATAATCCGGCACAATAAAAGGAGGCCAACTATGAACGATCATGCGATCCCTTTGCCAATGGCTGTGCCTGGCAAAGAGTACATTATAAATTATATCCATAAAGGAAAAACACATACCGATCACTTCCGGGGCTATGGAATTTTCCCCGGCTCTAAAATAAAACTTCTCTTCGGCAATCCGGCCAGCAATCCATCGGCTTATGAGGTCATGGGCGCAGTCCTGGCCCTGCGGCGCGAAGATTCCAGCCATATCTATGTTTCGCCTATTGCTCCTCGTCAGAAAGAGCATACTTGCGTGGAACCGTGATATTTTCATCATAGCAGCCAAAGCAGTCGTCGATAAGCGTCTCCTGCGGTTTTGGCGTGATCAGGCTTACTACGGGAACGATCACAAGGCCAGCCAGCATGGTAAATGCACCAGCATTTATCGGCGACTGCAAAAGAACTGGCAGCGCCTGCGGCGCAAGGATGTCAACGACCATGAAAACAGTCGCAAAGAGCATACACGCCCAGCACCCTGCTTTCGTCGTCCGCTTCCAGTACAGCCCATAAAGCAATGGAGCTAGGAACGAACCCGCCATAGCGCCCCATGAAATGCCCATAAGCTGCGCAATAAACGTAACCGTGCTCTTATACTGAATCGTCGCAATAACCGCTGAAATCGCAATGAACACGACGATCAAAGCCCTGATGCAAAGCACCTGCTTCTTTTCATCCATATCCTTGATAAAATTATCCTTCAAAAAGTCCAGCGTCAGCGTAGAGCTGGAAGCGATGACAAGCGAAGATAACGTGGACATGGAAGCCGATAACACCAGCAGGATGACAAGACCGATTAAAATATCCGGAAGCCCGGAAAGCATCGCCGGGATCACCGAATCATAGCCATTGGCGACAACGTCCACTTCCCCGGAAAACAGCCTGCCAAATCCACCCAAAAAGTAACAGCCGCCTGCGACAATCAAAGCGAACAACGTGGAAATCACAGTTCCTTTATGAATGTCGCTCTCGCTTTTTATCGCATAAAACTTCTGCACCATTTGCGGCAATCCCCAAGTACCAAGCGAAGTCAGAATAATCACTCCAACCAAATTAATGAAATCAGGACCGAAGAACGATGCGAAAACGCCCGGCACGTCAGAAGCCGCAGGATCTTCCACCTCAGCCATCGAACGAACCGCTTCCGTAAACCCGCCATGCGTATTCAAAATGGCTGCAATTACAACGATAATACCAAATATCATAATGATACCCTGGATAAAATCGTTGATCGCAGTCGCCATATACCCGCCAGCGATTACATAAATTCCCGTCAAAATCGCCATCACCACGATGCAGACGGTAAAGTCAATGTGGAATCCCATGGCAAACAGCCTGGAAAGCCCATTGTAAAGCGATGCTGTATAAGGAATCATAAAGATGAAAATAACGACCGAAGCGCCGACTTTCAGGCTCTTGCTGTCAAATCTCTTGCCGAAAAATTCCGGCATCGTCGACGAATCCAGATGCTGGGTCATGATCCGCGTCCGCCTTCCCAGCACAGCCCAGGCAAGCAACGACCCGATAATGGCATTTCCCAGGCCGATCCAGGTTGCGGCGATACCATATTTCCATCCGAACTGTCCGGCATAGCCTACGAATACGACAGCCGAAAAATAGGAAGTTCCATAGGCAAAAGCGGAAAGCCACGGACCAACCGAACGTCCGCCTAGCACAAAGCCACGGACATCCGTCGCATGTTTTCTGCAATATAGGCCAATTCCGATCATAATCGCAAAATAGACCAATAAAATCAAAACTTTTACTAACATAAACCATCATCTCCTGCATTTGAAATTAGCGTTTTGCGACGCCTGGAAATATTCCTTTACCACTTTACTACATATCAGTAGTAAAGTCAACGCTTTATCGGCAAGCAATACCGCTTTTCTTAGGATGCTGCTGCTTTCGTATGAAAAAGCATACCGGAGGGCAGCGAAAATTTCCCTGCGCGCATACCGCTGGCAAACAGCGGCGCATTGCAAGATACCCGCTTTGAAACCACCCAAAGATCCCTTGGGCATGCGGGATGGCATCGCTAAAAAACGCCAAACGTTTTGCCGCCCCTTCGTGCGCCCTTGGATTAAATTTGCCGCTTTCACAAAGCGATATCAACCGAATTTCTAACCAATACTTTCGGGAAGCGTACAGACCGGGCTTCTAGCCGGCAACCCTGATCAGTGATGCAAACAGGCTTCTGCCCAGCACTCAGTGCCAATGATGAAAACAGGCTTCTGGCTGGCGTTTCGCCGAAGCCCGCTCCGCATATTGCCCTTTGCTTTAAAATACTGCCAAGGCTTTAGCCGCACTTCCCCAAGTCTTCACAAAAGAAGCCGCCCTATCATATACTGACCGCGAGGTGTTTTAATGATGAACAAAAAAACGATAGCATTAGCTGGCAATCCCAATGTCGGAAAGAGTACGTTATTCAATGCGCTCACCGGAATGCACCAGCATACGGGCAACTGGTCCGGCAAAACAGTGGATAATGCCACCGGCCATATGAAATACAAAAACAGCGTCTTCCAATTCGTCGATCTTCCCGGCGCTTATTCCCTTCATTCCGAGTCGCCCGATGAAAAGGCGGCCGGAGAATACATAGCATCGGGGAAAGCCGACATCATCCTGATCGTGGCAGACGCAACATGCCTTGAACGAAACCTGCTCCTCATATGCGATATCCTTGCTATGACAAGAGACGCCATTCTCTGCGTCAATCTGATGGATGAGGCGAAAAAGAAAGGGATATGCCTGGATATTGAAAAGCTCAGCCAGCTTCTTGGCATTCCCGTAATCGCAACCGCCGCCCGCTCAAAAAAAGGCCTGCCTGCGCTTTTAAACGCCATCCATGATTTCAGCCCGCACCAAACTGCGCCAGCGGAAAGCCAAGCAATCAATCCACAAAATGCAGCGGCAGGAAAGCCACAAGATGAAAATGAAAAAATGAAACTCTCGCAAGATGAAAGCGGAACAGCCGGCCTGCGAGGCGAATGCGAACTGCCAGCGGACTCACGGAAAAGCCCGCAAAACGGGACGGCGGACGGACTATGTAAAAAAGACAGGGCGGCGGATGCACAGGATGAAAGTCCCTGCACGCCAAGAAAACAACAAAACAAAAAGAAGCCATCCGGGATTCCTCAGAATGGAAACAAGCGGCTGGAGAATCCGCAGAATGAAAACGAGACAACCAGCCTGCAAAATGAAAGCGCCGCCGCAATGGCGGATATGCAGGACAAAAGCTCAGGCACGCCGCCAGTAGACGCACAAAACGCAAACAGCGCACGAAGCGCCCGCACGCCGCTAAACGCAAACGAAATCTATGCGCAATGCGTTACCCACGATCAAAACAACCCCCACCGCCTGGACCGAAAAATCGATAAAATCGTCACATCAAAAAAACTGGGATTTCCGATCATGATCCTGTTGCTGATTTTGATTTTCTGGCTTACGATGGTAGGAGCGAACTATCCATCCGCCGCCCTTTCCGCCATGTTCGGAGCTTTGGATGAAAAGCTCAGGCTCTTGATGGAAAACGCTGCACTGCCGGATATGCTGACATCGATACTCATGGATGGGCTTTACACGACGCTCACCTGGGTCATCTCCGTCATGCTGCCGCCTATGGCGATCTTCTTCCCGCTCTTTACGCTGTTAGAGGATTTTGGCTACTTGCCGCGCGTCGCCTTTAACCTGGATCATGCGTTTAAACGCTGCGGCGCACATGGCAAGCAAGCGCTCACCATGTGCATGGGGCTTGGCTGCAATGCCTGCGGCGTCACGGGCTGCCGCATCATCCAATCACCCCGTGAAAGGCTGATCGCCATACTGACGAACAATTTTGTTCCCTGCAACGGGCGTTTCCCAACACTCATCGCCATTATCACGATTTTCTTCGCCGCAAGCTTTGCCGCCTTCCGCACGCTGGCTTCAGGCCTCATGCTGACGGCGATAATCCTGCTCGGCATCGCCATGACGCTCTTGGTATCGAAACTTTTATCCAGAACGCTCTTAAAAGGAATGCCTTCCTCCTTCATTTTAGAGCTGCCACCTTACCGAAAGCCGAAAATCGGCAGCGTGATTATCCGCTCCATCCTAGACAGAACGATCTTCGTGCTGGGGCGGGCCATCGTCGTCGCCGCGCCCGCTGGCGTCATCATCTGGATACTGGCCAATGTCAACGCCGGGGACACATCCCTGCTCATCCACTGCACCGAATTTCTCGACCCGTTCGGGCGGCTGATCGGCGTAGACGGCGTAATCATCATGGCGTTTATTTTGGGTTTTCCCGCAAACGAAATTGTCGTGCCGATCATGCTCATGTGCTATATGTCCACCGGCATGCTGACCGATTACAGCAGCCTCGGCCAGCTCCAGGAGGTTCTCACAGGATGCGGCTGGACCGCCCAGACAGCCCTATGCGTGCTGATCCTCTGCCTGTTCCACTTCCCTTGCGGCACGACATGCCTGACGATCAAAAAAGAAACGGGCAGCCTGAAATGGACCGCCCTCGCATTTGCACTGCCAACCGCAATCGGCATCGTATTTTGTTTTCTCATAAAGCTATCAGTTCTGGGTCTTCATTCGCTCTTCTAAAAAGCTCGAAGGCCTCCTTGCCGTCCGCAGGCACCGTAAAGAGCCATTCCTGATCCACAGCCTCCACGTTAAGCTGGAAACAGCCATTTCCGCCATTGCCCTTTGCATGCTCCGGCGCATAACGGATTTCCTCCGCAAAGGGCTTGGTGCTTCTGGCAAATCCGATCGGCTCGTTATAATAATACCAGCCATCATGCCCATCAATCCAAAAGTCGCCGTCGATATAGCGCGATATTACCTCAGCTTCTTCATACCCTTCCGTTTCAGCAACCTTTACCCGAAGCCACAAATTGCTTGCGGAATTGTTGGTCACGGATGTATCGTCATTGAAAATAAGCGTCTCCTGCGCCGGGCTATCCGGCGTTTTTTCCACGATCCACGTATTGTATATGATTGCGGCGTTGATTAAAACCAGCCCGATAATCCCGCAAATTAAAGCCGCAGAAATCTTGTCCATCATTTTATCTCCTTCCCCCAAAAGAAAGATTACCATGGCAAAATTCCTGCGGCAATGCAATTCATCATGCAAATTTCGACGCAAAACGCCCATCTTTACGGTAATGCCCGCCCCTTTGCATGAAGCAAGCCGCCCGCTATTTACCGATTGCCATGCAAAGCGCCCTCTATTCGCCAGGGTTCTGCTATTTCCATATGCAAAGCGCTGTCCTGCGCAAGCACGCAATCCGCCCTTCACCAAAGCGCTCCTTTTCGCAAGCCTCACACAGCGCCTTTCGCAAAACGTCCTGCATACTCCGCAAGCCATTCGCAAGCCGCTTTCGCACGGGTTCAAAACGATCGGCCTTTTACAAGCCGTCCTCGCAAATATTCTTTATCCCTTAGCTAAAAGATGGCGGCTGCACGCCGTTCTTTTCAAATACGTTTTTAAAATCAGGCGTTGGCGACGGCTCGGACATGCTGAAATACATCTTAGCCGCCTTGGTCGTGCCGAAATCTTGATTCGAGCCTGTCTCCTGCACCATGTTGAACGCTTCCCGGAACATCGCATTGTGCGCTTCTTCCCTGTTGAGCAGGAAATCGATGGTCGCCCTTACCTTCTTGTCATCGATCTGCCTGTAAAGGTATTCATAGACCACTTTGGCCCTTTGCTCCGAGGCGATATCAGCCAGCAGATCCGCACACAGATCCCCTGTCACGGTGACGTAATCGGCAGTCCACGGCGCGCCTGACGAGTTGACAAGCCCTGGCGTAAGCCCGAACATCACGTGCGTCTGTATTTCGCCAGACCCGACTGCCCTGGCATCCACATCATGGCCGTTGAGCAGGTTGATCGTCTGCGCTACCATCTCCAAATGCCCAAGCTCCTCTGCGGCGATATCCAGGAACAAATCCTTGATTTCAGGGTTTTTAATGCGGAAGCTCTGGGACATATACTGCAAAGCAGCCTTTAGCTCGCCATTGCCGCCGCCCAGTTGTTCTTGCATCAATACTGCGTACTGCGGGTTAGGACCTTCAACCTCTACCGGATGGAATAATGGTTTTTCATGTTTAAACATCTTCAAATCTCCTTTGTTTTGATGTTATTATTATTTGTATCCGGCCGTTTTGTATTCTTCTAATTTCCTCATTTCATACGCTGCGCCATGCGGAACATCCTTGCAATTATCCTGTCCAGAATCTGCTGGAAACAGAGCTTGCAGACAGTGATCCCTTCTTTCGCTTTTTCGTTTGTCCCCTCCGCCTTGTCATCTTTTCGATTCCCCTCAATAATAAATATGGTACATTCTCCCGATAAAAGGTAAAATAAACCCATTACTTACGCAAGGAGGAGCATCATGAAAAACCGTATACTGACTTACGCACAAATCAACAATTATGCCGCCCATCTCCGCACCGCAGAACACGCCGGGGCTACGATAGAGAAATACCTGCGGGATGTCCGGGGCTTTTCCAGCTGGCTGGGCGAAAAACCAGTCACGAAAGAAACCGCATCCCAATATAAAAATTTCCTTTCAGGCCAAGAACAGGCGCCCGCTACCATCAATGCCAAGCTCTCTGCCATCAACAGCCTGTTTCGATTTTTGGGCTGGGAGGACTGCCGGGTAAAATTCCTGAAAATCCAGCGGCGCACATTCCGGGAAACAGCAAGGGAACTCACCCGCCCTGAGTACCAACGCCTGGTAGAAACGGCCCGCGCGTTACGCCAAGAATGGCTGGCTCTGGCGATGGAAACGATCTGCGCCACTGGCATCCGTGTGTCGGAACTGCGCTATATCACGGTAGAGGCCGCAGCCGCAAGCCAGGCGAATGTGATCCTGAAAGGAAAAATCCGCACGATTCTTCTTCCGGGAAAACTAGCCCGGAAGCTGCGTAAATATGCCCAAAAACAAAAAATCGCCTCCGGCGCAATCTTCCGGGCCAGAGACAGAAATCCCCTTACCCGCTTTCAGATCTGGAGAGCTATGAAATCGCTTTGCAAAAAGGCCGGAGTAGAATCATCTAAGGTATTCCCCCACAACCTGCGCCATCTGTTTGCCGTCACCTTTTACCGCTCGACCCGGGACATCGCAAAGCTAGCTGACGTCCTGGGGCATAGCTCTATCGACACCACCCGCATCTACCTCATGACAACTGGGGCGGAACACTTGCGTTGTTTGGAACGGCTGGGATTGGTAAGTTAGCGCAACGAAATTTATCTAATGTTTCCGGGCGCATATAATGAAATAAAAATTTTTCTCATTATAGCACAGGGAATCTAAAAATTGCAAGGGCATATAAATGAATATGCACAAAAATTACAGGTCGCAAATCCAATCTTTCTGCCGCCTTATTTTTGTATGCCTTTTTGCATCCGCCAGCCCCTGGCAGGGATTTTTCATGTTATTTTTTGGGCATGATCTGCCCAGCCGTCTAAATATCGGCAACGTAAGATAAATTCTGTGCGTTTGCAAAAGGAAAAATAATGCAAGCCATTTGGGAAGGATTTTTCCCGGATCACCCAGAAACCAGCAAAAAATTAATTCAAATGACATTCCTTCCACGCCACACACCTACCGGAAGGCAAAACAATTTAGGCTGGCTCAGGGAAGCCTGAAATCGCGAAGCTACGAGATTATCCCAAATCTTTGGAGGAAAATACAATGTTGGAAATAGAAAAGAAATACAAGATCCTGATTGTCGATGATTCGAGATTTAACCGTCTGGTAATGACGAGTATGCTGGCAAACGATTATATCGTCGAAGAGGCCTGCGACGGAAAAGAAGCGATGCTGATCTTGCAAGACCGCTTGGAAGAGTTCTCCCTAATACTCTTAGACATTGTTATGCCCAATATGGACGGTTTTGCATTCCTCAAGCATATGGAAGAATGCGGATGGCTGGAATTTCTGCCCGTGATCATGATATCTTCGGAATATACGCCTGAAAATATTGAACGCTCTTACCGCCTGGGCGCCAGTGATTTGATACGGCGCCCATATGACGAAAGGGTCATCTGCCACCGTATCACCAACACAATTGCGCTATCAAGCAAGCACCGGAAGCTGTCAAACGCTTTGGCTGATGAAGTCATTAAAGAAAACCAAAGCAATGAAGCCATGATCTCCATTCTTTCGCACATTGTCGAAACCCGCAACGGCGAAAGCGGGGCGCACGTCCAAAACATCCGCTATATTACCGGGCTTTTATTGAAAAAGCTAATAAAAACAACTGATCGTTATCCGTTGACAAAAGAAGAAATGCTTCGGATCGTCACCGCATCTGCTTTGCATGACATCGGGAAAATGTCTGTTCCCGAAGAAATTTTGAATAAGCCAGGCAGGCTCACGGACGAGGAATTTCAGATAATGAAAGGCCATGCCATAACAGGCGCTAATATGGTTGAACCCCTGCTTCATAAGAAAGATGCAAACCCGTTGATTCGGATGACATATGAAATATGCCGCTGGCATCATGAACGATATGACGGCTACGGCTATCCGGACGGACTGAAAGGAGACGAAATTCCGATTGCGGCGCAAGTGGTATCTGTCGCTGATGTGTACGACGCACTGACCAGCGAACGATGCTATAAACCAATGTATCCGCCAGAAGAAGCGATGCGGATGATCTGTGCCGGAGAGTGCGGGGCGTTTAATCCTTTGCTGCTGGACTGCCTTTGCGGGATATTAGATAAACTGGAAGATTTGTCTCCTGCCCAGGAAAGCATAACGGAAGCCGACAAAGATTCCAATCATCTTCTGGTTGTGGATGCCCTGGCGCATTCCCAGGAGAACGGGCTGTTTTCTTCTGGCAAGATCACGCAAATGCTGATGCGCGAGCGTTTGCGGGCTAAGTTCTTTTTTAACGATTCAAGCCCTGCGTTTTACTATACGGTATCGCCGCCCTCCCTTCATCTCAACAAGGCTGGCAGAAAGCTTTTCGGTGAAGAGGAGTTTATTGTTGATTCCAATAAAGAACTGGATGCTTACGCAGGATATGACCTTCATACGCTAGAACGCCTAAAGGACAAACTCGCGGCGGCAACAAATGAACATCCTCTGGTAAAAGAAGAGATTTTGCTAAATTTGCATGGGGAAACGCCTCAGCAATACCAATGCGTGATGCAGACGATCTGGGACTCGGCGGACGCCCGGCATTACGCAGAAGTAGCGGGCAGGCTGATTCCTATGGACGAAGAAGCAAGCAAAGCTACCGCTGACGAAGGAGAAGCGTTCTATGCAGCAAGCAATACAATGACCGGCATGGAAGCTTGGCATCTGGTCAATACCCTCAAATTTATGATATACAACGTCCGGTTGGTTGATCCTTTAAGCCAAAGGATTGTCGAATTTGATAGCAGCGGGAAGCTCTTTAAAAGCGATCATTATTGTTATGAACTTTGGAAGCAGGACCGGAAATGTGCCAACTGTACTTCCATCAAGTGCCTGAAATCACAAAAGAAGTTTTCAAAAATCGTATTTTTTGACAGCGAAGTATTTTATGTGGTTTCCCAATATATTAAAGTTGACAATACGCCGCTTGTACTAGAGGGGCTGATCCGCATAACGAATGATGCGATGATCGATAAAAACGGCAATACATTATCCAGCAGCTCTATTTCCGACTTGAACAACAAATTATACCTCGATCCGCTTACCAATGTGTATAATCGGCGCTATTATAATGCAAAGGTAAATGAGCCGAAAAATATCTGCGCCCTGGCGATCGTCAATGTAGATGATTTCAAGAGCATCAACGATACATACGGGCGCACGACCGGAGACAATATTCTCATGCACATCGCAAAAGCGATCAGTGAAGTAATCCGCACGCCGGATACACTCGTGCGATACGACGGAGATGAATTTGTAATAATTTTTGAATCCATTGCCGCCGGCGCTTTTCATGAAAAGCTGCACAATATATGTGATGCTGTCTCCAATCTTTCCATAGAAGGCGTTGAAGGGCAGCATATTACCGTCAGCATTGGCGGCGCAATCGGCCCGGACGTTCCATCGGCGCTTCTGGAAAAAGCGGATGAAATGCTCCATAAAGCTAAGAAAATCCAAGGAACTGTTATCATATGAAACTGAACCTTCATCATAGTGCGGCTTGCAAATCCGCTTAAAACAAGAATCAGCCGGGAATCCGCATAATAAGCGGACTCCCGGCTGATTGTGCTGACAGTATCAAAACAGCGCCACCCTGTGTTCTATAACCGTTATCATCCAGTATTTGCAATGGTTTTTTTGTTTGAAAGCCCTATTCCCACTCCACCGTTGCCGGCGGCTTCGAGGTGATATCGTAAACAACCCGGGTAATGCCCTTCACTTCATTCGTAATCCTGCTACTCGCCCGCTCCAGCGCTTCATACGGCAGTCTCGTCCACGTAGCCGTCATGAAATCGTCCGTGCTCACGCACCTAAGCGCCACGGTATAGCCATACGTCCTGGCGTCGCCCTTCACGCCGACGCTGCGAATGCCGGTCAGGACTGCAAAATACTGGTTCGCCGCCGAAGCCGCTGCATCGGCCGCAAGCTCTGCCCGCTCGACCTCCTCGCGGAAAATAGCATCGGCATCCCGTAAAATTTCCAGCTTTTCATCCGTAATTTCCCCGATCACCCTTACCGCAAGGCCAGGACCTGGGAACGGCTGCCGCCACACGAGCGCATGGGGAATGCCAAGCTGTTCGCCTACGCTTCTAACCTCATCCTTGAAGAGATCCCGCAGCGGTTCGACAATTTCCTCAAAGGACATCACGTCAGGAAGCCCACCTACATTGTGATGGCTCTTAATCACCGCCGCATCACCCTTGCCGCTTTCGATGACATCAGGGTAAATCGTCCCCTGCGCCAGCACATCGATCTTGCCGAGGCTCTTTGCTTCATCCTCAAACACCCGGATAAATTCTTCGCCGATGATCTTGCGCTTGCGTTCCGGCTCAGTCACGCCCTGCAGCCTTTCCAAAAACCGCTCCTTAGCGTTGACCCGGATTAAATTCATGCCAAACTGGCGGCGAAAGACTTGCTCGACAAAATCGCCTTCATCCTTTCGCAATAGGCCATGATCGACGAATACACAAACCAGATTTTCGCCAATCGCCTGATGGAGCAACACCGCCGCCACCGAAGAATCCACGCCGCCCGACAACGCCAGCAAGACTTTTTTCCCCGCAAGCTTTTTCCTGTAGGTTTCCACCGTCTGCACGGCAAAATCCTCCATCCGCCAATCGCCCTTGCAACGGCAAATCCGAAAGAGGAAATTGGAAAGGATCTGTTTGCCATAATCAGTATGGACGACCTCCGGGTGAAACTGCACCCCATATAGCTTCCTGTCCTCATCGCACATTGCGGCACAGGGACACTTATCGGTATGTGCAATCACCTTAAATCCTTCCGGCGGTGTTTTGACATAATCCGTATGGCTCATCCAGCAAACGCTTTCCGCCGAGACATCCGCAAACAAAACATTCTGCGATGCCGTCACCATTGTTTTCCCGTATTCGCTGCTATTTTCCGCACCGCAAATCTCGCCGTCCTCCATATATGCCATTAACTGGACGCCGTAACAGATCCCGAGAACGGGGATTCCCACATTTAAAATAGCTGGGTCATAATGGGGCGAATCCGCATCATAGACGCTGCCCGGCCCGCCCGTAAAGATGATGCCTTGATAGCCAGCCGCTTTGATTTCCTCTACGGAAATTCTATCGCACGGTTTGATTTCCGCATAGACATGCTGCTCCCGCACCCTGCGTGCGATCAACTGATTATACTGGCCGCCAAAATCCAGCACAAGGATTTTTTCCACGATGTTTCCTCCCAAAATCACTCTATGTTACGCTAAATTCACTTTAAAGTTACGCAGAGCTCACACGCAACCTACGCTAAATTCACTTCCTGATGATGATGCTGTCCCGTTCAGGGCCGACCGATACATAGCTGATGCGGCAGCCGATCGCTTCTTCGATAAAGGAGACATAAGCCCTCGCCTCTGCTGGAAGCTCTTCCCAGTTTCGCACGCCAGAAATGTCGCACTGCCAGCCGTCAAAATCCCGGATGACAGGTTTCGCATCCGCCAGCGCCGCTGGGAATGGAAACTCATCCATTTCTTCGCCGTTTACCAAAT
Source organism: uncultured Eubacterium sp. (assembly GCA_946555345.1). GTDB lineage: Bacteria > Bacillota > Clostridia > Peptostreptococcales > Anaerovoracaceae > Lentihominibacter. The sequence goes on along the minus strand of CAMNSS010000007.1, from coordinate 118,241 downwards.
AATGCGTGCATACCGGGATCTTTTCCATCCCGCTGAGCACATCCAGCTTCGTCAAGGCGATTTCCGTTGTACCCTGCACTTCTGTGCCGTACCGCGTCGCCACGATATCGAGCGGGCCTACCCTGCGCGGCCTGCCGGTTTTAGCGCCGTATTCAGCCCCTGCCTTCCGCAGCATTTCTGCCTCCTCGCCAAACATTTCGCAGACAAAAGGACCTTCCCCGACGCAGGTTGAATACGCTTTCACGACCCCGATCACAGCATCGATTTTCGCTGATGGAAGGCCAGAACCGATCGGTGCATAAGCCGCTGTGGTATTTGACGAGGTGGTGTAAGGGTGGATGCCATAATCGAGGTCGCGAAGCGCACCTAGCTGTGCTTCAAAGAGAATGCTCTTGCCCCCATGCTGCGCATCCTTTAGCACCTTACCCGTATCGCAGATATACGGCTTCACGTTCTCACAATAAGCCTCAATCCATTCGTTTAACTGCTCCACCGTGTACGGCTCTGCGCCATACACGCCTGCCAGCGTGAGGTTTTTCCACTCCATCAGCTCCGCCAAATGGCTTTTGAGCTTTTGCGGGTAAAACAGTTCCCCCGCCAAAACCGTTTTTTTCTGGTATTTGTCCGCATAAAAAGGCGCAATGCCCTGTTTTGTCGAACCGTATTTTTTATCCGCAAGCCGCATTTCTTCCAGTTCATCCAAAGCCCGGTGCCACGGAAGCAAAAGGGAAGCACGGTCGCTGATTTTCAAATTATCAGGAGTAAGCGCAATCCCTTGCCGTATCACCTCCTGCATTTCCAGCCACAGGTTTTGCGGATCGAGCGCCACGCCGTTTCCGAGGATGTTGACAACGCCCTCCCGGAAAATCCCCGAAGGAAGCAGATGCAGGGCAAACTTTCCATATTCGTTGATGACGGTATGCCCCGCATTGCCGCCGCCCTGGTAACGCACGACAACATCGAAATTTTCGGTCAGCAGATCCACCATCCTGCCTTTTCCTTCATCACCCCAGTTGATTCCAACGATTGCACAGTTTGACATATGATCCCCTCCTACAGCTTGTCCGTAAGCCGTTTCATTACTTCTACGTAAGCGTCCTCTACGCCGCCCAAGTCGCGGCGAAACCTGTCCTTATCCAGCTTTTCCCCTGTTTCCGCATCCCATAGCCTGCAAGTGTCAGGGCTGATTTCATCCGCAAGCACGATGCCGCCGCCTGCGAGCCTGCCAAATTCCAGCTTAAAATCCACCAGCGTAACGCCGCAAGAAGCCCAGAACGCTTTCAGGCTGTCGTTGATTGCAAAGGCATACCGCTTGATCTGCTCGATTTCCGAAGCCTCCGCCAGCTTTAACGCCAGCGCATGATAGGCATTGATGAGCGGGTCGCCCAGGTCGTCGTTTTTATAGGAAAATTCGATCGTCGGCGCATCGAAGACAATTCCTTCTTCAATCCCGTACCGTTTGGAAAAAGAGCCGGCGGAAAGATTGCGCACGATCACCTCCAGGGGAACGATGGAAACCTTCCGCACCAGCGTCTCCCGCGGATTCAGCTCCTCCACAAAGTGGGTTGGTATCCCCTTCTTTTCCAGGTACTGCATCAACAGGTTGCTCATTTGGTTGTTGATTTCGCCCTTGCCTGTAATCGTTCCCTTTTTCAGCCCGTTAAACGCCGTCGCATCATCCTTGTACGAAACGATCAGCAGGTTTTCGTCGTCGGTTTTGAAAACCCGTTTCGCTTTTCCTTCGTATAGTTGTCCTCTCTTTTCCATCATCGTAACCTTCCTCACCTTCTCTGCTCACAAAAAGGCAAAGATGCCTTGCCGTACGAAACATGAAAGACGCCTTTGCCTTTAACTAGTATATTGTACATCGGCTAGGGGGATTTCGCAAGCAGTTCCACAACTTTTTTCGCATATGGCGCACGTTTCGCAAGCGCCTGGCGGCGTTTTGCCCGGCCGAGTTTTGTCTCGGCGCACGATCGTGTGAATCGCAAACTCCTTCCCCTTCGATTTGAAAGCCATCCTGCGCATCGGCGGAATAGGAAAATACAAAAATATGGCAAATTTTCGCAACACAAAAATGCCGCTGGCAGCGAACGCCGCTCTCCGCAGGACGCCATCAAAAATTTTCTTTACACATATGTCATCCGCTTTGAATCGCTGTCCCGCAAAGCGCCGATTCCCATCAGGCTTCATCTATTCTGCAAGCAGCGCGATCGCCTTTTCATACTGTTTCATGCGCAAAAGCGCCTCCTCACTCACTTCGTCCAAACGGGACAGGTCGCTATTGTGTTTCAAATCCACCAGCTTGACCGCCCTGGCGAGCGCATTTTCCTTCACCTGGGAAACGTATTCCAGATACGGGACCGACTCGTCGTGGGCCAGCAATGCCAGGGCATCGGTAATCCGCCGGGAAAATCCCATCTCCGCCAGATCCGCCAGCGTATACGCCGTATCTTCCACCACATCATGCAAAAGCGCGATGATTACCGCCTCTTCGCTCTCCATCTGCTCCGCAAGGTGGATCGGATGGAATACATACGGCACGCCGCTCTTATCTGTCTGGTCTTTGTGCGCTGCAAAACATAATTTCATTGCCTTTTTCGTCATTTCCGTGTAAATCATTTTCCCGTCCTCACCACGCTGAAAAAAGAAGTCCCAACAGCGTAAACGCCACCCCTGCCGCTGGCAGCAAAATCCTAGGCTAGCTTCCATGCGCCTTCGCACCCTTGCGTCTTGCTTCATGCTAGGACAAAGTTCCGTTCTTCATTCTGCCTGATGGCTTTCAGTTCTTTTGCGGCTTTGATTGCGGCGGCCGCGCCATCTTCAATTTTTTTGCTAGAACGATTATATCCAAGCAAGCGAACCATATCCTTTCCAATCTCTTCTTTTGCCATTGGACCATTTTCCTGAATCAGATAGCAGACTGCATTTTTTAACTCATACTTGCAGATTTCATCCGGGGGTCTCTGTTCCTTCATCCTATATGCAGTATATTGCGATGGCTCTGTTCCCTGACTCCATAAGAATCTTATGCCGTTTTGTCTTGTAATTTTGACATCGGCAGCTGCAACAAGCTTATCCAGATGCTCTGTAATCTGCTTGCTTGCCCTTCCGAGGCTTGTTTTGTTGATGATGACCCTAATCAAAGAAGGCTGGCTGATTGGACCTTCAACCGCTACAATTTCCACGATAGCGTTCTTTATAATCTTTTTGCTCTGCTTATCATAAAAATTGTCGATCGATATATCCGCTAAATCTTTATCAAAGGATTGATATGCTTCTTTCGTATAGTATGTACGCACACTGTTTGCCGTCTGTTTTGTTCCAATGCCTGGTTCATCATTCGATACTTCTTTTATGGCTTCTTCTGAGGCAACGGGTTTCTTTGGCACGGCATTTTTTGTCTCCAATGCCGTTTTCTCTGCAAAAAACGGCGTCCCCTCCACTGCGGTTAAAGCGTCGGCCGGAGCAGGGCGGTGCATTCTCATCGGAAGCGGCCTCACCCCGATCGCCCTTACAATCTGAACATCAATGCATTCATGATCCGAGATATCATTTTCCGCCATATCCTTGATCGTATTGCTCGCAATTTGTTTTGCCTTATCATAGCCTGTATCTTTTCCAGCATTCATGGCAGTACACTCGATCGCGACAAGCTTTTTTTCCTTGATATGTTTTTGGATCAGCTTTGCATCTGAAATCACAGGCTCTTGCAGCCTTCCCGTTGCTGTCAGCCATACGCCTGCAAAAATATGTCCTGGCGCAGTAATGAGGACAGGATGCAAGCCAAAGGATTCTAAACAGGAAGCAAACAAAATCGTCATGTCCATGCATGTAGCAAATTTTTGTTCAAAAACCGTTTCACAAAGCCTGATCCGCTGCGGTCCAAAGAAACTTGCCGGAGGATTTGAATAAATAATATTTGCTTCTTTTACGGCATGATACACAGCTTTAACCATTTCCTCCACCCGGCGGGCATCGCTCTGATAGCCTTCAAGGGAAGGGTTCATGCCATTAACCAGCATCCATTGGGAGGCATTCTGTAACACAGAAATAATATTCGGATGATTGGGCGTCATGTATGCGGGCAATAAGATCAATGCCGCATTCCACTGATTATATGGACATATCGTAATTCTCCCGATTGATTCGGCAACAGGTCTTCCGTCAACCAAAATCCTATATGTGGCTGTGCAGGATTCAATTTCCGTGAGCATTTCGAGTTTCTCCACATCGATCGCAGGATCATCTACTTCAAACGAAATATTTTCTCCTGCTGGGACATTCCCCAAAAGCACATCGACAGGAGATAATATATCAGAAGCATACCTTGCCTCGAACTGTACATTATTCAGTGCATGGTTTAACTCATTCGTTACAAAAACATCCCCGATAATTTGCTCTTTCCCATTAGAATACATAGAATAAAGCAACTCCGGATTTCTCATAAGGTCAATGTCGTATGAGCCGGTTTCCCTCGCATAGAGAAATATGTTAACCGAGCCAGATGCATTTTTTTCTTCTTCATACATAACGGCATTCATCAGTTTTTGCATATCTTCTGCTGGTGCAGGTTTGATTTTCATCCCGCATTCTTCTGTATGGATTTCCTGCTCTCCCAGGAACATCGTAAGCCTGAATTTTCCATTTCTCGTTCTTTTTATTTTCGCATATTCTTCAAGATTTATCGGCGGATCATCGATTTCAAATCGTCCCTCTGCTCCAGCAGCAAAAGTACCAGCCTCATAATAAATAAGCCCGGCATCAATGATTGGCGGCTCAAATTCGCATACGATCCTGATTTCAGGAAGGGCTTCATTGCTTTCATTATGAATGAAGCCATCCCCGATAATCATTTCCCGTCCATTGATCAAATCGTCAAAGTTTATCACGGGTTTTCCCTCACAAGCAAAACCCACACCTTTATTTGCATCTACCGCTAAAATAATATCAACTGGTTTTGTAATGTCTTTTTCAACGCTTTTTGCCTTGCTTTCCGGGGAAGCTTTTTTCTGTTTTGCCGTCGGCTGGTTTGGCCGTTCTCCTAGCTTTGCTTGATTGGCAGAAGCGATTTCCTGTTTTAATCCAGCTTTCGCCGCCTCCCGCTTTAATATTTCAATCTCAATTAAATCCCGAATCTGGTTCGTTGTTTTGTTCGATGCGGAATACATCGCCCGAAAACTCATATCTAACCCAGCACTTGCCCAGCACGATGTACAGACCACGCCATCTGATATCACTATTTTTCCATCCAGAAACCCCAGTTTTTTCCCACATATTGAACATTTCTTAGCCATGGACATTGCCGCCTTTCTTGTTGTATATTGGTAAGCTTGCATGAATCAATTTGTGCTGACAGGACAAAAGCAAACATCATGTACAAATTCACCTGCGCTAATTGTTATGGTCCACGCTTATATGCCCTGCCTTTAACAAAAATCATAGTTTACTGTTATTTTATCACAATATTTCGATTCTCTCAATGATAGCCATGACCACAGATAATATGCTTCGCCTAGAGCATCCTATCTTAAGCCATTTGCTGTTTCTCCCCTTATTTACGGACTTTGTTTTTCAGCTTGCAAATACCCTGCGTCATCGTTCCCATCGGACAAAATGCACACCAGGAACGAGGCCTGAAGAAAACCATGGCGAGCAAGCCCAACAGCAACGAAGTCAGCATCAGGCTGTAAAAACCGAAGCTGAACTGCGCCACCCAGCCAGGCGCCAGGCCAGCCGTATAAGTCCATCCCCAAGGCACTTTGATCGTCCAAAACAATTTAATCACTTCTCGCAGGGAATCCGCCCCGGCAAAAATCAAATAAGTTTGAAATACCATGTTTCCGAACATCGCCAAAAAGAAAACCAAAAATCCATACCGGAACCATTTCGATGACATCCACTTTGGCGTCGGTCTTTTCAAAGAGAATCCGAGCTTTCCGCCAAGCAGGGAAAACAGCTGTCCCCTTCCACAGAGATTGTTGCAAAACCACTTATTCCCGCCGATCAGCGCAATTAACAGCGGCAAAAGAAAATCAACCATGCCCAGCCATGCAAATAAAATATTAAAAAATCCCAGCGAAAAATAAATGATAGACCAGATCCACAGATAATCATACCAGCGCTTTTTATTGTTTGCCATTACCGTTCCTTTCTTTCCTCAACCACAATACAGCCTGCCGGGCAGGCCTTCGCACATTTCCCGCACCCCACACAGCGTTCTGCCTCAACAACAGCATAACAGCCTTTGTAAACCTTGACTGCACTGCGGGGGCATTCCTTGACACAGGTGCCGCACGCTACGCATGCCAGCCGGTCAAAATGGGCAAGATTTTTTGATAACATAAAAAACCTCCTTATGTATACTTTTTCGTTTGATTTGCGTTTGCACGCTGATGAGCAATCGCCGCGCCTTTTCCCAGGCGCTTATTACACAATTATTATAACATTTTGCTTTGCATTTTCCACCCCTTTATCTTTATGCAGATGCTTTTCAAAATGCTTTTCCATTCATCAAAAGATTCGGTAAATTGCCTCTCCATCTAACTTTTATTGATCAATCATGATTCCCCCGCCTTTGGTAAAACCGCACCCTTTGCTGAATCATCAAATATGCTGCCAGCATCCGAATGCTCCTCAAAATTTTCCACCTGCTCCATCACTTTGCGAAACACCTCGGGGCTGTACTGCGGCGGATAGCCGTTCTTCACCAGGCAAATCTTGATCTCAAGTTTTAACTGGTTGCGCACATTCTGGTTATTCAGCCAATCGGCAAAGGAAGATTTCGCATCGATGATTTCCTTTACTTTTTTCGCCAAGGCTTTGCACTTGCCGTTGACAACAACACCGCCAGACTCTTGGTCTGTTCCGTATTCAAAACCGTATTGACTGCATAAAGCCATCAAAATATCATAGAATGCTTTTTCCTCAAAGGTTAGCCCGAGCTTACGAAAACTTTCCCTGCTTTCCTTCATCTGATGCAAAATTGCCAGAGCCTGGCCGGTAGCAGTCTTAATAATATCCTCAGAGGCTTGTTCCTGCGCCTGCCCAGCTTCTTCGGCAAGAAGAGCTTTGCGCCTTTCATGGTATTCTGCAATCGTTTTTTCCAGCATTTCCTGGAATGACTTTGCAGCAAGCTGGTTGACCTTTCCATACTCCTGAATCTGCTTACGGAGCATTTTTACAAGAAGTTCCAGCTTCGTTGCGGGCATTTGAACGTCTGATAATTTCTCGAAGTATTCAGGAGAAAAGAGGTCTTCTTCCTCGCCGCTTTCCAGGACGCTTTCTACCTGGTTGTACTTGAGCGCTTCTTCGACCATTTTCGATACTGCACGGTTCATGGTGTCGGCGTCCACTTCGCTCGTTCCGCTCATTTTGCGCACAAAGCCCGCGATCGCCATAAAACACTGTGCAAGGGCGGATTCTTCTTCACGCAGGCTGCCGGAAGGCTGGCAGAGATCAAAAGCAGCCCGCATTCGTTTCACCGTCTTTAGAAAGTAAGTCCTGAAGGAAACCTTTTGAATCCCCCGATCTCCTTCCGTCTGCAATACTAGTGTCGATGCAAATACGTATTCTGCCGCCTTTGCAAGAAGCCTGTAACGCTGCACGGGATCGCATTCGGGGTTCAAAAACAGCGTCAAATCATAATCGGCAAACAGTGTTTTCAGGATTTCCAATTCTTCCCGAAACATGGATGCGGCCTGTTCGACATCATCAGCGGTTGGGGCGACAGACAGATCGCCGCCATAAACCTTCATCGCTTCCCGCATATTGTCACGAATGCCGATATAATCGACCACCATGCCAAATTCTTTGCCGGGATATTTTCGGTTTACCCGGCTGATGGTCTGGATCAGCAAATGCTTTTTGAGCGGTTTATCATTGTATAAATATGTAAGGGATGGCACATCAAATCCGGTGATCCACATATCGACAACAATAACGATATGGAAATTTGATTTTTCCTGTTTGAAAGCGGCGTCCAGGTCTTCACTGCGTTTATCATTTTTCACGCCGCCGAGGTAATTGTACATATCAACTTCGTCATTGCTTCCGACGCTCGATACCATCGCCATGAAAGGCATCGGTTTCAGTTCCTTTAACTCCGCTTCGGTTACAGACACACCGTCAGGGGATTTCTTTTCTTCAAACCATTCCGGGTATTTATCTTTAAATTTTTGCAATAATGCGTAGGCGATTTTTCTATTTGAACAAGTTACCATGGCTTTCTGGATTCTGTCCGGATCTGCCGCACAGGAAGAAACGTAGTGGTCATGGATATCCGCCGCTAAACGCGCAAGTCTGGAAGGTTCGCCCAAAATCACCTCCATGGAACTCATCGCTTTTTTGCTTGCTTCGATATCCTCATATGCCGCACCGTCATCGGCGCATTTTTTATAGTAACCTTCAATTTGCTTTGCTTTTTCTTTATCCAATAAAACCTTTGCAATGCGAGGGTGATATTTGATTGATACCGTTAATCCGTCAGCGACCGCTTGATCCATGGTATAGCGGTCAATTTCCTCACCAAAGGTCTGATAGGTTTCTGCAATCGGCGTTCCCGTAAAACCCACGAAAGTCGCCTGCGGGAAGGCTTCTTTTAATACCTTGGCATATGGCTTTGAGACCATGGCTCTCATGTTTTCATCAGTATCCTTGCTGAAGCGGATCTTTTTCGAGTGTTCGAGCTGGGTTCTGTGGGCTTCATCGGAGAAACAAATAATATTCCGCCGACCGTTGATCAGGCCTATTTTATCATCCTCCCGGTCACAAAACTTCTGGATGGTGCAAATATAGAAACCGCCGCTTTGCCTTGTACCAAGTTCCTGTCGCAGCTCTGCCCTGTTTTTTACGACGGAAACCTCACCGAGGTTTAAAAATTCCTTGCTCCTTGTGAATAGCTTTGCGCCTTGCTTTTGCAATTCATCACGATCGACAATCAAGATAATGGTCGGTGAACCGATTTCCGGGATATCGGTGCAGCGAAGCGCAAGCTGGCGGGCAAGAAAAGCCATCGCGTATGTTTTCCCGCATCCTGTCGCGCCAAAATAGGTACCGCCTTTGCCGCTCTTTTCGATAACGGAATTGATGATGCTTTGCTTTAACAGCCTTGCAGCAAAGAACTGCGGATAACGGCACACAATTTCGACCTCGGAACTATCATAAATGCTGTCTTGAAAATAAATGTAATCCCTGAAGATTTCCAAAAACCGAGCGGGACTGTACACGCCCTTGATCATCGTTTCCGTTTCCTCAAAAGGCATCGTGGATATTTTATCCCCGTCATTCACCCTGCGCCAAGCGTAAAAATGCTCATAAGGCGTGCGGACAGTCCCAAGCCTTGTCTTCACGCCATCGGAAATGCACGCCAAAGGGCAATAATGCAACAGGTGCGGAATGTCTCTCCAATAACGGATATTGATTTGCTTCCACGCATCGTGAATGGTCGCATTTGCATCGGCAGGATTTTTTAGTTCAATGACACATAACGGCATCCCATTGACATACAACAATACATCCGGCCTGCGATTTTCCTTTTTGCCGTTATTTGTATATTCTACCGCAAGCTGGTTTACCACGCGGAATATGTTCTTATGCGGGTTTTCAAAATCAATGAGCGGGATTATCTTTGCCAATCCATCCTGCGGAATAAACTGGACGCCGCAGGCCATCCAGCCATACACTTTATGCAAAGCAGCAAAATCACTTTCAGCGCCTGCAAGACGGACGTGATCAAAAATTTGCATCACTTCATCTGCTGTTAAGTCCGGGGCGGCAACGGTTATGAAGTTCTTAAAATCACCAGCAATCAGCACATCCCTCTTGCTGGCGCGGGAGATGCTGCCACCGTAAGAATATGTCCAGCCCTCCGCCTCTAAAAAGGCGATAAAGGCAGATTCATATTCCGATTCACAGTAACGGCCGTTGTAATTTTTGAGCTTTGCCATGGATTATGCCTCCTCTGTATTTCTCGCCTCTTCAAGAGAGCCTTTGATGAGAATGGGGCAGATGTCTTTGATCTGTGCTTTGAGTTTTTCGTTAATGGACTTGCGTGCATTGTACGCATCATAAATTCCTATAATTGATTCTTGAACCTTTAAGCCGGGGACAGGAATTTCTATTTCATAAAATCGATCCATGTCCAAATTTGTCCTGATGCTTGCATCGCTCATAAACCAACCAAGCCTGTCTACTTCTTTTCGGGAAAACCACATCATGATGTATTCAGCAAGAACTGTATGATCTTTCATCCCTAAAACTGTGTATGCTGGAGAGATAACAATCGGTTCATTCTCATTAAATAATGCGATTCGGATGCATTCATCCCTGCCAGTCTGCATTCCTGAGAAAGCAAACTGACCCTTTTTTACTACTTTATATTTAGATAGATTGACATTGTATGTATTTGCAACAGACGGCATGAACTGCTTCGTTATATTGATTCCTTGCACATCAGTGATTGTCCCATCTGTATTACGGCAATCTATTTCCTCCAGAATTGCGCCAACTGTTCTCTTGCAAGCTTTATGCTTGTATTCATCGATTAATGCTTCAAATGAGAGCTTCAAATCCGCAAGTCCACGTTCGTAGCTTTCCTGGTTTTCAATCATGGCATTGTATACATCAACGTACTTTTGCTGGATTGGAAGCGGCGGAAGGACAATATCCATGTCACACAGATCTTCCCAGCGAAAGGTTTCCCGTGCCGAACCCCATGAATGAAACCGCGCGTATCGGTCAAATTCCGGCCGGTTGAAGTACATGAACAGGTAGTCAGATAAAAGCGTATCGGTTTGCTTGACCCGGAACACCACATACGATGAAGAAACAATATAAGTATTTTCAGTCGTATTATGCGCTAATGTAATCTTTTCCCCGTTTCGGGAGGTCACGGTAACACAGGCAAAATCGTCCGGTTTTACCAGTTTATAAGGGCTTAGGGACACACCTTTCATATTTGCTTTCGTTTCAATAAAAATCTTCTGGATGGAGATTCCTTTTACATCACCCATGCCATACCGTAAATCTTCATTTCTGTCATCGCATTGCTCAATCAATTCCCCAAGTTTATATTTAGTCAATCCCATAGCCAATCCCCCTAAATGCGTCTTCCAGCATCTGCTGGGATTTCTTTTCCTGTTTCATCACTTCTTTCATTTCCGCTTGAATGCGTGCCATTTCCTTTTCGTAGTCAATCTCTAAATCATGGTCGATAAATTCAATGTATTTGCTCGGCGTAAGCGTCCAGCCCTTGCTTTCGATTTCAAGAATCCCTACACTGCGGTAAAGTTCCGGTGTTTCATAGTTTGTCCCATCGGTACCTTCCCTTTGCCATGCATGGTATATCTCTGCGGCTCGTTCAATCTGTTCTGCAGCCAAACGCACTTTCTTTTTATTTTCACCCTTGACAGGATGATTCCTCCACTGGCGCAAATCCACAAAGAGTATTTCATGCTCACGATTGCGGAGATTTCTGCCATGGTAGTTTCCGCCTTTTTTATTCTGGTTCAAAATCCAAAGGGTAACGCTGATATCAGTCGTGATGAACAATTCCCTCGGCAAAACGATAATGGCTTCCACCTTGTCATTCTGAATCAGTTTTTTGCGGATTTCCAACGTATCACTATCGTTCAATGCGCCGTTTGCGAGAAGGAATCCCGCAACGCCATCGGCAGGTTTTAAATGGGAAAGCATATGCAAAATCCAGGCATAGTTTGCGTTGCCCTCCGGCGGTGTTTGATAATCAGCCCAGCGAACATCATTTTTCAGGTTAGCGTCATACCAGCCTTTCAGGTTAAAGGGCGGATTTGCCATAATATAATTGAAGTACAGCCCCTTGTGCAAATCGTGCGTAAAGGATGAATCATTCGTCTCCCCCAGGTGGTGGCTGAGACTGCGAAGCGCAAGGTTCATTTTTGCAAGGCGGTAGGTGGCGGCATCCTTTTCCTGCCCATAAATGTTGATGCGGTTGATATCCCCCTGTCTGGCTTTTACAAGAGCAGCGCTCTGAACAAACATACCACCCGAACCGCAGCAAGGATCATATAACGTGCCATCATAAGGCTCGATCATGGATGCGATCAGCGAAACCACGTCGTGCGGCGTGTAAAATTCGCCTTCTTCCTTTGTTGCGTTCACCGCAAATTCTTTGAGGAAGTATTCGTAAACACGGCCGATCAGGTCTTTTTCTTCACCGAATGCCTTATGGCTGATTTTGTTTACTTCGTCCACAAGCTTCTTGATGTCATTGGGCGCAAGATTCCTGGTTGTAAACGTGCCTTCAACAAAACATCCCTTCAAATCATCCGACCCTGCTGCAATGCTGTGAAGCGCCGTATCAAGCGCAACATTAAGCCCCGGCGCAGGCGTATTGATAATGGTCTGCCACCTCGCTTCATATGGCAAGTTGTATGTCCCGTCTGTAAAAGTAGCATCATCGAAGAATGCCGCCCTGATATTTTCATCTTCTAGGTCAAGACCCTGCTCGATCAACGTCTGGCGAAGTTTTTCGACGCCATCTTCGTACTTCTCGCCGATAAAGCGCAAGAAAACAAGCGTGAGCATCATATCCCTCTTTTCAAAGAATGAGCCTGAATTGCGCGCCGCACGCAGGATATCCCTGCAATTAAATAAAATGTTATCGATATTGAGTGTCTTTTCAGCGGTTTTCTTTTTTGCCATATTGCTTACCCTTTCTGATTTGTGTTCCCTGGTTTTCTTTATTTCATATCTGCCTTTTTCCCCAACATTTTAATGGCATTCAAATAATCTTCTTCAACATCACTTAATGTATTCGCTTTATATTTTTTATATTCATCTGTTGCCTTATCGACCGCTTGCTTGTGGCTGATGCTCCCGTTTCCAATCAGTAATTGCTCACCGCTCATCGTCAAAATCCGATCAAGATGCTCTGCCTAATCCTGCATGGTCATCACCTGCCCGCATTCCGCCTGACGCTCTGCAAAATCCAAATACCCAGATACTAGCTGCCCCATTGCCCGAAGCTCTTTTTCATCCAGATAGTTTTTCGCAACGATTGCTTCTTTCAATGTTGGCTGCTTCCCCATAAATGCGGCAAGCCCCATAAATTCTTTTTCTGCATCAGCTCTGTTATAAATCACCTCTGCCGCTGTTTGTCCATGAATCGCATAATGAATTTTGTTCTGAACTTTTTTAAAAAACTGGATGGAGATTTCTGCTTTTGGATCATAGTCAATGCTTGTAGTATAAATTTCTAAAACTTGCCTGTAAAAGACCTTTTCAGAAGCACGAATGTCACGGATACGTTCCAACAGTTCCTGAAAATAACCGCCGCCACCCAGATTTTTCAATCGTTCATCATCCAGAGCAAAGCCTTTTCGCATATACTCTTTCAATATATTGGTTGCCCAAATTCTAAACTGTGTACCACGCTTAGATTTCACTCGATACCCTACAGAGATAATAACATCCAGATTATAATAGTCAACCTGATAGGTTTTTCCGTCTGCCGCAGTTGTTGCAAAATTTGCAACAACTGATTCTCTCACTAGTTCTCCCTCGGAAAAAACATTTTTTATATGCCTTGAAATCGTCGATTTATCTCTTTGGAATAATTCTGCCATCTGTGCCTTTGACAGCCATACTGTATCACCATCAAAAGTTGTTTCGATTTTGGTTAGCCCATCTTCTGTTATGTAGATAATCATATCTGATTTTTGGCTCGATATATCTTTCCCGTTCATATCGCTTCCCTCCGCTGCTTTACTGTCTTTTCAAGCAAAACCACACTGAGCATATCTGCTTTATTTGCATATTTTCCGCCATAACGCCTGCCTTTGAAATAATATCTTCCTTTTCTATCTCTAGATGTTTACCCGATTTCAGTTGAGAAAGCAAACACACGACTTCCACACTTGTCGCATTGGCTTAAAGGATACAATTTTTGATGCTCTTACACATCAAAATCATGTTCCGTTCTTTCATCATTATGCAACTTAATTATAGCATATTATGTAAAGAAACTATCTGAAAAACATTAACAACTTAAAAAAAGCATCCCCGCGTCTCACGCCAATGTCATGAAGTGAAGGTTTTTGAGAACCAATGACATCTTATCTATATCCTGTTTTACAGGCAGAATGCTATTATGCTCTCATCATGCATCTAATAATCCGCACAACAAAATAGACAGACGTTGCTGCCATGGCTTCATAAATTCAGTTTTCATGCTATTCTATACATGAAATCTACAGGTGTTTTTTTGTGTACTTTTTTTACGGGGGGTAATTTCTGTTTGGGCGAACAGGGATATGTGTCTCGTTAAAAGAATTTTTACAGCTGGAGGGCATACCCCTCCAGCCAAGAGATTTTTCGTTATACTGACTGCTGATGAAAATTTTATTTGATCGTTATACTTTCGTTTCTTTGCTTTCGGGCTGACACAATTGGCCATCACCATCGTCATGTTCTACATAAAGAGCATGAGACGGGTACTCATAAAAGAAAAGCTGATCGCATCTGTTGCCCCGCCCAGGCTATAACCCCGCCGTTCATGCAAAGTCATTTTCATTTTTCCACCAATCTGAAAATCTTCATTTTCTCAATTCTGTCAAAGGCATCTTTGAGTATCTCCTTCCCGACCGTACACGCCATCCTCACAAACCCTTCTCCACATCGGCCGAAAGCATTGCCCGGAAGTGTCAAAACATGAGCCTCCTTTAGAATTGCATCTGCTGCCTCCACGGAGGAAAGCCCTGTCGCCTGAATGTTGACGAACAGGTAAATACTGCCTTTTGGCGGATAAATTACGTGCATATTGGGAATGTCGTTAATTCTTTTCGCCGCATAGAACATCCGCTCTCTATACTCCCGTACCATTTCAAGCTGCACCTCTTTTCTGTACCGAAGCGCATAAAGCGCCGCTCGTTGCGAGATGGACGGAGCGGTAAATACTACATTCTCGTTAATTTGCTGAATGATTTTGATGATATAATCAGGGGCAATGATATTTCCTACACGCCACCCTGTCATCGTAAAATTCTTAGAGAAGGAATTTATAATAATTGTACGTTCCTTCATGCCCGGCAAGGATGCGAACGGAATAAAATCATGTTCATAACTAAAAGCAGTATAAATATCGTCGGCTATAACGAGCAAGTCATATTTTTCCGCGATCTCTGCAATGCGCTTCATCGTATCCACAGTCAAACAATTTCCCGTTGGATTAGACGGTGAGTTAATGACCAATGCCTTTGTCCTCTCTGTGATTAACTCCTCAAGCCTACTGATATCGATTTGAAAATTTTCTTCTTCATAGGTTGGAAGTTCAATCGGAATGCCCCTTGCAAGTTCAACCTGCTGCGGGTAAGGCGTAAAAAAGGGCGCCTGTAAAATAACTTCGTCAGCATCGTCCAGAATTGCTTCCAGCGCCAGATACATTCCCAGACATCCCGAAGCGCAGATAAACACTTCACTGTCTACGATATCCATATGGTACTCTTCCTTGTAAAATCTGCACACCTCTTTCCGCAACTCCGGGTCTCCTCTGAAATCCGTATATTTCGTATGCCCTGCTTTCGCGTCTTCGTATGACTTCTCAATAACCAATTGGTGGGTCGTCAGATCCGGGTCGCCCAGGCTTAAATCAATGCAGTCATCAAAGCTTCGGGCCAACACATCGGATTGCCCCATCGCGGTGCTTTTATCCTTCCAATATCTTTTCGCAATAAATCTATGTTTCATTCGTACAGTCTCCTTGTCTTCGTAAGACTTTATCATCGCAGGACACGCTTCCGCCTGCACCAGCGGCGCGTCGGGTATGTACGGCTTGATACGTCCATATGCCGCGTTTACTTCATCATAAACCAGCCACATCTGCCTCCTCTGTTGCTTCCATTAAATCTCCACCACTTGCCCAATCCCTTTTTCCTCTGCCAGCTCCAACGCCGCTTTCGCCGCCGCGATATCGAGGAGCGCCATGCCCGTAGCGTCATAGATGGTGATCTGCTCATCGGAAATGCGCCCCTTTGCATCGCCCAGAATAAGGCTGCCGATTTCACCGGCGATATCCTCTTCCTTGATCATATCTTTTTTCAGCGGAATTTCAAGCTCCCCTGCCTCGATGCAGTGAAACTTATCATCCACGAAGACCACCGCCCCCGCAAACAGCGCAGGGTCAATCTCTTCCTTTCCCGCCATGTCTGCGCCGATGCAGGAAAAATGCGTGCCCGGGCTGACCCATTCCTTTTTGATGCGCGGCTCTTTCGATGGCGTCACCGTAATGATGATATCGCTTTCCGAGACGGTTTCCGCAAGGTCTTCCGCCGCCCGCACGGAAATGCCCGATACATCGATGCCGAATCCGTCCTTTAACCGCTGCGGCAGGGAATTTACGAAGGATACGGCGTTTTCATGATCGATCGGGTCTGCCACATAGATCGTTTCCAGCTGCGGAAATTCCGTCAGCATGGCGGCAACCTGGAATGTTGCCTGATGCCCTGCGCCTAGGATAAAGAGCGTTTTGGAATCCTTTCTCGCCAGGTACTTTGCACCGATTGCACCGGCTGCTCCCGTGCGCACGCCCGTGATATACGACCCGTCTAAAAGCCCGAGCGGCGCGCCCGTTGCTGCATCGAACACCATGATGCAACCAAGCAGCTCCGGCAGTCCTTTTTCCTGATTCTGCGTAAACAGGGACACCGTCTTATGCCCGAACAGCCCGGCATCTTTTAGGTAGCCCGACTTGATATCCATGTCCGAAACGCCCGGCTCAAATTCATAGAAGACCGTAGGCCAAACCACCGCCTCGTTTCTGCCCTTTTGCATATAGACCTGTTCCACCGCTTCGATCACCGGCTTCATTTCCACGACCTTCTTCACATCTTCCGTGCTTAAAACCCTCATCTTCATTGTCATTCCTCCCGCAAAAATTCAGTGAACAGATCCAGCCCTTGCTTTAAAAGCTTCGAGTCAAAGGCATACCCGATGCGGACCGCCCCTTCCATCTCAAAACATTCCCCCGGCGTGAATAGTACACCCTTGCGCTTTAGCAGCTCGACGCACAATTCATGGGACGGCATATCCTTTTTGTAATACACGAGGGCTGTCGTGCCTGCCTCCGGCTTCTGGTAATAGACCTCCGGGGTCGCATTGACCCAATCATCGAGGATTTTCCTGTTGTCCAGCAAAATCTTGCGATTTCGTTCCAATATCTTCTCCTTGTGTTTCAGCGCCAGTGCGGCCAGCTTGTCATCGATCACGCCACAGCTGATGGTATCGTAATCCCTCCTTTCCTTGCAGCGTTCCAGCAGGCCTTCATCACGGGTCGCGAGCCAGCCAAGCCTGACGCCCGCCATGGAAAAGGTCTTAGACATGCTGCACACCGAAATCCCTTTGTCGTAAAGGTCCACGATGGAAGGCATATACCCGCCATCTTCGGAAATCCCCCGGTACACTTCGTCGCAGAGGACGTACGCGCCCACGCTTTCGGCGATTTCGACAATCTCCTCCATCTGCCCGGCGGGAATCAGCGAGCCGGAAGGATTGTTGGGGTTGTTAATGGTGATCATCTTCGTGTTCCCGTCGACGAGGCTTTTTAGCTGCTCCATGTCAGGCAAAAAATGATTATCCAGGTTCAGGCTGATGATCCGCACCTCCGCGCCGATGGATTCCGGGATGGAATAATGCTGCTGGTACGTCGGCAGCACGGAAATCATATTGTCGCCGGCACTGATCACGGTGCTGATCGCCAGATGGTTTGCGCCGATTGCGCCATGGGTCGGGATGATCTGTGCCGGGGCGATCGTTTTATAAAGGCCGGCAAGGCCTCTTAGCAGTTCAGGCGAACCGTAGATATGGCCGTAGGTCAGCCTCGTATCCGCCAGTTTTACCATATACTCCTCCACATCCTCGCCGGATAATTCCAAAAGCTCCCTCACGGTAAGCGAATCGATGCAGGTTTCCGCCAGATTATAGGCGCATTCTTCCTCATAATCATTCATCCAGCGTTCTACTTTAAATGTTTTGATGTCCATAACGACCTCCTTGTATTTTGATGCTTCTATTGTAATGCTTTTTCGCTGCGTATGCATTGTGTAAAGCAAAAATATATGCTATGATATTTGTAGATTATCCAAAGGAGGCAAGTTGATGGCGCTTACCGTAAAAGATATTTTGAAACTGCCCAGTCTGAAAAAGTTTTCCCTTGTGACCGGAGCAGGCGGGCTTGACAATGCGATCATTTCTGCGGGAATCGCAGACTATGAGTTTGCAGAAGGGATCGACTACGACCTGTCCCATGCGTTTGAACGGGACAGCCTGGTGATTTCCAGCCTTCTTTTTGCAAAGGGTGCGCCTTCCCTGATCCTCCCTGCGATTAAGCTGCTGAAAGAATCCGGAGTTTCCGCCTTTGCTTATAAAAAAGTCCTCTTTCAAACATTGCCGCAAGAAGCAATATCCTATGCCGAAGAAAACGACTTCCCCATTTTTTCTTATCAGGACGGCACATGGTTTGAAAACATCATCTTCGACGTAATGACGGCGGTGGAACGGGATGATGCGCGGTATCTTTCCGAAACGCACATCGAAAAAATGATCCAGGCCGCCGCATCCCAAGAGGAAATCGATAACATCCGCCGGGGAATCTCCCTGCTGCTGGACAAAAGCATCTCCGCCGCTTACATCAAAACGCCGCAGCTGGATGCGGTGCGCGTTTTCCGCGCCTATTACCTGAGCAAAAACCTGCGGGAAAAGCTTCTCGCAGCAAAATATGAAGATGGGATTTTTATCTTGATTACCACTTCGAAATGGAACGAAACGTCACATCGCATCATCCTCGATGAAGCCTGCCAAGCCTTGTCTTTGCCCGTCAGTGCACCTGACCTTGCGCTGAGCCGCCTGCATCCTGCGCAGGAGCTTGACAAGGCTTTTCGGGAGGCTTACTATGCATGGACGGCAGGCCTGGTTTCCCACCGCAAGATATCCTCCTATGAGGCAATGGGGGCTTATTCAGCCATCCTGCCCCTTGCCGGTACACCGGAGTTAAAGTCGTATGCAAATAGCTATCTCGATAAGCTGAGCGGCTATGCGGATACCATAAAAGCCTACATTCATAACGGCGGCGATGTGGTGGCCACCTCCTTGGACCTGCATTGCCACGCCAATACGGTTCGTTACCGCCTCAATAAAATGAAGACGCTTGCCGATGCGCCAAATGAAACGGACCACGAATTATTTCGTGATCTGTCCATCGCCTATCTTGTGCGAAAATCACACGAAAAGAGCTAAGTGCGATTTTACATCAGCAGACAAGACCGTATTCGCCGTGGCAGAACGGCAAGGCAGAGCGTAGCCATCGCGAGGGTGGGAGGATACTGTATGGCAGAAAGGTGTTCACAAGCAAACGAGGAGGCAATAAAAAGCGCATAAAATCTATAGAAATCCCTGTCGTTCTATGCTATGCTTAAAGTGATTTAATCCAATGAAAAGGTAATCCTCCGGAGGTACTATGACGCTGAAAGTAAAAGAAATTCCAAATCTTATCGCGAAAGAAAAGATTTCTTTTGTTGCAGGGAAAAATGGCCTTGAACGTCCCGTTTATTCGGTAGGAATTGTCGATTACGAATTTCTCGACGATTTTGATTATACTGCGGAAGACGAATTTGAATCAGATTGTTTTGTAGTGTCCAGCCTGCTCTTTGCGCAGGGGCATCCGGAAAAAATTCTTGAATCCCTAAAATGGCTTCACCGCAGCAACGTGTCAGGCCTGACGTTTAAAAAAGTTCTGTTTCAGGAATTACCACCAGAAGCAGTTGCTTTTGCCAACGAAAATAGCTTTCCAATTTTTGCTTATGATAAAGATATTCATTCTGAGGACTTCATCCTTCGGATTGCAGAAGCGGTCTCAAAAGACGACAATCAATTGTTATCCGAAGAAAATCTGCTCTGCATGATACAAAACCGTATCTCGAACTATGAACTGCAGAAAATTACACGCGGCATTTCACTGACATTAAAACGATACGCTATGGCAGCCTTCATCACCTCCAATGAAAATATGGATATCAGCCGTATCTTACAATGCACCTATTCTAACAAGCACATGCATACAAAAACAATTATGGCGAAATACGGCAATGAGATTTTTCTGATTATGACCGGCGCATTTGACGATGCGCAGCAATTTCAAATCATGGCTCATCATTTGCTCGAAACCTGCCCAGTTCAAATTGATAAAATCAATCTTTACCAAAGCCGTGTACACCTTTCCCATGAGGAATTTGACCACTGCATTCGCGAAAGTTATCAAACCTATCTCGCCAGCAGAGCTTCCAGGAGAGATTTCAGTGAGTACAGCAAAATAGGGACTTACCGCTATCTGATTCCACTTTTGGAAAGCACTGATTTAAAAAATTTCTATGAAGAAATCTACAATGTTATTGCAGATAAAAAAATCTTGCGGGAAGCTGCAGAAGCATTCATTTTCAGCGGCGGTGATATGGCTGCTGCTCTGTGTAAGTGTCACTTGAATACGGTCCGCTACCGCCTGAACAAAATACGTGAAATGACCGGTATGGAAGATTTATCCGATTTTGAATTCTACGAATGCCTGTCCACTGCCATGAAAGCGCACCGTCTGACGCTTTTGTGAGATATACAAAAAAGACCCTTCGCATTTTGTGAAAACTTTAAGCCCGCCGTTCCATATGTTTACTATAATAAAAGCGACTATTTTTATGAAGGAGGTATTTCATATGGACTATGGAATCATCAGCCTGCTTCCGGCTGTTATAGCCATCGGGCTTGCAATCGGAACGCGGCAAGTTGTCATCTCTTTGCTAATCGGCGTGTTTGCCGGCGCCCTGGTCATAGATAACGGCAACATAGTAACCGCATTTATGGACACATTTGCAACTTATGTGACCGGCGCAATTACCAATGCCGGCCACGCATCTATTCTCATTTTTACCCTCACCATCGCCGGTATGGTCTCGATTCTGAATTTGACCGGAGGCACCAGCGCAATCGCTACATCGTTCAGTAAGAAAGTAGAGTCTTCCCGCGGCGCGCAGGTAATCACTTCTCTGGTCGGCTGTCTGGTATTTTTTGATGACTACGCAAATATCCTGATCGTAGGACCGACCATGCAGCCACTGTGCGATAAGCTGCGCGTTTCAAGAGAAAAGCTGACATACATCGTACATACTACAGCAGGCATTGTATCCGGCATCGCGATTATGACCACGTGGATCGGGTTTGAAATCGGTCTTGTCACTGACGCTTTCAACAATATGGGATATGAAAATGTCAACGGATTTATGATGATTGTCAAAAATATTCCTTATATGTTCTATAATATTATGGCCATTGTGATTTCCTTTGCCGTTGCGCTGATGATGCGCGACTTTGGTCCAATGTACCATGCAGAACGCGCCGCAAGACTGGGAACACCGGTTAACCCCGTCAAAAAACCTGCGGCAGAAGCAGCAAGCGAAATTGAAATCGGCAAAAATGGGAAAGTTTGGTATGCCCTGGTTCCAATTCTGACTATGGTTCTTACTATTTTCTTCGGCATTTGGTATAGCGGCGCAAAAAGCCTGGGCAGTGACGTCGATCCGTTCACACTGTCCGGCTTCAGAGATTGTATTGGTGAGGCAGACCCAATGCCGCCAATCGTTTGGGCAGCAATGCTGGCAACGCTGGTTGCGACTATCATCGCGAAGGCATTCGTAAAAATCCCTGTGAAAAAAGTATACCAGACCTGGCTCAGCGGCTTCTTGGGATTATGTGAAGTAGGCATCGTCATTGTCATCGCCTGGAGCCTTGGCAATGTGATTACAGATCTGCACACTGCTGATTATTTAATCAGTGTCGTTTCGGACGGCGTTCCCGTTGCCATTTTCCCGGCGTGCATTTTTTTAATTTCCTGCATCATATCGTTCTGCTCCGGCACCTCCTGGGGAACCATGCCAATCGTATTTCCGATCGCAATTCCTCTGGTTGCCGCATTTGTACAGGATCCGGCCAACTCTCATCTTGTCATTGCGACCATTGCGGCAGTCCTGTCAGGAAGCACTTTTGGCGATCAGACTTCTCCAATCTCTGATTCTTCCATTTTATCTTCCGCCACTTCGGGATGTGATGTCATTAGCCATGTCAAGACGCAGATTCCGTACGCACTGGTTCCTGCCGGTGTTGCGCTGCTCAGCTATCTGATAATTGGATTTACAGGCATAAGCGCACTGCTGCCTTTGATTGCCGGCGCTATCATTGTCCTTCTGATTGTACGGTTTGTCGGAAAATCCACAGATCCAAAAATTTTATCATCGCAAACAAAGGAGATTTAAAATATGAATCTGTTTGTTGCACAAGACATATCTAACGCATACGAAAATATCAAAGATTTCGTTTATCAGACACCACTGGAAGAAGCCCTTTATTTGGGCGATGACACCAGACGGTATTTCCTGAAGCTTGAATGTCAGCAAAAGAAAGTAAAAGCCTTTAAACTCCGCGGCGCACTCAACAGAATGCTTCAGCTTACCGCAGAAGAAAGAAGCAGAGGCGTAGCCACCATTTCTTCCGGCAACCACGGCGCGGCTGTCAGCTATGGGACAAGCCTTCTTGGCATCAAAAATGCAATCATTATCGTGCCAGAAAACTGTCCGCAGCCAAAGGTTGATAAAATTGCCAAATTCGGCGAAACCGTCATCAAGCTGGGAAGCAATTACGATGAAGCGCACCTTCTGGGTTTGCGCTATATCGAAGACAAAAAAATGGTCTATATTGACTCTTACGACAAGGACCCTTTCGTCTATGCCGGTCAAGGTACCGTAGGCCTGGAAATTCTAAAACAAAACCCGGATATTGACACAATCGTAACGCCTATCGGCGGCGGGTCACTCATTACAGGCGTTTCAGTTGCTGCCAAACAAATTAACCCGGACATCCGCATCATCGGCGTACAGACCGACGCATGCCCTGCTATGGTTCGCTCCATCGAGGACAAAAAATGTTATGATACCTATCCGATTACAGGCGACACGATCTGCGACTGTCTGGTCGGCGGCGTAGGTGAATTGGCATACGCCATGCTGCCTGCATATCTCACCGATATCATTTCTGTCAAAGAATCCTCGATTCGCCGCGCTGTAAAACATCTGATCAAAAAAGAAAAAATCGTCGCAGAAGGCGGCAGCGCTACTGTTGCCGCTGCTGTAATGGACTACCCAGAGCGCATCGGCGGCAAAAATGTTGCTTTGATTATAAGCGGCGGAAATATTGATGGATATCTCATGGTGCAAATACTAAATGAAGCCTAAATCCTGCAAGGTTTTTTCGGGATAACATAAGGCAGCAGATATGGATATCAATCTATTTCTGCTGCCTTTTTGTATTGAGAAAACCCCGTGTTAGTGATATGCGGGTACGCATCGGGGATACAATTCTGTTTATATAAAAAACTCCCCTAAAACCTTTCCATGCGTTGATTGTAGGGGGGTGGGATTTATTTTCCTAATCGCAAATTTTGTGTCCCCTGATACCAGTTGAAAAACCACAAAATCTAAATTTCTGTGAAAAGGGCGATTTTTTGCTGTTTTTTAGTCGTTTCTATTTTTTGATAGAATCGCTGAATCCCTTGAAAACAAAGGGTTTACACTATTTTACTTTTTGTAGCAACGACACCACCTCCACGCTTCCCGTCCCCGGAAACATATCCACCGGCGTCGCTTCCACAAATTCATATCCCATCCCGCCTAACAGCTTAATATCCCGCGCCAGCGTCGCCGGATCACAGGAAACATACACAATGCGGTCTACGCCTGTCCCCGCCACCGCTTCTAACAGCTCCGGCTTACATCCCGCCCGCGGTGGATCGAGGATTGCGATATCAGCCCGCTGCACAAATTCAGCCAATTCCGCATCGATTCTTTGCCCGCCAGCAACAGCTTTGCCCGTTTGACCGTCAGATCCTGCCACAGACATTTTCCCAGCAAGGTTTCTGATGGCATCTCCGCCAGCTTTCAAAAGAGTTTCTTCCGTAGGCGCTTCTCCATCAGCACCCCCGGCAGCCTCACCAGCCCTCTTGCCTTTCCCATACCCCGCATACGTTGGTAAAATATCCTCTGCCTTGCCGCACAAATACCGGGCATTGACGATGCCATTAATCACAGCATTCCGGTTAGCATCTACGACCGCCTCCTTCACACGCTCAATGCCAATGACCATTTCCGCTTCATCTGCACAAAAAAGCCCAATAGACCCAACGCCACAATACAAATCCAAAATCACAGGCTTCCGGCCGCCACAAACGTCCATCTCACATCGCCCGCCGTCCTCATTCAGAACGCTTCGGCCACTGGCCGCATTCAGGGTGCATCGCCCGCCGCCCGCATCAAATTCATACCTGCCGGCCGCATCCGAACCGCTTCCGCTATCATAAACGCCCGCTTCACATCGCCTGCCTTCTGCATCCACGCCGCTTCCGCCGCTACCTGCACTTTTTTCGGTCTTTTCATTCTCTAAATTTTCTTTTGTGCTTTCTAAATACCATTTTTCTTTCGCTAAAGCTTCTCTTTCGTCTCTTAAATTTCCCCCTCTGCCCGAGAAACCTTCTCTTTTACTTTCTAAGCTTTCTCGCTTTTCTCCTAAAGCTCTTTCCTCGCCTACTAAATTTTCCTTTTCTCCTTCACTTCCCGCAAACCCGCAATACGCCCGCACCTTCTCATACAGCCGTTGCATCTGCACCGGGTTCACCTGATAAAAGCTCGCCGGCGAAATCTCAAATGCCAGACCGCCCACCATATCACGAATGACAGGCTTTCCCGCAAGGACGATATTTTCATCCCCCATGACCTCGCCGCCAAGCGCAGCAGGCAGTGAAGTTCGCCCCGCACCGCTGGACACAGAAGATAGCGACATCTGCCCCCGCCCGTTCTTCTTTGCCTTTTTTCCACCGCCTCGGGAAGCTCTATTACCCTTAGCACCTCCACGATTCCCAGCCGCCCCGTTAGCCTTGATAACGCCGCCTGGACAAGCAGGCCCGCCTCCCTTTTTCATGCTCAATACGACGCTTTCCAGCGAATACCCAGTCTCATAAATCGCCTCATCCAGCATTTCGACCAGCTTCTGCCCATTGGGAATGCCCTTGCCGTTTATCACCAGAATCACCATCACCTCTCTGGTCGCAAACGCCGTCTTGACGATCAAATGACGGATCAGCCCCTTGCCCCATTTCGGGTCCCAAGCCGTAATATGATCCTCCTCCATAAACGCCCGCAACGCATCAGCCGCAGCCATCGCCGCCATGGATTGCAAATAGCAATCCCCGCAGTCCACCACCTCGTGGCTCTTTGCACGATAAAACCCTACCATCGGGTCGCCCAGATTTTCCACGATGCCGCCTTTCCGCGTGATAATCCCGCCGGTACTGACAGGAAACTGCGCCTTATTCCGATAGCGGTACGGACCAAAGCCCTCGTTATCCTCCGCAGACATCCCAACAATCGGACGCACCAACGGGTCATCAACCCCCGCAATCCGCTGCAAAACTTGGCGAACCTGCCGTTCTTTGATCCAAAGCTGCGCTTCGTAGACAAGCCCGCCATAAGGGCATCCGCCGCAGCATTTTGCAAAAGACGCACAAATGCTTTCTATGGACGATTGCCCGCGCCAAGGGGACAGCTCAAGGATCTCCAAGAGCCTCGAAAACGCGTAATTCTTTTTCACCTTCGTCAGTTCCGCCCGGACCACATCGCCTGCCACTGCCCCCGGCACGAAAATCACCAAGCCGCCAGCACGGCCAATGCCCTGCCCTTCGCGGCTCATATCCTCTATTTTCACTTCAACGACCTGCCCTGCTTCACGCTGAAAATTACTTTTTTCTTTCACTTGTTCCTGATTCATTTTTTAACCTTTTCTGCTTTTCCATTCCATTCGTTTTCACGCCTGCGATTTCCACCCACAATTATTTTTTCATTTGACTGCGCTCATTTCTAAAGCTTTTACGCATCCGCTTCGTTCCATTCACATTGAATCCCTTTCATTTTTCACCTGCTCTTGCCCATAATTTTTTCGTTCAGTCCATGCCCTTTTCCGAGGCTTTTACACATCTGCTTTTCTATCCAGTCCCAGCGCTCTCAAAACCATTTCTTCCGCTTAAACAGAATAATCTCCGCCACGACCACGACTACCGCCACGACCACCGCGGCCAAATACCCGTAACGATAAGTCAGCTCCGGCATCGTGCTGAAATTCATTCCGTACCACCCCGCCAGAAGCGTCAGCGGCATGAAAATAGCCGTTACGATGGTAAGCGTCTGCATCACCTGGTTCTGCCGCATATTCACCCGCGACGTATAAACATCCCGGATCTGCATCGCATATGCGGCGATCCCCTCCACATCGCTGTAAAGCCTGCCGATCCTGTTTTCCAAATAAACGAATAGTTGTCTGCTCTGGTGCTTCTCCGCCCGCAGCAGCGCCTCGTTCATGACGTGCGCAACCTCATTGAGCAGCTTATAATAGCCCATCAGTTTCCGCAAATCCTTCCGCTGCCGCGAAATAAACCCGTCAAAATCTTCCGGGATATCCTGGATATCCTCCGCCATGCTGTCCTCAAAAGCCGCCAGCCGCTTTTCATACGTTTCAATAAACGCCATATCGTCCTTGATTAAGTATTCCAAAAGCTCAAAGAATATCATCCCCATCTCGGACGACTCCGGATCAAGCGCAGGAATCATTTCATTAAAGACCTCCGTCAGGCGTTCATCATCGCACACGAGCAGAAGCTGCTCCTCATCCAGGAAGAACCCGAAGCGCAAAGGCGGCTGCGACAGCCGTTCCTTGTCCGGTATCACCAATACGCCGGCCACACAATTCCCAAGCGCATTGGCGCTGCAATTCCTGCTATGCTCCAGCATCTCCATGAAAATCCGGTGTCCCGCAATCTGTTTATAATCCTTTTTCAGCTCATCCGCAGTCAACAATTTAACGCTGCCATCCGCTACGATCAATTCACAGTCCTCCTTTTCTAGCCTTCCTTTTTTCCCGGCGGTTATTTTCATATCTGCTGTTTTTCCCAGCGGCGGTTTTCAAACATTTTCCTCTTTCGCCATTGTCCGCCATCCAGTTTTTCGCCATTCATTTTCAAGCCTTTTCACTCAAATTTCCCCTCTTCAAGCCTTTTCACTCAAATTTCCCCGCCACAGGAATTTCATCTGCGCAGGCTTCCGCAAACTCCGCATTCCCGCAATCCTGCACCCTTTCCACATCAGCTTGCCACTTTCGCAAAGTACGCAGTTTCCCATCGCCCAGGTTCATGGCGGCCGCTCTTATTTGCTGTATTTTTTCATTTGTCCTCCGCCGCTTTTGTTTCACATATTTCCGCCGCTCCCCGCACCCATTCCCCTCCATCAGTCTTGCACCGCTCATTTTCAAGTCTTTTCACCCAAATTTCCCCGCCACAAGAATTTCATCTGCACAAGTTTCCGTCAAGCTTTTGCACCCATCCGCTCACTCTGCACCCAGCACCACTCGGCCGCCAGACAAGCTCACTCGGCCTCCGCCTTTTCCAATCCCTTAAAGAACGCATACAGCTCCGGCGCTTGCCGCTTCATCCGCAAAGGCCGCAATTTCTTATCCGTAAAGCCATGGCTGCTGTTTCCCGCCGCACACAGCCTGCCGTCTGCGCCCCGCACCTCATAGCCCAGCTCAATGGAAGCCCCCTTCAGCCGTTCCACCCAGCAACACAGCGTGAGGATTTCATCGTAAACCGCCGGCATCTTATACGACACATTGACCGAAAGAACAGGCATCCACACGCCCGCCTTTTCCATCTCATCATAAGAATAGCCGCATTGCCGCATCATCTCCGTCCGCGCCGCCTCAAAATACCGCACATAATTGGAATGATGCACAATGCCCATCGCATCCGTCTCATGATACTGTACCCTGATCTTCGATTCAAATTTTCTCTTTGCCATTCGTCTCCTCCTGTAACCCTTCGGCGATCTTCTCGATCCGCCGAAGCCTGTTATTAATTCCTGATTTGGAAAGCGCAGGGCGCATCAGCTTCCCCAGCTCTTCAAGCCCTGCATCTGGGTGCTTCATCCTCGCCTCGGCCGCTTCCCGCAACTTCGGGGAAAGAACGCCCAGACCTTTTTGCCGCTTTATTTTCTCGATCGCATTCATCTGGTTTTCAGCCGCTTTCAACGCCTTGTCGATGTTCGCATTGTCGAGATTATTCATTCGGTACGCCTCGGAACGAAGCTCCTTCATCATCATCGCCTCATCGAACTTAAAAAACTGCTGGGATGCGCCCATGATCGCCAGCATATCCTTGACCTGCTCCCCTATTTTCAGGTAAACGCCAAAGCCTTTTTTCCGCCTGACGATTTTCGCCGCAATATCATCGAAGCTGTTAAAAAGCCGCCGCACTTCCTTCGCCAGTGTTTCCGTCCCCGTATTGATTTCAAAATGATATTCCTTTTCGGGATTATTGACCGTGCCTGCCGCTAAAAACGCGCCGCGCAGGTAAGCCTTCCGGCAACATTTCGTCCGAATCAGCCCATCGTAAATGCCGTCGCTGATGAAATTCATCCCTTCCTTTACCATGAGTATGCCCGTTTCCCGCAAAATCTGCTCGCTCAAATCCGCAGGCCCGATGGAAAGGATGTACGCATTGCCCTTTTTGAGCGACTGTGCCTGTCCCATTTCCACCGTCGTATCCACGGAAAAATACGTTTTGATCAATGTCTTGTAATGCCTGGCGACGGCCGGGTTTGAAGTAACCATGGCGATCCTGAATTTCCCGCCGCCCGCCAGCTTGATACTGCCGGCGATCCGCATGAACCCAGCGATTTCCGCCAGCATACAGCACTTTTTTTCCGGGATGATCCGCGCCAGTTCGTTTTTCGTTTCCGATGCAAAGGACATACCGCCCCTCCTTCCAAATTTTCCCTTTCATGAATCCAGATTTTATTTACAAATCCAAAGTCTCCCCGCAACCCGGAATCCTCCTCACAAATCCAAGCTGCCGCCTTGCCGTATAAATCTGAATTTGCCCGCAAACAAACCTAAAATTTCCCCGCAAATCTGAATTTTCCCCTGCAGAACCTAAGTTTTCCGCTCCGCAAACCCAAAAGAAACCCAAATTTCCCCAAAAAAGGGAAAGCCTCTCCGATCATCCGAAGAGGCGCAAATAATTTCCCTATCTTTTCCTGATATGCAAAATTTCCCTTGCTTCATCAGGCGTTGCAATCTGCCTGCCTAAAAGCCCGGCGATCTTCGCCGCCTTATCCACAAGCTCGCCGTTGCTCTTTGCCAGAACGCCCTTTTCGATATAAAGATTATCCTCAAAGCCTACCCGCACATGGCCGCCCATGACGATAGACGCGGCCGCAATCTTAAAGGCATCCTTTCCGATCGCACAGCCCGTCCAGGTTGCACCCGGCGGAAGGGACTCCACGCAAAATGAAAGATCCCGCACCGTTGCCGCCATCTGTACGCCTAACACGAAATCAAAGTGCAACGGATCGTTCAAAAGACCCTTTTTATAAACCTTCATCGCAATGTCCAGCATCCCCTTGTCAAAACATTCGAGCTCAGGCTTCATCCCTTTTTCCTGCATCACCTTCGCAAAATTTTCGATGGTCTTCTCCGTGTTGACGAAAATTTCATCGTATCCGAAATTGCACGTCCCGCAGTCCAGCGTCACGAACTCCGGCGCCGGCGTGATATTCGTGGAATCAAGGCGTTCCGCATCGCTCATGCCCACTGCGCCGCCCGTAGACGGCTGGATGATTACGTCAGGGCATACCTCCAAAATCGCGCTCACGCACTCCTGGAACCTCCCGTGCCGCTGGGTCGGCGTCCCGTCATCCTCCCGCACATGGAGGTGAATGACAGCCGCACCCGCATCATACGCCGATTTGGCTTCCCTTGCCACTTCCTGCACCGTATAAGGAACAGCCGGATTGTGTTCCTTCATCACCTCTGCGCCGCATATCGCAGCAGCAATAATCAGCTTTGACATCGTTTCTTCTCCTTTTCATTAAAATCCTGACATCATTTCATACACCTATCAAAACACAAAAGCCTCTTGCAAAATCCGCAAAGCCTTTCGCGCATCAAACGATTTCATCGGAGCGTCACGTGCGCTTGTCCGCCGCAGACGCCGCAAGCGCATCCAATGCATTCGCCCGGCCGCCGCATTTTCAATGCGTCACGCCGAAACCCTGTCACATTACACCGTCTTGCACATCCTTACCCGTCGCAAGCGCCGCAGGCGCACTCACCAGACCGCTCCATTTCCGGTCCGGCGCTGCACACCGCTTCGAATGTCCATGCGCCCCTTCCATGCACAAGGCTTGCATTTTGCCACGCCAAAATGGGCAACACTGCACAGCCGCTACAAATCCCGGTGTTCCAGCGTCGTGCGCCGCCCTTGCTCCTGCAATCTCTTGTTCAGCTCGTTAGCAACAGCCACCGACCTGTGGTGGCCGCCCGTGCAGCCGATGCATATGTTCAGGCTGAACTTTCCCTCCTGCATATAAAACGGAATCAGCATATCGATCATTTCGACAGCCTTCACCAGAAAATCCTGCGTCACCTGGTGACGCAGCACGTATTTGCTCACCTTGGCGTTATTGCCCGTAAACGGCCGCAGGGATTTCACATAATAGGGATTAGGAATAAAACGCATATCGAATACCATGTCGGCAGCCATCGGCGTCCCCCGCTTGTAGCCAAACGACATGATATTGACCATGAACGTCCTGCGGCTCTCCGCCGACGTAATCAGATGCTTGATTTCTTCCCAGAGCTGTGCGGTCTTCATATTGGAAGTATCGATGATATAGTCCGCCTGCTTTCGCAGCTCGCCGAGCATTTCCCGTTCCTTTTTCAGCCCGGCAGCCACCGTGCCGCCCTCGGAAAGCGGATGGCTTCTCCTCGTTTCATTGTACCGCCGCAGAAGCGTGCTGTCCGAAGCTTCCAGATAGAGGATCTTATAATCGATATCGTCCTTTTTCAGCTCATCGAGGGATTCCTTCAAATCGTCGAAAAGCCTGCCGCCCCTTACGTCTATGATAAAAGCCGCCTTATCGATGCCCTTGCCGTTCGCCGTCAGGTCGATAAAGCTCTTGATTAGCGCAGGCGGCATATTGTCGATACAATAATAGCCCATGTCCTCCAAGCAGTCGATCGCCTGCGTTTTTCCCGCTCCTGAAAGCCCCGTTATGATGATCGCCTTCATCCTTCCTCCTTTTCCCTGATGTTCACGATGCGTTTCAAGTCAAGCCCTGCCCGCACCGCCCGTTCTAGCCCTTCCTTGAAATCCCCTACCCGATCCGGGCTGTGGGCGTCGCTGCTGATAATGAATTTCACATCGCTTACCTGTGCGGCAATCTTGATCTCTTCCTCCGTCAAATGCCCGTGCCATGTATTGATCTCCATCAGCGTATCCGTCTCAGCGCAAGCCTCAGCAATCGCCTCGATATCAAAAGGACCTTTGTCACCCGGGTGCGTAAGAATCGAAATATCATTTTTGCGCAGCGCATTTACTACCATTTGCGTATTCGTCTCCCGCAAGGCATCCTCACCCCATTTTATGCCCTTGCTCCACAGCCAGTTACGCACGCAGCAACACCCAAACAAGCCGTAATGATACCCCGCAATGACAAAATCAAATTCTTCAAACTCTTCCGGCCTGATATCAAGCCCGTTGCCATCCTTGATGATATTCGCTTCGACGCTCATCTTGACGCTCATTTTCGGGTACTTGACATTCATCTTTTCCACATCATTGCGCAGATTGGAAAAGTCGTTTCTATTAATTCCATAAAACAGGTGTCCCGGCCCGTGATCCGAAATCGCCACGAACTCCATATTCTGGTTGAATGCCTGTCTCACATTGTCTTCCACGCTCCCTTTGCCGTGGGAATACGTCGTATGGGTATGCAGATCATAGACCATCTCATATCTGTCTGCTATCCTCTCCAGATTATTCTCCAATTATCCTTACCTCCGGTTCCAACATTACCCCAAATTCATCCAACACCTTCGCCTGCACGATTTCCATCAGCTGCAGGATATCCGCCGCAGTTGCGCCGCCCCTGTTGATGATAAACCCGCTGTGCAGCTCCGATACCTGTGCGCCGCCTACCGTAAGCCCCTTTAGTCCAGCGTCCTGGATCAGCTTGCCCGCAAAATGCCCCTCCGGCCGTTTGAAAAAGCTCCCTGCACTCGGAAAGTTCACCGGCTGCTTCTCGTTGCGCCGCTTCGTAAAGTCGGTGATCTGCGCCCGTATCGCATCCTTATTCCCTTCGGAAAGCGCAAGCGCCACATCGGCCACGATATCCCCGCTCTCATGCAAAAGCGTATGCCGGTATCCCATCTGGAGTTCCTCCGCCGTGAGGTAAAAGTCCCGGCTGCCGTCCCTTGACACCAGGTGGGCCTTCTCCAGCACATGCGCCATTTCCCCGCCATACGCCCCGGCGTTCATGAATACTGCGCCGCCAATGCTGCCCGGAATCCCCGATGCAAATTCAAAACCGGAAAGGCCAGCATCAGCCGCCGCCTTGGAAACCGCCGCCATCGGCGTTCCCGCGCCGCACAGGAGCTTGTTTTCCGTCGGGATCGCATAATTGAATGCTTCGCCTGTCTTGATGATAATCCCTCTATAGCCGCCATCCTTGACCAGCACATTCGATCCGTTTCCCAGTACCATGAATGGATAGCGGTACTTTTCGTCTGCCAAAAGCGCCAGGACAGCCTTCAAATCCTCCAGTTCCTGGACAATGACCATCATCTCCGCATGGCCGCCCGCCCGAAAAGACGTATGCTGCGCCATCGGCACATCCTCCAGCAGAAATTCCTCCGCCAATATATTTTTAAGAAGTTTTTTGATTTCTTTTAAGCCCATTTTTCAGTTACCACCTTTTTCTGTCTCCCTCTCGTTTACCGCCTTTTTGTCACCCTCACTCTTGCCGCTTTTCCGCCGCCATTTCGTTTACCGCCTTTTTTGCCTTCCTCTTTTCCGCCGCTCTCCCTTTTCCCGTTTCGCCCTGTATTTATCGACCTTATAATCGGCCAAATTCGTTGAAAACCCGCGTTTTTCTAATTTCCGGTTAACGGCGCGCGACAGATACGCATAGAGCACCACGAAAACCGGAATGCCTACGATCATGCCGATGAAGCCGAACAAACCGCCCCCGATGAGTACTGCAAAAAGCACCCAGAAGCTGCCGATTCCCGTTGACTCGCCCAAGATCTTCGGTCCGAGGATATTGCCGTCGAACTGCTGCAAGCAGAGGATGAATACCAGAAACCACAGGCATTGGTGCACATCCACCATCAAAAGCAGGAGCGCCGAAGGGACAGCGCCGATGAACGGACCGAAAAACGGGATGATATTCGTGATGGCGACGATACAACTGATCAGTAAAGTATATTCCCAATCAAAAATGCTCATACATACAAAACAGATCACGCCGATAATCGCCGAGTCGATAACCTTGCCGTTAATGAAGCTGCCGAACGTGCGGTTGGTAAAAGACGCCCCCTGCAAAATTTCTTCCGCCGTTTCCTCCCTGCACACCGCAATGATCATCTTTTTAATCTGGGCGGCGAAGGTATCCTTGCTGTTGAGGAAATAAGCACAGATGATCACCGCGATAAACAGGTTCTTGATGATGTTGAGAATGCCCAGGACACCTTCGGAAATGCCGATCGCAATGGACGTATATTCCGGAAGCAGGGTTTCCGTCACAAAAACGGTGGCGTAATCGATAAAATTATCGATCAGCCCGTCCGCCATGATGCGCGCCTGCGGAAAGTTTGCCAGTTTCTCATCCAGCCAATCTTGCAATACGCTCATGCTCGAAGGCAGCATCTCGATGATTTTCATGATGCTGTCAATCAGCCCCGGCACGATCATCCACAGCACGCCGACTACCACAACAAATAGCAGAATCACCGCAACGATGGTTCCCATCGCTTTGGAAACGGTCAGCGCCCGGGGAAACCTGCGCTTTCCCCGCTCCAACAAAACATACGTGTTCCGCACCGTAAAATTATAGACGGGACACAATAAATACGCCATGATTAAACCATAGATAAAGGGCATCAATACCCCGGCGAGCATCCCGAAGATTTCCTCGACCGCTTTGATCCTGTACACGGCAAAAAATATAAGAATACTGCATAAAATTACAACAAATGCAGTCACGCCAGCCTTGATATGCCGCTCGTCCAGACGTATCTTCATGAAACCACCTCTATTGTTATATTTTACAATAATTTATATATAAAGTCTTCCTATTTTTCGTTTCTTCTAAAAAATTTATTTTTTTCGCTGTTTAGGGTTGAATTTACCATCTTATGGTGTATAATAATAACATATTATACATATTTATTCATAAATATTCATCCCTATACGGATGTCACCAAGTTTCAGGAGGATTATAAAAATGGCGAAAGAAAAGGTAGTATTGGCCTATTCAGGTGGACTGGATACATCCATCATCATGACATGGCTAAAAGAGAATTACGACTATGACGTGATTGCCGTATGCTGTAACGCAGGGCAGAAGGAAGACTTCAAAGCGATTGAAAAGAAAGCGATCGCCACAGGCGCTTCCAAGGCATACACCATCGATATGCGGGAAGAGTTCATCACCGATTTTATCTGGCCTACGCTGAAAGCGGGCGCAATCTACGAAGGGCAATATATGCTGGGAACCTCCATGGCGAGGCCGCTGATGGCGAAAAAGCTAGTGGAAATCGCCCAGAAGGAAGAAGCGTTTTACATCGCCCACGGCTGCACGGGAAAGGGAAACGACCAGGTTCGTTTTGAAACCACCATTCAAGCGCTCGACCCTGCGATCAAGATCATCGCCCCTTGGCGGTTCTGGGACCTCCAATCCCGTGAAGAGCTGATCGCTTACGCCAAGTCCCACAACATTCCGATCAACCAGACGGAAGCCAAGATCTACAGCCGCGACGAAAACATCTGGCACATCAGCCACGAAGGCGGCGAACTGGAAAACCCATGGAACGAACATTACAAGACCATCCACGTGCTGAGCGTGCCGCCGGAGGATGCGCCGGACGAAATCACATACGTGGATATCGAGTTTGAACAAGGCATCCCCGTTGGCCTAAACGGACAGAAGATGAAGCCGATCGAGCTTCTGACAAAGCTGAATGAACTGGGGAGCAAAAACGGCGTCGGCACGGCGGACATCATCGAAAACCGCCTCGTGGGCATGAAGTCCAGGGGCGTATACGAAACGCCGGGTGGAACGATCCTCTTTGCCGCACATACAGGCCTTGAACAACTGATTTTGGACAGGGACACCACGCAGTACAAAAATATCGTCGCCCAGAAATTCGCCCAGCTCGTGTACGACGGTCTCTGGTATACGCCAGTGCGCGAAGCGATCAGCGCTTTCGTGGACGTAACGCAAAAGCAAGTGACCGGGACGGTGAAGATGAAGCTCTATAAAGGTTCTGCCACGGTTGCGGGCAGGAAATCGCCTTACTCGCTTTATAATGAAGAATTCGCTACATTCAGCAAGGACGACGTATATGACCAGAGCGATGCAGAAGGGTTCATCAACCTGTTCTCACTGCCGCTCAAGATCCGCGCAATACAGAAACAAACGGTGGAAGGAGGAGCTAAGGAACATGAAGCTTTGGAAAGGAAGGTTCTCAAAGGCATCGACTTCGTCGGCTGATGAATTTAATGCCTCCATCGAATTTGACCAGCGGATGTACCGGGAGGATATCGCAGGCAGCATCGCCCACGCCCAAATGCTGGGCAAACAAGGCATTCTCACGGATGCGGAGTCACAGCTCATCGTCAAAACGCTGAACGAAATCCTGGCGGATATCGAAGCTGGCAAGATCGAATTTACCATCGAAGCGGAAGATATCCACATGAACATCGAAACCGTCCTCACAGAGCGGATCGGCGATACGGGCAAGAAGCTCCACACGGCGAGGAGCAGGAACGACCAGGTAGCGGTGGATATCAGGCTTTACATGAAGAAGGAAACCGCCGCCATCGATACGCTCTTGCAGGAGCTGATGGATGCCCTCGAAAAGCTGGCAAAAGAGCATACCGATACGGTGATGCCGGGATATACGCACCTGCAAAGGGCGCAGCCCGTGACGCTGGCCTACCACCTGCTGGCCTACTACCAGATGTTCGCGCGGGATCAGGAACGGTTTTCTGACTGCCTTGCGCGCATCGACAGGCTTCCGCTCGGAAGCGGTGCGCTGGCAGGCACTACATATGATACCGACAGGGATTTTCTCGCCGAAAAACTGGGCTTTGCCAGCGTCCTTCCGAACGGCATGGACGCTGTGGCCGACAGGGATTTTGCCATCGAATTTATCGATTGCTGTGCCATCGCCATGATGCATCTGTCCCGGTTCTGCGAAGAACTGATTCTCTGGAGCAGCGTGGAGTTCAGCTTCATCGAAATGGACGATGCTTATTCCACGGGAAGCAGCATCATGCCGCAGAAAAAGAACCCCGATATGGCGGAGCTGATCCGCGGCAAGACGGGAAGGGTCTACGGCGATTTGATGAGCCTTCTGACTATCTGCAAAGGGCTGCCGCTGGCATACAACAAAGACTTGCAGGAGGATAAGCTGCCCGTATTCGACGCTTCCGACACGCTCAAAGCTTCCCTCGGAATCTTCACCGAGATGATTCTCACCATGAAGGTCCGGAAAGAGGAAATGGAGAATGCGGCCAAATACGGCTACATGAATGCCACCGACGCCGCCGACTACCTGGTTTCCAAGGGCATCCCGTTCCGGGACTGCCATGAAATCATCGGCAGGATCGTGCTTTACTGCATCGGCAAGGGCATTGCCATCGAGGAAATGACGATGGAAGAATTTAAATCCTTCTCGGAGAAATTTGAAGAAGACATCTATGAAAAAATCGCAGTCAGAAGCTGTATCAAAGCAAAGAAATCAAAGGGTTCTACCTCCTTTGAAAGCGTAAAGGCGCAGCTTCGCACAATCGAGAAATCATCCAAATAATTCCTCAAAAAAGAAAGAACGCAAGGTGAAATGTCCCTTGCGTTCTTTCTTTTTTGCAGGAAATGCGATGAGCGAGGCACGTCTGTGCTCTATTGCATTCTATCGCCAGCGAGGCAAGTTTGCATCCCAAAATGCACGTTCAAGCCGCCTGCTTTCCACGCACGCCGCCAAGCCCTGCGGCTGCCCGCATACCGAAACGATAGGTTTACGCTGGCCGCCCGCCGCAAGCGTTCCAGCCCAAAATTCCCATACGCAAGCCCATTCACACAACCTAGGCTTTACGCCCCTTGCTGGTTGTTGTTCAGATATTCCCTGCAAGCATCGATCGTCCCCTGCATCTTATCATAGACGGCCTTGCAGAGGAAATGGTAAAACTCCTCCTGCCTGTGTCCCTTCAAGCATTCGCCCACGATCGTAAAATAGTCCTGCCGCCCAATCGGCATATTAATCGGCGCAAGGCCGTTTTCCATCAAGTAATAGTTCATGGCGAATATGGCAAGCTCCCCGCTGAACTCCTGAAACGGATAGATATCGATCAGCTTATTATGTACATACATCGCCTTTAAAATCACGTTATCCCCCGCTTCCGGGCTGTAGATCCTGCGCATCGCATCGTCCAGCTTTTCTTCCACATCGGAAGAGTGCGCCGGGACATGATTAAAGGCATAGACGACGGGGTTGGATTTACGAAAATACCCATCTTCATCCTGCGACAAAATTTTATAAGCGCTGATGAGCAAATACTTGTCCAAGTAATTGCCCATCTCCAGGCAGTTATACGCAACCCTGGTTACATTGCCAAAATTCCCAATAAAAACATAATCTCCTATGGAAACGTCCTTTTGCAAATCGCCGCCGTTCAAGATCTCTTCAATTTTAATCTTTTCATGGTTGGCAGTCCTTACGATCAGCGATCCCCTTATCATATCTACCTTGTTCACTTCCCTGACCGCGGATTTGAGCAGATGGTCGCGCTTCATCATCGCAGCCAGTTCTTTCCTCATCTCGTATAATTGTTCATGCATAAGACATCTCCTAGTTCATCCTTTTCATTCATTTTACTGTAAAATCATGGGCTAGTCAAGATGAACGGATTATGGTAAACTAAAGCCATGAAAATATTCGTAATCGGCGATACGCACGGAAAATTGAATAAAGTGCGGGATATTTACCCCAAACTAAAAAACATCGACTTGATTGCCCACACGGGCGATTACCTGCGGGATGCGCAAGCGCTCTCCCAGGAATTTCATGTTCCCGTGGCCGCCGTCAAGGGAAACTGCGACGGGAGCTTTTCGAGCAACGACTTTCAGATCATCGAAACGGAATACGGCAACCTCCTGCTCACGCACGGCCACATGGAAAACGTCAAGCTCCAATTATCGAACCTGATGTACAAGGCGATGGAAAACGAATGCAAGACCGTCTTGTTCGGACATACCCACCAGGCGCTCATCAAGGAAGCAAACGGGGTACATTTCATCAATCCCGGCAGCCTGACACATCCAAGGGATGGCAGCGACGGTTCTTATGCCATCGTGCGCACCACGGAAGAGAGTCTCGACGCATCCATCGTCTATTACTCCACCATCATGGGCGGCCGCAGGAAAACGCAGGCAGGCTACATCCGCAATCTGTTAAACTACAGCGACAGGTTTTAGCACAGCCGGACGGACGGATGGCAATCATGCAAGCAGGCAAACGCCGATGATACAAAAGCCAGGCAGCTTTTTGCAAAAATATGATATGATGCGCCTAAAATCCATAAAAAAGGAGAGACTGATGAAGCTCACGGAAAAGCAATGGACCCTGATCAATGAAATTGCATTGATGATCCATTTAACGGACGATGTGACTGAAATGAGAAAGCATTTTTTATCTGTACTCAGTGTTTTGCTGGAGTTCGACCACGCTTCCTTCTATATACAGGAAAATGAAAACCCTTACGGCTCGCCTCTCGGCATTAACCTATCGCAAAAAGACTTGACGGATTATATCGATAAATATTCCGGCACAGATCCTTATACCCCTTTTCTGGGAGTCTTTCTGGACGCCAATACGACTTTCCGCTCCAGTGACTGCACGTTCACGGCAAACATTGAAAACACGAAATATTATCGCCTGGTGTGGAAGCCGAAAAACATCAAATATTCCCTCCTGATGCCCCTTTCCGTCAACAAAAGCTGGCTGGGATCGGTCAACCTTTTTCGAAGCAGCGACAAAAATGATTTCACTGAAATAGAAATGGAAATTACCAATATCCTGCGCCAGCACCTCCAGACGCGCCTGTGGCGGGAAAAGTGTTTTCAGGAGAAGCAAAACGCAGAACGGGAAAATGCCGGCAAGCCGCATACGCCGCCAATTCAAAAGATAAGTGATCAATACGCCCTGACCAACAGGGAATGCGATGTTATTTCCCTGTGGATCAAGGGCTTCACCGACTGCGAAATCTGCGACCATCTCTTTATCTCCAACAACACATTAAAAAAGCATATTAGCAATATTTTCAGAAAGTTAGAAATCAACAGCCGCGTGGAATTATTAAAAATAATAAACGCAGAATAACCGCAAAGAATTACAGCCGCATCAAAACTACTGCAAAAGAATTATATTCGCTTACCAAAAAGGGAAAACAGCATAATCGAAATAATCATAAAAGGTGTTTCATAATGAAGCGCTTTTTTTTATTATAAAAAAAACATCCGGCCAAGCACCGAACCGATGCCCGGAATAAAGATTATAACACAAGGAGGATTACACTATGACAACTGCCGATTATATCCTGAAAGGAAACGCGATATTCGATGCGGCCTCTTCCGCCCCCTTTGCAGGTTTCGTAGCCGTAAAGGAAAACCGGATTCTCGCAGTCCAGGAAAGCAGCGATTCCGATGAAGCGTGCAAAAGTTTTACAGACAGCCACACGAAAATCATCGATTGCGGAGACGGTCTCATCATGCCTGGAATGATAGACGCCCATATGCATTTCTTCGACGGAATCTTCCAGAACAGCAAATTCATGTGCAGGGATTTATTTCCATGCAAATCGGCCGCAGAATGCGTCGAAACCATCGCCGCCTTTGCCCAGGCGCACCCTGATTACAAAACCATCACAGGGATCGGCTGGTATATTCCTTTATGGGAAGATCCTGCACCCCCGACAAAACAAATGCTGGATGCGATAGAGCCTGACAGGCCCGTATACCTGATGTGCGCAGACGGACACTCTTTCTGGCTTAACAGCAAAGCGATGGAAGAATGCCAAATCGACCCTGGCAAAAAACTTCTTTATGGTGAAATCGTTACAGATGAAAACGGTGAAACAACCGGGCTTATGCATGAACTGGATGCCTGCGCCATATGCGCTGTCAACGCCCAGAAACTCCCAGAAGACCAACGGGAAGAAATGATCCTGGATTTCACGGACGCCCTGATGCGGGTTGGGATTACTTCTACGACAGATGTAACCATACTCCCGGAACCGATTGCGATTCCGGAAGATGTCAAAGCAGTTGCCGCTTTGGAAGATGAGGGGCGCTTTCCGATCAGGCTGAACCTGTACCCATCCATGGGGACTACAGATGATTTCTCCATTGCGGAAGAATATCGGAAAACCTTCACATCTGACAAGCTCCGCATCGCCGGACTAAAAGGTTTCATAGATGGCGTTCACGGCAGCCACACCGCCCTTTTGACAGAACCCTATCTGGATGAGCCGGACAAAATCGGGGAATCCTTTTACAGCCACGCACATTACATGAAACAAGTTGAAGCAGCCAACCGCGCAGGCTTTGCCGTAAAACTCCACTGCTGCGGGGAAGGCGCTGTCATATGGGCGCTCGACGCATATGAAAATTCAAAAAAGAAAAACGGGTTTTCAGATCTGAGAAATTCCATCGAACATGTGGAAACACTGAATCCGAAAAACAACCAACGGTTCATCGATAATGATGTAACTGCGACCATACAGCCGCTCCATCTGACATGTGAAGGATACATCCTGCACTCCATTCTGGGACCGGAACGAGCCCAATACGAATTTGCGCTGAAAAGCATGATCGAAAGCGGAATCAACGTAGCCTTCAGCAGCGATTATCCCGTAGCGGAATTTGACCCAATGGTAAATATATACGTTTCTGTAACCCGATGCGACAAAGATGGAACCCAAATCGAAGAAAACCCGACCCAGCAGATCACCATGGCGCAGGCTCTGACAGCACACACCGCAGGCGGCGCTTACTGCGTCGGCATGGACGACAGGCTGGGAACGCTCCAAAGCGGAAAACTAGCGGACATCATCGTATTAGACCAAAATCTCTTCGATATCCCGCACAGCGGCATCTTAAAGACGCAAGTAAAACTGACCATGATAGACGGCGTCATTACGCATAATCAGCTATATTAACCAACATTCCCAATTCAGAAGGAGATTTTAATTTATGAAAGCATTCTCATTAAAAGATGAAAACGGCAAGCTTTATTACGGCTGGGTCATCGCCGTATTGGCGGCCATTATAACAGGCCTTGTCTACAACGGCATCGTATCCACCACCGGCGTTATGATGCTGCCGGTCATTACCGAAATGGCCTTCGAGCCGCCGGCATTCTCACTCTACCTGACGATCATGTCCATTACCGGCATCATCACGTTGCTTCTCGTTCAGCGGTTCTTCACCAAGCAGAACATTAAAA
This sequence comes from uncultured Eubacterium sp., assembly GCA_946555345.1. Taxonomy (GTDB): domain Bacteria; phylum Bacillota; class Clostridia; order Peptostreptococcales; family Anaerovoracaceae; genus Lentihominibacter. The sequence continues at coordinate 76,514 of CAMNSS010000007.1, read as the reverse complement.
AAATCATGCTGATTGCCGGGATCTGCGGCGTCGTTTCCTTCATCGGCTTCGCCATGGCAAATAACATCACGATGTTTTACATCTTCTCGATTCCGCAGGGCTTCTGCTTTACGGCTATGACGATGACGCCGTGCCAGCTTTTGGTATCCAACTGGTTTGGCACGAAAGCAAAGGGCAGGGCGATGAGCATCTTCCTGACCGGCATGACGCTCGTCTATGTCGGGGAGCTGAACATCCTGCAAAAAGTGGTAACAACATCCGGCTGGCGGGCAGGCTACTATTTGCTGGGTGCAGGCATCGTCGTCGCCATTATCTGCGTGTTCTTCATCAAGTGGTCCCCGGAAGACAAAGGCGTGAAGCGAATGGGCGATTTGACCGAAGAAGAACTGGCGGCAATGCAAATGAAAAATTCACTGACTTCTGGCATCGACTTCAAGGATGCGATCAAAAGACCGATCACATGGCTGGTCTTCCTCTCCGCTACGCTGGCGGTTATCGCTTCCAGCTCCATCTTGCAACACCAGATCCCGACTATGGTCTACGGTGGCTACACGCCCGAAAAAGCAACGGGAATCGTATCCATAGTGTCAACCATCATGCTATTTACAGGTCCGATTATCGGCGTCATCATGGATAAAGCACCACTACGAGTCGCTGCATTTGGTTCTGCACTCTGCTTTGTCCTCTCCTGCGCAGGGCTGTCCATGATTACCACAAACCCTGCCTTGGGCGTTCCTATATTCTGCTTCTTCTACTTATTCGGCGTCGCTTCCATCAACATCATTTCCCCTGTCATTATGAGCTTCCTCTTCGGGGAAAAGTCCATGAACAAGCTTTTGAGCTGGCTCAATATGTTCATCAGTATAGGCGGCGCAATGGGCGCTGTCGGCGTGAGCACGATGCTCGTCAAGTTTGGCAGCTACCAGATCCCTTGGCTCGTCATGGCAGGCGTGCTGCTTGTATGCGCCATCATAAGGTTCTTCGCTACTTCAAAGAAATTGCAATACAAGCCTGCAAAACTGGAACCACAAGTTACCGAAAGCGACTAAACAAAAATCAACGGCAAGCAGTTCCAACAACATCGTTGCCGCCCAGGAGACGCCTCGCAAGAAAGCGTCTCCTTTTTGTTGCGGGAACGGCCGGGACAGGCATCTGCCTTTTCTTTCTCCCGCCTCTTTGCCCATTACCCGTTCCCCGTTTCTTACGAAAACGATATTTCCTGCATAACAAAAAACGGCGCAATCCATACTACAGGATCACGCCGTGCTTTTCATGACATAAGCATCACATCGCCATGGTTTTAAGCAATACCACCACGAACAATATCAGAAAAGCGACCGTCTCAAGAAGAACAATCAACTTCAAAACCAATAACAGCTTGCTGCTTTTCCCCCTGCGCTTCGCCCAGATCATGCTGGCAATCAGGAAGATCGCCACAGCCGCTCCGAATATCAATGCTAAAACCAATAGTATCATTTTTTCGCCCTTTCAACAATTATTACCTTTGTATCATACCATATTGTTACATCTTAGTCCAGTGAATTATCTGCGTGTTTTGTTTTGCAAAAGGGGCAAACAGATGGTCTCTCGCACAAAACCTGCTGATGCGCATGGGCGGCCGCATTCTTTTTGAATGCGGGTGGTACGGACTGCCTGCCAGGGCGTGAAGCCGCACTTCCAAATCTGCAAGCGGCGCTTCCCGCCCGCCGTCCCTGTCCTGGGTAAATGCAAGGCGCAGGCGGTCTCTCGTCTGCCAGGGCGGCAAAAGCTAGCCACCACCCGCAAACCATCAAAGCAAATGCAAAGCGCAGGCGGGCGTATCTGTGTCAAGGCGGTAACGAACTGGCGGCCACTACTTGCAAGCCGTAGACGACCTCTTCTGCCAGGGCGGCAACAAGCCGCACCCCGCCCGCAAGACCATGCATCCAAATCAGCCTACAAGCAGGCGGCTCTTGCTGTCTGCCGAGCCGCACGTTTTACTCCGTTTCCGCCCGCCAGCTCCATTTCCATCGGCCGCCCGCCGAGCAATCGTCCATGCGCGGGCGGCCCTGCCCAGCCGTTCCGCCCCGCCTCACTTCTTTCGATTCCATTGATTGCAGGCTGCCAGCCGATGCGGCTGCATCCCATCAATCGACCGTTGGCCTGCCCCGCCACCCGCCCCGCCTCGCTTCCTTCGATTCCAGATTGCTGTTAATTCCAAAAGGCGCAGGCGGCCTCTCGCCTGCCAGGGCGGCAACAAGTCGTAGCCCGCCCGCAAAGTCACCCGTCAAGCCATGCATCCAAATCAGCCTGCGGGCAGGCGGCTCATGCCGCCCGCCGAGCAATCGTCCACGCGCGGGCGACCCCGACCCGCCGCCCTGCCCCAAATCGCTATTTCAAACTCTGATACGAAAGCGCTGCCCCCTGTTGCTTCAGCTTGATCGCTTTCAGGAACACCCGCGCCGTATCCATACAGGTCATGACGGAAACGCCCCATTCGATCGCCTTCCGCCTTACCGGGAAGCTGTCGTTTTCCTTCCGGTTCGCCACGGTCGGCACATTGATCACAAGGTCGATCCGCTGCTCGCCGTCATCATCCAGGTTCATGATCCACTCCTGCGCCGTATCGTAATCCATCGGCGCAGCGTCGATGCCGTGCGCCTTGATAAAACCGATCGTGTCCTCCGTCGCATAGAGCTTGAACCCATTTTGGCAATAATCCGCCAGGATATCCGCCGTATACTGGTTCTGGTCCGGCTCTCTCAGCGTGACGAAGATATTGCCGCCCGTCGGAATATCCATCCCCGCGCCTAAAAATCCCTTATACAGCGCCTTATCCAGATCTTCATCGATGCCAAGCACCTCTCCCGTTGACTTCATTTCAGGGCCGAGCGCAATATCCATATCGGTCAGCTTTGCGCTGGAAAAGACCGGAACCTTGACCGCAAATTCCTTCGTCTTCCGGTAAAGCCCTGTGCCGTACTGGCTGTCCGCCAGCTTATGTCCCAGCATCGCGGCAACGGCCAGCTTCACCATCGGCACTCTCGTGACCTTGCTGAGAATCGGCACGGTACGGGAAGCCCTCGGATTGGCCTCGATGACATAGATCTTCTCGCCATCGTACGCATACTGGATGTTGACAAGCCCCACGACGTTCAGCGCCTTTGCAATCCGCTTCGTATAATCGAGAAGCGTGTTTTCCACCTCCGCCGAGAGCGAATAATTCGGATAAACGGAAATGCTGTCCCCGGAATGGACGCCTGCCCGCTCCACATGCTCCATGATGCCCGGAATCAGGATATCCTCCCCGTCGGCAATCGCATCCACCTCGATTTCCTTGCCCTGGATATACTGGTCGATGAGGACAGGATGCTCCGTGGACAAGGACACCGATTCCTTCAGATAACGCTTCAGCTCCACATCGTTATAGACCACCTGCATCGCACGGCCGCCGATGACATACGACGGACGCACCACCAGCGGATACCCGAGCCGCTCTACCGCCTCGAACGCCTCCGCCTCGTCTGTGACCGCAACGCCCTCTGGAACGGCAATCCCCAGCTCATCCAAAAGCGCACAGAACTTTTCCCGGTCCTCCGCCAGGTCGATATCTTCAAAGGAAGTCCCCAGGATCTTGATGCTCCTGCTGTTGAGCTTTTCCGCCAGGTTCAGGGAGGTCTGCCCGCCGAATTGCAGGATCACGCCGTAAGGACGCTCCCTCTTAATCACGTTCATCACATTGTCGATATGCAAAGATTCAAAATACAGCTTGTCGGAGGTATCGAAGTCGGTGCTGACGGTTTCCGGGTTGTTGTTCATGATGATGGCCTCATAGCCCAGCTCCTTAATCGCCCAAACGCCCTGCACACAGCAGTAATCGAACTCGATCCCCTGCCCAATCCTGATCGGGCCAGAGCCGATGACGAGAATCTTCTCCTCCGGGCTTCTGATGCTTTCGTCTTCCTCATCGTAGCAGGAATAATAGTACGGCGTCAATGCGTCGAATTCCCCGCCGCAGGTATCTACCATCTTGTACACAGGATAGATGTCGTTGTAGACACGGATATCCTGCAAAACGTCACGCGACACGCCCGAAAGCGCGATAATGTCGGTATCGGTAAAGCCCCTCGACTCCGCCTCATACACCAAGTCTTTGGTCAGCTTTTCGTTTTTTAACGTGTTTTCCAAGTCTATGATGCCACGGATTTTGTAAAGAAACCAGCGGTCGATCTTCGTCAGGCCGTAGAGTTCTTCGACGTCCGCAAGTTCCCTCCGCATCGCCTCTGCAATGCAAAAGATCCGCTCGTCGTCGCAGTCCGCCAGTTTTTGCATCAGACGCGCATCGTCAAGCCCCGAAACGAATTCGGTATGAAGCCCGTCGCACTTGATTTCAATGGACGTGAGCGCCTTGAGCAGTGCGCTTTCAAAAGTACGGTCGATGGACATCACTTCCCCGGTCGCCTTCATCTGCGTCCCCAGCTTCCTCGAAGCGGTCCTGAATTTGTCAAACGGCCACTTCGGGAACTTGACCACGATATAGTCGATGGTCGGCTCAAAGCATGCGCTCGTCGTCTGCGTCACATAATTGTAAAGCTCATCTAGCGTATATCCGAGGGCGATCTTGGCCGCAATCTTGGCGATCGGGTAGCCCGCCGCTTTAGATGCCAAGGCCGAGGAACGGCTTACCCTTGGGTTTACCTCGATGACGATGTATTCGCCGTTATCGGGATTGAGCGCAAACTGGATATTGCACCCGCCTTCGATTTGAAGGCTTCTGATGATCTTGATCGACGCATCCCGAAGCATCTGAAATTCCTCGTCGCGCAGCGTCTGAACCGGCGCGACGACAATGCTGTCGCCCGTATGCACGCCGACGGGATCGAGGTTTTCCATGCTGCAAATGATGATGCAGTTATTTCTCCTGTCCCGCATCACCTCGAACTCGATTTCCTTCCAGCCCGCTACCGACTTTTCCAGCAAAATCTGCCCGATGGCGCTGCTTTCCATGCCCTTATGGCACAGCTCCTCAAGCTGCTCCTCCGTCTCCGCGATGCCGCCGCCCGTGCCGCCCAGCGTATAGGCAGGCCTGATGATCACAGGATAGCCCTCTTTTTCCACGAAATCATAGCATTCCTCAATGCTGGTGGCGATGATGCTGCTCGGAATCGGCTCGTTGATTTCCTGCATCAGCGCCTTGAAGGCTTCCCGGTCTTCCGCCTTCTTAATGCTCTCCCGATTCACCCCAAGCAACGCCGTGCCGTACTTTTGCAAAATGCCCTTTTCTTCCATCTCCATCGCAAGGTTCAGGCCTGTCTGCCCGCCAAATCCGGCAAGCATTCCGTCCGGGTGTTCCTTTTCCAAGATACGCTCCAGAGCTTCCTCCATCAAAGGTTCCATGTATACCCTGTCTGCAATCCCTTTATCCGTCATGATCGTCGCCGGGTTGCTGTTTACCAGCACCGTCTCGATTCCTTCTTCTTTGATTGCTTTGCAGGCCTGCGTTCCCGCATAGTCGAATTCCGCCGCCTGGCCAATCACGATCGGGCCAGAGCCGATAATCAGTATTTTGTTAAGCGATGTCTTCTTAGGCATTGTGGTTCTCCTCCTCCATCAAGCTGATAAATTTATCGAACAAGTAACCGCTGTCGTTCGCACCCGGCGAGGCTTCTGGGTGAAATTGGGTGGAAAAAATCGGCAAGTCCCGATGCTCCATGCCTTCCACCGTGCCGTCATTTAAGTTCAGGTGCGTCACTTCCATGCCTTTGAGGATGATGCTCTCGTGCTGCACGGCATACCCGTGATTTTGCGCAGTAATATAGGAACGCTTCGTGTCTTTATCGTATACCCCGTGGTTTCCGCCACGGTGACCGTATTTCAGTTTATAAGTTTTGCCGCCCAGCGCAAGCGCGAGGATCTGGTGTCCCATGCATACGCCAAACATTGGGATATCGCTTTTGGCGATGATGTTCTTGACCGCTTTGATTGCTTCTGCCGCTTCCTCCGGGTCTCCCGGCCCGTTCGTTAAAAAGATGCCGTCAGGCTTTCCCGCCAGGATTTCTGCGGCCGATGTGCCGTACGGGTAGACCGTGAGCCTGCATCCCCTTCGCCGCAGGCAGGTGAGGATGCTCTCCTTCACGCCGAAATCCATCACCGCCACGTTATATGTAGTGAGGGCGGTTGCGGAAGTTGTATCCGTGACAGCCGCCGCTCCATTTGCCATATCGGCCGCACCGGACAGCGGTTCTAACACGAGCTTCTCCGAAACGCCCGCATCCTTCATCCAATCATCCCGCAAGCTGGCTTGCTCGCACAGCTCCCTGGCTTTGCCCAGGGAGATCCCTTCCGTGCTGATCAGGCACTTAACCGTACCGTTTTTCCTGATACGCTTCGTGATCTGCCTGGTATCCACGCCAAAAACGCCGGGAACATGATGCTCGCACAGCCACTGGTCCAGCGTCTTCACGCACATACTGTTCGAAGGCGCATCGCACAAATCGCGGATGACCAGGCCGAAAGCGTGAATGCCCTGCGATTCATTGTCTACATCGCTGATGCCATAATTTCCGATCAGCGGATATGTCATATTGATAATCTGCCCTTTATAAGAAGGGTCTGTGAGAATCTCCTGGTAGCCCGTCATGGATGTGTTGAAGACAAGCTCGCCCACCGCCGTGCGCCGTGCGCCGAAGCCAACGCCCTTAAACACAGTCCCATCCTCCAGATAAATCAGCCCTTCCATTTTTTCAATCGTTTTCACCATAATCTGCATTTAACTCCTTACACATTCAATAAGCGGCAGTCCGCCGCTTATTGATAATTATACATCATTATTCATTTTTATGCAATGGTGCAGATGGTATTTTTTGTGTTTTTATTTTGCCGGACGCATTTCCTGAAAGCCCGCATGAGATCGCCTGCGCCGGGCAGGAAGCTTTACATCTCCCGCAACGGATACATTCAGGGCTATTGATCTCCCGCGTGACCTCTACCGCCATCGGGCAAAGACGCTCGCATTCTTTACAGCCCGTACATTTTTCATGATCCAAACTCATCCGGTAAAAGCTGAACCGATTGAACAGGGCATAAAGTGCACCTAGCGGACAGAGGTAACGGCAAAACGGACGATGAATGAACAGGCAAGCCGCCAAGATCACCGCCAGCACGAAAACTTTCCAGTCAAACAATGCGCCTGCCAATTCCCGCAGGGCTGGATTGGAAATCATCAGTGGGATTCCCCCGCCAAGCGTTCCCGCCGGGCAAATGTATTTACAAAAATAAGGCGGCGTGATTCCTGCACTCGTAGATACGAAGACGGAGAGCAAAACCACAACCCCAAACAGCATCACGTATTTCAAAAACCGCGCCGCTCGATCAAGCTTCTTTGGAACAGTCCGTTTCGGCGTTGGGATTTTATGAATCAAATCCTGCACCAGACCGAAGGGACACAGCAGCCCGCAGGCAAGCCGCCCAAACACAACCCCAAACAGCATGAGCGTTCCCAGCACATAAAATGGAAAACTGCGCCGCGTTCCCAGCGTCATTTGCAAAGCGCCGACCGGGCAAGCCCCCAATGCGCCGGGACAGGAATAACAGTTGAGTACCGGGACGCATACCGCTTTGCTCGGTCCCGCAAAAATACTGCCCTTTGCAAACCCTGCCGCATATCCGTTCAAAATAGCAGCAGAAACCAACTGAACCATGCGCTGGAAGGAGATTCTTTTCCTGCGGGGCTTCTTCGCTATCCGATTCCGATGCATTCCAGACATATCTTTACCGCCTTTTGTAATACCTCCAGATATTCCTGCTTCGCAATCCCGATCGCAAGAAACAGGAGCGAAACGAGCAATACGCCCCAGCGGATGCAGGAGAGCGTTTTCGTGCGTTTAATTCCCTGCATGGCTCATCTCCGCCTTTCCCATCGACTTTAATGCGGCGTTTACCGCATCCGTAAGCGTCTTTTCTAGATCCGCCTGCCCGCCGATAATCGCCTCGCAAGTCATATTACCGTCTTTGTCCACCACGATTGTCGTCGGCGTATACTGGATCGCATCGCTGCATTTCTTGAAATCGCCGTTGCCTGTAAGCAAGGTAACGCCTTCATAGCCCGCTTCCGACAAGATCTGTTTCGCCGTCTCCGCATCGGTACTGCCGTCCAGGCAAACCGTGACCAGCCCGATATTGTCAGGCAGTGATTTTTCAAATGCTGCGATGTCCGGCATTTCCGCAATGCACGGTCCGCACCACGTCGTCCAGAAATTGAGAACCGTCACATCCTTTTCCGCTAAATTCTCTTGCGTAAAAACGCCGCCATCCAAAGTCTCCGCTTCAAATTCCTGCAAAATGGCCGTCTGTCCCGCTATGCCATCATCGCCTTTTGCTCCGCCATCCTGCATTCCGCCTGTGGAATCAGATGCTCCGTTCCCGGCGCTGCAACCGCTGGCAAATGCTCCGATTATCAAAACCATTGCGATCAGCACGATCCGCTTTCTCCCCTGTTTTTTTCTCATCGTCCTTTCCTCCTTTTCCGGTCTCTCATTTCCGTCTGCGCCTTCCCCTTTTTGCTTTTCATCTCATTCTCCTCCTTTTTCTTCGAGCTGGTTTTTCCGCCTTTTCCGCATCCAGTGACAGCCCGATCCTACCCCGCCGCCCGCTTTCCTGCGCAAAAACGCCACAGAATTGCCACAAAAATGTTACAAACGGCTTGCCCGGCGCCAAACCAATTCAGAAAAAAGCCAGCGCACAACCGCCCTCATTAGAAAAATACCCGCCAGTTTACATCCAGCGGGCTTAAACGTTATTCTGTTTTTTGTGATTTTTGCGGGCGTTTTTTCGTTTTATGACCCGTCCGCCGAGGAAAAATCCATTGTCCCAAATGATTTCATCCGCCAGGCGTTTCCCGCCTTTTGCCTGAATACGCCTTAAAGCACCTTATTGAGAAATTCCTGCGTCCGCTTATTCTTCGGCGCACCAAAGACTTCCTGGGGCGTCCCTTCCTCCATGACGATGCCTTCATCGATGAAAAGCACCCTGTCGGCAACATCCCGGGCAAATCCCATTTCGTGGGTAACGACCACCATCGTCATGCCCATCGCCGCCAGCTCCTTCATAACGGCAAGAACTTCCCCGACCATTTCAGGGTCGAGTGCGGAAGTCGGTTCATCGAAAAGCATGATATCCGGCTCCATCGCAAGCGCCCTGGCAATCGCCACGCGCTGCTGCTGCCCGCCGGAAAGATCCGACGGCCTGGAATCGAGTTTATCCGATAGCCCAACCCGTTCCATCAATTCCTTGGCCTTCTGCTCCGCTTCTTCCTTGCTCTTGAGTTTCAAGGTCAGCGGCGCAAGCGTTATGTTTTCCATTGCCGTCATGTGCGGAAACAGGTTGAACTGCTGAAATACCATGCCGATGTGACGCCTGATCTTGTTGATGTCGGCGCCCTTCGCCGTGATTTCCTCCCCATCGACGAAAATCTGTCCCGAAGTGGATTCCTCTAGCTGATTGATGCATCGCAGGAACGTGGATTTCCCTGAACCCGATGGTCCTATGATGCAGATCACTTCGCCTTTATCGATTTCCACGTTGATTCCCTTCAGCACTTCCAGCGAGCCAAAGCTCTTCACGAGATCTTTGGTGATGATTTTCGGTTCTGAACTGATCTTCATTGTCCCTTGAGCCTCCTTTCGATCCGCCTCGATACAACGGAAAGAATTGTAATGATCACAAGGAAGAATACTGCGATCCATGTATATGTGGCAAACACTTCAAAAGTCCTTCCTACATAGATCTTGCCGAAATACATGATTTCCGAAAGCCCGATGGCATACAGGATCGTCGAGTCTTTCAGGGTAATGATGCACTGGTTCACCAGCGAAGGCAGGCAAATGCGGACTGCCTGCGGCAGGATGACTTTTACCATCGACTGGCTGTAGGACATCCCCAAGCTCCTCGCCGCCTCCATCTGCCCTTTATTGACCGCCTCGATCGCGCCCCTGAAAATTTCAGACATATATGCGCCTGCGTTCAGGGTCAGCGTCGCAATACTAGCCGTAAAAATTGAAATCGTAAACTCCGAACCTGTAATGAGCTGAACGAGCTGCGGCACCGCCAGGTAAATATACATTGCCTGCACCAGCATCGGCGTACCCCTGATCAGCCAAATATAAAATTTTGAAAGCCAGCGCAGCGGCGGTATCTTCGAGATGCCAAACAGGCAGGTAAAAATGCCAACTACGACGGCCAAAGCCAATGATATTACCGTTACCTTGAGCGTCATTCCCAAGCCTTGCAGCAGTAACGGATATGCATCGCCTAATACTCCGAACAAATTCATATCGTTTCCTTTAACTGTTAATTATTTTTTGCTTATTCTGCTTCTGTATACTTCGCCAGGATTTCGTCGTAAGTGCCGTTTTCCTTGATGTTCGCAAGGCCTTTATTGAACATTTCGAGAAGGTCTGCGTTCTTGCCCTTCTGAACTGCGAATCCGTAAGGCGTCGCATAATCGTCCTTTTCCTCAACCAGAAGCTTCATGCCATTGTCCTGCGTCACGCCGTAAGCCATAACCGGATAATCCTCGAAGCAGGCCACAGCCTGTCCGGAAAGAACATTCTGGTACATCATAGCGGAATCATCGAAATAAACGAGTTCCAGCTCATATTCTTCTGCGATGGATTCTGCCCAGCTTGCGCTCTGCGTCCCATTCTTAACGGCTACTTTATTGCCCTTGATGTCATCCAAGGATGCCGCTGTGCTATCTGCCTTAACAGCCGCACATACAGTGGAGTCAAAATATGCTTCTGAAAAGTCATACGTTTCTTTTCGTTCATCCGTAATGCTCATGCCGGCGATCATGCCGTCTGCTTGTCCTGATTCAACTGCTGCCAAAGCGGCGTCAAATCCCAATGACTGGAGTTCATATTCAAAGCCTTGGTCTTCTGCAACCGCAGCCAAGATATCAACGTCGATTCCCACAAATTCATTGTCCTCGTTGGTAAATTCAAATGGCGCGAACGTTGTATCGGTAGCGATGACATATGACTTCGCCTCTTCGTTGTCATCTGATGAGCCGCCGCAGCCTGCCAAAATTGCCAGTGACATGATCAGCGCCAGCGCCGTTAATAATACTTTTTTCATTTGTTTTTTCTCCTTTTTGACATATTCATTTCAAGTTAAGTACCAATAAAATACAAAACGATATTACTATCTTACTACTTTACACCGAAAAAGTCAAAGCTATCGCGCTAATAAATTGTATACAATTATACTTTTATACATTAATTTGCTGTTTTTTGCGCACGTTCTTTCACTGTGTCTGCATTCAAATAGACGGAAGCGCCTGTCGCGATCAATTTCCCGCTATCATCGCTATATGCTTCGCACGTAAGCTGCGTGATCCGCGCCCCCGCCGCAGTCGCCTTGGCCGTCACCAGCAGGGTATCCCCTACGCTTGCCGGGCGCACGTACTTTACATCCAGGCTGATGGTCGGCGCAAAGTCTTCCCTTGCAAAGAAGCGCGCCAAGGCTGCCAGCGTCAAATCAAACGCCACGCAGATCATGCCGCCGTGCAGGTTGCCCGCCCGGTTAACCTGCCACGGCTGCACGGGAAAGCCAAAGGTTATGGTCTTATCCGCATAAGAGCAATCCACCTTGTGGGATTTCATCATTCCGTTTATGGTATCGCGCTGTTTGATATTGTTTTCTGCCAGCGTCTTATCCACATGGGCTTCCAAACGCTGCTGCCCTGTCATCAAAATATCACTCATTTGCTGTTTCCTTTCATCTGTTTTCAGGGTGGCCTGCATAGGCATATCTTTGCGCTGCTCCGCCTATCTGTACTTTTCCCTTCCAAACAGGGGCGGCCGGCTTGCCTTATTTCCGATTCACTTGAATCGCCCGGTAAACCTGCTTTTATTGCATCAGTGCACCGAAAATTCGCTGAAACGGCTTAAATGGAAAAGTCACGCAGCGGCGCAAGCGGGCTATATGCGCAGCTGGGCTAAGCGGCGCATATAGACGCATATAAAATAAATACTCCATGCGGACGGTACAGAAGACGGCCTCCGCATATGCGGCGGAACGCTCTTCGCTCAATGCCCGCCCGCGCCCCTCCAGCCGCTTTGCTTTTCTTCCTGCTTTCGCCCCTTCCCTTTTCATGCTAATCTATCTAGCGCATCTGGCCTGCACTGCGGCCTCTGTCATAATACGAAACCTTTTCATCCTCCGGCACCATACTTCCTCCTGTCGCCCATACAATATGGATGGATTTTTCATCAGGCGCTGGAAAATACCGTCCTGCATTGCCGCTAACACCCGCGCCGCCATTGATATGCCGAAGCCCTTCAAACGCCGCACAGGCGGAAGGCTCGATAAAAATACCTTCGGAATCCTTTAGCATCGCAAGATAAGTATAGAGCTTTTCATCCACCACTGTAAAACAACCGGTTAACTGCTTTTGCATAATATCGGAAACGAGTGCGGAAGGCCTGCCCACCGCCAGCCCATCCGCTTCGGTCTTCCCGTCTATCCCGATATCGCCTATGGCAATCTGGTTTTTCAGGCCAGTCACAAGCCCCAGCATCATGCATGGCGCATGGACCGGTTCGGCAAAGAAGCAGTAAACGTCATCGCCAAAGTATTGTTTCAGTCCCCAAGCGACGCCGCCCGGCGCGCCGCCGACGCCACACGGCAAATAAACATATAACCTGTGTTCTTCATCAATTACAATGCCTTTCTCATCAAGCTGCTTCTTGAGCCGTTTTCCTGCGACTGAATAGCCTTCAAACAAGTCTGGCGAGTTTTCATCATCTATAAAATGACAAGCTGGGTCTGCCTGCGCTTCCTTGCGCCCTTGCGCTACAGCCGCCTCGTAATCATCGGGATATTCCACCACCGTCACGCCTTTGGAGCGCAGCATATCTTTTTTCCACTTCCGGGCGTCGGCCGACATATGGACGGTGACCTGGAATCCGATCGCCGCACTTATAATGCCAATGCTCAAACCGAGGTTTCCCGTCGAGCCGACCGAAACTTTATATTCTGAAAAAATGCGGCGGTATTTTTCCTCCGCCAGCACGGAATAATCATCGGTTGCTTTCAGCCCGCCTTTTTCCATTGCGATTTTTTCTGCCAGTTTTAAGACCTCGTATATGCCGCCCCTCGCTTTGATCGAGCCTGAAACGGGAAGGTGGCTGTCGCATTTTAAGAACAGCCTGCCCCGTACATTGACAGGCGTTACGCTTTGATTTGGCCAGCAGGCGGCTACAGGCGCTGCGGCCTGATTCTGCTCGCCGTTTTGCATTGCTGCCGCAGGCGCCGGAGCTGAGGCCGCAGACGGCATAGCCCCCCGCGACTCCTGCGCCGCTTTTTTCAGCACGCCGATCCCCGCCGCCTGGTTTGGCATACTACCCTTTGCAGGTTTTCCAATAACCCGCATCGCACCGTCCTGCGGCGCTTGTCCTTGCGATTCAGTTTGTTCTGCTCCCGCACCGTCCTGCGGCGCCGTTTCGCCAGCATTTTGCAAAAATGCTCCGCCTATCGCAAGCGCCGCTTTCATGCGGCTGATTTCCCGGAACTCCGACTCGATCACGCCGTCCTTTGCATCCGGAAACTGCTTTGCAATAAACGGAGCAAACCGCAAAAGCCGCGCATCCGCATCGTCGATATCGATCTGCCCCGGCACGCTGCTCCTCACATCAACGCCCGTTTTTCGCTGCACTGCGGCGGGATTTTCCCAAAACACTTCCTTGCAATTTGCAATGTCCCCTACAAGAGGATGCTTCTTTATTATCATATTCTTATCCATGCCCTCTATCATACTACAGCTTTCCGTAACAGGCAAATGACAAATAATAATATTGCGAAAAAATTCCGACTAATTTGATGATTTGCATAATCCAACCGCATTTTTACAGTGATTTGCGTGACCCACCCGCCATTTCATGTTACAATACATGACACGGATTCGGAATGCACCACCCCGCGGCAAGCTGCGGAAATGAAACCATAGCTTTGATGAAAACCCAAAATTCCGGAATCAGCACCCGAAAACATTTTGCAGGAGGAATCATGAAAAATACCAAACTGGCTGGCAGTCTCTGCATCGTCGGTACGACGATCTGCTACGGGCTTGTCCCATCCCTTTCGTTCATGGCGTTTGAAACAAGCGTCGTTTCCGAAACGCTGCTGTTTAACAAGTTTTTTTATGCGGCAATTTTGATGTGGGCTTATATTTTCATAAAAAAAATACCATTCCGACTTGAAAAGCAGGCAGTAAAGCCAATGCTAGCTGTCGTGGCCGCTTACGCTGGGATCGCCACCACGCTCTACCTCTCGTTTGAGTACATAAGCGGTTCACTGGCTACGATCATATCCTTTACCTTCCCTGCTATGGTCATCACCGTGGAAATGCTGCGCGGCAGGGAAAAAGTACGGGCGGTAAAAATCCTGGCGGTCATCATTTCCCTAGCAGGGCTCTGCCTCATCGTCTGGTCCCCCGATATGGAAATTAAAATCCTGGGCGTCATTTTCGCGCTGCTCTGTGCGGTGTGTTACACAGTGTACACAATCGGTCTGTCTGCCAAGGCGCTCGATCAGGTCAATTCCATCGTCACGGCAGGGTATGTGCTGGTTACATCTGCGGTCATCAATTTTTTCAGATGCCTGATCAGCGGCAATCCCCTCTTCACGGAAAATGCTGCGCAGCTAGGTTATATGCTCCTGCTGGCTGCGGTCTGTGCGTTTGCTGCGATCCTGCTGTTCTGTCTCGGCGTCAGGCTCATCGGTCCCAGCAACGCTTCCATCATCAATACGTTCGAACCGGTCTGCGCCTGCTTATTCGGGTATTTTCTGGTAGGGGACGTGATTACCATAGGCATGGTAATCGGCGGTCTCTTGGTGGTAACGGCTGTACTGCTGACCAACCTGCCAGAAAAGAAAGCGGCAGGCGAACTGCCAGGGCGGGCAGAAGATGCAAGCTGAAGATGCGAGCTGCCAAACCGCTAAAACAGGCAAAGCGAGAAACAAGCGCTAGCTGGGCGGCGAGTGAGTTGCCAGAAACTACGAACCCGCTAGAAGAAGAACGTCCAAAAGAAGGAAACGGAACGGAGGACAAAGCCAGTTTCGCCGATTCTGTTTCAGCGGCAGGCTGTTGACATACCCCAAAAGATTCCCTATGTCATCTGTTGAATAAGAACACAATTTATTGACATCGTCGCTTGATTGAAGACACAATTTTTTAGTGTCATTTTTATCAACTTCTTTAGCATTCTTTCTTTTACCTTTAAAGTTTTTACCATCTTGAATATCTTTATTACCAGTCTTATAAATGATAGTAATCATCGCAGGACCAATTTCTCCATCATCTTTAATTCCACCGATGATTATTTTTTCTACAATACTCTCAAATACTGTTCTATCAAATTCTTCAAGATATTTATTTGACTCTAAAAGCTTTTTAAACCCTTCAAGTCTTTTCTTTAACTCTTTTTCATCAGTTAATGTTACTTCCAATGTCCTTTTTTCTTCTAATAGTTTAGTTTTCTTAATTTCTATTTCGCTATATTTTTCTTGATATACATCGATACTGATAGAATTATTTAATCTCAAATCGACAAGCTCTTTTTCTTTTTTCAGTATCTTTTCATACTTTTGTAGCAATCACAGTAAGTGTACGGACACTTACAGAAAAATTGACGAAGCAGCCCTTTATAGAACTGCTTCTTTTTTTATCAATTTTTTACTTGTTAGGGATATTCCCTAAGACCCTAAATCATATTTATAGGAGGACATTATTATAGCAAACAGAACAAGAAATGAAAGGCTTGAAATTAAATTAACTAAAGAAAAAAAGAACTTTTTGAAAAGAAAATGAAGTTAGCACACTGTAAATCTATGAATCATTTCTTAAAAAAAGTTGTATCTGAATCAAATATTTTTATTGTTGATTTACAACCATTTAGAGAAATACAAGAACTACTTTCAAGATATGCAAATAATGTCAATCAAATCGCTAAACAAGTAAATTCTACGGGTATTATCTACAATAATGATATTAAAGATATGAAAAATCAGATTGAGCATTTATCTAAAGAAATATGGCAAATTCATTCATTATTGCTTGATAGAACCACTACTAAAAATAATGGAGAATAGATTTAATGATTATTTAATAAAAAAGAATACCCTGATTGCTAGAGTATTCTTATAATTCTATATTTGACACGATTACATTTTTCTTATGCTATTTCAACGATTGATCTTTCAACACAAATAAATTTGGTTTTATCATTTTCAAAGTCAGTTAATATACCTTTGCCATCACCTATTTTTACTAATAAATCATGTCCTTTGCATATTTCGATTTCTTGAGAAAACCAACAGTCCTGTTTTTCAAAACAAATTTCATGATTATCGAAATAGAAAATGATAGCTTTCGTATCCCACATATCATATTCTTCATTTTGTTCAACTGTTAAAACTGTATGATCATTTACTAATACGATTTTCTGAATTTTCTCATTGATACATATTTCGTTGATATCGTTATTAATCATAGGTTCCACTTTATTCCAATCTGATTCAGAGATATGAAATATGGTTGCTTCATCATCCAAAGTGAAAAAATCTAATTCTTCATATTCATTGGTTAATGCAAAAACATTATCATCAATTTCAAATCCTAAAATGCCTGTAACAGAATTTGTATATATGAAATCTGCATGTTTATATTTTGCCAAAATCTTACCAACAAATGACTTTATTAATGTTGTGTCAAATCTGAAATCATATTTCTTCATAACTAATCATCTTCCTTTCCAAAGTGTATTTTTTGTTGCTTTATGCCACCTGATTTTTTACTTTTGGAAATATTAATATCTACACCTGGATAATTATCAGATTTCGTAGTAGGTCTAAAAGTAATAATACTTCCATCTGCCATATATGTTATTTTACCTTTGCCATTAGATAGATTTTTTTCAATACCACCGAACGCAATTTTATCGTAAAATTCCTTCCCAACACTTATAGGATCAGCATCATAGATGACTCTTACTCGATTGCTCGTTCCTTGTTCTCCAAAATATCCATTTTGATATTTGAATGAATTAGCAGCATTTGAAATATTATCACTTATACCATGATAACTCGGTGCACCACCTTTATAGCTTACACCCATAGTCTATGCCTCCTTCTTATGTGTCATTTCAAACTCACTAGGAAATCTATGAAATCTTGTTTGAGTTTCAAATTCGTCAAATATCGATTTTGGCATACACCCATGGACTATAACATCAGCAGGTTCTAAAACCTCTAACATCTTTGATAATCCATTTTTTAAATTTTCTTTTTGTTTTCTAGTTTTGCAACATCCATGTGTACTAATGGATACTATATATCCTTTAGGAATACCTAAAGAACAAAAATCATAACTTTTTTCATTTGTCCATCGAACATTCGGTATCACAGGAATACCCTTTTTAGCATAAAAGAAGGCAAGCGCTCGATTCATATATGTACTGGTTTCTAAAAGACATTTGGAATTATCTATAAACATAGTTGGATCTGGTGAGATTATTCCATCATATGTTTTAAATAATTCGACATATTTTTCAGGATGATTGAATATGCTCTTAAAATAATCATCATGTATATAAAAATGAACAAACTTTCTTCTTTCTAAGTTTTTTCTTGATTTAGTAAAAGGTATCAAGTCTTTTGGAACTTGAAGATTATTCATGTTCTGCAAAACTGGAATACCTGCTTCGCCAATAAAAGTAGCACCTTCTACTAGATAGCTATTAAATCCATCGTCATATAATATTTTTTTCATGCTTATAACACTTCCTTTCTTCTATAAAAATACTTTGACTTACCATACTCGGAAGTGTTAATATATAATTGTATTTTGCTTGGAAACATTTCCGAGTTTGAATTCATTATTTGCTGCAACAAATGATGAATTCTTTTTTTAATTCTCATAGCACATCAC
The DNA here is from genome assembly GCA_946555345.1 of uncultured Eubacterium sp. Lineage (GTDB taxonomy): Bacteria > Bacillota > Clostridia > Peptostreptococcales > Anaerovoracaceae > Lentihominibacter. The sequence goes on along the minus strand of CAMNSS010000007.1, from coordinate 58,549 downwards.
CTCCTTAACTACTAAATTCATATACAATTTAGTCACTGCAATAACTAAATTAGTAACAATCACTATACCCGCCCTTTTTCTCTTTCTGATATAGCATGTTCAAGCTGTATTTTCGCTGATTTTTCACACACATTACAAGCATTTGAAATTTCATTAATTGACATATCTATAATTAAATGAGATCCCATAAGCATTTCTGCTGCAAAATAATTTGCTTGCCATTCAGCGCTCTTATATGCAGGGAATCTTTCGCTTGTTCGAGCAAAAATCATAGCTTCACCATCATGTAAGAACAAATGTCCAATTTCATGAGCTATAGTAAATAAGTCCCTAGAAGAGCCGTTTAAAGCCTTCAAGTAAACACTAATCTTTACTTTAACTATTTTCGAGTTATGATCTGTATATGCTTCTACTCCTTCAAGTTCATCGTCTTCAACATATAAAAACCTATAATCAGGAAAAATTTTTGGAATAATTTGTTCCCAGAAAAACATAATTGGAAATTGTAGGCAATCATAAAAGCCACAATGTTTCTTAATTATATTTACAATTTTTCTTATATCTTTCATGCTTCTAGATTTCACAATATAATCAATCATTCATTCCCCTCCAACAATTTCTTAATTTTTGACAATGTATCATCATCAATATTTTTAATTCTTCGAGCAAATCTGTATGTAAGCTCTGTTTGACCATCATTTAGCTTATCCAAGTATATAGTTGTTTCTTTATTTGCTTCCATACTAGCTATTCTTAATTCTTCTTCCTGATCTTCTGTTAAGTGGTAACACTCGATAATCTTTTCTATTAATGAATCAGTCATCTTTTTCGTTTCATTTTCTACAGCAGACAGAAAAGAAATAGATACTCCTGTTTTTAATGCCATGTCCTTTAAGTACTCATCATTCTCAAGTCTTAATCTCCTTAAAAACTTTGCTAATCTTCCTTTCATTTTTTTGCCTCCTAAACCTTCCTTACAATTTTGATTATAACATACATTTCCTTAAATTCAACCTTTTGGGTTGAATAATTTTTCAATTTAGTATAACCACTATTAAATACGATTTTCAAAATGATACCTCATCAAAGAGATGATATAACATTTCAAAAGAAGCAACATAAAAACCATAATGATCTGTAGTCTTACGAGAGGAAAAGATACTATGAAAGAATTAGATGTAGTAAAACTCATCAAAGAATTTAATGAACTTCCTATTGAAACCAAAGGTTCAATTGTTTTAGAATATGATGGCACTTATTATGAAGTTGAATTCTTTGATTCAAATGGCGATACCAGATGAACATTATAAAAATTCACGGCAAGAGTTAACCCATGCCGTGTTTTCTTTTCATATTCACATTATTATCAGCATTTTACTTCTGTTGAAGTTTTAAAGCACAAATAAAGATGAACTAATTAAAACCCTTCTTCCAATGCTATCCAATGCTCATCAGATATATCACGAGTAAACTCAGTGTTATTTATGTAAAGTTTATTATCTTTATCACGAACAAATCCCCAATATAAAGAATGTTCTTTTGCATAATATTTGAATGCATTAAATTTATTTTCAATCTGTTTATCTATATTTTTATCTTTACCTCTAGCTTCTCCACCTTTAGTTTCTATAATCCAAACGCTACCATCTTTTTTCATAACAATATAATCGGCATAAAATAGCCACTGGTTTTGAAGTCCATCCAAATATACAATAGAGAAATATTGTTGTCCGGTATCTCCGTTTTTATAAACCCACTCAATATCATCTCGCGTTTCACAATATTGTTCAAAGAGCATTTCCGAAGTGCTTCTCACAACACTTGTTGCATATCCAGAAGTATATTCATGATATGCATTATTTAAATAATCAGTTTCATTCTTTACTCCCGGATCATATTTATAAAAATCTTGTTCAGGTATACGGAAAATAGATTTTTTAGGACTTAGAACCAAATTAATCTGCTGATTCATAGTAGCAGTTACTTCACGAAATTCTTCTTTTAATAAATGTTCATTATTAATGACGAATGCATAGAATTCCTTTGTTTCTAGTGACAATAGCTTTTTATATTTAGATCCTCCCTTACGGAAAAGACGCTCTAATATAGTTTTAACTTTAGCTGTTGTCATACCAATAGTGCTTTTAATCGCATCTACAGAATGGAGTAATTCTATACCATGTTTATGCGTATTAACTCGTTTACGAGTAGTATAATAACTTGTACTTTCCATTATCATAGAAGTACGCACAAACTCTCCATGTAAAGCATGACCTATAATTTCATCACCAAATGTATATCCTTCTGCTTTTAAACGCAATTTGTTATCTGAAGTATTGGTATTTAATTTATATTTATCAACTAATGAATCATATATTTTATTTAGAACTTCCCTCTCTCCTAAACCATTGAAATCTAAATCTCTCATTTCTTTTTCTAGAGTAAAAGTTTTACACTTATCCTTTAAGAATAATCTACGAGTTTCATAAGCCTTATCCATTTCAGATAAAAGCCCTGCTTTATATTTTTCATCAAAAGTATAAACATAACAAAAATCTAGTAAATCATCTTCATAATGTTTAGCTTCTGGCATACGGCGAATACGCCCAATAGTTTGTATTTCAAAACTTTCGCTCATGCCTTCACGAAGTTTTACAAGTATTTTAGCACGAGGGCAATCCCACCCAGTACTAATGGCTTGTTTCATTAGAAGAAAAACAGGTATTCCATCATTTTCTGTCAGATTATCTGGCAAGTCTCTTTTATCTTCACTCATCCATTTACTAACCATGCCATTATCATAAGAATAACCCATTGATTCTAATTTTTGTTCAACCGCAACAATCGTTTCAGGTTGTCCATTAGGAGATTGGATTAATACTAGAGGTCGAATGTTTTTATCAATTTCCTTATATCTATCTGAAATAGCTTTGCGTTTTTTATCTGCAAGTTCAAGAAGATAATCGTAATCATCAGTTATTTCAATATTATCTTCTATGCCCTCATTGACATAAAGTGCTTTTGTAATAAGACCCACACCTATAACATCAACCTCATCAATTTCAAAAAATTCATAACGCTTATTTTCTATTGCAGTTGCACTTACACGAACAATATGTTTTGAAGCAAATGCATCAATAATAGTTTTTGCTTTAGCAGTATTATTTGAATGTTCCTCATCAATAATTATGATGAAGTCCATATCTAATCGATGAGCATCCGCAATACGATCAAATAAATTCTTTCTTTCACTATCTCGAATAGCTGTATTTCCTCGTTTAGTTACAAGTTCCCAATTTATGAATGTTGTGCTACCCGGAGTAAATCCATTCAATAATGCATCAAATAAATTTTGCGTTACTCTCCCCGGAGCAAATTGCATCATCTTTTCTCTACTTTGCTCCTCAAGATTGCCTTTGCCTGGGCATAACCATATAAATGCTGTATTATCATTAATATTAGTTAAATATGTATCAATATAATCAATAAGCATAATGGTTTTACCAGAGCCAGTAGGTGCTTTCATGACAATTGTTTGCTTACTATCTACTTTAGATGTAAGATCAATTAATTTCATAACTGCTTGCTCTTGAAAATCAAACAATTTAATTGATAGTCCTGAATTTACCATGCTTCGCCCGCCTCCTGCAATTCAAATTTAAAATAATCATCTGGAATTATATGTACTTCAATATTTCCAAAAAGAGCATTTTGTTTAGTGGTGAAAAGCACATTTCGTGATACATATAGTGCCTTAACTTCAGAATAATCATTCCACTCTTTTTCTAACTCATCGGCATCTTCATCTGTAAGTAATATTAAATACTTGCTACCATCAATTTGAATTCCATGTTCAAGCTGAATCATTTCTTTAATATGTTTTAAAAGCTCATCAGATAACATTTCTGTGTCTTTTGATACAAAGTCAGTACGATAGTATTTAAGATTTGCTGGTATACCTTCTACATCGCCATATCCACTGATTACTCGCTTTATACGCTCAAAGGTAATCTCTTCACAAATATTATTTTCATTATTTGTACAAAGAATAAATTTACGATTTCCACCATCTTTAAGATTTTGTTCTAGAACAGCGTGTCCTGTAGTACCAGAACCTGCAAAGAAGTCCAATATAATAGCATCTTTTTTTAAATTTCCATTAACTGCAAATGATATGAAATGTCTAATAAGTTCACTTGGTTTTGCAAATTTGAACGCATTTTCAGTACCAAAAATTTTTCTAATTTCCTTTGTTCCATCTTGTGTAAAAGGTCCATTCATTATTGATAGTGGTTTTCCTCGTCTTATATCTCCATTCTCATCAAAAAGATATTTCTTAGCTCTTACAGAATAGGTGCCATCCTTTTGTTTATTAAATTCAACCTCGTTATTAGCAATCGCTTTTTCAAGTCGTTCACGACTCCAAACCCACTGTTTTCTTGGAATAATTAAATCACCTTCATATTCAATGTTATACATTAAATTTGGTCGATCACCCAGACTTGATGTCATCAAAGGTTGAGTTAAATATCCGCCTCTAGTATCGTATTTTTCGTCCTTCTTTTTATAAGCTGCCTGCCCTTCTAAATCCAGTTCTGATGTCAAATCTGAAATCAGAGATTTACTATAGCATAAAATATATTCATGCACACTAATAAATCCAACTGTTTTGGCACCTGCACCATATTTATTTTTCCAAATTACAGTTTCTACACGATTTTGCTCTCCGAATATAGAATCGCATAGCATAATCAATGGCGCTATTTCATTATCATCAATACTTATGAAAATAAGCCCCTCACTTGCAAGAAGATTGCGAGCAATATTTAGTCTATCACTCATAAAAGAAAGCCATTTTGAATGCTTAAATCCATCTTCTTTAACAATAATAGTGTCATCGTATCTGAATTCTGTTCCTCCTGTATTATATGGAGGATCAATATAAATAAAATCGATTTTCCCTTTATGAGTTTTCTCTAACAGTTTTAAACTATGTAAATTATCTCCTTCCAATAAGAAATTAAATTTACCACTATCATCTGCAATAATTTCTTTATCCTTGCATTCTGTAAATACAGGAATGTTATCCTTCATCATTACATCGACTGCTTCTTCGTGTTGTTCCCAAACCAAACCATATTTCTTAGAATTTAATTCATTTTCAATTTCACCAAGTGCAATTAACATATCGTCATCATCTTTGTGTTCTTCTCTTATTTTATCAATGAATTCAAGCATTCTTTGTCGTTTTAATTGTGATAAATTAGCCACTATCATTCTCCCCCTTTCATTGTTTCTTTATCTATACTGATTAAATCTCCAATATCTGCGCCAAGAAGTTCACATATTTTACTTAAAATGGATAAAGATACCGCTTCTCCCTTAGTCATTTTAGAAATTGTTGTAGGAGATATACCAATTTGTTCGATTAAATCTTTCTTTTTCATATTTTTATCTATTAAAGTTTTCCACAAACCATTATAGCTAAACTTCATCATATTCCTCCTATACTCCATTATTATGGATTTTTTCTTCATAATTATAACATATCATTCTATATATATCCATTGTTTAAAAAACAGGTGCAGCCCTAAGACCACACCTTAACAAAATATTTCTTAATGTCCCATAAACAAAACGATTAGATTTTTAAATTATTTAGTCACGCTTACTCTTCAATTAATAATTGTGCTTTCTTCATCTTTTCTTTCGATAATACTTTTCTTCTATCTTCTCCTACAATTCTAAGAGGTAAACACATTTCGATTATTCTTGAATAAATTCTACCTAACATTATATCTTCTTGTTCTTTTTCTATATCCTTAAAATTAAGATTAGTAGTTATGATTGTTGGCTTTGATTTTAAGTATCTTGCATTGATTATATTATAAATTTGTTCTAAAACATATTCGGCATTTCTTTCTATCCCGAAATCATCAAGAATTAAAAGAGTAGCATTTGTGATTTGACCAATATATTCATTTCGTATATGTACTTCCTGCTGATATTTTTCTAAGTCTTTTCATGCGAATATCATTAAAGAAATCTTCCTTTAATTTCAGCCAATAATATCTTTTCTCTGCCATTGTTATCTTCCTTTCTCAAAATGAAAAAAGACGATAGTTATAATGTCTACCGTCTTTGCTAAAATATTAAATTGTAAATTTATTCGTTGATGTCCTTCTTTGTATCTCCACATACCATATCAATACAAACATTCACATCTATATAATTTTTCAGTACTTTTTTTTATCCTCCATTTTCATCTTCGATAAACACAAAATGCTTGTAAAACTGCTTAAAATGGAGGATTTTCACTACTTCCGTCTTTGTATCAACGCTATGCACTCTACATGAATATTCGGGGCAAGCTGGAAATACCGCAAATGTTAATTCCTGTATAATAACGAAAACGGACAGCATCGAACGATATGATTTCTTCCAATGCTGTCCGTCTTTTATTATTCTGTTTTATCGTTCTTGATTCTTGCTTTTTTACGCTATCTTACTATTTGAAGCTTATAGGCCCGCTTCCTCAAAAACGCCATTCTCCTTCTTCCACGAAAATTTTCCAGCACGTTCTTTTTTCCGAAAAATTTTGCGGACTTTCCATTTTCATGGAAATTTTCCTACGATGCTCGCTCTCAAATTTCTTTCAGCTTTTGCAGTTTTTCCAAATTTCCACGAATTTTTTTGCCCGCTACCTTGCTCTTTTCCCGAAAAGCCTTATTTCTCAACCTTCTTGGAGAGGAAGAACGTTACGATCGCCGCCACAATCGTAATGGCAGTTACCGCATAAAGCCCCGTCTGAATCACGTTTAAGATGATATCTACATCGACGTTTTCAATAATACCGTCAAAATAGTCGCCTGATTCCCATCCGTCTTCCGGATCGCCCCAGGATTCATACCAAGGCATGAACAGACATGCGACGATGTTCATCACAGAGAAAATCGTGCAAAGCACGGAAATCCGCTTCACGTCGCCAACGGCAAGCCCCGTCTTAGGATTCGCCGGGAACATCTCCGGATTCTTCTTCGTCAAGCCGCCATAACGTTTTCTCCAAATGATGTACAAAATCGGTCCTGTCATCAAACCGATCATACCGCCTAAGAAGTAGTCCGAACCATTGATAAGAAATGCAAACGCAGCCACGCAAATCGGCACAACGCAGAGCAGCGTCAAGAATCCATTTCCGCCAGGAATCTTGAACTTGTATTCCTCTGCCGGAATCTTTCTTCTCAAAATCATCGCCGAAATAAATACGAGGATGTAGGATGAAATCAACAGCGAAACGTCCAGCACGATGATGAATCCGAACGGAACCATGCACAGTACCAAGGAGAAGATCGCAATCGACCAGATCGCAATCGACGGCACGCCGCGTTTCGGGCTGACACGAACCATGACAGGAGGCGCGAGGTTATCATCCGCCAAGGAGAAGAAGCCTCTCGACCCCGATGCGATATACGTATTGAAAATCGAACACTGAGCAAGAATCGCAATCACGACGAAGAACAAGCCGAACGCAGGACCCCAGAACGTATCGAGGACGCTGCCGTAGCCAACGCCTTCACCATCAGGACCCCACTGCGTCCACAGACCGATCGAACCCAAAGCCGCTACAGTCGGAACGACATATGTAAGCGCAATCAGCGGAACGGTAATCATTGTTCCCTGTGAAATTACCTGTGGGTTTTCCACCTCGCCCGCAATCGTTGACATCGACTCATAACCAGAGTACATCCACATACCGATGGAAATACCGCCTGCAATCAGGAAGAACCAATCGCCAAGGCCCTCGGTCTCATAAGCAGTCATCTGGAAGGAGACATCTTGTCCCTCGCCCCAGTTCATGAAGCCGCAGACAGCGACCATCGCAAAAGCGACCATTACGAGGATGGACAAGATCGTACTTACCGATCCGATTTCCTTCATGCCCATCAAGTTGACAAAGGTAAAGATCAGGATCATGGCAGCCTTGAACACGAATTCCTGCAACGTCGTAAAATCCCACTGCGAGGAAGCGTATCCGCCTGCGAGGATAACGTAAGAAACGTTATCGATATAGATGGAGATCGTCCTCCACCAGCCTGCCTGGAATCCCCAGAATTCGCCCAATGCTTCCTGTACCCACTTGTAGTATCCGCCTTCCTGCGGCCGCACCGAACCGAGTTCGGACGCTACCAGCCCAAACGGCGCTGCCCAGATCAGCGGCAGTACGCACAGCATGACGATGGTAAGCCCCGGCCCGCATTCCGGTATCATTTCCTCGATACCAAAACAACCGGCAGATACGAGACAGAAGATCATGAACACGACCGTCGAAACTTTCATATGAACTTTTTTCAGCCCATGTTCGCCGACTTCCGCCACATTAGTTTGTTGTTGCGACATATTGTACCTCCTAATACAAAAATACAAATAGATATAATTACTGCTTTATCAATGAAAAAAACCACGCAAAACGAGCGTCCTGCATTGGTTCTGTAAAGCCAAACTGTTTCGTCTTTTTCAATTTTCTGGAATCAATATGATGGATCATTTATTCTTCTTATGCGTATCCCCTATTGCCATACGTAAAAACACCATTCTTATAATATATAATCCTACACATATTGTCAATTTTTTTACGGTATAAGTTTGTTGATTTATCAGATAAATTTGCTCATTTGTCTATGGGTGCAGCATAAGCCTGCCATTCGCCATATGATACCATGAATTTCCTACAGCCCTCCCGCCCCATCATGCGGCAGGCGGCCCGCTCCCGCAGCCGCCTGCCATCAAACATCAGATTTCATCCGTCTTGTAAATAAACTTCACGCTGCCCTTTGCATCCGCTTTCTTTCCGGCAAAGCTCTGATAATCCTCTGCCGCCTGCTGGAGCAAATTCAGCCTGTCGGTTACATTGGAGAGATTGCCGCCAAAAGCCTCTACCAGCTTATCCACGCCGTCGTTTTTAAACTTTGCGATTCCTTCCGCCAAGTCCTGTGAACCGGAAGTCAGTGCGCCCGTTCCTTCCGTTACCTGCTTTGCACCATCGCGCAGATCGCCAGCGCCCTTTTCCAAAAGCCCTGCGCCTTCACAAGCCGCTGTAATGCCGCGATTCAAATCCCCTGCGCCGGATGCCAGCGCACCTGCTCCAGCCTCTAACTGATCCATGCCGGCTTTTCCGCCTGACAAGCCTTGGGAAACGGATTTCTGCCCTGCAATGGTTTTCTCCAACCCCGCTTTCATCTGTTCAATCGCCGTATTCAAAGCTGCTTTTTGGGCATCGTTCAGGCCTAATGCGTCTTCCTGCGCCTGGAGCTGCTGCAATGCCGCTAACACCTGCTCATCCCCAGCAGCCGTCTGCGCCAAGCCACTTACCGCAGAATCAAGCCCTGCGCCAGCCTGGCTGATCCCAGCCGCCAGCTCATCAGCCCCCGCTTGCAGCCTTTCCGCCCCGGTCTTTGCGGACTGCAAGCCGCCGCTGAGCTGAGCGATTTTTTCCTGCAAGGTCTTCGCCCCGTCATAAACCGCATCCGTACCAGACGAAAGCTGCTGCACACCGGACGCCAGCTTTACCGACCCGTTTTGCAGCTCAACTGCTGCCGACTGGAGCTGGCCGAACGCCTCTTTCAACGCATCCACTGAATCGATGCTTCCCAAATCCAAGTCGTTTAACAAGCTGCTCGTCGCCACGGTCATCGTCCCCCCAAGCTCGAACTCGTCCGCATCACAAGTGACCTCCACATAATCCGGAATATCGACATCCGCGCCCTGCAAACCTAGGCTCTCGCAAAGTCCCGGAAGCGCATAGCCCACGATCATGGTCTTCTGCCCGTCATTGATCAGCTTGCCGTTTGTCACTTCCACGTTGCTGCAAATTTCATTGTCCAACGACATACTGGTCAAAAGCACGAACGGGACATACACGCCATCCAGCTTCTGCGTATTGGTATAGTCAAAACGGATTGTCACCTTGCCGCTTTTACCGGACAATTCCTTCGCTGAAACTTTTTTGCCATCCAAGTAATAGCTGATTTTCATTTCAACTGGGAGCGCCTTTCTGATTTCGCCCTGGTAGTAGATATCATTACCGCTCGATTTCCATGCGCCTTCCCCGTTCACCTGCTGGAACTTCTCGTTTCCTTTGACATTTTCGACTTTTTCCAGCTCCGTATAATCTGCAAGCAATTTCGTTTTTCCCGTATTTTTCAGCCATTCGCTGACGATGATCCGCCCTGCCGTCCCATCATCCTTAGCAAGCACATAGACCGTTTCTTCTTTCGTCGTGCCATCCCCATTTCCGTTAGCGGTTTTCATTTCCTCCTTATCCTCTGCATCAGAGGGTTCGCAGTCAGGCGCATCGGTGGATACAGTTTCTACGCCAGCGTTCTCGTGTTTGAGCGCTTCCACGGACACATTCTCCGTTTTAGCCGTTCTGGTCCTGGCTGCATCAGCGGACACAATACCTGCACCTGTGGCCTTTCCCGCATTCACAGATTTTGCGCTCACCTTCTCTGCCCTCGCCTCGGTATCGCCAGCGTCCGCACCCGCTTTTGCCATTTCTGCTGCGCTTGCCCCGTATGCCGGACATGCCGCACCGAAAGCCAGCATCAAACTCAGTGCCAGCGCCATGCATTTTCTTTTTGGCCGATCCGCACTTTTCTTCATCCCGCTACCGAAGCCCTTTATCCCGCAACCTAACTTCTTTGCTCCGCGGTCTAATTCCCTCATCCTGTCTTTTGCCCCTTCCACCATATATCCTGTTCCCTTCATCCCATATTCTGCCCCATTTGCTTTATCTCCGGCCCCGTTCGCTCTATCACCATTTCCCTTTATCCGGCAGCCTTCTCCGTTCATTCTGATTTTTTTCATTCTATCTCTTTTCATCTAAATCATCCTCCCATCACGCATGAAAGCCCTTGCTGGTCACACGGATTACCCGGTAAAACAGCGCCAGCATCGCAGGCAAAATCAAAATTACAATCACCATGCTGACCAGCGCACCCCTTGCCATCAAGCTGCACAGGGAGCTGATCATGTCAATGTCCGAATAGATGCCGACGCCGAAGGTCGCTGCAAAGAAGCCCAGCGCACTGACAACAATGGACGGAATCGAAGCAGAAAGTGCGATCTGTACCGCCTGCTGCGAGTCCTTTCCATCCTGCAATTCCCGCCGGAATCTGGTCGTCATCAAAATCGCATAGTCCACCGTCGCGCCCAGCTGGATCGTCCCAATGCAGATCGAAGCGATGAACGGCAACTTCGTCCCCGTATAAAACGGAATGCCCATATTGATGAAAATCGCCAGCTCGATGACCGCCACCAAAATGACCGGCAGGGAAACGGACTTGAAATTAATTGCTATAATCAGGAAAATCGCGGCGATGGAAATGATGCTCACCACCTTGAAATCCCGATCCGTAATCGAAATCAAATCCTTCGTACACGGTGCTTCCCCGATCACCATGCCCTTTGGGTCGTACTTGCCCACGATCCGATTGATCTGATCGATCTGCTCATTGACTGCATTGCTGGCTACCGTTTCCGCCGAATTGATGAGCATCAGTTGCCAGCCGCCCTGCGAAAGCTCACCCGCAACCTGCGCCGGAAGCGCCTCTTTCGGAATCGCCGGACCTATCGCCGTATCCATGCCCATCACGGTATTAACACCGTCCACCCTTTCGATCTCATCAGCCATCGCGATAGCATCCTTTGCAGGAAGATCGGCATCAGCCAGAACCATGTAAGTCGAACCGATATCAAATTCCTCCGCCAGCTTTTCATTGGCGACGATGCTCGGAAGCTCCTTCGGCAGCGTCGCATCCAGATTGTAATATACATCCGTGTGCGTATACCCGATCAGCGACGGGATCAAAAGCGCCAGAAACAAAACGCCGAAAGACTTTGCGTGTTTTGCAATAAACGCCGCCGGGCGGTCCATCGGCGGGATGATCTCCCGATGCATCGTCTTGCCGATCGCTTTGTCAAACACCAGTATCATGGAAGGGAGAATCGTCACGCTGCCAAGCACGCCCAGGACAACGCCCTTCGCCATCACGATCCCCAGGTCAAGCCCCAAGCGGTAGGTCATAAAGCAAAGGGCGATAAATCCGGCAATCGTCGTCACGGAGCTTCCCGATACGGAAGCGATGGTATGGGTAATCGCCTGTGCCATCGCCGCCGGTTTATCCTGCGGGAGCTTTTCGCATTCCTCCTGATAACTATGCCAGAGGAAAATCGAGTAATCCATCGTCACGCCGAGCTGCAAAACCGCACTGAGCGCTTTCGTCACGTAGGATATTTCCCCCATGAAGTAATTGCTGCCCAGATTGTAGAGGATTTCCATGCCGATTCCCAGAAGGAAAATAAACGGAATGATATAAGAGTCCATGCAAACCGCTAAAACGATGGCAGCCAGGACTACGGCGATCATCACATAAATCGGTTCTTCATGCTCTGCCAGCTCCTTCGTATCGGTCACGACGGCCGACATACCGCTGACAAAGCACTGCTTGGCCGCAAGCTGCCTGATTTCCTTGATCGCATCCATGGTTTCATCGGCAGACGTCGAGGTGTCAAAAAATACGGCCATCAAATCTGCATCGCCTTTCTCGATCGCTTTCTGGTATTCCTTCGGAATGATTTCACGCGGCACGGATGCATCCAGCATGGTTTCATAGCTTATGACCGATGCGACATGATCCACCTGCTTCATGTCTTCTCCCAGCTTTTGCATCTCCCCGGCGGACATTCCCTCCACCACGACCACGGAGAACGCACCCTTGCCGAAATCCTCCATCAAAATATCCTGCCCTTTGATCGTTTCGATATCATCCGGCAGGTAAGTCAGCACGTCGTAATTGATCCTGGTCTTGACCATCCCCAAAACAGACGGGATCAGAAGCAACAGGCATATTGCCAGAATCATCTTTCTGTGCGCGACTACTTTTTCTGCGAAATCCATCACAGTATCAAACGCTCCTTTCTTATGATTGATGATGTATTTAGGGTTGTAAATTTGAACAAATTATTTATGATGGCAAAAGAGCCCGAAGCTATCTTGCAAAGCGCACTCTTGCGGGCGGCATATGCGGCAATCTTCTGACCATGCAACTTTGCGGCTTGCAAAGTGCCGCCTGCTTAAAGGCCGTACGTGTACGACAAGCCCGTTTCCAACGGGCTTCGCAGTTTCACACCATTTTGCAAAGCACCGCCTGCGGGCAGCGTATCTGCGGCGGAATCTGCGCTTCGGCCTTGCTCGCTTTTTATTGTATGTCGCAGTCCGCCTCGTTTCCATAGACAAAAAAAGAGCGGTGTCAAAAAATTTGACACCGCTCTTTTTTTGTCAAAAATCAACTTCCAAAAGACTGCCTGATCTAAGCCAAGCAGTTGCAATTTGCCCGAGCGGTTTCCGCACTTACCCAAAACCCGCCAAACATCCGTCAACCGCCCCAGGGCAAACCGTTGAAACCTGCAAAATCCCAGCCAGCCGAAGACGGCCTATGTGAAAAAGTCTTCCGAACCGCACGCTTCCTCTTCGAAGGAGATTAACGACTGCCCGAAGGCTTCCTCATCTTCCTGAAAGCTGCTGAAAATCGTTTTCAATATGCCGCGCCAGCAATCGGTTCAGGCGTTCGGACAAAACCTTTGGATCTTCCTTCATCCCTTTACCGATCCACTCCAAAACGATACCGACAAGACCGAATTTATAGAAATCGCAAATGAACCGCTTATCCTCCAAAGCAATTTTCTCTGAACCCTCCATCGCATCAAGGAATTTTATAATCAAGTCAAAGACGATCTGGTACAAAAAACGCTCCAAAGATTCCCGCCCCACGGAATGATACGCATTGATAACAAAACTCCGGTTTTTTTCGATATAACGGAAAACCTCCAAATAAATATCCTGCCAGGTATCGCAAAGATTCTCTTTGTCGATGATCTGTTCTCCTTCTCGCAGGAAAACCCATTCCAACAGATCGTAAATATCCTGAAAATGATAGTAGAAAGTCTGCCGCTTGATCCCGCAATCATCCGTTATCTCTTTGATCGTAATCTTATCCAGCGTTTTTTTGGAAAGCGCTTTTTTCAGTGAATCCGCCATTGCCTGTTGTGTTAATTTTGCCACGCTTTACCCCTTTCCTGCACTGCTCTTTTTAGTATACTAAAAAATCGCAGATTTGGAAGTCCTAAAAAGGAGAAATTTTCTTGCAAGCAAGGGAGGACATATGCCATCATGCCATAAGCGTGAAGCGGCGCAGTGTTGTTCGTGAGCTGTGCGACCATCCGCCGCCTCACGCTATCATCTGCCAAACCGTTCCGCAATTCGCAGGCAAACAGACTGCCTGCGGGCTGGCACAGTGCGGGGCGAGCGGTTATCCCCGGCCGCTCGCTAGCCTGCGCCATTATGCTCCAGCCTGCGCCGCCTGTTTGCCAGCCAATGCCGCTATCCCCCTTCAACGGCTGCGCACCGCCGCGATCCTGCCCTGCGCCATGATTCGCAAACCCTGCGCCGCCACGCATTGCACTTCCATCCCAACGCCTGCACGCCGCTAATCCCCCGTCCGCAGCCTGTCGACGATGCTATTTTTGCACATCGACCGATAGCATATGCCAGGAATCAGCACAGACAAGAATGCGAACACAACCAAGCTTATCAGCACAGACACGATATCAAAATGATAGGTGAAAAACCACATCTGTTCCATGACTAGCCGTACCACGCCATAGACCGCTAAATTGCCTGCCGTCAAGCAGACCGCCGCAGTCAGCAGGATATGGCATAAGCCTTCGCCTGCCAGCATCTGCTTCATCTGCTTTCCCGTCATGCCGATGGACTGCATCACCGCCAGCTCCCTGCGCCTCGCATTGATCGAAGTAATCACGCTGTTTGTAAAATTCAGGACGCCGATCAACGCCAGCACCAGACTCAACGCACCGCCGACCAGGATAAACGTATTCTGCATTTGCGCAAATTCTTCCACATAAGTCGTTTTCGACCGATAGTCCAAATCGCTGTTTTCCGTCTCGCAGTAATCCGCCAGAAAATCCTCTGCCGCATCATAATGCTTCTCATCTACATTAAATGCCGCTTTCATCATCCCGCTCTGCCCCGTGCGGGAAATAAATTCATCCGCCGGCAGGACCAGGTCGCAATTAAACGTATGGGAATGCTGCGGGCCTAGCGCATATGCGATGCTTCCGACCGCCATCACCTCATACTCGCCGACACTGCCGTCATCGAAAGGAATCTTCACCTTATCACCAACCTCATAAAATTTGGCGTCTTTTTTATCCTCATACGTTCCCACAATCACGTATTTTCCACTTGCGAATTTTTCCCAGTCAACGCTGCCCTCTACAAGATCCATGTTCTCCGTGATAAATTCATCCACGCCGTACACATGGGCCGGAATGAAATGCTCGTCGTAAACGTACATCTTCGCTTCCTGCCTGCGTGCCTCCGGCTCTAAATCCTGTGCATACTTCTCATACATCGCTTCTGTGCGCTTTTGCAAATCACCTTCCAGGTCAAGATAATTTTCCATCAAGTACACGCCGCCAAAATCCGTCACGCCCGCAATGCCCTGCAGCGCATCTGCATCCTCCGCAGAAACGCCCGCACAATCAGTTTCGGGCGAGGAAACATTGAGCAGGGATGCGCTCGTCACATAAAAATCCGTAGCAGCGTATGACTGGATGAATTTATCCATATCAAACCCCTTCACCAGCGTAACCGTGCCGTTTAGAATAATCAACGACAGCGATATGGAAAGCACCACCGCAACGGTTTTCTTCGGCGTCCTGCCTAAATTCCCCCATGCCAGGGATATGGCCGTCACCCTGCGCGATTTTTTCTCTTTTGCTTTTCGGGGAGTTCTTTCCTGCTTCCGCTCTTTGCCATTTTTTCTCCTCCGCCGTTTTTGCCCCTGTTCTTCAGCGGAATTTCCTTCTGTAAAGCGCACCGCCTCGATCGGGGAAATTCGCTTCGCCAACCTGCAAGGCTTAATGCAGCTTACCCACACCGTGATGAATGCAAAAGCCGCACTGCCGATGAATACAAACGGGCTGGCGATAATCTCGCAATCCTTGATCGTCATCATCTGCATCACCACGGGCAAAAGCACGATCGATATGAGATAGCCCAAAGCGAGGCCTGCCGGTATCCCGATCAGGCTTAAAATCCCCGCCTGCCTGCGGACGATTTTCGTAAGCTGCCTGCCCGTCGTGCCGATCGTCTTCAACAGGCCATAAAATCTGATATCACTGCTGACAGAAATATAAAATACATTATATATGATCAAATACCCTGATATCATGATCACAAGCAGAATCCCAGCCATCAGCAAAGCCGTTCCAAGATCGACCTTCGATGATGTATACGCCCAGTTCACGCCGTCATTCACATCCTCGTCAAATCCGCAGCGCACTTTCAGGTCCGCCATCTGTTTCTCAAGATCCCACGACGTGGAAAACCAAAGCTCAGGGTTGACTGACCCAGCGAGATATCCCCCGCTGCCGCCTGCCCGGTCAATATTTTCCGCCCTTGCTTCATCGTCCCAGACAGGAGCAATCCGATCGCAGTATTCCTTTGAGATAAACGCCTGGTTGACGCTTACGGAGCTATCCGGCTTCCAGAACCCGCACAGTGTAAATTCCTCCCGGTAATCCTTGCCGCCGGCCGTAAATTCCAGCGGAACCTTTGCGCCTATTTTATGCGGCACGCCCAGCGCATCCAGAACATCGGTCGTCGTCGCAAGCTCCATGCCCTTTTCCGGTAAACGTCCGGTAGCCGGAACATGATAACTCCATTCCGCCGCTTTTTCTTCCGTATACCGAAACTCCGTATACGTCTTCAAAAGCGCATCACCGGTCAGCTCGCCCGCAATGATCGTATAGGAAATATCCTTGACCTTGGAATCTTTCTTAACCTGCTCATACTGCTCCATGGAAAGATTCTTAAAGCCGCCATGTGCGCTTGTCCCCACCTGCTTCATCGTGGACTGCTGGAAAGAGTGTACCACGCTTGCGCCGATGGTAAAAAGCGCCGTAATCATGACGGCGGTAAGCGCAATCGCGATCACCGATACCACATTTCTCGTCATGCTGTTTTGGATGGATCTCGATGAAATCCGCCTGATGCATTTTTTGTTTCTCACGTTAAACACGGCGGTCACCTGCGATTCTTCCGCTTTCGGGCTTTCCACCTGCGAATCCGCTTTTTGCGGCCGTTCCAGCCGCAATCCTTTCATCCGCATAACGGGAATCTGCATTCTTTCCAGCCTCTGCGCTCCCGCCTGCGATTCTCCCATCCTCGATCCTGATGATACGGTCCGCCATCTGCGCGATTTCTTCATTATGCGTGATCATGATGATCGTCTGCTTGAACTTTTCCCCTGTAACCTTCAAAAGCCCCAACACGTCGAGGCTCGTCCTGCTGTCCAGATTCCCCGTCGGCTCATCCGCCAGGATAATTGCTGGTTTTGCTGCCAGCGCCCTCGCAATCGCCACTCTCTGCTGCTGTCCGCCCGAAAGCTGGTTGGGCAGCCGGCTTACCTTTTCGGAAAGCCCCAGTGTTTTGATGATTCCTTCGATATGCGCCTTGTCCACGCTGTTTCCGTCAAGCTCGACTGGAAGCACGATATTCTCATAGACGTTAAGCACGGGAACAAGATTATAATTCTGGAACACGAAGCCAATTTTCCGCCGCCGGAAAATCGTCAAAGCGTCGTCTTTCAGGGTAAAAATCTTTTTTCCATCCACTTCCACGTCTCCTGCCGTCGGCCGGTCCAGTCCGCCGATCATATGCAAAAGCGTGGATTTACCGCTTCCCGATGTCCCTACGATCGCTGCAAACTCGCCATCCTCAACGGAAAGGTCAACACCGTCCAACGCTTTGACGATCGTATCGCCGCTCCCATAGTATTTCTTGAGATTCGTCGTCTTTAGTATGCTTGCCATTTGCAATCCCCCTTCTGAAAACCTGCTGCTTTGAAGCGGCCTGGCCGAGTATCAAGAACGAGCAGCGGCTGCGGCGTACGACAGTTAACAACGCCAAACAACTGCCATTGCCGCCGCTGGCTGCGGTACGCAACAGCCAGCGATGCTGAACGGCCGATATCCTCTTCGACCGCTAGCTGTGAAGCAACCGAAGCCCTCACAGTCCCTGCTCCGCCAATTACCGCTAACCTTCTGCGCCTTGCACAACGAACGTCCGCCGGACCGCCATGATACAGCTAACGGTTTTCTTAAAAATGCATCCAACTCTTTTTACATACCTAGCATATCATAGGATTCTCTCGAGACCCTTTCCCGATTCTAACGGTTTTGAAAGATTCCCCGGCATTGCACCCCCTTCATCGCCCTTGACAGATCTCAAACCGCTCCAGCACACAAAGCAAATCCGAAGGCAGGTATTTGCGGCATACGAGGCTCAATTCCTCCGGAATGCCATAATATCCTTCCGCAATGCTGCCCGCAATAGCCGTCAACGTGTCGCAATCCCCGCCGAGGGATACCGCCGTGCGGATCACGTCCTCAAAATCCCTGCCTTCCAAAAATGCCGTAACCGCTTCCGGCACAGTCTCCATGCACGATTCCACATGATGATAATCCGGGCGTATCTCATCGCAGGTGCGATCCAGCACATATTGAAACGTTTTTTCGATGTATTCTTTAATCTTCGCCTTGCTGCACCCAGTGCGGGCGAGGAAAATCGCGCTAGCCACCGCTTCTGCACCCTTAATGCCTTCCGAATGATTGTGCGTTACCGCAGCAGAAAGCCTCGCAACCCGCCTTACCGTTTCCAAATCTTCGTACAGCCACGCCGCTGCTGACACCCGCATCGCTGATCCATTTCCATAACTATTATATGGCTTCGGATCTTGTGCAGCCAGCCATTGGGAAAAACGGACTCCGTACCCTGCGCGCGGATATCGTTTCCCAAATTCCCGCATATGATGGACAATCTGTTTCTTGATTCGCTCATCGGATGCATCCGGTGGCACATCCAACAACGCCGCACCCACGGCAAGGGTCATCACCGTGTCATCTGTAAACGCAGACCGCTCCGAAAACAGCGGAAATACCTTGCTCTTACTCCCCATGTCAAACTCATAAGGGCTTCCTATGATATCACCTAAAATTGCCCCAAGCATCATATCGCCTCCTTTCTTTTTTTCAAAATCCCACTGAACGCCTTTTCCTTATTTTCACTCGGAAAAATTTGCCCGCCAAAGCCCCTTGATTTGCATACAAAACCGCAAACACTGCGTTGCCTTTGCCTTGCCACGCCGCCGAAAACCGCTCGTGGCATTGAACCGCCCCCTCTTTCCGCTTCGCAAAGCCCCACGGCTATCAGATTGCGCTTCTTTCCACCGCCGAAACCGCAGCGCTCATCGTGCCTTTCCACGCTTTTCAAAATCTGCATCGATGCGCGCTTTCCAATTCAATGGAATGGGCGCATCACAGCGCAAACCCATGATCGTATCGCTGAGTACATCATAGTTGAGGCGCGTCCCCGTTTCATCAGCGTGATAATCAGCCGCCATCAACTCATCAATGCCGAATTTTTGCGCCTCAGCCGCCGCATCTATGTTCGCGCCCAGAAAGATAAATTCCCATCCGTCCTTTTCCTTTCTTCTTTCGATCATATCCTTGACAATCCCATAAGTATACCGGCGGCTGGCGTTTTCCATGCCATCTGTCGTGATGATGAACATCGTCTTCCCGGGAACATCCTCCGCCCTGGCATACTTGTGAACGTTTCCAATATGATGGACGGCATCCCCCACGGCATCCAACAACGCAGTGCAGCCCCGTACATAATAATCATCTTCCGTCAAGTTTTGAACCTCTGCCAAAGGAACACGGTCATGAATCACGTCCGCATCATTATCGAACAGCACCGTTGAAACCAGCACCTCCCCCGGCTCTTTCCGCTGTCTCTCAATCATCGAATTAAACCCGCCAATCGTGTCCTTTTCCAGCCCTGACATCGAACCGCTCCGATCTAAAATAAATACCAATTCTACCATTCTGAAACCCTCCTATTGCTTTTTATCTGTAGTCCGTTTTGCGTCTTTACCATAATGGAAACAAAGAAAGGTTTGGTCGCATGGCAAGCGACATTTTACAGCCCGGCCAGAAACCGGCCAAATAAAAAATGCTCAGGATCCAATCAATAATTAGCGGAAACCGAAAAGTTCCATATGCCGTCTGGAAACAAAAAAATCACGATGAACCGACCAAATCTGCCCAACGGCGAAAAACCGCCCTGTGCGCAAAATCAACTGGCCAGAAACGATAATTTCTGCGCCCAGCCCAAAAGCTATCCAGATACGGGAAAACTCCCTATGCACCCAGCCCAACGACCAGATGCGAAAAAATCCCTACGCCCCGATCAACGGCTGGTCAAAGGCGAACAAGACCTCATTCAGCTCAAAAATATTATAATTGCTGTTTTGGATAAAATATTCTACGATAATATCAAATTTACTGCTGTGGGACAGGGCATAACCCGCGCGGGCAATGAAATCTTTCGTCTCCTCCAAATCCAGCTCCAGCGCAATCGCAAAAGCAAGGCTCGTCGGCTTTGAAGGCTTATAGTCCCTGTTGTTCCGTATCTTTGAAAAAAGCTTGCGGTCGATATTTGCTTTCTTATATATTTCAGAATCCTTTTTCCCCGTCCGATCGATGAGATGAAGCAATGTCTCCGAAAAACCCGCATCCAGCCGCCCCAGCGCCGACTCCAAATCCTGCGCTTTGCACGAAAGCGTATCGGATGAATCGTCATGCAAAGACACAGGCCTCCGAATAGCAGGAGCATAAAGCATCCGTTCAGTCGTTTGTACGGGGGAATGCAATGGATCAGCTTCCTGTCCATCGCCATAGAAAGAGGCAGATTCCCGCACGACGTGAGGCAAATGGCCAGGTGTTTGCCCAGCGGCCGGCAGATGTTCGGATTCTTGTCCACCAGAATGCAAAGATTCAGATATTCGTGAAGCGGTATGCAAACTTTCAGATGCTTGCGCAGCGGGATGCAACGGCTCAGGCATTTGTGCGGCGACAGGAAACGAAACGGGTTCTTGCCTGTCAGAAGGCGAAGAAGCAGATACCCCGGCTGCGGGAAACGCCTCTATCTCTTGGTGGATTTCCTGCATATCCAACGCCTGCTGGATGCGAGCGGAATCCCTGTTTTGGCGGCATGGCTCATCGCCGCCGTATTCATCCCAGGTTTGCGCACGGACATAATTTTCGTCGATATAACCCGCCACGGAAGAAAACAGCTTTTCGGACAGGACAAACGCATCCCGATCAAATACAACCAGGTAAATCCGCATCTCGTTTTCCATGAGAAAACTGCTAAATTCCCGAATAGCGATCTGCAAAGCCAAGGATTTTGGAAATCCATAAGTTCCGGCAGAAAGCAACGGAAATGCAATCGATCCGCAATTATGCTGCTTCGCTAGCCGCAAAGATTCCCGGTAACATGACGCCAACCGTTTTTCTTCACCGCAGGCCCCACCTTGCCAGATGGGACCTGCTGTATGTATGATGAATTTCGCATCCAATTTAAAACCTGGCGTGATAACTGCATCCCCAGTCTTGATCACGCCGATCCTTTTTCGCGCCCGAATCAGCTTTCGGCCAGCCTTTTTATGAATCGCCGCATCCGTTCCTGCACCGATCACCGCATTAGGGTTCGCCGGGTTTACAATCGCGTCTGCCCGCATATTTACGATATCATTCCTTACGATTTCAAATGGCATAGAAACGCACCTCCCCCGCTGGGATTAACCGTCTGTACGCAACGATTCCATCCTGCCCTGCAACAATGGGCGCGCCAGTCTTTACGGAAACATAAAACGCTAATTTCATATCAGGCATATTCTTTCCTCCTCGATTTCCTGTTGATTCCAAGATTGATTGCAAAATTTTCTTCATGTTTTTTATTGCAGGTTGTTTAATGCACAGCCCTCATGCATAAATCGCCTATCGGCGTTTCGTTTTCTATCCCCCAATGCGTTTTCCTTGGCTTTCTGGAAAAATATTTTTTGAAGGAAACGCACGCAGTTTTTTCATTCCGTTCCTGCGCCCTCATCCCGGAACAGCTCGTCCGCTTTCGGCAAAAATACGGAAAACGTACTGCCTTTTCCATGGCTTGAACGAACCCTGATATACCCGTTTTCCCTGGAGATGATTTCACGTGCAAGATACAGGCCGATTCCCACGCCTTCGCTTTGCGCAGCCTCCTGGGAACGGTAAAACCTGCCGAAAATCTTTGCGCTTTCTTCTTCCCGGATTCCCATCCCGTCATCAATAATATCTATCCTTGCGAACATCTTGTAATGCATGACGGAAATGCGGATATGACCGCCTTCTGGCGTGTATTTCAACGCATTATCCATGATATTTTCCATAGCTTCCATCGTCCATCTGCTATCGAAAACCTCCGCCGTTTCGATCGAATCATTTCGATCAGGCGCAAATGGTTCTGCCGCTTCCTCCGTTTTTACTGCGCCGCTCCCAGCAGGCGTAAAGGGCTTTGCTGCCGCTGCCGTTTCCAAAGAACCGTTTTCATTTCGAGCTTCTTCAGCCCGCTCTTTTTCAATCCGCCCGCTTCTATTTCGTTCGCTTTCGTTTCCTTCTTCTTCCGCTTGAACATTTTCAATCTGCACGTAACGCCAGCCCGTACAAGAGCCATCCGTTTCATGCAAGGCGCAAGGCTTTTCCGTACACGAACCATCCGTTTCAATCTGCACGCAGTACTTTTCCGTGCAAAAGCCTCCCCTTTCGCCGAACGCTGGGCTTTCCCCATGCAAATCAAGCGTCAGGGATTTTCCTTCCCGCCCTGCCCGCGGCAAAAAAGCCTCATAAAGACTGTAAGCCAGCTCCGCTACATGGTTCTTCGCAGGCATTAACGATATGATACCGCTCTCCAGGCGGGACATTTTGACAAGGGATGCGATGAGAAAGTTCAGTTTTTCCGCTTGTCCTTCGATCTGTGAAAGAAGCTGCCCGGCTTCACCATTCAAGTTTTCCTTTTCCGCCAGAAGCTGTATATAAAGAAGGATGTTCGCAATGGGGGTTTTCGTCTGATGCGACAGATTGCTGATCGTCGTTTTGAGGTTTTCCCTGTCCCGCTCCGCCTGCCGCTGCACGCTATTGCCCTTAGCCAAATACTGGCGGGTTTTCGCTTCCAGCCTGGAAAAGCGCCCCTCGGAAAAATCCTTTTCCCGGAAATTTCCAGACAACGCCATGTCGATCATCCGGTCCATGCTGCGCATAATGTTCGACGTGCGCCAATACATGGCCAGCGCCCCTGCCACTGCCATGATCATGACGACCGCCGCAGCCCCCGCTAACATCACATACCCATCCATATCATTTCCCTCTGCAAAACCAAGCTATGCCATAATCCATCCGCTTACTTTCCCCATATGTAACCAATGCCGTAAACCGTCCGCACCGGAATGCCAGGGAGTTTATTCCGCAACCTGTTGACGGTAACCGAAAGCGCATTATCATCGATGAAATTCTTCTCTTCCCGCCAGATCTTGTCCATCAGCATTTCCCTGGAAAGGGTAATCCCTGCATTTGCCGTCAGCGCTTTAAGCAGCCGTTGTTCTGTTTTGCTCAGTTCCACCGCTTGTCCATCCGCCGAAAAAATCATTTTATCAAAATCAAAGACAAAACCATCCTTTTCGTACGTATCATTGCCAGCCGCCTGCCGCCGCAACGCCGCATGGATGCGCGCACGGAGCACCATCAGCGAAAAAGGCTTGGTGATGTAATCATCCGCCCCCGACTCCAGTCCCGTTACAATATCGATTTCCATATCATTTGCTGTCAAAAATACGATCGGCACACTGCTCGTCCGCCGTATTTGCTTGCAAAAGTCCAGGCCGCTCCCATCAGGCAGGTTGATATCCAAAATAACCAGGCCAACACTGCTGTCCCACAAGCTTTGTGCTTCTGCCAGCGTATATGCCTGGCATAGTTCATATTCCCCGAGCGATAATGCAATGCCATCGTT
This sequence comes from uncultured Eubacterium sp., assembly GCA_946555345.1. Lineage (GTDB taxonomy): Bacteria > Bacillota > Clostridia > Peptostreptococcales > Anaerovoracaceae > Lentihominibacter. The sequence continues at coordinate 34,521 of CAMNSS010000007.1, read as the reverse complement.
CAACGCTTTGTCATCCTCTACGATCAGGATTTTCGCCATAATCCGCTTCCTTTCGTTTTCTGCCAGGGTGTTAAAAAGCAAGCTTTCAACTTCGCTGGATTTTTGCGGCTTCTCCTAAATGCGCCTATGCGTTTCAGCCGGAACTTCACGCTCCAGCCAATTCCATGCATTCCAGACAAGACCACGCCAGCTCCGCAAGAGGCTCGCAGTTTTCCAGATATGCGCCAAGCCACGCCAGCCCCAAACTGTGCGTCTATTCCCCATATGCCAGCAGTGTCTTGCATTCCCCCTGGCCTCCATATTTATACTTTACAATTTATGCAGTAAAATTTCAATGTCTATCGCTATTTTCGCCGCTTTCTTCCCTGCTCACGCAAGCTCATGCAAGGCTATATATGCCTGCGCAAACCCATATAAGTTCATGCAAGACTACGGAAGAGAACACGGTTTCGCACAAAACCAGCCACGCTCACGCAAACGGCAGACGCCATGGACCATGGGTCAAACCAGTTCTATTTTTACGACCGACACCTCATAGGCAGTCTTTGTTACCAGATACCCTTCCTCCGTAAATTTCCGGTAATCACGGCTCTGTATCCTTCCCTCTACGGACACCTTGTCGCCAACCCGCAGGCTTTCCCCGAATGCAGCGTTCCTCCCCCAGGCAATGGATGGGATATAATCGGATTTATTGTACATCCGGTTCACGGCAATCATCAAATCACAGATTTCCCTGCCAAGGGGAGACGTCCGCCTTACGGGATCTTTACAGATAAAGCCTTCTATGTCCACATAATTTTCATAGGAAAAATCATCTTCAATGCAATACGCTAAGTCCCTGACAAAAACAGTAACCTCCAGCTTGCTCCTGCCCTCCACTTCCCTGTTGTAAGTCCTGATCTGCCCGGATATGGAAAGCAACTCATTCTCCTGCGGAGAACGCCCACCCATCAGCTTTTCTGATACGATCAGCCTGATCTTATCCTCATAGCCGCTCTTGCGGAAAATCCCCAGCATCACCAGATAAAAGGCCTCTCCATAAGTCTTATGATTAAAAACAGGACCTGCCAACACCCTGCCCGAAAGCCGCACCGCATTGCTTTCCAATAAATGTTCCATAAAAAAATCCCCTCCCGGCATATTTCCATAAAATATATGCTGCCAAAAAGGGGTTTTATACATAATTTCTTCACAATTCCGCCGCTGGTTGGCAAAACAACCCGCAAAGCCAGCGCAGCCATGCCGCTGATAAGCACCGCCCGCACAAAACGAAAGCCGCAGAACAGCCCGCAAATCCAGCGTCCCCGGACCGTTTACGAAACCAGCGGTATGCCGCTTCCAACAGATCCGCACCGCCAAACCGCTTAACGCTTACAGATCGAGCCGCATCACCTCCGGATGGCAGTTTTTCCCATATTGCGGGCAATCCAAACATTCAAAAAAATCCGGCGCATCCGCTTCCGATACCGTCGCAAAGCCCTGTTTCCTAAAAAAGCCGGGCGCCCTTGCCACGAGGAAAATACGGCGTCCGCCCCGCTTGAGCGTTTCCTCGATTCCGCGATCCATCAACAGCTTGCCCAGCTTGCACTTCCTGTACCGTGCATCGATTGCGATTCCCTCGACGATAAACTCGCCTTCCCGTTTCGCCAGAATACATGCGCCGATCAGCGTTCCATCCGTTTTATCCGTGATCTCCCAGCATTTTACCAAACCTTCCGGAACCAGCTCATCTTCAGAAAACTCCAATTCGTTTGCGATCAGGAAAGGCACGAGCTTTTTATAATCATCCATCTCCGATATTTTAAAATTAACCATTTCCGCTCCTCCTCCGCTTTCGTCCTGCTTTCGCTTTCACCTGCACTGTTTCCAGCCTGCGCCGCCGATTAATCGTAATGCCACGTATATTCCGAAACGAACACGTCCAGCCTTTCCTGCAATACGCTGAAATGAAGCGGAAGCGGCTCGCCATGCTCGCCATCGATATCCGTGCTGATATCCTCCGTGGATTCGATCATCAACTCCTCCGTCTGGAAATACAGCACATTCTTATTTTGCGGATGCCTCCCGTTGACCACTTCAAACAACAGCGGGCCCAATTCCACGATCGGCATTTTACGAAAAGCGATCACATCCAGCTTCCCATCATTCATCGAAGACTGCGGCGAAAGCTTGCGAAACCCGCCTGCCGATTCGCCATTCATCACTACCATGAAATAAATTTCTTCAAAGTATACCTCGTTCGGGGTCGTCAGTTTGATCGGGATCGGATGCACCTGCGGCAATTCCGTCAGAGCCTTCAAATAATACGCCATCACGCCGATGGCATTTTTCAAATTCGGGTCGGTCTTCTGGCTCACGTCGATCAGCGCCCCCAACGCCGCCACATTGATAAAATGCTTATTGTTGACCTCGCCTACATCCACCTTCGTGGTTTTCGCACCCAATGCGACATCCAGTTGATAGTCGATATCCTGCGGCAGCTCAAAATAATAGGCAAAATCGTTCGCCGTTCCTGCCGGTAAAATCGCAAGCGGCAGATGAATGTCGTTCTCGATCATCGCATTGACGCACAGGTTAATCGTCCCATCCCCGCCGGCCGCAATGATCCTGCTAAATTCGCTCTGGTCGATTTGCGCCAGTACATCATTGATCACAAAACCCTTGGCCGCCCGCACAGGAATCACCTGATATCCCGCCGCCTGGCACTTTTCAACGATATGATCCAGGTTGTTCTTGAAAACGCCGCTCCCTGAATAGGCGTTATAGTAGAGCAAAATCTTATTCGCATCCTTTTCCCTGTTCATTTCTCAATATCCTCCTTATCTCTCCAATCAAGTACAGCGATCCTGCAAAAAGTACCACATCGTAATGCGTCCCCAGCTTCCTTGCAAGCCTTGCGCTTTCTGCCGCATCCGCCGCCTTCACAGGCGTAATGCCCCGCTGTGCCAAAAGGCTTTCCAATTCATCCACTGGCAACCGTCGGGGGTTATCCGGCTCGGTAATGATCATATCCCCTGTGATCTCCGTAAAATGCGCCAGCATTTCTCCTGCCTGCTTATCGGCAAGCATTCCCAGCACGAGAAGCACTCGTTTTCCAGGGAAAAACCGCCCCATGGCCTCATGCAAAGCGCACACGCCCGCTTCGTTGTGCGCACCGTCGAGTATGACGACTGGTCTCGGGAAGCCTCCTGCGTCCGCATCGGCCTTCTGTCCGGATGCATCGCTTTGTTTGCGTCCGCAGTCTTCCAGCCTGTCCGCCGCAACCTTTCCCTCTAAGGCAAAATCGCTCGATTCGCCTGCCGTAAAACGAGTCTCCCCAGCAGTGGAAACGCATTCTGGATAGACCGCTTCAAACCGTCCTGGCTGTACCGCCCGCTTTAATCCGCTGTACAGCGCAGTCCGTTCTACCTTTATTTTTCGCTCTTTGCGCAGAATCTCTATTACTGCCAGCGCAGTTTTCAGGTTTTCGCCCTGATGCCTCCCCGCCATACAAATCTGCACGCCGCTGTAATCCGTCCCATAAAGCTCCATGCTGATTTCCTGGGAAAACGGCGTCTCCATGTCAACGCTGAACCCGAGCTTAGAAACATCGTAAAACCTGCTTCCCATATCGTAAGCCTTTTTGGCGATAACGGCTGCTGCCTCACGGATCGGCACATTGGCGACGACCGGAACACCCGGTTTAATGATCCCTGCTTTCTCAGCGGCGATTTCCGCAAGGGTATTTCCCAGCCGGTCCATATGGTCATAGGAAATAGAAGTGATTGCGCAAGCCAGCGGCTGTTTGATCACATTTGTCGAATCACCCCTGCCGCCAAGGCCGACCTCCAGCACTGTAATTTCTGCGCCTTTCTCCTGAAAGTACAGAAGTGCAATCGCCGTCACCACTTCAAATTCCGTCGGCGAATCGTGCCCTTCCGCCACCATTTCATCCGCCGCCATCAGGACACGGGCGGTAAACTGCTCCAGATCCGCATTGGATATATCGCATCCGCCCAGGCGGATTCGCTCGTGAAACTTTTCTATGAAAGGCGATGTATAAAGCCCTACCTGATAGCCGCACGCAGAAAGCCCTTCTTCAAGAAACTTGCAGACAGAACCCTTGCCATTCGTTCCCGCCACATGGATGACAGCCAGATCCTGATGGGGGTTTCCCAGCTTTTCCAGCAGCATCGTCATCCGTTCCAGCCCCAGGCGGCTTCCAAATCGATTGAATTGATGAATTTTTTCTATTGCATTCGCCATCCTATAGCCTCCACCGCCAGCGCTTTTCTTTCTATCTTCCCTGATTCATCCTCTGCTCGCAAGCCAGCTTGCCGTAAGCTTTTGCCAGCTATCTTCCCGCTCACGCTTTGCGCCGCCGATCCTTTGCCAGCCATCATGCAGCCAGCCTTAAATCCGGCGAGCCTCTTTCTCGGCCCGGCCTTGTTCGCTGATGCTCCGCCCGCCAGCGTTCCTCTATCAGCGCTTTGCCTGCAAGCCAGCTTGCCGCAAGCTTTTCGGCCTGCGCCTATTTGCCGGCCTTCTTCTCCACCAGCGCCAGCCTATCGCAAACCTTAGCCAGCATTTCCTCGTATTTTGCCTGCTTTTCTTTTTCTGCGTTAATCACTTTTTCCGGCGCTTTGCTGATGAAGCCTTCATTGGAAAGCTTGCCCTTCACACGCTTCACTTCGCCTTCCAGCTTTTTCTTTTCCCGCTGCAATCGCTCCAGCTCGGCTGCATAATCCATGATATCATCGAGCGGAATGAAAACCTCCGCACCCGCAACGACTGCCGACATGACTTCCTCCGGAACGTCCGCTTTGTCTTGGATAAAGGTAATTTCCGTGATATTGGCGAGCTTTTTGATGTATCGTTCCCCTGCTTTCACAACAGGCTCTTTTTCTTTCCCGCTGAGGATTACGGCGCGAAGCTTTTTGCCCGGGGCAGCGTCCGCCTCTGCCCTGATGTTTCGGATGCTCCTGATCAGCGCCATCGCCATTTCAAGCGTTTCCGTTGCTTCCGCAAAGATGAGCGCTTCGTCGTATACCGGCCAGCTTTCTTCGATCAGAAGGTTCTGCGGATTATCGTTTTCGCCAGCCTCCGGGCCGCCTGCCTTCCTGTCCGCAAACCCGCCGCCTGCCGGCCCGCCATTTGCCGAGCCGCCGCTTGCTGCCGAATCCTTTGGCAAATACGCCCATATTTCCTCCGTAATAAACGGCATGAACGGGTGCAACAGCCGCAACATATCCTTGAGGACCTTCACGAGGACTGCACGGGCAACCTTCTTGTCGGCTTCATCATCACCGTAAAGCCTGCCTTTGACAATCTCGATATACCAGTCGCAAAATTCGTTCCAGATCAAATCGTAAGCCCGTTGTCCTGCCAATGCCAAATCGAATTTTTCCATCGCATCGGTCATGTATTTTGCCGCATCATTGACCCGGGAAATCATCCATTTGTCTTCGTCTGCCAGCATTGCGCTTGCGCCAGCATCAGCCGCCGCTTCGGCGGCATTCGCACCCTTGCAGGCGGCACTCTTTGCGCCTGCGCCTTCGCCAGCCTTTCCAGTTCCAGCGCCTTTGCCTGCGATATCGGAAAGCTCTGCCATTTCCTTGAAGCTACCGTCCTCATCCTGCAAATTCATGATTACGAATCTCGATGCATTCCACAATTTATTGGCGAAATTCCTTGCGCTTTCCAAACGGTCTGTCTGAAAGCGCATATCGTTGCCCGGCGTAATGCCCGTCGTCAACATGAACCTGAGCGCATCCGCGCCGTACTGGCCGATGATTTCCAGCGGATCGATCCCATTGCCCAGCGATTTGCTCATCTTGCGGCCCTGTGCATCCCGCACCAGCCCATGGACATATACATATTTGAACGGCGTTTCATCCGTCATTTCCAGCGCTGCGAATACCATCCTGACAATCCAGAAAAAGATGATGTCATAGCCAGTCACCAACACGTCGGTCGGATAGAAATATTTCAAATCTTCCGTTTCTTCCGGCCAGCCCAGCGTGGAAAACGGCCACAACGCTGATGAGAACCACGTATCCAGTACATCCTCATCCTGCTTGATATCCGTGCTGCCGCACTTTGCACATCGAGCCGGCGCAGTTTCCGCAACCATCAGCTCGCCGCATTCCTGGCAATAATATGCAGGTATCCTGTGGCCCCACCAGAGCTGCCGCGAAATGCACCAATCCCTGATTTCTTCCAGCCAATGGAGATATATCTTCTCGAACCGCTCCGGCACATGGACCAGGTCGCCTTTTTTCGCCGCCTCGATGGCGGGCTTTGCAAGCTCTTCCATTTTCACGAACCACTGATCCGACAGCATCGGCTCGACGACCGTATTACACCGGTAGCAACCGCCGACAGGAATCACTTTTTCCTCCGTCTTCACCAGGTATCCTGCATCCTCCAGGTCCTTGACCCAGGCCTTGCGGCATTCATACCGGTCCATTCCCTCGTATTTTCCGGCAAGGCTGTTCATCCGCGCGTCAAAACCGATGCAAACCGGGCTGTCCAGATGGTTTCTCTGTCCAACCTCAAAATCGTTCGGGTCGTGCGCAGGCGTGATTTTTACTGCGCCCGTTCCCTTCTCTGGATCTGGGTACGGATCTGCGATCACAGGGATTTCCTTGCCCACCAGCGGCAGGATTACTTTTTTTCCCACCAAGTCCTTATATCGTTCATCGCTCGGATGCACGGCGATCGCCACGTCCGCAAACATCGTTTCCGGCCTTGAAGTCGCCACAACGACGCCCTCGCCGCCATCGGCGGCAGGATAGCGGAAATACCAGTACATCCCGTTTTTATCCTCATGCTCAACCTCCGCATCCGATAGCGACGTGCCACATTCCGGGCACCAGTTGATCAGCCTGTTTCCCTTGTAAATAAAGCCCTTTTCATAGAGCTTTACGAAGAAATGGTTCACGGCTTTATTGCAGCCTTCATCCATCGTAAACCGTTCCCTGCTCCAGTCGCAGGAATCGCCCAGTTTGCGGCATTGCTTCGTTATTTTGCCGCCAAACTCCTCCTTCCAGGCCCATACGCGTTTGAGAAATTCTTCCCTGCCCAGGTCTTCTTTTTCAAGCCCTTCTTCCTGCCTGAGCCTGTCCACAACCTTTACTTCCGTCGCAATGCTAGCATGGTCGCTGCCCGGAAGCCACAGCGCGCTATATCCCTGCAATCGCTTAAATCTCGTGAGGACGTCCTGCAAAGTCTGGTCGAGGGCATGTCCCATGTGAAGCTGCCCGGTGATATTCGGCGGCGGCATCACGATCGTAAAAGGCGTCTTGCCCGGGTCGCGCTCCGCCTTGAACGCCCCGCTCTTTTCCCACATCTCATATATTCTGTCTTCAAAATCTTTCGGATCGTATGTCCGCGCTAAATTTTTATCCATGATCTAATCTCCTTGGTATTCCGTCATTTTCGCTTTAATATGCCTTAATTTTCTCCCTGATTTTCCTCAATTCCCGCTTTCATTCCTTTTCTTTTTCACCCATAATGTCGCCTGTTTTTCGCTTGGCGCATTTTTGACTTTCGTCTCTTGAACCTGCTGAAAGCGATGGCGGATGCCGTAATCACGCCCAGACACACGCCGATCGCAACATAAGTCGTGTAAATACCTTCGCCCATGCGGATATCACTCGTTTCAAGACCGCCCGCAGTGACCTTGTACACGTATATATTCCAGCCCGTATCAAGATTGATATCTATATAATCCATTCCATTGGATATCGTTCCTTCTTCGTACTTATAATTATCCCCATAGTGGGAGAATATGGCTACCCCAAAATCATCCCTTGCCGTAAATGCGAGGAGAAGCCGGTTGCCCTCGGCTGTTTCCCCTGTAATCTGGGTAACCTCGGTCTCCGCCTCCGTTTCTATGATCGGAAGAACCTCATCATAAGGACTGCCCGCAACATAATTGATGACGACCGGCGCCAATACGATCCCGCCGAAGATAAGCCAAAGCGCCACGACGATGCTTTTCAATGAATATCCTCCTCATGCGCGGAATGCAAAGCGGCAGATGCAGGGGCGGCGTGCTTAGGCGCAGGAACGGCAGGCGCAGCATCCATTTGACGCGCAGCCGCATCGTCCGGCAAACCGTCCGTGCTGTACATTTGGCGCGTAGCCGCACCAAAAGCCTTTTCCCCACATTCGATCAGGTAAACCCGCAGGCCCGGCCGCTTCGTGTTCCTATTTCCTTTTGCTTCGGCAAATGCGATCACATGGCAGCCTGCTTCCGATGAAACAGCCATTTTCCGCAATGCGCTTGTATCTAACGGTCTGCCATCTTCCGATAGAGCAACCGCATCAGCTCCAATCACCGCTTGTGGCGGAACGCCTGCTTCCGGGAAAACGTCCCCTTCTGCCAGACGCTCCCCATCCAGACAGCCGATTGCCTTTTGCAAAACATCCAGCCCGCCGCATTCATCCGGCATCGCTCCGATTCCCATCAGGCTCGCAAGACCCGAAGGCGTAACCATCTCCATATTGATATCAGCCTGCTGAAAGGCGTAACTGCACTTTTTGCGCAACGCCATGACCGCAGGCACCGGGACGGGTATTTCACCATGACTGCAAATGATGGTACCCTTTCCATCGCAAATTGGCGATGTGTATATCGCATCCGGAGCAATCGCTTCCAACGCCATGCCAATGCCCAGCGCATTCTGGATCGCTTCATCCCTTCCTACCTCGTGAAAATGGACGGTTTCGAGGCTTGCGCCGTGTACCTTCGCTTCCGCCTCTGCAATATGCCCGTAAATATTATGCGCCGTTTTTTTTGCCTGGGAGGAAAAGCCGCTATTTTCGATGATCGCCGCAACTTCCCCGTAACTTCTGCCATGCCCGTGATTGTGCGCATGGACATGGCTGTGGCCACGGCTATGGGCGTGTGCATGGCTGTCATTGCCATGCCCTTCGTGATTGTGGCCGCCCCTGCCGGATTCATCCTGAACGCAGCCGCCCGGTCCATCCTGGGCGCAGCCGTCATCCTGGGCAATTCCATGAGCGCAAACCGATTCTAGCTCCGTCCGGAAACGCTCCTTCATCGCCGCTTTAACCTGCTCTTTGCAGCCAGCGAGCTTTGCCAGCGCATTCAACGCCATATCGCCGCTTATTCCATTTTTGCAGTCAAAATATAATATCTTCATAATCAATTATAATAACATACAGGGGTTGTATTTGCAAATAGATACGAGGCGTCCGGCAGAAAGCAGCACGAGATTCTAAGATGGTGGTTTCAATGGGAAATGGTACAGGATTCCAAAAGGATAATTTAAGCAAAGAAAAATTCCAAATCCTAATATAACGATTACAGCGGGAAAACAGAAAATTCTAACGAAGCACTTTAGCAAAACCACCACGGGATTCCAAGCATATGCTATGCCGCCATAAAAAAATCATCTGCCTTAGAGCAAGCCCCCTATACACCGGACAATCACCCCCGCTCGGTTCACGGTGAAGGCAGCATGGCTAGGCGCAGTCAAAATAGGCTGAAATCCTCCCACGAAACAGAAGAATGGCTATTTTAAGAAAAGTTTTTTACTTTATGGAGAATATCGCATATTGAAGCGCATTGCAACCGGGGGATTAATCGGAGGATTCTCTGCTAAGCCATGAAAAATTGCATTTTCAGGGAAAAACGAAGTAAAATCCTCTTATTTTTACAGAAACCATCCATTCCGCTTATGATTCCCCCTCTTGCCCCGCCTGCCACTTTTTCAAAAACGAACGCCTGTGAACCGGGCATATGCCATGCGCCGCAAGCCCTGCATAGTGTGCTTTCGTCCCATATCCTTTGTTCTTTTCAAAAGCATAACCAGGATACTGTTTCGCATATTCCACCATCATCCGGTCTCTCGTGACCTTCGCCAGAATGGAAGCCGCCGCAATCGCCAGCATTTTCGCATCGCCTTTGATGATGGATTCCTGCGGAACATCCAATTCCTCGATTTTCATCGCATCGAAAAGGATATAGTCGATTTTATGAAAACAGGTATCCGGCGATCGGTTCGCTCCGTCCTTTTGCCAGCAAGCGCCCGGCGGCTGATTATCGGCTTCCACGCTTCGGAGCAAGCCATTTGAACTCGCCAAAACACTCCGCTCATTCATCCTGTCCGCCGCCAGATCTTCCATGCGCTGCGCTGCGCCCCCCGCCTGCCGTGCGCACAAACACCGCTCCGCCTCGCAGACCGCCTGCTTCATCGCCAGCTTTGCCGCCTGCAAAATATTAATCGCATCGATCACCTTTTCATCCACCACGCCAATACCGTAAGCCACAGCCCGTTCCTGAATCATGCCGAATAGCTGCTCCCGCTTTTTTTCCGAAAGCTTTTTTGAGTCGTCCACGCCAAGCACATCAAAATCCTCCGGCAAAATAACCGCCGCCGCAACCACCGGACCTGCCAGCGGGCCTCTGCCCGCCTCATCGACGCCAGCGATATATTGATACCCACGCCCTCGGAGCAAGTCTTCGTAAGCGCGCAATGCCGAAAGCCTCTGTTTCTGTTTTTCTAAACGCTCTTTCCTTGTCACGTTCCGCCATATCCTTTCCGCATTCATTCGATTTCCTGCAAAGCATGGATTGCTCCGCATTTCCACTTTCCCTGCCAGCGGCATATCGAAATCCTGCGCTATTTTTCCGGCCACGGCATACGGAAACCCTGCCAGCGGCGCAACCACTTCGCCCGCCATCAGCACGAGCCGCTTTCCCGCAGTATCCTGTCAGCGGCATAAGCCGCCGCCCAGTTTTTCTGTCAAGCCGCCTCCGTTTCACACGCACTCCATTTTCCACGACCTGCCAACATGGCAGCGCAACGGCTCCCTTCTAAAACGATCCGCACCCCGTCTCCCGCCATCAGCACGAGCCGTTTTCCCGCAGTATCCTGCGCATCCTCATTTGCTCGTTTGATCCCGGCTTTCCCATCATCCCGCCATATCGCCTCATTTTTCCATATTCCGCTTCACCTGCCATCACGATTGATGGGTTTCCAGCGTAATCCTGCCAATCTTCCCGCCGCGAAATTCATCCAGTACCAGACGCCCGATCCGCTCATAGTCAATCCGTTTTCCCGGCAAAATGCACCCCCGCTTTAACGCCATATTTTCCATGTTTTCAAGCGGGGTCCCTGCAAGCTCCGCAAGTTTATACCGCTCCTGCAAAAGCTGCGGGTAACGCTCTGCCAGCACGCCGATCAGTTCCATGCCAAGCGTCGGCACATCGAGAATTTCATCCTTGATCGAGCCGCAAAACGCCAGGTTCAGCCCAGCCTTCGGGTCTTCAAACTTCGGCCACAAAATTCCGGGCGTATCCAAAAGCTGCATATTATTTTGGAGCTTGATCCATTGCTTTCCCTTCGTCACGCCGGGGCGGTCGCCCGTTTTCGTGCTTTTCCTGCCCGTCATCCTGTTGATCAGTGAAGATTTTCCCACATTCGGCACGCCGACGATCATCAGGCGAAAGGCTCTCTGCATCATGCGCTCCCTGTTTTTTTCCGCCGCCATATTCTCTAAAATCCGAAACAATTCCTTGACGCCCGTCCCGCTCATGCAGTTCATGGAAAGGGCGCGGCTTCCGCCGTTCCGAAATGCTTCTTCCCAATCCTTGCTGATTTTCTCATCCGCCAAATCGCTTTTGTTCAGCACGATAATGCGCGGTTTGGTTTTGACGAGGTCATCGATGATTGGGTTTCTGCTGGAAACCGGAATCCTGGCGTCGATTACTTCGATCACCGCATCCACCAGTTTTAAATTTTCCTGTATCAGTTCCCGTGTTTTCTTCATATGGCCGGGATACCAGTTAATATTTTCGATCATGGACTTTTCTCCTTTTCAATCCGCCCGATTCCATTCGCCTGTCCGCCTGCGAAACAGCCAGCCGCCTGCCAAACGCCCCGCCAGACAAAACGCTCTGTGGCAGCCAGCCGCCCTGCGAAACAAAGCGGCCGCCCCGCCGCGCAGCCTACTTTTTCACCCCACAAAGAAAGGAGCCCTCAGGCTCCCTCCGAAATTATTTGCTTTCCTTTGACTTGATCTTCGCTGACTTACCAGTTCTCTCACGCATATAGTGAAGTCTTGCCCTTCTAACCTTGCCGCGCCTTACGACTTCGATTTTTTCCACCAGCGGCGAATGAATCGGGAATGTCTTTTCCACGCCTACGCCTGATGCAATTCTCCTAACGGTAAAAGTCTCGCCGATGCCGCCATTCTGCCTCTTTAAAACAAAGCCTTCAAAAATCTGGATTCTTTCTCTGTTTCCTTCTTTAATTTTAACGTGAACCTTTACAGTGTCTCCCACGTTAAACGCAGGGATATCAGTTTTGAGATAATCCTGTACGACTGAATCTAATACATTCATTGATTGTTCCTCCTTCCCTCCAAGACGTTCGTGACCAAAATCCGCTTACACATATTCCGCATCCTAGCATCCCAACCCGATGCGCAATGCAAAATAACAACACAATGCCAGATAGTAAAAGCAGAAGCTTCTGCCTCTCTGCCATCTTTCCAGCGGTAACAAAACCGGCCAGAGGACCGTCCGTAATTCCATATGTCCCATAACAAACCGCCCCGCAAACCCGCATTTAAAAAAATTTGCTACGGCGCTGTTATGATTCACAGCGTTTATTATACATCAAACGCATATGCTAATGCAAGTTTTTTATTCCGCTAGCGCATATGGCACTGTAAGTTGGTCCTGCCAGCGGATTACCGCTAGCGCATATGCCATTACAAGTTTTTCCCTGGCGGCCGATTCGGTTAGCGCATATGCCGCTGTAAGTTTTGGCCCCGCCAGCGGATTACTGCAATAGGCCGAAAAATTGGCGGGACCTGCGCCTTCACACCCGCACAATGAACCTATGCCTTGCCGCAGCCAACGAATCTGCGCCTTTGCTTCTGGAAAATCTGCACGATTTCAACCGCTTCATTTCCCATCAACCAGCAAACGCCCGGTCCTTCCTGCCAGCGCCTACGCCCGTGGATGCGCCTTATCGTACACATCCTTAATCCTGTTTTTCGTCACCGACAGGTAGACCTGCGTCGCAGAGATGTCCTCATGCCCCATCAGCTCCTGCAACGATTTCAGGTCCGCTCCATTTTGGAGCATATGTACTGCAAAGGAGTTCCGCATGATATTCGGCGTCAGCTTTTGCGAAATGCCTGCTTTTACGCCGTATTCCTTCATGATTTTCCAAAGGCCCTGCCGTGTGATCCGCTTGCCGTAATAGTTCACGAACAACGCTTTTTCATCCTTGTTTTCCTTGATTAACTGCTCCCTTGCTTCATAAATGTAATTTTCCAAAGCCACACGGGCAGGCCGCCCCAGCGGCACGATCCTCGCCTTGCTCATCTCGCCCGCACAGGTGATGAAGCCCATCCGCATATTCAAATCTTCCAAATTAGCATCGATCAGCTCGCTGACCCGGATTCCCGTCGCATAAAGCACCTCCAGGATCGCCCGGTCACGCATACCCTTGACGCTATCGTCCGGCGTCGCCAGAAGCTTGTCCATTTCTTCCAGCGTCAGGTATGCCAATCCCTTTCTTTCGATTTTAGGCGATTTGATTTCCGCCGTCGGGTTCACCGTAATCAAGCCCATCTGAATCAAGTAATTAAAAAAAGCCCTGACGGAGGCCAGCTTCCGGTTGACGGTTGCCGCTGATTTGCCCGCTATTTTCAGGCTATGCAAAAAGGCAATGATCTCGGTGCTGGATGTTTCCAAAAGATCCGTCATGCCTCTTGCGCCCTCAAAGGCCACGAATTGCTGGACATCCCTTTTATATGCCTCCAGCGTATTCTTTGACATCCTGCGTTCCTTTTGCAAATATTCCATAAAAGCTTCTGTATACATAATCGTTCTCTTTTCTTCTCAAAGTCGTTGCGCCTTTTATTATACTCCATTCCCATTAGGTTTACAATAATCATTTCATGAAATTTCCATTTCCTTTGCAGGATTACAAGATAGGCATTGCAGGCGAACCAGCAAACCGCAGGCGCCTTAAAACCATATTATGCCGGGATTTATGCCGAAACTGCCACACAAACAACAGGGACAGAAAAGTCCTGTTTTCGATTCCCGCTTGCCAAATTGTGCATTTCATGAAATTTCAGGCTGCGCTTTTTTACACAACAGTCATAATCCCTGTCCAAAGCGCATACCTTTTATTGAACCGAAAGGGGATACGCAGCTTATGAGAAAAATCGCTATTACATCCATATTCATTTTTTTGACAGGCTTATTCGCTGGCCTTTTTTTCAGCACGAATCTGTCCGAAGCAAACAACAGCTACCTGTCAACGCTGCTGCTGTCCGGGATTGCGTCTTCATCAGCCGGATTTTTTCAAGCGTTCCTCTCATCGCTCCTTTCCAATTTACCGCTGGTTGCGCTGATGATGGCGGCCATGTTTTCGCACCTGTTTTGCCCTGTCCCCCTGCTGGTTTTATGGTTCAAAAGCTTTGCCATCGGCTTTTGCAGCGGGCTTGTATACCTCAATGCGCCGGGGAATGCTTTCTCGATTTCCCTGCTGAAAATATTTCCGCAAAACCTTTTTTTGATTCCCGCTTTCATTACGCTCGCCACGCTCACCTTTTACATCTCTTATGAAAAAATGTCAAAAAAAAACAGGCCCGGCCGGGAAAGGCAGAGCCTGCAAAGAGCTATATTCATTTCATGCACGGTAATTGTTGCTGGCTGTCTTACCGAAGCGTTATGCCACTTAATTGCTCTTTCGCCATGAGCAGTGCGGCGATCGTCTTAACATCCATCAGCTTCCCCGATGCCGCCATCTGGTAAACCTCGCTAAACGGGTATTCCACTACCTCCAGCGCTTCATCCTCGTCAAGCTGCTGCTCTCCCGGCACAAGCCCCGTCATCGCATAGATGTTTATCACTTCCTCGGAATAAGCGACGCTCGTGTTCACCTTTCCCAGGAAAACGATGTTTTCCGCCGTATACCCTGTTTCTTCTTTCAATTCCCTTGCCGCCACCTTCGCCGGCTCTGTCTCCCCTTTATCGATTTTCCCAGCGGGAAGCTCCAAAACCGCCCTGCCGCAAGCATACCGGAACTGCTTCACCATAACGATGTTGCCTTCCTTTGTTATGGCAACCATGGCGACAGCCCCATTATGCTCGATGATTTCCCGGAAAGCTTCGCCCTTAACCGCTGTCACCTTATCGCGCCTTACATTTAAAATTGCGCCTTCGTATATCTTTTCACTGCTTATTTTCTTTTCTTCAAAAATCATGTTTTTTCCCTGCGCATCCAACCACGAAAGGTTTTCTGCGCCTTCCTTTCTCGTTTATGGATCTGTGCCGCCTGCATTCTTTTCACGCCTGCCATCCGCCGCCTATGAACCTTGAGCCACAACACCGTCATTCGCCCGCCTGCAGAGCGTTCAACCCGCAGGCTGCCTGCAAAATTCCCTGCTGCGCTAGTTCGCCCGCTGCATTTACTGTCTGCCCGCAATGCGCCTGCGGCGCTTTTATCCTGATGTGCTTATGCTATTTTCTCCCCCGTTCCCTGTAACGCTCCCCGGCGCGTTCTTTTTCCTGTTTCCCAACCTGCAGGATGCGCCCTTACTTGCTGATCGTCCCTAAAAACAACGTACCCTTTGCATTTCCATCCATATAATCCCGTATGATGTCCGTCTTGGAACCGTTCAAAAGCAACATCGGAATGCCGAATTTATTGACCTTGGCAGCCGCCCCGATCTTCGTCTCGATCCCACCCGTGCCAAAGGCGCTTTTTTCCCCGATCGCAATCGTCGCCTCCAGCTTTTCCGCATTTTCTACCAGCTCTATGAGCTTAGCGTCTCCATATGCCTTCGGATCTTTATCGAACACGCCGTCTATATCGCTCAATACGATCATCAGGTCGGCGTTCCACAACGCCGTAGCCAGGGCGGCCAGCGTATCATTGTCACCGATTTTGATTTCATCCACGCTGACGCTGTCGTTTTCATTGATAACCGGAACAACGCCTTCATCGATCAATGTGAACAAGGCATTGCGGATGTTGAGCGTCCTGTGATGGTCGTTGAAGTCATCCTGCGTCAACAAGATCTGGGCTACGTGCAGGCCGTAATCCATGAAATATTCCTTATATGCCATCATCAGTTCCACTTGGCCGATGGCGCAAAGCGCCTGCTTGTAGTTGATATCGCCCCGCCTGCTCCATTTATTGATCGCGCCTACGCCGCAGATCCCTGCGCCCGAGGATACGATAATGATCTGTTTTCCCATCCCGATCAGGGCGCTTGCCTGCTCGACGATGTTATGCATGACCGTTTTGTTGACTGCGCCGTGTTCATCGGAAAGCACATTGCTTCCTACTTTAATCACGATTTTCTTGCTTTCCCTGATTGTCTGTGCCATCTGTTCCATTTGATTGCCTCCTGTTTGCCTTTCAAATTATACAACATTGAAAAAAAGAAAGCAAATAGCAATGGAGGAAAAATGCCAATGCGGGAAGTGCGGGATAGCGCTAGGCAAGCAATGCCGCGCCAAGCTTCACCGTATTGAAAACCGAAACCAGGCAGGACAGGGAGACAAAAGGAAAAGGCAAGGAAAAATGCCTGCGGCCATCTGCGAAACCGGGCGGAGCTTTGCGAGGCGCTTTAGCGGTAAGTTCCGGCATAATAAAAAAAGAGAACCCGCACAGAACCATGAAACCCCAATGGCTTTCTGTGCCGGTTCTCCATCTATCCGGATTATCTCGGCTCTACGATCAATTTAATCGCCGTACGTTCTTCCCCTTCAATTTCGATATCGGTAAATGCCGGTACGGAAACCAGGTCGATCCCTCCCGGGGCTACAAACCCTCTTGCGATTGCTATGGCTTTCACCGCTTGATTCAACGCGCCTGCACCGATTGCCTGTATTTCCGCTCCTCCCTTTTCCCGCAAAACTCCGGCAAGTGCGCCTGCTACTGAGTTAGGATTTGACTTAGCTGATACTTTTAAAACTTCCATTTTTGATTCCTCCATAAGTAATTACAATATTTTGTTGTTGCTTTGGGTTTCCCCTGTTCTTAAAACAATTATATATTTGGCAAATTGATTTTTATATCCCATTCGCTCGACAAAATAATCCATTAGCTTACAGAAAGAAATCCGACTAAAAAAAATTCGACTTTTATTTTCTTTTTCTTACAAATTGCTTGCATTTTATTCAATTTTTCCTTATAATTAGAACGTGGTTATCCCCCTGATAACCTCATTAATCTCTAATCCCAATACCCCTTTTAACAAAAGAGACCTTTTCGGTCTCTTTTGTTTTGCCGTTTTCTGCAAATCACCATTGTATGACCTTTCGCTTTCTCCAACTCCCGCCGCCATATTTTTTTGATGTTTTACAGAAACCTCCCGTGCCATATCGTTGCGGCTCTGTGCAAGCCGCTGTCTGCATTCTTTATTTTGCGCAAGCATTCTCCTTGCACCGCCGCCCGCCTTCACATTTTCGCTTCATGCAAATCCCCTCCTCCGCATTTTTCCTGCATTTTTCTAAAATCTATGGTACAATAAATCCTATGAAACACTTGATGTACACTTGCGACGAAAATATATACACCAGCAATCTCCTGCGTTTTTATTTTGAGGGCAAAAAAATCGGCGTCCTGGATATCGAAACCACGGGGCTGAACCCCTCATGGAGCAAGTTCATCCTCGGCGGACTTTACGAGCTGGGCAGCAAGACCATGCACCAGTTTTTTGCCGAAAACAGAGCCGAAGAAAAAACGGCGCTTGCTGGATTTATGGAACGGGTTTTAGCGTTAGATATGGTCGTCACCTACAACGGCAGGCACTTTGACCTTCCTTTTCTTCAAAAACGCATGGAGGCTTTCGCCATGAACGGCCGGCTTCCCTATAACCTGGACCTGTATCTGGTGCTGAACGGCCACTCGCCCATCAAAAAGCTCGTCCCGAACCTAAAGCAGAAAACGGTCGAAAACTACATGGGATTGTGGGAAACCAGAACGGATGAAATCTCGGGAGCGGAAAGCGTGACGCTTTACGATACATATGAAAAAACGGGCGACAAGGCTCTCGGCGAAAAAATCCTGCTCCATAACAGCGACGACGTGTTGCAGCTTGTGCGGCTTCTGCGCGTAACCAGCAAGAGCGATTTTCACAAAGCTATGTTTCACCTGGGCTTTCCAGCGGGACCGCTCATCGTGGAAAAGATTAAAACCAGCGGCAATACGCTGATGGTTTCCGGAAAGCAGCACGATATATGCATCGACTACCGGGGATTTTCGTTCAGGGATTGGCCGGTTGAAATGCGTTTTGACAGCAAAGGAGCTGATTTTTTCTTGAAATTCCCGCTGATCCGCAACGCCGGGCTTTGCGTAATCGATCTGGATGCTGCGGGAATCTGCCGAAGCAGTTTCGAGGTTTACCCCAGTTATGGCGACGGGTTCTTAACGCTGGAAAAGCAAAACGATAAGAATTTCATGGAAACCAATCATTTCATTAAAGTGTTTATCAAACGATTTTTGCAAACGATATTGTGACAAAGCCAGCTCCGCTAGTTTTCTTCCAAGGGAAGGCCTTGTTGATGTTCTGGGAATATCGGAAACGATATTTCCTGTATAATGACAAAGCCAGCTTCACTAGTTTTCTTTCAGCGGCAGGCTTTAGGCGATGCCTTCGGCGCATTCTTACGAAAGCGCATCACAAGCGATTTGCAAAAAAAAATTTACATAACAAATAACGATAGAAAGGAAAATGTTGAGGGCGGCAAACGCTCAAGACACAAGAACAATGGTATGGATTTTACAGACAGTATGAAAAAAGTGAAAGAAGACAGTTTCGTCATGGCCTCCCTTGCGGAAGAAACCCGCAATGCCGCCTTGGCGGCCGTAGCCGAAGCCCTGGAGAAAAACAAGGATGCGATCTTTGCCGCTAACGAAAGGGATCTGGCTTATGCGAAGGAATCATCCCTCGCTGCTCCCATCGTGAGCAGGCTGAAATTTGACCAAGGGAAACTGGATGGCTGTATTACGGGCATCAACGATTTGATCGGCCTTGAAGACCCTCTTTTCAAAGAGCTTCTCAAACGGGAGCTGGATGAAGGCTTGATCCTGACGAAAACCACCTGTCCGATCGGCGTCATCGGCGTTATCTTTGAATCCCGGCCCGATGCTCTGGTACAAATCGCCTCCCTTTGCATCAAAAGCGGGAACTGTTCCATCCTAAAAGGCGGCAGCGAAGCGAAAAACACGAATAAAGTACTCTTCGATACCATTTACCGGGCGGCAGTGGACGCTGGCCTGCCAGAAGGCTTTGCCACCCTGATCGAAGACCGCGCGGAAATCAGCGAGCTGCTCAAATGCCACGATTACGTCGACCTGTTAATTCCCCGTGGCTCAAACCAGTTCGTCCAATACATCATGGACAATTCCAAAATACCCGTTATGGGACACGCCGACGGGATTTGCCACATCTATGTTGACGGAGCGGCCAATGTGGAAAAAGCCATTCCGATCATCATCGATTCCAAGACCCAGTATGCGGCGGCCTGCAATGCGGCAGAGACGCTGCTCGTCCACCAGGGGATCGCAGACCTCATCATTCCCTTGCTGGCGGAAGCATCCGGGAATAAAATCAAATACAGATGCGATTCCCGCTGTGCTCCGCTGATTCCATGCGAGGCGGCAACGGAAGAGGACTTTGAAACGGAATACCTGGATTATATCCTCTCGATCAAAATCGTCGATGATATCGACGAAGCCATCAGGCACATCAACAAGTATGGCTCGCACCACACCGATTGCATCATCACCGAAGATAAGGATTCCGCCGAAAAATTCATGTCACTGGTGGATTCCGCCGGGGTATACCAAAACTGCTCTACACGGTTTGCCGATGGATTTCGCTATGGCTTTGGCGCTGAGGTTGGGATCAGTACCGGGAAAATTCACGCCAGGGGACCTGTCGGGCTTGACGGCCTGGTAACGTATAAATACAAATTGGTGGGCGATGGCCAAATTGTCGCAGATTATGCAAATGGCACGTCTGCGTTCCATTTCCGTGATCTTTGATAGCACAGACGCGGGCAGCCCGCAAAGGAACAAAATACGCCGCCTGGGCGTGCAGGGCGCATAAATGGCAGATTGCCGAATAAAATGAAGAGAATTTGAAGCGAATTGAGCGGGCAACCTAGGCAGAAACAGGTTGCCCGCTTTCCTTTTCGAAAAACTACAGGGAAATCCTCCAGCGGGATGCAAAAGTTCTTTCGCAATCAGCTATGCACAATTTTAACCTGTGGCAAACTCTGTATTTTTACAGCAAATTGCCCTCTTCTCAATTCGCCAAGCCGCCCTGCAAAACAGAAAAAACGCTTTCGCTTTGTTTACGGCCGCTGAACCTCTTCCATATATGCCCGCAATGCCTCCACGGCATGATCGATATGCACGCCAAGCGGCTGCTCTTCCACGCTGACCACATGGATATGGCACCGGTTGACCGGCAAAAGAATCTTATGCGTATGGCTTCCCCCGATGGCGGCCGCCATGGCTGGCGTAAGTTCACCCAGCATGGAATTAGCGTTTAAAATCCCAATGACGCCCAGCACTACATCCACGTGCTGAATATTGTGAATGATCGCATTTTCACCCGTCGCACCCTCATCTGCGCCAGCCCTTAACATCTGCCCTGTGGCCACGGCATTTGTTCCCAGCGCAATTACATTAATCTGTGGAAACGCCCTTTTTACTTTTTCTACGATGATCTTTCCAATACCGCCACCCTGTCCGTCAACTACTGCCACGGTAATCATGTCCATGCCCTCCATTTACGATTCTATGCCAAAAACTTGAGCCGAATCTATTCTTTCCATTTTGCTTTGCGCTTTACGCCAGGATTTTATGTAAAACACGCTGTCATCCGCTTGCCCGCTTTTCACCGCCAGCTTATCGCAGCTTCCTTTTCTTCATGCAGCAAACGCTCCCCACGGGTTTCGCCTTAATTCGTTTCCGCCAAGTTCTTTCGCAGCTTGAAGCCGCTCCCGCCTAGCTTCCGCCAATCCGGCCAAATGCTGCATCAGCTTGAAGCCGCTCCCGCCTAAATGCCTTACCAGCCTCTATTATAATCCTCATAACAGTCCAGGCACACCGGCTTTCCATTCACCAGCCGCATTTTGTTTTCCGGCGCTGTTTCACCGCATATGCTGCATGAAAGAGAATGCAAGGATGCGGCTGGCTCCGGCAAACGCATACGAGGTTTCCCCACCGCAAAGACCTCCTCCAACGGGGCTGTCAGCACGAAATCAATATATTCCTGCCCATGCAAGCCCTCTTTTTTCGGTTTTGCCATCAGGCGAAACGCATCGCCCGTACTGCGCTGAAAGAAATTAAAAGCGAATTTCCCCGTTCCATGGTAAATCAGGTTTCCTTTTCCAAGGGTGCATCCCAGCCCGGACTGAATGCCATCCACGCCGCAAGCGTCATTTTCCGTCACGCAGACCACTTCCTCATCCTCTGCGCGTTCAATGCTAAAACGCTTCTGCGCTTCCATTGCCGCCCGTACGCCAAGGGCAAGCCCGCCGCAAATATGCCCGTGAAAAGCGACCGCCTTTTTCCAAATATCCATGCACATCTTTCCATCTCCTACTAAATAAAATGATTCCATATGAGCGCGAGCCCCTATGTGCCTGTAAACGCCATAGTTCCAGCAACAGATGCCGGATTCCCGTATTCCGCAGCAAGCTTAACGGGTTCACCAGGAGAATATTTTTCATGCGGCTTTACCGCCTGGCCTCAGCAGAGCCATTCGTTTCCCGCCAGCCGCACCCCGCCGCCTCACGGGCCGCATAAACCTGAATGCCCCGCAGGCCTCATAAATATAAATCCATAACGGCTTCACGATCCGAAACTGCGCAAGCTTGCAAGCCCATACGGCAAAAATTCCTATAACACGCACTTATAACGCTAGCTTATAATCGCCGTCCTGAATCTTCCCAGCCCTTCGCAAAAACCAGTCGATTCCCAGCGTCAGCACCGCTGGAAGGAGGATCTGCAGCAATAGAACCTTCCACAAGGTATCAAAAGTAAAGCCCATATCGGTAAACGTCCCGATCGGACCGACCAGGCCCGACGTTCCCATCCCTGCGCCGACTGCGATATTGGTCATCTTGAAAACGCACGTAGAAAGCGGACCGGTAATCGCGCCTGCAAGGGTTGCAGGGACAAGAATCCATGGATTTTTTATGATATTGGAAATTTGCAGCATCGACGTGCCGATGCCCTGCGCTACGAAACCGCCGATTCCATTTTCCCTGTAGCTGGCCACGGCGAAACCGACCATCTGCGCACAGCATCCGGCCGTCGCCGCTCCAGCCGCAAGCCCCGATAAGTCCAGCATGATGCAAATCGCCGCACTGGAAATAGGCGCTGTAAGCGCCAGTCCCACAACGATCGAAATGACGATGCCAAACAAGAACGGCTGCCATTCCGTGGCAGTCATGATCAGATCTCCCAGCTTAATCATGCACCAGCCGATGGCCGGGCCGGCAAGCTTTGCCGCAAGCCCGCCCGCAAACAGCGTCACGGCAGGCGTAACCAAAATATCCACTTTGGTTTCCCCACAGACGGCTTTGCCAAACTCCGCACCCAGGGCAACAGCGATAAATGCGCCCGCAGGACCGCCAGCCACTTCAATCCCAAAGCCTGTCATCGTTGCGCCCATCATCCCAGTAACCACGCTGGCAAACATGACCAGCGGAGGCGCTTTCAGCCCAAATGCCACTGCCACCCCGATGGCAGCGCCCATGTACATTTTCGCCTGCGCACCGATTTCCACTAAAAAAGCCGAAACCGGATTCTCACCAAAAAGATTTGCCGCCTGTACGCCAACCGTATCAAATATTACGCCAATTAAAAGAGAGGCAAAGAGTCCCAATGCCATCGCTGATAACGCATCTTGCAGGTATCTCTTCGCCGAAATCTCAATGTTTTTTCTTTTTAAAAAGCTCTCTTTTTTCTCTTCTGTCATTTTATGTCCTTTATAAGCGCCGAACCCTTGCGGGCGCATTGGCAACATCCCCGCCGCCTTCAGATCCACAAGGCCGCCAAGCAGCCGTCTATCCTTCACGGCCAAGCATTTCTTGCAACGTCTACCGCAAAATTGTTTTTATGCGTTCCCGCCTGTGCGGCGGCTATTTCCGCACTACCCGCACAACCGCCAAGCGAACATCGGCCAGCAGGCAGCACACTTTGCAGAAATAGAGGAAAAACCTAATACCGCAGCTATCCTTCACGGCCAGGCGGCCAGCATCAAGCGCTTTTTGTAACAGTCTTACAACCAGCAAGCAACGATCCGCACAGCTACAAGGCCGCCCTCAATTTACATATCCTTGATAATCGTCAGCAAGTCTGCAAACACGCCGTAACCTGCCTGTTCCATCTCAGGCGACTCCTCGATAATCGTCATCGTCCCCATCAGATCCGTCGTAATCGAAATCACCTGCGATGTCCCGGTCACGGTCGCATACGCATTGAGCTTGCTGATTTCTTCCGGGGCGATTTTAACATGGATTTCGCCGTTCTTCTCATAAGCCCGGCAGATCAACTTGAGTACATTTCCCCTGGCCGCCGCCTTGTCGATATCCTCCTTGGTAATCGCCTCGATGCCCGTAACATCGATATCGTCAGGCGTAATGTCCGCACCCATCAGCACATTGACGAGCGCAGCCATCTTCGCCGCCGCTTCATGGCCTTCGACATCGTTCTTCGGGTTCGTCTCTATAAAGCCTCTTTTCTTGCCTTCCGCCACGACCTCCTTCGCCGTCTTGCCGTGTTCCAGCCCCTGTAAAATATAATTCGTCGTGCTATTTAAGATTCCTTTGATCTCCGTCACCTTGCACATCTTTAAGTTTTCCCTGACGAAGCTGAATACAGGCGTTCCGTCCATAACCGTGCTTTCAAAGAGGAATTTGCATCCGTTCTTTTCGGCAAGTTCCTCAATTTCCTTGTAATGCCAGGCAAGAGGACCCTTATTGGCACAGATGACGTGCTTTCCCCGCTTCAATGCAGCCATGATGTGATCCGTCGCCATCCGTCCCGTCGCAAATTCGAGCGGCGTCATTTCCACCAGCACATCATACTCGACAGCTTCTGCCACATCCAAAGCATTTCTTTGCAGCATCGTTTCAGAGGCCTTCGGGAAAACGCCGGTTTCCTGGATATTGCCAAGCACGCGTTCTAAATCGATTCCCCACGCATCGACCAGGTTTCCCCTCGTTTTCGTCGTAATCGCCACCACGCTGACTGACGTATTATACGTTTTCTCGATTTCTTCCTTTTTTTCCAAAAGGATTCTTGCTACGGACTGGCCCAGATTGCCAAACCCCAGTAAAGCCACATTGATCTTTTTCATAATTAAACTCCTTGCAGGGTTTATGCGAAATTAATTTTATTAACCCCGTTTTTTCATAAACTAATTTACACTACCAAAAAAATAAATAGGTGCGGGAAATGCCGCACCTATATTATATGTCGTTTTATTTCGCGATGCAAGTTCTGATTGCGTTTTCGTAAATATCCAGTCCTGCCTCAAGCTGTGCGTCCGTCACGCACAGAGGGCAGAGGAACCTGATTACGTTATTATACGTACCGGCAGCTTCCATAATCAAGCCGTTCTGTACTGCTTCCGCAACGATCGCGCCAACGAGGGCAGCATCCGGTTCTTTCGTTTTCAGGTCTTTCACAAATTCGATACCGAGCATCGATCCCATGCCCCTGATGTCGCCGATCACGCCAAATTCATCAGCCCACTTCTTCGCCCTTGCCGTTACCTTCTCAGCGATTGCGTTTGCCTTAGCCGGATAATCTTCTCTCGTCATTACTTCGATCACCTTGAGCGCGCTTGCACAAGCGACAGGGTTTCCGCAGTATGTACCGCCGATCGTTCCGCCTGTTACGCCGTCCATGATTTCCGCACGGGCAGTTACTGCTGACAGAGGAAGCCCGCCTGCGATGGACTTCGCAGTCGTCATGATGTCAGGAGCGCAGCCTGCTTCTGCGAAGTACTGTGATGCGAAAAGCCTGCCGGACCTGCCCCAGCCTGACTGTACTTCGTCACAAACCATCAAGATGCCGTTCTCGTCACAGATCTTTCGCACTGCCTTAACCCATTCGATCGGAGCAGGAATGAATCCGCCTTCGCCCTGTACCGGCTCGAATACGATCGCAGCCGTGTATTCCTTCGGTGTTGCTTCGATGAATACTTCTTCCAGCTTATCCAGGTAGTACTGGATCGCATCTTCTTCGCTCATGCCTTCAGGCCTTCTGTAAAGGTTCGGAAATTCAGCCCTGTAAATACCGTCAGGGAAAGGTCCCATGCCGATCGCATAAGCTTTCTTCGCTGTCATTGCCATCGTCATCTGCGTCCTGCCGTGGAATGCGCCTGTAAATACGATGATGTTAGGCCTTCCCGTATAGCTCTTAGCGATCTTTACAGCATTTTCATCTGCTTCCGCGCCGGAGTTTACGAACATCGTCTTCTTCGCATCGCCCTTAACCGGAACGATTTCGTTCATCTTTTCCGCCAGTTCGATGTATCTTTCATGCGTCGTAATGTTCATCATCGCATGGAAATACTTTTCCGACTGCGCCTTTACCGCTTCGATCAGCTCAGGATGGCTGTAACCGATATTCAGCACGCCTACGCCGCCTACCCAGTCCAGCAGGACGTTTCCATCCACGTCTTCGATCATAGCGCCTTCGCCCCTTGAAATTACGAGAGGATATCCGCACTTGATCGCATCAGGCATTGCCTTCGCCCTTCTGTCGATGACTGCCTGCGCTTTCGGTCCCGGTAATTTCCCTGTTACGATTTTAGGTAATGCTTCTCTTAACATAATAAACCTCCATAACATCTTATTACATTGATAAAATTAATTTATATCCAGCTCTGAAAGCTTTCTATACAGCGTAGCCCTGGATAAACCCAATTCCTTCGCTACCACCTCTTTGATGCCGTTATGCTGTTTGAGCTTCTTGATGATGATTTCCCGCTCATAGAGCTTAACTTGCTCGGCAAGGGGTTTATCCAAATTTTTAAATTTGATGATCTCTTCTTCGCGCTTGAGAATCCGCGCAGGCACTTCTTCCATATCGATCACATTGCCAAAAGCCATGTTCGTCCCATATTCAACGGCGTTTTCCAGCTCCCTGACGTTTCCTGGCCAGTCGTGGTTTATGTAAAGCTCCTCCACCTCGTGGGAAAAGCCCGCAATCTTGCGGTTCATAAAAGTATTGTATTTTTTCAGGAAATGGTACATCAGCATCCTGATATCCTCTTTCCGCTCCCGCAGGGGCGGGATCGAAAGCGGAATCACGCTGAGCCTGTAATACAGGTCTTCCCGGAAGCTTCCGTCTTCTATCATCTTTTCCAGGTCTTTGTTCGTCGCCGCAATCACCCGCACGTCCACGATGATGCTTTTGCTGCCGCCGACCCGTTCAAAGCGCATATTCTGAAGCACGTGCAAAATTTTCACCTGCAAATGGAGCGGCATATCCCCGATTTCATCCAAGAAGATCGTACCGCCGTCCGCAAGTTCAAACTTGCCCGCCTTGCCCTTTTCGCTTGCGCCCGTAAACGCACCCTTTTCATAACCAAAGAGTTCGCTTTCCAGCAGATTTTCCGGGATCGCCCCGCAGT
The DNA here is from genome assembly GCA_946555345.1 of uncultured Eubacterium sp. GTDB lineage: Bacteria > Bacillota > Clostridia > Peptostreptococcales > Anaerovoracaceae > Lentihominibacter. The sequence goes on along the minus strand of CAMNSS010000007.1, from coordinate 7,860 downwards.
TTACCGTTATGAAAGGGTTATCCCCCCGGCTGCTCGCATAGTGGATCGCCTTGGCAAACATTTCCTTGCCGGTACCGCTTTCGCCGGCAATTAGAACCGTCGAATTGCCCCGCGCCGTAATCAGGGCTTGTTTCTTGGCGATCATGATGCTTTCGCTTGTGCCGATGATATCGTCTACCGTGTTCTTAATATTCCTGGTACTGAAATTATATACCAACTTCTGCGCTTCTTCAATATCCCGAAAGGAAATTACCACGCCATCTACTTTATCCCCGGACGAAAACGGCTTCGCCGTCACGATAAAATGATGCTGTCTGTCATCCGCCTTGAAGATTTCTTCATTTTCCGTATAGCCCCTTCCGGTATCCAGCACCTTGATCGCAGGGCTTCCCGGCATCAGCTTGCTGATATGGCTTCCCGTAAGATCGCTCTTGGTCGTGCCAAAGAGCGCAGCCGCCCTGTTGTTGCAATGCTTCACATAGCCTTTGCAGTCCAAGGCAAAGATTCCTTCATGCGTGGTTTCCAGCACCGTGGACATTTCATCGCGCGAAACCTCGACGGTCTCGAGGATTTCCTGCTGGTCTGCTTTGGCAGCCAGAAGATCCGCCATTTTCTCCACGAATATCGTCATGCTTTCCCGCTTATCCGAAAGCATTCGCCGCTGTTCTTCCGTAAACGCTACGATTCCGATAATGCCGATGATGACGCCGTTCAGCACAATCGGCGTGCAGATCTCCGCCAGCTCGCCCAGCATCGTCATCCCGCCGCCGCTCGTGCCATAACCTTTATCGTTTGGCGCATCCGCAACGTACTGGGTCACGCCTGTACGCAACACCCTGGCATATAAATATTTGCCATCCAGGTCGCCGCCCTCTTCCTTGCGCCCGATCCGGGACTGGTAAACGCCTGTGCCGCCCAGGATATTCAGCTCACTATCCACGATTTCCACTTCAACACCCACAGCAACGCTGATCGCTTCCGCAACTTGCTGCACGCTTTCTTTAATGCCGCTTAAAACAGACATTCCGACCATCCTTATCAAGTGTAACAAAACCAGCGCCGCCAATTCCTGCAATCAGCAGCAGGCTTTCCCGCATTCTATCCTATCGCCATACCACAAGATTGCCGTACGGCCATATTGGCATACCGGCACATTGCCCACAACGATATTTCCTGCATGATAACAATCCAACTAAATACCTATGGTTATTCTACCATATAACACGTACTGTTTTAAAGATTTTTTCTCATTTTTAATACTTTTACAGTATTTATGAAACATCTTCTTGCTGGATTTTCTCTTTTTCACCGTCTTCGCTGACCGTTGCGCCCAAATTTATGGTGGATTTTTCCAGCTCAATTACGATGTTATTGATTCTAGCCAGCAAATCAGGCGAAATATTGTCGCCCACCGCCAGATTGGCACGGTAGAGAATGCCTTCGATCCTGTGGTGGATATCCGAGAGGTTATTTCTGGTATGGACGATGGTCTCTGCATCCATGGCATCGGCCATCGCCTGGTCGAGGTTAACAAGCTCATCTTTTTCCAGAATAAACTCAGAATTGCCGCACACCACGATCGGATCATAACCGAGCTTTTGTTTTACGGTTTCGGCAAAATCGTCTTTCGCATCCGGCTCTCCATGGACGAGGAAAATGTGCTTCGGCTCTTTCTGAAAACCTGCAAGCCAGGAGAGAAGCCCGTCCCTGTCCGCATGCCCCGAGAATCCTTCCAGGTTGTGGATCTGCGCATTAACCTTAATGCTTTCCCCAAAGAGCGTCACTTCTTCCGCCCCTTGCAGGAGCAGTTTTCCCAGCGTTCCCTCCGCCTGGTAGCCTACGAACACGATGCTCGATTTCGGATTCCACAAATTGTGTTTCAAATGATGCCTGATCCGTCCAGCTTCGCACATACCGCTGGCTGAAATGATTACTTTCGGTTCATCGTTCGTATTCAGCCACATCGAATCCTGGCTGCTTCTCGTAAAGCGCAGGTTCTTAAAATCGAGCGGGTTGTCGCCGCTGGCGATAAATTCCTTCGTTTCCTCATCGAACACCTGGGCGTTTTTCTTGAAGACCTCGGTCGCAGTCGTCGCCATCGGGCTATCTATGTATACCATCAAGTTCTGGAAATCCCTGCGGTATTCGCTGTCGCTGTCGTACACCCTGTTCAGCTCATAGATGAGTTCCTGCGTCCTGCCCACTGCAAAAGATGGGATTACGGTCGTGCCGCCCCTTGCCGCAGTTTCACGGATGATATCCATCAGTTTTTTCACATCCATGGCATTTTTCGGGTGCAGCCTGTTGCCATAGGTTGTTTCCATGATCACGTAATCGGCTTTTTTAATGATGGTCGGATTTCGCAGGATCGGCCTGTCCATCACGCCCAGGTCGCCGGAAAAAACGATTTTCGATACGTTATCGCCTTCCGTGATCCACAGCTCCGTAATCGCCGAACCCAGGATATGGCCTGCATCGTTGAATACGATCCGCATTTCCTCGTTGAGTTCGACGAGCTGGTCGTACAGCACAGGCTTTACAAATTTCAGCGCATCCATCGCATCATTGCAGGTATAGAGTGGCTCGACAAGCGGTTTTCCGGCGCGTTCATTTTTCCGGTTCTGCCATTCCGCTTCCTTCTCGTGGATGTACCCGCTGTCCTTTAGCATCACTTCCAGCAGGTCAGCCGTCGCATCGGTGCAGTAGATCTGCCCTTTGAAACCCCGTTTGACAAGGAGCGGTATCCTGCCGCAGTGGTCAATGTGCGCATGGCTCAAAATCAGGTAATCTACCTCCGCAGGATCAAAGGGAAACGCTTCAAAGTTGAGCGCATTCTGCGCTTTGCCGCCCTGAAACTGGCCGCAGTCCAAGAGGATTTTATAATTTTCTGTCGTAATCAGATGGCAGGAGCCTGTTACGCCTGCCGTCGCTCCGCAAAATTGTATCTTCATGCTGTGTTCCTCCCGCTAGGGAAAAAGCCGCCGGGTTTCCCCATGGCGGCCTTTTCCATCAAAGAAGTTTAAATGTAGTTTATTGTTTGCCTTGCCGGCATCTATTCGTAATTCTTCTTGAGCGCCAGGTCAACGTGATCCCTGCCGTCCTTCCACTTGATTTCTCCCGGCGTGATGCAGCCCTGTACAGGACAAACATTCAGGCACAGGTGACAGCCAACGCAGTTATCGTTAAGCTCTGGCCTTCTCTTCTTCTCATTCCAGTCGATCGCCTGGTGTGCAGCATCGTAGCAGGATACGTAACATCTTCCACAGCCGACGCACTTCTTGTCGTCGAAGTTTGGCAATACCTTGAAGTCGCGGTTCAGTTCTTCCGCCGGAATCAGGTTCGGAAGTGCAATGCCGATAAATTCATCCAAGCTATTGTAACCTCTTTCATCCATGAAGTGGGACATACCTGAAATCATGTCTTCCACGATCCTGTAGCCGTACTGCATGATCGCAGTCGTTACCTGGAGGTTCCTGCATCCTACTGCCAGGAATTCTGCGGCGTCCCGCCACGTTTCGATTCCGCCTATGCCTGACATTTCATGGCCATGCCCGAAATCAAAGCCTTTTTCCTTCACCAGCTTATGGATTTCTTCATCCTGCTGTACCTGCGTACAGAAACGCAGGGCGATCGGCTTTACTGCTGCGCCGGAATATCCGGAAATAGAAGATTTGCCGTTCACGACAGGCATTCCTGTATTGTTCTCAAAATCGATATTCGTAATGGACTTGATCGTATTGATTGCCGATACGGCTGCTGCGCCGCCCCTGATTGCGGCCCTGGCGTGTTCTTCCATGTTCTTGCAGTTCGGCGTCATCTTGGCGATGAACGGAATCTTCGTCGTTTCCGCTACTGCCCTCGAATACGCTTCTACCAGCTCGTTGTTTGTCCCAACATCGGAACCCATGTCATGCGAAGTCATCTGCGGGCAGGAGAAGTTTCCTTCGATCAGCTTAACGCCTGCTTCATCAGCCATCTTAGCAAGCTGCTTCCATTCTTCCACGGAAGAACCCATGATGGACGCTACGGTGATATGATCTGGATAATCCCTTACCAGCCTGTAGATGTATTCAAAATTCTGTTCCGTCGGCTTATCCGAAATCTGCTCCATGTTCTTAAAGCCCAGCCATGGAAGGCCTTCCTTGTTCGTCTGGTCGAATCTCGGGGAACATTCGTCCGCTACGAAGATTCCGATCGTTTTGAAGAAACAGCCTCCCCAGCCTTCTTCATAACACTTGGATACCATGTCATAGTTTCCGCCTACCGGTGACGAGGAGAGGAAGAACGGATTCTGACATTTAACGCCTAAATAATCTAATGATAAATCTTTCTTAACTGCCATTCTATTTCACTCCTTTCGCTTCAAGGTAAGCAATCATTGCAGCCGCAGCCTCCTTGCCCGCTGCCACCGCTTCTACAACGGTCTTGCCGCCGTTTACGATATCGCCTGCCGCAAAATACTTGCCGCCAGCTTTCCCCTTTTGCGCTTTGATCATGCCTTTTTCCGTAACCTTCACAGGCGCAATTTCTTCCATGTCTTCCGCAGTCTGTCCTGTCGCAAACACGATGGTATCAGCGCTGAGCGCCAGCTTCGCCGCTTCATCCCGGAATCCCTTGAAATCTACGGTTTCAACCTTGCTTCCTCCATTGATTGCCGCAGGAGCCATGCCAGTCGTAATGCCGATGCCCAATGACAGTGCATACTGGAATTCCGCCATGTTTCCAGGCGCTTCTTCCAGCGTTCTCCTGTAAACGATCTTCACGTCTTCTGCGCCCAGCAGCTTCGCAGTTACCGCACAGTCTACGGCAACGTCGCCGCCGCCTACCACGAGGACTTTCTTTCCTGGGTCAAAATCCGCTTTCTTCGTCCTGGCTTCTTTCAGGAAATCAACTGCCGCATACACGCCGTCCTTATCGATGCCGTCGATCTTCGGAAGGTTTGCGCCCCACAGGCCCGTTCCTACGAACACAGCGTCATAATCGTCCAAATCTGCCGCCTTTACAGCCTTGCCAAATTCAAACTTAACGCCAAGCCCTTTTACCTGGGCGATATCATGGTCAACAACTGCCTGCGGCAGCCTGCTCGGAACGATTCCGTATGTAAGGACGCCGCCTGCTTTTTCTTCTCTTTCAAATATGGTTACTTGATATCCTGCTTTCGCAAGCTCTGCTGCCGCTGCCAGCGATGCAGGGCCTGCGCCGATGCATGCTGCCTTGGCCGCCTTTTTCTTTGCCGGAGCCTGCAATGTCTTCATCTTGAACAGCTTTTCCTGATCGATGGCATATCTTTGCAATAATCCAATCTGGATCGGCTTGTCAATGCCGCATCTGCTGCAAGCTTCTTCACACAGCCTGTCATAAGGACATACCCTTGCACAAGTCCCGCCTAGTACGTTGTTTTCCCTGATCGTTTCAGCTGCGCCCTTCACATTCCTGAATCTGATGGATCTGATGAACTTAGCTGGATCGGTTCCTGCCGGGCATCCCTGGCTGCATGGCGCATCATGGCACAGCAGGCATCTTGCCGCTTCTTCCATAGCTGTCCTGTGCGTAAATCCAGCTACGGCTTCAGCAGTATACTTTGCTTTTACTACTTTACTCAATTTAATTCCTCCTTATGGCATTTCGCTCATGGTTTATGATGAAAAGCTGCGTTTTCCATGATATTTCCCATGGCGTTTTTCCGCCCGCCTGGAAAACGCAGCCAAACCAATCGGTTACAATCTGTATTTTGATGTATCAGAGATATGTCGGGCGCCTGCCGTTATAATGCGGCGTCTGCCTTGAGAACTGCGTTGAGGGTTGCAGTTGCAACTGCCGTGCAGTCTTCATCCGATACGTGTTCCGGCTCGCAATGCGATAAGCCGTCCTTCGTCCTTGCGAACAGCATCGTCGTCGGAATCATGTATGCGCAGAACTGTGCGTCGTGGCCTGCTCCTGAGAGAATCTTCTGCCATTTTGCGCCCATTTCTTCCATGGATTCTTCCACGAATCCCACGAGCTGCTTATCGAAGTATACGGTATCCCTTACCCACTGTTCCTTGATTTCGCAGGAACACTGTTTCCAATCCTTCGAAGCCAGTTCCTTTAAGATTTCCATGCATCTTTCCCTTACCTTTGGCTCTGGATGCCTTACGTCCAGGGAAACGACTGCTTCATCAGGAATTACGGTGTGGATGCAAGGGTGAACGTTGATTTCGCCTGTCGTGTACACGAATTCCGGCATACCTTCCGCTACGACCTCTGCATTATATGCATCGTATCTGTCATGCAGCTCCACGAGGAAAGCAGCAGCGGCATGAAGCGCATCGTGCCTCTTTGCCATCGGGAATGTGCCAGCGTGTGCAGAAAAGCCCCTGAACGTAATACTGTAATTGAACATGCCCATTACGAGCTGTACTGCGCCGATTTCATTGCCAGCATCTTCGAGGATCGGACCTTGTTCCAGGTGCGCTTCAAACATCGCGCATGAATTTTCCGGGCTGATCCTGTTTTCCTTCGCGCCTTTGTACGGAGATGCCGCCAGCGCTTCGCCGAAGTTTGCAAATTCGGATTCATCCATCGGCGTGGATTTCATCATGTTGTCGTATTCAAAATTAACCTGTAATTCCTTCGGTAAGTAATCATGGCAGATAATTCCCGATACCATCATGGCAGGCGGATAAAGCGATCCTTCTTCGTTCGTCCAGATCATGGCTGTTAGCGGATGCTTATGCGGAATCTTTTCAGCCGCCACCGTTTCCAGAACTTCCATTCCTGTCATAACGCCCAGGATGCCATCGTAGTTTCCGCCGTTCTTAACGGAGTCACAGTGAGAACCCATCACGATTCTCTTCGCATTTGGATCAGTGCCTGGAAGCGTCGCATACATACAGGCTACATCGTCGCATTCCACAACTGCGCCGATGGCTTCCATCCTCTTCTTAAATTCAGCCCTTGCCATGTTGGCTTCCTTCGACAGGGAGTATCTTGTGATGCCGCCGTGTCCTGCGTCGCCATACTTTGACATTGTCTTGATCTTGTCTGACATTCTTTCTAAACTACACTTATACATAACGTTCATCCTCCTTTGTATTGATAAACTTCTATTTTTCACTGGTTGCTGTAACCAGTTACATATCCCTGTTACTAATATGATATCAGATTTTCAGAATATTTCAAGTCTTTTTTCGCAAATCACCACGCCAGTTTCAATTTTTTTGCCGGGCATATGAAGGTACACAACCCGCATCCCGTGCATTTGTCACTGTCTACATGGATCGCGCCATCCGCCTTATGAATTGCGCCATAAAGGCATGCCACCATGCACCGTTCGCAGTTCGCTGTGCAAGGCACGCTTTTTGCCGTGCTGACCGCAGGCTCGATCTTCATTTCATCAAAGGATTTGAGGTTGGAAAGCGCCTTGCCTTTCAAAGCGTCCACGGATTCCACCTGGTGCGCCGCAAGCCATTCATCCAGTTCCCCGATGATTCTGCCCGCTGCTTTCCTTCCTTCCATCATGACCGCCGTTCCCACCTGCACTGCCGAGGCTCCCAGCATCATGTATTCCAGGACGTGTTTTCCGCAAGTAATTCCGCCAATGCCGCAGATCGGAAGATCGACCGTCTGTGAAATCGTCGCTACCGATGCCAGCCCAAGCGGCCTGATATATTCCCCGGAAATACCGCCGTACGTGGACAAAACCGGATGTGCAGTTTCCACGTCAACTCCCAGGATTCCCCTGACCGCATTGATGGCGCTGACGCCTGATCCGCCTGCCGCTTTCACCGCTTTCGCCACCTTGGAAATATTCGTCGTGTTCTGCGAGAGCTTCACCATGACCGGAAGCTTCACGGCTGAAACGACTTCTTTCGTCATTTC
>CAMNSS010000006.1 GCA_946555345.1 uncultured Eubacterium sp. | reverse complement strand
GGGTTAGTTCCCCCAGCCGCCGCCCCATCCCGGCGGCCAGTATGATTGCCTGCATTCGTTGCTCCTTCTCGTTAAAAACGAACTCTTCCAAGACTTGTACTTTTTCCTGTCTTCGATACGTCAATCTGTGCTAAATCCGCACCTCTTCCTATAAACTTTATTCCAGCCGGTGCGCTGCCTCCGCAAGCACAAAAGCCCTCCCATGCCCCGGATACGCTATGGCTTCCCCGCCAAAAGAACGCAGCATGGATTTTGTGTTCCGTTCATATGCTGTGCCGTCACCACCGGGAAGCTTGGTAAGCGTTTCATAATCGTAAGAAAGGGAATCCCCACAAAATAAATGCTGCCCGTCAATGTCAATCAAAATGCTTCCCGGCGAATGCCCCGCCGCTTCTACAAGCGTAATGCAATGCCCATTCCAATCTAAACACATGGACGATTCAAAAACTATATCCGCCGCCTCTGAAACATAAGGCTCAATATGGCAACCCTGGCGCTTCGCCGCATCGTATCCATCTTTAAACGCCAAAATGATATCAAAGTACTTCGACATATTTTTTCTCGGATTCTGTATCCTGTCGCTGCATTTTCGGGATGCAATTACCTTACAGCCGGTGAAAAGACTCCTTGCCTCACTTAACGCAGCGATATGGTCGTAATGCTCATGGGTTAAGATGATGTACTCGATCTGCGCTTTCCGAGAGCATCCTCTCCCCAGCATATGCTGCCTGATAATATCTGCATCCGACGGATCAATTAAAATGGCGCGCTGGGAATCCCTGTCTGTCACCAAATACATATTGCTATCATTTAATTCCGTTAAAAAGCTCTCGATGATCAGTTTCTCCACCGCCTAACGCCCCACATTTCCACCCCAGGTTCATTTCCTGCAACTGCCAGTTTCATGATAAATTTTAATGTATCCATCTGATGCACCGCATATATCCATCATTCCAACAGCCAGTTTTCCATATATCGATTGGTAAACTTCCAGCCAAGCTTTTTATGAAGATTAATCGATGCAGAATTTTTCAAATCTATGCCAGCTTTCCGAATTGTATCGGAACGCCGATTACCCAGACAATAATAGCACAAAAGCAAAGCAAGACCCGTCAGCTTATACTCATCCTTAATAACCATCGCAAGATCCAGCCGAAGCTGGCCTTCATCGAAGCCTCTGCTCGTATAAGCGACTACCTCATCCCTTTCATTCACAACCGCAACATAACAACCCGCGTCAAATTCAGATTTCACTTCATCCACCGTCCGGTAAGGACGATGATAATACCGTATCATGTCCTGGCTATTCAACAGATCTTCAATCTGGTTACAGTAGCTGTAATCCGCTTCTATAATCCGTAAATTGGAATATTCCAAGATTTTCTTGCTTCTCTGGTATTTTTGCCTGTAGCGTTCTTTAAACGGCGCAAAATCCAAGGTAATAAGAACATTTGTATCCTTCAACAAAAAACCCTTTTGCCGCAGCTGCTCTTCCAGCTTTAATAACTCGGGTTTCTTTTTATCCTTCGTAAAGCGCGTCCGAATTACCGCCGGCTTCTCAAGCGTCGGTAAATCCCAATGACAATCAGGATCTATATGGAACAGCAGCCTGTAATACTGCTCTTCATCTAAAAAAAAGATGAGACAGCGCTCCGAACGATGGTATTTGATTCTCCCCAATTCGATAAAGCGTTTGATATCTTCCGCCAAAAGATTGTTATTGGTAAATTTAACGCCTGCTTTACGCATACCGCTGACTAAACTTCCGTATACTGCAAGATCTTTTAAGTCTTCCATTATCATGCTTCTCCCTTAAAAACTGAACCGTCGATCCAACGCTAATCAATAATACGCTCGATTAGTTCAACCACGGAATCAACAGTCCTGAAATTTTCCGGCGTTACAAACTCCGCTCCGATTTCAATATCGAATCTATCCTCTAACTCCATCATCATCGAAACGATATCAAATGAAGTAATGATGCCATACACCAAGAGATCCTTATCCTGATTCTCCCGTACTTCCTCATTCACTTCACATAACGCATCCAATACCTGTTCCCTAACGCTCATTTTACGATACCTTCCCTTCTATTGAATCAATTCAAGTATTTGTTTTTACATTAATTTGTTCTGTTCTATCCGATCGGTTTTTCCCGCTTTATCCTGGGAAAATTTATCACGGATAACTGCATCGCTAATCCTCTCGCTTCGCCATATCCAAAGCGCTGTATAAGATTTTCCCTGCTTCGTTCCGCGGCAGCTTTTCAAGCCGTACCGTCCGGAAAGCATTCTGGTTGATACGTGTCGTTTCCGATAAAAACCGTACAACCTCCTCGTCACTGACATCCCCGGCTATGTAAATGCGCATCTGGTTGTCTATGCCAGTGCAGGCGCATTCCACACAGTATTTCCCCTGAACCAACTGCTCGCATTCATCCAAGCTGACGCGGTTGCCATACAGCTTCAAAAATCGGCTTTTCCTGCCGACGATATAAAAATACCCGCCTCGATCCTGCTTTGCTATATCGCCGGTATGCAGAACCCCATCACGCTCATCGCCCCGCAGCAGATCCTCTTTGCATGCCGCATAACCCATGGTGACATTCGGACCTTCGTACACCAGCTCTCCAGGTTTACCAGCTTCAGAAATTTTACAGCCATCCTCATCTATAAGATAAAGCGTCCCGCCCGGAATTGCCTTCCCGATGCTGCCGAGCCTGGAAAAGGCATCCTCCGCCGGAAGATATGCCATGCGGGCGCTCCCTTCGGTCTGCCCATAGGTGATCATAAATTTCCGCCCTGTGTCCTTTGCAAACTGCGCATATTCCCGTTGCAACGCTTCATCCAGCTTGCCTCCCCCCTGGGAAAGCAGCTTTAACGACGGCAGTTCCATCCGCATGATGCGAAGCGCTTTCATCATTTCATATGTATACGGCACGCCCGTAATACTTGTCGCCTGATTTGCCCGAAAAAAGTCCCAGTGTTCTTTCTGCATGATACCGTAATCCGAGAGCAGCACCGTCGCACCGGCATAGATATGGCTGTTTAATACCGACAAGCCATAGGTATATTGGATCGGCAAATCCAGCATCGGCCGCTCCGAGCCATCCAGCTCAAAAAAAGCAGCGATATTACGCGCGTTTGCCTCCAAGTTTTCGTAGCTGTGCCGCACCAGCTTGGGACTTCCCGTAGAACCTGAAGTCGGGAGCAGCAGGGAAAGCGCTTCATGCATCGGGGCAGGCACATTCTCATAGGCAGCCAAGTCATAACCGAACGGGCCGGGCACGGCTTTCTCCCCAGCCTTGGTCATATCATGGGGTTGCCAGATATACGACGGCTGATAGCGTTCCGCCAATGCCCGCAATGTACCCTGATCGACCGCCTCCCCCAGCATGAGCGGCACAATCCGGCGGCTTAGCGCCGCAAGATAGGCTGCCGCTGCGCCTACGCTGTTCCTGCACAAAATAAAAATCAGACACCGCTCCGGCAGCATTTCCGGCATCCCTGCAATAAATGCTTTTAATTGCCCATAAGTTGCCGTCCTGCCGCTGCTATCTACTAGGGCTAGCCTGTTATCTTCTTTTTTCTCCAGTTCTAAAAACATAAATTCCCCTTGCATTACCAATAATGGCAATACGCCTATGATGGAATGAATCCGCCTCCAACTGCTAAAACCTGCCCTGTCACATAAGCGGATTCGTCAGAGGCAAGGTACAGGCAGGCATTAGCAATATCGCGCGTGCTCGCAAGCCTCCCCATCCCAATTTCGGGAATTTGTCCCTTGTACAGCTCCTGGACGGTTGCCTGGATCCGCTCCGTGTCCGTCATGCCGGGCGCAACAGCATTGACCCTTACCTGGTACGGCGCCAGTTCTTTCGCCATAGACTTCGTTAATGCAACTACAGCCCCCTTGCTGGCAGAATATGCGATCTGCCCGCGGCTTCCTTCCACACCCACTACCGAGGATATGTTTATGACGCTCCCCGTTTTTTGGCGCATCATAAATTTGGTCGTAATATACTGCGTCAGTTCCGTCAGTCCGAAGACATTGACGTCAAACATCCGCTTCATGGCGTTCATATCTATCATCCCAAGCAGCTCATTCGTCACCACGCCTGCATTGTTGACAAGGACGTCCATCCGCCCGGCGTCTGTTTTAATCTTTCGCACGGCTTCCTTAACCCGGGCTGAATCGGTCAGGTCAAAATACAGGGCATTCACTTGGACGCCGTGTTTTTGCTGTAGTTGCCCGCACCATGCATCAATACTGCCTTCTTCTCTCGCATGCGCATACACGGTAGCGCCTTCGGCAGCAAACAGCCCGGCAGTTTCCTTTCCAATCCCGCGGCTTGTTCCCGTAACCAAGCATACTTTACCCGTAAGCCGCTTCATGCCTCTATCTCCACGCCGTATTTGCGGAGGATTTCAATCCCTTTCTCGTAGGAGTTAAGCTGGATAATGTCTTCCGTATCCAGCATGATGTCAAAAGCGTCCTCAAGCTCTGTGATAAACCCCACATGGCCCACGGAATCCCAGCCTTCCGTCTTTCCCATGGCAACGCCCTTTCCCACCTTCTCTTCGGGAAGATGGAACGCCTCCATGAACAATGCAATATATTTTTCTTTCATAAAATTTCGTCCTTTCCTTGCAGCCAATCGCTATTTATTTTTCAGCCATCGGTCAACATATTTATTCGTAAATTTCCAGCCCAATTTCTCATGCAGGGCAAGCGCTTCCGTATTATGCAGCAATACTTCACCATAGATTAACGGCTGCTCTGTAATGCATACCCGGTAATATTGCAATAAGGGCGCAAATCCATACTTTACCTTATATTCATCGCGGATTGCCATCCCCATCCCATAACAGCATGAATTTACTTCATATGCGCTATGATATGCCAGCACCCTGTCATCCTGGTCCAAAACGCAAATCCACCCATCCTGTTCAAACTGCGCCTGCACTTCCTCTTCTGTCTGGAATGGGTAATGCCAGTCATGCATCATATCCTGCTGCAAAAAAACTTCCCGTATTTTATCCCGATACGTAAAATCCACCGCCTTAATCCGGTAGCCCATCCGCCGGACCAGCTTATACAGCCGGTCAAAATTTTTCTGGTATTCTGCCTTATGCTCTTCCACATTTAATTTTGCCTGTACCGAAGTATCCTGCTTAACGAATTCGTTAGCTTCCAACTGTTCTTCAATACGCAGGTGGTTGTCCTTTTTCTTGTCCTTATGATATACAATCTGTATCATGAGTGGTTTATCAAGCAACGGCAGCTCACAGCTCTGGTTTGTATCCATATGCAGCGAAGCTCTGTAATGTGTATCCTCATCCGATAAAAATACAATCCCTGCTTCATTCGTAAAGCAATACAATCTACCCAGCGAAATCAGGCGTTCCGCATCCCCAGCCATCATATAATTATTTGTAAATGTCGCTTTGGATCTGTGCAATCCGTTTATCCGCTGCAAATAATCATCAAGGCTGCTTATTTGTTCCACGATGGTATTCCTCCTTGAGCTGACGGCGGTTAATCTTCCCGTTCGCATTGTGCGGGAGGCTTTCCTGCCATATGATTTTATCCGGCACCATGTAATCCGTCAGTTGTTGTCCCAGCTGCTCTTTCACGTCTTTTTTCAAAAGCTGCGCCCCGCTGTAAAACATCACGATCTTGTTCCGCTTATCATCGTAAATGCATGCGCTCATGGAAATGCCGTCAATTTTGCCTGCGGCAGTTTCAATTTCGCCCAGCTCGATGCGGTGACCTTTATGCTTGATCTGGAAATCCTTCCGGCCCGCATACATCAACTCGCCCCGCGCATTGTATCTTCCCAGGTCACCCGTACGATAGATAATTTCCCGGTACTGCGTATTGGCAGGATTCTGGATAAATGCTTTGTCCGTCTGCTCCGGGTTATTGTAATACCCGTATGCCAGCCCACAACCTCGCACACAGATTTCTCCAATCTCATTACCGCTTACCGGCCTGTTGTTTTCGTTTAAGACGATAAGCTCCATATTCCTGCACGGCTTGCCGATCGGCAAGGGTTCGTCGTTTTCAAATTCCCTGTCCACGACATAATAAGAACAATTCATCGTAATTTCTGTCATCCCGTAAAGATTCGCAAACGTCGCGCCAGGCAAGGCTGCCCGCCACATATTGAGCTGCTTGTTCGGCATGACCTCCCCGCAGAAAAATACTTTTTTTAAATCATTCGATTCCCATGATGATAAAGCGCGCACATTGGCAACCAAACAAAGCGCCGAAGGCACCCAGCAAATCGCCGTGATTCTTTTCGTATTGATATATTCCAATAGCTGTACTGGGAATCCAAAGAGTTCTTTGGGGATAATATGTACGCTGCACCCGTTCCTGATTCCCGTATAAATATCAAAAGTAGAATTATCAAAATAAAACGGTGACTGGTTTCCAAGCACATCCCGATCCGTAATGCCGAGCGTACCTCCGATCCATTCCGCACTGTCGATGATTGCCCTATGGCTGATCAGCACGCCTTTTGGAAATCCTGTGGAGCCGCTGGTAAAAAGCACATAAAGCGGGTCGGTATCCAACATGGAAGCCTTGATCTGGTCAAGCAAACGCACATCGTCTTCTTCCTCGATTGCTGCCTCATAAGAAACGACAGGAATCCCGAAAGCCTCCGCCTGCTCCCGATTCTCCTCATCTGCGATAATCAGCCTCGGCTGCAACGTGTCCATGATCTTTTTCATACGCCCCGCCGGCATGGCCTCGTCAATCGGGCAATAGAAATTTCCACTGTACACAACGCCAAAAAATGCCGCCACGCTATGCCTTGATTTTTTCATCAATACAGCGACCGGTTGCTTTGCAATAGCAAAATTTTTCGCAATATAACTGCCGATGCTCCTCGCATACTCCCGCAGCTGGTAATATCGGATAAATCCGTCTTTATCCGCAAAAGCAACCTTGCTTGCGTACTGGTATGCGCTTCGCTCTAAATAATCCAAAACATTTGTTATCATCCCATCCTCCTCGAACTGAAGCAACCCGGAAAGAGTCCGTGCATTTACGCAGTAATCAGCAAAATAGCCTGCATACTCATCCATATCCATATATCGGATATTCTTATAAGAAACGATCCGATACCTTTTATGCCCGGCAGCCTTTTCTAAGCCAAAATATTTCAACACGCACGGGTATACCGGGATCTCGTTGCCCGACCACTCGCAGGCTGCTTCTGCAATGCTGTCATAATGATACCCTGTTTCCTCATGGCCAATCATCTCAAAAACACGCCGCAACAAATATGCGATAATTTCGGGGTGCCATTCCTCAAGGCTTCTACTCACAATAACATGAGATTTCTGTCTGATAATTTCGCCTGCCAGCGGAATATCGGCTAATGCATCCGATTCCCTGATATATGTGATGGCTTCTTCAAAATTTTTTTCAATTCGCGCCTGATCCAGCAGTTCCGGGTCATAAAACGCCGCTATAATATCTTCCCTGAGCAGTTTTTCCCCGATAAATCGTTCCATCAGCAAATCCTGTGGGGCAAAAACGTAATATTTATAAGAAGCCTTATCCATTTCATATTCCCGGAAACAATACTGGCTTAAACGTTCCTTTCGATTCAATGATGGATACAGTCCTGTAAAGTCGTTTCCTGAAATCGCTATGCGGATGCACGGCATCCTCATTTGCTCTTTCCTCACTAAATTCCCTTCATAGCCTGCCGTACTTCTTATGCTATAAATGTACACATCGCTCGCCTTGGCAACGTGCTGATACTCTTGGAACTTCTTGATCTGTCCCCGGTATAAATTTCTAGCATTATAATATTTAACCGTATACTGTGCGGAAAAGCCAGGACAGGCCTTCAATGCTGCGGTAAGCTGCGACATTGCACCATTTCCCATGACAGCAACCAGCTTCTTCCCCTGCACGACCGCACGCACCACATAGATGCTGGCGTACTCGATATATTCTTCAAAGCACAGCAGGTTTAATTTATTCTGGGAACGGACAAACTGCCCCGTAATTACAATATACCTGTCTTCCTCAATCTCGTACCCGTCAAACCAGATCGTTTCAATTCCATGCTCCGCAAACGGCTGCAATTCTAATTCTTCTGCAAAGTCCGTCAAATGGACGATGTCTGAAAAAAATGGAATAAGCTCTCCGATAAACCGCTCCGAACCCTCGTCATTTCCATAAATGGCAATCTTACCAGATTCCAGCTTCCTGCTTATCTGTGTCCTCATCATGCTTTACCAACCTTCCCGGAGTTTTAAAGCGGCCTGTGTATATGCTGCATAATGCAGCACGTATTCTTTAAAGGTCATAAGCCGCACACCCTTGCTTGTTATCAGCTCATACCGGGTATTTTCATTAATCCAAGACAAGCCTAAATGTTTTGCCACCGACGGATAGATCGGCATATCGCTACTGCGGTGTATGTATGCGGGAGCAGCGTCAATAATATCCGCAAGATGCTCCTCCTGTATCTCCAAATGCTCCAGGACCTGCCTGACATATTCCCACAGAACTTCCTTTTTCGGATGGGTAAAATCCTGATACAATTTCTGTTCCTTATAATTACGCTGAACAAAATCCCCCACCCGTACCTCAATTCCTTTTTCCGCTACTTGCAATGTTTTAAAGCAGATTCTAAGGTGCTTCTTGATATCCTTTGCACTATAATAATCATCTGCCGATAGGATTTGATAGATTTCTTCCGGCGTTTTTCCTTCTTCAGCCAGCTTCGTGATATTGGCATCCTCCCTGCTGTACATCAAATGCCAGAAATTATTATCGAAAGGCGCCATAACATCAAACAGCCAGTTATCATTGTAGGATTTATTGTGAAGCTGCGGCCAGTATCCGTGAAAGGTCACCTTTGATACCCCGATCATCTTGCAATCCTCCGGCAAATCCGTTCGCTGCATATTATAGGCTTCACTGGAATGAAGCAGCTTATTGGCGTAAATATATGCATCGCAGATATCCTTTGCATAATATAAGCGGCGAATTTCTGCAATCGTATCCCTTTCTTGCGTATCTCCCTGTTTAAATATGCTGACATACTGCTTTGTAAACGCCGGGACACGCTCCAACGCATGAAGAACATCCCTTAGGATACAGGTCCCGTAAAAAAAAGCCAGCTTCTTATTCTCCAATACCGCTTCCGCCACCTTATAATCAACAAAATCACGAAACATTGCATAGCCGTCACATTCCAACTGGCTGGCGATATTGTCAAAAGCAGGGTACACGCCCAACACAACATAATATCTGTCTTTCAGCTCCTGCGCCCGGTACTGGCGGATATCCAGCTTGCCGCAAAACCTTTTCTCTCCCCATTCCGTGCTGGTATTCGTCACACAGAAAGCAAAACTGAGTTTGTCCTTATACTGTTCATAAAATTCATGCGCCATCATCCCTGCGCCAAAGAGTACGATTTCTTTCGCTTGTAACTGTTCCAGTATTTTTTGCCTTAATAATGCTTTCATCCTTGAAGCACTCTCTCTACCACCTCAACGATGCTATCCACTGTCCTGAAATTATCAGGCGTTACATCCTCCGCTTCAATTTCAATCTCAAAAGCATCCTCCAGCTCCACCATCATGGCAACGATATCAAACGAATCGATAATATCATTCAATAGCAGATCCTTATCCTGGTTTTCCATAATTTCATCATTCACTTCACAGATCGCTTCCAGCACTCGTTCCCTGATACTTTTTTCCATTCTTCCTATTCCTTTCTGTTTATCCATCATATTGTTGCCACCGCATATGTTACAGACGCTGTTCATTGCTAAGGATCTGTCAATACTTCTATGTATTCGCTGCGGCCACATCCGCAAGCCCTAGGTATTTTGCCACAATAGGGCATACTGAAAGCTCCTTACAATGGAGGATGAAATCCTTCAATAGCGCCTCTCTTTTTATGCTAAAGCGATTCTGCAAGTTTTTTCCTGTCTACTTTGCCGCTTTTATTCATCGGCAGGCTATCGGAACAGATGATCCGTTTTGGGATCATGTATTCCGGAAGGAAACCTTTCAGTTCTTCCCGAATCAATTTACCCAGCTCTTCCGGCGACTTTTGTCCTTGAGCCTCATCCGCCGCTATCATGAAAGCCGCTAAATACTTCACCTTCCCGCCATCCCATTTCGGCAAAACGACAGCCTTGGAAACAAGATCCAGTTTCAATAACGTTTTTTCTATCTCCGGCAATTCGATGCGATATCCATGGAACTGTACCTGCATATCAATCCTGCCCCTGCAATGCACAATGCCATCCGCATCTATGAAGCCGCAGTCCCCTGTCCTGTACGCCGCTTTTTTCCGACCGTCTTCTTCATACGGGATGAACACCTTTTCCGTCATTTCCTTCTGCCTGAAGTACCCCCGTGTCACGGAGTCTCCTTTGATCACGATTTCCCCGCTTTCCCCAGTTCTGACCACTTTCCCGCTTTCATCCCATATTTCTATTTCCGTGCGCGCCCTCGGTTTGCCGATTGGAAGCGGATCGGGCTTTTCAGCCAGCCCTTTCGTAATTTCCTGCTCCGTGACGGCTATGGTCGCTTCCGTCGGACCGTACATATTGACAATCTTGGCCTCTGGAAACCGATCGATCAATTTGAGAGCCGTGGCATTTTCCAAAACCTCGCCGCATAACAGAATCAGCCGTAACCGCGGCATCAATTTTTCAGAGAACGCCTTGCTCAGCAAGCACAGCTCCGCCAGATACGGCGTAGACATGGATGCAACGGCATTGGAGTCTCCCAGCGCATTGAGCATCCGCTTGAAATCCTTCTGCACCATGCTGTCGATAATATATGCGCTTCCGCCAATCCATAACGGCGCATACAACTCCAGCATCGACAGATCAAACGTATATGCCAGTTGGTTCAGGAAAACGAAATCTTCCTGGTATTCCGCAGACCAAGTTTCAAACCAAATGAAGAAATCATCAATATTCGATTGCTTTACTTCAACGCCTTTTGGCCTGCCCGTGCTGCCAGAAGTAAACAAAAGGATGAAAATATCGTTTTCCTGTGTGCTGCCGTCTTTCCCATCACTGAAGGATTCAGACAGGCATATGTCCTTCACCTGCTCCAAGGAAAGGACATTGCCTTGATCCGCGCCCAGCGGTCCTGCCGCAAAAACAATGTGCGGCTTTACCTCGTCGATGATCATCCGTATCCTCTCATCAGCCTCAGAGCTGTCAATCGGGCAGTATGGATGCCCTGCCTTCACGCATCCAAGGAAAATGATTGGCAAATATAATTCCTTATGCCCGTATACGATGACAGGGCTTCCGTCATCCGGGATGTGTTCTTGCAAATATGCGGCAATCCGGTTCGAGTACTGCTCAAGCTGCCCATAAGTAAAACTCTGCCCATGGTAATCGGCTATGGCCATGTTTTCTGGCATATTAGCGGCGTGTTCCCTGATTTTATCCAACAATTTCATGATTTCGTGTCCTCCTCGTTAATTTCCCATAACAGCCGCACTTCCTGTCAACCTTATCGTGGTAGCGCATCATCTGGGGCGTGACGGAAAACGTATAGCTTCGTTTGCCTTCCTGTTTTAACGCCCTTGCAATATGACTGCTGATGATGGGGTAATAGCCTTTATCCCGGTAATCGGGATGGATGATCGTCCCGCTGACGACGGCATACTTTTTTGTCTCTGCATAAGCC
Organism: uncultured Eubacterium sp.; assembly: GCA_946555345.1. Taxonomy (GTDB): domain Bacteria; phylum Bacillota; class Clostridia; order Peptostreptococcales; family Anaerovoracaceae; genus Lentihominibacter. The sequence continues at coordinate 123,947 of CAMNSS010000006.1, read as the reverse complement.
GCCGTGTGCGCTATAATCCTGCCGTCCCTCCTGATGACATAGCTGCGCCCCGTCCCGCTTCGCATCCTGCTTCGTAGCTGATGTGCCAAATTTTCTTCACCGTAATGCCCGCCCAGCTTCTGATCCATGCTAATCAGGCGCGCAATTTCTGCGGCATCCATCTCCACTGCCCTTTGCACATCCGCAGCCCCGGAAAACCGCCTTTCACTGCAAATCTCATAAACCGCCCCGTATTCAGCCTGATAATCTCCACCGTCCAAACTTGCAATGGCTCGGATTACAGTTTCCGGCCCGGAAATCATCTTTGGCTGGAATTGTTCCATAATCTCGACTGCCGCCGCCATATTTCCCGTGCCGTTACTGCTATAAACCTGAAAGCTCTCGTAATAGCGGAGCAAAACCAGCTCAGGTTTGCTTCTTTCCTCCTGTACCCAGACATCCATATCAGCATATTCTTTTTTCCCATTGACGAGATCCATGTAAATGTACAGACAGTTTTCGATATCTTCCTCAAGGTACGGAAGCAACTGTTCGTAGTGTGTGATTTTCCCAAGCATCGTTAATCGCCCGCGTACTCGCTTTCCTTCTTCCTAAAACTGCAATTTCCCCATGAGGAACGAGAATATTTTTTCCCCCGCATCACCATTTAGGTTGCCGAACCCTTTCTGCGCATCCTCCATGCGCCCTTCCCGCATCGGATCCTTGCCGGATTTCACGAGTTCGAGAAAACCTTGGCGGTAAACCTGGTTTTTATCATGCAATGGAACTTCTGCCGCACGACAAAAATAATTATGCAGGTAACTAACGGGCTGGTTTTCATCCTCTAAAAATTTATAATTCCACTCATATAACGCAACCGGCTTGCCCGTGATCATGTATTCGGAAATCAATGAAGTATACGTGGTCATAAACCCATCAGACCGCTGGAACGCGGGGATATAATCGGCATTCCGGTCGATGACCATATTCTCCGAAGCCTCAATCAGCTTTTCCATTTCTGCAATAAATTCAATCTCCCGTTCAAGGCCTCTGCTCCGAAGCATATCCTTCATCAGCGGGTGTGGCCGCCAGATAAGACCAAAATCAGGATGCCCGCCCATCTCCATCAGAAAACGCTCGACAACTGTCATCGCATAACTATATTCATCTGGCACTTCCTTCTGTTCTTCCCTATTTCTCCAAACGATAAAATACGAGAGGCTGATATTAAACAATATAACGCATCTGCCCGCCAGCTTCCGTTCCCATTCCTCCGGCAGGGGCTGCTTTTCCTTCAATTTATTGACGATGGCATCCGCCTTGGGGGAACCAAACGTGAGCAACTTTTCTTTCGCAACGCCCGCGTCGCTGTACAGCTTCGCCACCTTCTTTGACTGCACGACGACATAATCCACATACTGCAGCGCCTTCGTCTGGCACATGAACGGGTGCGTCGCCACCGGGTTAAACGCGCCAAAATTTGCGTAAGGGCTGTACACGAGCAGGTCCGTGTGCTGCTTCAGGGCCTGCGAGTGGTATTCGTCCGGGATGCGCGTCAGCGTGTTCGTGTCGTCGTACGGGTTGTGGATGAAAATCATGTCCGGGCGCGCCTTTTCGATGTCGTATTCCTTGTATGAAACGGTTGGCACGCAATCCGGGAATTCCTCCCCCTCATAGGCAAACTCGCCCTTTTCCTCCGCCAGGTACAGCTTGTAGTACGGCACGGGCATCACCGTCACGTTGCAATTTTCATAGCCGATTGCCGCCTGCCAGATGCTTTCCAACGCGGTCCACATGGACGCCTTGTAGGGGAGGAACAGGATTTCCAGTTTATCGTCAGGCAACCCGTACTTAATGCCGTAGGTTACCTTAGCCAGCAGCCCCCTGCACCGTTTTATGTATGGCTTGAGCGATCCGTCCTCCTGCGTGATGAAGTAAAGCTGCTCGCACAGCTCCTCGAGCAGCGCCACGGTCTGCGCTGCCTGCTCTGCATATGCCGCTTGCCTGTCACGCGCTGTTTGTTCGCCTTGCGCAGTCGCAGTCTGTCCGGCTTGTGCTTCCTTCCCTGCCAGGGTTTCGATGGCATTGCCGATTGCAACGGCGCAGTCCTGGCAATCGGCGCAGAGGGAAACCAGCACGTTATCGCCTGCTTGGCTCATTCCGTCCGCTTGCCCCACCTTATTCATTTGATCTGCTTGCCCCGCTTCACCTGCTCCCGGCCGGCAATACTCGATGTGCGAAAAAGCTTCTTCCATCGTGTTTGCCAATTCTATTAATTGTTTCTTCTGGTATCTACGCACGCACGGCCTCCATCCACCTGCGGAATATCTGGCAGATATCCCAGTGAGCTTTATCAAAGCGCACCGATAAAAACATTTCCCAGATGCCTGCAATTCGCTAGACGTCTAAAGAAAATATCAATATCGCATTTAACATACTAAAATATAAAATAAGACATATTGGTCATCCAAAACGGATGATGCGAAACCCCTGCGCCTTTGCAGGTTTCCCGCTTCGCTCCCTGCCACTCATATCCTTTTGGCATATGTTCACAGGGTCTTGGCGTACCCAATGCGCAGGATGCACCAAAATGCACCTGCCTTCTAACGCCGTAAATTGTTTTTTATTTCATGAATCCAGAGCAATGATCCTCTCGGTAAAATCCGTCATTTCTGGCGGATTTATTCATGCAAAGATTCTTCTGAACGATTTGATGTTTCTTGTATTTGTTTTATTTTCTCGCGTCTTTATTCCTGCGGCGGTTTTCCTGCGTTGTTTCATGTCGTGCGTTCTTCGTGGCGGCCCTGCGCATCCCGCCCCCTGTTTTTCGCATTGCGGGCAGCATTCTCCTTGGCGTCTCCCTGGTACCCGCATTCCCGGCAGGAAAAAATCCCTTTTACGCTTTTTCCAAAGCCGCCGCACTGGCTACAGATTGTGCTGATGTCTTTCGCATACACTTCCACAAGCGCAACGGAATGTTCGATGCACTTCTGTTCTAGGCGCCGCCTGATATAGCCTCTTTGCCACATATGCGCATAAAGGTTATGTTTGCGCACTGCGCCAGCCCTTCCCGCCCCCGGAAGCTTCGGAAAGTAAACCGTCTTCGGCCTTTCCTCCTCAAAAAAACGATTCAATTCCGCATTGATGTAGCAATGCATTTGCGCTTGCCGTTTCTGCTTCTGCGCATAATATTTCTTCCTTCCCGGATTGCTTTCCTTGTTTTCCCGATGCCGCTTCGCCTGCGCTTGCACCCAATCCGCATACTGCATCGTAAGCTCGCCGAGCCGCTCCCCGTACACATTTCCCTGATCCGTCGTCAGCATAGCGAACATCCCTGCGGATATCCCTACCTCATTATCATAGTGCATATGCGATTTGATTTGCACATCGAGGGGAACGGCGATTTCCAGCCGCTGTTCCTGCGGGTACAGCTTAACGAAAAGCTGCCGTTCATACTGGTTTCCGTCCGTTAAAGGGATAAAGATACGCTTTCTGGGTTCTTTTGAAGCAATGCAGATACCGTCCTTTTCATACCGATACGCCTTTTTCGAGATGGAAAACCCATTTCTTTCCTCCGTGCAAAGCCTGCGCAGGTGCTTCCGCGCCTGGCGTTTCAGATAGCTGTCCAGCCTTCTGCGATCCACAAGTCCTGCCAGTCCGTCGAACGTGTCTTTCATTTTTCTGGGAAGTTTGATTTCCTTGCCCTGGATAATTGCGGCAAAACACACATGGACTTTCAGCACAAAACGCAAGTAGCGCCTGTCTGCGCCGCCAAAATTTTCATTGCGCCCAGCCGCTGCACGAATCTTTTCCTTTACCTGCGTCCACTGTGCTTTGATGTCCCCCAGCGCGTCAAAAATAGCGAGGTAAAAATACACCGATGGCAAGCCTAGCGCCGCCCGCAAGCCAGATTCCGTCATTTCATTCTGCACCGTATAGCCCGGATAAATTTTATCAAGGCTTCCCGCCCCGCCATACCGGCGGTATATGTAATTTTTCACCGTGCAATAATCGCACGCAATAACCTGGAGCGCCTCCATGTCCTTTTCAGGAATCCTGCTCCTGCTGTACTGGCGCGTCGTCTTGCAGATCCGATTCGTTAGCATATGTTTTTATAAAATATGGCGCATATGCCACATAATGAAAATTATGTGGTAATTCGCTTAATTTCCAAGCTGGATATGACGATTAGATATATGGGTTTTAACGGCAGATAATAATTATTTTGGTTATTTCTTCCGCTGAGTTAATCATGGCACAAAAAGCGGCTCTAGTAAGACAAGAAAATAATTGCCGAACAGCAGAGCGTATGATAATATGGATATGTTAAAATGAAGTGATTGCCCTTTTCCAAATGGGGATAGGGGATTATTCGCTGGAAACCAGGGAATATGAAACGACGGCATTACCACATAATTTTCATTATGTGGTTGATTTTTTTCAGACGACCAATCCGAGGCGCTCGATTCTTTTTCGGTGTTCGCTTCCTGTCTCTACAAGATAGATCCTGGTCGTATTGACGTTGGTATGCCCCAAGATGTCCGCCAGCTTGGCAATATCCTTTTCCGCCCTGTAAAAAGTCCTCGCGAAGAGCTTCCTCAAATTATGCGGAAAAACCTTCTGCGGATTCACCCCGGCAATCCCGCACAGCTTTTTCATTTCAGCCCACACGTTGCTGCGGTCCAATGGCTTCCCGCTCTTCGTCCTGAAAATCACGCCCTGGGCAATTCCCGAATCTTTGGCAAATTGCAAAAGCATCCGCCGCAGCTTCTTCGGGATCAGGATATGCCTGGTCTTATTTTTGCAGGAAACACTAACGTCCCCGCTCCGAACCGATTCCACGGTAAAATACCGCAACTCGGAAATCCTGATGCCCGTCCCGCAAACCGTTTGCAAAACAAAATAAAGCCGCTCCTGGCGATTCTGTTTCGCCGCATCCAAAAGCCTCATGTACTCCGCTTTTGTCAAAGCCTTTTCCACAGGGCAGTAAACCTGCTTTTGCAGCTTCATGCTCTTAACGATACAGTCCCGCCAGCCACAAAAATACAGCAGGCTGTTCAGCGATGCTAGCATCGAATTGATGCTCCTGGGCGCATAGCCTTGTTCCATTAACCTGTTTTTATATGAAATTACCAGTTTTTTTGTGATTTCCCGCTCTCCAGCGAATGCAAAAAAAGCATACGCATCCCGTACATACTTTTCTATTGTCGCATTGCTCTTTTCATCCAAAGCCAAATAATCCTGAAACACCTGCATCTTTTCCAATGATAACCTTCTTTCTCCCATGCAAAATTCCTTCCTTTCCATGTTGATAATTACCGTAAGCCATACTGTGCTTGGGGTATTGCCATTTTACATGAGATGCTCTGCCTGTGTCGAATTTTGTCTGCGAACGCTGTGGTTTCCTGGCAAACCGCCGCCCCCCCTCTATCCCAATTTATTCAAGCCAACCACTTTACGAAACTACTGTAAAGTGGTACAATACTTGCGATAAACGATGATCGGACATGGCCGCACCAAAACGGCCGGGGGACGGATACGCCGGTTCTTTTGGCAACAGATGCGCCCGCTTCCTTTTCAAGCGGATATCACCGCATTCTCCGGACGCACCCTAGGGGGTTCAATAAACCCTCCACGCTGCGGACAGCACCGGCATCCCCGATGCGGTTTAATCTGTAAATCAATAATTTAGATTCAATTTTGAAAGGTGGTTAATATGTATAAAATCGGCACGTTAAACAAAATATCACCGGCTGGCTTAGCCCGCCTGACGGATGAATACACGATAGTGGATGATGTGCAGGAAGCCAATGGCATCATTCTGAGAAGCTACGATATGCACGAGATGGAGCTTTCCGAAAACCTCCTGGCAGTCGGCAGGGCCGGCGCGGGCGTCAACAATATTCCGCTGGATAAATGCGCAGAGAAGGGCGTCGTCGTTTTCAACGCACCCGGCGCGAACGCAAATGCGGTGAAGGAACTGTGCCTTGCAGGGATGCTTTTGGCGGCGAGAAATATTCCGGCCGGTTATACCTGGGCGACGACGCTGATCGGACAGGATGGCGTCGGAAAGACTGTAGAAAAGGGCAAAGGGCAGTTTGCGGGAACGGAAATCCTGGGGAAAACGCTGGGCGTGATCGGCCTCGGGGCGATCGGCGTGCTGGTAGCGAATGCCGCCGAAAGCCTGGGCATGAACGTCATCGGTTATGACCCGTACCTTTCCGTAAAGGCGGCGCACTCCCTTTCCAATACGATCGAAATCGTCGATGCGGTAAAAGATCTCTATCCGAAATGCGACTACATCACGATTCACGTTCCTGTGATGGACGCTACCAAGGGCATGATCGATGCGGCTGCTTTCGCCCAGATGAAGGACGGCGTAACGTTCCTGAATTTCGCCAGGGATAAGCTGGTAAACGATACGGATTTACTGGCAGCGCTGGACAACGGCAAAGTAAAGAAATATGTCACGGACTTTCCAAACGACGCAGTAATCGGCAAAGAAGGCGTGATCGCATTGCCGCACCTGGGGGCTTCCTCCGCAGAGGCAGAAGATAACTGCGCCGCTATGGCCGCCAATGAAATCATGGATTACCTGGAAAACGGCAATATTGTAAATTCCGTCAATATGCCCGCCTGCACGTTAGGTCCGAAGAAGGCTGTCCGCATCTGCGTGATTTCCAAGGCAGACGCAGGCGCACTGGAAAAGGTGGCCGCCATCGCAGATGGAGACGTCATCAACAAGACGCGCGGCGACTATGCTTACACGCTGGCCGAAACCACAAACGATGTAGATGAAACCGCCATCACGGGTGACGGCATCATCAGGGTCAGAATCCTGAAATAAACGAATGCTTCTATGCTGCTTCGCAACATAAAGCCAAGGAAGGTAAAATGCAATTACAAATATTAGAAAACAAACTAAAGGTAGCCAAACTGAAAAGTGATGCAAAAATCCCAGAGGCCGTACTGGCGCAGGGCTTCTATTCCATCACGAGAACGGATGAAGAATTGTCGATCGTAGTGGACGAAGACGTAGCCATCGAAAGCGATGCTATGGAAGACGGCTGGCGGGCAATCAGGATTACCGGGATTTTAGATTTTTCCCTGATCGGGATACTGTCAAAGATCAGCACGGTACTTGCGCAAGCTGAAATTTCCATATTTGCGGTTTCTACCTATAATACGGATTACATTTTAGTAAAGGCAAATCAGTTAGACGCTGCGGTCGATGTTTTAAAACAAAACGGCTACCAAATATTGTAGGGCTAAAAAAGACAATCAAAATATTGTGAGGCAAAACAGGCATATCATAATTTTATGGTCATAGATATACCAAGCCGCACATATAAACCGCTCGGGGCAAAAGCCCCAGATGCCTGTTGATGCAAAAGGTTCCAGCCGCCTGTTGATGCAAAAACCGTACATATCCGTCAGACAGCCCTTTGCAAACAACCCCCTGCATACATAACAAAAAACATATCCTCCTGAATCAGCCGCAAGACGAGGCTTGTCCAGGAGGATTTTTTCACAGCGTGAAACATCTGACAGAGGGCATATGGCGTGAAACTTCTGGCGGAAAACATATGATGAAGGCTATACAGCACAGAACATATGGAGAAAATATATGACGCAAAACGTACGACGCAGGGCATATGGTATGAAATATGCTACATGAAACACACGGTGCGAGGCATATGGCACAGAACATCTTTACACCATCGGCGAGTGTCTTGGCAAGCGCGGTTTTTCCCCTTCTGGCGGGACGTTACCAACAGATACAAAAACTGGCGAGTCCTTCATTTTCATGGCAACGCCGCCCCTTGCCGATGTTGTTTTAAAAACAGGGGTTTGCTATAATGGTAGGACGATAAAGGAGGAGCAAGCTATGATTTTATATTTTTCCGGCACAGGAAACAGCGCATATGTGGCGAAAAGAATCGGGAAAGAGACCGGTGATGAAGTTCTGGATCTTTTTACAAAAATCAGGGAAAACGATTTTTCGGAAATGCATTCTGAACGCCCATGGACCGTTGTCGTTCCGACTTACGCCTGGAGAATCCCGCGCATCGTGCAAAACTGGATCGAAAACACAGAATTTACGGGAAACCACGATATGTATTTCATTATGACCTGCGGAGACAGCATCGGGAATGCGGGCAAATACTTAAAAAAGCTGTGTGCGGGCAAGAAAATGAATTGCCTGGGGTGTCTGGGGATTGTAATGCCGGAAAATTACATTGCGCTTTTCTCTACTCCGAAACAGGAAGAAGCATTGCAGACCATCGAGCAGGCGGAATCCGTCATAGACCACGCCGCAAGCTGTATCAAAAATGGCAATATGCTCCCTCGCGCAAAGGCCTCCTTGACGGACCGCATCAGCAGCGGGATGGTAAACAGCCTTTTTTACCCATTGTTCGTCCACGCCAAGAAATTTTATGTCACCAGCGCTTGCATTTCCTGCGGCAAATGCGCAGCCGTATGCCCGCTTAACAATATCCATCTGGACAATGGAAAGCCCGCATGGGCAGATCATTGCACGCATTGCATGGCGTGTATCTGCCGTTGCCCGGAGGAAGCGATTGAATATGGAAAACACAGCAACGGCTTACCCCGCTATATTTGTAAAAAAGAAGCCTGATGAAAGCAAAGCGTCAAAGCTGGCCGAACACCCCCGCCATTCATGGGCTGCTGGTTTTGGGCGAGGAACTGTACCTTCGTGGGTTTCGCAGGAGCATGGACAAACAGAGGCAACAAAGTTGGGACGCCCCCTGCCATTCATGGACGGCTGGTTCTAGGCGGCGAAACTGTGCTTTACGAGACCGCCATCCCCACAAGCATCACCAAAAACGCCGCAACCCATGCGACCACGCACTGCCCACAGGCCACGCCCAGCGCCCATTTCCCGCCCAGCTCACGCTTCACGCAAGCAACGGCGGCAACGCACGGCGTATAAAGAAGGCAAAACACCAAAAGCGACAGCGCCGACACCGGCGATAAGACCGCCTGCAAAGCCCCCGTCCCGCCAAACAGCACCGAGAGCGTCGAAACCACGCTTTCCTTCGCCATAAACCCCGTAATCAACGCAGTCGAAATCCGCCAGTCGCCAAATCCCAGCGGCGCAAACAGCGGCGCGATCAGCCCCGAAACCATCGCCAGCAAACTGTCCTGCGAATCCGACACCACATCCATATGGATATCAAAAGTCTGCAAAAACCAGATCACGACAGTAGCGACGAAAATCACAGTGAACGCCCTTTGCATGAAGTCCTTCGCCTTATCCCACAGAAGCTGCCACACGTTCTTCAGCCCCGGCATCCTGTAATTCGGAAGCTCCATCACGAAAGGCACCGCCTCGCCTTTGAACACAAATCCCTTTAGCAAAAAAGCCATCAGCACGCCCGCTGCAATCCCGAAAACGTACAAGCCGATCATGACGAGCGCACCATAAGAAGGAAAAAACGCAGCGGTAAAAAACGCATAAATCGGCAGCTTCGCCGAACAGCTCATGAAAGGCGTCAAAAGAATCGTCATCTTGCGGTCGCGCGCAGAAGGAAGCGTCCGGCTCGCCATCACGCCGGGAACGGTACAGCCAAACCCGATCAGCATCGGCACGATGCTCCGCCCCGACAGTCCAATCTTGCGCAAAAGCTTATCCATGACAAATGCGACGCGCGCCATATATCCGCTGTCCTCCAAGAGCGATAAAAAGAAGAACAGCGTCACGATAATCGGCAGGAAGCTCAGAACGCTCCCCACGCCGTTAAAAATCCCATCGATCACAAGCGAATGCAGGACGCTGTTGACGCTTCCCGCCGAAAGCGCCTGATCCACCATCTCCGTTACAAAGACAATGCCTTTATCCAGCCAATCGGACAAAAAAGCGCCGATTACATGAAAGGTAAGCCAGAACACCATCGCCATGATGCCGATAAACGCCGGAATTGCCGTGAACTTCCCCGTCAAAACCCGGTCGATTTTCATGCTCCGCATATGCTCCCTGTTTTCCTTCGGCTTAACCACGGTAGCGGCGCACACCTTCTCGATAAACCGAAACCGCATATCCGCAATGGCTGCGGCACGGTCAAGCCCCCGTTCCTCCTCCATCTGGATGATGATATGCTCCAGCATTTCTTTTTCATTCTGGCTCAGATCCAGCTTTTCCAAAATGAGCGTATCACCCTCCGCCAGCTTGGAAGCCGCAAACCGCACCGGAATTTGCGCCGCCTTTGCATGATCTTCGATTAAATGCATGATGCCATGCAAGCATCTATGTACTGCGCCCGCCTTATCCTGCGCACTGCAAAAATCCATCGCATCCGGGCATTCCTGATACCTGGCCACGTGAAGGGCATGATTCACCAGCTCGGCAATGCCTTCGTTTCTCGCCGCCGAAATCGGCACGACCGGAATGCCCAGCATCGCTTCCATTTCATTGACATGGATCGTTCCGCCGTTTTCCTTCACCTCATCCATCATATTCAGCGCCAGCACCATCGGCACGCCAAGTTCCATCAGTTGCATGGACAGGTAGAGATTCCGCTCGATATTCGTCGCATCCACGATATTGATGATCCCCTTTGGATTTGATTCCATCACAAACTGCCTCGTCACAAGCTCCTCGTTGCTGTAAGGAGACATCGAGTAGATTCCCGGCAGGTCAGTGACCAGCGTATTGGCATGGCCTTTGATGACGCCGTCCTTGCGGTCCACCGTCACGCCGGGAAAATTGCCCACGTGCTGGTTAGAACCGGTTAATTGGTTGAACAACGTGGTTTTTCCGCAATTCTGGTTTCCCGCTAATGCAAAGGTCAACGTCTCGTTTTCCGGCAAAGGCTTCTCGCCTGATTTCATGTGGTATTTGCCGTCTTCGCCAAGCCCCGGATGGACGATCGGCTTTCCGCCCTTATCGCCCGCAAGCCGGCATTCCAAATCCCGCACATTGCGGACCTTTATTTTCTCTGCTTCCGCAAGCCGCAGCGTAAGTTCATACCCATGCAATTTCAGCTCTATCGGGTCGCCCATCGGCGCATATTTTACCATCGTCACCTTCGCTTCCGGAATCAACCCCATATCAAGAAAGTGCTGCCGCAGCGCACCTTCTCCCCCGACCGACACGACAATGGCAGTCTCTCCTATTTTTAAATCTTTTAACGTCATATCACCTGATGCCATATCCGCTTTGTTCCTTCCTGAATGCGCCTTGCCGCTCTCATTGCCGCGCTATTTCGCCTTTCCCACGCTCTTGCCGCTTCCCGGACGCTTCCATCGTACGCTTGCCGCTTCCCACTGGGCGTTCTTGCCATGCCCACGTTTCCTTGCCTCGTCTTTCGTTCATCCCCGCCACATTCTAGCCGCTTTTTAGCCGGGGCTTTCCAGCGCGCCCGCTCCGCTCCTATCCTAACGCCTGTTCCACGGCTTCGGCAACTCCCGCTTGGAATCGCCGCCGCTCGTATCATCCCATACCTTATTGCAAAGCACGCCCAAACACAGCACCCAGGCCAGAAAATAGAACCAGAACATGATCGCCACCACCGAAGACAATGCGCCATACAACACGTCATAGTCGGCAAGCGTGTTCGTATATTTGGAATAACAATACGTGACCAACAGCATTCCCACCGATGCTAGAATGCTGCCCGGAAGCACCTTCCGAAACGCCACCCGCTCGGTTGGCAAAATATAATAATGATAGCTCACCATGAGAAAATACAGCCCGAATCCCAGAAGCCACCGCAGCCACATCCAGATATTGTCCACGAAAACCGCCTCTGAAAGCCCAAGCGCAGCAATAACAGCCTCTATGATCAGCTTGCCGTAAGCCAGGATCACCAGCGAAAACACGATGGTTACAACCGTAATTGCCATCGTCCTGATTGCCCGCAGCCGTTCACTCCAGAAACCTTTTCCCGTGCTTTTTCCATCCGTGAGGGTATAGTTGGTAATCCGCATGATCGCAAAGGACGCCCGCGAGCCTGCCCAGAGTGCAATCCCTAAGAATACGATGTTTCCGAAGCCCACCGACGAGAAAGCAAACAGCCCCCTGAGCATACTGGACATTTCCTTTCCCGTATACTGCTCGATCAGGCTCATCGCGCTTTCCAGCGAAATATTAAAAAAACCCAAAATCTGCGTAATCAACAAAAAAACAGGCACGATAGACAGCACCAGATAAAACGATATCTGTGCAGCAAAGCCCTGATAATAAGGGTCTTGGAATTGCTTGAATCCCAATATGAACATTCGAAGTAACCGGGTTTTGATTGTTGTCATCTGCTTATTGCCATCTACAGGCTCTCCTCTTTTTTCTTAAATTTTTCCCGCAAAGCGTGGAGCGCATTCGCCCTGTGGCTAATCTTATTTTTAATTTCCGGCGAAATCTGCCCAAACGTCCGGTCATATCCCTCCGGCACGAAAAGCGGGTCATATCCGAATCCGTTTCCGCCCTGCTCCTCTAAGACGATATGCCCTTCCACTTCTCCCCTGGCAACGATTTTTTCCCCATCGGGAAAGACCATGGTAATGACCGACACGAAACGGCCCGTCCGCTTTTCATAAGGAACATCCTTGAGCATCCCGACAAGCTTTTTATTATTCGCTTCATCATCCCCAGATACGCCGGCAAACCTTGCCGAATAAACGCCCGGCGCACCGTCCAGGAAATCGACTTCAAGCCCTGAATCATCCGCAATGGTTATTTTCCCGCAGAGCTTCATGATCTCATGAGCCTTTTTGTATGAGTTTTCTTCAAATGTTTCGCCGTCTTCTACGATGTCAATGTCAGGAATCCCGGCCTCGCTGCGTGAAATGACGGACAGACCGAACTCCTTTGTGATCGCTTCGATTTCTTTTATTTTATGCTTATTTTGCGTCGCGGCAACGATTACGTCGTTCATCTTCCTACCTCCGCTTAATTTTTATTTGCAGGTTTTATTTCATCTATACGTAACACTAAGTATATCACACATAATCTGGACTTTCCACGTTTTATGATGTAGAATATGCTTTGAAACAGATATGCTTTAAAACATACGCTAGCGTGCAATGGATCTGCACAAAATCATATGAAAATATACGCAGAATAGCAGGAGGCTCTACAATGAATATCGTGATATTGGATGGATATACCATAAACCCTGGCGACCTGAGCTGGGACAAAATAGAAGAGCTTGGGGACCGGCTCACCGTCTTTGACGCAACCCCGCAGGACAAGGTCTTGATGCGGGCGGGAAATTGTGACGTCCTTATGGTTAGCAAGTGCTTGATTACCCGCGAAATCATGGAAAAATGCCCAAACCTGAAATATATCGGCGTTACCGCTACGGGCTACAACAATGTCGATGTGCAGGCGGCGGCTGACCTGGGCATCGCCGTTACGAACGTCCCGGCGTATTCCACCAACGCGGTCGCACAGCACACCATCGCTCTGATGCTGGAAATCGCAAACAACGTCGGGCTGCACAACCAATCCGTGCAGCACGGGCAATGGTCAGGAAGCAAATACTTCTGTTACTGGAAAAAACCGATCGTCCTGCTAGCTGGCAAATCGCTGGGAATCATCGGCTACGGCGCAATCGGCAAGAGGGTTGCTGCGATTGCAGAGGCGCTGGGCATGACGGTCAACATCTACAGCAAAGAGCCGGAAGATGCGATGAAATCGGATTTCGTATCCCTGCACTGCCCGCTCACGCCTGAAAATGAAAAAATGGTCAACACGCAATTTCTCGTCAACATGAAGCCGGGGGCGTTTCTGATTAATACGGCCCGCGGCCAGCTCGTGGACGAACGCGCCCTTGCCGATGCGCTGAAAGCCGGATTTATCAGGGGAGCGGCGCTGGATGTGCTGGCAGAAGAGCCGCCGTCGGCAGACTGTCCGCTGATCGGGCTGGAAAACTGCATCATCACGCCGCATATGGCATGGGCGCCGAAGGAAATGCGCCAAGCGGTCATCGATATCCTGGCCGCAAACCTGCAAGGCTGGCTTTCCGGCCACAGGTGCAACCGGGTGGACTAAAAGAACATTTTCATCAACCGGCGTCCGGTTTATCGAGCACAACGAACCTGCAAAACCCGTAGAACGGCTTGCGCTTGTGCGATGAACCGATTCACTCGTTTATCTATTTCTTGGAGGAGTATCATGAAACACCGTATTTGGGCATTACTGCCATTCTTCGTATTCGTTATCATATTTGCAGGCGCTGGCATCATCAGCAAGGACTTCTACAGCATGCCTGCATACGTCGCTTTTCTGATCGCGCTTTTTGTGGCATTTTTGCAAAACCGCAAGCTTTCCTTCGATGAAAAGCTCAATATCGTCGCAAAAGGCGCAGGCGATGTGAACATCATCACCATGGTGCTGATCTTCCTTGTCGCCGGGGCGTTTTCCGGCATCATCACCGCTGCGGGCGGCGTGGAAAGCACCGTAAACTTCGGGCTTTCCATCATCCCGGCGAAATTCATGGTAGTCGGCCTTTTCGTCATCGGCTGCTTTATCTCCCTGTCGATGGGAACATCCATGGGAACGATTACCGCACTAGCGCCGATTGCCCTGGGCGTATCAGATCAGACGGGCTTTCCGATTGCGATCTGCATCGGCGCGACCGTATGCGGCGCGATGTTTGGCGACAACCTTTCTATGATCTCGGATACCACGATTGCGGCCGTGCGGACACAAGGCTGTGAAATGAAGGATAAATTCAAGCAGAATTTCCTCATCGTCCTGCCTGCGGCGATCATCACCATCCTTATCTTTTATGTCCGTACCATGCATATGTCTTACGAGCCGAACATATACGAATATAATTTCATCGAGGTCGTTCCATACCTGGTCGTGCTGGTCGGCGCTTTAATCGGATTTAACGTGTTCGCCGTGCTGTTTTCCGGCATCATCCTTTCCATGATCCTCGGCATTGCGAACGGCTCTTTCACGTTCCTTGAATCGTTCAGCGTGATCGGTGAAGGCATGACCGGGCTGTTTGAGATCTCCATCATATCCATTATCGTCGCCTGCATCGTGTCCCTGATCAAAGAAAACGGCGGCATATCCCTCATCATAGACGGAATCAAGAAATCGGTAAAAGGAAAGCGCGGCGCTGAATTTGGCATCGGCATACTCGTGTTCCTCGTGGATTTATGCACGGCAAACAATACCGTGGCGATCGTCATGGCAGGGTCTGTGGCAAAAGAAATCGGGGATGAATTTGAAGTCGATCCTAAGCGGATCGCTTCCATCCTCGATATCTTCGCTTCCGTCGGCCAGGGACTGATTCCTTATGGCGCACAACTTTTAACGGCAGCGGCGCTTGTCGGTATCACGCCGCTTGCGATCTTGCCAAACCTTTATTATCCGATCCTGATGCTGGTGAGCGTACTGCTTTTCATCGCCTTGCGGCCGCAGAAAGAAATAGCGAAACCATAAAGGAACGGCAAGGATTTGCAGCAGGCTGTTGTGAATGCATTCGGGGCAATCTTAAATTCCCCTGCGGCCGCGCAGCGGCCATAACCGACGGCATTGCAGCAAAAACAAGGCTCGGGCAGAACCAAAACAAGTGGTTCTGCCAGCCGAAACAGGGCGGAGGCAAAGCCTATTATATAGGGGATAATAAAACGATCCCCTCAACAATATTTAACAAATCTGGAGGTGTTATTTATGGCTGGAATTAATATTGAAAAAAAAATCGCCAATAATGTAAAACAGGCAATCAAGGAATTTGAAGCAAGGGAGGATATCGTTACGCACTTCGGCGAACCGATCATCTCCTATATCGACGCCAGGGATCAGCTTTTTGACCTGCTCTTTGACAAAAATCTCACCGAACATCCGAAAAACATTTACCGGCCAGGGAACACGGTCATTACCTATTTTATTCCTTACGCAGAGGAAATCACCGAAAGCAACCAAGGCGGCGGGCAAATATCTGAACAATGGAGAAGGGCCTCTATTGAATCCGCATGGCTTTCCATGAAAATCAACAGAACCATCAGGCAGACGCTCAATATCATCGGAAGGCTTTCTTCGATCCTCAACACCCAGCTCGACTGGGACGAAGAAAAGCGCCAGCCTGCATGGTCCCATAAGCTGTCCGCCTACGTTTCCGGCATGGCGGAATTAGGACCTGCCGGATCGATTCATACGAAGGCTGGATTCGGTGGCTGCTGCAACTCCGTGATTACGGACGGAAAATTCACCAAAGCATCGGAGCCTTACGACCAAGAAGAATTGGAAAAGATATACCAGCAGATTCTGGCCGATTGCTGTTATGAAGGGGCGCAAAACGTTTCCTGCACGAAGGAAATGATCGACGCATGCCCTGGCAACGCCATTTCCGAAAACGGAATCGACCGGGCAAAGTGCCAGCAGTACTGCAAAACCATCGACGAATACATTCCGTCGCCTGATGTATGCGGCAAATGTTTTTCATTCAAATAGCGGCATAAATTTTTCTTATCAATCTGGCAAATCCACGCAAAAACGGCGCAGGTCTCGATAGGCCTGCGCCGTTTTCGTTTTTACCGCTTTGTTCAAGCGGCTTCAAAGACCTGCGCCTCTTTCGTTTCATTTTGTTATCTGCGTCATTTTCGTTTTACTTTCTTAGTTTCACGATTCGCTATTTCTGCAGCACTGCTTTGATTTTTCCATTTCCATGGCGGCGCTCCAGGATTCGCCGTCTTGCCGCTCACTTTCATTATGCTATTTTAGCGGCGTTACCAACCTGCAAAGCCGCTTTCCTGCGCAGTCTTCTGGTTTTCCTTTAACGGTCTTTATATTTCTGTTTCAAAAGGCCTTCCCGTTCCTTAGCGTACTGCTCCATGAAATCCAGATCGAGGTTTCCTTCCGCATCTATGGGAAGCATAATTTTTTCCCTTGAAATTCTATTATCGTTGATTTCCCTGTTAAAATTATACTTCTGCGAAAGCCTGTTCATAATCGACGCAATAAACAAATAATGATATTTATTGTATCTTTCGTTTTTTAAATGCGTAACATGATCGCTTGCGACAAACGAAAAAGGTTCATAGAAGCTTGACCCGACGCTCCCACTGTTTGCAAGGCTAATACAATTAGAGAAAATTCTAACATTTTCTGTGTTTGAAACAAAATCATCAACGCCATTGCACAATGCGGAAGACGATACATATGGCATTTCCCCCGGTATATGGTCTTCTGATTTTAACCGCTTTCCCCGCTGAATGGCAGGAAATAACTCTGTCAAAAAAAACGGCCTCCAATCCCTGTCATTCAGGTTCAGCATGATGGACCTGCTTCCCCGGGCAGATTCCTCCTTCCCGAACAAATATTCCCGCCCTTGCATGATCATAGAAAACTCAAACGTCAGGTAATCGCCTATGGTTTTCATAAATTCTTCCTCTGCCGGAATTGCATCGTTAAAGTAATAAAAGCTATGCAGCCATTCATCAGCCGCCTCAATGGCCGTTTCCACGCAAAATCCTGTTTCTGCTTTGAGCCTGCCAAACCAGACGTCAAGCAGATGCTGTTTCTGATCCTTTGCCGATTCCGTTTCAATCAGTCCTGTATGAGGGGCAACTTTATACCCGTCGTTTTCAAAATGAATAAACTTGCACACCTTATCCGCCGGGTGCGGTTCTCCCGCTGTAAAAACGGCGATACAAGGAATCGTGCCCACGCCGTAAAAAGTGTCCTTGTTCAAAGAGATAACGCCTTCTAATGTATGGTGCTTCAAGATGTTGCTTTTTAACGCCCGTTCTTCTTTGCTCTTCCCCGTCATGGAGGATTGCGGCACAATGACGATACCCCTCGCCCCTGCGACAAGGGAATCGAGCAAATGCTCTACAAAAGACATCTCATATAAATCGGGATTTTGCTTTGAGCCTTGCGAATAAGGCGGATTCATCATGCCGACGGTGGACTGCTTTAGTTGTAGCTTGTTTGCGTCCTGCTTGAAAAAATCGTCGTTGAGCAGGTTGCTTTTGCCGTCGCCGCGCAAAATCATGTTCGTCGTAGCGATAGCAAACATATCCGGGCGCATTTCGATCCCATGGAGCTGTTTTTGGCGGATGCTTTTTTTCTGCGCATCACCTTCAGCCTTTTCTAGCATATTGTGCATGACTGCAATTAAAAATCCTGCCGTCCCGCAGCAAGGGTCAAAGACGATATCCTCCGGCTGTAAATCCGCTAAATCGCAAAAAAGCTGCGTGATATGTTTAGGCGTAAGAATAATCCCCAGCGTTTGCCCATCGCCGCCGGAATAACTCATAAACTCCCCGTAAAACCTGCCGATATAATCCTCGGCGCTGCTTATGTATCGAATGGATTTATAAATTTTATCATTGAGGTATTCCGCAAAATGTTTCAGAGGGGTCTTTTTCAATTTCGGCTCAATCTCGTTTAATTTTACGGTATCCTTAATAAATGCAAACTGGCTGAGGATTTTATCTTTTTTAACCTCCGGAGAAACATTTGCCCTCTGTAAATTGGCATTGATCGCATCATATATTTTTTGCCCATCGGTCTTTACGCGATCGCCCGTAAGATCCCCGACGGAAAAGTTTTTATACTCGCTTTCACGGAGCGCAAGCAGAATGCCGGAAACAATTAGCGGTTTTTCCGCATCAAGGAGATTGCCGTAATTTCTCAGGTCTTCATGCAATACGCTCGCATCCTTCAAAATTTCTGCGGTTTCCTTCTCATAATCGGTTTTTTCTTTTAATATTTCACGAATATAATACTCGTCGATGTTATCCGCATTGAAAGAAATAAACGATTCAACGTCTGGCAATTCACGGTAAAATTCCGTCTCATCAACATAAACTGGCGTGATTTTATGTTTTTTTTCATCACCGGACACGCCAAATACAATTATTTTTTTGTATGATGTATGGCCTGCCAAGTGTTTTCCATAAAAAAAAGCGCCGTTTACAGCATAGCCAGTGACATCTGCCGTTTCCATGCTGATATTTCCTTTCACATCTAACTTGACGTGCCTCGCTAAATCCGCCTTATCCTCAATTACCAGCAAGTAATCCTTTACTGCGCCTACATATTCGGGAAAGCCAACATTTCCGGTACCCTTTTTGGACGCAGTTTTGAGCGCGTCATCTATTTCTTTTACGGAACTGCCTTGCGGGTCGAGAGCAATATTTGCCTGCTTTAACAAATCATAAACCCACAGATCTGTGTTCGCTTCTTTTTTCGCCATTTCCGCCCCCTGGTTTTCAAATCGGCCGCCTAATTGTTTTAAAGTATAAAAAGCAATCGGCATTTTGTCAAGAACGCACGAAACCGGCCGGGAAAATACAACGGATCTTTTCGTCGAAATCTTGTTCCGTCCTAGCTCCTGCACAATGAAAAAGAGCCGCCCTGTGGGCAGCCCTTTTGCTCATCCGTAATGAAATCATTTCGTCCATTAAACGCTGTAGCCGTTAGCGGTATGGCCATTGAAGGCTTAACGCCGCCATGGATTCCATGCCGCCATTTCCCGCGCCTTGTGCATCCCGCACAATTTACGCCGGCGTTACGTCGATCGCTCTCAGCTTTTCGCTGTTTTTCGGATCTGGTTCTGTATCATATGTCACTTTTTGCCCTTCTGCAAGCGTTTTAAATCCGTCTATGTTTATGGCCGAAAAATGTACAAATACATCCTGCCCATCCTCATCATCACAAATAAACCCAAAGCCCTTGTCAGGATTAAACCATTTTACAGTACCGTTTTTCATTCTTTACTACCTCCATATCACTAACTGTAAGTCATCCGTATCTGCCAGTAAAAAAAAATCACATGTTTTTGTAGATCACCTGCTTTAAACGGTCTTACAAAAACATGTGAAGTTACTTTTACCTTTCATACACTATTATCATAGCATATGTCTTTAGGGAAGTAAAGCAAATTGTTTACATTGTTAGTGATTCATTGCTTTCTTACATCATTCCCGGCATGCCGCCGCCCATGCCGCCGCCCATCGGAGGCATTGCCGGCTCTTCGGATGGAGCATCTGTCACGCCTGCTTCCGTCGTCAGGAGCATTGCGGATGCGGAAGCCGCATTCTGCAACGCCGACCTTGTAACCTTAGCAGGGTCAACGATTCCTGCGTCGATCATGTTCACGTAGCTTTCCGTCGCTGCATTAAATCCGTTGCCTTCTTTTTCATTCCTTACCTTTTCAACGACTACGCTGCCTTCATAACCTGCGTTTTCCGCAATCTGCCTTACCGGTTCTTCCAAAGCCCTTACGATGATCGCTCCGCCGGTCTTTTCATCGCCTTCCAGATCCTTTACATACTTGCTTACAGCAGGAATTGTATTTACCAGCGCAACGCCGCCGCCCGAAACGATGCCTTCTTCTACTGCGGCCTTCGTGGAGTTAAGCGCATCTTCGATTCGCAGCTTTCTTTCCTTCAATTCCGTTTCCGTCGCTGCGCCAACCTTGATCACAGCTACGCCGCCAGCCAATTTAGCAAGTCTTTCCTGTGTTTTTTCCTTGTCAAAATCAGAAGTCGTGTTTTCGATCTGCGTCTTGATCTGTGCCACTCTTGCTTCGATTTCAGACGCTTCGCCCGCACCGTCAACGATAACCGTGTTTTCCTTATCAACCTTGATGGTTGCTGCGCTTCCCAGCATATCAACGTCAGCTTCCTTGAGTTCGTAGCCCAGCTCTTCGGAAATTACCGTACCGCCCGTCAGGATTGCGATATCGTCCAGCATCGCTTTTCTCCTGTCGCCGAATCCCGGCGCTTTTACGGCAACGCAGTCAAACGTTCCCTTGAGCTTATTGACGATGATCGTAGCCAGCGCTTCGCCTTCCAGGTCATCGCAGATGATGAGCAGCTTCCTGCCCTGCTGTACGACCTGTTCCAGTACCGGCAGGATATCCTGGATGTTGGTAATCTTCTTGTCGGTAATCAGGATATACGGATTTTCGAGGACTGCTTCCATCTTTTCCGTATCCGTTACCATGTAAGGCGAGAAATATCCTCTGTCGAACTGCATTCCTTCTACGACTTCCAGCGTCGTTCCCATCGACTTGGATTCTTCTACCGTAATCACACCGTCTTTTCCAACCTTTTCCATCGCTTCGGCAATCAGTTCCCCGATCTGTTCGTCAGCGGCGGATACTGCGGCAACCTGCGCAATGCTTTCTTTGCTGTCAACAACCTGGGCAAGCCTTGAAATCTCATCTACCGCTACATCGACGGCTCCCTGGATGCCGCGCTTTAACACCATCGGGTTTGCGCCTGCGGCTACATTTTTGAAACCTTCCTTGATGATGATCTGCGCCAGGAGCGTTGCTGTCGTCGTGCCGTCACCAGCAACGTCGTTTGTCTTGGTTGCAACTTCCTTTACGAGCTGTGCGCCCATGTTCTCTACCGTGTCTTCCAGTTCGATTTCCCTTGCGATCGTAACGCCGTCGTTCGTAATCAGCGGTGCGCCGAATTTCTTGTCGATCAGCACATTCCTGCCCTTTGGTCCTAACGTAATCTTCACGGTATCCGCTAATTTATCAACGCCTGCCTGTAATTTTCTTCTGGCGTCCTCTCCATAATGTAATTCCTTTGCCATTGTTCCTTGTCCTCCCTTTTATTATTCAACGATTGCCAGGATGTCTCTCTGGCTCATGATAGAAACTTCTTCGCCTTCGTACTTAACGTCAGTACCCGCATACTGTGAAAAGATTACCTTATCGCCTACCGATAATTCCATTTTCTCATCTTCCGTCCCAGGACCTACTGCCAGGACTTCTGCAATCTGCGGTTTTTCCTTTGCTGCGCCTGTCAGCAGGATTCCACTGGCCGTCTTTTCTTCCGCTTCGATTCTCTTGATCACTACTCTTGCGCCTAATGGCTTGATTCCAATACTCATTCCGTCATCTCCTTTACATTTTTCCATTTTGAAAGGGTCGAAATCCCCTCGTTTTTCTTTTGTTAGCACTCATTTAGTTCGAGTGCTAACTATAATTTACAGCGATTTCCTCTATTTGTCAACAGGTTTTTCATTCTTTTTAAAAGAATATGGAAAAAATGCTTTAGAACGGGCTGAAACCGAAAAGCGCCGATGAAGCCGGAGCTATGCTATGCATGGCAGATACGCCCTGCAAAAGTCGCTTGGCATGAGAAGGACACTTTATAGCGGAAGCTTGCTGCATGACGATGCCATTGCTTTTATCGGTTAAAACAAAATCCATTGCGTAAAATCTGCACGGAATAAAGCATTCACGCAGTGAAGCTATGTGAATCGCAAAAAAGCGAATGGCGAAACTTGCGCCATACTTTGCGGGGAAATAGCAATGTATGGAAGAAATAATGAGGGAAAACGATTAATAAAAATGCCAAAGCTGCCGATATATTATTAAATATGTCGTTTTAAATACGTCAATTATAGGGTTTATCAGGGAAGGCATGGATTAACATGAGAATTCAACATAACATTTCAGCGCTCAATACGTATCGAAACTTATCGGCTACCGACCGCGGCCTTGCCAAGGATTTAGAGAAGCTCAGTTCCGGATATAAAATCAACCGCGCTGGCGACGATGCGGCCGGGCTTGCCATATCTGAAAAAATGCGTTCCCAGATGACTGGCTTAGCGCAAGCAGGGAAAAACGCAGAAGACGGTGTTTCCCTTGTGCAGACGGCAGAAGGCGCAATGACGGAAGTCCATTCCATGCTCAACCGTATGGTATCCCTTGCCGTGCAATCAGCCAACGGGACTTATTCCCAGGGCGAACGCCAAATGATGAATGATGAACTTACCCGGCTAAAGGCCGAAATCGACCGTATCGGCGCATATTCCAACTTTAACGGGACAAAGCTTTTTAAAAAAGGCAGCGAAGAAGCGCTTCCGAAGCAAATCGCTTCTTATGACTTAACGCTCGATCTAACAAATCTAACGGTTAACGTAAATTCCGCCAAGATATTCGGCAATACTGGCACAGGGTTTCCGACAGCGCCCGTTGGCAAAAATGCGGCGCTTGCCGAAAAAATTGCCACGGAATACTTTCCCAACGCCATCTCGCAGATCCTGGATGCATTTCCTTCCTTAAAAACAGCGGTTGGGCAGGACACTATCGACATGAAGCTTCAAATCGATTACATCGACGGATCCTCCGGGACGCTGGCATATGCCCAATTTGCTTGTTATCCCACCGGAAAGCCGATCAATATGTTGATTAAAGTAGATTCTGCGGATTTTTCGGACGCTTCCATCGAAAACGGAAGTCCTGCTGTCGAAGTCCTGAAATCCACCATTGCACACGAGTTAATGCATTCCGTCATGCAGTACACGATGACCGATGGCATGAGCGGACGCAATGGCACGACAGCATTTCCCGAATGGTTTGTAGAAGGGACGGCGCAGCTGACAGGCGGCGGATTCCCTACAAACTGGAACCATTCGCTGGAAGTAATTGCAAAACAACTTGGAAGCGCGGCGGATACATCACAGGATACCGCCATCACCAATTACTTAAAAGCATATAGCGCAAGCTCGCGTCCTTACGGGCATGGTTATCTGGCCGCCGCATATCTGGGATACCTAGCCAGCGGGCAAACGGATGTTACCGGGGCAAACATTGCCAGCGGCATGGATAAAATATTTGACAATATCCTAAATGGCAGTAGCTTATATGCTGCGATCTCCGCCGCTACCGGGCAGGCCTTCAATAGCCAGGCGGATATCAACGCCCTGTTCAGCGCGCCGTCTCCAGGCATGATCGACTTCATCCGCCAGCTTTCCTATGCAGCAAAGGGCGGCGGAAACGATGGGGCAGGCTCTATCATTGCCCCAAGCCTTAGCTCCAACGGGGACAGCATCATCGGAAATGCCATAACAACACCGCAGGCATTCCGCGTCGCAGAGTACCAGATCGCCGCATCACAAGGAACTGCCATCAATTCACTGAATCTGATGGTCGGCAGCCAAGGCGCTGACAGCGATTTGATCGGCATTGACCTGTTCCAGATGGACAGCGGCTCTATCGGGCTTAGCGATACGGATATTTTAACGGCTGAAAGCGCCCGCGACGCCATTGATACCATCAATGGCGCAATCGATGAAATCAGTTCCATCCGCAGCTACTATGGCGCCATCCAAAACAGGCTTGAACATACGATAAACAATTTAGGAAATGCATTGGAAAACATCACTGCGGCAGAATCGCGCATCCGGGATACGGATATGGCAAAAGCAATGATGAATTTCACGCGCAGCCAGATCCTGTTGCAAAGCGGGCAATCCATGCTGGCGCAGGCGAATATGCTGCCGCAAGCTGTCCTGCAATTATTGAACTAAAACCATGGCGCACAGGAATATCCAAACGAAAGAAAAGCATCCTCTTACGCCATTCATCATATAACCTGGTGCGCTGGTTAATATGCATAAAGAAAACCCGAACGAAACCAGAATGCGAATCGGTCAATGCCACTGGCACACGATTTGATGCGCCGCCTGCGGGGCAGTGCGCCATCTGGTAAGTCGGGTCAGCGCATGGCCGCACCGCAAGGAGACAAACAAATGGGAAAAATACGTGAATTTACATGCCCTTCCTGCCAGAAATCCTGGAGAATCAATGTCGGACATGGACTCAGGCACGCTACATTAGAAAATGTCATCCAAGCCTTTCCCCCTGAAATACAGCAAAAAATTAAAGAAACAGCGGCAAAAGAACAACTCCCGCTGTTTGAATTTCATTACTCCGCCGCATTATGCGCCCAGTGCCAGGCGGTCGTTTCTGTTCCCGTCATACGCTTTCTACAAACGGGCAAACAGTATACCGGCGTCTGCCCGGATTGCGGCTCTGCAAATTCCGCAAGCCTAAACGATGATTTGAATGGTGATTCTAATTCCGGCATCCCGAATTGCAGCAATCAAGACCGCACCGCTCCAAATGCTGGCCACCAAGATTGCGAAAGTCCGGTTTGCATCACCCCTGACGATACGGCTTGCCTCTGCCCGCACTGCGGAAAAGCGCAATTATCCGTTCAAGATACCGGAAACTGGGATTAATCCGGGTAATTCGGTCAATCCGGGATTTTTATATGCAACAACGGGATAGAGCGTTCCCGCTCCACCGCATTATGAACCGCACGCCGCTTCCTCGCTTGCGCCCGCTTTCTCCATGCCTGCCTCACACTCACGCACTCGGCTCGCTCTGCCACCGCATAACCACCCAGCACACTTTTCACGCTTTCACGCCAACTGCCCAGCGCTTTCTTTCCAAACAAACGCGCACTTCCGCTCCTGCGCCTCCTCCATGCCCGCCCCTACAGTCATGCGCCATGATGCGTAATATAATAAAACAAATATTGCTGTGCGATTCCCCCATATTCCCCAAACGCTTCTGTGGCAAACTCCGCCATCGCACTCATATCGTGTTCTGCGATCCCATACATCTGATGCATTACCTTCTTCACCCATACATCGATCGGGAAACGGTCAAATTTTCCCAGCGCAAACAATGCAATGCAGTTTGCCACTTTAGGGCCTACGCCGCAATATCCTTTTAACGCTTCAAACGCCTCCTCCGAAGAAACCGTATCAGAGCCAAGATGCTCGAGCGCCTCTATTCCATGCGCCCGCACCTGCTTTGCTGTTTCAATCAGGTATTTTGCCCTGTATCCCAATCTGCAAGGCGCTAAATCTGTAGCGCTTGCGGCCGCCAATCTTTCGGCAGAAGGCAGGTTGTAATACGTCTTGCCTTCAAAATCCCCAGCCTTTTCCCCCATCGTCTCCGCCAGTGAATGAATGCATTTCTTAATGCGCGGAATATTATTATTCTGGGAAATGAGAAAAGAAAGCAGCGTTTCCCACTTTTCCTGATTGAGAATCCGTATCCCCTGCCCAAATTCTATCGCCTTGCCAACGACTGGATCTTTTTCGCAAAGCGATCGTTTGATCTGTCCATAATCCCGATCCAAATCAAGGTATGTACGCCAAACCGACTCAAAATCAGCTACATCCGCACCATATATCGACAAAACCCGGTCGTCCTTATCATAGCTAATCCGGACAGGCTTGCCAAACGCAATGCCGCTATAGCTGCCGTCCGCATTTTTTTCCCAGCGGAAGCACTGCCCGCAGTCGAAAATGTGATCGAGGTCAAAATCAGCCACATCCGCTACCATCAATTTACCGCCATCCGTTTCCAGCTTCCATTTTTTCTCCATATTAATTCCTATCACATCCCTGTCCCGCATCGCAAGCCCGGAAATCCCGCAATTTCATAATTCCACTTCATAGTCTCGCAACGACCTTTGGCAGCATCTGATCCCCCGATCCGCATTAGACCGCCGCTTGCACAGTCCATATCAGCCCGAGCCTTACAGATTCCAACAAAAGCCTTGCGCCCCCCCGCAGACCTGTCCCGCGCGCCAGCGCCGTTTGTCTGCCATCTGCCCAGCGCAACATATGCACCCGCACTCCTAGAACTCCAGCGGTCTCTGCGCCCCGTCCTCATACGAGGTCCTTGACCTCCAAATCCAGCCGGTTGATGTTAAACGCTGTCATTTCCTCCAGTTTCTCCACTACGTCCTTCTGAAACCGTTTCGTCTCCTCGATCAAATTAACGCCATACCTGAAATTCACCGTAATAAAAATATCAATTCCCTCCTGCACCGGGGAAAGCGCTACCTTTAAAATTTCCGCCACGCAACCCGATTCCCGCTTCACGCACTCCACGATATCGCTCATCACCTTCGCCGAAATCTTGTATTCACCGAGATAGCTGTAGGTTGGACGCACCACCGATTTTTCCGAGATATCCTTCCACGATCCCAGCTCCCGGAACAAGATCCGCATCGGCAGCATGAAATAACCGGAAAACTGCCGTTTTAACTGGAAGGTAGGCGCAGGGATCACGTGCTGGCCCATTTCCTCACGGTGTTTTTTCGCCAATGCGCGTTCCGCTTCCGTAGTGATGTCTTCGATGTAAATACGCTTGCCGATCCTGGGAAGCTCCAGGCGCTTGGTGATTTTGTCAACCATGCCGTCGGAAGTGCCGATGACTAGAATAGAAGACGGTTTCACCTTCTTGATTTTCCCGCGCACCTCCTCCATATGCTCTTCTTTATGGAAAAGGGCCGTTTTCGTTGCGCCCACTTTCGTCGGCTGCCGCTTAGCCGATATGCCTGCCATGACCTTGTTGCGGCAGATAAACAGCCCGTCGTCTATAATGCTTTCGATATTCAGTTGCTTGCAAAGGTTTACGGCCTGAAAGCTCTTTCCCGTGCCGCTTTTCCCGATCAACCCATAAACTTTCATCCTGAATCCTCTTGTATTCTTCAAAAAGGTCTGCTATAATCAATTTGTCGTTTAATGATAATCTTAAAGGAGGTATTTCAAATGGCTTATAAAATCACTGATGCCTGCATTTCTTGCGGAGCTTGTGCTGGCGAATGTCCAGTAGGCGCAATCTCTGAAGGAGATGGCGCTTATGTAATCGACGCTAATTCTTGCATCGACTGCGGAGCTTGCGCTGGCGCTTGCCCAACAGATGCCATTACAGAAGGCTAAAAATAAGCATCTACTTATGATAATGAATAACCGTTTCACAATGAAACGGTTATTTTATTATACCATGAATTGCATCTGTCCTTTCAATCGGTATTCATGATTCAATGAACGCTCCCTTGCGGCAACGCCGCATCAATCCAATGCGTTCATTATACAATGAATCCCGCAGGCAATCCGAACACAATACCGACAAAGCCGGCACCGGAAGGAAGGCCTGCGAACCAGCTTTGTCCTCATGATTGAAAACAAATTAAATCTTCATCACTATTTACTTTTTTCGTCCTGGCTTTTGTTCATATGGTACGCCAATGAATGCAAACTATCGCTGATATGCACATTCTCTATGGCGACGTGGTTCGGCGTCTCTATGTCTACGGGAGCGAAATTCCAAAGACCCCTCACCCCTGCGAAGCATAGCTTATCCGCAACCTCCTGCGCCGCATCCTTCGTCGTGCATATGATCCCGATATCGATATTATTTTCCTCAACAAATTCTACCACAGTCTCATAATCCATAACCTCGATATCGTTTATTTTAATACCGATCAGCCTTGGATTGATTTCAAAGATCCCGCACACCATGAACCCCGCTTTATAATAATAAGTATGGTTTGCGATCGCCTGCCCCAGATTGCCTGCCCCTACGATAACCATCTTATACTGCTTATCCAGCCCCAGGATTGCGCTGATCTCGTGATAAAGCCCGTCTACGCTGTATCCATAGCCTTGCTG
Source organism: uncultured Eubacterium sp. (assembly GCA_946555345.1). Lineage (GTDB taxonomy): Bacteria > Bacillota > Clostridia > Peptostreptococcales > Anaerovoracaceae > Lentihominibacter. Next base: position 95,755 of record CAMNSS010000006.1, on the reverse strand, counting down.
CCCAAAACCGCCGAAATTGTTCAGGTCCTGTCTGATCTGCGATGCAGTATACCCGATCAGGCGGCTGAATTCATTAGAAGAAATCTTATCGACTCCTTTTTTCCGCAACTCGTTGAGATACCGCCTATAGCGTGGCAATCTCCTGATTACGGCGTTTGAAATCTTCGTTTGCTTCTTCATTATGAATTGTCCGTCTCTTTAAGCCTTTGCCTCGACGTAGCTTACGATGTCGCTTACCGTCTGGAATTTTTCTGCATCCTCGTCAGGGACTTCGATATCAAATTCATCTTCAATCGCCATGATGATTTCTACGGCATCCAGTGAATCCGCTTCCAGGTCCTTCATCAGATGCGTTTCCAGCTTGATTGCATCTTCCTCTGCGTCCAACTGTTCTGCAATGATTCCTTTAATTTTGTCTAATGTCATGATATATACCTCCATTATCAAATATCACGTTCACAATTTATTTAACCAAAGCCAATTACAGCCTTGATAACTGAACTTATTATAGAGTACACATTTACTGATTGCAATAGTTTTGCACGAAAAATTTAGAAGTGTTTTCCTTCATTGCTCCGATAGCGCAAGCCACGCTTCGTATTTTTCTTCTAATGTGCCTCGTTTTTCTTCCAAAAGGCTGCCGATCTGCGCCAGCTTGACATGGTCTGTCGCATTTTCCTCCTGGCAAACGGCTTCCTCCAGATCAGCGATCTCCGCCTCTAGCGCCGCAATTTCTTTTTCCAAACCATCCTTCTGCCGTTTGATGCGGCGTTCTTCCGCTTCCCGTTCTTTTTGCTGCCGCCTGCGTTCGGCGGACGATAGTTCTTCCTGCAAAGCGTCCTCTTGCAGAGCGCTTTCCTGTTTTTCCTGCTTCCCGGAAAGCTGCTCCAGGTATTTCTTGCCGGACTGGACCTGCTGCTGTTTCTTTTCGACATAGTAGTCGTATGTCCCCAGATAGTTTTCCATGCCTGCTTCCGTAAGCTCCATGATCCGCGTCGGAATGCGGTTCAAAAAATAACGGTCATGGGATACGATGATGCACGTCCCCGGAAAATCCAAAAGTGCCTCCTCAAATACTTCCTTTGACTCGATGTCGAGGTGGTTGGTGGGTTCATCAAGGAGCAACACGTTTGCACCCGACAGCATCAGCTTGAGCAGTGATAGCCTTGCTTTTTCCCCGCCAGAGAGCGATCCGATCGGCAGGAACACTGCCTCCCCCCGGAACAGGAAACGCCCCAGGATGTTTCTCATATCCGTATCATTGTACAATCTGTATGCGTCCTGCAACTCTTCTATGACTGTATTCGCATCATTGAGCAGAAGCTGCCCTTGGTCATAATACCCGATCTGCACGTTATGCCCGAGCTTGATGCGGCCCGTATTGCACGCCATGTCGCCCATGAGCATTCGCAGCAAGGTCGTTTTGCCGATTCCGTTTGCACCGACGATGCAGACCCGCTCTCCCCGCTTGATATCCATGCTGACGCCATGGAACAGCTCCGTCCTGCGCATCCCGTAGCCGAAGCTTTTGGAAAGGTTCTCCGCCACCATTACGTCCTTGCCGCTCTGAAAATTTTCCCGGAAGGACAGCTTCATTTTTCCGTGGGATTTTTCCGGCTTTTCCGCAAGCTCCATCGCCGCCAGCCGTTTTTCCCGCGATGCCGCCCGTCTCGCCAGCTTTTCTGTGCCGCGCTGCTTAAACCTGCGGATCATTTCTTCCTGGCGTTCAATTTCTTTTCTCTGCTTTTCATAGTTCTTTAACTCCGCTTCCCGGCGTTTTCCCCGCTCCGCCGCATAGAAGCTGTAGTTTCCCTCGTATATGCTGAGCTTGTGGTTTTCGATTTCAAAGACCCGGTTCACCGTCTGGTCGAGGAAATATCTGTCATGGGATACCAGCACAATCGTGCCTTTATAATTTTTCAGGTATTGTTCGAGCCATTTGAGCGTGCCGATATCCAGGTGGTTGGTCGGTTCGTCCAGGAACAGGATATCCGGCTTGCGGAGCAAAAGGCACGCCAGCGCCAGCCTCGTTTTTTCGCCGCCGCTTAAAGTCGAGATTTTTTTATCGTAGCTGTCTTCGGAAAACGCCATGCTGGACAGAACGCCCTTCATTTCGCTTTTATATGTATAGCCGCCCTTCGCCTTGAAACGTTCCTGCAAAGCATCGTACTGCTCCAGAAGACGCCTGCTTTCAGTGGCGGCACCAGCTGCATCAGTTTGCAGCGGCGCGCCGCCAACACCCGTTTGCATTCCCTCTATAACATCTTCCGTTTCGTCAGCGGCGTTTTCTACCGCACCGCCAGCTAGCGCCTCGACCCTTGCGAGAATGCTTTCCATTTCCTGTTCCATCTGCGGAAAATCACCAAAAATGCTTTCTACTTCCTCAATCACGGTTTTCTCAGAATCAAATCCGCCATCCTGATGCAGATAGCCCGTCCGGATTTCTGATGAAATAAAAAACGCCCCGCCTTCACAGGGGATCTCTCCTGTCAAAATCTTCAGCAGCGTAGTTTTGCCCGCTCCATTCACGCCGATAATGCCGATGCGATCCCCTTGGTTGATGTGAAACGACACCTTGTCCAAAATCACATCCGTTCCATATTCTTTTGTCAAATCCTTTGCTGATACTACTATCATAACTACCTCTTTCAAAAAGGGCAACTCCGTAAATGCACCCTGTTTTGTTTCGCACAGACCCTGTCCATGCGGGCGGGCCTGCATCTGCAAGCTTTTACACAAACAGCCTCTGGCACAAACCAGCTACAGCGCCAGTCCAGGGACTGCATCCAGGCTTAAATCATCGCACCCGCCTGCGATATGCTTATAATACGCCGCACATCCGATCATCGCCGCATTGTCCGTACATAAAACAGGCGGTGGATAATAAAGCGCCAGCCCATTTTTTCTGCATTCTTCCCGCAGCATTTCCCGCAGCCTGCTGTTTGCCGCCACGCCGCCCGCTAAAACGATTTTATCTTTTTTCATGGAAACCGCAACGCCAACTGTCTTGGCCACGATCACGTCAAGCACGGCTGCCTGGAAGCTCGCCGCTACGTCAGCGACCCGAATCTCCCGTCCTGCCTGCTTTTCCGAGTTAATATAATTCAGCACGCCTGTTTTAATTCCGCTGAAACTGAAATCCAAGCTGCCCTTTTCCAAAAACACCCGCTTGAACTCCACCGCATGGGGGTTGCCATCCTTCGCAATCCGGTCGATGAGGGGACCGCCGGGATACCCAAGCCCTAAAACCCGGGCTACCTTGTCATAGGCTTCGCCCGCCGCATCATCCCTCGTGCCGCCCAAAACACGGCAATCATTATAACCGCTTACCTCTACAATGTTCGTATGCCCGCCTGATATGACAAGCGCCATAAACGGCGGCTCTAACGTTTTGTGTTCTATGTAATTTGCACAAATATGCCCGTGAATATGATGAACGCCGACCAGCGGTTTTCCCGCCGCAAGCGCATACGCCTTTGCCGTAGCCAGCCCGATGAGCAACGCCCCCACTAAACCGGGACCATAGGTCACGCCGATCAGATCTACATCATCCATCGTGATGCCCGCTTCTGAAAATGCCTGGTCCACCACCGTATTCACGTTGTCCAAATGATGGCGGGAAGCGATTTCCGGCACGACCCCGCCATAGAGCTTATGAATTTCGATCTGCGATGAAATGATATTGGAGAGGACTTCCCGTCCGTCCAATACCACTGCCGCCGCCGTTTCATCGCAACTGGATTCGATTGCAAGCGTTACTATCTTTCCTTGTTTCATATCATGTTTCGTCCTTTGTCCAGTTTTTTTTCACACTGGTTTTCTCCGTTTAAATGTTTACAGTTTTCGCATGAAGTATAGTCGCTCATGCTGAATATATCAAAATCATGTCTTCTGGAAAATTTCCTGCACTGCGAATAAACTACATTCATGTTATCCGTCATGTTCCCTGAAAGCCTGTCCATATATGCCTCCTACAGATCATAAATTAATATATTCTATTATCTGTAAAAGGATGTAATTTTATTCAATTCCCTGCGGCTTTACCGGCAGGCGGCCTGCGCTTTCTGGCGCGGTGTCCGTCAGTTCCATCGCTGCCGGCCCAGAAACTTTTTCGGACGCCGCCAGCCCGCTCACCCGCTCCAACTGCCGCCGCCAGCCTATGAGCATGGCGGTTGGCCGGCCGCCACCGCTCTGCTTTCTTCGTTCATTCTGTTGCGCAACAGCTTTTGGCCGCCGCCCATGCGTCAAGCCTCATACCGCCACTCGGCCATCAAACCCCGCAGTTTTGCAAAAATCACTCTTTGCCCGCCTGCCATCCTCTGTATTAAGCCTCATGCCGCCACATAATCAAGGCGTCTTCTTTATTGTTTACATAATATCCTTTACGGACGCCCTCGATTTGAAAGCCGAATTTTTCATACAGCCGAATTGCGATCGCATTGGAACGCCTTACTTCCAGCGTATGGTGGCGAATCCCCTCCTGACAGGTAAAATCCAGCATCACGTCTATAATGCCCGTGCCGATCCGCCGATCCCTGCAATCCGGCCTGACTGCCACATTCGTAATATGCCCCTCGTCCTCGATCCACCAAAGACCGGCATAACCGACTACCTGCCCCTCCATCTCCGCCACGATATAAAACGCCCTTGGATTTCTTTTCAATTCGTACAACAGTGCGTCGCGGCTCCAAGGATCGGGAAAGCACAGCGTCTCTATCTCATAGATATCATCCACATCGCCTGCCGTAGCCTGTCTTATGGTAACGTCCGTCATCTCATTTCAGCCTTTCCATCTTATACTTCCGCCTTGTCCCCACAAGGTCATTGCCGCTGCTTTTGCGGCGCTTTCATACGCTTTACGGCTTCCGCACGTTTCAACTAGCGGCGCACAGTATTTGCAACACGCTGTCGCTTCACGCCTCGCAGATTCTGCGTGCTTTCGCATTTCACAGTTTTTACAAGCCTTCACGCCTGACGCTTCCTGCAATTTTCCGATGCCGCACAATTTCCATGATCTTTTGGCGCTTTACGGCTTCTACAGCTTTTGCCGTTCCCGTAGCTTTCGTTCCGCCTCCGCCAGCCGCATATAATCCGGTTTCACGTCGTTATAAGCAAGGCCGCCTTTTTCATGAAAAATTTTCAGCCCTAGTTTCGCTACAGTAGCAGCATCTTGATATCTTATGCTTTCAGGGGTTGTCTGTGTGCCATTAGGCCTTAAATTCCTGATCTCGCCGCCATATCGATCCGGCGCATCGCCTAACAGCAATATTCGATGATATCCCACCGTTTTCGACAAAAATTCCTCCAGCAGATATGGTCCAGCCTTTATCGCTTCCACAGGATACCCATCCTGCAAAAAATACCCGCCCGCATAAACCTGATTTCTTCGCGCATCGAGCATCGGGCAGACCAGCAAGCGGCGGCAACCTTCGCCAGCTCCATCGGCATCCTGCGCCGCATTTCCATCATTCGGCAGCTTTGCAGCCTTCTGTGTGCTTGCCGCACGATTCCAGCCTTTGCCAGTACAGCCCGACAGGCCGTGGAAATCCAGCGAGCTTTCCACCGAAAAGGATGCGCCTTCCCCGCCGCCGCACCGCTGCAAGCCTTTGCATGAGCCACTCGGAGAACTCTCTACCGCTGACAATATGCGCTTTTCGGCACGTTGCCGCTCCGAACCTTTGCATGAACCGCCCGGCGAATCCTCTGCCATCGCCAATGCCCCTGTCCTGACGCTCCCAGGGCTTTCACATATGCCATTTGGCAAATCCCCTTCTGCAAACGGCGCATTATTTCCGCCACGCCGCCCTGCGCCTTTACATGGATCAAGCTCCGCCGCCCGCATCGCCAGCGCCGCAAGGCTCGATACCGGAATGCAAGGAATCCCCAGCACCTGCGACAATGCCCGCGCAGAGGACACCCCGATCCTGATTCCCGTAAACGAACCCGGCCCGCAAGACACTGCAATTCCATTTACATCGCCTAACGACAATTTGCTTTCCTTTATGACAGCATCCACCTGCGGCATCAGGTTTTGCAGATGGGAAAACCTGTCGTTTCCACGAATATGCGCAATAATCCTGTCATCCTGCATCAATGCCACAGATGCGAAAGCGCCCGTGGTCTCTATCGCTAAAATATGCATTGGTAAGCCCGCTCTCCTTCTTTGCCGCCATATTCGATCTGTATCCGTACGGCGTTTTCCGGCAAAAGCTCTTCAATCAGGTCGGCCCATTCTACGACGCATACGCCATTTCCATAAAAATACTCCTCATAGCCCAGCTCGTACATTTCATCCACATCGCCGATGCGGTACACATCGAAATGATAGAGCGGAAGCCTGCCGCTGCCGTACTCCTTCACAAGCGTAAACGTAGGACTCGTTATCATATCCGCTATGCCAAGCCCCTGGGCAATGGCCTTCGTCAAGGTGGTCTTTCCCGCACCCAGATCGCCGGTCAGCGCAATCACCGTCCCCGGACAAACCCGCCGCCCCAAATCCATGCCGAACGCTGCGGTTTCCATTTCGTTTTTTATGATCACAGTCTGTTTTCTCATAACTTAAACAGTATACCATTTCCAAAGCGGAATGCAAAGCGGAAACGGTATATTTTGCAAGCACGAGGCAGAAGACACAGGATGCTGCTGGCATGAGGCGGAAGCATGAGGCGAAGAGTCCTTAACCGCCAAAACATGAATCAGGCATAAAGCAGGAAATTCTTGCACGCCAAGACATACGCCACAAACATAAAGCGAGAAATTCTTCGCTATTAAATATGTATTACAAGCATGAGGCGGAGGGGCTTGGGCTGTCAATACATTACTTACAAGCACGGGGCGAAAGATAAAATCCTGCCGCTATTTTAATACCAGTTCACAAAGCTTTTCCAAAACAGCCATATCCAGGCCGCCACGCTCATCATAAGTTACAATCAAGTTATCCAGCAGCCGAAAACCATATTCCATGTAAATGATTAATTTTTCCTGATTTTCTACGGCATAATCCACATCATCCAGCATTCCAAAATGTTCCCATATGATGATTTTACCATCCCTCGGTCTTCTCACTTTAAAATCCGGATACCATTTATTTCCTCCTGCCAGCAAAAGTTCTTCGTATTGTGCGTATTTTGACAGCAAAACGGTAAAGCCCCCTTGGAACGCTACGGCAAACCATGCCTTTCCACAGCCTTTCACCGCCCGCCACCCGCTTTGCTTCACCGTTCGCCACTCTTCCGCCCCCTGAAACGGCGAATCCCATCTCCTTCCACCCCCTCCCGTTCCTTCATCATACGTTCCATATGCTTTTCACCATCTAAACAATAACCCAAAACTATAGCATTCACTGCACCCCGTATCAAACACGGGATTTTCTCTATACAAAAAAGGCAGTTAACCCCAACCGCCTTCATTCTGCCTGTATACAGGCTTCATGCGATCTGCATTCCTGCCTTTTCTTTTCAATCCTTCTGTTAAACCAACTGGCTACAGCCGCCCTCATCGCCTGCATACGATTTTCGTTTGACCTTTACACGGCCTTCATCTCCGCCCTCTCGTTCTGAATCCTCCCGTTTTTCCTCTTTATTTCTATTTCTTTACCGGTCCAGAAATTATTTATGCAAAAATCCCGATATCCTTTTGTACAGCAAAAATGTAACGAGTGCATTCACGCCTGCCTTGATCCCGTTAAACGCCGCAATAAACGGCATCAAATCCCACACGGCATCTCTCGGCACGCCCATGAACAGCGGCGTGATCACCAGGTTTGCGCCGATCATCACGACCACCCATGCCGCTACGCCGCATACCAGCCCGATTACCGCACCCTTGCGCGTCTTATTCCGCTTGTATATCAGCCCCGCTACCAATACCATCGTCCCAGTTGCGATGATATGCATAATAATGCCATACGCCCCACTGGCGGCGCTTACGGTAACGCCTTGAATTACAGCTGTCACAGCGGCAAGCAGCACGCCGGCCAGAGGTCCGAAGGCAAACGTTCCCATGAGAACCGGGATATCCGCTGGGTCGTACTCCAAAAATGCGACTGCCGGAAAGATTGGAAAATGTATGAAATATACCAGCACGATGGAAATCGCTACCAGCATCCCCATCTTGGCAAGCCGCAGGGTATTGCTGCCCGCCACTTTGCCAGCTCGATCAGCTCCGCTTACTCCTCTGGTTTCGCCAGCCTTATCAGCCTCGCCGTCTCTGCCAACCCTGCCAGCTCCGCCGGCTTTATCTGTCCCGTCAGTCCCGCCATTCCCATTATTATTGATATGCTTCTCTGTCATTTCAAAGTTCCTCCATTTCAAAAGCTGTAAGCTGCCCAAAACAAAACACGGCAAGCTTCGGTTCAACAACTTTAAAGCGCTTAAAAGCAAAACCAGTTTTAGCCTAAAAACTGCGAACCATCCAAAACAAAACCAGCTTTGGCTTAAAGACTGCAAATCATCCAAAAGCAAAGCCAGATTCAAATCAAACCTTCAAACCGCCCAAAGGACAAGCCCCTCTCCAATCCAAACCCCACCAGCTATCCAACACAACCAACGCCACAGGGATTCCCCTAAAAGCAGGACGCTCCTTCCGCCTGCCAGCCATGCGCCAAAAACCCTTTCACCGCTTGCAAATCCCAGAGCCTGCCTTAAAGCACAATTTGCTTTACCATTATAGTAGCGTTTATTCTTTCTGTCAATGGGCCTGCGGTCTTTAATGAGGCTTCCTGCCCCATTGCTATTTTTCATGCAAAAGCGGTCTTTGCCATCGTGTTTAAGATGGGCTTTGCGCCCTGCCAAACACCCGTCCCGCTTCTTCCATCAGGGTTTTCACTGCCTGTTCTGCGCCAGCCCCGTCTTCTCCCATAACAATACTTGTTTTCAGGAAATAAATCAAGTAAAATAATATTAACGATTTTACTGTTTCAACGAAAGGGCAGAAGGAGCAGAAATCGCAAAGCACAAAAGGACGAGGGGAACAAAAGGGCAACGGGCGCAAACCCGCAGGAAATTGAATTTACCTCCAGGCGTTTTGGAAAACCTAGCCTTTTCATCATATCAAATTATAATTTTCGGGGTTCGCCCGCACAAAGACAAAAGGGACTGAACCCATTACGAGGACAACTATGGCAAACACACGCAACCACGCAAACAGAAACACCGAAAGCATCAGGCAGAAGAAAAGAAGAAGATCAAACAAGTTAAAAATCATCACGCTCGTACTCACGCTATGCGTCATTGTCGGTGGCATCGGGCTGGGAATCGCCGCCAAGAAAGCGCCGGAAGCATCCTCCGATTTCATTCAGAAAACGCCTGAAATCCAACCGATCACCATAACAATCGGTAGCACCGGGGACATCATGCTCCACAGTCCGTCCTACAAGCCAGCCGAATACAAGGTAGACGGCGACTACGATTTTTCCAAAATATTCGCCTTCATCAGCGATGTTTACAGCGCACCGGACTATATGACCGCCAACCTGGAAACGACGCTTCCGGGCAAAGAAGCCGGATATTCAGGCTATCCGCTCTTCAAGTCGCCCGACTCCATCGCCACCACGCTGACCAGCTCAGGCGTGGATCTGCTGCTCCTTGCCAACAACCACATCTACGACAGCGGCAAGAACGGATTTTTGCGCACATCGCAGTTCCTGGCGGACAGCGGCATCGATTACACGGGCGCAACGCATTCGGATGAAGAGAAAAAGTACCTGATCAAAGACATCAACGGGATCAAAGTAGGATTCATCAATTACACCTACGAAACGCCAAGCTCCGGGGACGTCAAGGCGATCAACGCCAACTACATGGACGCAAGCGTCGCCCCATACCTCAATTCATTCGACCCAAACGACCGGGAAAGCTTCTATACCGAATTTTCCGCCGTTTTGGAAAATATGCGGCAGGACGGGGCTGAATTTATCATATTCTACCCGCACTGGGGGAACGAGTATCAGCTCGCCGCATGCGATTGGCAAGTGGAAATGGCACAGCGCTTATGCAATATGGGCGTGGATGCAGTTATCGGAAGCCACCCGCACGTCGTGCAAAACGCAGACGTCCTCACCTCAGAGGATGGCAGCCACAAAATGTTCTGCGCCTATTCCCTCGGAAACCAGCTTTCCAACCAAAGGCGGCAGCTCATGAAGCTTTCCACAGGACATACGGAAGACGGCTTGGTGGTGAATCTTGAAATCACGAAAGACGCAAAAGGCAAGGTCAGCCTCACCGGCATCGACTATATTCCGACCTGGGTCTACAAAAGCGCAGCCGGGCTTTACTACATACTGCCGCTCAACGATATCGAAAACCTGGAAAGCACCACCGGGCTTTCTGGCATCGCATCCCAGGCGCAGGCATCTTACGACCGGACATATACCACCATCAGCGAAGGAATGCAAAAAGCCGCCGATATGTTCGGAAGCCAATAAAACAAGAACGAAGCAAAATGAAATTCTCCCAAAAATAGATATTTTTCAATTTCCAGAGAATTTTACCGATAAACAACACTGCAAGTAACGAAAAACCGTCCGGAAATGAAAAGATTCTTTTCTTTTTCCGGACGATTTTATTTTCAGAGAAAAAACGCACCAAATTTCTCTTGTATGCAGAGATTTTCACCAAATCAAAAGAATCACGAATCAGCTACCTGCATAAATCACCTAAAATTCTCTCAAAATCTGCTTTCTTTTAAAATTTAAGAGAAAATCGAAATTTACCGCTCAAAGCAGCATCTCCTTTCCCTGCGATCTGCGAGAAGCGGCGCTTCCCACCAAAAGGAGGCTATCACATAAATGCAAATGGTACATGCGATAGCTCCCGCCGCTTTCTCACGAATCTAATCTTCCATCGGCTTCAAATCCGGGCTGATGATCAGCTCGCATTCCGTGGCGGCTTTGATCTCATCCAGCGTGTAGTCAGGATGCAGTTCCTTCAAGACAAGCCCTTCCTCCTTTACTTCCATCACGCCCATCTCGGTGATGATCATGTTCACGCATTTTTCCGCCGTGAGCGGCAGCCTGCATTTTTTCAAGATTTTCGGCTCGCCTTTCTGGGTATGCAGCATCACGATGATGCACTTTTCCGCACCCGTCACCAGATCCATTGCGCCGCCCATGCCCGCTACCTTCTTGCCCGGCACGATCCAGTTCGCCAGATCGCCGTTTTCCGCTACCTCCATCGCACCCAGCACGGTGGCGTTGACATGGCCTCCCCTGACAAGCCCGAAGCTCGTTGCCGTATCGAAATAACCGACATGATCCACCGCAGTCGCATACATACCGCCCGCATTGATGATATCCACGTCCTCGCTTCCCGGCGCCGCCAGCGCATCCAGCCCTGCAAACCCATTCTCCGAATGCAGCACCACTTCGATTCCCTTTGGAATATAATTGGATACCTGGGTAGGAAGACCGATTCCTAAGTTTACAAAATCGCCGTCTTCAAATTCCCTGGCACACCTTCTGGCAATCCTTTCTTTTAAATCTCCCATTTTTTCTCTCCTTCCACAATTCCATCTACCAAAACACCCTGCACTTTCCACGTGTCCGCATCCATTTCGCCGATTTCCACTAACTTTTCCGTGGCGATAATCGTCTTGCCAGCCGCCCCCGCCATTAGGTAGTTAAAGTTCTTCGTTGCCTTGGCGCACATATAATTACCGAACTTATCTGCGATCGTCGCCCGGATAAACGCATAGTCCGCCCGAAGCGGCATTTCCAAAAGATAGCGTTTGCCTTCCAGCTCAACGACCCGCTTTTCCCTGCCCAGCTCATCCGGCTCAAACTGTACGGGCGTACCGATGCCTGTCGGCGTCAACACACCGCCAAGCCCATATGCGGACGCCCTGATTTTTTCCGCCAGCGTCCCTTGCGGCACCAGCGTGCATTGCAACGTCCCATCGTGCATCCCTTCCCCGATCAGCGGGTTCATGCCGACATGGGAAGCGACGATATGCTTTACCATGCCCGCTTCCAGGAGCTTGCCGATCCCCCTGGCCGATTTATGCCCGTACGTCCCATCGGGAAGCCCGCCATCGTTTCCGATCACCGTCAGGTCTTTAACGCCTTTCCGAATGAGGGCGTCCATCAAGATTTCCGGCGAACCCGTACCCAAAAATCCGCCGACCATGATTGTCATGCCATCCTGTACGCCTGCAACCGCCTCGTCCGCAGTAATGATCTTATTTTTCATAGCAACGTTCCTTTCCCCATCGCCTAAACCGCTTCTTCCATACAGCAAACAGTTTAGGCATATTTTTTTAACGATGTTTCCTGCGTTCCCGCCCACCGCCGTCTATTTCTTTCGCTTTTATTGTCCTTTTAGCACACGCTTATCGTACTCTTATCGCATTTTTGATGCGCACTTACCACTTTTTTTTCTTACGCCTTTATTGCATTTTTGCCGCGCCCTATCATGCTTTTATTGCGCTTTCATGCATCATTTCATACGCTTCCCTGAGAGCCACCGGCCGTCCACCGAACGGCTGCCTTCGCTTGCGGCATGAAATCCCCTCATCCAAAAAATCAAACCATCTTCCGCCTGACGAGTTCGGTAAGCACGAAAGAGGCGACGTGTTCCGCATAAGTGTGCGAACCAAAGCCCGCATCATAGCCCAGCTCCTGCGCCAGCTCGTGGGAAATCCTCGGCCCGCCGCAGACGAGAATCACCTTGTCGCGAAGCCCCTCCGCTTCGAGCAGTTCCACCATGTTCGTCAAGTTCTGGATATGCACATCCTTTTGCGTTACCGTCTGGGATACCAGGATCGCATCAGCGCCCGTTTCCTTCGCTTTCTGGATCAGCGTTTCGTTCGGCACTTGGCTGCCCATATTGATCGCATCGATTCCCTCGTACCGCTCCAGGCCGAAATGACCATGGAAGCCCTTCATGTTCATGATTGCGTCGATCCCGACCGTGTGCGCATCCGTTCCCGTGGAAGCGCCGACGATTACCACATCCCGCTTGATATTGTCCTTGATGTACTGTGCGCACGCCAGCCGGTCCATCACGTCCACTTCCACCTTCGTCACCTTGATGGACGTGTAATCTACCGTATGCTGGCACTTGCCATATACGACGAAGAACGTGAAGCCTGGCGCCATGTTCTTGGAATAAACCACGTTTGGTTCATCCAGCCCCATTTTTTTTGCCAAGATCTTCGCCGCCTCGCTTCCTTCCTCCCCGTGCGGGACAGGAAGGGTAAACGCCAGCTCCATCATGCCATCGTTCAACGTATCGCCATAAGGCTTCACTTTCGTCAAATCAACCTGCGCGACTGCTGTATTCCCTGCACTCATTATTTTGCACCTCCCAACATCAGCGGAATAAACGGATTGAAATAGGCATCGTCCTTCACGCAAACGCCCGCAAGGCCCTTGCCGCCGTCCCGCGGCCGTTTCACGCCGCCGAACTTTCCCTGCTCGATAGTGGAAAATAGCCCCTCCGCTTCAATTTCATGAAGCAGCTTGTTCGCTTCCTCCAGCACGTGCTGCGCCCTTCTTTGGATGATGCCGTCTTCTTTGAACTCCACCTCAGATCCGATGTCCCGCGCATTGTTAAAGATGTACTGCGCATTTTCGATGGAAAGGTATCTGTCGTGCATATGCGGCGTGTGGATGGCTTCCGTCAGCATCCCCAAAAGCTGAAGCGACTGCCCCGACCATACCGCAATCAGGTTGAACAACGCATCCTGGATTTGCCCTTTGAAGATGTTTCCCGTCATGAACTTCGTCGGCGGCATATATTTTAAAGAGGCGTTCGGGAAAATTTCCCTTGCCATAACCGCCTGCGCCAGCTCGTAGAGAAAGCCGTTTTCGATGTCGGGGTCCATTTCAAACGCATGGCCCAGCCCCATCTGCTCTTCCTTCACATTCGCCAGCACCGCAAACTGTTCGTTGATGAACTGGGAAGCCAGTACCGTATGCGCCGATTCGTAAGCATCGTCCGTCGTGAGGTAATTATCTTCCCCCGAATTGAACATGATATCGCAATAGCCGATGATCACCCTTGAGAAATACTGGTCAACCAGCGTCCGCTGCATATTGATATCCCGGAACAAAATCCCGTAAAGCGCATCGTTGAGCATGACATCCAGCCGCTCGATCGCACCCATCGCCGCAATTTCTGGCATGCACATCCCCGACGAGTAATTGCACAGCCTGATATATCTTCCGACCTCTTCGCCGACCTCGTCTAGCGCCTTCCGCATGATCTTAAAGTTCTCCTGCGTCGCATATGTCCCGCCGAAGCCTTCCGTCGTCGGACCGTACGGAACATAGTCCAGCAGGGACTGCGCCGTCGTCCTGATCACGGCAATGATGTCCGCGCCCTGCCTTGCCGCCGCCTGCGCCTGCACCACATCCTCATATATGTTACCAGTCGCCACGATCACATAGAGATACGGCCGCCGCCCTTCCCCTATGGTCTGCAAATATTGATTCCGCTTTTCCGTCTGCTGGCGGATGGTTTTCAGCGCCGCCAAAACCTGCGGCATGATCGCCTCTTCCGCTTCTTTTGCAGACGCAAGCGGAAGCTTTGTGATTTCAAGGTTTCCTGCCGCCATTTCCTCCGCGGTTTCCTGCGGGCTCTTGCCCGTCTGGATCATGGCATTGCCGATCCAGTAAGCGACGCCCCGCGAAAGCCCCCCGGCATCCTTGATCTGGTCAACGACAACATTCGGAAGCGGCGTTTCTACCTCATCCACGCCATCCACGCCCAGAAGCCTCAAAACCGTCCGCTCCGTGCTGACCGTCGTATGCCTGTCGATAAACGCCTGCATGCTCTGCGCGATCCGCGCGGCGCAGGAACGGGCGCTGTCGATCACCTGGGGATCTAAATTCAGCTTGCTCTTCATCCTTTTTCTCCTTTATCTTCTCTACCTTCTTAGCCTTTATTTTCTTGCCTTGATTTTTCCGCCCTGATGCCCCTGCCCTTACTCTATATAATCCTTCGCCTTTTCGATAATGGCTTTGTCTATGCCGAGCATTTTCGCAATATTCAAGGCATCCTTGGGGATCTCCTTCGCATGATGCACGGGCATCAGCCTGTAATCCATGTATTTTGCGATAATCTTGATTCGTTCCTGCCTCCCGGCATACCTGATTTCCCTGTCAAGCTTTGCAAAATCCGCCCCTGCAAGGCCCATCACCTGCATATTTTTCACGCCCGCATCGAACGTCACCGTCTCAAAATGCGTCGTGATCAGCGAAATATACGCCCGGTCTTTCAGGTAGTCCACCAGGCTTTTCGTCAGCGCCAGCCCTTCCGCCGGATTCGTGCCGCTGGCGATTTCGTCGATGAGAAGCAGGGATCTTTCCTTGCTGTTATCGAGGATTTCCTTCAGCTCTTCCATCTCGCTGCCGAAGCTGGAAAGCCCCCGCTCGATCGACTGGCTGTCGCCGATCAAAATCTGCATATAATTAGAAAGCCCTACCCTGGCTTTTTTGCATGGAACGAAAAATCCGTACTGTGCCAGAATCGCCACCATTCCAGCAAGCTTTAGAGAAATGGTTTTTCCACCCATATTTGCGCCCGTGATGCAAGTCACGCCATCTGCCAGCGCAATGCTGACCGGGCAGTATGCCTCGCCCTTAGCGCACAGCGCAGCCTCCACTTGGAGATTCCGCCCTTCTTCAAATTCCAACGTATGCTCCGCCACGATTTCCGGCATCACGCAGTCGTGCTTCGCCGCATATAACGCCTTGGAAAGCGCAATATCCAGATGCCCGATCCTGCGGCAGTTTTCCAACAGCGCCGCTTCATATGCGGAAATTTCCCCTGACAGCCTTTCCCGCACGCATAATTCCTCTTCTTCGATCTCGCTCATAAGGTCATCGCATTTTTTAATCCATTCATCCACCTCGCAGGTGGCCGCCAGGGAAAACGTCACCGACATATAATCCTCTGCGGATCTTGTCAATTCGGTAATCTCATCAATCATTTTTATACTTTGCTGGTCGCTCTTCGATACCACCAGCTCGAACTTAGGCGTCAGGGACAGTCCATATTTCTCTTTAACAACCGCCTTCTGCGCCTTTTGCAGCTTGCGGATTTCCCGCTCCGCTTCCTTCTGCCGCTTCCGAAGCCCGCCCAGCTTTTCGGAAAAGCTATCGTAAATGTAAAACGTGTTCAGCCGGTCGCCGCCCGGGTCTAACACGTCCAAGAGGGCGGTCGTATCCTCCGGCACAAACTCCGGCGGAAAGCCCAGCTTTTCCGCTAGCTTCAGGATTTTTTCCATTTGCAGAAGGAGCGATTTGAGTTCAAATAATTCGACCACGGACAAGGCCGATGTTTTCGCCCGCTCGATGCTGAACGTGCTATCCTTCATCACCATGAAGGTTTCCTGGAGCGCCCCGATGTCCGTCTCGTTTGCTGCCGCAATTTCCATCATGGCCCGGATGCGGCAAAGCTCCTCCCGCAGCGCTTCCTCCTGCCCTGGGAAAAAGGGCTTTTGCTCCTTGATCTGTTTCATGCCAAACGGAGTCAGAAGATTAATCGCCGATACGACATAATCAAAGCCCGTCTCTTTTCTGGTTTTCATATTCGCTAGCCGTTTCGGGGTAATCATCTGCTTTCCTTTCTGCCGAATCTATTCATGCTCATCAAATTATGATGCCACAAATCACGATGCTGCGAAGGGGATATCGAGCCATATCTTCACCAAATAATAGCTCTATGAAGTTGTGGTTTTATCGAATTAAAGCTTTACCAGGCTATGCCTTTTCTGCTTTATCAAGCGGCGCCTTTGGCGAGCTATAGAACCATATCCCTATCGAATTACAACTTTGTCCGCCCATTCCTTCATCACTTTTTTTGTTTTACAGCATCATAATCATCCCAAAGCTTCGTCGTTCCATCGCTTTATAGCATCACATCGATCACGGGGATATCCGGGATCGCTTCCTGCATCCCGTTTAACAACGCCTCATGTTCAAAGGCGTATCCGCCTGGGGCGTAAGGGTTTACCGTGATTGCGGCGACCTCGATATTCTCCAGCACATTTACCGTAAGCCCCGCCTTCTTGAGCCGTCCCCATGAAACGGGATCGATGAAAATCTTGGTCGGATCTTTCAAGACAAACGTAATATTCCGTAGTTTCTTCGGGTTGATATCCGCCACGGTGCTCTGTGTAAAAGCGCCCGGCACATAGATGCATTCCGTATTTTCATCGATCTGGCCGTCCAGGAACCTTCCTGCCCCCAGCCCCGTGTCTGCTTCCAGGATGCGGGCGCATCCCCCGCTTACCACCAACAATCGTTCTTGGTTTAAATTGCCGGTAATCGCATCCTTTGCCGCTCCATCCGCAAGGCATGGCAGGCGGTAAAGGCCAACCGTATGGGCGGTTTCCCCGATCACCTTTTTCATGCTTCTCGATAATACTGCGCCCGTAGAAAGGATAACCGCATCGGACGTTCCCGGCGCTGCGATGGATTTGCGGTCGATCGCTCCGTCGATCAGCACCAGCTCCGCCCCCAAATCCAACATTTCCCGGCACAGCTTTTCATGGCTGGCATTAGCCACCGGTCCTGCGATCTGGACATATCCGCTATGCGCCACCCGGCAGATCATGATCTGCCCGATGGACGAGCCGTATTCCGTCATCCGCAGGATTTCAAGGCCTGCATCCGCCAGCTCATAAAGCTGCGCTGGCACGGATACGAGCATCCCTGCATCCAAGAAAACCTTTGGCTTTTCCGTGCCGGTTACCAGGTCCGTGCTTTCACCGTCCCTGCCCGTAGATGTAACGCCTAATACGATTCCTTCATCCACCGCCTCTTCGATCAAGTAATTGAGCGCCGTAGTCTTGCCCGCATTCTTCGCCATCCCGACGATGGAAACCGTATTGTATTCCCGCAAAAGCTCTTCCAGTAAAAACATCGCCTATTTTTTGTTCCTTTC
Source organism: uncultured Eubacterium sp. (assembly GCA_946555345.1). GTDB lineage: Bacteria > Bacillota > Clostridia > Peptostreptococcales > Anaerovoracaceae > Lentihominibacter. Next base: position 77,867 of record CAMNSS010000006.1, on the reverse strand, counting down.
ATGCCGCAAAAGCCCGCCTGGCTCCATGGACAGCCGTTCGCCCTGTGCAAGCCCCGCAACGCCTTCATAGCGGTATCCCTCGATATCCTTGCAAGCCTCATAGCTGCATTTAAGCGGCGGCAGCCCCGCCGGCTCTGTATAAGTGGTAATCACGCCTTCATAGTTTCGCAGGATTACTTTATCCGGCGTCTGCGAAATCACGTACTGCGGCATCACCGGCGTCTTGCCGCCGCCGCCCGGCGCATCCACAACGAAGGTCGGCACTGCATATCCGGAGGTATGCCCCCGCAGTCCTTCGATAATTTCGATTCCCTTCGATACAGGCGTCCTGAAATGCTCGATGCCGAGTGAAAGGTCGCACTGGTAGATATAATATGGGCGCACCCTGTTTTTTACCAGCACGTGCATCAGGTTTCTCATCACGTGGACATCGTCGTTGACGCCCCGAAGCAAAACCGACTGGTTACCCAGCGGAATGCCTGCGTCTGCCAGCTTTGCACATGCGGCGGCTGCCTGCGGCGTCATTTCCTTCGGATGGTTAAAATGCGTATTCAGCCATACTGGATGGTATTTTTTCAGCATATCGCACAGCTTATCGGTGATCCGCATCGGCATTACGACAGGCGTTCTCGAACCCAGCCTGACGATTTCAACGTGGTCGATCTCCCGCAGCTTGCGGAATATGTATTCCAGCGTTTCATCCTCCACGCAAAGGCAGTCGCCCCCCGAAAGAAGAACGTCCCTTACAGCAGGAGTCCTCCTGATGTAATCGATGCAGGCATCGATATCCTCCCTGCTCCTGCCGCCGTCGGTTTCCCCTGCAAGCCTTCTCCTGGTACAGTGCCTGCAATACATGGAACACTGGTCGGTAATGAGGAACAGCACCCTGTCAGGATAACGATGCGTCAGCCCTGGCGCCGGCGAATCCTCATCCTCGTGAAGCGGATCGAGCATATCTGCTGCCGATTGATGGGTTTCCTCGATGATCGGGACTGCCTGCCTCCTTACAGGACAGCTCGGATCATCCGCATCCATCAAGGATGCATAGTATGGGGTAATGCCGACCCGGAAGCCATTCATTACTTTGGCGATATCAGCCTCTTCCTCCGCAGTGAGATTGACCACCTGCCGGATCTGCTCAACGGTGTTCAGCCTGTTTTTTACCTGCCAATGCCAGTCGTTCCACTGCTCATCCGTAACGTCCTTCCAAAGGGGGATATCTTTCCAATTCCTAATAGCCATTTCGTTCTCCTTTCTGACTAAAGCGATAAAGGCGGGAAATAGTCGTACATAAATCCATTACGCTATATAAATCCATAAGCGGTTTTATGCTGCCATAAACGGCCTTACGCATCTCTGCATTCATGAGCGGGTCCATGCAGCCGTAAGCGGTTTCATGCCGTCATAAACATCCCTAAGCGTACATTTCCTCAAAGAGTTTCTTGATTCCTTCGTGTTCGCGCAAAACCTGCAACGTGATTTCCGCATGACCCTTCGTGTATCCGTTTCCTATAATCATATTGACGTCCTTGCCAACGCCTTCCGCACCGAGGGCTGCCTTGGTGAAGCTTGTCGCCATGGAGAAGAAATATACAGTGCCGTCATCCTTGCAGGACAAGATGGAGGCCATTTCCGTATTTTCGATGTTAACGCAGTTGATCACAACATCGCAGAGTTTGCCGTCCGTCAGTTCCATGATTTTGTTGTACATGCCGACCGCATCCGCCGCATCCATATGGAAATATTCGTCCGCTAAATCCAGCTTTCTCGCCCGGTCCTCTGACTTCTGCGAGCCTGCGGCGCAGATTACCTTTCCTGTCACGCCGACCCTCTTCTTCGCTTCATATAAACAGAGAAGCCCTGATTTTCCGCCGCCGCCGATTACGAGGATCGTATCGCCAGGCTTTGAAAGCTTCGCCGCCTGTGCAGGCGCGCCAGCTACGTCCAATGCGGAAAGCGCAAGCCCTTCCGGCATGTCATCCGGCAGCTTTGCATAAATGCCGCTCTGGAACAAAATCGCCTGGCCTGTAATATCGACCTGGTCGATGGCCGGACGCATTTCGTGGATTTCTTCGATTACGAGCGGCGTCAGCGACAGGGACACGAGCGTCGCGATCTTATCGCCTACCGCAAGGTCGCCGACGTAAGCCGGTCCGATTTCTTTCACCGTGCCGATGAGCATCCCGCCGGAGCCGGTCCATGGGTTCTTATGCTTCCCGGCTTTCGCCACGATGGATTTCATCGTTTCCTTTACCTTATCCATTGCCGCCTGGTCGCCTTCGATCTCTGCGGGCTTCTTGCCGTCGCAGGTTCTTCTGACGATTTCCGTGAAGGAAGCGGAGTCGATATTCAATGTAATAACGTCGAGCAATACTTCGTTGTCGTAGATTTCCATCGTGTTATCGATCACGTCTGCCGGTTGCGGCAATACGCCTTTCGGTTCAATCACCCGGTGTGTTCCGTAAGGGCATCCTTTTTTCATGTTTTGTCCTCCTCTGATTTAATCATTGAAAAATGCTTTTAACTGAATTAAAAATTCCTTTGACTGATAAAAATATGCAATCAGCGCTTTTGGCGTGATGCGTTTTGGGCGGCGCTTTTGCGTGGTGCGCCTTTTTACGTGGCGCGCCTTGGAGTAATGCTTTTTTCGCCATGCTTTCTGTGCAAAGTCCTTGGAACTGCGCTGTTGAGATGCCGCATCATTGCCGCATTCCCTGCAATGCGCTGTTAAGGTTTCGCATTATTTTCCGCATTCCCTGCGCTACGCCTTTGAAACGCCGCATGGTTTTACGCTCCCTGCGGCGTGCCGCTCGTAGCCCGCATCATTTCCTATTAGTTTTATTATAAGCAATTAACGTGCCATGATTGCTGTTCCGCCTGTTTTTCGTGGACGGACGGCGAACTGCGTTGAAATTCACAGGTTCAGGCGGGTCGTCAAACCGCATGGCGCAACGGCAATAAAAGACGGCAATAAAAAACGCAGGGATTTTGAACCATTTTCAGTTCAATCCCTGCGCTGGAGTGATGCATTTTCGGTTCGCCGTGCTAAAAAACGTAAATTGCCAAAGGGCACAGCGCAAAGTCACTTGCCAAGCTAGCATTTTTCAACGACAACAGCGATTGCGCCGCCCGCTACACTTCAATCGGCCGGCAAAAGCACGAATGCCACAAACGGGCGCAATAAAGGAGCGACACGAGAACGGAATACGCCCGGCCGCACCAAATAAAAATCTTGCCTTGCCAGCCTATCTCGCATTGCGGCCGGCCTGCCACCGCATAAGCCGCCTCCGCACGTTCCTAACCGCCCTCCACATTTCAAGCAGGCAGCCTGCCAAGCCAATGTGCCGCCATATTGTTGGCGGCACGCAAAAAACAGACCGCCAGATGACCGTACCATATATCAAATTCCGTATTTATTTTTCTTCCTCACCAGCTGCGTCTGGCTGATGCCGATCGCCTGCGCCGCCTTCCGGGTAGAACCATATTTACCGCAAGCATATTTGATAATGCTCCTCTCAAAATGCGCTACCATGCGGCTCAAATTCATTTCACCGCCATCCGCCTGTTCCTGATTCAACCCAAACCCTGCGCTTTCCATCATGTCTGCGTGCAGTTCCTTCATGACATCCATGACCGTGATGTGATCGCCCTTGCAGTTGATCATGAGCCGCTGGATCACATTTTCCAGCTCCCTGATATTGCCCGGCCAGTCATGCGCCTGCAAATATTCCTTAACGTCTTCATCGGCGTCCTTGCTGACGCCGAACTTATCATTGTACTTCCTGATAAAGCTATCGATCAGCGGCGGGATATCCTCCCTCCTGTCGTTCAACGCCGGCACTTTGATCGGAAACACATTGAGGCGGTAATATAAATCACGCCGGAAAAGCTTTTTTTCCACTTGCTCTTCCAGGTCCCGGTTCGTAGCCGACAGAATCCTCACATTGGTTTTAACGGGCTGCGTGCCGCCCACCCTGATGAACTCGCCGTCCTGGATCACCCGAAGCAGCTTTGCCTGTATGTCCAGCGGCAGCTCCCCCACCTCATCCAAAAAAATCACGCCGTTATCGGCGGCTTCAAAATACCCGCGCTTTCCCGATGCATTCGCCCCCGTAAACGCACCCTTTTCATAGCCAAAGAACTCCGATTCGATGAGGTTTGGCGAAATGGACGCACAGTTTATCTTGATGAAAGGCTGCACCTTCCGGGAACTGTTTTTCTGGATGATATTCGCTACTTTTTCTTTTCCCACGCCGGTTTCGCCTGAAATCAGCACATTGCAATCGTAGCGGGAAACGCTTGCGATCTCTTCCATTACAGTCCGCATGCTCCGGCTTGCCGCCACAAAATCTTCTGCGAGGGAAAGCCCGTAAGTATCGTAATAGCTCGGCAAATCGTTCTCCCAGTCCCTGCTGCGGTTTCGCAATTTCAGCTTCTGGCGGACGCCTGCGGCATCCTTGAAATACGGGGCCAGCTCCCGCACGATTTCAAAATCATATTCATCGTACTTTTCCAGGTATCCATCCGCACACCTGATTTTAAGATCCCTGGAAATCGCCTCCGTCACATACAATGCGATATTGTAGTTGCTGATAAAATTAGCGAAGATCACGGTTCCGCCGGATTTCGCCGCCATGATATTAACGGTTTCCGCGCCCGGTATATCGGCGCAGTTTACGGACATATCCACCGGCGGCACATCCTGAAAAGCCTCAAGGCATTCCACCGGCCTTAGCAGGTTATGATAGGAAATTTTATTGAACACCTGCGTCATAAGCGCCTCGAGCTTCGGACCTTTCAGCGTAATCTCCGTATTGCTGTCAAAGATGCAGTATATTTCAGCGTCCCTTCCTGCGCTTTTCCTGATGGTGTAGCCGAACAGAAGGTTCATCATCGGGTTGTTTCCGACCACCACAAACCGCTTTTTGCCCGCCGCCTCTTTGCTGACCGTGTATAGCGTTCCTGATTCGTTAAAGGTGAAAAGCAACAAGTCCGTCGGCAGCCCTGCGGGGCGTTTTACCACCGGAACGCCCGGCAGCATGATGGCATACCCTTCCGCATCAACCTGGCTGTACGCCTGATCCACCTTGGTGATTTTGTCGATGTAGAGAGGCGTTCCAGCCAATGACGTGTTACAGATCACTTCATCGCCTGGCCGAAATGTGCGGCGGCTATCATAGTCGGGGGCGATTTCTTCCACCACGCCATACAGCAATCCACCCGTATCGGTAACCGGGTTATGCATTTTTCCCCTTCTGATCACGATGTCCTTGATTTTTTCCTTGATGATCGCTTCGTCATTGTTTGCTTCCTGGCAAATCTGCCGGAAGCTCGTTCCTTCGATATGGATTTTCCGCAAGCTGACACGCATCTCTCCGCTTTTCAGCGCCCTGCTATTGTCAAGCTGCCATGCAGAAGCGGGAAAAACCTGGGGCGGTGCAATCACCCTGTTCAGACCATATTTGTTTTTCATTTGGTTCATTCTTTTCGTCCTTTTCAGCAAACCGCAGCCAAAGCCGTCGAACCGAAATCGGTTCAGTTCCCTCTTGCCGCCAATGATAGCCCATTGGCAGATTTTTTACGATAATTGCGACTGCGTTTGCGTCTTTGGTTCTGCAAACATACGATAATGGCGACCACATTTGCTTCGCTGGTTCTGCATTAAAACGAAAGCATTTGCAGATTTTTACGGCCTCGAAACGATGTTTTCGAGGCCAGCAGCATACGCAAAACCCTGCAAAGCATCCCAAACATTGCAGCCGGCCGCAACGCATTTCATGGATTTTGCAAAGTTTTTTGCTGGGCATTCCTTCCTTTTCCAGAAGCCACGTCCTTATCTGCAATCCTCCGTTACACAGCCTCCCAAGATACGGCGTCCTCCCCAAAATACCAAACGGCGGAAAAAGATCAGCTTACAGTTCTTTCAGGTATGCGATTTCTTCTCTCGTCAGTTTGCGGTAATGCCCTTCTTTGAGGCGGCCGAGCCGGAGCTGGCCGATCGCAGTCCGGTGAAGCGCCTGCACTTTATTGCCCACGGCGGCAAACATTTTTCTTACCTGCCGGTTCTTTCCTTCCCTGATGCTGATTTCCACGATGGCATGGCGCGGCATTTGTTTCACCAGGCTGACCTTTGCCGGGGAAGTCACAAACCCTCCGATATCAACGCCTTTTCGCAGCTTTGCAAGCCGCGCATCCGAGAGGACGCCCGCAACCCTCGCCACATACGTCTTATAAACTTCATGCCGGGGATGCGTCAAAGTATAGGTCAATTCCCCGTCGTTTGTCATAACCAAAAGACCTGTCGTATTGTAATCGAGCCTGCCCACGGGAAAAAGCCGCTGCGGAATATCGGCGACCAGCTCCGCTACAGTCTGCCTGCCCTTGTCATCCTGCATTGAAGTAATATATCCAAGCGGTTTGTTGACAACGACATATACCTTCTTGTCCGCAGCCTCGAGCATCCTGCCATTGACCTCTACCAAATCGCCTTCCTCTACCTGCCATCCCATCGCCTTAACAGTCGCGCCGTTTACCTTCACATTTCCATTTTCTATCAATTCATCGGCTTTTCGCCTGCTGCAAACGCCTGCCGATGCAATATACTTATTCAATCTCATTGATCCTGCCTCCATGTTGTACCATTTTAACATAATAAGGCGTTAGTTTCCGTTTTATTTTCAAAAAAACTAAACTATTTCGGTTTTCCGCCGATATATTATTGTTAGAAGAAAGGAGAATACCGATGGATATCGCTGCTATATCAATGGCATACGCCCAGTTTGAACTAAAACAACAAGCGTCTGTGTCGATTGCGAAAAAGTCGATGGATGTTGCGGAAGCGCAAATGCAGGGGTTAATCGAGATGCTGCAAATCGCAACGCCTGAACCAGAGGACGTTTCTCCTGCCGATCTGGGACAGCTCATCGATGTCAAGGCATAGGATGATACCGCTTGTTTTTAAAAGAAAGCCGGCTTTGCCAATTCACTATCAGGGACAATTCCTATCGATAACCGGGCAATGCCGGCACGATATTTCTTACATAATAAAAAGGAAGCATTAAGAAAAAGCCTGCCGCAATATTTTCAGCGGCAGGCTTTGTTCGTATGTTTCCCCGAACGCATTCAATCCTTCCCCGGATGGAAAAGCAGCTATGTTGTTTTTGCCGGGGAAGCGGCGGCCGCTGAAAGAGCGGCGGTGCGGCGAAAGCTTGGTTTACGCCAGCCTACCATTTATTAAAGACCTTTTCCGCAAACCCGAAGAAATTCTTTACCGCTAAAACCCTGCCATCATCCAGCACAGCTTTGCCGCTAAACCTGCCGAACACCTGGTGCTGTACGGAACACAACACCTTGAAATCCGTATTGGCGTACCGGTCCAGCACGGGAACAAAATCCATTTCAAACCGATCGTCGCTGCTGGTGAACTTCCATGGCTCCATATAAACTTCATGCCCCCGGACGTCTCTGGGAATGTGAAACCTCACCTGCGACAGCTTGTGCGCCTTTCCATCATAAAACAGCATATTCTCCGAGGCCGCAGAAGTATCCCCGAATCCATAGCCGATATTAAACCCGAAAGGAACGCCGCCATAAAGACCCGACGCACTGCCCCAGTACCAGGTATTCTTGTACGTCCAGACACCTCGTCCCCAATCCAGGCAGCCGAACGCAGATTCTGGCGAAAAAATGTGTTTGCGCCCGTAAATCTCCACGAAGCCCGATGCGGGCATACAGTTTATTTTCTGGTTGTAATAAAATGCCGTTTTTTTGGCGGGAAAAGGCGTTGCGATCACCATCGAATCGGCTTTTTCATTCGGTTCGCCGCCTTTCGGCGCTTCCAGCACATCCAGCCCGGTATCCTCCGCTCTACTTTCGGGAAGCGCTTCCGGGCCTCTTTCCCCCGCTCCCTTCCTCGGCATCGCCAGCTCGATTTCCCCCGTAATCGGAAAGCCAGCCAAAAATTTCTCCATCCGAAAAGACAGCACCCGTTTTTTGCCATCATTTTGAAATTTGATTTGATATCCCTTGCCCGAAATTTCCACATCGCCTGCCTCCGAAGAAGCCGGAAACCCCGTTTTCCCCATCGGGAAAAGCTTCATCGGGCTTTTCGTCGTCTCCCGGCCTCCCTCAAAATCCAGGAAAGAAATGCTGGCAAGCCCCATATAGGAATTATCGGCAATGGTAAGCGCTACGCCCGCCTTTCCATCCGTAACCAGATAATAATCCCATTCCTTGATGCGGGTCTTGCCCCCTTTAATGGCATTTCTGTCATAGTCCATCACAAGGCTTGTGGCATATCCCGCCTCCGTAAGCCTGCCCGTTTCATCCAAAAGCGGCTGCCGCTTCGTTATTTCGTGTTGCATCAGAGCGCCTCCTGTTCCCAATATCCTCATTGTCCCAATGTTTTTCATATTTATTATATTCATCCCAGCTTTTTTTTGCAAGATATGTTAAAATGAACGTATTGATTTGCAAATTAAACGCACTGGTTCAGGGCAAAGCGGGCTTTGCCGATTCTTTGCCACAGGCAGATTTTATTGTCCGCTTCCGGGCATCCACTGGATATTCGGAACAAACTTGGAATGTCGAAAACAAGATTTCAGGCATAATGAAAATTCAGCTTTGGATTGCAAATTGAACGCATTGATTCGCAAAAGGAGGATGTTGCGGCGCCCCGCCGCAAAGCAGAATATCATGAAAAAGTATTTCAGGCAGCTAGCAATGCAAATAGATTCCCTTGTGGTATTTTCCCGCATCAAAGAGGATACGGCAATCAAAAGGCTTCACAGGCTTCTTGCCTGCATTTCCGGAAAAAACGATGATAACGCTGTCAAGCTGTACAGTGAATTTGTCGCCGCGCTCTATCCAAATACGTCCGACCTGACGAGCTATATCCAATCGGCCATCGCAGAGGACGACAACTTCTACATCAAGCATAAGGCTGCAAACATCCACATCGATTCGCAGATCCAGGAAGCTGCCGAGCAAGAGCTGGCGATCTTGCAGCGCATCGCCGCACTCAAGCCGGATGACGTAAAGAACGCCATCGATTACGACGGTTTTCTCCCCGCATGGACCAACCACGAGGCCGATTTGCAGTATAGTTTTGCGGAGAAACTCAGCAATATTGCAAGAAGCGGGTATGGCATTTTCGCCAAATATAATTTTTTCCGCATAGAAGACAAACACATCCTGCCCGTGGCCTATCCCGACTTCCAGCCGCTGGAACATTTATTTGAATACGAACGGGAACGTAGCCTGATCATAAAAAACACCCAGGCGCTCTTATCGGGAGAAGGCGCTAGCAACCTGCTGCTTTACGGTGACGCCGGTACAGGCAAAAGCTCCACGGTGAAAGCAGTCGCAGCTCACTTTGCGCCAAAGGGGCTTCGCATCATCGAGGTGAAAAAAAACCAGCTTTACCAAATCCCTGATATCTTGGAAGAGCTGTCGGCGAACCCGTTGAAATTCATCTTGTTCATCGACGACCTGAGCTTTACGGGAAACGACGACAATTTCTCCGCCCTCAAAGCAACCTTGGAAGGGAGCATATCCGGCTGTGGGGCGAATGTTGCGATTTACGCTACCAGCAACCGCAGGCATCTTGTCAAGGAAAGCTTCCAGGACCGCGCCGGGGATGAACTTCACCTCAACGATACAATGCAGGAAACGATGAGCCTGGCTGCGCGGTTCGGCCTGACCATCACATTCCAAAAACCGGACAAGGATGTTTATCTCGCTATCGTCAAATCGCTGGCGGAAGAGTATGGGATTGAAATGGCGGAAGAGGAACTTGTCAAAAAAGCCGAGGCTCACGCCATCCGAAAAAACGGCAGAAGCCCGCGAACGGCCAAACAATTCGTCGAGCTTCTTAAAATCGGAATATAAGCTTGGAAGACAGAGAGGCTCGAGAGAAAAACGCTGCTGGCAAAAAGGCGGCGGCCATGCAATAAACCACTGCGAAAAGCTCCTGCCCCACAAATTTAAAACGAAAACCGAATAAAAAAAACGGCGCTTTGCCCGCCAGCAGGAATTAAATAAAAGGCTGCCCATTAGCAGCCTTTTATTGCATTATTCCACTTTATTTATTCTGAAAAATTCATTTCTGGCGGCAATTTTCGGAATCCTTTTGTCGTCACGACCAGAAATACCAGGCCAGCCAGCATCCAGATCCCGCCAACGATTTTGGACATAACATCTAGGTTCGTCCATATCACAAGGCACACGCAAGCCCCCAATATCGGCAAGATTAAGTAGATTAACACAGCTTTTGCGCCCCTCTGCTTTTTCTTAATAAAGTAATGGGAAATAACCGATAGATTCACCAACGCAAACCCTAACAATGCGCCAAAGTTTACCAAGGAGGCCGCTGCCGTTAAGTCCAGAACCAAAGCGGCGCTTGTGATAACCGAAATAATCAGGACATTAATCGTTGGAATCTTCGTCTTCTGATTCACATAGCCAAAGATTTTTTTCGGCAATACGCCATCCCGCCCCATGCCGAACAAAATGCGGGAGGCAGATGTCTGGGAAGCGATCGCCGAGGCCGTCCCGCCGATGACGACAATGCCGATAAAGATCGAGGCCATAAAGTCTCCAATCACATGGGAGAAATAATCGCTTGCCCCGGTATCGGGATCTGTGAACGAAAACCATCCTTCCGGCCATGCCACCTGCATCAAGTATGAAGTCACGCCAAAGGCGCAGCCTGCGAAAAGGCATATGATAATAAGCGCCTTGCCCACGTTTTTCTCCGGCTCGACCGTTTCTTCCACGACGGTAGTGACCGAGTCAAAGCCCAGGAACGCCATCGCCAAAATGGATGCGCCACTTAAGATCGCCGCAATTCCCACATCGGGCTTGCCAAATTCAAGCGCATTAAAATAGGATTCAAAATCAAAGAGCGTTCCTTGCCCGCCGCCCTCGGCAATATATTTAATGGAAAAGATGATGACGCCGATCAGGAAGGCCAACTGAATCAAGCTCAATACATTATCAACGAGCGAAGTAACCTTCATGCCGACAAGGTTTACAATCGTTACCAACACTAAGAAGACCAAAATCCAAATTCGGAACGATACCTGCGGAATGAAAATATTTACATACAATCCCACCGCAACCAAGTTAAACATCGGCAACAGCACATAATCCAGCAGGATTGTCCAGCCCGCAAGAACGCCCACGTACGGATTGATACTCCTTTGCACATATGTATACACAGAACCCGAGATCGGGTATGCCCGCACCATCTGCCGATAACTCAGCGCTGTCAACAGCATCGCCAGCATTGCAATCGTATACGTCAAAGCAAGCATCCCGTGCGTCATGTTGCAGACAATGCCGTAGGTCGAAAACATCCCTGCCGGCGCTAAATACGCCATGCCAAAAAATACGACATCCGGCAGCTTCATGACACGATTTAACGATTCCTCATATCCAAACTTCCCTAAACTGCTATTGCTGTCCGCACTATTAAAACCCTCTTTCATATAACTAATCGCCTCCTTTGCTCCGATTCAAAAAAACAGACACGGCCAATGGCCATGCAGCAGAGGAACTCCACCAAATTAAACAATGCGCAACCCCTTCCATCCGCTCAAACGAAACGGGACAAATTCCTTTCCATCTGCCCAAATGAAACGGGGATTCGGTCTCTTTCATCCGCCCAAATGAAACGGGAATTCGACCTCTTTCATCCGCTGATGAGCCATTTGCTATTATTATAATCACGCCCTTATTCTGTTTCAATTATTAAGAAACGGTATTTAAACGATCCGGGTACTTAATAAGAAGCACGCCATGGAAACGAATTGCTTCTTATCAATTACGCCTTATCGATAATGCACAGATAAATGTTGCTATCAAAGACAGGCTGGGGCAAGCGCCTCCAGGCATCCCTGTTGTTGCCGCCTGCGGATGGACACTTGCACTTGTTAAATCCAAAAGCATTAGCGTTATGCGGCATGACAAAAAGCAGCACGGTGGCAATAGGGAGAATCGGAAAAGATAAAAACGGGAAACCTGATGGATTCCTTTTTGAAATGAAGATATGCAAAAATAGCGATATGAAAATCCGCACGCTTCCCGAAAGCGTCCGGAAGAAGGTTTATACAAGTTCTTTAACGAACTGCCGATGCGCCCAAACCCTGCGGCAGGCCCGGCCATCCGAAAGCGGCCTATGAAAATTGCATTACCAAAGCAAAGGAACCGAATTTCAGCGTTCCCATGCATTCGCTTGGAAATTAAGCCGTGGCCGCACCGGATATATTTGAAAAATCGCACCAGGAAAACGAACATAGTGTAAATACCGCATTTAATACGGATATGCTTATCGCCAGCTTAAATCATGCTAATCGGGCATAGTATAAGGGATGGCTTTCTATGCAGCGCTCTTTCCCCCTCTGCTGAACCCGTCCCTTCCCCTTGCCCCCGCCCAGCGGTAAAACACGATTGCGATCAGCGCAACCACGCATTCCGCCAACGGATACGCACACCACACGCCCGTCATTCCAAAAACAGAGGAAAGCAAAAAAGCAACCGGCACGAGAACGAAAAATCCCCTTAAAAGCGAAATAGCTTGCGCCAGGCGCGGACGCTCCGTCGAAGTAAAATAAGTCGCAGTCACGATATTGAATCCGATAAACGGGCAAGCGAGAAAATACAGCCTCATTCCCGCCACTGCAAAAGTTTGCAATACTGCGTCATGTTCGCTGTTAAAAACAAAGGCGATCTGCGAAGCGCCAAAAAAGATTACCGCATAGATAATGCCGGACAAAAGAACCGCCGTAACCATCGCATATTTCCAAAGGCTTTTAACGCCCGCCGCATACCCTGCGCCGTGATTTGCGCTGATGATCGGCTGGATGCCCTGCGACAATCCCGTATACATTGCAATCACCACCAGCGAAATAACGGTAATGATGCTGAAAGCCGCCACGCCAATATTCCCCGCCAGGCGCAAAATGATAAAATTGAACAAGAACATCACAACGCCCGATGTAATCTCTGTCACAAACGGAGGAATGCCGCTGGAAACGATTTCCGCAAGCCGGGACGCCGCTGGAATGGATTTCACGAAATGAAACTGATTCTTTTTCCTGAGCAAATAAGGCGATATCACGGCAATGCTGATAACAGGGGCAAGCCCCGTGGCAAAAGCTGCGCCAAATATCCCCAAGCCTAGCGGAAAAATAAAGATATAATCCAAGACCACGTTCGACACGCTGCCGCTGATCATGGCCGCCATGGAAAGCGACGGACGCCCATCGTTCCTCACGAAGCACTGCAAAAGATGATTCGTCAAAAATGCAGGGGAAAACAGCAACAAAATCCTGAGATATGTATCGATCATTGCAAACACTGTATGGTCCGCGCCCAGCGCCTTTGCAAAAACTCCTGAAAAAAAGATGCCTGACAGAACAAACAGCGCCGCAAAGCAAACCACCATGTATACGGCGTGGGTAAAAACCTGGTTAGCCGCCCCATCTTCCCCACGGCTTTTCACAATCGAATACCGCGTCCCGCCACCCATGCCGATCATAAGCCCCGTTCCGCTGATGATGCAAAACACAGGAAATGCGAGGTTCAGGGCGGTGAGGCCGTTTGCGCCAAGGCTCGCCGCCACGAAAAAAGTATCTGCCAAAGTATAGCACGAATATGCCATCTGCCCCAGGATATTAAAGGAGACATATCTTATAAAATTGTTTAAAATACTCCCATTCGTCATCATTTCCTCCCGCTTATCAAAGGCAAAGCCAGCTTTGCCGGTTTTCTTTCAAAAGTAAATTTTACTGACATTTCCCAGGTGTTTGCAAAGCGCCCGGGACAGATCTCGAATGTCCACCGAATGTCCAGGGCAGAGTCTGAATGAGCGCAAGATATTCAGGGCAAATTCCGAAGATCCACAAAATACCCTTGGCAGATCCCGAAGGTTCATATGGCGTCCGGGGCAGATTCCAAATATCCACAGACCGCCACAACAGGCCGTCCCGCCCGCGCCAATCTCTTCTGCAATGGAACAAGATTGGCCTCGCCAATTTTTTTCAGCGGCAGGCTGGCATTCCCAAAATATCCACAAAACGCCACAACAGACTACCGCCCCGCCCGCACCAATCTCTTCTGCAAGATAAAAAATCCCGTACACAATAGCCTTTGTGTACGGGAGCGTTTCAAACCGTAATTTATATGATACCATAAATCGACCCGAAAATCAAATTCCCTTTCATTTAAAAATCCAAGCCTTCATCCCACTGCACCCACAAGCAAAAAGACGAATTTTAAATAGTCTTAAGGGCGGCATCCCAGACGCTCCATCCCACTGCGCCCGTAGGAGAAAAGATACAGCATTCCAGCAGGAAGGAAGCAAGCAGAATCACTCTACTTCACTGCGCCCGCAAGCGAAAAGACGAACCGCCCCCACATAAAAAGCGGCTGACAAAAATCTCATCTCCTCTTCTCTTGAAGCTCCTTTAAATACCCCAGCAGCGCACCTCGCTCGTTTTCACACGCACCCTCGATCACCGCATCCAAAAGCTCGCCAAGCGCAGCCCCAACCGCAGGACCTTGTTTGATCCCCGCCGCAAGCACATCACTGCCGGAAACCGCCAGGTCTTTTTGCGAAAAACACTGCTCCTGCGCCAGAATTTCCTCGATCATCTGCCTGATATCAGCAAATTTTTCTTCCAGTTCCGCACTCATATTCCCAGTCGCCAGATTATCAGCCAGCTTAATCTCGAGAATCTCCAAAAGTACCTCCGGTGTCAGGCGGTTCATCCATTTTTTCAAAAGCCGCGCATCCCGCTCAAACAAAAGATCGTGATGCTTCACCAAACCCGCCACCCTTTCCAGCGTACGTTTATCAGCCTTTAAACGGAGCAAAACAGCCCGCACCAATTCCTCGCTTCGTTTCGGATGCCCATAAAAATGCCCAATCCCTTTATCGTCCATGGAATACGTCCCAGGCTTCCCCACATCATGGAAAAGCGCAGCCAGCTTCATATACCCGGCATTTTCCGGCGTAACCCTGACCAGCTCCATCGCGCGGACACAATGCTCCAGCACGTCATAACGATGGTACGAATTATGCTGTTCAAATCCCTTCATCGGCAAAAGCTCAGGAATCACCACGCCCAGCACATCCACATAACGCCTGACCACATCGCCCGCATATTTTCCCACAAGCAATTTGTTGAGTTCTGTAAAAATCCGTTCTGCGGATACGCCTTGCAATAAATGCTTGTTTTGGAAAATCGCATTTTCCGTTTTTCTTTCGATTGCAAAGCCTAAAACTGCTGCAAAACGCAAGGCGCGCATGATCCGCAGCGCATCTTCCTGAAAGCGTTTTTCCGGTTCTCCCACCGCCCGGATTATCTTCGCCCGGATATCTTCCCGCCCGCCAAAACAATCCACTAAATTACCAGATGCATCACAGGCCATGGCGTTCATGGTAAAATCACGGCGCGCTAAATCTTCTTCGATAGATGCAAGGAATTTCACACTATCAGGATGCCTGCCGTCGCTGTAAATGCCATCGCTGCGGTATGTGGTAACCTCCACGGGAATGAATTGTGCGCATGAACCTGCGGGTTGCGGCAGCTCAGGTTGCGACGATGCGGATTGTGACGGCGCAGACCGCAAATCCGCCGTCCAGGTCACCTGATTTTTTGCACAAGGGTTTAAATCTTCTGCTTGCGGCGGCTCAGATTGTTGGGATGCTCCCTCCGCCGAAAGCACAACCGTCACAGTCCCATGCTTGAGCCCCGTCAAAACCACCTGATACGATGAAAAAACCTCCTGCACCTGTTGCGGCAACGCATTAGTAGCAACATCGATATCGCCCGTCAGAGCCACAGGCCGCCTCGCCTCCATCGCAGGCTGATCTTCTGCCCCTGCAATATTCCCCTCTGCTTCCTCCGCCAAAACCTGATCCTTTTCCTCCGCTTTATTCCCGCACAATCCATGCTTTTCCGCAATCAAAATATCCCGGATACAACCACCCACGAAATATCCTTCATATCCAGCTTCCTTTAACCGGTCCAATATCGCCCGTTCTCGCCGCATCAGCAAATTCTTCACAATATACTCTTCTGCTGTCTTACGCATTACAACTTTCTCTTTCCGTCCATTTCCCTGGACTCCCTTATGATCAATAAACTTCAGCATTGCCGCCACCTACAGCAATCATTCCCTGCCGCCACATGAAAGCCGCTATCGCTTTCACCGTTTTGCTTGCCAACAAAACCTGAAACGGTGAAAATTCATTCACATTCACTCCAAAAGAATCCACACAATGCTTTCCCCACACACGGCTTCACCGTTTGCTTCTGTTTTTCCGCCCCAAACGGTGAAACCTTACCCTCAGCAGACAACTTTCGCCTGCTCTTTTCATGCCCCAGGCTCACCCTGCGCCCTCTCGCATTATAGTTTCACCGTTTCACCCCGTTTCCATTGCCCAAACGGTGAAACCTGCTGCCAGCAATCCAACCCCGCCCAATAATAACACGTTTCATTTATTATACATGAAAACTTGGTGAAAGATATGTATTTTCTGTAAATTTACCCGCCTCTTGTTTGCCTTCCTCCCTGCCCTGTGATATGATTAATAGCATCTAGCCCACGCAAAGGAATCACCTTTGCAACCGGGCAAACCACCTCAAACGGCCAAAAGCCACCCCAAAGGCCGCCACAAAAAAAACAAACTCCCCGCCTCAAACAGCCCTGACAAACGATAAAAACCAAAAGGACAATCCGAATGACGACAATACAAACAATACAAACGGCGCAAGCCCATAATTATGCGGCAAACTTAAAAAAACACAGGCAAGCCCTGCACAGGATTCCCGAACTAGGAAGGACTTTGCCAAAAACAAAGCAATATCTTCTCTCCGTGCTGGAACAGCTCAACTGCAAAATGACATTTCTCTGCGACAGCGGAATCTGCGCATTTTTCGATAAAGGAATGAAAGAAACCACGGGCTTCCGCGCCGACATGGACGCACTGCCAGTAGAGGAAGCAAATTCATGCGCTTATTGCTCCACCCATAAAGGCAAAATGCACGCCTGCGGCCACGATGGACATATGGCGATGGTGTTAGCATTCGGCGAATACATCGATAAGCTTGACGAACTGCCATGCAATGTCCTGCTGATCTTCCAGCCAGCCGAGGAAACACTGGGCGGCGCAAAGGAAATCTGCGAAAGCGGGATTTTAAAACGATACAACGTGACCAGGATTTTCGGCATCCACCTTTGGCCGTTCATCGAAGCGGGCAAGCTGGCATCCAAAGCCGGAGCCCTCATGCCAAAATCAGCGGAAATCAACATCGGCATTCATGGCAAAGCGGCGCATGGAACTGCGGCCTATGAAGGAAACGATGCCCTTTACATCGCCACAGACTATATCAGGCGGATTTATGTAAAACACGCCCAAATCCCTGGCGCTGTCCCGCATTTCCCAAGCGGCACCAGCGACATTCCCCAAGCGCCGCCAAGCAGCCCCGAGGAGAAAACCATCATCCACATCGGCAAAATGGACAGCGGCTACGCCAGAAACATCGTATCCGATTACGCCCATCTGCGGGGTACCGTGAGGGCTTTCAGCGAAAAAAACTTTGAAAAACTCATCACGCTCCTAACGGATACGCTCGCCGAAACCGCCTCCGATTATCGATGCGAAGCTGATTTTGCCAACAGCGAAGGCTACCCGCCTGTCATCAACGAGGAAAAACTCTATCGGCAAATCCTTCCCGCTGTCAAAAGCCTTGCCTGCGGTTACGAGGAAATATCGCAGCCGCTGATGATCTCAGAGGACTTTTCCTTTTATGGGCAATATGTCCCTGCGGTGTTTTTTCTGCTGGGAACTGGGACAAGCATCCCGCTCCACAGCACGAACTTCGACTTTGACGAACAAATCCTCCTGAGCGGTTTTGCACTATACAAGGCGTTACTGTCATGTTAGGTTATGTAAAAATCGACAGGGGCGAGCTAAAGGTCCGCGAATACGAAATATATTGCGGGTACTACTGCGGCGTATGCAAATCCATCGGCAGGCGGTACGGCCAGCTCCCCCGCATGGCGCTGAGCTACGATGCCGCTTTTCTCGCCATCATGCTGGAAGCCCTGAGCGATAGGCCCGACGCTCCAGTTCAGGAACATTGCATCGGACACCATATCAAGAAAAAAACGATCATCCGAAACGAGGCCATCGACTACGCCGCCGACGTCATGCTGATTTTGGCTTGGCACAAACTGCTAGACGATGCGCATGATGAAAACAAGATTGTTGCAAAGGCTGCCGCAGGGCTTCTGAAAGGCATTTATAAAAAGCTCCGCACTAGGCATCCTGCCCTTTGCGAGGGGATCGAAGAACACCTGCACGAGCTTGCGGTTTTGGAAAAGGAAAAATGCGAAAAGCTCGATGCGGCGGCCGAGGCATTTGCAAAGATCATGGAAATCATCTTTGCGGAAGGGGCGCATATCATATTGGGGGAACTGGATTCCGCAAGTAATGAAACGGAATCCAGAAATTGTGTCCTGCCATCCAACGCCAGCAAGGCGGACAGCCCCATTCACTCCACTGCTACGGGCAAGCACGAGGCGACGAACGAATCCATCAATCCCAACGCCTCTAATCAATATAAAGCGGGCAACATGGCTGCTTCCGCAAGCAGTATCGCCCCGCCAACGAACAACACCGAGCGTCCCGCAGGCAGCGTTCCCGACGTAGAAACGGAAAAACAAGGCGCATTCCTCACGATCGAGGAAACCCCGACGGACATCCCGCCACAGGAAGCCCTGGCTAAAATCGGCTACCACATAGGAAAATGGATCTACCTGACCGATGCGATAGATGATATCGAAGAAAACATCCAATCCGGCGCATACAATCCCCTGCTTTTCCGCTTTGGCTATGATGCGGAACACGAAACGCCGGAAGCGTTCAGAAAGCGCATCGAAGAAGATTTAAAATTCAACCTGTACCACTATCTGGCGATGGCCAGCAATTACATGAACCCACTTGATATTAAAAAAAATCAAGGTATAATAGAAAATATAATTTACTTTGGTTTAAACCGTAAGACGGAAGAAATCATCACCCGGACAGAACCAAAAGAGCGAATTTAAACGAAGCAAATTCATGCACAAAAAAGGAGAATGGAATGAACCCATATGAAGTATTAGGAGTATCCGAGAACGCATCGGAGGAAGAGATTAAACGAGCTTATAAGGAACTTGCCAAGAAATACCACCCCGACAAATACCAAAATAATCCACTTTCTGATTTAGCGGAAGAAAAGCTGCGGGAGGTAAACGAGGCTTATGATATGCTGATGAAAAACGGCGGCGGCAACGTCTACGGCACGCCGGATTATATGCAGTGCAGGCGTTACATCGATGCGGGAAACCTGCGCGCGGCCGAGAAGATACTGAATAAAGCCAACAATAGAAATGCAGAATGGTTCTTCCTCTCCGGCATGCTTTCCTATCGGAAGGGCTGGTACGACGATGCCAGAAACAAACTTCAAACCGCAACCACGATGGACCCGAACAACGTGGAATACAGCCAGGCTTACGGGCGTATCCTGAATACGGGCGGGCAATTCCAGAATCAGGCTTATGGACGCGGGTACGGTAACAACAACGATATGTGCTGCCAGGCATTGCAGTGCTATATCTGCGCCGACTGCTGTATCGATTGCATCTAGCCTTGCAAATTTGCTGCGGCGCAGGCAAGCGCACGTAACTATCGGTCAGCGGCGCATACCTGCTATCCAGCGCACATAAACAGCCTATGTCTGCCGGCTAGATGCCCGGTGGCATTATGGCGGCATGAACCGCCCGCTACAGCTCACACCTGCCAACACACGTTGATAACGATGCAAGCCCTCGCCGTTTATGCCCCATCAACACCGCCCGCCAGCACACGTTGCCCCCCCTTCGGACAAGGAGATGGTCTTGATTTGACAAAAAGTAAAACCGCTAAAATTACACTGGGCGGGATCTGCCTCGCCCTGACCATTATTTTCATGTTTGCCGGGTCTATTGTTCCCGGAATTGAACTTACTTTATATGCCATCAGCTCTGTTTTCGTGGCGGTAATGATCCTGGAAGCAGGCGTCGGAAGCGGCATTATTTTGTATGCAGCCGCCGTCCTTTTAGGGTCCGTGTTGATTCCCAACAAGCTGGCGATCATTCCATACGCCTTTCTGTTCGGCTATTACGGCATCGTAAAATACTATATCGAAAAACTGCCGAACGGCATCGTCCAGGTCGCCATAAAAGCTGTTTTTTTCGCCGCTGTATTATCCATCGCTTTACTTGGATTCAAAGAACTCGTCTTGGGCAGCATCAACCTGCCGGACTACCCTGTCATCGCCCTCATCGCCGGCGGCACGCTGATGATGATTCTTTATGATTACATTTACACATTACTGATCAATTTTTACCGCAAACGCATACAAGGAAAAGATGCCGGCCAGATGAAGCTCAGCTAGGGAAAAACGGCAAACCGCACGAAATTCAACTTAGAATGGATTCTTCCAACAGGGATTCGGCAACATAAATTTCACCGAAGCGACGCCCGCGGAAGACTCCACGCCAAGCAGACGTTCTCTGCGCTGTGCGCTATATGGATTTTATCGGCGCAACGCCCTGCGGAAGCTACGCTGCGAGAAAATATGCGAGGTCTCCCACAGCAAATGCGGCGGTAATTTTTGTTGCACCGAAATTCCGCTACGAGCCGCCATATAGCGGCAAACCACACGAAAAGAAATTATATCAAAATTTTTCATTTTCCTATTGACTCGGTAGGTAATAAGTGGTATCCTATTACCGACTTAAATGATAGGTAAGTTTTTAAATCAAAAACAACGCCGAGAGAAAGGGGATTCGTGTCATGAAAAAGGTTCATGCCACTGCAACCGAAATGATGGAAATGTGCATATGGAATTGCCATATGTATATGAGTTTTCATACGCAAATTTCCGATACGTTCTCCATCTTGCCGAAGAATCATATCCCGCAAGCAAATCGCCACGCCGCATAAACAAGATGCGGAAAATGCGCATTGTGGACCTGCTTACAGGTTGGGAGGCTCATCGGAGTCTCCCATTTTTATACAGAAAGGAAGGAAAATATCATGCCTGGCTACAAATTTGAAACATTACAACTCCACGCAGGACAAGAAACACCCGATCCGGCAACCGATGCCCGCGCCGTTCCCATCTATGCGACGGCCTCCTATGTATTTCGCGATTCAGCACACGCAGCCGCCCGGTTTGGCTTGCAGGACGCCGGAAACATCTACGGCCGCCTTACCAACTCTACACAAGATGTCCTGGAACAGCGGGCCGCCGCATTAGAAGGCGGAAGCGCAGCGCTAGCGCTGGCATCCGGCGCTGCGGCAATCACCTATACCATCGAAGCGCTGGCACAAAACAACGGCCATATCGTTTCCCAGAAAACCATTTACGGCGGCAGCTATAACCTGCTGGCGCACACCCTGCCGAATTTCGGCATTACCGCTTCCTTCGTGGATATCCATAACTTAGGGGAAGTAGAAGCGGCAATCCAGGAAAACACAAGGGCAATTTACATCGAAACCCTCGGCAATCCGAACAGCGATATCCCCGATATCGATGCGCTCTCTGCGCTGGCACACAAACACGGGCTGCCGCTTGTCGTTGACAATACGTTCGGCACACCGTACCTGATCCGCCCGATCGAACATGGCGCTGACATCGTCGTGCATTCAGCGACAAAGTTTCTCGGCGGCCACGGCACGGTTCTGGGCGGCATCATCGTGGATTCCGGCAAATTCGACTGGGCAGCATCTGGAAAATATCCGGCGATCGCTGCGCCGAACCCAAGCTACCACGGCGTTTCCTTTACAGAAGCGGCAGGACCCGCAGCCTTTGTGACCTACATCCGCGCCATCCTGCTGCGCGATACGGGAGCGACCCTTTCCCCGTTTGCTGCGTTCCTGCTTTTGCAAGGGATTGAAACGCTTTCGCTGCGTTTGGAACGCCACGTGGAAAACACCAAGAAAGTCGTGGAATTTCTGTCCGCTCATCCGCAGGTGGCGCATATCAACCACCCATCCCTGCCGGATCATCCGAACCATGCCATTTACCAGCGGTATTTCCCAAAGGGCGGCGCATCTATTTTCACCTTTGAAATCAACGGCGGCGTCAAAGAAGCGCACAAGTTTATCGACAACCTGCAAATCTTTTCCCTTCTGGCGAACGTCGCCGATGCCAAGAGCCTTGTCATTCATCCGGCTACCACGACGCACAGCCAGCTTACGGAAGAAGAATTGGCTGACCAGGGAATCAAGCCGAACACCATCCGCCTTTCCATCGGCACGGAACATATCGATGACATTATCGCAGATCTTGAAAAGGGATTTGCGGCGGTGCGGGGATAATGCGAAAGAACAAAAGACCTTGCACCATATGCTTACCCCATACTATAATGAAACAAAGCCCGCCCCGCTGCCCTGCGTTCAGGGGGGGCAGGCTTTGCCTATATTTTTTAGGACATCTGCTGCACCATCAAGGCAACCCCGAACGCTTTCTGGTCCTGCTGCACATTCCAGGCAGACCATGCAAGTCCTAGGCGTTCCGATAAACATTCCGAGCGGTCCTCGAGTTCTTTTTTGCATCCCGAGACATCCCGAACGCCCCCGGATGTTCCCAAAGCATTCCGGACAAGTTTTGAATGTTCGCAGGGCATCCCTGCACATTCCAGGCAAGCAAGCATACCGCGCCTGGCGATATACCCTTCACATGATAAAAATAGAGGTGAATCCCATGATGATTTCAACGAGAGGCAGGTACGCACTCCGCGTAATGATCGACCTTGCCCAACAGACAAAGGACGCATACATTCCCATGAAACAAGTTGCTGACAGGCAAGGAATTTCATTGAAGTACCTGGAACGGATCATGCCCGCCCTATCAAAAAGCAATCTAGTGGAAGGCGTCCATGGAAAGGGCGGCGGATACCGCTTGGTAAGGCCGCCGGAGGACTATACCGTCGGTGAAATCCTCCGCCTGACGGAAGGAAACCTCGCCCCCGTTGCGTGCCTCGAATGCGATTCAAAGCCGTGCGAAAGGAGAAGCGCCTGCAAAACCATCGCCATGTGGAGCGAGTTTCACGACATGACCCAGGCGTATTTTGACCGCATCTCCATTGCCGACCTCGTAAACGATGCTGTTAAATGATACCCCGGACAGCGATCACTTTTAAGCATGAAATTTCGTACCCTAAACTCCTCCGTTATCCCTTTTTCTTCGCTACGGGTATCCATACCTCATATTGTGCGTTCTGCGGGTCCGGATTTAAGTAAACTTCAATATCAGGAGCATTGGCATATTCATACCCAGAAGCCGGAAGCCACTCCGTTATAATCCGCTGTTCCAATTCCTGTATCGATTGGTTTGTACCCGTTCCAGAAAAGATGGCCCAAGTGGACGCAGGCACGGTATATTCTTCAAATCCATCGCTTGCCTTTGTACTGGAAACGGCAATAAAATATTTCCACTGTTCCTCGTCATTGCAAGCGCTTACGCCCAAAAGCCCCATTGGCGGCGCATCCATCATTTTCGCCAGCTTCTGTATTGTCCCATTTTCAGACGCCTCCTGCCACATCTTAGGCACAACCATAAAATTATTTTCGATTTCCTGGTCAAGCGGTGCAGATACGCCTATGATGCGGAATGCTTCTTTTGTTTCAATTCTGTAATTCATTTCTGCCGCTCCTTTCACAGCAATGCGAAACACAATCGGGGAAAAGGATTTCACGGATACGCCCGCAGACTTAACCGATGAAGGCGCAACCCCGTGAAAAGACTGGAACGCCCTGTTAAATGCGGTCGGTGAACGATAGCCGTACTTTTCCGCAATGTCAATAATCCGTTCATCCCCGCACTGCAAGTCTGCCGCCGCTAAAGACATTTTTCTTCTTCGGATATATTCTGCCAGCGTGATGCCCGCCATATAAGTAAACATCCTCTGGTAGTGATAGGCGGAACAGCAGGCAATCCGTCCAAGCTGTTCATAATCAATTTCGCCTGTCAAATGTTCTTCAATATAATTCATGCTTTGGTTTAATCTGTGAGCCCACTCCATGAGATCCCTCCTGATCCACACATACTTGTGCTTTGCAGACATAAACTTGTTTTTATCATTATAACGCTTATTCTTAGCTTTTTCCTCTCAATCCTTGCACAAAAAAGAGAGTCGCTATGCGGTCATTGGAATTTGCTTTTTCCGCATGGCTGTATAAAACACGAACAGACGGAATTAACTGCTTCCGTCCCCGATGCCATATGTCCCGCACTGCCGAAGCCCAAAATGCACGCTGCGGGCGATACCTTTCCCCACATAAAAGCTCCCATATAGAAAGCCCCCGCACTGCGGATTCCATATTCCCATAGCATTTACACGCCGCTCCGATTTTCTTTTTGTGTTTCCGGAAGCGTTTCCGGGAGCGTCTTCGCAAGAATGAAGGCGTAAAGAGCCGTTATAACGATCATAACGAAACCGTGCATCATTTGCCCTTCCCATGTAATCCCCGCTTCATTTGCAAAAGCATTGGACATATTAATCGCAGAATGGGTAATGATACAAGGAAGCAGGCTTCCGCTGCGATAAAATATTGTTACAAACAGGAAACCCACCGCAACCGCAAAACAAATCTGATATAAATTGTCCGCCAAATTCATGCCGCTGCCATTGCACAGATTTACCAAATGGCCTATGCCAAACGTTACGCTGGAAATGATAATCGCAAATTTTACATTATCCTTTGCGACCGCTTTGAAGAGAAAGCCCCTGAAAATCACTTCCTCTAAAAAACCAACGCAAAGCATGCAAATCATCCGGCAAGCAATCCCGGACAGTGAATCATTGATAACGGCGCCGTTCCAAAGATTTCCTGTAGCTAGGATAATCAGCGGCACATAGAAAAGAAACCGGCGGGCGGCTACAGAAGATTTACAAAGCCCATACCGTTTCATTAAACTGTTTCGCCGGATAAAGGAAAAAAGGACAGCCGCCTGCAGGATGCAAAACACAGCGCTTGCGGAATATGCAATCCCGATTCGTTCATTTAACGGGTTTGCGAAGGATTGCAAAGCACAGTAAACCACAATCCAGGCGATCGTGAAGGCCAGCTCGCTTTTCTCATATAATTTTTTCATTTTGCGCCCTCCTGTACGGCCAATACCGCACCTTTGTAAGCCCGTTCTAAATGCGCTTGTATGGTTTGCCCGCTATCGTCCAATGAATTGTTCGCAATCATGCTTGCATATCCATGGGCAAACAAAAAAATCGTTACAAAGACTTCTTTTACCTGCGCTATGCTTCCCCCGATTTCCCCCTGCATTGCCGAAATGACTGGCATAAGCTCTTCTGCATCGATCAGCTCAGCCAAGGCAGTTCCATTGAAAAAATTTGACTGAAAAAGAAAACGGAATAAATGCGGTTCTTCCACCGCAAAACGGATATAATTCAATCCGATTCCAAGCATAATTCCCTTCTGCGGTTTTTGAACCTTCATCAGATATTCTGAATGGTAGCTGTCCGCTTTCGCATAAACCGCTTTCTTTAGTTCCTCAATCGTTGCAAAATGGTACATAACGGGCTGCGTGGAGCAATTTAGTTTTTTTGCGACAAGCCTTGCGTTGATGTTCTCCCCGCCGGCTTCACGGGCAACCGCAAAGGCGGCGTCGACGACCATCTCTTTTGTAATCTTTGCTCTTGGCGGCATTTGTTTTTCCCCTTATTATAATCTATGTTATATAACAAATATTATAAACGTTTTTGGCAGCGTTGTCCAGCCCCTTGCATGAAAAATTAGGGCTAAATCGGAGGGGCGACTCCCTTTTCCCCAGCAGAACCATCTTGCAAAACCCGCAAACGCTGTATATCTTGCCATTTTTGCTGCGAAATGCAGCGTTTGTGAAAGCATAAAGCCGCCATATGGCTGACCCGCAGATATGGATGCATTGACTTGTTGCATATTGAGTTACCATTGCATTCATTTGCTGATTAATCGAGCATTTTTATGATTTATTTGCTATATTTTTAGGTCTATTTGTTATTTTTTGCTTTTTCACCTTGCAAAATTGCCGGGGGCAGCCTATTTTTCATCCACAGGAAGCAGGCAATCAGATTGCAACAAAAAACTCTGTACAAACAAGATGAAATTTTCCATTTATACAGAGTTTATAAGGTTTTTCCAATTTTCCGCAAAAGGCTGAGGACATCGCACAGCATCAGTTCCCACAAAAAGCAGGCTGCTGTATCATAGGAATTTCCAACGCACTCAAGGAATCGCATCGCAGCCGCACAATAATAACCCCCAAAGCGTGCGGCGGGATTGCCTGCCGTACAGCCGAATCCCGCAAAGGACGGCCGGCCGTACCACAGCAGATTCCAACGGGAACAGGGGAATCGCATCACGGCAAATCCCAAAGCGGGTGAGACTGCTGCCGCATCGCCACCCCAAGGAAATCAGGGAATCGCATCGCGGCAACTCTCAAAAAGACGGCAGGGATGCCGCATCGCCGCCGTCCCAAAGAAATCAGGGTTGCCGCATCGCTGCAACCGCCCCGCCGCCCCAAAGAAACCAGATACTTACCAGCTACCTGCTATTTTGCATGAAACGCCAGCTTGCTGCCGTCTCTGTCTATCACGACATGATCGCCGTCCTTGACCGCGCCTCGGATCAGCTCGCCCGCCAGCTCCGTTTCCACATTCCGCTGCAAGAACCGCTTGACAGGCCTTGCCCCGTAAGCCGGATCGTAGCTTTCCCCTGCAATGAACTTCTTCGCCGCATCCGTGAGCTCCAGCGTAATCGACCGCTCCGCAAGGCGCTTTTCCAGATCCCGCATCGCCAGCTCGATAATCCTGACGATCTGATCCTCGCTAAGCGGTGAAAATACCACGATTTCATCGATTCGGTTGAGGAACTCCGGCCTGAAATATTTCTTCGTTTCATCCTCCACGCGCTGTTTAACATCATCGTCCACGCTTCCATCGGCCTTGATGCCGTCGATCAGGTAATTGCTGCCGATATTGGAGGTCATGATCACAATGGTATTCTTGAAATCCACCGTCCTGCCCTGGTTATCGGTCAGGCGGCCATCGTCCAGGAGCTGCAACAGGATATTGAACACATCGGGATGCGCTTTTTCAATTTCATCGAACAAAATCACGCTGTACGGCTTCCTCCTGACAGCTTCGGTCAACTGCCCGCCTTCATCATAGCCGACATATCCCGGAGGCGCTCCCACGAGCCTCGACACGGAATGCTTTTCCATGTATTCCGACATATCGATGCGAACCATGTTCTTTTCCGAATCGAAGAGCGCTTCCGAAAGAGCTTTTGCTAACTCCGTCTTGCCGACGCCTGTCGGGCCTAGGAAGATAAATGAGCCGATTGGACGGCGTTCATCCTTAAGTCCCGCCCTTGCCCGCAGAACCGCCTCGGCGACCGCCTCCACGCCGTCTTCCTGCCCGATGACCCGCTTGTGAAGGATTTCAGGCAGGTGTAAAAGCTTCTCCCGTTCGCTTTCCACCAGCTTGCTGACAGGAATGCCGGTCCAGCCGGAAATAACCTCTGCGATTTCCTCCTCCGTGACCTCTTCCTTGAGCAAGCGGGCTTCCTTCGCCTCTTCGGCTTTTTCCTTTTCCAGCTCCAGCTTTTTCTCCAAATCAGGAAGCGTCCCGTATTTCAACTGCGCCAGTTTTTCCAAGTTGTAGTTGCGCTCCGCCTCCTCCATCTCGTGCTTGACATCCTCGATCTGCTGTTTGACCGTCTTTACTTCCGTGATGGCTTTTTTCTCGCCTTCCCACTGCGCACGCATCGCATTGCTCTCATCCCGCAACTGCGAAAGTTCCTTTTCCAAAGCGTCCAGCCTGTTTTTCGAAGCGGCGTCGCTTTCCTTGCCGAGCGCCTGTTTTTCGATTTCCAACTGCATGATCTTTCTGGAAATTTCATCGAGTTCCGCTGGCATACTGTCGATTTCCGTCCTAATTTTAGAGGCGGCTTCGTCCATCAGGTCGATGGCTTTATCCGGCAAAAATCTGTCGCTGATGTAGCGTTCGGAAAGCGTTGCACATGCGATTAATGCATTATCGGTGATGCGCACGCCGTGGTGAATTTCAAAGCGTTCCTTCAGTCCACGCAAAATGGAAATCGTGTCCTCCACGGTCGGCTGATCCACCAGAACCTTCTGGAATCTTCGTTCGAGCGCAGCGTCTTTTTCGATGTATTTCCTGTATTCGTCAAGCGTGGTCGCCCCGATGCAGTGAAGCTCGCCCCTGGCCAGTTTCGGCTTCAAGAGGTTGCCCGCATCCATTGCGCCTTCGGTCTTGCCCGCACCGACGATATTGTGAATTTCATCGATGAAAAGGATGATGCGCCCTTCAGATTTTTCGATTTCGCCGAGGACTGCCTTCAGTCGTTCTTCAAACTCGCCCCGAAATTTTGCACCTGCGATCAATGCGCCCATGTCCAGCGCAAAAATCGTTTTATCCTTGAGGCCTTCCGGCACGTCGCCATTGAGGATACGCTGCGCCAGCCCCTCTACCACGGCTGTCTTTCCTACGCCTGGCTCACCGATAAGAACCGGGTTGTTTTTCGTTCTCCTGGAAAGGATCTGTATCGTATGCCTGATTTCGCTGTCCCTGCCGATGACGGGGTCGAGCTTGCCTTCCCGTGCCATTTCCACCAAATCCCGCCCGTACTTGTTCAGTGCGTCGTAGTTTTCCTCCGGGTTCTGGCTCGTTACCCGCTGGTTTCCCCGCACCTTATTCAATGCGTCGAGGAATTTGTCCTTCGTAATGTTGTATCGCTTGAAAATAGCTGCCGACGGCGTGTTCCGCTCTTCCAAAAGCGCTAGGTAAAGATGCTCCACGCTGACATATTCGTCTTTCAGTTTTTCCGCTGTCTTTTCCGCTTTGAGGAAAATCTGCTGCAATCTTCTGGTCGAATACATACTTTCCGCACTGCCGGACACCTTCGGCAGTTTATCGATCTCGGCCTGGATCGCACCGACCAGCTCCCCTGTGTTCACTTCCATGAATTGCAGCAGCTTCGGAATCAATCCGTCTTTTTGCATCAGAAGCGCCAAATGCAAATGCTCGCCGTCGATTTGCTGATGGCCTTCTTCGATGGCAATGTTCTGGCAATCGATGATCGCTCCCTGTGCATTCTGTGTGTATTTTTCTATGTTCATAATCTCACCTCCGAATTGCTTTCGCTAAACGACTAGGAAATATTCTCTTTGTTTCTTTTATTTTCCCTTTATGAGACCATTTTAAACCCCTTTCTCACAGAAGTCAACAACTTTTTAGCACTCACCTAATGAGAGTGCTAACAATTCGCTTGCATATGGTTTTCTTATGCGCAACAATCACCTGGATGCATCTTGTTCTATATAGGCATATCAAATACAGGAATCTCCCTATGAACAAAGCTGACCCCGCCGATTCTCTTTCATCGTTAGCTTTTGTTGCCTTTCCCGCAGAGCCACCGGATAGGCGGAGCGGATTGTCATAACGCCTCAGCGATATGGCAGTATTTCCTGCATGATAAAAAAACGGCATAGCCACAAATGGCCATGCCGTTTTTACTGCACCGATGCAGATGCCTCCGCATCTCATGGAAAGAAGAAGCCTGCATGCACGCCTTTCCCACATCTTTAGAAGAATGAAGCGAACGCTCTGCCCATCCATTTGCCTCTTTAAGCAAATGCGCAAACCGTGTGCGTCCGCTTCACAGTTTTTCTCTTCCATGTAAGCATATCCCTACCTATGCACAAGGCTTCTGTGCCAGCTGAAAGGCTCTAGTATTCCATCCCCTCTGGCTTCATTGATTTATTGTCGAATTTTTTAGCCAGCAAAGCAAGCACGATCGTCAGAACCGCATATACAATCGCAACGACCATAATGCCGTTATTGATCATTTCCCACGAATTTGCAGCGCCATATGTCTCCGCATAATACTCAGCGCCCCATGAACCTTCATACCAAGGCATGAACGGAATTGCGATGAAACTACAGATCGACAGCACGCCGAACAGCTTCGCAAACCTTCCTAGGTCGCCATAGGCCAGCTTCGTCTTAGGATTCATCGGATGCAAATCCGGGTAAAGCTTCGTCAGCCCGCCATACCGCAGTTTGAAGAATACGTATAGAATAGGAAGCACGGCAATACCGATCATTCCACCGAGGAAATAGTCCGCTCCGTTTACCAGGATAGCGATCAAGCAGATGAGCCAGCCAGGCGATACGAATAAAACGCAAGCCCAGGTGCTCTTAAACGGAATCTTAAACGGACGCTCCATTTCAGGATGCTTGATCCGGAGCACGATCAATGCGATCCAGATCAGCGAATAGTCAACCATCAGGAACATTACTTCGATCGTAATGATCGTTGAAAAGTCGAGCGTGCATCCAAGCAACGACACGATTGCGATTGAAATGATTGCAATCAGCGGCATATCGCTTTTTTGGGAAAGCTTCGTGAACGCCTTTGGTCCCAGGTTATCCATGCTGATCGCATATACGTTTCTGGAAAGCGATGCTACCAGCGTATTGAAGCTAGAGCAGTTCGCTACGATTGCAACGATGGCAAACGCACCGCCAAGCCCTACTAAAGCGGCCACATTGCTGTAATTGATGGTATCGCTCCATAATTCCCAGTTGCCAACGGATGCAAGTCCTGCGATTGACGGAAGAATGTACACCAGCGCAATGATTGGCAGGGCAATTAGCAAGGACTTCCACACGACGGACTTATCCTCGCAGTCGCCTGCAAGCGTCGATACAGATGTAAAGCCTGAATACATCCACATTCCCAAAGACAAACATCCGCCCAAGCTAAACAGGAAGCTCTCGTCTGGAACGGTGAACGGAGACAGCGGCTGTGGATTCGTGATATGCGTGAATCCGATCAACGTAACCGCTGCGAATGCAATCAGGACGAAAATCGATATGACTGTCGCAATCCAGCCTACTTCTTTGATTCCCCGCAAATTAATCAGCGTAAAGATAATGATAATCGCTGCTTTTACGATATATGCCGTAGTGCCGCTCAGCGGAAATATCGATACGATGTATGTGGTTGCCAGCAGGACATATCCGGGCATTTCCAGATACTGCGCGATAACCCTGCCAGTACCTGCTGCGAATCCCCAAAATTCCCCGAGGGCTACTTGGTTCCATTTATAAAAGCCGCCCGTGTATGGGATTGCCGAGCCAAGCTCCGCTGCTGTCATTGCCTGCGGCAGCGCCCATAAAAACGGCAATAAAGCCAGCACGAGGATGGTAAGCCCCGGACCTGACGAACAGATCATTTCCTCTACGCCAAAAGCGCCTCCACAGCAGAAACTGAAAATCAGGAATAGCATCGTAGGAATTCCTATTTTTTTTGCGACGATCTTACTGTTGTCGCCACGCAGGAAACCTGCGTTATTGTTCGTATCATTCATTTTTTTCACCTCCAAAATGAATTATAGACTACTTTTTCACTGCAATAACGGCTCATTACAAGGTAAAAACGTACAATAACCGAAAAAATCCGACAATTCAATTATATAGAAAAGCATTTCTGAAAACCCTTTTCACCGCCCCTATTTTTTAACATCTTTGCTGAAATTTTTCCGCTATATTTTTTTCATGGTTTTTTTGACGCAACTAAATACTTTTTTTTCTTAATTTTCTGGATATACTACTGGTGACATCTTGTGCAAGACAAAGCGGCAATGCCAAAACCGACAGTTTTATCCATATGCCATTGCCCCTGTGCATTCGTATGCCGATGGCAGCATATAATCATAGCAGGCCGCAGCCGCTATCCAGCCCAGGCGATACGCTTTATAGCATTTCCCAAATGGACGCAGGGCATTCAAGGCAAACCGTTATATCGCCTCTGGCGGTATTTTCTACATGATAAATAAGGAGGGACTTATACGATGATAATCGGGATTCCAAAAGAAACAAAAGACCAAGAATCGAGAGTGGGCTTGACGCCCAAATACGTGCAGAAGCTGACCTGCCAGGGACATCAGGCCGTAATTCAAAAAGGGCTTGCCAACTTAGCGGGCATTCCTGACGAAGATTATGTAAAGGCTGGCGCTTCTGTCGTGGAAACGATGGACAACGTATACGAAGAAGCACAGATGATCGTCAAGTTCAAGGATTACATGGAGGGTGAATACGATGTGCCGATCAGAAAGGATCACATCATCTGGTGCTGTTTCCATCTAGGGGAAAATGAACCAGACCATACCATCACGAAAAAAATGATCGACGCCAAAGCCACCGGCCTCGCTTACGAAATGCTGCAAAACCCCGACGGGTCAAGGCCGCTGATGAAACCGATGAGCGAAATCGCCGGCAGGCTGACGACCGTCATCGCCGCAAATCTCTGCCTTTTGCCAAACGGCGGCGCGGGCGCATCCCCTGTAGCCATTACGGGCAGCAGAAGGCCAAAGTATGTCATCATCGGCGGCGGACACGCAGGCTATGCGGCAGCGCAGATCGCAGAAGCATTCGATGCACAGGTTACTGTATTTGAAGCATTCCAAGACAGAATGCTATACTTGCGCGACAACCTCAAAAAATCTGAAATTCTCTCATATAATGTTGAACTGATCAATGAAAGGGCTTTAGACTGTGATGTTCTCATCAACGCCATCTATCCATACCCAGGCATGCCCGTGCCGGTCGTGCCGAGGGAAACCGTGCGAAAAATGCGAAATGGCGCAGTCATCATGGATTTAGCGGGAACGAACATCATCGAAACCATGCACTACACCACGATCAGCGAACCGACCTACATCGACGAAGGCGTTGTGCATTACGGCGTAGACAATATGCCTTCCATGGTTCCCGAAACCTCTATGGATGCTTATATGCAAATCACGTATCCGTTCATCGAAGCTGTTGCGAACAAAGGCCTCAAAAAGGCCTGCGAAGAAAGCGCTGTATTGTCAGCGGCCATGAACTTCTACGACGGGCAAGTCGTAAACAAAGACGTCGGCCTGACGCACGACCTGCCATGGGTAGATTTTGATCCTGCCATGATTAAAGAATAGGAGGGAAATATATGGCTAAAGTTGCTGTAATGGGCAGCGGCAATGGTTCTCAAGCCATGGCTGCCGATTTAACCCTAAAGGGACATGAAGTAAGCCTGTACGAAGCGGCAAAATTTGCAAACAGCGCCAATGCGAAATACGTATTTGACAACAAAAAAATCAGGTTAGAAGGCAGAGCAGGCGATGGCACCGCAACAATCTCCTGCGTAACGACCGACATTGCCGAGGCTGTAAAAGGCGCAGAGGCCATTTTCCTGCCGCTTCCTGCGTTTTCCCACGATTACTACGCCGAACTGCTGGCAGGCGTGGCAGAAAACGGGCAGATCATCGTCCTTACACCGGGAAACCTGGGTTCGCTCATATTTAAAAAAGCATTTACCGATAAAGGCGTGAAAGCCGATGTCATTTTCTGTGAAACGGCGACGCTGAATTACGACGCCAGGATTTTAGAACCGGGCCATGTCTACGTCTATGACAGGAATTACGAAATTAAATGCGGCGTGCTTCCCGCAAACAAATCGCAGGAAGTGTATCAAACACTGGAAAAATACTACGGTGAATTTATTCCATGCGAAGACGTCCTCGCCTGCGGGCTGCACAGCCTGAATCCTTGCCTGCACATCCCCGGATGCGTGATGAACGCCGGCCGCATTGAGCGTTCCAAGGGGGACTTTTACCTTTATGAAGAAGGAATCACCCCTACCGTCGCCGACGTGATGGAGGTATTGGATGCCGAACGAGGCGCACTTGTAAAAGCGTTAGGCTATGACCTGATGACGGTAGCGATGGAGCTTGCGGAAGGACGCCAGCCGCGAACCATTTGGGAAGAAGTAAACGGATGCAAGACGCTTGAATTTATCAAAGGACCGACGAGCCTCAAAAACAGATACTTCACGGAAGATATCCCTTACGGTTTGGTCGCTTGGTCCGATTTAGGAAAAATGCTCAATGTACCGACCCCGCTCATCGATGCATTCATCGAAATTGGCTCTATCATCATCGATCAAAAGCCAAGGGAAACGGGAAGGACATTGGAAAAAATGGGAATTAACGGCATGAGCCTCAATGAGCTGAAAAAGTATCTGGGACATTAAGGTACGCTTTGGTAAATAGAGTCCAAAAGCCACCACATCGTAACATAAGGCCTCCTAAGCAGACAAGATAAATAATCAAAATCTGCTTGGGAGGTATTTTTACGGCAAAATCACCATTCGGGTGCTGATATTTGTAGCCGGTCCAGCCATATAACCATCTCCTTTTCTATTGATGATGACAGTATATGCTGTTTGCACGAAAAACCATCAATTTCTTCATCCAAGCAACGCTGGTCCCGCCAGCCCGCCGAGGCTTTGCCAAACACGCCCACAGCTTACAGCAGAACCTCCAAGTCCTGATACTTCGGATCTTTATCTTCCGCCTTAACGCCCTCTGCGATCGCCGCCTGCAACATATGGTGGCGCTCCCTCGTAAGCGGGAATTTCCACACGCAAACCAGACCGATCAGGTAAAATGCAGCCGGAAAAAACGTGTTCAGCGACAAAATGCTAAATTCGGCCGACGCGCTTTGCACTGCGGCCGTCCCATCATAGCCGCCGGCATTCAATACCACGCCCGCAAGGAACATGGCAAATGCGCTGGCAAATGCTTCGGCTAACGATTGCAGCGACATGATCGAACCTTCCCGTTTCGTTCCGTTGATATAAGTATCCACCTCGCTGATATCATACATCATCGCAGGGAATAACTGCCAATAACAACAATTACCCATGCTGATAAAGAGAATATATACCATCAGGTCGATAAAGTTTTCCATGCCTTTCAAGCCGTATACCACGCCTGCGGCAATCGTCACAAAACAGCCGAGGATAAACGTTCCCCGCTTGTCCAATTTATCGCTGATCACCTTGATTACAGGGGCGGAAGCCATCCATATAATCGAAGAGAAAAAATATACCAGCGTCGCAGCCGCTTCTGAATATCCCATGTTATATGTAAATAGATACATTTTGCCAGTCGTCATCATCGTATAGGCGATGAGCGACAGGATGCTCCCCAAGAGCAAATAACGAATCGTCTTTAATTTCAGCAGGCTGAAATATTCCCGGAAGACATTGACGACCGAAACTTTTTTCTTTTTCAAATTTTGCTTAACAAGCTCTGCGCCATCCGTCAGCTTCCAAGCGATGAAAATGGTAAAAAAAGCGGCAACCCCGACGATAATCCCCACGCACATCCAAGCTGCCTGCCTGGAGATTCCCCTGGCAACGATCAGCGCAACAATGGAGGTCGGCAATACCGTACTGAGCAGCGAACCTGCCGAATTAAAAAATGAGGTCAGCGTCCTGATCCACGTCCTATCATCGTAATCGGTGGCGATTTCCGCCCCCAGAGCCGCATACGGCACAAAAAACGTGGCAAAGGAAATCCAAAACGCAATCACCAAAGCCCCATAATACAGGCACTTTACCACAGCGCCGCCCGGTATGGTAATAAAAATAAGCGCAGTGGAAATCAGGCACAGCACCGCGCCCCGTATGATATACGGCCGCCTCCTGCCGCCGGGGGAAGCGCTGTTATCGGAAATAAAGCCCATGATCGGGCTCCATACGCCGTCCGCAATCGAACCCAGCGAGGAAATAAAGCCTGCCGCAACCGTTGGAACATGAGCGACAGAGGTCAGAAAAAACAACAAAAACGATCCGATGATATTATAATAGGTACTATCCCCAAATCCAGCTACACCGTATCCCCAAAATGCTTTTTTGTTTTTCTTTGCTATTTTCTTGCTGTCTTTTCTTGCCTCTGTCTTCATCGCTCCTCCTTCTAGTGGCTGATATGGAATTGTCGCACCAATGGCGAGATATAGGGAATATGGCACAACACCTGGTTCGTCTTGCCATATCCCGTCTCATTTCCTTGATGCGACTGCTTCATAAGTTAACATCATGTGATATGCGCCGCCATGCAGCAACATGGCCGGCCATTGCGATTCATCGTGTTCCACCGCAGGCAGCTAGTGCAGCAGCCCATGCTTCCATTCCTGGCAGCCTTTGCCTGGCACGCCCTGCACGGCCTGCGTTGATGCCATGGCTTACGATTCCGCACAACCAGTGCGGCTCATCATAAGCCCCGCATCATTTATAATACCACAACATTCGTTACTTGTCCTCTGGAACTTCCACGATTTCTTCTTCGATATATTCGTCGATCACAGCCTGGTCATACCCAAGCTCCTGCATAACCCGGACCGTATCGCCGCCGATCCTCGGAGAACCCTTCCTTATCGTTTCAGGCGTTTTGCTGAATTTGATCGGAAATCCGAAGCTCGTAAATTCGCCGATGTTATCGTCGTGGTACTGGATGATCATATCCCTTGCCAGCATATGCGGATGCTCCGCCGCATCGATCGGCCTGTACACCCCGCTAGCAGGAACATTGTGCTTTTGAAACCGTTCCACCATATCATCCACGTCCTGCTTTTCCATATAACCTTGCATCTTCTTCGTAAAGCTGTCAAAGTTCTTTACACGCAGGTCGTTCGTCGCATAGAGCGGATCGGAAATCATCTCGGGCATATCGACCGCCTTGCAGAAATCCGGCCACATTTCATCCCTCGTTATCGTCACCGTAAGCATCTTTCCATCCTTACAAATATACGAATCGTATGGCACGACCTCAGCTGGCTTGGCATTTCCCGAGCGGTGAAGCGGCTTTCCCGTCAGGGAATAGGTCATGATGCTGTCTTCAAGCGCAGCGAACATCGTATCCAGCATCGCCACGTCAACACGCTTGCCTTCCCCAGTCTTCTTGCGGTGGTAGAGCGCCAGCAGAACGCCCACGGCAACGGAAAGCCCAGTATAGCTATCCCCTACCGATGCACCAGAACGCAATGGCGGTAATTCCGGAAATCCCGTCATGTCCATGTATCCGCACATGCTCTCTATGACGTTATCGTAAGCGGTATTGGTCGCAAGCGGTCCCGTCTGCCCGTAGCCGGAGCTGGAAGCGAAGATGATGTTCGGGTTGATTTCCTTCGCCACCTCATAGCCGAGCCCCAGCTTGTCAATCGTTCCGAATTTAAAATTCTCTACGATGACATCAACCTTCGCATAGAGCTTCTTGATGATTTCTTTTCCCTCCGGCTCGCCCAGGTCAACGGCGATGCCCTCCTTGTTTCGGTTCAAAAGCGCAAAGTATCCGCTTTCATCGTCTTCCGTATACGGCTCCCAAAACCTCGATTGCTCACCGCCAAGCCGTTCTACCTTGATCACGCGCGCGCCCAGGTCCGCCAAAACCATCGTGCAATACGGTCCATTATAGGCTTGTGTAAAATCCAGTATTGTGATTCCTTCTAGTGGCGCCATTATTTCTCACCTCCTGCATCCTTTACGATACCCTTCGCTTGCAACGCTTTGATTTCCTCCTGGCTGTAGCCCGCCATGGATAAAATATCAAA
Organism: uncultured Eubacterium sp.; assembly: GCA_946555345.1. Taxonomy (GTDB): domain Bacteria; phylum Bacillota; class Clostridia; order Peptostreptococcales; family Anaerovoracaceae; genus Lentihominibacter. The sequence goes on along the minus strand of CAMNSS010000006.1, from coordinate 40,301 downwards.
GGTATCCCCGCCAAGAAGCGGCGCTGAACCTGCCGGTTCATCCGGCTCTCCCGACAATTTGATGTTCATTCCCGGCATTTTCAAGCGTCCCAGCGCTGTATCCGTAAGCTCCACCACCATGTTCCGATGGTTGATCTGTTCGCTTCCGATCGCTTCTTCCACCGTCAAGGTCGGTCCGCTCGGAATGTTCAACGGGCGCAGCAGGTTTTCGATCTCGTCCCGCGTCATATCTTTAAACCTATCGTTGATGATATGGAACAAAATGTCATCATAATTATCACCCCGGTTATCGTTGGAATTAAATCGCGGATCGTCCGCATATTCCGGGAATCCCATCGCATCGCAGAATTTCTCCCACTGGGCGTTCGTGGAAACCGCCGTCGAAACATAACCGTCCTTTACTGCGAAGGTATCATATGGCGCAATTGAACGGGAACTGTTGCCTTCCCTGATATAGATCTTGCCCGTCATCAGCTCTTCAATCAGGATATCTTCAAGGGCAGTGAACATGCTGTCGCACGAAGCCACATCCACCACCTGCCCTTCGCCCGTTTCATCCCTGACGAGGAGTGCGCCCACGATGCCAATGACAAAGAACAGGTTGCCAAACTGGTCGGCAATCCGGGAACCATGGGTTGTCGGAACAGAACCATCATGACCCGTTACATCCAGAAGTCCCGTCACAGCTTCTACCGTAAGGTTGCTTCCAGCCGTATTGGAAAGCGGCCCTGTTTTGCCGAATCCCGTGTGCGAGGCATATATGATATCCGGCTTTACCTTGCAAGCGTCTTCATAGCCAAGCCCGCAGCCTTCCAGCTCACCCGCTGGAAAACAATCGCAGACGACATCGGCCTGTTTGATCAGGTCAAGGATGATCTTCCTTCCCTCATCTGTGCGCCAGTCTACGCAAACGCTTTTCTTGCCTCGGTTCAAATACGCATGGTAAGCGCTTCCCTTCTCATTTTTCGGGGCGCGGGACCGGATCAAATCCCCGCCGTTCTTTGCATCTTCGACCTTAATGATTTCAGCGCCAAAATCCGCTAAAATCATCGTGCCGTAGCTCCCCATATGCCCTTCCGTAAAGTCGATCACCTTAATTCCATCTAGTATTCTTGACATGGTTTCACCTCTTCCGGCCTGTCTGGCTATTCAATCGGATCGTCTACAACGAACGTCGCTTCGCCTTTCACGCATAATACCGGCTCGTCAAACACTTCGTTCCGGTCTGCTTCGCCATCATATTCGGACGTCTTATACATTTCATAACCGTAAATCCTGGAACGGGAACCCTGCTTCACAACCCAGGCGACGATTTCCACAGCATCCAGCATATGGACATGATCTACCAAGCTGGCGTTGATGTCCACAACGTATCCGCCATCCCCGTTGTCCCTGATATTGCTCAATTCCGTACAGCAGTCAATGCATTTTTCGATCATTTTGCATCCGCTGATCATCTCATCCGGATAGTGGCAATCCTCGCCGTTAAACGACGTCCTGAACTTGAGATACTCCACATCCGGGCCCTTTGCCACCGGAGTCAATAACGATTTCTTTTCACCTTTTACATATGCCATAATAGACCTCCTTAAATCAAATATTAAATATTATATATTTTTAACAATAGCATTTGCGATATCATGAATTTCCCTTGCCCTTTAACCACGCCTGATGATGCAATGCACGCTTCTTCACAACAACAACATATGAATCAATGCGGCCATTATCACCCGCAAGCTTATCCCTGCCTTTCAACCATAACGGACAAGCTGGGAAACGCTTTTCCTGCGGCGCGCCATATCAACCGGCGCATTCATATCATGCATTTATCCCTTGCGTTCATCATTCCATCAGTTTGCGCAACTGTAACAGCGTCGCCCCATGCCGCGGTACTTTTACATCCAAAGACGCCGTTCCATGCCTGCCGCCCACGACGGAAAATTCCAGCCTCGGCTTCATAAAATCACGCATATTCTGTTCTTCCTCCAGCATGAGCATTTCTGGCATTCCCATATCCACCATTTTGCTGAAAAGGCAGATTTCCTTTCCTAAACGAATCTCCGTCACGGTATACCTGCCTTCCAAGCTGGATAATTCCAGCTTGTATTCCTTGTTTTTCTTCGTCGCAAACCGAAGCATCGCCAGCTTGTGCCAATCGCCGTACTTCTCCAAGTTATGAAAAACGCTGTTATCGTAATCGTAGAGCAAAATGATCAGATCCTGGTTTCGCTTCGTCACGATATAGCCTTCGGAATTTTCCACGATCTCATTGCCGAGCAAAGCCAGGCACATATATGCATAATACGATGGCTTCTTGATGTGGCTCGCAGTGATGATTCCAGCCTCACCATTGATAACGCCCTCCTCGTTTTCATCAAAGACCTTACTCATAAACCGCTGGTCATGGCCGCTTTTCAAGTTGCTGCGGATGATCCATGGAACTGCATAAATCGAATCCAGAAAATAATTGCCGCTGCAAAAAGCGCCGGAATACCGGCAAACCTCTTTTACGGCGATCCTGCACCCGGCCGCTTCGCCTGCGGCAGCAAATACTTCCGCAATTTCATTCTTATCTTCTTCCGGCAGAACGCCCGCATATTCTATATGAATCGTCAACGCACTTAATTTTCCGGATTGGCAGAACCTCCCCAGCGCTTGCGCAAACGCATCGCAATCCACACCCTGTCCGGCTTTTGCATCATATACAAACAACAAGGAATGCGCGCCGCTTTCCTGCAAAAACGCCAGCAGCCTGCTATTCAGCGACTTCGCCTCGGTAACGGGAACACACAAACGGAAGGATTCACTGATCGCTTTCAAGGATTCCCCCATTCCCGCCTCTTCAGGCAGAAAATTACAATCCCATGCAAGAAGCTGCTGATACCGCTTCCGCCGCGTTTTGCTTTTTTTGCCCGCATCAATTTCAATGACATCCGTATAAAAATAGGATTTCCCAGCGGACAAACGCCGTTTCTGCCCTGAAAACGCATCAATTACGTCAATCGCTTCTTCGCCCGTGAGAATTTCCTCTCTGGTTTTCAGGGTCAGGCGGCTTGTATGCTTCGCCCTGTAATCCGCCGGGCTGATTTGAAACCATTTTTCAAAATGCTTCACATAATACCTGGTTGCAGAAAACCCGCATTCAAAAGCGATCTCGCTGATCTTCTTGTCCGTTTCCAAAAGCAGGGTCTCGCTTGCCTCCACCCTGGTAAAGCTAAGCAGTTCTTGAAAATTGAGCCCTGTCGAAGCTTTGATGATGTGAGACAGGTAGTACATATTGATATGGGACTCATCGGCATATTCCTGCAACGTGATCTTCTGGTTATAATTTTCCCACAGGTAATACATCAGCATACGGACGCGGGCTGCCTGCGCTTGATTATTTTTGCCTTCATAGCGGTTGATAAAATGCTTTCCACCGGAAGTGCTGTAATAGAAATACTGGAAATCGGCGAGGAGCTGGGCGAGAAGCTCCTTGCCCATGATTTCCATTTTTTCATCGCTTCCCGCCTGCGTGATCTGTGTCTTCGCAATGTTGAACATCTGATCCCGCAGTTCTTCCAGCGGTTTATCATAACGCAAGTCGTTTAAATAAGTCGCAGCCATCAAAAAGAAAGAACTGTATGCTGTTTCGTTATATTTCCTGAAATACTTGATCTTAATATGAATCGTGAGTACGAGGTTTTCCCCTTCGGTTTCATAGATGCCATGAAGCTCCCTGTCGTTAAAAAACATCACGTCTCCGTCTCCAAGCAGAAGCGTCCTGTATCCTGCAATCACCCGGATCGTTCCCTTCAGCACGACGATCAGCTCTAAATCCTCATGGTGCGCATGAACCGGCTGCTGATAGATATGGCTCACATATGCCCTTATGGGAACTTTTGCGTCATATTCAATCCTTTTATCCAGCATATATACCCTCTCCTCTTTTAACGTCTGCTACTCGACTGCAAAGATGGTCTGCTCTTGTATATCCGTTTCGAGAGCCTTCAGGGCTGTTTCCAGCATTTTCTTTCTATATGCCTTTTCTTCTTCCAATGGTAAATCCGGCTTTCCAACAGGATGCGGGATCGATACGCCAGGCACGACCCGGTTCGCTCCTACGGAGATGGAAATCGGAGTAACGGTACAGATGTGGACAATCGGGATTCCCGCTGCATCTATCCGTTTTACGATCGTTGCACCGCAACGCGTACAAGTTCCTCAGGTGGAGGTTAGGATCGCACCGTCTATCTTCGCATCTAAAAGCTTCTTCGCAATCTCATCCCCAAACACGGTTGCTTGATCCGTTCCCATGCCGTTTCCGACGGTAACATAGGTGTAATCATAGAGTTTTCCGATCCTGCCTTCCTGCTCAAGCGCTACCATCATGTCGATCGGGAGAATCCTGTTCCCATCCGCGTTTCCATACGTCGGATCATATCCGCCATGGACAACCATGCCCTTCGTCACGCCCCTGCCGCCGTAATCGCTATCTATGGAATAACATTCCCACTTCGTGCAGTTGCAAGCCTCCAGCCTGTGCGGATTGCCTGCAGGCACCATGCCGCCGCTGGTCATGACTGCGATCGTAGCCTTTGACATATCTTTGATCGCAGGGCTCGGTTCAAACTTTTCAAACACCGGCATCGGAAGCTCGGTCTCAAAATCCTCGCCCTTGATTTTTTTCAGGAGCATATCGACGCAACGCTCTGCACCGGTCTTTTCCAAAAAGATATTTTCCCTAAGGCCTCTCTCGAAGAACCCGTCTTCTTCGGGACTTGTCAGCATTTCGCCGTCTGCGATCCGCTTGATCAGCGTTCCCATCTTGCTCACAGCATCCCGCATTCCCCTGGCATTGTTTCCCGTCGGCACGATGTAAGCAAATTTCCGGTACATCTCCATGCCCGGATTTTCTTCATACATACCGGAAACCGCCTCGATTCCCAGCTCTTCATTTGCAATCTGGCACGCACTGCCGCACGCCATGCCGTACCTTCCCGCATTGAATGCAGGCCCTGCGACCAGCATATCAGCCTTGTACTCTTTTAAAATATTCACCATCTGCGGCTTTACTGCATCGATATTTTCGACAAAATAATTATCGCCGCAGATAATCGTAGCCACGATTTCGTTATCGCCGATCTGCTGTTTCAACGCCATGCCTGGGCCAACGACACCCGGCCTGGCCTCTAAAGGATGCCCGGCTTCTGCTTCCCCGCCGACCTGGCCGAAAAACTGATTGATATAATGGACAATTCTCAATGCTTATGCCCTCCTTTCTTATCGCACATAGGAACTCATGTTAGACGTCCCAAATCCATTCACGGAACCGATAATCGCAGACAAGGAAATCCGCATCCCGCCGTCTTCCTGAATGCTGGTTTCAGAGCCGCCCGACATCACCTTGATCTGCTCCTGGTCGCCGATCACCTGATCCATCGGCGGAACGATGATATATTCATTGCAATCGCCGACATTGATCACCGCATCAGCCTCCGGCGTCGTGTCAGCGACCGGTTCTTCCACGCCGTCAGGTCCCAGCATCATCACGGTCTTAATATCGTGATGCTCGCAGCCCCTGCAAATCATCATCAGGTCTGCTTCCGGATTGCCGCCGCCCTCTTCCGGGATGCATACCCCGTCCAGGTCGAGAAGCCTTGCCATCTTCACGGCCGATTCACAGCACCTCTGCTTGTCCGCAAGCCCCGGATACGTCGGCACGACGATCAGCCCCTTGAAATCCAATGTTTTTCCATGCCTTTTAAACATCTCTTTCACAAGCGGGCTGTTCTGGTGGTCGTAGGTCGTATGCTTGTCCCCGGCGACAACGCAGTTTCCATTTACGATCGCGCCATCAAAGACCTCATTTGGATGCAAAAGCATCGTGTGAAGCTTCTTGGCATCGATTCCATATACATAATTGTCATGCAGTAGGCCCTGCGCCATGATCATGTACATAATGGCCACTTTAGGCAAATCTTTTTCCGGCTTTGGCAAGCAGTATTCTTCCGTATAATCCGCTTCCATCCCCAGCCCCGCATGGGCAATGTAATGGGCGGCTTTAATGCCCGCTACCCTCACTGCCGCTTCGTGTTCCGCCGGGTGAAGCCCTTCTTTCACATCTGCTGTGATGACAATGTTATTCAGCTTTGAAAACTGCGTATACTGCGCACCGATGCCCGACATATCGATCACGCCTTCCTGAAACCCGACGATCGTCCCGGTCGTCACCACGGCAGCGCCCCGCAATACCTTGGTTACGCCGTCGCCGCAGGTTTCAAACTTGCCGAAATAACCGGGAAAGTACCCGCCGTCCGGCGCTTCCTTGATCCTCGGCTCGATCACATCCTTGACGGGAATAATCCGTACGGATTCGCCGGGCTTTGCCAGCGCAACATCCAGCTTCGTAAACACCGGATCGGATATATAGTCTAAAAGCCCTGCTTTATCGACCTGCAATACGCCGCCGCTGATCTTGTTCTGGCCGCCAAAGCAAACATCTTTTATTTCTATGATATCCAGCTTCAAATTCATTTCTTTCAAACAATCACCCCCACTCTTTGTCTTAGAACATCAGCAATTCATTTTATTTGCTTATATTATTTGTTTTGTTTGCCTATATTAATCATAACGCAAGTATCGTGCCACTTTTTTTACGTCTTTGTTATCACAAAAACGGATTGCAATTACTGGCTTTCATAGAAAAATCCAATCCTTTTGCACTTTTTTCCTGCTCAAAAGAAAGCACCCGCTAATCATTTCTGATTAGCGGGTGTCTTCCCGAAGTCCGTATTTTAATATTTTCCTGTTCAATGTCGCCCGGGAAAGCCCGAGGGCTTGTTCCAGCTCGGATGGGCTTTTGTACCGCTCCATGTACTTTTTGATCACCCGTTTTTCCGTCTTTTCTATCGCATCCTTTAACGTGCCTTCCATCAAGGAAACATCTTCCTCCTCACGCTGCGGGAAAAAGAGCATCTGCTTGACATGCTCATCCGTGATAATATCCTCCTTCGAGGTCAGGATGATCCGCTCGACCAGGTTTTCCAGCTCCCGCACATTGCCCGGCCATTCATACCGCTGCAACACGTTCAAGCTGCTCAACGAAAACATTTTCTTCGTCTCGTATTTATTGTTAAAGCTCTGCACAAACATATAGATCAGCGGGACGATATCGCGCTTTCTAGCGCGCAGGGGCGGAATCAAAATCGGGAACGTATTCAGCCTGTAAAATAAGTCCGAGCGAAATTCCCCGGCGGCGGCTTTATCTGCCAGCGATTTGTTGCTGGCGGCGATCACCTGCACGTCAATGGGAATCATCTCCTTGCCGCCGATGCGCATCACTTCGTTTTCCTGGAGGACGCGCAACAGCTTCGCTTGGAAATTCAAAGGCATATCGCCGATCTCATCCAGAAACAGGACGCCTCTGTTGGCAAGTTCAAAATAGCCCTTCTTGCCTTTTTCACTAGCTCCGGTAAATGCGCCCCTTTCATAACCGAACAGCTCCGACTCCAGCAAAGATTCCGGGATTGCGCTACAGTTGACAGCGATAAACGGGGCATTCCTTCTGGAGCTGTTTTTATAGATGATCTTTGCGATGATTTCCTTGCCGACGCCCGTCTCGCCTTGAATCAACACGCGCGAGCCGTACTGCGCCGCTGTCAGCGCCAGGTTCACCACATGCTGCATTTCATCCGACTCCATTACCACATCTACATCCTTGGCAACGACCGATCGAAGGTATTCCAGTTCCCTGCGGTAATCCTCCAGCTTCTTTTCGCTGTTCCTGATCTGCTCTTTCATGATTTCCAGCTCCTGCATTTCCCGCTCGCAGCAGACCACTAGCTGTACTTTTCCATCCTCTATATAGGGAATTGCGGTCGTCAGGATTTCCGTCTCCTCGTTTTGAAAGCGCGTGACCTTTTGTTTCTCCTTGATGCTCTGCAAGGAAAGCGAATCCCTGTAAATGCCTTCTTCGATCAGCTCTCGCATATTTTTGCCGAGAATATGCTCCCGCTGCTGTGCGCCAAGGGCTGTCTGGTTCAGCTCCACGACCGTGCCTTCCCCGTCCGTGATAAAAATCCCATCATCGATGCATTCGATGATGGCTCTGATGCACGCTTTGGTTTCCTTGGAAAATTCATTAAAGTTCATCGCCCACCTCTCTAGTCCCGATTCAGTTATGCCGCAAAAGCTTCTCTGTCCCCTAATGATATCTCCTGACCTTGCCCAAAGTCAATTCTTTTTTAGCGTCATCCTGTAAATGCCCCCGTCTTCCTCCACGGTAACGCTGTGGCTGTTTTTCGCCGCCAGCCGTTTCACGTTTTCACAAGCGGTCTGGTTATCCACCAGGACGACGATTTCACTGTGTTCTTCCTTCATCGCTTTTTTCGTCCGGATGACCGGCTCTGGGCATGCGCACCCTGTAACATCGACTGTAATTGTCATATCAATCTCCATTCCGCCGCTTTTGGTTGGCGGCACAAATCATGAGGAAAGCCGTGATTGGATTTTATTCCATCAAGCGTCTGCGGCGAAGTTTAGCTGGCCCAGCCGCACAAAGCCCTCGGCCTTCCAAAAATATCCTGCTGTTTTGCTCCCGCCCGGCAAAGCTTCGCTTCCCTGCACAAAGCCTCAGCCGTCCGAAAAGAACCTGATGCTTGGCTTTTTCATTTTGCGAGCCTTGCCGCCCTGCGCAAAGCCCGGCCATCCGCAATCAGATGCCCGGCTTGCCCAAAACGCTGGCGGAAGCGGTCTTGCTGGCTGCCTCCTTGCCCGGGCAGGGATGCAGCCTCGCCAAGACCCTCCCGCCTAACAATACCGATCCCGCTGTGGTTTCAAACGGCTCTCAAACGGCACAATGGCATGATGTGCCGCACCCGTCTCCGCAATGCACTGCTCTGCCTTTTCCAAAGCATCGGGCAAAAGCATCAGCGACATACCGCAGGAAAGCTCGCCTTGTATCTGGCGGGGCGCCGGTGCAATCCTGTGCTTGATCCCCCGTTCATTGAGCAGGTCATGAAGACACATGCCCTGCTCATAATTCGCAAAGAGTATGTAATAGCGGAGCGTATCGTCAGCCATTGAGAACCTCGATAAAAGCGCCGATTCTCGTGCGGAGCTGCTCCGCATCCGTATCGGTATAATCCGTTTCAAGGCTGAGGACGGGAACGCCAGCCGCCTTGAGCGCACGCGATACTGCATATTTTTCCGTATCATACAGACAGCAGAATTTCAGGCTGCAATCGATCACGCCATCCACTTTATATTCCTTTGCCATGCGGAGAATGTCTTCGATTCTGCCCTGGTTTGGCGTAAAGCAAGCGCAGTTCGTCTTCATGTACCGTTCGGAAAGCGCCATGAACTGATCGGAAAGCGTCGTCTTCGTCTCATCCACCAGGTTTTCAAAATAGCGCGTCCCGGTACACATTTCTTCACAGACGACAGCGGCTCCGCTCGTCTCGATGATGTTATGCAGCTTCCAATTTGGAACGGCGAGCGGCGTTCCTGTCACCAAAATCCGTTTCGTGCCTGCCGGAACAACCGATACGCCGTCCTTGATTCTCTGCTCCAGCTCATCCGCCAGCTTATTGCACATCTGGGCGCAACGGACCGGATCGTCAAAGAAGGAGATCTGCATCATCAGGAGCGCATCCCTCCCCGAAATCGGTAAGACTTCGGACTTGCGGCATTCAAATACCCTGGCCAGCGCTTTCCGCCTCTCGTTGATGATATGAATCGCTTCGCCCAGCTTTTCCGGCGTAATGGCATTGCCCGTAAATTCCTCCACGGTTTTTGCAAATTCTGCGATTTCATCCTTCCATTTCACGATGTCCTTCTCCCGCTTCATCTGCGGAACGTCCATCACATACATCGGGACATCTTCGCCCAAAATTTCATAAGCCTTTTTCTTTCCGTCGCACGTCGTTTCCCCCACATACATATCGGCGATGCGGAAAAACGGGCAGGTTTTGCCTAAGCGCGCGCCAACGGAAGCCTTAATCAATGGACAAGTGCTTTTCGGTAAAACAGCCTCCCCACCCGGCACCCAGAACTGCGAACCGCCGCAAAGGCCCGTCACGATGCCATCGGCTGCGATCACCACTTCATCCGGCACATATACGCAGAACGTGCCGAATACCTTTCGCCCTTCCTTCTGCGCTTCAACCAGCTCCGCCGGCCTGATGCCGTGAACCTCTGCGATCACCATATCCCAGAAATCCATCGCCTGCGGCCGGTTTTCCTGCGTCATGAAGACATCGCCTACCGCTGTCGGCAATACCTGGCACAGCAAATCGTGATTTTCCAGATCCATTCCCAAATCTTCCCACATTTTTACATAATCGGACATTTTTGCTCCTCCTTTATTATAACATGAATTACCTCTGCCTTTTCCATCAAGATTCATGTTTCAGCAAACGCTTCCTTGCGCTGGCGCCGTTGGAATGTCCAGCGTTTGTTATAACATGAATTACCTCTGCCTTTTCCATCAAGATTCATGTTTCAGCAAACGCTTCCTTGCGCTGATGCCGTTGGAATGTCCAGCGTTTGCTATAACATGAATTACCTCTGCGCAAACCAGCTCAAATGCGCCCTGCGATTTCCTGGACGGCCCGGACCGCTTCATCGACTTCTGCCTCCGTGTTATGCCAGGAAAAGCTGAACCGCACCGCACCCTGCGATTCTGTCCCCAACGCCCGATGCAAAAGCGGCGCACAATGAGCGCCCGGCCTTGTGGCGATCCCATATGTACAAATCAACTCGTCCGCCACCTCATTTGAATCAATTCCTTCAATATTCAGCGCCACGATTGCAGCCCGTTTCCACGTAGCAAAATCGCCATATATTTGAACATTTTCCAAACCGGCAACACCTTGATAAAACCGCTGCATCAGTTGCTGTTCCCGCTCCCAGATCACATCCATTCCGATCGCTTCTATATAGTCAACGGCTGCGGATAACCCTGCGATCCCATGGCTGTTCAAGGTTCCCGCTTCCAAGCGCACAGGCATTTCCTCCGGCTGGAACCGGCGATAAGACTGCACGCCCGTACCGCCTGTTTTCAGCGGCTTGACAGAAACACCTTCCCGCACGCACAGCCCGCCCGTGCCTTGCGGGCCCATCAGGCTCTTATGCCCTGTAAAACACAGGATGCCGATTTGCATTTTTTCCATATCGATCGGAATCACGCCCGCCGTCTGGGATGCGTCGACGATAAACAAAAGACCATGCATACGGGCAATCTCGCCGATCCGCGCGATATCCAGCACATTTCCCGTCAGGTTCGAGCCATGCGTACACACAACGGCAACGGTATTTTCCCTGGCCAGTTTATCAAATTCCCCATAATCAACCCGGCCTTTCCTGTCAGCTTTCACAAAGCTAAGGCACACGCCTTGTTCCCGCTGCAATCGGTACAGCGGGCGCAAGACGGAATTATGCTCCAGCTCCGTCGTAATCACGTGCGTCTTCGCACCAATCGTCCCATTGACCGCCGTATTCAGCGCTTCTGTAGAATTGCTGCAAAATACCACATTGGATGGGTTTCCACAGTGAAACAAATGCGCCAGCTTCCGCCGGGTATCATAAACCGTTCTCGCCGCCTGCAATGCGCCCGCATGGACGCCCCTGGATGCATTTCCCATAGACTGCATCGCCTCCGCTACCGCATCGATCACCTGCTGCGGCTTCCATATCGTCGTCGCTGCATTATCAAGATAAATCATTGCCTGCCCTTTCTTCGTCCTGCCGCTCCGCCATCGCCAAAAACAGGATTCAGCGTTTCTCACCTTGCGCTATTATCGCCACTGCAGCTCTTTGACCGCCCGCGCAGCGCCGCCAAAAAACCGAAGCTGTCTTTCCCGCCGCTTGCGCAACATCGCAATAAACCCAGAATGCTCCCTTTACACGCCGCTTACTCCAGATGCCTATTCCGCAACCCGCATAACGGACTTCCTCTTCATCTATGCTTCCCTCTGCTTGCGCCGGACGCCGCCAAGCCTGGACACTAACCCTTACGCCTCTTATTCCGAAGCAGCCTTCTGCTGTGCAAACGCATTGGCGCAAAGCGCTGCGCCAACCGCACCCGCATACCTGCCTTCTTCATGCGCAGCCACATCGACCCCTAACTTCTTAGAAAGGGCCTGCCGCAAATTTTCAAAACCGCACAAGCCCCCGGTCAGGCAAACCGTTTTCCCCTGAAGCTGAAACCGAGCTGCCTGCGAGGCCACCTTGGAAACGATGGAATCCATTACCGCATAAGCGATATTTTCCTTCTGTTCTCCCCGCCCGATGAGGCTGATCACTTCCGATTCGGCAAATACCGTACACATGGAGCTAATGGCCGTACCGCCACCTAATGAAGCCATCTCGCACAGCTCCCCAGGCCGCAGGGAAAGCGTATTTGCCATGACCTCCAAAAACCTGCCTGTTCCTGCCGAGCATTTATCATTCATCGAAAAATCCATTACTGCGCCCGCTTCCAAGGCGATAATTTTCGTATCCTGCCCGCCGATATCGACCACCATCAAGTCCCGTGCGCCGTAAAGGAAGCAAGCGCCTTTTCCGTGACAAGTAATTTCCGTAACGCATTGATCAGCATAAGGAACGGAAACGCGCCCATATCCCGTAGCTACAATCCCGGCATGGTCCTTTTCAACGCCCAGCTTTAGCAAACGTTTTTCGATCTGCTGCGCTGTGTCCACGCTGCTCCAGCCCGTAGGCTGCATAAACCGGTGCACAATCTCACGCTTGCGATTCATCACAATGGTTTTCGCACAGGTAGAACCAATATCAATTCCGACAAGGTACTGCATCTTTCCATCCCTCTTCCCTTAATGCTTGTTTTCTTCCAGTATAATCTATTTGCAACAAGCGGCAAAATCGAATAAATGTATCGTTCCCTCTGTCCGCATCGATGATTTCTATGCATATATTTACATTTCCCGCAGCATTTCCCATTACAGGGCAACGCTGACCTCGACAATTCTTTTTCACTCGACAATCCTTTTTCAACGGCAGATTCTGCTACATTTTCCAAACATCCGCTGAATATTCGAGGCAGGCCGTCATATCGCCTTAGCGATATTTCCTGAATTGTTCACGATTCAAGGAACGCTCCCTTGCGGCAACACCGTACCGATCATTGCGTTCATTTTACCATGCGGAGGCCATGATTTTAATATATTTCCATTAATGTTTATTTTTTCTTAATAGTGGGGCGTTCGGTACAGAAAGGATAATGCACGCCCATACCGCAAGCGAAAAAGCAGCAAAAGAAATGATAAAGAATAATACAAAAGGCAGCGGTTTTAACAAAACCGCTAAAATTTGGTAACAACTCTTGTTTTTAAAGCAACTGTTATTTTAAATCCAACGGTTACGGCCATTCCCATGCCAGAAAACGGCCGTTTTTCCAAATAAGAGCCAGCTTCAACGCCAGAACCATTGAAAACAGAGCAACATCTGCACAAACAACAGCATCTGCTACTCAAAAAATCCCATTTAACATAAAATATAAATTTAAGCGTGCCAACCAATTTGATTCCAGGGACAGGATACAAGAATGAAATAAACATGGCGGCTGCTTTGTTTTCGCATCAAAATCACACCGGCGGCTATGGCTTCTTTGCCACGAGCCTGACCGCCCTGTGCTTCTTCCCATCCCGCGCACTGAAATAGTACAGGGCGCAGGCTGCCTCGATTTCAGGCAGCCGCGCTACCAGCTCATCCTCCTCTGCATGGGAAAACCGGATCGCAAAACCGCAGCTTTCGGAGATTTCCCTGGGAGTCGGCATGATCGCCGTCTCGAAAATACAGCTAAGCTGCCGCTCCGTCCGGATCGTATCCTCAGTGGCATAAAACACCATCGCATAAAATGGCTGGTTCAATCTCCCCCCTGCCATAATACGCACCTATGAAATCACGATCGTATTGTCCGACTCGTGCATTAATTCCACATTATAATACATATTCGTAACTTCCCCAACCGAAAGCGCATCGGTCAGCTTGTAATAATCCAAGCACGCCCCGCAAGTAAGGATTTCCACGCCCTCATCCGCAAGCTGCTTTAGCATCTCCAGGACAGGAGACCCTTCCGTCGTCAAATAAATGCCCTTGTTTAAGAACATCATGCAGGAAGGCTTATCATCCACCTCCGTTAACGAATAAATATAGCTTTTCATCAGGCTGTGGCCGAGTTCCTCCTCGCCCGTCCCAATACTATCCGTGCAAATCATGATCGCAATTTTTTTCGCTTCACTCATTTTTTCTCCTGCTCCTTTCTCCTCTCGCCTGTCCATCGCCAGGCGTTCCATAAGCTTTCGTTATTTCACAATAATATGGCGGGCTTCCCGTTCCTGCGCCCATCCAATTAAAGCCGCTTCTTCTCCTGCCTCTTCCAGTTCATGCAAAAGGCGCGCGCCGTGCCGCTCTGACAGGGCGATCAACAGCCCGCCAGACGTCTGTGGATCATACAGCAAATCCTCAACTGCAAGCGCAATGCCCTTGGCAACCGAAACCTTTCCCCCTAGGAACGCCCGGTTCCGGTACGAACCCGCCGGAATAATTCCCTCTTCTGCAAACGCCTTGGCCTCCGGCAAATAAGAGACAGCCGCCGAATCGATAGCCAGGGTGCATCCGCTTGCCGCCGCCATCTCATAAGCATGGCCCAAAAGACCGAACCCAGTCACATCCGTACAGCCGGAAACAGCAAAACGCCGCATCGTTTCCGCCGCATATTTATTCAGCCGCCCCATGGTACGGATCATCGCATCATGGGCAGGCTTTTCCAGCAGATCGGCTTTCGCCGCCGTCGTCAAAATCCCTGTTCCCAGTGGTTTCGTTAAAACCAGCACATCCCCGGGCTTTGCGCCGCCATTCGTCAAGACATCCTTCGGGTGGCTGAATCCCGTCACGGATAAGCCATACTTCGGTTCTTGATCCCGGATAGTATGGCCGCCTGTAATCATCGTCCCCGCTTCCTGTGCCTTTTCATAACCACCCCGCAAAATTTCTCCTGCGATTTCCACGGGCTGATTATCGGGAAAACAGAGGATATTCAACGCCAGCTTAGGCTCTCCGCCCATGGCGTACACATCGCTCAGCGCATTTGCCGCCGCAATTTGCCCATAAAAATACGGATCATCCACCACCGGCGGGAAAATATCCACTGTCTGGATCATCGCCTGCTCATCATTGAGCAGGTAAACCGACGCATCGTCGCTCGTTTCAAACCCCACCAAAAGCTTCGGGTCGTCGAATTTCGGCAATCCGCCAAGTACATCTGATAGAACACACGGTTCCATTTTTGCCGCTCAACCAGCGTGCTGCGACATGCTCGTCAATTTAATTTGATCCTTGTCCATGCTGCCACCTCCTTTCTATACTGCCATCCCATTCAAAGCCGCCTGTCCTGCCGCCCTTCTTAAAGACGCTCTCACAACGCCCCGCACAGAATCGAATGAACTGCGTCTGCCGCCTGCCGGATCTCCTCCCGGGTATTAAAATACCCAAAGGAAAAACGAACCGTCCCTTGTGGAAACGTCCCCAGCGTCTTATGCGCATCAGGCGCACAATGAAGCCCGCACCGTGTCATGATGCCAAATTCATGTTCCAAGAGATACCCAGCTTCCCCGTTATCCAGCTCCAGAAAATCCAGCGACACAACGGCACACCGCTTTTTTGTTCCCAGTGTTATCTCCGGCGTTTCCGACGGTCTTTTCCCTGATATTCCCGCACACGCTATCCCAAGCGTTCCTTCAAGCGTTCTCGCCGGCCTCCCATCCGGCGTTCCTTCCGATGCTATCCCTGGCAGTCCTGCCGCCCTTACGCCCTTCATATTCTGAACCTCTTCCAGAAAGAGGGCGGCAAGCTCCTGTTTTTTCGCCGCAATCGCTTCGATCCCTTCCTGCCTGATAAAAGAAAGCGCATGTTTCAATCCGATAATGCCCGGCAGGTTCAGCGTACCCGGCTGAAATTTGTCCGGCATGATTTCCGGCATCCGCTCCTCATGGGAAAAACTCCCAGTCCCGCCCGAAACAAGCGGCACGCAGCTTTCCGCAAAATCAGCGCTAAGCAAAAGCCCGCCGATTCCCGCAGGTCCCATCAGGCCCTTGTGCGCAGGAAAAACGAGCGCATCGATACAGCAACCGCCCATATCGATCGGCACGCTCCCCGCCGTCTGCGACGCATCGACTGCGAAAAAAACACCCTGTTTTTCACACAATGCGCCAACCTCCGCCAGAGAGTTTACCGTCCCGCAGACATTCGAGCCATGGATGATGAGAACCAGCTTTGTTTCCGGCCTGATCATCCGCTTCAGCGCATCCATCCGCAATGCGCCAGTTTCATCGCAAGGGATCTTTTCCCATGCCACGCCCGCCGCTGCCATCTGCGTCAGGGGACGCACTACCGCATTATGCTCCATCGCAGTCGTGATCACATGATCCCCTGGCTTTAAAATCCCTTTGATGACCATGTTGAGTCCCCAAGTCGCGCCTGGCGTAAAAATCACGTTTTGCGGCTGCTTTGCCCCGAAAAACCCGCAAAGCTCCTCCCGGGCCTCCATCACCTCCCGCTCCAGCGCATAAGCCTTGCCATAACCACCCCTGCTGATGTTGTATCCATTGCCGTCAATATGCGCGCCCATCGCTTTCCCAAGCCCCGGCGCTTTGGGAAAAGACGTGCTGCTGTTATCAAGGTAAATCTGTTTCATGCAAATATCTCCATCACAAATAACCAAAAGCTTTTCGCCTCATGCAAGCATCTCCATCACATTCATGCAAGCGGCTCTATCACATTCTGGCAAACATCTCCATCACAAACAGCCGAAAGGTTTCCGCCGTCGGCGACATCGTAACCCGGTCGCTGTACGCAAGGTAAAATTCCCGCTGTGCCTGGTAGTCTGACAGGTCGAAAACCAGATACCCATTATCGGCCCGCCCCCGGTCTGCCGCTACCTCCGAAATGATGGAAACCCCTACACCGCCTTTTACCGCCTGCTTAATCGCTTCCATATTGTTCATGCAGGCAGCTATCTTCACGTCACGCAATCCAATCCCATGCCTGCCCAGCTCCTGTTCAAACGACCCGCGCGTTCCCGAGCCTTCTTCCCGCAGGATAAAATCCTCTCCCGCCAAATCCCGGAGCGAAACCTTCCGTCCCAGCCTTTCCCTGTAATCCGGCTGGTCCGGCGTGATCAAGACAACGCGATCCCGCATGAGCGGCTCATAAATCAGTCCATCGCCCGCCTTTACGCCCGTAAAGCCGATTTCACCCTTATGCGCCCGTATATTTTCCGCCACCTTCCTGCTGTCAGACTGCTCCAGCATGAATTTCGCTTCCGGATACTCTTTCTTAAATGCCGCCATCAAACGCGGGACGATATACTGGCCCGGAATGCTGGACGCCTGCAATTCCACCGTCCCGTTGATATTCAAGGAAAAATTCTGCACGGCAAGGATCGCTTGCGACCGCATATTGAGGATCGACAGCGCATAATTGTAAAAAATGCGCCCCTCCGGCGTCAAAACCGCTTCTTTTCTCATCCTGTCGATCAGCTGCAGGTTCAATTCCTTCTCCAAGGCGTTGATATGCGCGCTGATGGTCGGCTGCGTCAAATAGGTAGCCTTCGCCGCTTTTGAAAAGCCCTTGTACTTCACGACATTGATAAAAGCTTCAATCTGTTTAAAGTCCATGCGCCCTCCTATTTTGCCGGAATGCGGCGATCGCCATCCATCTTTGTAATCTTATCCTCATCTGCATATTCCAAAATCAGCATCGCATATTTGCGGGACGTGCCGAGCAGATCCCGATAATCCGCCAGCGTAATGCTTCCCCGCTCCCGAAGAGCCGCCATCAGCAAATCCATCGCCTGCGCAAATGCATCCCTGTGCATATAATACTGATAATTGATCCGTTTAAGCGTCCCGCTCACGCACAGCGAATCCGCCATCTGCTGGATAAGCCTGCTATCCTTCTGTAACGGTTTCCCGCCTGCGGCGCCGTCATCCCGCTGCATGAGTTTCCCATCCTGCTTGAACGTCGCCGTCTGCTTGGGCGGCTTGCCTGTTTTATCCTGGATTAAGGAAGGAACGGCATCCAGCTCAGGCGGTTCAAACCCGGCCTTGCGATAAAGCGCTTCCATCAGATCCGCCAACCTTTGCTGCTCTTGCGTATACCGGACGGAAAAGCCCGCCGCAGCAATCATCCCGCCAGTTTCCCTGATCACGCCTTTTTCTAAAAGAAAATCGATAAAGCATTCAATTTTTTTCATGTCATCCCCGGAAATAGCCGCCTTCAAGCGATTGCGGAACGCTTCCTTGGGCATGCCCGGATTGACCGGGTTTTCGAGGTGAAAGCCGTCTAAGATTTCCTGCGCCTTCTGCTCCATCCATGCGGCAATATCCCGGTGAAGCAAAAGTTCTTCGCTGGCAGCGGCATCCCGGCGAAGAAACGAACCGCTAATGTCAAAAATCGCGCCCTTTTCCAAAAGTGCTTCCAAAAGGGGCTGTGCTTCCTCCCAGGTTTTTCCCAGCTTTTGCACCACCTTTTTCGCATCGGCCAGCCTGCTTCCTTCCTCTAAAAACAGCAGTTCCAAAACCTGCTCGCAGCTTCCCGTATCCTCGATGCGCAAACGCTCCGCTGCCGTCTCGTCAAACCGTTTCCGCTTGCGGGGTGAAGCATTCAGCACGATGCCGCCGCCGATGGTTTCCATCGGGGAATAAAACCGCAGGATAAAACGGTCGCCTCGTTTCACTGCAACCTCAGATTCAAACCTGAGCTGCCCATACCCCGACTGCCCGCCGCCAAGCGTTTCCCCTGACAGCAAAACCGCCTTGCACAGCGTTTCCGCCGCACCGTAGTAAAAATGCAGCCTGCTCCCGCTCTTCAAAAGCCGCTTTGTATCCTGGAACAAATCGATTCTCACATCTAAAATCTGCGCCGCTTCCAGCGAACCAGGATAAGCGATCACATCGCCCCGTTCAAGTTCTTCTTTTTTAATCCCCGTCAGGTTGATTGCCGTGCGGCTTCCAGCCGCCGCACGTCCTACATCATGCCCATGAATCTGGACATTCCGCACCCTGGCCTTTTTCCCCGCAGGATAAATCATCACCTCGTCGCCCTTTTCTACGCTTCCTTCCATCAGCGTCCCAGTAATGACCGTGCCGAACCCATCCACCGTAAAGACCCTGTCGGCGGGAAGCCGCAGAAGCTCTTTCTTCTCACGGCGGTCTCCGCACTCCGCCGCCATGGAAAGGATCAGCGTGCGCAGTTCTTCTATGTTTTCGCCCGTCTGGGATGAAATCGGGACGATCGGCGCACCTTCTAAAAAAGTACCGCGGACATACGCCTCCACATCCTCCCGCACCAGCTCCAGCCAATCGGCATCCACCAGATCGGTTTTGGTCAGCGCCACAATGCCACGGGGAATGCGGAGCATCTTCAAAATCTCGAAATGCTCCGCCGTCTGGGGCATAATGCCCTCGTCAGCGGCAATGATCAACAAAACAATATCGATCCCGCCAATCCCCGCAAGCATATGGCGGACGAATTTTTCATGGCCGGGAACATCGATGATGCCGATATCCAGATCCAGGTCGTTGGGCAGGCTTGCAAAGCCCAGTTCAATGGTGATCCCACGCTGCTTTTCTTCCTTGAGCCTGTCGGTATCGATCCTCGTCAGAGCTTTAATCAGGCAGGTTTTGCCATGATCCACATGACCTGCCGTGCCGATAATCACGTTCTTCATTCCGTTTTCCTCCCGTGCAGCTTGCCTGCCGCACCGCCTCCATAATGCAGCTGTGATGCGGTCATGGCATGATATGCAATGCTTCGCCTGCCTGCCGCATCGCCGCTATGATAATCTCTGTATCCGCATCCGATATCGTCCGCAGGTCAAAACAGACCCTGTCCTTTATGATGCGCGCGACCACCGGGCATTCTCCCTTCCGAAGCTCCCGCTCCAGCTTTTCCGCCGGGACCTGCGCACTGATGCTTACCGCAAACCCATCGAGCGCAGCCAAAGGAGCGCAGCCGCCGCCAGCCTTTTCCTTGACGGGAATCAATTCCGCTTCGCACCACGAAAGCCCCGCAAGCCGCCTCATCAACAGCTCTCCGCGCTTTTTCAGTTCCGCAGGCTGCATGGCAAGCATGGCAAGCGCCGGGATTTCCTTGACCGCCTGTTCTTCATCCAGGTAAATGCGGAACGTCTCCTCCAGCGCAGCCAGCGTCAGCTTATCAATCCTGGCGATCCTGGCAAGGGGATGGTTTTTCATCGCATCGATCCAGATCTTTTTCCCAGCGATAATGCCTGCCTGCGGACCGCCCAGCAACTTATCCCCGCTAAACAGGATAACGTCGATTCCTGCCCGTAAACTTTCCTTCACCGTCGGTTCGTCGATCCCGTACCGTTTCAAATCCACCATCAGCCCGCTTCCCATATCGTAAATCACGGGAAGCCTGCGTTTTTTCCCCAGCGCAGCAAGCTCTGCAAGCGATGCTTCCGCCGTAAATCCGACGATCCTGTAATTGCTGGTATGCACTTTCATCAAAGCGGCCGTTTCCTCCGTAATCGCATTTTCATAATCAGAAAGCCTCGTCTTGTTCGTCGTCCCAACCTCCACCAAAACTGCGCCGCCCTGCGCCATGATTTCAGGAACGCGGAAAGAACCGCCGATTTCCACTAGTTCTCCCCTGGAAACGATCACCTCCCTGTCTTCCGCCATGGCGGAAAGGCACAGCAGGGTAGCCGCCGCATTGTTATTGACTGCCATCGCCGCTTCCGCTCCCGTTATTTTCGTGATCATCTGCTCCACATGGCTGTTACGCAAGCCCCGCGCGCCCTTCCGCACATCGTATTCCAGGTTTGAATACCCGCTGCCGATTTCCATAAGCCTCTGGCAAGCGGATTCCGCAAGCGCCGCCCTGCCCAGGTTCGTATGCAAAACCACGCCTGTCGCATTCACCACGCGCTTTAAGCTGTGCTGCCGTTTCTGCCGGATCTTTTCTTTTATGGTATCAAAAAAAGGAGCTGGCTCCATATCGTCCATATGCTCCCATGATTGTAAAATGCGCTGCCGCCGTTCGTCGATCGCTTCCTTAACCGCATCCAAAACCAGCTCTCTTGGCGTATCGCCAACAAAGCCTTCCAAACGGCTGTCGTGCAAAACTTCATCCACCTTTGGCAATCCAGCCAAAAGCTGTCTTTTCCTATCCATTTCGCAATCCTCCTGTTTGCAGATAAATGGCGGGAGTATGTGGGAATCGAACCCACCTGAGAAGCTCTTAACCCCTCAAACCGGTTTTGAAGACCGGAAGGCACACCAGCGCCCATCTACCCCCGTATCGTACCAACTGTATGCGGATATACGCTATCTATATTATACATAAAAACGGCAGTTAGACAAACTTCTTTTCCGTCAATATTTTCATCGCTTTCTGCTGATTTCCTTCGCTGATCATGATAATCGGGCCGGTACACCCCATGCCGCTTTCCGCATAGATGTTTTCTGCCCAAAGCGCAGCTACAGCATCGTCCAGATCCATCACCTCGATCCCGGGAATCTGTGCCGTCACCACTTCTTTTTCCGGGGCGGACACAGCATTTGAGGCGGCTTCTTTTTGGCGGCTTGCCTCCCCATGGTCTGCGTCGCCGCTGCGAATCTCAGCGAGGATTTCCGCAAGCCCTGCATCCTTCGCCTTCGCTAATTCATTAGCGGCTATGCGGAGCATATCATTTTTGAGCAGGTTTGATGCATACTCCGCTGCGCCGCAAATGAGCGGCGCGCCGGAGGCGCGGGAGATAATCAAGATCACTTTGTCAAAGCCTTCCCCGATCCCCGGACCATATCCCCATCCGAGGGATTCATAGCTTCCTCCCGTCGTATAAGCGGAAAATATTTTCACCATCAAGTTTCCCGTCAGGGAGTCCATCACCATAACGTCTGCGCTGGCTGACAGCAGGTCATTGCCCCGCATGACGATCCCGCCATCCGCTCTCTGGGACTGGGCAAACGTAATCGGATAGCCGCCCGCCTGCAGCTTGCGCAGCGCTTTTTCACACTGGCGCGCGCCGTCGATATTCGCAATTCCCACAGACGGATCTCGCACCCCGTCCGCTTTCGCCGCAATAATCCCGTAAACAGCATTTTTAACCATCGCACAAACCCGGTCTGTATCCGCCGTCCCTGTCGTAGTGGCAAGGTACAGGCTTTTTCCCTTTGCAGGCGTTACGATCTTTCCCACAGTGGACACCCCGATCGGGAACGGGTAATGCATCGTTACCGCCCCGTCTAGCGTCCCTTCCCGAAGCATCCGCTCCATTTCTTCATGTGCCTTTTCACCTTGCAAAAGCACGGTTTTGATGCCCTTTGCCGCCGCCAGGGCCGCCGCCTCCCCTAAAACTTCACTGCCGTGTTCGCTTCCCTCCGCAGCGATTCCAATGACAGGATTCTTGCCAAAGCTGCCCGTTTCCAGCCCGTCCGCCAGTTCCAAAAAAGTCCTGGCGATCACTTCTTTTATCTTCTTTTCCGACATGGCGCACCTTTCCTTCCTACTTCTGCAAAAGCTGCTCTGCAAATTTGCGCATCGCTTCCCCGATCAGCGTTCTGATCCTGGCTTCATCGGCCGCATCAAGCGAAGCTGCGCCGCCGTTTGCGTTATCCGCTCCACTTATGCCAGCCGCCGCATTATTTGCATCATTTGCTCCGTTTGCCGCAGGGAAGGCTGTGCCGCCGCTTGCGTTATCCGCTCCGTTTGCATCAAGTGCGCCCGTGCCGCTTTGCCCGCTAAGCCCGCCATCGTTTGCCTCCAAAATAAAGCTCACGCCGTCAAACAAGTTCGTCATCCTGCCTAAGAACAAACTGCCTTTTCCAATGATCATCGCGCGGCGAATCTTTCCCGCCAGCATATCCTCCCGTGCAAAGCCCAGGTAAGGCACGCCGGACGGAATATGGCCCTGCGTCGGCGCCCAGCCCGTCATGCCGTGCGTCTTTACAAACCCAGCGATATCTGCACGCTGTAATTCTCCCTGCTTAACGCCCAAAGCGGCGATCATCTTGTAATTGGACTCCGGGACATCCCCGGCGCCTGCTGGCTTAGTGATATCCGGATTCTGCATCTCCGGCGCATATTTATCGACATCGAGTATCCCAAGGCCTGCCTCTGCCAAAGGCTTGGTAACCAGGGAACTGATCACGGCCTGCGGGGAAGCGCCGGTTCCCACCGTATGCCTGCCGACGATATCGTTCCTGATCTGCGGGGAAACCCCATCATCCGTCGTAATCAAAACAGCAAACCCGGCAATGGCATCTTCTAAAATTGGCATTCCTTTTTTCAGGTGGTCTTTTCCGTTCATTCCCAGCTTAGCCGTGCAGCCGCCCGCCGTCACCGCTACGGTTTTAAATGTTCCCGCTTTTACCAAGCTTGCCGCATCCAAAAGCGCATGTGCAGGCCCGGCGCAGAAACCCCTGACATCCGAACCCGTGGCATTGACAAGGCCTGCCGTCTCGGCCGCCGCTTTGGCGAAATTGCCCCCGCCCCTCTGGTTCATATCGCCGCAGGCCTCTTCACAGCAATCAATGACATATTCAACCTCAGAAGCATCGATTCCCGTCACCTGTACCAGATGGAGCAGGGAAAGCACGCTCGAAGCCTTCGTGACCAGGTTTTCCAGCATCACATGCGCCGATAAATTGACGTCGATATCGTGCGCCCGCTTCACAGCCCCCACGAGCTGGCCTTCATGATACAGCGGTTCTGCATGGCCTTCTTCGACCAGCGCCTGAATCGTTTCCAGTGTATCCTCATTTTTATCTAGAATTGCCGCCTGCCCTGCATCGACCAGCGGATGGGCGGCAAGTTTTTTTCGTATGTTTTTTGCAAAGGACTGCTCCAGCTTCACAAGGTCAAACACATCGCAAATCTGCATCAGGCCGATAAATTCATCCTGCGGCATGATTTCGCCGTATTTTCCCTGGCGCAAGCCTTCCGTTTTCTTGTCATGCCATGGAAAGCCCTCTGCGGCCAGGTCGTCGGGGGTTTTATTGCCGATATACACCTGGTTTGGCAAATAGGACAATGCCTCTTCGTAGCTTCTTAGGTGTCCCGGCAGCGCCTTCAAATATTCGGAATCCGGATTCACCGTCCGTTCTGTCGTCTGCGTTGTTCCATTATAGGCGACCATATCCGGCGTAACCGCCAGCGTATAGCTTGCGCCTTTCAGTACTGCATATCCTCCCACTTGTTTCTCCTTCCATGGTTATTGGTAATCGGGAAAGCCGCCCCGCCAAAGGCGAACCCCTTGCATGCGTAGCGGCAGGCAAAATTCCGCGCCGCCAAATTTATAATGGCAACCAATGCGCCGCACAGCCGGACACACAAGGAACAAAACCCTTGCATGCCGCTTTCCCTTTTTACTATCACGTTATGTTGGGCATGAAGCACAAAAAACCCCATGCAACGATTCCATAGCGGATGAGTCCGCCACGGAAAAAACGAGGAGAAAAACCATCATATGCATGAAAAATAAATTTCCACGCTGACAGCCTCATCCTGGTTTCATTGTGGCGGTTTCATCCTTCTTTTCATTATAATTGATCCCTGATCGCAGTCATTTCGCTGATGATATCTTCTACATCGAGTACCATTTCCATCATGCTGATCTGCTCATCGTATACGCCTTCATCCACTTCTTCCTTGATTTCCGGTTCGCATACGTGGTATACGGAGAGTCCCAACGAGACTCCGGCTAATGGACCTGCAAAGGTCGGATCGCCGAGCGTTACGGTTTCTGCCGCCAGCCCTGCTGCTTCTCCTTCCGCAGCGCCCAAAAGAACGACCAGATCGTCCTTTCCATACTGGTCAAAAAACTCTTTTACCCTCTTTTGATTCTCCAGGTCCATAGCTCCAGCCGCCGTTCAGACGAAGCATTCGGTCGATGAGAAAACCACCTCCGCCCCTGCGCTCTTCGCACATTCTGCAATAGCGGGTCCTGGAATTCCATCACGGTCGCCTATGATGACTGCTTTCTTGTCTTTCAACAATGCCATGTTCATAACCTCCTTTCTTCCAGAATGAAAAGCCAGCCCTGCCAAGTTCTTATCAGCGGCGGGCTTTTTGCAATTTTCCAAAGCGTCCGCCGGACGCCCGGACAGTCCCCGAATGTTCACTGCACATACTAGTTACAGCAAATTCAGGACAAACCCCAAATGTCCACCACGCATCCGGGATACCCCCAATGTTTGCTGCACATCCAGGACAATCCTCCATATCAAAGCCGATATTTCCAACGAAGCAAATCGCCATATCGAAACCGATATTTGCGGATTGATAAAATATATATGATTATATATATTTCTGGATCATCGCTTCCACTGCTTCCGCCGTGGCGTCATCCTTTACCAGTTCTTCCACCTTCTCGCCGTCTTTATACATCGCAACGACTGGCACGCCCATGATCTTCTGGCCGATGGCCAGCCTTCTGGCAGAGGTGATGTTCAGCTTGCAAAATTTAATCTGACTGCCGTACTTTTCAGAAAGCGCTTCCACGTGGGGCATCAGCGCTTCACAAGGGACGCACCCGTCGCCGAAGAAATCCACCAAAACCAATCCTTCCGCCTGCAATACTTCAGGTTCAAATGTCTTTTTATCACAGATAATCATAATAACTTTCCTTTCTACTACAATATATTTATGGTTAATCGCCCTTACCGCCAGTAAGGAATCACCCATTTTTAACATTGGAATACAACGATTTTCGGTTTGCTCTTATAAAGCTCGCATGATTTGATTTTGCAAAATCCGCCGGGCGGCCGCATCAGCAGTTTGGCGGGCTGGGCCAAAAGACCGGCAAACGGGCTGGCCTTCCCAAGGCGACTGGCAGTTTACTGTTCCAAGGACGTCTCCAGCATACCATCAAGCCGCGCAAGCCGCCACTTCCAGGCGGGACCAGCCATCAAGCGGTTTTTCCGGCCGCCATGCCGTCAGGCTAACTTACACTTACTTCTGCCGTTCATGCGAACAAGCCGGCAAATCCATCAAACTGCACAATCCGCCAGCTCTAAACAGACAAGCCATCAAGCGGCTCTTTCGGCCACCATGCCAGGACCTTACCCGTTTTCGTCGATATATTTTCCCGCCTGTACTGCCGCAATCGCCCCGTCGGCAACAGCCGTCACCACCTGGCGCAGGCTCTTCGCCCTGACATCGCCCGCCGCAAAGACGCCGTCCACATTTGTCTTCATGTCAGCATCCGTCAGGATATAGCCGTTTTCCATGGAAATCTTCCCTTGGAAAAGCGCCGTGGCGGGTTTAAAACCGATAAAGACAAATACACCGAAAATGCCGTCTTCTTCATCGGCGCAAATTTCTGTCAGCTCCCCGGTTTTCACATTTTCAACTACCATGGACTCCAAAAGGCCATCGCCCTTCAATTCTTTTACAACGCTGTCCCAAAGGAATGCGATCTTGTCATTGGCAAACGCCTTTTCCTGTATGGATTTCGCCGCACGGAGCGCATCACGCCTGTGAATGATCGTCACCTTGCGGGCAAACTTCGTCAAATAGAGCGCCTCTTCCACCGCAGAATCGCCGCCGCCTACCACATAGACCTCAAAATCCTCGAAAAACGCCGCATCACAGGT
The DNA here is from genome assembly GCA_946555345.1 of uncultured Eubacterium sp. Classification (GTDB taxonomy): domain Bacteria; phylum Bacillota; class Clostridia; order Peptostreptococcales; family Anaerovoracaceae; genus Lentihominibacter. The sequence goes on along the minus strand of CAMNSS010000006.1, from coordinate 13,680 downwards.
AGCGCAATACGAAACGCCTTTTCCCGTAAATTCCTTTTCGCCGGGACACCCGATCACCGTCGGGACTGCCCCCGTGGCAATAATCACCGTCTTGCCAAGATAAGTGCCCTTCTTGCCAACCAGTTTCTTTTCCGCCCCTTCCAGTTCCAAATCCACGATGGTATCCAGCGTCTTTTCTGCACCAAACTTATCTGCCTGCGCGCTCATCCGGCCGATGAGCGCCGGTCCTGATTCCTCCGCTAAACTTCCCGGATAATTTTCGATTTCAGCAGTCTGCACGATCTGCCCGCCTTCCTTATCGCCCTCAATAATCAGCGTCCGGAGCCGTGCGCGCCCTGCATACAGCCCCGCCGCAAGACCGGCCGGACCGCCGCCGATGATAATCACATCATAAACTTTCTCCATTCCTGCTTGTCCTTTCTGCTATTATATGCTTGTCCTTCGTTCTTATGAATCTTTCCAGCAATGAGCTTTTTCTGCGATTGCCTGCGCTGGCATGGGACATTCTTGCGCATAACCTTCTGGCATGAGCCATATTTGCGATTAACCGTTGCCCGCTCTGGCATTGCCCATTCTGCGACGAGGCCGCCTTCCGCTATCTGCTCTGCCAGCGGCATTCTTTCGGCTGCCCCTGGCATTGCCTGTCCTTACTGCTGGGCTTCCTGCATGAGCCGCTCCCATCATTTCCTTCCTGGCATTACAATGCCCTGGCTTACAACTTCAACGCCGCTTTCGTAAAGGAACAATCCAACGCCTGGTAATCACGCTTGAGCCGCTCGCTGCATGCTTCGCTTGCTTCTATCCTGCGGCTATTTAACGCCGAGTAATCCGCAAGCCTGTTCCAGTCATCCGCATCAGCAGGTTTATCGCTTTCCTGCAATACGAGGGTAAGATATGGAAAAGGGCGCGCCCTGCGCCCTGCCAGGGGATCGGCAGCCAGCTTGCAGTTTCCTTGCAAAAAAAGCGCCTCGCATTTTGACAGAACTGCCTGCACCGGCCCATCAATAAAGAAAAGATGGTGCTTTGCCTCATTTTCGATTAAATCCCGCACGACAGGATTGTTTGTCAAAAGCGTATACTTTGCCATCATTGTTTCCCCAGTTACCAATCTCCCCATTTCAAATGGGGCCGCTTCTTATGTACAAAACGATAAAACAACATCGCACAAACCAGATGCCGCATCTATAGATTCTTACTATCCTATTATGTTGTTATATTGCAAATTTAATGCCACAATCACAAATCCTGCCGTGCTGATTTGCTTCCAAAGGCAAACTTTGTTGATATTCCGTCAATACCGCCAGCGATATTTCGATATTTCCTGCATGGCAAAATAGCCAGAATGGTTGAAATTCCAGCTACTTTGATGGATTGCCTGCTTATTTTTGATTACATCTGTTCATTTTTGAGCATACTTGAGAGAATGGTGATTGAAACAGAAGAAATCTCCAAGGCTCGGGAAATATTTGCATGAAAAGAAAAGCGCTTGCAGCCGCAAGGGATGGTAAGGCCCGCAAATACAAAAAAAGCGCATAGGATTAATTGTGAATAATTTGCAAGTTCTGCATATTGAAAACAAAAATATCCATAAACCCATGGAAATACCGCAGATTTTCGCCACGGCTTATCCTTTTCCTTTTATATGACGAAATATAATATAAGGATACAATGACGCTCTATGTTGTGATCGTGCCGTTGGAGGCGGAAGAAGAATGGAATTCAAAGAAATGTTTGGCAATTACGGCAAAACCCTGACCCTGGATGAAAAGATAAAAGGCGCAGAGAATATTCCTGAAGCGAAAGATGATCTGCCGCTTCGTATGCAGGATTTGAAGCCATTGTTTGAAAAACTGGCTTCCCAGCATGAAACGCTGATCGAGCAGAACAACCAGATGATTCAGCTACTGCAAAAAATCGCCATTCGCTGAATATTCGGGGCAAACTGGAAATATCGCAAGCAATACTTCCAGCATAACAAGAAATCCGGCAGGTTTCAGCCGCATGATACCATACGAACGGCAAACAAGCTGCGCAATATCGTATTCACCCGCAAGCGTCCCGTCACGCACTGCCATCTAAACGGCGAGCCATCCGGTACTAGCCATCTGGCGTTTTTGCCAGATACCCCCCCCTTCCCGTCCTGCGCCAGCCAACTCCGCCAGTTCATTCGGCGCTGTTCCAAGCTTTCCTGGCGTTTTGCGCAGACGCTTTCCTGCGCTCGCACGGCTTCGCAATTTTTTAATTTTGCGGTCTATGCTTTCGCGCTCGCATTGCTTTTCTTCTTATATGCTGTACCCCACGCCATCATCGCATCTAAAACCGGCTTCAAACTGTACCCCGTTTCCGTCAACGTATATTCCACGCGCGGCGGCACTTCCGGGTATACTTTCCGGGTAAGCAGCCCGCTTGCTTCCATCGAGCGCAAATTTGCAGTCAATACTTTCTGCGAAATACTGCCAACGGATTTTTTTAATTCCCCAAATCGTTTTGTCCCATCCAGCAAATCACGGATAATTAGTACCTTCCAACGGTCACTGATGAGCATCAACGTCGTTTCCACCGGACAGGCAGGTAATTTTTTTTCCATAAAAACCCTCCATTTTCCTATAATAGTTTCTTTTCGGTAACTATAGCACAATAAAGTGCTTACTTTACGCTTTTTCCTTACGGATGTATTATAACCTTGCAAGCGGGAAAAGACAATCCGCAAACAAACTGGATGCCCCCAGGGCAAACCAAATCGAAGCATAACCCGCTGCAACCCAAGAGTTATAGATCTCACCAAAAAACAAAAGGAGGACAAAAAAGGAAGGCGTTATAGCCAAGCAGAAGGCCGATTGACGAAACAAGCGGGGCGATAATGCGTAGCTCATACGAGCAAACCGATTGACGTGCTACGGCCAAACATACAAGCCATTACGATCAAATAAAGGGGGGGCGTTTCCAGCTAAATTAAAACGCCCCTTCCCTATAAGGGCAAGCGCCTATACATAAAAAAGCCTGCGAAGCAGCCCTGTGCAAACTTATCATCACGAACGCAAAATAAAATGAAAGCGTCGCCCGCATTAAATTTTAAATGTTTCGCCTGATTGCCAGCAAGGAATATATCGATCTGCCCATACAGGGAAAAAACAAACGAAAGCGGGAAACCAGACAGAAAAGGAGGATATTATGACGCAATCAGAAAGACTTCTTTATTTAATAAAATATTTGATAAGCGAAAATAGCGAACTAGCATCAATCGAGGTTCCGGCAAGGAAAACAGCGAAAAAGCGCCTGCTCCGTTCCCTGATGAACATACGCCCGCCGAAGAAAATTTCCAGCGAGTTTCTGAAAATACAAGATGCCTATTTGCAAGAAGAATGCGATGCAAAAGGCATCGTTTCCCTATCAGGTCCCGCCTCAATGCAACCGATGCAACCAGGCATTTACTTATGGCAAGGCGATATTACCCGCCTATCTATAGATGCGATCGTAAATGCGGCAAACAGCGCCATGCTAGGCTGTTTCATCCCTTGCCACGGGTGCATCGACAATGCGATACACTCTGCCGCAGGCGTGCAGCTTCGCTTGGAATGCTCCCGCATCATGGAGAACCAGCAAACGGAAGAGCCGGCGGGAAAGGCGAAACTCACAAAAGCATATAATCTCCCCTGCCGCTATGTGCTGCACACAGTCGGTCCGATCATCCATGGCAAGGTTGCGCGAAAAGATTGCGAGCTGTTATCTGGCTGCTACCGTTCCTGCCTGGAACTTGCGGCAGCGCACCAGTTAAAAAGCATCGCATTTTGCTGCATTTCCACAGGCGAATTTCATTTCCCAAATGAAAAAGCTGCCGAAATAGCAATCAAAACAGTGCAGGACTATCAAAATAAACATCAAAACGGCATTGAAGTAGTTTTCAATGTTTTCAAAGACCAGGACTACGAAATCTATAAACGATTACTAAAATAATATGGAATCCAACCCTTCCACAAAAAACGGGCGGTGAAAAGAGGAACGAAAAAGCAAAAAAACAAAACAGTGAAAAAAAAAGGAAAACCGAAAAAATGAAAAGGAAAGAAACAGAAGCGGGAAAGATGAAAGGAAAAGAAGAAAAAATAAGAAAGGTAAGGGCGGAAGACGTGAACATCGAAAAAATAAAGGAGCGAAACGTGAAAATAAAAAAACTAAAAGCGGAAATCCAATGCGCAGACGCAGTCTTGATCGGTGCAGGTGCAGGCCTGTCCACTTCCGCTGGATTTACTTATGACGGATCACGCTTTAAATGCTATTTCCTAGATTTCATCGAAAAATACGGGTTTCAAGATATGTATACAGCAGGCTTTTATCCTTATGAAACGCCGGAAGAGCATTGGGCATACTGGAGCCGTTACATTTTTATTAACCGCTATCAAAATGCGCCTAAAAATGTTTATGATGATCTGTTCCGCCTGGTACAGGACAAAGACTACTTCGTTTTGACCACAAATGTAGACCACTGCTTTCAAAAATCGGGCTTTGATAAAAGCAGGCTATTTTACACGCAAGGCGATTACGGCCTCTTCCAATGCAGCAAACCATGCCATCAAAACACCTATGATAATGAAGCAATCATCCGGGAAATGATTGAAGCGCAAGGCTATGTGATTGGTGGTGGCGATGCGCCGTCCTTGCCGGACGGCACGCCATCTTTGCCAAAATATGGATTATCTTTGCCGGAAGGGAACCCCCTTAAAATGACGATACCATCAGGGCTTGTCCCCCGCTGCCCCGTTTGCGGCGCGCCCATGACAATGAATTTACGGGCGGATAATGCCTTTGTCGAGGATCGCGGCTGGCATATGGCAGCGGACAGGTATCAGGATTTTTTGCGCCGCCAGAAAAGAAAGAAAATACTATATCTGGAACTGGGCGTTGGCGGTAACACCCCGGGGATCATCAAGTACCCTTTCTGGCAGATGACGGCGGGAAACCCGAAGGCGGTGTATGCCTGCATCAATAATGGGGAGACGGCCTGCCCGAGGGAAATTAGGGATAGGGCCATTTGCATCAACGGGGATATCGGGGAGGTGTTAAAAAATTAAACGCCCCTTCCCCTCGATCCTAGCGTCCCATCATTATTTTCACATAATCCCCCGTTTTACATACGCCTGCTTTTATCGGGTCATGTCTGCCAAAAGAGAATAAGCCACCTAGGTGTCATAATCGACTAATTTTCCGATCCGTCCCCGCCGTGTATCCAGAAGCTGCATATCCATCACCACAACATCGATTTTCTTCTCCTTGGCCAAGATCCTCCACTGTTCCAAAACCTCCTTGTAATCCCGCCCCAGGCGGTCGATGCTTTTGATGTACAATAAATCATCCGGCTTTAATCGTTTCAACGGTTTGAGGTACAGCGGCCAGTTAAAATCTTTGCCGGTTGCCTGTCTTCATTCCGATCCCGTGCGCTTATGCGCGCATATCCGTATATTGCTCCCATGAAATGCCTCCTATTCTACAAGAGCGTGTTAAATGGCACGGCTTGCCTGCTGCTGCCGCTTTGCATTTCTATCATTCTAAAATTTTCTACACCAATAAACCACCGTTATAACACCCTTATATACAATGGTTTACCAATAAACCCATATGTATATTTAGGGACTTGCCCCAAGGCTAAAAGCGGCGATGAACAGCGATTCCCATGCCGGAGAAACAGGCAAATATAAGATTCAAAGTGTACGCAAAGTACCCGGGGAATACCGATCTGTTTCACTTTCAAAGGCGAATACTGTTTGCTCTTTTTTGCCTGTTGCAAATCTAGGAGGGATATGCGAACGGGAGTTGCAAACAGAGGATTGAGAACTCGCAGCTCGCTGTATCATCCCTATTTTCCACATACGTTATGCGCCGGCATCTCGAGCAGACAGCGCTTTATGCCTTTTCCAAGCAAGCGCTAAATGACAGCAGCCGCTTTAACTGCTTTTGTGCGAAAGGGCATCATCTCCCGCTCCTAAATCCTTACCGGGACTGCTGCGGATAGGGAAACGCCAAAACGCCTGTTAGATTTAAGGCAAAATTCGCTCTTCGCCTTGACTGCAAAGGATATGGAATCCGCTAAAAAGTATTGCTGTTTTAATGTTCTTTTTCATCAAAAGTACCAATAAACGTCGTTGTTTGACAAAAAATTGACGGTTATACTATAAATGGTGTTCATATAAATATTATCGGTATTATTTCATTTATTAAGGAGGGAAAAATGAACGAACAAAAGAAACAGGGCGAGTTAAAAAGAACCATTGGCTGCCGCTGCTGGTAGGTTTTGGCCTTGCGTACCTTGCACCGACAGTAGTATTTAACTACTATGGCCTGTGGACCGCTGAAAGCGGAACGGGCGGGCATTACCCGCTCGCACTTATCATCACGACTATCCTTATGGTATTTACCGGATTGAGCTATACGTATATGGTAAGGGAATTCCCGGTTGCCGGTTCTGCATACATATATGTAAACAGATCAATCAATCCGCACGTGGGATTCATCGCCGGATGGATTATGCTGCTGGACTATCTGCTACTGCCGATGGCAGGCTTCCTGCTGCTGGGAATCTACGGACATGAATACTTCCCGCAGATCCCGGCAATGCTTATCGTCGTCGTGGTGGCTGCGGTTTGCGCAATCCTGAATATTATCGGCGCACGTGTTGCCTCGATGATAGACACGATTATCATCGCCGCACAGTTGATCTTTACAGCAGCAACCATCATCGTCTGCATCGTTTATGTCTGCGGCGGCGGCGGAGCAGGCACGCTGTTCTCATCGACTGCCATTTATAACCCTGAAACATTTGGATTCAGCAAAGTAATGCACGCAGCTGCAATCCTCTGCTTATCCTTCGTTGGATTCGACGCAGTAACAACAATGGTAGAAGAAGTCAAGAACCCGGACAAAGTAATGGGCAAGGCAATCATGCTGATCGTAGCCGGTGCCGGAATTCTGTTTTTCATCACAGCTTATGTGATGAATCTTGCTTGGCCGGAAGGCATTTGGAAGATTCAAGACCCGGATACGGGAATCTTTGAATTCTATCCGGCGATCGGTTACGGATGGATGACAGATGTATTCTTCGTGGTAGATAACTGCGCTTCCTTCATCTGTTCCCTTGCCGCAGTAGGAGCGGGTTCCCGTATTCTGTATGGGATGGGACGCGATAACATCATCCCGAAGCAGTTTTTCGCATCTGTATCGCCGAAATTCAATACCCCTGTAAAGAACATCCTGCTGACAACGATCCTGCCAATGATCATCGGCATGGCTTGCGTGAACAACCTGAGCGCAGCTTTGGACTTGGTATCCTTCGGCGTTATCGTCGGATTCATCCTGGTAAATGTTTCTGTCTTTTCCCTGTTCTGGGTTAAGAGAAAGGAAAGAGGCGGCGCAGCAGTGATTAAATATGTAATCCTGCCATTGATCAGCGTTGCGTTCCTGGTATTCGCATTTCTCTTTACCGGTGCCGGCGCTAAGATTATCGGTGCTGTATGGACTGTTCTTGGCATCATTTATCTGGGCATTAAAACGAAGGGCTTCAAAGAACTGCCGCCGGAAATGGGATTTGACGAATAATTCGTAGTCGCAGGAGGGTCTTGACATGGATTTAAGGGCTGTAATCAATCTGGTATGCGGAATCCTTGCCTCATGCTGTGTGCTGTTCGGCATCATCGTGCGCATGGGACTGCTCAGCCAGGTAGTCCCCGAAAAAGGAATGGTACCGATCGTGTTAGGCGGCATCATCGCCATCTTCTCATTCTGGGGATTGCGAAAAGCAAAGAGATAGTTGCGGATTTTGTTGTCTAACGTGATTCCACGCATCAAGGAGAAAGGACAAAGACAATGGAAAAAATTATGGAGTACACATTAAGCCAGGAGCATGACATCGAAATGGGCGAAACCTGCCTGGGGGAAGCACTAATCGTTCCCACAGACGGCGGAACTGTCCGGGGAAAAATCAACGGGACGATCGAGCCTGTGGGCATGGGAATCGTATACATGAAAGATCCGGGCAAAAATGACCTGACAGCGACTGCCTTAATCAAGACTTCTGATGGCGCTCATATCATCATGGAAACAAAAGGCGTATTCGATGTGGATTATGAAACGGAAACAAAAATGGCAGCCGGAGAATATGTCTCTCCTGACCAGTACTATCACAAAGGAACGATTTCATTCCGCACAGACGCAGAGCAGTACAAATGGCTGGAACGAAAAGTCTGCGTTTATGACACGGAAATCAAAAGCTGGTCCGAGCTTTTGACGACTGTCTATATGTTTTAACTGCCGCAAAGAAAGCCAATCCCCCAAAATAACAGGGCGTTAAAACACGTTAAAACAGCCGCAAAGATTTATTTTGCGGCTGTTTTGATGCCCTGCGTTGCTATTTTCGTGTTGGCAGTCTATAATAACAGCAACAAATTAGAAAGGGGATACCTGCCATGAGAAAAATTCAGCGAATCGGAAACACCCCCCTCAGCATCAGCGTATACTCCGCAAAACAGACTGCAACCACTTTGCATGAGAGAGGGGTACTGGAAATCATATTTTGCCTCAAAGGAAGCGTAAAATTCTCCTACGCATATGAAGAATTTACATTGCATGCAGGGGAATACATATCGGTTGACCGGGATGCTTACTATCTGTACGATGGGAGAGAGAATGTATGCGTATCGCTTTATTTTGACCTGAACCATTTTACAGGCAAATATCCCTTTATCTGCGACAATCTGTTCGTTTGCGAAGGCTGCGCCGAAAGCGAAATGGAATATCCAACCAAGTCTCACAACCTGTTGAAAGGGATGATGATCGCTCTACTAAAGCATATTTCGGATGACGGGGATGACAAGATGACGATCGTTACGACAGAGAGAATCATTGATACCTTCGTAGCGCATTTTGATATTTTATACTTCCATGCAAGAGGCCGCGATATCCGGGACAATCAATTTGCCCGCATTAGGGAAATCAACCATTATTTGCTGACGCATATGAAAGAAAAGATCACAATGGAAGACCTTGCTAAAAAAATCAATGTTGCGCCGGGATATGCGTCTGAGCTCATGCGGAAAAATTCGGTTGGTTTCAGAAGAATGCTGGCATATTGCAGGGCAAGCAGTTCTGAAAGCCTGCTATTGAACACGAATAAGACAATCCTTGAAATCTCCGAAGAATGCGGATTTTCTGATGTGAAATACTATTATTCGGCCTTCCGGAAATGGTACAAATGCACGCCGAAGCAATTCAGAAACCAGTATGGGGATTTAAAAGAAGAAAATTTGAAGGCAATGGAGCTGAAAGACATCGCATTGCTGCTGGATAAACTGATGCAGACGCATTATATGAATACATTTTTAGGCCGATACAGCCTGTAATCGCTCCAATTATTTTCCGTTTTTACGATTTCAAAAAAACAGGAAGCCGCATGATGCATATTGCTGTTTTCGTGTTAATAATATGGAAAACGCCAACAAAAAGCCATTGTGCCAAATTGCAGGAAATGGCTATAATGATGATACAGCCATAGAAAAACGGCTATCGGAAAATAAGAAAGGTTGGTATGAAAAGTGACAATTCATAAGATTTTATTAAACGGAAAAATTTATACATCCGATGAAAAACAGCCATGGGCTGAGGCGATCGCCATTTCAGGAAAAACGCTAGCATATGTAGGCGATAATGAAACAGCAAAAGCAATGGCAGAGGATGAAACGGAAATCATCGATCTGGAAGGGAAAACAGTGCTTCCGGGATTCATCGACGGGCATACACATCCTGTAACCGTTGCCAAAACACATTACCGCGTGCGCATGCCGCTTACGCATGACAAAGACGAATTACTGGCGAACATTAAAAAATATGCCGAAGAAAACCCAAAAGAAGAAAAGCCCTATTTCTTCTGTGAAAACTATTTTGCAGAAGTATTCGGCCCGGAAGGTCCTAAAAAAGAAGTGTTGGATGAAATCGTCCCTGACAGACCGGCAAGAATCCAGGACTTTACTGACCATGCATGCTGGTACAACTCAATGGCACTTGAAATGCTGAAGGATGAAAACGGAGTACCGCAGGCAGATTCCCCTCTGGGCTTCTCTGAATTTGTAAAGGATGAAAATGGCGAATACACGGGATGGTGCAAAGAATCAGGCCCAGAAGGAGACCACGGCATTTACGATGCAATCGGCTGGTATCCGCCTGAAAATGCGGATGAAGAAATGACCAAGCCTTTGCTGGATTTCTTCAAGGCGCACGGCGTTACCGGCATGATGGACGGATTTACGGAAGGCGAAGAGTCCATGAAGATGTTCTATGAGCTGGACAGGGCAGGAAAACTGGGAATGTACTATGAAGGGACTTCCATATGCGGGACAATCAATGACCTGGAAGATGCCATCGCAGTAGCAAAAGACTGGAAAGAAAAATACACTTCGGAACACGTGGGGATCAACACGATCAAAATCTTTGTCGACGGAACAAACGAGCTGGGCGACTGCTTGAGCCTGGAGCCATTCCGCAACGACCCGGAAGGAAAAAACTGCGGCGAAGCCAATATGTATAAGGATGACTTGGTAAAAGCCTTCACGCGTTGCAACGAAGAAGGACTCGACCTGCATTTGCATATCATCTGTGACGGAGCGTTCAGGAATGTCGTCGATGCACTGGAAGAATCCAGAAAAATCTGTGGAGATGACTGGAAGATCTACGTTACAGGCGCTCATTGCGAATTAACGCATCCGGATGACAGAAAGCGTGCAGCTGAGCTTGGAATGTTCATCGACTGGTCCACGCACTGGTCCGGCGGCTACTTCGGAGAAGCTGCGCAGGAATTTCAGGGAATCGACCGCTGGAATACGATGTATGACTTCCGTGAATTTACGGCAAACGGCGGAATGCTGGGGTTTTCCAGCGACGTATTCAGCTATCAGGAAGCCATCCGTGCAAATCCATTCTTCGGCATCCAGACTGCAATGACGAGGGTCGATCCCCTGCTGCCGCTGAATCCGGAAAAATACCCGGGAAGCGTTCGCCAGCCGGAAGGTGCAAAATACACCCTGGAAGAGCTGCTGAAAGGATACACGATCAACAATGCGGCCCGCATGAGATTGCAGGATAAGATCGGTTCACTGGAAGCGGGAAAAATCGCAAACTTCATGGTGCTGAACAAAGACATCTTTGAAGTTGCGGCAGAAGATATGATGACAGTAGATGCGGAATATACATACTTTGACGGCGAGAAGAGAGTGATCAAAAACGACTTGACGATTACGAGGGGATAGCTTTTATAAACCGCCAATTATAAAATGAGAGCGCAAACTAAAATGAAGCTCCCCGCAGCAGAGCTGCGGGAAATTAGGCCCTGAGAGATTAAAACATCCATAATGAGACGAGAAACTGGCTAAAACTCCATGACGAGGGATTCTCTAGGTTCTCTATCAAAATGTAAATGGCACAATGCAGATTGATTAAGGAGTATTCAAAATCATCCCAAAGTCTATGGAAACCGTCAAACTGATGCAAAATAATGATCCGGTCCCTAAAAGTTAGACCAAGAATCTAATGATTGGAGGCCGGTTTTGTTTTGGTGAAAGGAAAAGGCAGTACGCAAAAGGCAGCGCATGCAGCCTCCATAAACGAAAGCTGATGCGCAGCGTCGAACCACCACCAACAGTCAACACGCATCAATCACCATCGCTAAAACACATTGGCAAACCACTGAAATTTACCGAAACCCACTGAATACATATATTCAAAACTAAGCATTTATGCACATCCCGGTTGAACCTAAAAAATTAGTCTGTGTTAACCGCCGGGCTTGAGCAAAACCCCTATTTCCTATTTTTCCTGGCAACTCCTGCCACTGCACGACCCCTGCTCCAGCTTTTCCAAATACTGCTCGCCCCAGTCGCACATCGCATCCAGCACAGGTATCAATCTCACGCCAAATGCAGTGAGGGCATATTCCGGCTTCGGCGGAACGATCGGGTACACCGTCTCCGGAATAAGCCCCTGCGGCTTCATTTCTTCCAACCGCTGCGACAGCATTTTATCTGTCACCTCCGGCACAATTTTATCAATCCCGCCGTAACGCAAAGTACGTTGATACAAATTCCATAAAATAGCCGCCTTGTACTTACCGCTCATCACTTTGCCCGTTACCGTTACCGGACATACATAACCCGTTTCGCATATCGTTGTCACCATCACAGGTTTCCCATTTGATTCGCTACCGGCTTCCATTTTGATTTGCGTCTATCCTGAAAGCACATTCTTGAATTTCTAGCTTGATTCAGTATAATGATAATATAAGACAACAAAAGGACAATTAATAGCCCAATAATTAATGTTCAAACAGGTGACTTTCCAGACAAGTTTACATGAGGAGGACTGATTATGAATCTAGGACACATTGCACTTTACACAAACGATTTAAACAAGTCCGCCGAATTTTACTCCCTGTTCGGCGGCAAAAAAGGCGCAGAAGGCATTCTCGAGCTGGAAAATGGATTTTCCAAGCGCTTATTACATATGGAGTTTGAAGGAAAAACCACAATTGAACTCGTCTGCCCGAGCGATCCTGAAATGATGCCAGCGGGAAACGGACTCTGCGAACATTTCTGTTTTGCGGTGGAAAACGTAGACGAAACGGTAAAAGAGCTTCGTGCAAAAGGCATTGACACATTCCGGACAGAAAATCCATACAATTCCCCACTTTTCGGCGGTATCCGAATCATTTTTTTGACCGGGCCTAGCGGCGAATTGATCGAATTATTCCAAAAGGGATAAAGGAAACAGGAAAACGGCTACCCCCGTTTCAGCAGTGGCCGGCGGAATCATTTCAGCGAAGGTTTCGGGACGAAGGAAATAATGCTTCGCCCCGCAACGCCTGTTCCCTATTTTACTTACTCATAAGCTTCCAGAGCTCCGCAACCAACTCTGCAATTTTCCCCCTCGTTTCTTCAGGAAGGGACACAAACCAGTCTCCTGCCTGCTCCAGATGCTTCAAGATGAACTGCTTGTCCGAAAACTGCCTATCGTGTACCAAGCTATCCAGCCCCATTCCCATGCTCACCGCAATGCGGATTGCAGTTTCAAGAGTCGTATTACCGTCCTTCAATATCGCCCGCAATGTTGATTTTGGTATATCAAGCTCTTTCGCAAACTCCATGAGGGACATCCCGCGCGATTGCTGGCATGCTCTCAGGTTTTCCGACAAAAAGTTTTCTTTTTCCATCTTCTTCCGCTCCTTTCTCTCTTTATGATAAAAGAAATAAGGGGAAAATAGGATACTGCCTTTTAGCAGCCCCGTGCAGGGTTTCGCCCATACCAGAATATTTAAATCGAAAATGCCGCTCCCGTACAAAAATAAAGTACCCTGTATCTATTTATAAATTAAAAAACCCGAACCACTTTACTGGTTCAGGCTATCTTTTGGTGATCCTACCGGGAATCGAACCCGGGTTACCGCCGTGAAAGGGCGGTGTCTTAACCGCTTGACCATAGGACCAAAATAAGCGGCAACGACCTACTTTCCCGGGCAGTCCCCCGCCAGGTATCATCAGCGCTGAAGAGCTTAACTGCTGTGTTCGGTATGGGAACAGGTGTGGCCTCTTCGCTGTTGTCACCGCATCCTACGCGCCGCGCCGCCGCGCACTCAAAACCAAATAAAACCTGTGC
>CAMNSS010000005.1 GCA_946555345.1 uncultured Eubacterium sp. | reverse complement strand
GGAAGGCGGCAGGACCGTGGGGTCCGGCGTCGTGACCGAGATCATCGAATAAGTGAGGACGACCCCGCGGCGAGATAGCGGGGGAAGCCCGCATTGGACAGGATGGGACGGCCCGCAGCATTGATGCTGCGGGCTTTCTGATGCCCCGGCTTATTCGGGACCGCAAGGCAAATGCTGGGGGGGTGGACTCGCAGATAGCGGGCGGAAGCAGGACTAGAATGACGGTGAAGCCATAATAATGGTGTTTCATTCGCCAAGGGTGCAGTTTGCTTCTGGAAGAAATGTGGGAAACTCTGTATATTCGGCTACTTTTATCTTGGTTATACAGAGTTTGCTAAATCTTAATCAGCTTGCATCATTACTGTTTGAATTAATTTGCTGTATATGAGGTTTATCCCTATATCTGATTGCTGTTTCTTTCAAAATATTGCTGCATCGAGCTTGCCTTTTGCGTATTCAGCGTAAGCTTATGCCATTATACGCATGAAACTCTGTATAAATTGGGCTAAAATTTTCATTTATACAGAGTTTTGCAGGTTAACCGTACCCTTGCAGAAAATAAAAAGCAAACTCGCAGTTTGCTTTTTATTCTCTAATTCTCGAACGTGATGGAATCGTTGCCCATAACCTCGTTGGTATTTTTGTCATACAACGTGAAGGTCAGCTTGCCTTCTTTGCCGAAGAGCGGAATCGGATATTGAAAGCGCGCCGTTATTTTAGATCCGTCCTGCCACCTGGAGTCGAGGCCGTAGATCTGTTTGCTTCCGTTTGGCCATGCGATTTCATAGTATAGCTCAACGCTTTCATTCGGTTCGCCGCCGCTGATTAATGCATGAAAATACACGGTGTCCTTGCGGCTTGCGGTATCGATATCCGTGCTGTAATCGGTTTCCGATGTGTTTGCGACGATTTTCACGTGCCAAGCATAATAAGCATCATATATTTCCTGAATGCCTGGATATTTCAGCTCCATCAATTCAGCCATATACTGCTCGACCTGGCTGCTCCTGTCCGCTTGGAAGACCTTCACGTAAGCAAATTTCGCAGCGTTGATTTTTTCCTGCAATTCATCGCTGTCCCCCATTGAAACGGTAGCGGTATAAGTTTTCAAGGCGTTTTCATATTCTCCATTGGCATATTGCCGGTCTCCAATGGCAATGTAGCAGTTTCGGATCTTCTCGTCAATCTTCTTGCTTTCTTTCAATTTTAAGGCTTTTTGATATGTTTTGATCGCTTTTTCGTATTTGCCGCCGGTGTATTGATCGTCTCCCATGGAAATGTAGCACTGCCATATTCTTTTCTGGGAGTCCTTATAATCGGCAAGCGATTCGTATGTTTCGATGGCCTGTTGGTATTTTCCAGCAGCTTGCAATTCTTGCGCATCTTCATACTTCATCGCAGGTGCGGCCATATGGGCATAGATGATATAACCGCAGACGCCGACAAGAACCAGGCAGATCGCAATGGCGGCGATGATAACTGCCCGTTTTTTTCCGGGTGTTTTCCCTGCGCCCGCTGTTTCGGCGACATTGATTTCCTTGAATTTAATCTTTGCAGGCGGATGCTGTATTGTATCGCCCTGTTGGGTTTTCCGTGCATTACCTTGTCCGGAGGCCGCAGTTTCTCCCTTTTGTAAAGGTGCGTTTTCGTTTTGGTTCGTTTGCCCAGCATTTTGCCTGTGTTCGATCGCAGTTGCTGATTCTTGCAAAGGTGCGCTTGGCGCAGTTTTTCCATCGGGATTTGGCTCGTCCCTCGTTAGCTTTATGCCGATTTGCCCAGGCGCGGATTGGCTGGCATCGTGAGCAAAAGCTTCGCTGTTTTGCGTCGCTCGCTGCGTGCCGTTATTTTTCATTTGCGAGAAATCTTTATTTCCCGCCTGCTGTGCGCTGCCGTGCGTTGCCTGCCGCATAGATTCCGTTTCTGCGTTCTGTGCGCTGTTTTGTTCCGTTTGCAGTGCGTTGTTTTGTTTTGCTTGGCGCTGGTTTTCGGCAGGCGCTTGCGTGTTTCCCTTTTCTGCTTGCACGGTATCCGCTCTTTCTATCTGCCGTGTGCCGTCATCGTTTATCGGCTCGCAAGGCGCAGGGGCAGGTTCGATCGGCGTAACGATTGTTAAATCTTCTCCCGATGCTTCCCGTGCTTTGCGCCTGCTTTCCTTTTCCAAATATTGCTGCTCTTCCTGGTCTACCTTTTTCTGCGCCCGCTTTACCTTTTTGTCCAGCTTGCTCGCCGCATAGCCAGGCTTGTGCAGGATGAAAAGGGAACGCAGCAGATCGCGAGAAAGACCGCAGCTTTTGCAATGATCCCCCTTGTTGATGTGGCCGCAGCTGCAAGACCAGTAATCCCCAAATTCTTCAAACCAATACTTCGGCTTGGTCGGGGCAGAAGCAAACTGCTCGATAATATCTTCATATATGTCATCGTCGGGGGTCAGGGGGCGAGGCTCGTAGACCTGCGTTTTTTGCCCGGCGGTGATTTTGATTTCAGCTTCGCCGAGGGACTTTCGGTTGACGGTTTCTTTTGTCTCCCCGGAAACGGATTCCGGCAGTTGCGTCATATCGGTTGCGATGGTCGTTGTGTCAAATTCCTTTTCACGCTTCCAGCCTTTCAATTTCTTCAATGGCATGCTCCTTGTATTCTGCAAATCTTGACTTATATTGTACCATTAAAGCAATCGGATAACAAGCGTTAGAGAATTTTGAATTGACAGACTAATTCGTTGAAATTTCAATGGTTTGTATGTTTTTTCATGCATTTTGTATAATTATTCGTACACGGTTGACAAAGGTGGTTTATTAAGGTAAAGTATATAGAAATGCGTTGTACTTTTTTTCGTACATAACGCGGGAGAATGACTGCCATATGCAGATATGGACGGCATTTTGAACTCCCATTGGCTCTGAAAGGAGCTGGAGAATTTGTTTAATTAATATGGAGGAAATCATGACACAAAGACGAATGAAAACAATGGACGGGAATACTGCTGCGGCACACGTTTCATACGCCTTTACTGATGTTGCATCTATTTATCCGATCACGCCGTCATCAACCATGGCAGAAGTGGTTGATGAATGGGCGGCCTACGGAAGAAAAAATATCTTTGGACAGACGGTCAAGGTCGCTGAAATGCAGTCGGAGGCTGGGGCGGCTGGCGCTGTTCACGGATCGCTGGCCGCTGGTGCGCTTTCTACTACATATACAGCATCACAGGGCTTGCTGCTGATGATTCCGAATATGTACAAAATCGCAGGAGAACTGCTCCCGGGCGTGTTTCATGTTGCCGCCAGGAGCGTGTCCACACATGCGCTCTGCATATTCGGCGACCACTCCGACGTGATGGCCTGCAGGCAGACGGGCTTTGCCATGCTGGCATCAAGCTCCGTGCAGGAGGTTATGGACTTGGGCGGCATTGCGCACCTTTCCGCGATTAAGGGCAGGATTCCGTTCCTGCATTTCTTCGACGGATTCCGGACTTCGCATGAAATCCAGAAGATCGAAGTATTCAGTTATGAGGATTTCCGCAAGCTGGTAGACTGGAATGCGGTGCAGGAATTTAGGGACAGGGCGCTCAATCCAGAGCATCCTGTGATCAGGGGTACGGCACAGAATCCGGATATCTTCTTCCAGGGAAGGGAAGCGTCCAATAAGTTTTACGATGCGATTCCAGAGGTGGTCGTAGAGTACATGGATAAGATCAGCGAGCTGACGGGCAGGAGTTATAAGCCATTCGACTATGTTGGTGCGCCTGATGCGGAGAACGTGATCGTGGCGATGGGATCTGCTTGTGAAACCATCGAGGAAACGATGAATAAGATGGTGGCGGAAGGCCACAGGGTCGGCCTGATCAAGGTAAGGCTTTACAGGCCGTTCGTAAAAGAATATTTCATGGACGTACTGCCGAGGACGGTTGAGCGGATTGCCGTTTTAGACAGGACGAAAGAACCGGGTGCGCTCGGCGAGCCGCTTTACCAGGATGTGAAGACGATGCTCTACGGGGAAAGAAATGCGCCTGAGGTCTACGGCGGACGGTACGGGCTGGGTTCAAAAGACCTGATGCCGGGCATGGTTCATGCGATTTACGATAACCTTTACCATAAGAAACCGAAGAACAATTTCACCATCGGGATCGAAGACGACGTGACCGGACATTCCCTGCCATATACGGAAGGTATTGCCAGGGAACCGGAAGGCACGATCAAGTGTAAGTTCTGGGGTCTTGGTTCTGATGGTACGGTAGGCGCGAACAAGACGGCCATCAAAATCATCGGTGATAAGACGGATCTGTACGCACAGGGGTATTTCGCTTATGACTCCAAGAAGTCGGGCGGCGTTACGATTTCCCACCTGCGGTTCGGCGAGCATCCGATCCAGTCTACATACCTGATCAACCAGGCGGATTTCGTGGCGTGCCACAACCAGGCTTATATCAGGCAGTATGATATGCTGAAAGACCTGAAAAAGGGCGGCACATTCCTGTTGAACTGCCTGTGGAATGACGAAGAAATCGGCGATATGCTTCCGGCAAAGGTGAAGCGGGATTTGGCGAAGAAAAACATCAATTTCTACGTGATCGACGCATGGAAGATCGCAGAAGATATCGGTCTTGGCAGCAGGATCAACATGATCATGCAGGCTGCATTCTTTAAACTGACGGATGTTATTCCGATCGACGATGCGGTTGAATACCTGAAAGAAGGAATCGACAAAGCATATAAGAAAAAGGGACAGAACATCGTAGACATGAACTGTGCGGCTGTTGACCAGGGCATCAAGGCCATCAGGAAAATCGAGATTCCAGCGGAATGGGCTGAAGCAGAAGATCCGAAATGGAAATTTGAGGACGTTCCTGAGTTTATCGAGGAGATCTTGATTCCGATGAACAGCCAGGAAGGCGACGATCTTCCTGTCAGCGCATTTGACGGCATTGAGGACGGTACGTTCCCATCGGGAACGGCTGCATACGAAAAACGCGGTGTTGGCGTGTATCTGCCGCAGTGGCAGCCTGATAAATGCATTCAGTGTAACCAGTGTTCCTTCGTATGTCCGCATGCGGCAATCAGGCCGATGCTTCTGGATGAGGAAGAAAAAGCAAATGCACCGGAAGGCTTCGTAACGATCAAAGCCAGCGGAAAGGGTATGGAAGGCTTGCAATACAGGATGCAGGTTTCAGCGCTCGATTGCCTGGGATGCGGAAATTGTGCGGATATTTGCCCAGCAAAGGAAAAGGCTCTCGTGATGAAGCCTTATGCACAGGTTGTCTGCGAAAGCGAAAACTGGGAATACGGCATTGAACTGCCAAGGAAGACTGACCGGGCGGATGTGGCGACGGTAAAAGGAAGCCAGTTCGCGAAACCGTACATCGAATTTTCCGGCGCTTGCGCAGGATGCGGCGAGACACCGTATATCAAGCTGGCGACACAGCTCTTTGGAGACAGGATGCTCATCGCCAATGCGACGGGATGCTCATCCATTTGGGGCGCATCAGCGCCGTCCATGCCATACTGCAAGGATGAGGACGGCAGAGGACCGGCATGGGCGAACTCGCTGTTTGAAGACAATGCGGAATACGGTTATGGAATGCTGCTCGCCGCAAAGCAGATGCGAGAGAAGATCGAGCATAACATGAAGGCGCTTCTGGAACTCGACGTTGATGAGAACTTAAAGGAAGCCATGGAAGAATGGCTGGAATATAAAGACGACGGCAGGGAAAGCAGGGCCAAGAGTGATAAGGTCGTAGCAGCGATCCAGGAATTGAATACGACCGATGCAGTCGTCAATATGCTCTGCGATAGAATCCTCGAGCTGAAGGATTATCTCGTTAAGAAATCGATCTGGGCGCTCGGTGGCGATGGCTGGGCATATGATATCGGCTACGGCGGTCTTGACCACGTATTGGCGTCCGGCGAAAATATCAATATCCTGGTATTCGATACGGAAGTGTATTCCAATACGGGCGGCCAGGCGTCAAAGGCTACGCCTGCGGCAGCGATTGCCAAGTTCGCCGCTTCCGGCAAGCGGATCAAGAAGAAGGATCTGGGCTTGATGGCGATGTCTTATGGCTATGTCTATGTCGCACAGGTCGGCATGGGCGCGGACAAAAATCAGCTGATGAAGGCGATGATCGAGGCAGAGCGTTATGACGGTCCATCGCTGATTATCGCTTATGCGCCTTGCATCAACCACGGCCTGAAAAAGGGCATGGGCAAATCGCAGGAAAATATCAAGGACGCTGTAGAGTCAGGTTATTGGCATCTGTACCGTTACAATCCTGAGCTGAAAGCGAAAGGCAAGAATCCGTTTACGCTGGATTCCAAAGAACCGACTGCAAGCTTTAGGGATTTCATCATGGATCAGATCAGGTATTCGTCGCTGGCGAAGGAATTTCCTGACATTGCCGATAAGCTGTTTGCCATGACAGAAGACGAGGCAAAGGAAAAATACTACAAGTATAAGGAATTGGCGGCAAGGGATACGGCGCTGCTGTAGGACTGTAGCGCGACTGGCACGAGACAGCGGGATTGATATAGTGTAGCGATGCTGATACAATTGACATAAGACAGCGGGTTTGCTTTGGTGTGCGGAATTGACATCATGCAGCGGGGCTGGTGTTGTGCAGTAAAGAGGGCTTGGTGTAGCGAAGCAGAGGGCTTGAGCTAGCGAGCGAAGTTGGCATCGTGCAGCGAAACTGCTCCATTGTGCAAGCGTTGCTAAAGCGTGATAATGCGGTATGTGAATTTTGCTGATACGGAAAGTTGCAGAGCTGCACTGATGCGTGAAACTGTGCAGATCCGCAGGCGTATGTCCAAGCCAAACAGGGAGAAAGGCGGCAGCCGGAAATCCGTAAGGATTTTCGGCTGCCGTTTTTGGTTGTTGTTGACGTGTAAAATGTTGAAATATCGATTGGGGAAACACAGGTAATATTGAGCAGATATCCATAATGAGCGTTTCATCAAGTGTATTTCACCGTTTTATCTGGTTTTGAACTGCAAAACGGTGAAGCTTGTCATCCATTTGTTTGTTATAGGTATTTGAATCTGTTGAATTTGGTATCAGTACGCCATATTTCTGATTCTTTTTCACCGTTTCCCTTTTGGATTTGTGTTAAAACGGTGAAAAATCGTAAGCAAGAAGGCGTGGCAGGTTAACAAGCTTGGCGATACTGTTTTATTTTTTCTGTTGTTTCACCGTTTAGGTGATTGTTGAAGCGTAAAACGGTGAAATATCGATTTTGAAAGTGGCAGTGACACCCATTGCTTGCCTGCGTTTTATCTGGTGCAGAAAGCGCCTGTTCGTTTTTTATTTGAATTAGAACATCGTGCGATGCATGGCGATGTAAGCTTGTCCCAGCGCAATCCCGCCGTCATTGGGGCTAACGGAGATATTGTAATAAGGCTGGAACGCATCGGCGCGCAGCCTTTCCAGCACGCCTTCCATGAGGATTTTGTTCTGGAACGTCCCCCCGGACAGGGCGACTTGGCTGGTGCGGTATTTTCTTCTAGCGGTTTGGCACTGCGATACGATCATGTCGATGATTCGATGGTGGAAGGCTAACGCAAGGTCGCAGTTTTCTTTTTTTCCGGGATATTTCTGTGCAAAGGCGGCGGCATCCTCCAGCATGATTGCGCACTGCCCTTCATAACTGTTATAATCTTTTATCTGCAAAAGTGCAGAAACGGCATCGAACAGCCGCCCCATACTGGAGCTTCTTACCGTGTTTATTTTCGCTTCCAGTGCGGGCATGACGAGTTGTGCTGCGGGCAGTCCGAGGAGGCGTTTTCTGCCAAATGCGATGATGTCCGGGATGTCTATTGCGATCTGCTGGCTTTCGTCTTTAGCGGATTTGCCGTCTCCGTTTGGTTTTCTGTAACCATGGAAAGCGGCGGCATGAACGGAACACTTGGAATTGACAGGTATTTTGTTTTTGGCGGAACTTTCGTCTCCCATGAGGCATTCGGACTGGGCGTTTTTCATGTCCTGGCGGGAACGCTCGATTTCGTAAAGATTTCCGCCATCATGGAAAGCGGCGGCATGAACGGTAAATCCAGGGTTGTTTTCGTCTGCGCTTTTTGCAGGGGCGATGGAAGCAGCAAGATTTGCTTTATCATGCGCATGAATATAGCTTAGCGCCGACCGCACTGCATCCTTTACGGAAGAATCGCCGCCGATCATATCGACGTATTGTAAATGTGCGATGCGTTGCATCTCTGCCCCTTCACAGAGAAAGAATTCCCCGCCCCAGATGTTTCCATCTGTTCCATAGCCTGTACCGTCAAAGCTTATCCCGATCACTTTTCCCTGTAGATTGTTTTCCGCCATGACAGAGGCTATGTGCGCATGGTGATGCTGGATCTTTATCAAAGGCAGGTTGTTTTCTGCGGCATATCTTTCCGCAAATTGCGTCGTGAAGTACAGCGGGTGCATATCGCAAGCGACTGCCTGTGGCGTAATGCGAAACAGGGATTTCAGCCGCTGGGTGTTCTTTTCATAAACCTGCTGGTTTTCCAAAGTGTCCATATCGCCGAAAAACTGGCTCATGTATACGAAATTTCCTTTCGTAAGGGCAAAGGAATTTTTAAGCTGGCTGCCAGCGGCGAAAATTTGCAGTAACTGCGTAGATTGGGCGTTTTTGCAGGCATTTGTATCTGGGCTGGCGTTTTTTATATCCGGGTTGGTATTGCCTTTATTTGAACGATCGGTATTTATATTTGAAGGAATGCCGTCAGTGCCTGGGTCGGCGGGCATTGCATTCGGGTAAGCGGCATTTGTACCCAAGTAAGCGTTGCTTGCGTCTGGGTAGACGTCGTTTGTGTCTGGGCAAGCGTTGTTTGCGTTTGGGCGGACGTCGTTTGCGTCTGGGCAAGTGTTGCCTGCGTTTGGGCGGATACCGCCTTTATCTGGACGGGTGTTATTTTCGCCTGAGTGGTTGTCGCTTGCCGCAGCGTTTATATTGACATAAAGGGGAACAGGCGAATATCCTTTGGAACGCCTTATCATCTGCGGCTGTCCGTCTATGACGCGCACGACTGAATCATCGATACGGATGCGGATTTTCCGCTTGTTGTAGAGAATGCCGCTTATCTGCGGATTTTTTTCAAGCAAAGAAAAGGCTTCCGCATCGTCTTTTATCATCGGCAGGCCGGAAAGGTTGGCGCTGGTAAAGATGAGCGGGCTGATGCGGTCGAGCAAGAGGTACTGCGCGGCAAAGCTCGGCAGAAAAGAGCCGATGAAACGGCTTTTGCGAAGCTCTGTTAGGCCGAGGCTGGCAGTGCAGCCGGCGTTTATCGGTTTTTCGCTTGCATTTTCGTTGTTAGCGGCATTCGGGCTGTATGCAGGATTGTTGCTGTTGGCGCCTGCGATAGATGCAGGATTGTTATCATTGGCATCTAGGCCACTGTAATTTGAACTGCCAGTATGACAAAAACGGTTTAAGCGGCGCTTCGCCTGTTGGTCCGGCTGGCATTCTGCGTTTTGATTTGGCCAGCATTCCGGATTTTCGTTTGGCTGGTGTTCTGGGTTTTGGCTGAGGTGATTGACGCTTGTGTTCTGCGCATAAGCTGTATCTGCGCCAAACCGGTGTTCCAGTAATAGGATGGGGCGCGCCGAGGACACCAGAAGTTTTTCCTCGACTGCATTGACCAAACAGAACCTTCGTATCTGCGCAAGATTCCGGAACATGACGGCAAAGGGCTTTTCTTCGCGATTTTTGATGGTGCGTAAAGCCGTAACGGATTGTTGGTTGAATGGGTTTGCGACGAGGTTGTAGCCGCCGGCGCTTTTAAAGAGAAGCACGCCTCCGTTTTGGAGGATGTTTGCGGCAGTATCCAAAATCGCAGCATCCGCAACCGCCGATTCTGAAACCGGGGTGTCTGTAAGCGCAGCATCGTTTGGTGCAGCGTGTGGAATTATGGTATTTATAGGGGCAGAGCAGCCATTCGGTATGGTGACGGTTTGCGTGGCGGTATTCCCAGCCTGCGCCATACAGTCCAAATTGACTTGGCTGTCGGAAGTTTCGGTTTGCTGGGCAGTGGGTTTTGCTTGTGCTTTGAGAGATTCGGACTGTTCCAAGTAATTTGAATTGATCTGGCTGGCGGCATTCCCGGTTTGTTTCGTGAAGCCCTGGATAGTTCGTCCAGCGCCTTTTCCCGTTTGTGCCGCAGTTCCCAGATTTGTTCCGCCATCTGCGCCTTTCCATAAAAGTACAGGTCCGCAATCGTGGCAGGAGATGGTCTGGGCATGGTAACGCCTGTCGGAAAGCTCCGTGTATTCGCCGTTACAGAAATCGCACATCGGAAACTCCGCCATGGAGGTGTTTTCCCGATCGTAAGGAATTTTATCTATGATGGTGTACCGCGGGCCGCAGACCATGCAGCTGATAAAAGGATGCTGATACCGCGGATTGTTTTTGTCATAAAGCTCTTCCAGGCAGCTGGGGCAGATGGAAAGGTCGGCCGGTATCATCGCTGTTTCATCATCGCCGCCTGCGCTTTTGATGATGGTAAAAGCATCGAAGTGCTGGTATTCGATGGGTTCGCGCTTGATGTGGACGATTTCTGACGGTGCGGGCTTGTTTTCGATCAGCGCATGCAAAAAGGCGGAAACCCGCTCTGCCGTATCGGTTACAGTGATTTCCACCAATCCTCCTATATTCAACACTTGCCCTTTCATTTGAAAGGCGGCCGCCGTTTTAGCGACGTAAGGCCGGAAACCGACGCCTTGGACTATTCCCCATAGCTTAATTCGTTCGCTTTGCTTTGCAGCCACTGCGCTACCTCCTCGAAGCCTTCGCCTGTTTTGCCGGAAACCTTGAAGACCGGGACGTCTTTGTTCAAAGCTCGGATGCCCTTCATGAAAAATTCCTCGTCAAAGTCCAGGTATGGAATCAGATCCACCTTATTCAGCAAGATGATGTCTGCTTTTTCAAAGGCAAGCGGGTATTTGTAGGGCTTGTCGCTGCCTTCGGTCACGGTGCAAACCAGCATCATGATATGCTCCCCGATGCTGAATTCGGCAGGGCATACCAGGTTTCCGATATTTTCGATGAAAAGGACGCCCGGTTCTCCGAAAGCGATATGCCCGGTCATATGCTCGATCAAGGGCGCATCCAGGTGGCATGCGCCGTGGGTGTTGATTTGGTGCGTTTCAATTCCAAGCTCGTTGAGGTTTTTCGTGTCGATGTCTGATTCGATGTCGCCTTCGATTACGTAGGGCTTGGCGTCGAGATGGCGGGTGATGTTTTTCAGCGTGGTCGTTTTGCCTGCTCCGGGCGCGCCCATTTCGTTTACGACCAGGACGCCGTGGCGGGTCATGTGCGTTCTGACGTGTTCTGCGATGTGGTCGTTTTCATCCAGGACGCCTTCCATTACGTCTATTTTTTTGATGTCATGCATATTGTACCTCCGTAAGATCCATTAAAATTTGCCTGATTTATGCCGTTTGCGGGTATACCCGCAGGCTGGAAGAAATTCATTTGCCTGCGGTTCTGTGTCATTTGGCCGCCTGATTGCCAGATGTTTGTCTGCCTCCGCACTATGCCTCGATTTCGATGCTTTCGATGTAAAATTCTTTGCCGATGTCGGTCGGACCGCCTTGTCCGCCGCATTCAGGGCAGGTAAAGGAAAGAAGCTGTTTTTCAAAAAGTGCGCCGCAGTCTGCGCATCGCAGCTTGGGCTTTATATGCCGGATGCTTACCTCTGCGCCCTCGCATATCGTGCCTTCCGCAATGATGTCAAAGTACATCTGGACGGAGCTTCCGACGTAGCCGGAATAGTCCCCGATTACCAGGTTGATTTTGGAAACCTTAGCGCCGCCCGATTCTTCGCAATGCTTGCTGGCGATTTTTATGATTTGCTGTGTAATCGGATATTCGTGCATTTCCTCTTTCCTCCCGCTTCCTTTCGTCTTTGCCTGTTTCCCTGTGCCTCCGGCCGTCTTTCGGTTGCCCAAATATAAAGCAATAAGTATATTATATGGCTTTTTGCGGTTTTGCACAAATCTTTTGCCGATTTTTTTGAAATGTTTTTGGGGGCGGCAGGGTTCGTGTGTCCTGCGGAAGCACGGTTTTGTTTTTAAGGGGAAGGCGATTTTTATGTCCCCGGGCAGGCGTGTGTGTGTCGCAGGGCGGTGGAAAAATGGGCGTGAAAAACATTTTCCTCGAAGCCTAAAAAGATGGAAATGCCTTTTTCCCTGCCAGCTTAGCAAATTGCATGATTCGGGCACAATCGTATTTTATAATTTCATTGCCATGCGCTTTTCTTTTCTTTGATAAAATGAATGCGAGGGATGGGATGCCAGATCAGGCCGCCGCTGTTTTTTCAGGTTATCAGATGAACCTGGTGCAGGCCAGGGCGGGCAGCAAGCACCATATATGCTGTGAAAGGACATGGAGAAAGGGATAACCGGGGCAAATGAGGAAACGGTTGAAACGCTTCATGCCGAATGAGCCGTTTTTTTGCGCCTTGGTAAGTAAAGAGATGAGAATGAAAGCTGTGGCAGCGGAGGTTTGTAAACGTAACGCCGGCAATGAAAAAACTGATAACTTGTTGACCCGCTTTTGTTGACATGCTTATGGAAAAATTATATAATGAAGACAATTTGTGTGATGATTCTATCATCTGTTATTTTTTTGAGGAGAGTGAATTAATTTGAGAGACCAATGGAACAACAAGTTAGGCTTTCTGCTGGCTGCGATCGGTTCGGCAGTAGGCCTGGGCAATTTATGGAGATTCCCATACATTGCCGGAACGAACGGAGGCGGCGCATTTTTGCTGCCATATTTCTTTGCAATCATTACAGCCGGTATTCCGATCCTTATTCTTGAATATACGATGGGAAAAACGTACAGGGGCGGCGCGCCGGTAGCGCTGGCAAGGATGAATAAGAAATTCGAGGTTTTGGGCTGGTTTCAGGTAATGTGCGCTTTTGTCATTTCGACATATTATTTCGCAATCGTCGTATGGACCGTGTCCTATATCGGGTTTTCCGTTACCGAGGCATGGGGAAGCGATGCTTCTGCGTTTTTCGTGGAATTTCTAGGCGTTACCGACAGTGCGTTAAATTTCGGCGGGATCGAAGGAAACTTAGTCGTGCCGTTTATCCTGATCTGGGTGATCGTAGCCTTTATCATGTATAAGGGCATCAGCAAGGGCGTTGAGGTTGCGTGCAGGATTTGCCTGCCGATCCTGCTTGTGCTGATCGTCATCCTGGTTGTCCGGGGCATTACGCTTCCGGGTGCGGTGGATGGCTTGGAATATATGTTTAAACCTGATTGGGAAGCGCTCAAGGAGCCTGGTGTATGGGTGGCCGCTTACGGGCAGATCTTCTTCAGCCTTTCGATTGCATTTGCGATTATGGTGTCGTATTCCAGCTACCTTCCGAAAAAGACGGATGTGGTCAATAGTGCGTTTATTACGGCGACTGCAAATCATGGATTTGAACTGTTTGCGGCGATCGGCGTATTCAGCATCGTAGGTTATATGGCAAACCAGCAGGGCGCTGAGGTTGCCGAGGTTGCGGCCAGCGGTGTGGGACTTGCCTTCATGACCTTCCCGACAGCGATCAGTTCGCTTCCTGCTTTGAATGCGTTATTTGGGATCTGTTTCTTCGGTGCGCTTTTTACCGCAGGACTGACCTCGCTCGTCTCGATTTTACAGGCAGTTATTTCAGGAATGCATGATAAATTCAACATGAACCACACGAAGGCGACGACCGTCGTCGTAGTGCCTTCTTTCTTCCTCAGCCTCTTGTTCATCACAGGCGCAGGGCTGAATATCCTGGATATCGTGGATGCGTTCGTCAACAATATCGGTATCGTGGCTTGCGGGTTGATCGAAGTTATCCTGGTCGGCTGGTTTTTCCCGCTGGAAAAGCTGCGCCAGGAGGCCAATCGGTTTTCTAATTTCAGCATTGGCAAATGGTGGCTCTATGCGCTTAAAATCGTCACGGTCATCGTGCTGGGCGTGATGATCGTGCTGAATACAATCGGCTTTATCAGGGATGGATACGGCGGTTATCTTGCCAGGGATGTCGCAGTATTTGGCTGGGGCATGATCGCATTTGTCGTTATCGCAGGAATCATCCTGAACTTCATGAAGGGCAAGGATGGCTACCAGGATCTGAATAAGATCGCACACAAGGAGGTGGCGTGATGAGCACAGGCGCAATCGTAATGATGATCATAGGCTGTGTCGGTTTGTGGGGCGGGTTTGCGCTGTCCTGCGGCATTGCAATGAAGCATAGCAAAGGAAGGCAAGACGAACAAGATCAATAAATTTAGCTTGATAAGCAATCTGATCATAGAATGATAAGGGGCTGCCTCATGAGAATGGTATGCGTCTTCTAAGCGGCAAGATTTCATTTTTTCTTGCCTGTCCGGGAGGAAGCTGTTCAATTTGCATGAGGCGGCGCCTTCTTTTTTTGGCGGCGTGTTTACGAATGAGGGAAAACGTGATAAACTGATATCGGTCAAAGGTGCAGGGATACAGCATTTGCTGATGATTCGAGGGAGCGATTTTGCTAAAGACGCAGGATCGCAACGCAGATTGATTGAAGAGGAATACTTCGCTGAAAACGCAGGATAATAGTGCAGTTGATTCGTGAGGGGAGTACCCCGTGCAGTATGCGTGCATGGATGAAGGCACAGATGGCCCGCATGAGAAACCCTGGTGTTTTTGCAGGGGCAGTTTTATGATATGAAAAGGAGCAGGCATGGCAATCGAAAAGGTAAAAGCATATTTCAAAGAGCTTGGAATCGATGATAAAATTATGGAATTTGAGACTTCCAGCGCGACGGTAGAGCTGGCGGCGGAAGCGGTGGGAACAGAGCCTGCCAGGATTTGCAAGACGATATCGTTCAAAAAGCCCGAAGGTGGATGCATATTGGTTCAGACGGCGGGAGACAGTAAAATTAACAACGGGAAATTCAAGAAGTTTTTTGGCTTCAAAGCGAAAATGCTGACGGCCGAAGAGGTGCTGGAATATACAGGTCATGCCGTAGGCGGCGTGTGCGCTTTTGCAGTAGAAAACGATGCGGTGGATATCTATGCGGACGTGTCCATGCAGCGGTTTGATACCGTATTTCCGGCGTGCGGCAGCAGCAACAGCGCGATTGAACTGACCTGCGAGGAATTGATGAAGTATTCGAAAGCGATCGCTTGGATCGACGTCTGCAAAATTCCGGAAGAGGCGCAGGCGGAATGATTTTTGATTGAAGCGGGAAAGCCCATGCAGCGCAAGGAAACCGGATGATGAAAACAGCGCAGGGCGGAGTAATTGCATAGAAGAAAAACATATGTGACAGAGGACGGCGCGCGGCGCAGGGCGAAAGCCTGGGCGGTCCTGCGGGCGGCGCAATGGTTCGCTTGTAAGGCGGAAAAGGAACAGGGCGCTTTTCATGCAGGAAAATAGGAAAAGCAAACGTTTTGCAGAGCATGAAATGAACCGTTTTGCTATAGTAAGACTCGTGCAGGGCATGAAATGAACTATTTTACAGCGGCAAGAAAGCCGTACAAAGCGGAAAAATGGAATAGAGGAGTTGATGGTATGTGTATTGCAATACCGGGAAAGATAATTGAAATAAATGGAACGAATGCGAAAGCCGATTTTAACGGGAACTTGGTCGATGTCAATATCGGGTTGGTAGAACCAAAGCCAGGGCAGTATGTGTTGGTGCATGCGGGCTGTGCGATCGAAGTAATGGAGCAGGACAAAGCACAGGAGCTGATCGATTTGTTTACGGAATTGGAGGATTTGCAGTAGATTCTGCAGAAATATCGCAATGGAAATAAAACAGGTGATCGAGTATTTACAAGGGTATGACGGCAGGGAGCTGAAGCTTATGGAGGTCTGCGGCACGCATACGGCGTCCATCTTCAAAAATGGCATAAGAAGCCTCATTTCCCCGAAAATAAAGCTGATTTCAGGACCGGGCTGTCCCGTCTGCGTGACGCCGGCCGCATATATCGATCGGTGCATCGCATATGCGAACAAGGAAAATCATGTGTTGCTGACCTTTGGGGACATGATGAAAGTACCGGGGACAGCGGGAAGCCTTTCGGAAAACAAAGGGTCGGGGAAGGCGGATATCCAGATCATGTACTCTCCCTTTGAAGCGATCGGAAAAGCTGTCCAGAATCCGGAGGACACTTATGTGATAGCGGCTGTGGGTTTTGAAACGACAGCTCCGGCGTATGCGCTGATGATCCGGGAAGCGGCAGAGAAGGGGATTCGGAACATCAAACTGGTGACGGCGTTAAAAACGGCTCTTCCTGCGTTGCGGTGGATTTGTGAGAACCAGGAGGATGTGGATGGTTTTATCTGTCCGGGCCATGTGAGCGTGATTACAGGCAGTAACGCCTATGGCGAATTGGCGGCTCTTTACAAGAAACCGTTCGTGGTGGCGGGGTTTGAGGCAGAACACATACTGGCGGCGCTTTACAGGATCGTAAAACAGATCGAAGGCGGATGCGGTCATACGGAAAACCTTTACAAAAATGCGGTGAAGGCGGACGGAAACCGCAAGGCGGCAGATATGATCGCAAGCGTTTTTGAGCCAGGCCCTGCGATGTGGCGGGGGCTTGGGATCATTGAAGGTTCGGGGCTTTACCTGCGAAAATCCTATGAAATGTATGATGGCGGCAGCCGGAATCTCTATGAGGATATGGAATTGCCGCCGGAATGCCGGTGCAGCGATGTGATCGTGGGCAGGCTTAGCCCGGATCAATGTCCGATGTTTGGCGCAGGATGCAGTCCGCTCGCTCCTTTTGGGCCGTGCATGGTATCGGCGGAGGGCGCTTGCGGGATTTGGTATAGGAATGTGCAGGCGTGAGGGCGTTTTGCAAAATGCCCGCATTGCGTCCAGGCGGCGGATGTGCTGAGGCCACGGAATCTATTTAGGCGGATGTACGGAAAGGATAGCCGTTTTATCAGCATGAAAGCTTGGCAGAAGAATAATAGAAAATGGAAATGCTTTAAAATTTATCTGAGGAGGAATTGGATATGAAAATTGGGTTTATCGGGTGCGGCGGCAATATGGCGTCGGCGATCATACACGGGGTTCTTCATAAGGGCGTGTTTGCGCCTTCTGATATTTATGGCGTGGATATCGATGCAGATGCAGCGGCGGGAATCAGGGAAAAATACAATATCAATATCCTGGATTCCGATGCGGAGTTAGCTAGGCAGGTTGATCTCATTGTGTTGGCGATCAAGCCCCAGCATTACAATCATGTGATCGATGAAATCAGAAGCTCCGTAACGCAGGAGCATATCGTCATCACGTTAGCGCCGGGCAAGACGCTGAAATGGCTGCGGGAAGAATTTGAAAAGCGCGTGAAAATCGTCAGGAGCATTTCGAATACGCCTGCGCAGATCGGGGCGGGAATGACTGCGATTTGCGGAAATGCGTATGTGTCCGGTGATGAACTGGAAATCGTGCGGAAAATTTTCAACGGCATTGGGATGTGTGAAATCGTGGGCGAGGATCTGATGGATGCAGTAACGGCCGTAAGCGGCAGTGCGCCTGCGTATGTGTTTATGATGATCGAGGCCATGGCGGATGCCGCTGTCCTAGGCGGATTTATGCGGGAGAAAGCGTACCGGTTCGCTGCACAAGCAGTGCTGGGCAGCGCGCGCATGGTGCTGGAGACGGGAAAGCATCCGGCTGATTTAAAGGATATGGTTTGCTCGCCGAAAGGTACTACGATAGAAGCAGTCAAGGTGCTGGAGAAAAACGGTTTCCGCAGCGCCTTGATCGAAAGCATGCGCGCTTGCATGAACCGGGCATCGGAAATATAAAAATCGCATTGCAGAAAAAGAACGGAAATGTCCTGGGCGGCTGCTGGGAATGCATCGATAGGGTGCATCGGGCGGATGATGGAAAATCATCGAATGGGCAGCAGAGAATTAACGCTGGAAGCCGGAAAGCGCATCGGGCGGAAGGCGGAGGGATATCGGTTATCGAAGGAACTTGGAGCGGATATCGGGCAAACATTGAACGAATATTGAGCGAACCACGAAAGCATTGGGAGAGCAGATAGCATGAAGATCACAATGGCGCATGGCAGCGGCGGAAAATCCTCGGCGCAGCTCATGAGCGATATATTTGGAAAGCATTTTAACAATCACATTTTAGATAAAATGGAGGACGCCGCTGTACTGCAAGTGAATGGCAAGATCGCATGCAGCACGGATTCCTTTGTCGTGACGCCGCTGGTGTTCAAAGGCGGCGATATCGGCAAGCTGTGTGTCTGCGGTACGGTCAACGA
The DNA here is from genome assembly GCA_946555345.1 of uncultured Eubacterium sp. Taxonomy (GTDB): domain Bacteria; phylum Bacillota; class Clostridia; order Peptostreptococcales; family Anaerovoracaceae; genus Lentihominibacter. The sequence goes on along the minus strand of CAMNSS010000005.1, from coordinate 123,547 downwards.
CCTGTTGATGATGGGGGCTGTCCCGAAATACATCACCTGCGGGTTTATTTTGGAGGAAGGCCTTTCGATCGATTTGCTGGATCGAATCGTTTCTTCCATGGCAAAGCAGGCAAAACAGGCTGGCGTTATGGTCGTTGCGGGAGATACCAAGGTGGTGGAAGGAAATGGCGGGCTTTATGTCAACACGACCGGAATTGGGGAGATTCCACAGGAGCGGAACGTCAGCAGCGGGAATTGCCGGCCGGGCGATGCGATCCTCGTATCGGGAAACCTGGGCGATCACCATGCCTGCATTCTCAGCCATCGGATGGAAATCGAAAACAATATCAAAAGCGATTGCGCAGCGCTGAGCGATGTGGTGGAAGGACTCTTTGCCGAAAAGGTCTGCGTCAGGGCGATGCGGGATGTGACGAGGGGCGGCCTTGGCACTGTGCTGAATGAAATCGCCGATAGCTCTGGCTGCATGGTTGAAGTGGACGAAGAATCTATTCCGGTTCTCGACGAGGTGCGGGGCTTTTCTGATATTCTGGGTCTTGATCCTCTTTATATGGGCAATGAGGGAAAGATGATCGCTGTGGTTTCTGGTGAAGATGCAGAGATTGCCCTGGCGGCGATGCGGGGGACGGAGCATGGAAAGGATGCGGCCATAATCGGGCGGATCAAAAGCGGCAGCGGTGCATATCTTACGACGAGGCTCGGCGCAACCAGGCGTTTTGATGTATTGTATGGCGAGGGCCTTCCCCGGATCTGTTAGGATTGGGGTATGCGGCCGTATGCGTAAAAGCGGCGGTGAATATGCCTTGCGGTGTGTTGCGGCAGGAGTTTTCGGATTTTGCGCAGGTGGCTTGCGGCTTTGCGCAGGTTTGCGTATCATCATAGCGGGGAAGCCGCCGCGGCAACGGGGCAATGGCTGCCGTGCAGAAAATATGTATTTCTTTTATTTTGACGGTTCATACTAAATATAGCTGCGTTTTTTGAAGGAATTGCGAGAAGACATTGCAAGGCGGAAGCGGGGCGGACCGTTTGCAGGTTTAGGCGGGTTTCGCCATTTCTGCAAAACGGGCGAGGGTTTGCGTACCCGTGGAACGAAAGCGGTTTTGGGCGGAGCTTAGGCTTGCAGGCTTTGCAAATCTGGGGGAGCTTTGCCGCATCCATAAAACGAGTGAAGCTTCGCAGAGCATGGGAGAAACTTACCGCATTGCGGAGCGTGGGCGGGGCTTGCCGTATTTTCAGGGCGGGTTCAGGTTTGCCGCCTTTGCAAAACGGGTAAAGCTTGAGTATTTATGGCGTTTGCAAAATAAGGCGCAAACGATGGCGCTTGCAAATCGATGGCAATCTGCGGGGTTGTGGCAAGCGCAGGCGTGTATATGGCTTCCTTGCTCATCGGAAAAGGATGGGAAAGGCGGTAAAATAAATATAAAATTGCAGGAGGAACAAAAGAATGGCAAAAATTGCGATCAATGGATTTGGAAGAATAGGAAGGCTTTCATTCAGAAAGATGTTTGGCGATGCACGCTTTGAAATCGTCGCGATCAACGATTTAACCACGACTGAAATGTTATCGTATCTGTTGAAGCATGATAGCGTGCAGGGAATGTTCGATCATGAAGTTGGCCATGATGAAGAGCATATCATCGTGGATGGCCAAGCGATCAAGATCTATAAAGAATCTGATCCGGCAAAGTTGCCATGGAAAGCGCTTGATGTAGATATTGTGCTGGAATGCACGGGATTTTTTGCCTCGAAGGAAAAAGCTGGCGCGCATATTGAGGCAGGCGCAAAAAAAGTGCTTATTTCCGCACCTGCGGGCGACGATTTGCCGACCATCGTTTACGGCGTGAACGAGGGTGTTTTGACGAAGGATGACAATATCATTTCCGCTGCGTCCTGTACGACGAATTGTCTGGCGCCGATGGCGAAAGCGCTCAATGATTACCGGGAGGTGCGAACGGGATTCATGACGACGATCCATGCTTATACGGGCGATCAGATGATCCTGGACGGACCGCACAAGAAGAATGATTTCAGAAGGGCAAGGGCAGGCGCAATCAATATCGTGCCGAACAGCACGGGCGCAGCCAAGGCGATTGGGCTCGTCCTTCCTGAGCTGGCGGGCAAGCTTTCCGGCTCTGCGCAGAGAGTGCCAGTGCCGACAGGCTCTACGACGATTTTGACGGCTGTGCTGAAGGACTCCACCGAAACGGTTACGCTGGAAGGCGTCAACAATGCGATGAAAGCCGCCGCTAGTGAATCCTTTGGATATAATGAGGAATATATCGTATCCAGCGATGTAATCGGCATGAGCTACGGATCTCTGTTTGATGCGACCCAGACCTTCGTGGAAAGAAGCGGGACCGGCGTTTTCGAGGTGCAGGTCGTGGCTTGGTATGATAACGAGATGAGCTATGTTTCGCAACTGGTGCGGACTTTGGGCCATGTTGCGGCGCTTCTGTAGAAGGCAAGCCATGCAAAGGGCAGACTGTGCTTGGTTTTCGTGTTGTGAAACGGTAAGCTTATATTGGGTACGGAAGGGTAAGGCTATAAGGCACAGGCGATTCGGGAACAGCCTTGGCGGTGAAGATAGAAAATCAGCGACGGGCAAATGAAAAAGTAAAAAAAATGCTTCTTTAGCAAAGGAAGCCGCTTCGGCTATGTGAAATAAGAATGCGCCTTAATGGGGACGAAAACGCCCATTGAGGCGTTTTGCATAAAGAAGGACTCGTATTCGATGCGTTTTGTGGAGAATAAGGGATTTGCCCGGAAGATTTGGACGCTTTGCGCCGGGCTGATCCTGTGCTTGCGTTGGCGGCAGGCAGACAGGCTAATTCTGTTTGCTGCGGAATGCAAGCGCATTATTTTAGGGCTTCTTCCATGATGGCAGCCCCTGCGCTGCAGCCCAGCCTGTCTGCCCCTGCATCGATGAACCTTAAGGCGTCTTGCAGAGTCCGTATTCCGCCGGAAGCTTTGATTTTTGCTTTGCCGGATACCGTTTTTTTCATCAGCGTAATGTCCTCGACGGTAGCGCCGCCCGCATCGAATCCAGTAGAGGTTTTGACAAAGTCAGCGTTCGCTTTTACACATAGCTCGCATGCCTTCCTGATTTCTTTCTTTGTTAAAAGGCATGTTTCCAAAATGACCTTTAGCGTAGCGTCGTGGCTGTGGCATAGCTCCGCTAATTGCGACAGCTCGGCAAGAACCTCATCGTACCGGCCATCCTTGAGCGCGCCGATGTTGATTACCATGTCGATTTCGTTTGCTCCATTCTCAATGGCGTTGCGGGCTTCAAAAGCTTTTGCTTGCGGCGGCATTGCTCCCAGGGGAAATCCGGCCACAGCGGCAATTTTTACATCGCTTCTGCGGAGATGCTTTGCCGCTAGCGGGACATAACAGCCGTTTACGCATACGGCATAAAAATCATATCGCACCGCTTCTTGGCATAACTGGATGATCTGTGCTTCCGTTGCGTCAGCTTTTAATAAGGTATGGTCGATGTATTTGTTTAGATTCATGATTGGCTGATCCTTTCCCGTGTGAATGAAAAAGCAGTAAAGCAAAACTTTTTGTTGGTGTTGTGTTTGCTGTTTACGAATTTTCCTCATATCATCCCGATAAAGTGCTGCACGATCAGCGAAACGACGGCTACGACAAACCAGCAGCAAAGCCCCAGGCAGATCGGCTTCAAGCCATTGGTCAGGAGCTTTTTTAAATTGGTGTTAAGGCCGATGGCAGTCATCGCCATGATGATCATGAACTTGCCGATAGCAACGAGCGTTTCCGAAACCGAAGCGGGAATCGGCAGGAACGTATTGAGGATGGCAGTCAGAACGAAACCCAGCACAAACCAAGGGAACACCTTGACAAAGCTGAAATTGTTATCCGCACCATCGCTTCCCAGGGACTGCGCCCGTGAGATTTTCCTGGCGGTATAAATGGCAAGGACCAGCGTAATCGGAACGATCATGAGCGTTCTCGTCAGCTTGACAATCGTGGCGAATGCCAGCGCGGTATTATTTCCTGCGCTGCTGCTCCACGAAGCGCCTGCCGCCACGACTGACGAAGTATCGTTGATGGCAGTTCCCGCCCACATGCCGAACCCGGTATCGCTCAATCCCAGCAGATGGCCGAGCGGCGGGAAGATGAATACTGCGATGATATTAAAGAGGAATATCGTTGAAATCGCCTGCGCCACGTCTTCGTCCTCCGCTCTTATGACAGGGGCTGTGGCAGCGATGGCCGAGCCGCCGCAGATGGATGTTCCCACGCCGATGAGGGTCGTGGTATTGCTGTCGATCTTCATTGCCTTCCCGACAAAGTAAGCGGTGACAAAGGATGCGGTAAGCGTAAACAGCATCACCAAAAGCGACTGCCCACCAACCTTGATTACATTAAAGAGGTTCATTTCAAATCCCAATAGGATGATGGAATATTGCAGGATGTATTTCGACGTGAATTTGATTCCCTTGTCCAGCTTTGCTGGTCTTTTGAGGAGCGCGAGGAGCATTCCCAGCAGGATGCCAAAAACCGGGCCGCCGATGATCGGGAATTTCATCCCCAAAAGCCATGCGGGAATTGCGATCAAAAAACAGAATAGGATTCCCCAAACCGTTTCTTTTTCAAAAAATTTGTTTTTCATGTAATATTCTCCTCTCATAAACAAAAAATATTATACGACAAAATCGATACCGCTGCAAGCTTTGCAAGGAATCGGTTGCCCAAATGGAAGCGATGGATTGCCCGCACGGAAGCCCGGGTGATTGCATGGGGCGCTTTTTCGATTGGGGCTTGGAAATGATGCCGCAAGCATTACAAGGAACAGACTGCTTAAGTGGAAGCGGCGGATCTCCTAGGAGGAAGCGTATATCTTAGCAAGTCGGTTAAAAAAAATCCTTGCAATATACCTATAGGGGGTATATGATAAAAGCGTAGCATATAAGAGGGGAAGGTATCCGCCGGATGCAGCATGAGAAAAAACAGGGATGCGGTCAAGACAAAAAACGGATTCAAGAGCAGGTTCAAGCGCAAAAACAAGGCCAGGCGCAAGAGCAGATCCAGGAACAACAGGTTCAAGAGCGGAGACAGGCACGGGAGCATGGGCAGGCGCAAGGCTTTGCACCGCAACGAGGATCTGGGCAACGAGATGAACCTGGGCCGAAACAGGATTGTTGCCATAAAACGAAGCAACGCACAGAAGAAGAATATAAACAACTGACGAACCGCCTCAGCCGGATCGAAGGGCAGGTGAGGGGAATCAAGAAAATGGTGGAGTCGGATGCGTATTGCATCGATATCCTGGTACAGGTTGCCGCCGCCAATGCGGCTTTAAATTCTTTTAACAAAGAACTGCTTGCAGCCCATATCAGGACTTGCGTAGCGGATGATATCAGGGCGGGAAACGACGAAACGATCGAAGAGCTTGTTGCGGTTTTGCAGAAGCTGATGAAATGAGTGCGAATGAGGAAGGCCCGGCCAAGGCTCTATTGCCCGATGGACGCCTTGATTTTAACGGGTTAAGCAACGGATGCGTTATTTCTTGCTGGATGTAAGGGCGATTAACCATCATAATTAGGAGGATGAATGAAACAATATAATGTTATGGGAATGAGCTGCGCGGCGTGCAGCGCGCGGGTCGAGAAAGCGGTGGGAAAGCTTTCAGGCGTGGAAAGCTGCTCTGTCAGCCTTTTAACAAATTCGATGGGCGTGGAAGGCGATGTTGCTCCTGCCAAGGTCATTGAAGCAGTAGAGGCGGCTGGCTACGGCGCTTCGGAAAAGGGAGGGCGTGCGGATGGTGTGTCCGGCAGTTCCCAGGGCGCTTCTCTTTCAAATGATGCAGATGCACTGCGGGATACCGAAACGCCTGCGTTAAAGCGGCGGCTCGTGGCTTCTGTCAGCGTGCTTGTCATTTTGATGTATTTTTCCATGGGAAGCATGATGTGGGGATGGCCTGCCCCTGGGTTTTTAGAAGGCAACCACGTGGCGATGGGGCTGTTGCAGCTTCTTCTGTCCGCTGTGATCATGGTGATCAACCAGAAATTTTTTGTCAGCGGCTTTCGCAGCTTGTGGCATAGGGCGCCCAATATGGACACGCTCGTTGCGCTTGGCGCAGGGGCGGCTTTTGCATATAGCACGTATGCGCTGTTTGCCATGACATCTGCCGGGCTGTACGGTGATCATCAGGCGGCCATGGATTATATGCATGAATTTTATTTTGAATCAGCGGGCATGATATTAACGCTGATTACCGTGGGCAAGATGCTGGAGGCCCGTTCAAAGGGGCGGACGACTGATGCGTTGAAAGGACTGATGCGGCTAGCGCCGAAAAGCGCAGTGATCATTAAGGACGGAGCGGAAGTGCAGGTTTCCGCTACGGATGTCCGCAAAGGCGATATTTTCGTCGTGCGTCCGGGGGAGAGCATTCCCGTTGACGGCATCGTCGTGGAAGGAAACAGCGCTGTCAATGAAGCGGCGCTTACCGGGGAAAGCATTCCAGCGGATAAAAGCGCCGGGGATAAGGTTTCGGCTGCAACGGTCAACCAATCTGGATTTTTGCAATGTGAAGCGACCAGGGTCGGGGAGGATACGACGCTCTCGCAGATCATTCAGATGGTCAGTGACGCTGCGGCGACGAAAGCGCCGATTGCTAAGGTTGCAGATAAAGTTTCGGGCGTTTTCGTTCCGGTGGTTATTATTATCGCCGCTATCACGATATTGTGCTGGCTTTTCGCAGGGCAGACGATGGGGTTTGCGCTGGCAAGGGGGATTTCCGTATTGGTGATAAGCTGTCCTTGTGCTTTGGGGCTGGCAACGCCGGTCGCCATTATGGCCGGAAACGGCATGGGCGCAAAAAATGGAATCCTTTTCAAGACAGCCGTATCCCTTGAGGAAGCTGGAAAAGCGCAGATCGTTGCCTTGGATAAAACGGGAACGATCACGAAGGGAGAGCCTAAGGTTACGGATGTGATTCCGGATGGCGGCGTCAGCACGGAGGAATTTTTGCAAATGGCATACTCCTTGGAGCAGAAAAGCGAGCATCCGCTGGCTTCTGCGATCGTTGGGGAGGTAGCGGCGAAGGGGCTTACCGCTTCTGCGGTTTCGGATTTTAAAGCCTTGCCGGGAAATGGCCTTATGGCGAAGCTGGGAGAAGACGGCTTGGCCGGTGGAAACCTGGATTTTGCAAAAAGTTGTTTTTCCGTGCCGGAGGAAGCCGTGACGCAAGCAGAGGCGTTAGCGCAAGAGGGAAAGACACCGCTCTTCTTTGGCAGAAACGACTGTTTTATGGGGCTGATCGCTGTGGCAGACGTGATAAAGGAGGACAGCCCGCAGGCTGTCAGGGAATTGCAGGACATGGGCATTCGGGTCGTCATGCTGACGGGTGATAACCGGCGCACTGCTGAAGCGGTCGGAACGCAGGCTGGGGTGGATCAGGTGATCGCCGGCGTGCTCCCGGAAGGCAAAGAGCAGGTCATCCGCCGCTTGCAGGAACGCGGCAGGGTCATTATGGTGGGAGACGGCATCAATGATGCGCCGGCGCTTACGAGAGCCGATATGGGAATTGCGATTGGAGCGGGAACAGATATTGCCATCGATGCGGCCGATATCGTATTGATGAACAGCAGCCTCCGGGATGTTTCGGCGGCAATCCGCCTCAGCAGGGCGGCTCTGCGCAATATCCACCAGAACCTTTTCTGGGCGTTCATTTATAATATCATCGGGATTCCGCTTGCGGCAGGGATATTTATCGCCGCACTGGGCTGGCAGCTCAATCCGATGTTTGCGGCGGCAGCCATGAGCTTATCCAGCTTCTGCGTCGTAACCAATGCGCTGCGCCTCAACCTGCTGGATATTCGGAATGGGAGGAAGGATAAGAAAAAAAACGGTATTGTGGCGCTTGCGTTACCGGAGGACGCAGGCACGGAAGATAAGGAGGAAATGAAAATGAAAAAGACAATGAAGATTGAAGGAATGATGTGTGCGCATTGTGAGGCATCTGTCAAGAAGTGCTTGGAGGATATGCCGCAGGTAACGGCGGCGGACGTAAGCCATGAATTGGGAACGGCAGTCGTGGAGCTGGCTGGTGATGTGGCTGACGATGTGCTGAAAAAGGCCGTAGAGGCAAAGGATTACAAAGTAACCGGCATCGAATAGGCAGGCAAGCGGGGCGGCAGCCTGGCTTCTCGTGGAGCGATAACAGGCAGGCAGCGGGCGAGTGTTGCAGTATTGGCATTCTATAACAGGAAAACGACGCAATGACGGTGTTCCGCCTGCCAGGATTTTGGGCAGGCACCTGCCTGTTGGCGGTATTTTGGCCGTACCGCCAGGCTGTTTCCCTGCATTGCCCGATTGAATGCGGTTTGGATGCGTATGGCATAAAAATGGGAATCATAAGGACAATCACCGCCTAATATATTTATTCCAGGTGGTGATTTGATTTGATTATAATGGTGAGAAAAAAAGGCTTGTTCAAAGCGCTGGGTACGCTTGCTGCTGCAGGCGTGATGGCTTTCGCCGTTTTGACGGGAATTGCGGCGATACAGGATCAGGGTGTCCATACATCGGCGGATGGGAACTGGGGCCTCAGCTTTCAGCAGGAGGGCGCCGCGCCGATTGCCAATGCCAGCGCCGAATACCTTGCGAAGTACGATGGGTATTATGCGGCGGCGACAGATAAAAAAGTGCTGTATTTGACTTTTGATGCGGGGTATGAGAACGGCCATACGGAAAAAATACTGGATGTCCTCAAAAAACATGATGCGCCAGCGGCATTCTTCTTGGTAGGCAATTATATCGAGACCAGCCCAGAACTGGTAAAGCGCATGGTGGATGAAGGGCATTTGGTGGGCAATCATACATATACCCATCCTGATATGTCGGAAATTTCGACGAAGGATGCCTTTGCTGATGAACTTGCGCAGTTGGAAAATGCGTATAAAGAGGTAACCGGGCAAGAATTGAAGCGGTATTACCGTCCGCCGCAGGGAAAGTACAGCGAAGCGAATTTGAAGATGGCGAAGGAGCTGGGATACAAGACGATTTTCTGGAGCCTGGCTTATGTGGATTGGTATGAATCCGACCAGCCGACGAGGGAAGAAGCGTTCGATAAGCTGGTGCCGCGCGTCCATCCAGGTGCGATCGTGCTGCTTCACAGCACTTCAAAAACGAATGCGGAAATTCTCGATGAACTGCTCACCAAGTGGGAGGATATGGGATACAAGTTCCAATCCTTAGAAAAACTCCCATCGTGAAGATCGCAGGCTGTGCCGCCATCAGGCAATCTCTGCTCATTCCCGTTCGTTTTGGCGCAGCGTTCTTTTTCGCCGGAGCAGGCCGGGAATCTGGAAAATGAGGAAAGTACCGGAAGCGACAGCCAACCCATCATAAAATGCATGATTCTTGGCACACTAAAAATGTTGTCAATTATATGCGATTCATTGTAATATATAAATGCAGGATAGTTTCGCAACAGATGTAGAAAGGAGCATATTATGCCATATTTGATTGTGCTTGGGATTATCGTAGCGGGAATTGCTATCGCTATTTTTAAAGTCAATAAAATACAGTCGGACCGGTTTATTGAAATGGTGCAGAAGGCAAAGGTTGCGGATGATGCAGACGACGGCCCTGGCGACAGCGCAGAGGATGCTGCCGAGCCTAAGGATGATACCGCATCAAAATAAATGTGTAACGGATATTGCTCTCCTTTCATAGTATAAAGCATACAAAAGGAAGGAGATATTGAATATGTCAAACTGGAATTGCTGTAATGGAAATTCAGCATATAATATAAATGTTACCGATGGCTGTGGCTGTAATGAAAACGGTACGATTACGCTTTCGCGCTGTGGATGTGGCTGTGGATGCAATGATATTGCAACGATCACAATTTCCGCTGCAAACTGCGGATGCTGCAATGGGACTGCACGCACGAGGAATGCGTGCGACTGCGGTTCTGCGTGGACGTCGGAGAGATGCGGCTGCCGCTCCTGGAATACCGGGAATAGAACTGGCGGAAACGGCGGCTGTGGCTGCGGCGGCCATGGGAATCACGGACATGGCGGCCATGGCGGCCATGAAATGCACGGCTGCGGCTGCGGTTGCTAACGGGACGATAAGATAAAACGATAAATAATAACAGGGACAGGGAAATTCATTCCCTGTCCCTTATTTTATCAAGCAGGAAATATCGTTTTCGATGTTTCCTGCTTGTCCCAGATGTACAGTGGACATTTGGGGCATAACAACAAAAGATCCTTGCGGAGCGCCGCTCGTTCATGAGCGGCACATATGCATGGAAATCTTCGGTTTTGTCATGCACGCTTTTGACCTTGTTATGCGTATAAAGGAATTTTTATTTCCGGCTTGCGCATTTTTATGCTTGCCGTTTGTTTTTGGCAATCGCTTCTTTCATCCGGTGCAGCCCTTTTTCAAGGAGTTTGCGCGGCATGGCGAGGTTCAAGCGGATATGCCCTTTGGCGTTGCCGACGAACATCTTGTCGCCTCCTTCTAACAGTACGCCCGCATTGTTCGCAAAGAACAGCGGCAGGTCGCCTGCTTCGGGCAGGAGACCGCTCATGTCGAGCCATGCGAAGTAGGTCGCTTCCGGCGGTTTGAACGCAATTTCCGGAAAGTTTTCTTTGATAAAAGCATCTACATAGGTGAAATTTCCGTCAAGGTACGCTTTGAGCTGCTCTAGCCACTGCCCGCCCTGCTCGTAAGCGGCTTTGTGCGCGGCGACAGAGAGCGGGTTGACTGCACCGATGGTCTTGTCGCGGGCGATAAACTTGGAGCGTTCCGCTTTGTCGCGGATGATGATATGGGAAAACTGCATCCCTGCCAGGTTAAAGGTCTTACTGGCGGACATACAGGTGATGAGCCGCTTGTAGTCCGGCATGATTTTCCCCATCGGCGTATGGCGCAGGCCGCAGCGGATGAGGTCGCAGTGGATTTCATCGGATATGATCCAAAGGCCGTGTTCGCTGGCGATCGCAGCAATATGGCTCAGTTCTTGCTCCGTCCAGATGCGCCCGGCCGGATTGTGCGGGTTACAGAGGACGAGGAGTTTCATCGCAGGATCTGCCGCCTTTTTTTCCAGGATGCCAAAGTCGATGCAATACCTAGTTCTATCTTTTATCAGCGGAAGCTGTACCAGTTCCCTGTTATTGTATTTGCAGGCGTGGAGAAAGAACCCGTAAGCAGGCGTGAATGTCATTGCCTTTTCGCCCGGCTGTAGTAAGTCCTCGATGAGCTGATACAGTGCGGGGATGACGCCTGGGGAAAATACAAGCTCCTCTTTGGGAAAATGCCAGCCATACCGATCGTCGCACCATTTTTGAACCGCATCATAGTAGCCGTGATCCGATACGATGGTATAGCCGAGGATTTTCTGGTTGATGCGGTCGATGATCGCTTGGCGGATTTCCGGCGCTACGGCAAATTCCATGTCAGCAACCCACATCCGTATAAAATCGTCGTCCGCATATGGAAATTTTTGTTCCGGTCCGCATTTGAAAATGTACGAACGCCATCCATCCACATTCTCGGAATTGGTGTTCTTTCTGTCGATGATCTCATCAAAATCGTATTTCATAAAAGCCCTCCTCTGGCGGTTCTTTGATGATGCCAGGCAAAGCATAGGCGCAAGGCATCGAGGCGTAAGAACAAAGCATAAAAACAAGGTGGAAAGCGGGGTTTAGTTTTTCAAGCTCTGCATCGGCGCTGGGATTTTGCCGCCCCGGTTGATCATGACCGCCGGGGATTTCGGGTTGATTTTCATAATCGGGCCGCTGCCTAAAAGGCCGCCGAAGTCCAGGATTTCCCCTTCGCGGCCGCCGATGGCAGGGATGACCCTGACGGCGGTCGTTTTGGAATTGACCATTCCGATGGCCGCCTCGTCTGCGATGATGGCGGAAATCGTTTCGGCGGGCGTTTCGCCCGGCAGGACGATCATGTCAAGCCCGACGGAGCATACAGCGGTCATGGCTTCCAGCTTTTCGATGGAAAGCGTTCCCGCTTTGGCCGCTTCGATCATCCCCGCATCCTCTGACACAGGGATGAATGCGCCTGATAATCCGCCCACGTTTGAGGAAGCCATGATGCCGCCTTTTTTGACCGCATCGTTGAGCATGGCCAGAGCCGCAGTCGTTCCGTGCGTACCGCATTGTTCCAGGCCGATTTCCTCTAAAATATAAGCCACGGAATCGCCGATAGCAGGCGTAGGCGCAAGCGATAGGTCGATGATGCCAAACGGCACGCCGAGCTTAGCAGAGGCTTCTGCACCGACGAGCTGTCCCATCCTGGTGATCTTAAAGGCGGTTTTCTTAATGAGGTCGGCAACCTCCGATAGAGATGCGTCCTTTGGCATTTTAGAAAGCGCGCTCCTGACGACGCCAGGGCCTGAAACGCCGACATTGATTACGCAGTCCGGTTCGCCAATGCCGTGAAAAGCGCCCGCCATGAACGGGTTATCCTCCGGGGCATTGCAGAATACGACCAGCTTGGCAGCGCCGATGCACTGCCGCTCCTTCGTCAGCTCTGCCGTTTCTTTTACCACCGTTCCCATCAGTTTAACGGCGTCCATGTTGATGCCCGCTTTTGTAGAGCCGACATTGACCGATGAGCAGACGAAATCCGTTTCAGCCAGCGCGCGGGGAATCGATTCGATCAGTTCCCTGTCGCCTGCGGCAAAGCCCTTGTGGACGAGTGCGGAATAACCGCCGATGAAATTGACGCCGACCTCTTTTGCAACGTGATCCAGCGTCTTTGCATATGCGGCGGGGTCGCCCCCGGAAACAGCGGCAAGCAGGGAAACCGGGGTTACGGATATGCGCTTGTTCACGATGGGAATGCCGTATTTCGTTTCGATTTCCTTCCCTGTTTTCACCAGGTCTTTCGCCAGCCTGTATATTTTGCGATGGATTTTTTCGCATGATTTGCTGATATCGCTGTCTGCGCAGTCCATCAGGGAAATTCCCATGGTGATGGTACGGATGTCAAGGTGTTCGTTTTGTATCATGGTGATGGTTTCCATGATGTCTTTCATGTTCAGCATATGTGTTTCCCTCCCGTCCTGTTAAATCCTGTGCATGGAATTGAAAATATCTTCGTGCATGACGTGGACGGTCATGGAAGGGACGGCTGCCTGGATGCTTTCTTTCAGCTCTTCCAAGGAACGGTTGAGCTGGTCGATGTCCACCAGCATGATCATGGCGAAGTATGCGTCCAGCACGGACTGCGTGACTTCCGATACGTTGGCGTTGGCTTCGGCGCAGGCTGCGCTGACCTTTGCCAGAATGCCGACCATATCCTTTCCGATTACGGTGATGACTGCTTTCATAATATCCTCCTGAATGATTTCAAATGCTTTCGAATGATGGTAAACCGATGCGATGGATGCATTTCATGGGCGCATTGCCGGCTTCATGATGGTACGCCGCCCCGGCTTGCTTACATTGCTTGCCGTGCAGCATCGGTTTATTGCTAGTTTAACATTTTACCACAACATAGCGGCCGTCTTCAAGGCTTGGATCTGCTTTGTATTTGATTTTCAAATGCGGGTACTGCTTCGCAAAGTAGATTTTGTTTCGTTTGGCGTTTCCGATCATGTTGGAGAAGGAGTTGCCGCTTGCACAAAAGACAAAGCTGTGCGGGGCGGGGGCTTGCGGGGTGTTTTGCGGCCGCACCGTGCCTGCGGGCGCATTTGGGGAGGCGGTATCCGAGGAAAGAATGCCTCTTGGACGCCCTGTTTTTTGTGGATTTGGCGAGGCAGGCCGCCGTTGTCCGTTTTGCTGTGTGTGCATTTGTTGTTTGGTGGATTGCCTGTCAGGCAGGCCGGGCGGGTTATGCCGTTGTGCTTGCATTTGTTTCCCTGGCGGCCGTTGTTTGGCAGGCTGTTCCGCAGATCGCTTCGGCGGTTCTTGCGTTTGCGTCTCTTCCAGCAATTCTTTTAGCTGTCCTTCTAATTGTTCTTTGGCGATCTCCCCTTCCACGAGCTGGCGGAATGCAGGGTGGTAGGTATGCCCCTGTATTTCGCCGCCTTCGCGGATCAGGTCGGTGCTTTTCAGCCCCACCCGGATGATATTGATTCCGGCATCGTCGAGGATCTGGTACATCGCCTTGGTGATGCGGACAGCCTCCTCCGTGGTGAGCGGGGTGTAAGTCCCGGCCTGGTACATCTTGTAAAGCTGCGTGCCGTTTAAGACGATAGCCGGATAGAGGCGGGCGATGGCAGGGCGCATCGCTACCGTTTCGCTTGCCGAAAAGGTGCACTTTTGCATATCGTCCCCAGGAAGCCCGATCATAAGCTGTATCCCCAGCGTAAATCTGTAATCATGAATCAGGCGGCACGCCCGGTAAATATCATCAGGCGTATGACCGCGGTTTGCGGCAGTAAGCACCTCTTCATCGAAGGATTGCACGCCCAGCTCGATTATGTCTGCATCGTGCGCCTTGAGGTTGTCCAAAATCGCTTCGTTGATATAATCAGGCCTTGTGGACATATGAATTTTTTGGATCAGTCCTTTTTCCTTATACGCCTTGGCGACTTTGAGGAAGGCGGCTTGTTCCTCCATCGGGATTCCCGTAAAGCTGCCGCCGAAAAACGCAACTTCGATGGTTTGAAGATTCCGTCCTTGCAGGGTGGGCAGGTATGATTCGATGATGTTTTTGACGTCTTGCGGGCTTACGTCGGCGCTCCTTGCCGTAATCGCCTTTTGGTTGCAAAAGACACAGTCGTTGGGACAGCCTTTGTGGGGAATGAAGATCGGTATGATTGCGTGTGTTTTCATATTTCTATTGTACCATAAAGGGCGTGTTATGTTATACTAAAGATAACGGAAATTGCAGGGAATGCAGTTGAGTGCATTGGAATGATATGGAGCAGGGCATGAAGCATAAGATGGCGATAAGCATAGGAATCATATTGCTGGCAGTGATCGGAATGCTGGTTTTTATCGTCGTATATTATACGACGCAGTTTTCACTGTCCTTAAAAGGACCTGAAGAAATGACGGTCGGGCTGTACTCGGTTTACCAAGACCCAGGGGTCGAGGCGAAAAAGGGCGGAAAGGACATCTCTGCCCAGGCCAAGGTGACGGGCAAGGTGGACACTTCAAAGCCAGGCGAGTACCAGGTGAAGTACAGGATGGGGACGCTGGCTGCCGAACGGACGGTAATTGTAAGCAATGAGATGAATCCGCGCCTGATTTTGGCGGACGGGGAATGGGCGGCGGAAATGATGCTCGGAGAGGAGTTTGAGGAGCCGGGCTATGAGGCTTACGATGAGAACGGGAAGGATATTTCAGGCCGCGTCGTCGTTTCGGAGATCGATTTTAAGAAAGCGGGCAGGCATACCATCGATTACACGGTCAGCGATGATGCGGGCAATACCACTAAAGTATCGCGCGTTGTAAAAATTGCGCCCAATAAGGATTATAAGTCCCCAGGGCTTCCGATCTGTATGTATCATTATGTCTATGACGAGGATGATCCGCCCGCCGATTTGAAAAAACGGTATGGAAATTACATCAGCCAGCAGGATCTCTCAGAGGAGCTGGAATGGCTCAATGAAGAGGGATACTATTATCCGAGCTGGGAAGAGGTGAGGGCATACATAGACGGCGAATTGCTTTTGCCGGAAAAGAGCATCGTTTTGTGTTTTGATGACGGGGCGGCCAGCTTCCTGGAGTATGGGATACCAGTCTTGGAAAAATATAAAGTTCCGGCGACCTGTTTTATGATTACATCGTATGATGGGGAAGAGAAGATCGCCAGCTATCAGAGTGATTATGTCAATTATGAATCGCATTCGCACGATATGCACAAAGGCGGCGGTAAGATCGGGCATGGCGGCATTTTCACTGCGCTATCGAAGGATAAGGCGTTGGCGGATCTCAATACTTCGATTAAAATCTGCGGCGGCGGCGATGCCTTCGCCTATCCGTTTGGCGATTATAACAAGAACAGCAGGGATACGGTGGAGGAAGCTGGTTTTCTGTGCGCCGTTACGACGGAATATGGAAAAGCGCACCCGGGCGATGATCCGATGCTGCTTCCGCGCGTGAGGATGTCCGAGGGACAGAGCCTGGAGCGGTTTATCGGCATGGTTGCGCCGAAGATGCAGCAAAAGCAGAAGCGGTAAGGCGAGACTGTCCGGACAGAAGCCCTGATGGAGCGGACAGCGCTGGCCACAAGCAGGCTGGCGGGCAAAACCGTTAAAAGAAGGAGCGTAAGCGGCGGCATTGCCAGATGAAAATCCCAGTATCGGCGAAAAAATGATTGATAAAGCGAAACAAGAATGCATGAAGAAATATCAGGAGCTTTCTTCTGCATGAAATGCCGCCAGACATCGGCGGCCTATTCTTCTGCAAGGATGCTGCCGATATCCGTTAAAGGAAAGTCCTTAAAATATACGAGCTTGATATCGCGGCCAGATAAAAAGGCCGCGATTTTTTCATAGTCTGGATGCGCTTCTAAATTGCCGTTGAAGACGATCGTGCGGGCGGCTTTTGCGAGCGGTTTGTTTGCTTCGGAATGCAGGGCTTGTAGCGGCTTTACGGCAGCGGCATTTGGGTTAGCGGCTTGTGGGATGAAGAGATTGCCGCCGCAGCCGCCGATGAAACCGTAATCAAATCCGGGAAGCAGGATATGGCCTTTTTCGATGAAAAGAACGTCGGCATCGTGGGCGAGGAGCGCTTTTTCAATTCCCCGGTCAGAAGTGATGAAGGATGCATCGTCCACTGGCAGACAGCAACAGCGGCTATAGCCTTGCGGCACATCGACCATTTGCAGTTTTGCAGAAGGATTGTAGCGCTGATAATGTTCCCGGTGCCACGCCAGGGCAGCTTGCAGCAGGGCGGGATCGGTGTATTTTAAATTATGAATGAAGTATTCCTTGGTGCAGATGGCATTGTAAATGATATTTCCCGGGTAATTGGCCGTAAGCCGTTGCGGATTTCCCGCAAAGAGGCGGATGTTTTCCCAGACGCCCATGCGGCAGAGCTGGATATCAGCGTGTTTGCGGATTTCCTTGTAAACTGGCATTTCACTGCCGTGCAGAAGTTGCGGAGAAAATCCGTGGTTTTTTAAATATTCAATTAAGGGCGCGCCTGCCTGGCCGGATAGATAAACCTTTTTCATGCTCCCAGTATATCTTGCTGTTGCTATTCTTGTAAATAAAATTTATAATGAAAAAAGGGTGCGAGGCGAAATCAAAGATTCCTTTGCGCATATGCCGCCCGCATTGGTGCGGCGCTTTGTAAGGCGATTTCTTTGAAAGATAGGGAATATCAAAATAGTAGTTCCTATGTGATAAAACGCCGATGCAAGAAATAGATGTAAAAAATAATAGGGAAATTGCAGGAAAGCAATAGGGAAACAACGAGAAAACGATAAGGAAATACTAGGAGACGAAGATGGTATATATAGGAAATAGCTGGGATAAAATCCTGGAAGGCGAATTTGACAAAGAGTATTATTTGAAGCTGCGGCAATTTTTGATCGGCGAGTATAAAAGCCGGGTGATCTATCCCGATATGTATGATATTTTTAACGCCTTGAAATTTACGCCGTATGAAAAGGTCAAGGCGGTCATTTTAGGGCAAGACCCGTATCATCAGCCGGGGCAGGCGCATGGACTGTGCTTTTCTGTGCAGAAGGGCGTGCCGCAGCCGCCGTCTTTGGTGAATATTTTTAAGGAGCTTGCTGATGATCTGGGGATCACGCCGCCGGGCCATGGCAATTTGGAGAGCTGGGCAAACAACGGGGTATTGCTTTTGAACACAGCGCTGACGGTGAGGAAAAACCAGGCAAATTCCCACCGTGGAAAGGGCTGGGAGATTTTTACCGACAGGGTGATCGAGCTTCTCAACGAAAGGCAGCAGCCGATGGTGTTTATCCTCTGGGGAAATAATGCAAAAGCGAAGGAAAAGCTTGTCACCAATCCGAACCATTGCATTATTAAAGGTGCGCATCCGAGTCCGTTATCGGCACATTACGGGTTCTGGGGCGGCAAGTATTTCTCGCGGACCAATGATTTTCTGGTGTCCACGGGGCAAGAGCCGATCGACTGGGCAATCCCGGAATAGGGCGAGCGCAGCGTTATAAAAGTAAGAAGAGATAAAAGGGATCCATATCGTTTCATTGTGATTGGAATCAGTCATGATATTGGATGCCTTTTTTGTTTTTTCAAATCGGGGATTCCTCGCCGTACATAAAGGAGATTGTCCGCTGGACAGTCAAAGATACTGCGATTCCTTGTGATCATTTTAGTGGGTCATTTCCTCTCCTCCATTCCTTGGGGTCATTTTCTCGATTTTCTGAAAAAGCGTCATTTAAGAGAAAAGGCGGAGCTTTTATGTATCGTTAGCATATGGGGCAAGACCGTTTCTCTTAGGTGGGTTGATTTCCTTTCAAGCAAGAGACAATCAGGGATAGTTTTCTCTTATAAACCTTCTTTTTTATCAATTGCAGAGAACCGCATCCGTAACCATATGTTTTGCGGCAGGTTTTCAGTCGGTTTATATCTTGGATTCTCTGCAAACGATGATTTTTGTGTTTTTCAGAGAAACGCACTTGGAAAAATTACATTTTCGCCGCTAAAAACCCGCAAACCCGGGCTTTGCAGAAAGAACATTCAAAAAATGGTACTCAAGTCCCATAGTGCAGGAAAGATTATGATAGTATAATAATTAACGAAGTCAGGGGCAGGGCAAAGTTAGGGTCTGGGCAACGCCGGGGATTTGGAAAAGTCAAAGTTTCATAATACGGAAAGGGTCGCGTATGAGTCAGGAACTGTGGACAAAGGATTGGGAAAAAATCAATGAAATCATCCTGCAAATGAACAGTGAGGGCGATGTTTTGAAAGCGTTTAACCGATTTTTGCTCGATATCGAAAATCTGATCCCTTACGAAAAGGCTTGTATTTATTTTTACGACCTTTCTGCCAATGATACGGTGAAGGATTACATCGGGCAGGGCTTCAGCCAGAAGGAGCTGGTGGATTATGAACGCTATTACTGCAATATCGACGATGTGGTGGATAAGATGATGCCGAACAAAGAGGTGATCATCAAAAGCACGGAAGCCTTTGACCTTGACCAGCGGAAGGAAACGGAGTATTTCATCGATTACGTGACGCCTGCCCACACGAAAATTTCCCTTGACACCAATTTTCGCTGGAATCTCGAAAACCGGGAATTTTGCATCGGCTCGCTGGATCTGTTCCGCAATGAAAAGGACACGGACTTTTCGGCGCGGGAGATGGAAATTTGCAGGATTTTCCAGCCGCACATCGAACTCAAGGCATCCAATTACGCGTTCCTGTTTGACAATATCGCGCACCAATATGCGCTCACGAATGCCGAGCAGGACGTCGCCACCATGATTCTCCGGGGCTATTCCAATGAGCAGATTGCCGAAGAAAAATGCATCACGATTTCCACGGTGAAAAAACACGTTTCCAAAATACTGGAAAAGTCGGATACGAAATCGCGGATCGAGTTTATCTGCAAGGCGTCTTGCAATCAATAGATAGGAATCAGGCGGGAAACACGGGACGGCCGGCGGATGCGAACCGATTGCGCATTAGAAAAGCGTTATGAATCGGCGGATGAATGCGGCCGAACCGGCCGGATTAAGCCAATCGGGACATATGGGCAGAGCCGATCGGGAAACACAGGATGGCCGGCGGATGTGGATCGAACGAGTTGGCAAGGATGAAACAGCCAGTGCGTGTGGGTTAATCGATAAATGCGGGACAGCAGATATGGTTGAATCGCCAGGTACGGATTGGCAAGGCGTTATGAATCAATCAACCGGTGCGGTTGATTCGCAAACGGTAAATCGGCGGAGGTCATGAGGGGCGGGAAAATCCTGAATTTTCCATAAAAAATTGAATGACATAAAAGTGATATAAAATGGTAACAACCCAGATGGTTGTTAAGGATATGAACCATAAAACGATTGTAGCAGGAGGTTAATATGAAAGACATTATTACGGTTGCCGTCGTTAATTTTAAGGTTTGCGCGGCGGACAAGGAAAGCAATCTCTCCAGGATGTGCGGCTTTGCAGAGGCGGCGGCAAAACGGGGGGCGGATCTGGTTTTGTTCCCGGAGATGTGCCTGTTCGGGTATGACTATTATGTGGATGAAAACATCCCGCAGCAGGAAAAAATTAAGAATGCGGAGCTGATCAGCGGTTCGTCGTGCCAGGCGATCGCGGAGATCACGCAAAAATACAGGATTTACGTTGTCTTCGGCATGGCGGAGAAGCTGGAGGACACGCCGGATGCGGCGCTTTACAATTCGGCGGTAGCAATAGGCCCTGCTGGCGTGATCGGCGCTTACCAGAAAATGCATCCATTTGAAACGGAAAGCATCTGGTGCAAAAAGGGTGACCAGCCGTTCATGTTCGATACTCCGTGGGGCCCGGTTTCGGTGGGCATCTGTTTTGATACGTATCAATTCCCGGAGCTGCAGCGCTATTACTGCGGGCAAGGCAGCAGGCTGTACCTGAACCCGACTGCCGTGGTGGAAGAGATTCCGAAGGAGGGAAGCCGCCAGGCCTTCATCGACTACTATGCTCCGACGCTGGAATACGGTGTTTTGTGCAATACGATCTATGTGGCAAGCGCAAACCTGTGCGGGACGGACATCGTGGATTACTTTGGCGGCGGGAGCTGCATCATCGGACCGAAAATCACGCCGTTTTATGAGACGAACCTGCACTATTACGCCGGGAATAAGGATAACGTCCAGGAGGGGATGCTCCTTGAAACCATCGACCTTTCACTGGCGACGAGGCGGTTATTTGTCGATAAAGATTTGACGGGCGAGCCGGATTACAGGCCGCAGGTTTATAAGAAGTTTTTGTAAATCGTTTTTTCATAAAATGATCCTGTAAAACGCTTTTACAAAGTGTCTCTGTGCAATAGCGCCATTATATGATTGTACCATTGTACGATTGGGTCTTTGCGCAATTAACCATTGCACGATTGCATCATCAATCATCGATATCATGAAAAGCTATTTCATCCATTGCTGGCCGATGTGATAAAAGTTTAAAACATATCGGGAGATAGATTAGCAAAATTATAATTTTGAGATCGTTTGAGATAGGAGGAAATTTGAAATGAATGACAATACCTTAAAACGTACCATGAAACTGCGCCACCTCGTCGTCTTCGGCGTGGCGTTCCTGACGCCGATGATCGCATACACCATATACGGGGTTATTGCGACATCATCCCATGGCGTTGAATCGGGCTCGATCTGCTTCGCTGTCGTTGCCATGCTGTTCACGGCGCTTAGCTACGGGCATATGGCGAAGGCGTACCCGACGGCTGGTTCTACGTATACATATACGAGAAAAGCGATCAATTCCAAGCTCGGCGTAATCGCTGGCTGGATCGTACTTCTCGGTTATGTTTTCTTCCCGATGGCAATCTGGCTGATCGGCGCATCGTATTTGAGCGCGGCTGTTCCGGCAGTTCCTTCGTGGGTATGGCTGCTTGGATTCATCGTCATCACGTCGCTGATTAATTTCATCGGCGCTGAGGTTGGAAGCAAGATCAATTTCATCATGGTTGCGATCCAGGTGGGAATCATCGTCGCATTCCTGATTTTCACGATCAAAGCGATCACGGAAGGCATGGGCGAAGGGACGCTGGCATCGTTTTCACCGTTCTACAATCCTGATATTGATTTCAGCTATACCGTGGCTGGAGCGGCAGCGGCCTGCTATTGCTTCTTAGGCTTTGACGCATTGACAACCTTTACGGAGGATGCGATCGATCCGACGAAGAATATTCCGCGGGCAATCATCCTCACGCTCCTTGCTTGCGGCGCGATTTTCCTGGTGGTAACGTATTTCACGCACCTGGTGCATCCGTCCTATGATTATGCAAATCCTGACAACGCTGCGTATGAAATTGCAAAACAGGTTGCCCCATCCGTCTTTGGCGCAATTTTCTTGGTCGGCACGATCGTAGGCCAGTTTGCGGCAGGGTTGTCGGCGCAGGCGAGCGGCGCGCGCCTTTTATATGCGATGGGCAGGGATGGCGTGCTTCCGAAGAAACTCTTTGGAAAGTTGCACCATGCGAGGAAAACGCCGATGAATGCGATTATCCTGATCGGTGCGGTGGCGTTGTTCGCAATTTTCCTCGATGTGACCAAAGCAACGGCATATATCAATTTTGGCGGCTTCGTTGCGTTTTTCTTCGTAAATCTTTCCGTAATCGCGCAGTATTTTGTCAAGCAAAAGGATCGATCGGCAAAGGGCGTGGTTCTGTACCTGATCTTCCCGATCTTGGGTGCGCTTCTCTGTCTCTATCTTCTGGCGCATCTGGACAGGTTCGCAATTATTCTGGGCTGCGCTTGGACGGTGGCGGGAATTATCTACCTGCTCGTTTTGACGAAGGGCTTGAAGCAAGAACCGCCTGAGCTGGGAATCGACGATTAGAGCTTTACAAAAGATCGCAGGCGTGCCGCACAAGGCTTGCCAGTCTTCAAAGGGCAGCCAGAAAAAGGCAGCCTGGAAATTCAATCACTGGAGGCTGGCATACAGGAAACCTTTTTGTGATGCTGCGTCGCCCGCTGGCCTGGCTGGCGGTCTTTGAAGCTGTAGGTTTATGTAAAATATGTAAAATGCGATAAAGCAGAGTAACATTTGCGGTTTTCTCAGCAAATGTTACTCTGGTTTCAATGGTTCTAGCGGCTTGGTGGTGTTTGGCGGGAAAAAGAGCGGCTGTTTCCATCATGGAAACAGCCGCAGTGCTTGAAAACAGAGTAACATATGGTTTGAAAACCCAGTTTGTTACTCTGTTTTAGCGATTTTGCAAAAAAAGAGGAATCTTTGATTTTGTTTCGCTTGCTTTTGGGCGATTCAACCATATACAAAACATAGAACAGCAAGCAAAACCAGTAAAGCGGCAAGGATTTCTATACGGAAATCGAAACATTTGAACACTTCTTTTCCATACTTTTCGCTCTTGAACACGAGAATTTCCTTTCCGATCTTTTTTCTTCCCTGTGATACGAATAAACATCCATGCGCAGTAAAATAATTCGTGTTCTTAATTCGCACGATGTAAGATCGCTTTTTTACCGATGCCCCATCGACGGTATATCCACAGTCCTGGTTTGCAATGCCGGTGATTTTCGCCTTGTATTTTTTCCCTGTCAAGACGACTCTGTATTTCAAATACAAGATACAAAATGAACCTGCTATGCAGAGCAACCCCAGAATAAACATTGCCATTCACCGCTTTCCTAATTTTGTTTTGATTGATTTTTCCGCAACTACTTTTCTTATGAGTTGAAGATGCTGTTTCTGCGCAGTTTCTTTTTTATGCGTCTATCGTGCTGATTTTCATTTCCGGCCTTTGCATCCTTTCCAACCGCCGTAAACTCTTTGCAATTTGCATTCTTATTTTATGGCGGTGGATGCCCGTTGTCCTCAGAGCAAGGGGTGCTTTTACACCATCATAATCAGTTCGACTGCTAAGACTGCTGTGCAAGCGCCGATTGCCACGACCAGCAGTCCTTTTCCTTTGTAAGCGATAAAAATCGCGGCGAAAAGGCCGGCCGCTGCGGAAATCATGCTTCCGGTGGCGTAGAGAATCGCCGGGAAGGTCATAGCTGAGAGTACCGCATAAGGGATGTAATAGAGGAACGAATTGATGAATTTGTTTTCGATTTTTTTGTTGATCAGGACAAACGGAATGGCGCGGATCAGATAGGTAACGCCCGCCATCACGATTAAATAGGGGAGAAACGTCATGAAATTCATTTTGCTTCCTCCTTTCCTGGTTTGGTTTTGGAGTCTTGTCCGAATGTTGTATCGTCTGCGTTTAATGCGTTGGTTTTCGCATTGTCCATTGTTGTACTGGCTTTTAAATTGCTCGCCTTTGCGCTGGCTTTCGCATCGTTCGTGGCTTTTGTGCTGGCTTGGGCATTAGCTTCCGATGCGTCAGCCTCTATATCCGCCTCCGTATCATCGACGGGAAACAGGATTGCTCCTGCGGCTGCTGCGATAACAGTACAAATGATAATGGCAAAGCCGGCCGAAATATTTGAAAATACGGGTATGTAGTAAAGCGCGACGCTTATGGCGATGGCGATGGCGACAACTGCCAGCACATGGAAATTATCGCGGGCTTTCGGTACGACCACGGCGATGAACATTCCGTAGAGCGCCACGCCGAGCGCATTGGTGATGATCAGCGGCATAATGCTGCCTAAGATAGCGCCGGCAATCGTTCCGCTGGTCCAGCCGATGATCGGGATGATGGCAAGCCCGGCGAAATAAGCTCTGCTGATTTCATCCTTCTGGCCGATTGCAACGGCAAAGATTTCATCCGTGATGGCAAAGCCGAGGATGATGCGCCAGATTCCTTTGAACCTTCCGGTTACTTTTTGGGAGAGCGAAATTCCCATGAGCGCATACCTGGAATTGATCACGAGCTGCGCCAGAGCCATTTCCAGGTAAGTCCCCATATGCGCCAGCACGGTAACGCCTGCGAACTGGCCGGCCGAGGTCAGGTTCGTCAAGGAAATGAGCATGGCTTCAAACCAAGTGCAGCCTGCTTCCACAGCCATGAGGCCAAATGCGATGGATACCGAAAAATATCCTAATGCGATGGGGATTCCGTCGGTGATTCCTTTTCTGAAATTCATATCAGGTGTCCTTTCAAAATAACGTATATGGTGTAGGGCGGCGGGCATCATGCGCTTATCATGTATCGCCCGATTTCAACGGCGCTTTCGTATGATATCGCTTTAATGAGATTATGCGCGCCGTGTTAGGATGGCGGCTATGCGCTCTAATTTGCCTGCGTTGTGCGCGATGGCAGCATTTGCGTGATTTAATGCACTATCGATTTATTGCATTAATGCAATGCTGCCCATTCCTAATGCGCTTATCATGTATCGCCCGCTTTCAACGACACTTTTGTATGTTATCACTTTAATGCGATTATGTGCGCCGTGTTAGGATGGCGGCTATGCGCCGCCCGATTCCAACGGTGATTTTATGCATTAGCCCTTTCATGCGTCCTGGTGCGCCCCAGCTTTTACGCACTTGTCGTGCGGGGTGCCCGCCCAGCCCGCAAAAGCTACAATAGTTCCCACTTTTAACCGCATTTGCCGCATGGCATCCGGCAGCTTTTTACCGTGCCATATCCAGCGGCTTTTGCAAAGCGTCGATCGTCGGCGTTACATGGTAAAAATCCTTCAACGCCTCGTATTCCCGCACAGCTTTTTTCATTGCCGCTTCACTTGCCGCCCTGCTGCGCTTTTCTGGAAGCACTGCTTTGATCATGATATTTTTGGAGGTGTGTTCCAGGGAAGTGAACTCGATCATATTCACGTCATAGCCGGCTGCTTCCAGCTTTAGCCCCCGCAGTCCGTCGGTCAAAAGCTCCGTAAACTTATCCTTGATAATGCCGTGCTTGAGCATGGGATCGTCCACTTCGTTTTCAATTTGGGAAAACAGTTCATGCTGGCAGCAGGGAACGGATAATATGACCTTGCTGTGCCATCTGACTGCGTTGATGAGGGCGTAATCCGTCGCAGTATCGCAGGCGTGCAGGCTGACGACCATATCAGCTCCGTCGCTTTCGTAATCGGCGATATCGCCTTGCAGAAATTTCAGCTTCCTGTAGCCCAGCTTGTCCGCCACCTGATTGCAAAAACGTATGACGTCCGTTTTTAAATCCAGCCCGATGATTTCCACATTGCGGTTTTTCATGATTTTAAGATAATGGTAAAGTGCAAAGGTCAGGTAGCTTTTCCCGCAGCCGAAATCGATAATGCGGAGCGTTCCATCTCCCGAAAGCGCATCAAAGGAATCATCCGCAATTTCAAGAAACCTGTTGATTTGGCGAAATTTAGCATAATGTTTCTTGAAAACCTTTCCCGCAGGGGACATGACGCCCAGCTCGGCTAGAAAATCGCAGGGCGTTCCATCCGGAATGATATACTGCTTTTTCCTGTCATGCATCGGCGCATCCGCCTTTCTGTTTGCCGCTTTCCGCATGATTTTCGGCTGATCGGGTTTTGCCGCTAAAATTTGAATGTCTTCGTTTTCGGTCAGGATATTAACTTGTTTAAAGTCATTTTTGATGATTTCATATGCAAAGCCTGCGCCTTCCTTCTGCGGAAGGTTCAGGTGGGTTACTTTTTTATCGTAGTGATATTCCGCCTGGTACATGGATTCCCCTTTGATGCTGACCGGGCGCAGGGTGATTTTTTTGTATTCCAGCGATTTTTTCCGCTTGCCGGAGAAAATAATCCGGACGAGCTTTCCGCCGTCCAGGACAGCGGATAATAATTGTGTGAGTGTCTCCATGATTGCCGCCTTTCTTATTCTCTGTATCTTATCATACATTGAGCGGAATTTCATCGTTTTCGTGAAAAGCTTTCGCAGAAAATGCCTGTGGGGTTGTCCTTGGACGGGAAGCCGTATATTGCAATTTGAAAAAACTTGCGGAGCCATTTAATATGGCTCCACGAAAGGTATCCCGAAATATTCGGTTAGCGATAGTACCAGATTCCTTGCGATCGTGTCAACGTTGTTTACGATCCACATGGCGTCCTCCAGATTGTCATGGTATGCCAGCTCGATCAGGTTGGCAGGGGCTTTGGTGCGGCGCAGTTCGGCTAGTGTGGTATTGGGGATGGTGCGGACGATATTGGGATTCGGATAGATGGCTTTCAAATTCTCTTCAAAGATTTCGGCGGCGCGCCTTCCTTCTGTGCTGGTGGAGTAATAGTAGATATCCGGTCCTTGAAGCTGGCCGGCCAGGTTTTCCGGCGCTGCGTTGGAGTGGAGCGCCAGGTGAAAGTCGTAATTTCCCGCATTGGACAAGGCGATCGCCTGCGATAATGTATCGTCGGGGTTGTTCCTGGTAAAGGTAATGCCCGATGCAAAAAGGTAAGGTTCCATAGCGTCGGCGATTAAATTCATGTAATATTCTTCACTGCCCAAGCCGTTGATATAAGGGTTATACTGTTGTACGGAAGGGCTTAAAAATAAACTAGGCATATTTGATTCTCCTTTTTTATGAAAGTGTTGTCTGCTTCTGTTTAGCATATGTTTTTCCGGCTTTGTTTGATACAACTGGATTGTGGTTTATCTGGCGGGCTGGATTTTAACTTGTGCGGGATCGTGGGTGTGTGTCCGTTTGTGTGGGGCTTGTGCTGGTTCATGCGCACTAGCTTCCTGCGCTTGCAGGTGAAAATATATACGCTCTCTTTGCCGGATGTCCATATGGCCCAAATCGCATATTTGCTATTTTTGCCCAGGTTTTATATAATTTGATGGAAATGATGCATTGCCTTTTGCATCCAAGCGAGACGATGAGAGGCTGCATTGTCCTTTTTGCATAAGATAACGAAAGGAGTGGGTGGTTCGCATGAATCAAGGGATTTTGTTAGTGGAAGACGAAAAGAGTTTAAGCCGCGCGGTGAGCGTGAAGCTGGCGAAGGAAGGCTATCAGGTGCATTCAGCGGAATCCATCGAGCAGGCGCGGGCGTTTTACGAGAATAGCGATGTGCAGATGATCATCTGCGATATCGGGCTTCCCGATGGCAGCGGGCTGGATTTTTGCATGGAGGTAAGGAACCGGGAACGGGAAAACGGCGCAGGAAAAGATACCGTGTTCCTCTTTCTGACGGCGATGGATACGGAGATGGATATCATCAATGGCTACGAAGCGGGCGGGGATGATTATGTGACCAAGCCTTTTTCGCTGGCGGTATTGCTGTCGAAGGTGAATGCGATTATGGAGCGGTACGGCGGCGCAGATGGGAAGGCCCGCAATGGGGGGGCAAGCGAATGCGGACGTCCGCCGATTATGCGTTCGGGGGATATCGTCGTGGATTTTGGGGAAAACAGGGTGAAAAAGGGCGGGGCGTACTTGAGCTTGACTGCCAACGAACAGAAGCTTTTGCTGTATTTTCTGGAAAATCCGCTGAAGGTCCTCTCGAAAAACCAGATTTTGGAGGCTGTATGGGATGTAGACGGCAGTTTTGTCGATGATAATACCGTGGCGGTGAATATCAGGCGGCTGCGCGAGAAGATCGAGGATGACCCTTCTGCGCCGTCTGTTCTCAAAAATATACGAGGCCTTGGATACATATGGGAAAGGGAATGTGAGAAGCAGTGAAGAAAAAATGGATGGCGGTGATTGCCGTGGCGGCGGTTGCTGTTGTAATTGCGCTGGGCGTATGCGGCGGCATGGCGATTTACCAGGCGGAGCAGCAGGAAATAAAGCGTGTGCAAAATCTCGCTGGTGCGGTCGTGACGGCGTATCCTGAAACCGAGGCGGTGTTTATCAGCGCAGTGATGGATCAGGATTTTTCGGCGCAAGCATCAGGCGGGCAGGTCATGTCCCGTTACGGGTACGATGAAAACATGATGATTAGCGGCAATTACCATAAGGCGCTGTACCTTTATGCGGCGGCGATGGGATTGCTTGTGCTTGCCTTGCTCGCATTTGAATGCCTTGTGTTTTTTCATGCAAAGAAAAGGCGCGAAGCGCAGGAAGCGGTGATTCTTTCGATGCTGGACGACTGTCTTTCGGAAAATTTCGGGTTCGCCGGGGATGAATCCCGCCTGCGGCAGTTGGATAACCCGTATTTTGCGGATTCCCTGGTTAAGCTGGCGCACAGCCTGAAGCTGAAGACCGACAGGTTAAGCGAGGAGCGTGACAATACGAAATCGATGGTGACGGATATTTCCCACCAGCTCAAGACGCCGATCAGCGCGATGCGGGCGTGCTTTGATATGTACCTGGAAGCGGATAATGGCGATGAGAAAAACGAGTTTTTAAACAGGAGCATGATCCAGATGGATAAGCTTGCGCAGCTTGCGGCAGCGCTGGTCAATATATCGCGGCTGGAAAGCAAAATGATAGAGCTTTCCCGCAGCGATATTTTCCTGGCCGATATTCTGACAGGCGCTGTCAATACGGAATACCATAAGGCGGCGGCGAAGCGGATTGAACTGGCGGTAGGCGAATTTGATGATAGGAAGCTTTATTTGGATAAAAAATGGACGACGGAAGCGATCGCCAACATCATCGATAACGGGATCAAGTATAGCCCCGCAGGCAGCTATATCGAGATCAGGGTGAACAAGCTGTTCAGCTTTGTCAGGATCGAGATTGAAGATCAGGGAATCGGTATCCCGAAGGCGGAACGGAATAAAATTTTCACCAGGTTTTTCCGCGGCGCCAGCGAGGCGGTGCAGGCGGAGGAAGGCTCCGGCGTGGGGCTGTACCTTTCCAGGAAGATTATAGAGGACCAGGGCGGCACGGTGTCGGTTCGTTCGGGCAAGGGCGGCGGCAGTATTTTTATCGTGCAAATCCCGCTGTAAGGCTTGCGGGACGCCGGTGTGCGGAAGCCAATGGCTGGAGGCAGGCGAGTGTTAGCGGCGGGTTCAAATCGCTGGCCCGCTTGCTATTTTCGTTTTTGTAAGGCAAATGTAAGCTTCTCTGTAAGATTCCCGTAAGACTTGCATATTATAATTCCCCTTGTAGAACAAAAGGAGGTTGGCATCATGGATATGATCTTAGAAACGAAGGATTTATGCAAGTATTATGGAGCAGGGGAAAATCTCGTCAAGGCGGTTGACGGCATGAACATCGGCATCCGGCCGGGTGAATTTGTTACGATCGTCGGCAAGTCCGGCAGCGGCAAATCTACGCTTTTGCATATGCTGGGCGCGCTCGACAGGCCGACTTCGGGACAGGTGGTGCTGGCGGGAAAAAATATCGCAGGCTTTTCCGAAAATGACCTGGCGAAAATCCGGCGGCGGAAAATCGGCTTTATCTTCCAAGCTTTTAACCTGATCCCGTCCCTCAATGTATGGGAAAATATCGTCTTGCCTTTGGGGCTTGACGGGCGGCGTGTGGACCTGGATTTCGTGGAAGACATTCTCAAAACATTGGGGATTGCCGGCAAGAAAAAGAACCTTCCGAATACATTATCGGGCGGACAGCAGCAGAGGACGGCGATTGCGAGGGCGATTGCGGCGAAACCTTCTATCATTTTGGCGGACGAGCCGACGGGAAACCTCGACAGCAAGACTGGGGATGAGGTAATGGCGTTGCTCAAGCACTCGGCGAAAAAATACGGACAGACGCTCGTGGTGATCACGCATAATGAGGATATTGCCCAGATGGCAGACAGGACGATCCTGATCGAAGATGGCAAGGTGGTGGAATAAAATGATGACATCACTTGCAAAGAACAGGATCAGATACAATAAGAGCCGTACTTTTTTGACGGCAGTGGCGATCATGCTGACGACTGCACTGCTCATGGCGCTGGGAACGTCCGCTGTCGGTTTGTTTGATTTCAATAAGCAGCAGGCTGCTGCTGCGGGCAATGTGCATGCCAGATATAATCTGCTGACAGGGACGCAGGTAAACAAGCTGGCAAATCATGTGGACGTGGAGTCCTTGGAAACAAATGAAATCTTCGCTACGGTAGAGAATGGCAAGATGAACGGATTTTTGGTTTACCAGGAAGAGATAAAAGGCGGGATTGTCCAGGGCGCAGGAGAATTAATCGAAGGCGATTATGCAAAGGCTTCCGATGAAATCTGCGGTCCGGCGGCGTTTTTCGAGCGCATGGGCGCCACGCCAAAGGTAGGCGGCAAGGTCGAAATATCATTCCGGGTTCAGGGGGAAGGCCAGATTCAGGCCAGGGAATTTACCATCAGCGGGCTTCTTTCGGAACGCGATGTTTCCGGCATGGACATAAGTGATTCGCGCATCGTATACAGCGCAGGCATCTCTGAAAAGCTGCTAACGGAAATGATACCGCAGGAAGACCGGGCATACAATGCGACGGTACGCATAAGCGGTGAGAAACAGCTCAACTACGACGAAATGTGCGATAAGATAAACGAAGTGGCGGCGGATATCGGATGCGATGAAAACAACGTAAGCATCAATAAAGACTATTTGGGCGCGATGACCGACCCGGGAACGGATACGATCAAGGTCGTAGCTGCGATTGCGCTTTTAATCATCGTCTTTTCCGGCATCGTCATATACAGCATCTATTATGTGAGCGTGATTACGGACGTGCAGGAAATCGGCAAGCTCAAAGCGCTCGGCGCATCAAAGAAGCAGATCAAGCATCTTTTGCTGCGGGAAGGGATGTTCCTATCGATGATCGCTGTACCGGCCGGACTTTTGCTTGGATTTTTAATCCCGTATTTCCTCTTGCCTGTCGTGATTAAAAAAGGCATGGCGGTAAGCATTCTCCGATTTGACTTTGACCGAATCGATATGTTTTCCCTGCCTGTGCTGGTGGGCGTCGTGCTGGTTGTATTGCTGGTGATCTATATCTCCATGCTGAAACCGATGCGGATGGCGGGAAAGGTTTCACCGATCGAGGCGATCCGCTACCAGGAAAGCAGCAAAGGCGGCAAGCTGCGCAAGGGCAATCTCAGCGTCAATGTATTCCGCCTCTGTAAGGCGAACATGATGCAAAACAAGCGGCGCACGATCGTTACGATGGTTGCGATGGGGTTAAGTTGCGTGCTGTTCATGAGCATTGCGGGCATCCTGAACAGCACGAGGGCGGAGGATATTGCAAACAGGGAGCTTTCCGGCAGTGATTTCCGGATATCCCTGGATTATGCGCTCGACGATGAAGCGTATCCCGAAAACAACCTGGATAAGATCAGCCAGGACAATCCGCTTTCCGCTGGGCTGATGAAGCAGATTGAATCGATCGAGGGGGTAGAAGCGGTTCATAGCCTCCGCAGTGTCCCCGTAAGCTCCGATCATCCGTCAGGGCTGTTTCAGGAAGTGTCTCGTATTGCGCTATCGGAATTTGACGCAGAAAAAGCAAAGCAGTATAAGAAGGATGTCAAACGGGGCACACTCGACTATGACCAGCTCGCCCGTGAAAACGGCGCAGTGTTTACCAGCGATGTGTTCTGGGAGGATTATGGGTTTGAGCTGGGCGAACAGGTGGATTTTACCGTATACGACGGCGAGCGGCAGATTCCATTGTCCGTGACGATCGAAGCGAGCCTGGATGATGGCGGCGCGGCAATCTTCGTTATCCCGCAGGAAGTATATGATTCGCTTTCGCTGGAAAATAACAGCATTACGGATCTTTACATCGATGTAGATGAAGACCGATACGAAGACGTGAAAGAAACGCTTGTACAAATTACCGATGCGGAGGACAGGTTCACGCTCTATGCAAAGGATGAGGAGATGGCGATCGGCGCAATGTCGGTCAACATGATAAAATACCCGATGTATGCGATTTTGCTGATGATTGCGGTAATCAGCTTCATGAATTTGATCAATACCATGATTACGAGCATCATCACGAGGAAGAAGGAGCTGGGGATGCTGCAAGCGATCGGGCTTACCAACCGGCAGCTCACCAAGATGCTGGCAGGCGAAGGCTTCGTGTTCATGATCGGAACGCTCATCGCTTCCCTGACGCTTGGCAATCTGTTTGGCTACCTGGTGTTCCTCTGGGGGAAATCGACGGGATTCATGAGCGTTACGGAATATCACTATCCCGTATGGGAGACGCTGGCGCTGGTATTGGCGCTTGTAGCTGGGCAGCTTGCGATCACGCTCTTTATCAGCAAGAAAACCGGCAAGGAAAGCTTGATCGACCGGATCAGGACTGGGGAATAATTTGTTTGTGCGGCATGGGCAGGTTTACGGCCCATGCCGCATTTTGCGTTCGCTGCGCTTGTTTCGTCTGGTTTAGCGGTTGCGCCCATGCCGCATTTTGCGCCTGTCCGTGAGATTGCGGCGCATATATGCAATAAGGCGCGACCCGTAAGCGAGCTGCGCTTTGCCATTTGGCGCCCGGCATACTGCAGCGGCCACAGACCCCGGCATTCGCATTTGCTTTGCATATGGCGCACGACACAAACGATGGCTCAGCTTTTCCCGTTTATGAATGCTGCGTGTAGCACGATCGGCCGCCTAAGATTGTCCGCTCGTGACGGGATGCAGGGATATAGCGGTCATGATCTGTTTTGTTTGTTTTGACATGGCCGGGGGATTGATTTATACTATACTGTTGTATAAGAAAAATAGAAGCATTTGCGCTTTTGGAAATCAATCATAGAAGGCAGGAAATGAAATGGCAGACAAACAGAAGATAATCAATATTGCAGTGATCGCGCACGTAGATGCGGGAAAATCCACGCTGGTGGACGCATTCCTAAACCAGAGCGGCGTGTTTCGGGAGAACGAACAGGTCGTGGATTGCGTGATGGATAGCGACGATATCGAGCGGGAGCGGGGCATTACCATTTACTCCAAGAATTGTTCCGTGATGCATGGCAATGTAAAGATCAATATCGTGGACACGCCGGGCCATGCCGATTTTTCATCGGAGGTAGAGCGTATCATCAAGACGGTCGATACCGTGATTTTGCTGGTGGATTCCAGCGAAGGCCCGATGCCACAGACGCGGTTCGTGCTGAAAAAATCGCTGGAACAGGGTATCAACCCAATTTTGCTGATCAACAAAATTGATAAGCGGGATGCACGGATCGACGAGGTGGTGGACGAGGTTTACGAACTGTTCATGGATCTGGATGCAAACGATGAACAACTGGACTTTCCGATTCTTTACGGCATCGCCAGGCAGGGGATCGTCGTTTACGACCCTGCGGATGTTAAGGATATCCAAGTAGAGGCTGGGCAGGAGAAAATCAAGAAGAGTGCGCGCGGCATGAACGGCCTCGATATCACGCCGCTGTTCGATACCATCATCAAGCACGTCAGCCCGTATCCCGATTACAATGAACAGCCGTTGCAGTTGCAAATATCAGCATTGGCGTACGACGATTACATCGGAAGGCTCGGCATCGGAAGGGTCACGAAGGGCATTGTAAAGGCTGGAAGCGTCGTCGCCGTGGCGAAGGGCGACGGGCAGATCGAAAGGCGGAAAATCAACCAGGTCTTCGTATACAGGGGACTTGCGCGCATGGCAGTCGACCAGGCGGAGGCGGGCGACATCGTCGTCGTATCCGGTATTGCGGATATTTCCATTGGGGAGACTATCTGTACGTTAGAAAATCCCGATCCGCTTGAAATGATACAGATCGAAGAACCGACGCTTTCCATGTACTTCATGGTCAACAAATCGCCCTTTGCAGGAAAATCGGGAAAATACGTCACTTCAAGGCATATCCGGGAACGCTTGAACAAGGAATTGGAGGTCAATGTGGGATTAAAGGTTGAGGAAACCGATTCCACCGACAGCTTCAAGGTGTCGGGCAGGGGCGAGCTGCACCTTTCCATCCTGATTGAAAATATGCGGCGGGAGGGCTACGAGCTGGCGGTATCCAAGCCGGAGGTCATCATGCGCCGGGGGGAAAAGGGACAGGTGCTGGAACCGGTGGAGGAAGTGGTGCTTTCCGTCCCCGACGAGTATTCGGGTTCGGTGATTTCCAAGCTCAATGTCCGCAAGGGCATGATGCAGGAGATGAGCAGCGAAAACGGGTTCACGCGGCTGGAATACCTGGTGCCGACGAGAGGACTTCTGGGCTACAGAAGCGAGTTTATCAACGATACCAGGGGCGAAGGGACGATGGTGCGGCGTTTTGCAAAGTTCGATGCGTATACGGGCGACATCCCGCAGCGCACCAATGGGGTGGCGATTGCGCAGGAAGAAGGAATTGCCACGCCGTATGCCATTTTCAGTATCAGCGAGCGCGTGCAGATGTTCATCGAGCCGGGAACGAAGGTTTACGAGGGGATGATCATCGGCATGAACGCCAGGAGCGAGGATATGGTGGTCAACCCGTGCCGGGCGAAGAAGGCGACGAATATGCGGGCCGCTGGAAGCGACGACAATATCAAGCTTGCGCCCGCTAGGGTGTTTACACTGGAGGAAGCCTTGGAATTTATCAATGATGATGAGCTGGTGGAAATCGTTCCCGATGATATCAGGCTGCGCAAGAAGCTCTTGAAGGAGCTGGAGCGGAGAAGGAGCGGGCGGAAGATCAAGGAATGATTGAGAACTGCGCGGCAAAGAAGCTGGCGAGAGACGCCCTGCGATAAGGGGAGCGGAAAGAATCAACAGGCGGCCGGGGTTGCGTGGGACAGATAAAAAAGTAAAGAGCTGCCAGGAATGCGTGAAGCGAGGGAAAGGCTGAAAGAGCGGTGCTGCGCATGAGCGGGCGGGAATGCGTGGAACGCAGGACAGTGTAACGGGCGGGAAAAAGATCAAAGGAAAATCAGGGATGAATGAACTGAAAAAGGATCAAGAGGTGATTAGAGATGAATGAACTGGAAAAAACGGGAAACTATCTGGAACATTTTTTTACTTCGGATAAAATGATGGCTCTGGCCGATGTTGGCATTAAGGTGATACTGATCGTGCTGATCGGGCTGATTTTGATTAAGATCATCCTTAAGATCACGAAGAAATCATTGCGGAAGAGCGATGCCGATCCAGCCGTCTATACCTTTGTGCATAACGCAGTGAAGGCGGTATGCGTGATCGTGCTGATCACGATGTGCCTGGGCGCGATGGGGATTCCAATGAGTACGCTGATCGCAGTCATCGGGGCGGCAGGCGCAGCCATTGCGCTGGCGCTTCGGGACAGCTTGGCCAATGTCGCAGGGGGCGTGATGATCATCATCACGCAGCCTTTCAGCAAGGGAGATTTGATCGACCTGGGCGATGTTTCCGGCGAAGTGCAGGGTATTGATTTGTTCCTCACGACGTTAAAAACATACGATAACAAGACAATTACCGTGCCGAATGGCTTGATCAATACGTCGATTTTAGTGAACCACAGCAAGGAGAGCAAGCGGCGCGTGGACTGCACGTTCGGCATCGGCTATCATAATGATATCGGCAAGGTAAAAGAGATCCTTCGCGGGGTCTGTGATGCAAACCCTGCCATTTTTGCAGAGCCTGCGCCGCTGGTCGGGGTGGCAAACCATGGCGATAATGCGGTGATGCTGGATGTGAAGGTGTGGTGCAAGACGGACGATTATTGGGATGTGAAGTATTTCCTGGAGGAAAACGTCAAGCAGGCCTTTGATGAAAACGGCATCGATATCCCGTATCCGCAGATGGATGTGCATATAAAAGAAAAATAAGGATGATTGCGGCAGGCAAAAGAGTGGGACGGATTGCGGCGCAGGGCGCATCAGAAGAGTTGATAAACGATGCGTTATATGATATAATGAACGTACCGTTTGATACGGCGCTGCCGCAAGGAAGCGTTCACTGAATCATGAATCCCAGCGGGAAGGCGGCGGAAATTCATGATATAATAACAAGGTGATATCGTTATATTTTAGATATTTCGATTGATAGATTTTAAACTTTAAATTTTTAGACAGGAGAATTACAGATGGACAGAATCAAAACACTCAAAACGCGTAACCTTTGTGAAAGTGAGAAAAATGGCGGCTGCGGCGAATGCCAGACTTCATGCCAGTCTGCTTGTAAAACCAGCTGCGGGATTGCCAATCAGCAGTGTGAAAACAAAGCTGATGAATAATACGGTTATTTGATTTCAGGGCTGGCGCTTCGTGCGGCAGCCCGTTTTTCGTCTTATGGGGAAAGCCCGCTTGATTTTATTTGAAAGGAAATTTTACCGATGGTACACCAATATAAGCTCGGCGGTTTCAATATCGTTTTAGACACGTGTTCTGGCGCGATTCATGTCGTTGATGATGTGGCTTATGACATGATCGCTATGTACAAGGAGAAAAAGCCGGATGAAATCGTTTCAGCTATTCTTAAAAAATACGCTGCCCATCCGGGCATTACCGCAAATGAGGCCGAAAACTGCCTTTCCGATATTGCGGCGCTTGAGAAAAACGGGCAGCTTTTCACGCCGGACAGTTTCAAGCAGGCGGCGGATACATTCAAAGCGCAGAGCGGAAGCGTGATCAAGGCGCTTTGCCTGCACGTGGCGCATACCTGTAACTTGAATTGTTCCTACTGTTTTGCTTCCCAGGGCAAATTCCAAGGCGGGCGTGCACTGATGGACTTTGCGGTGGGAAAGCGCGCGCTTGATTTTTTAATTGAAAACTCCGGCGGCAGAAGAAATCTTGAAGTGGATTTTTTCGGCGGAGAGCCGCTGATGAACTGGGAGGTTGTAAAAGAACTTGTGCAATATGCCCGTTCGGTGGAAGAAGAGGCGGGAAAAAATTTCCGTTTTACCCTTACGACGAACGGAATGCTGATCGATGATGATGTCATCGATTTTTCCAATCGTGAAATGTCCAATGTCGTTTTGAGCCTCGACGGGCGCAAGGAAGTCCACGACCGTTTCCGCAAGGACTATGCTGGAAACGGCAGCTTCGATATCATCGTTCCCAAGTTCCAGAAGCTGGTCAAGGCACGGAAGGGCAAGGCTTATTATATGCGGGGGACGTTTACCCACGCCAACCCCGATTTTTTGAAGGACATTGAGGCGATGCTGGATCTAGGGTTTGACCAGTTGAGCATGGAACCTGTCGTATGTGCTGCGGACGATCCACAGGCTTTGACAGAGGCGGACAAGCAGGTCGTGATGGAGCAGTATGAAAAATTGGCTGAGAAAATGATCGCACGGCGCAAAGAGGGAAAACCGTTTACTTTTTATCATTATATGATCGATCTGGAAGCAGGACCGTGCATTTACAAACGCATTTCAGGCTGCGGTTCGGGGACGGAATATATGGCGGTGACGCCTTGGGGGGATTTGTACCCGTGCCACCAGTTTGTGGGCGATGATAAATTCCGGCTGGGAAATGTGTTCGAGGGGGTTTCCAATCCAGCGGTTCAAGAACAGTTTCGCAGCTGCAATGTCTATACGCACCAGGAATGTGCTGATTGCTGGGCGAAGATGTATTGCTCCGGGGGCTGCGCCGCTAACGCTTATCATGCTTCGGGTTCGGTCAACGGGGTTTATTCGTATGGCTGCGATCTGTTTAAAAAGCGCATGGAGTGTGCGATTATGCTCAAGGCTGCAGAGGCAGGGATTTGATGGGAAAGCGCATTCTAGCCTGGCGGCGGTTTTTTGGGAAAACTGATTGCTTTGCGGGTGGCCTTAGCTGAATATTGCGGGCGGCCTGGTTCCATGAAAGCAGCAAAAGATGCCCTCCCTGGCATTTGTTGAACTTTTCAGGGCGGTGCTTCTATCTGGGTTAATGGTTGATGTATTGTGATGCTAGCGGCCGCCAGCCTGATTAATTTCTGTTCAGATCCGGGCGCTGCCGCTGTTCTGCTGGGCGCTGGCATTTTGCTAATCTGCGCCCTGCTGGCGTTTGCCGCTTCTTGCTGGCCGTCCGAATTTACAAGAGGAAGGAATCTTGATGCGCTCTGGCATATCTGCTTTTGCCCTTGCTTTTTCCTTGAAAACTCAATTAAAAAATGATAGAATATATCAATATGATTAATTTTAGAAAGGAGACTCGGAATATGGAAGAAGTTAGAAAATTTAAACGAGTTTTAGTCGCCAACCGAGGCGAAATCGCCATCAGAATATTCAGAGCCTGCAAGGAACTTGGGATACGAAGTGTAGCTATCTATTCGGAAGAAGATAAAAATACATTATTCAGAACAAAAGCAGACGAAGCATATCAGGTAGGCAGGGGAAAATCGCCGGTGGACGCATACCTGGCTATCGATGAAATTCTCGAGCTGGCCAAGGTGAAGGGCGTCGATGCCATTCATCCGGGATATGGATTTTTGGCCGAAAACGTGGAATTTGCCAAGGCGTGTGAAGCGGCGGGGATCGTGTTTATCGGGCCGCATTACGAGATGATGGACCGCCTGGGAGATAAGGTAAAATCGAAGATCGTCGCAAATGAAGTAGGCGTGCCGACCATCCCAGGCATGACCAAGACGATTCCTTCGGAACAAGTGGCGCTGGACTTTGCAGAAGACTGCGGCTATCCCGTGATGCTGAAAGCGGCGGCAGGCGGCGGCGGCAGGGGAATGCGGATCGTCAGGAGCAAGGAAGAAATGCCGGATCAGTTCCGGAGTGCAAAGAGCGAAGCAAAGAAAGCCTTCGGCATAGACGATATTTTCATCGAAAAATACTTAGAAAAACCGAAACACATCGAGGTGCAGGTCCTGGGCGATAATTACGGGAACATCGTTCACCTTTACGAGCGTGACTGCTCCATCCAGAGACGGCATCAGAAGGTGGTGGAATTTACGCCTGCGCTTTCTATTACGAACGAGCAGCGGCAGAAAATTTGCAGCGACGCATTAAAAATCGCTAAAGCGGTCAATTACAAGAGCGCGGGGACGGTGGAATTTCTGGTAGACCATGAAGGAAACCATTATTTCATCGAGATGAACCCGCGCATCCAGGTGGAACATACCGTGACGGAGATGGTGACGGGCGTCGATATCGTCCAGTCGCAGATTTTGATTGCGGAAGGATATAAGCTGGATTCGTACCAGATCAATATCAAGGGACAGGCCGACATCCAGCCGAGGGGCTATGCGATCCAGTGCAGGCTGACGACGGAAGACCCGATCAATGGGTTTGCGCCTGATACGGGCGTGATTACCAAGTACACCAGCGCCGGAGGCTACGGCATCAGGCTGGACGGGGGCAACGCTTTCGTGAACTCCAACATTTCGCCTTACTATGACAGTTTGCTCGTCAAGATGACGGCATGGGCGAGGAGTTTTGCCGATGCGACTAATAAAGCAAAGCGCGCCATCAAGGAAATGAAGATCACCGGCGTGAAGACGAACCGCGCTTTCCTGCTCAACGTGCTGAACCATCCGACGTTCCGGGCGGGGAACTGCGATACGGGCTTTATTGAAGACAATCCAGAGCTTTTGAACATCATGGCGAAGGAAGATAAAGAGCTAAAGGTGCTTACGTTCCTGGGCGAGCAGTATGTAAATGGAAACAAGGGCATAAAGCCTGAATTTGACGTTCCTGTGTTCCCGCGGATCAAGCCGGAGGAGATCAACAGGCTTTCGGGGACGAAGCAGATTTTGGATGAAAAAGGCCCGAAGGGCGTCGTCGACTGGGTAAAGGACCAGACAAAGCTCTTGATTACCGACACGACGATGCGGGACGCACAGCAATCTTTGATGGCAACCAGGGTGCGGACAGTCGATA
This sequence comes from uncultured Eubacterium sp., assembly GCA_946555345.1. Lineage (GTDB taxonomy): Bacteria > Bacillota > Clostridia > Peptostreptococcales > Anaerovoracaceae > Lentihominibacter. The sequence continues at coordinate 83,454 of CAMNSS010000005.1, read as the reverse complement.
TGGAAAAGATCGCGCCTGCCGTGGCCCTGTACGGAGAAGATCTGTTCTCCCTGGAAATGTGGGGCGGGGCGACTTTCGATACTGCATACAGGTTTTTGAAAGAATCTCCATGGGAACGGCTGCAAACCCTGCGGGCCAAGATTCCGAACATCATGTTCCAGATGCTGATTCGGGGTGCGAACGCAGTCGGCTATAAGAATTACCCGGACAATGTGATCAGAAGGTTTGTCCGGGAGGCTGCGGAATCGGGGATCGATGTGTTCCGAATCTTCGACTCCCTCAACTGGATACAGGGCATGGAAGTTGCGCTCGACGAGACGCTCAACCAGGGAAAGATTGCCGAAGCGTGCATCTGCTATACGGGCGATATCTTAGACCCGGGCCGGGAAAAGTACAACCTGGATTATTATGTGCGCATGGCCAAGGAACTGGAAAAGCGCGGTACGCACATTCTCGGCATCAAGGATATGTCCGGCCTTATCAAGCCGATGGCGGCCAAGCGGTTGATCGAAACCCTGAAGAATGAGATTTCCATTCCGATTCACCTGCATACGCACGATACGAGCGGAAACGGCGTGGCTGCGCTGATGATGGCCGCCAATGCAGGCGTGGATATCATAGACGCGGCGTTCAACAGCATGTCGGGGCTTACGAGCCAGCCTGCGTTAAATTCGATCGTGGCAGCGATGGAAAGCACGGTGCGGGATACGAAGATCGATATGGACGGAATCCAGAAAATTTCCGATTACTGGGCTGCCGTAAGGCCTGTATACAAGGGTTTTGAATCCGACATGATGACGGGTTCTGCCGAAATTTACAAGTACGAAATGCCGGGAGGCCAGTATTCAAACCTGAAATCCCAGGTGGAAAGCTTCGGGCTGGGGCATAAGTTCGATGAAGTGAAGGATATGTATAAGGCTGTCAATGAAATGCTGGGGGATATCGTCAAGGTTACGCCGTCCTCCAAGGCGGTCGGCGATATGGCGATTTTCATGGTGCAGAACGACCTGACGCCGGAAAATATCTATGAAAATGCGAAAGACATTGACTTCCCTGATTCCATCGTTTCCTATTTTGAAGGCATGATGGGACAGCCGGAAGGGGGATTCCCGGAAAAACTCCAGAAGCTGGTGCTTCACGGCAAAGAGCCGATCACGTGCAGGCCGGGAGAACTGCTGGCGGATGAAGACTTTGACCAGATTAAGAATAAGCTCAGAAAAGAACATGGCCTGGAAGGCGATGAAAAGCAAGCGCTCAGCTATGCGCTCTATCCGAAGGTATTTGAAGACTATTTGAAGAGCTTGCAAACGGAAGGCAATTTTAGGCTGATGGGAAGCGATATCTTCTTCCATGGACTTTCGATGGGGGAAACCTGTGAGATTAAAATCGCGGAGGGCAAGGAGCTTGTGGTAAGGCTTGCCGATATGAGCGAGCCGGACGACGAGGGCATCAGGAACGTGATCTTTGAAGTCAACGGCAACAGGACTGCGGTCAAGATCAAAGACCAGGCTGTCAATATGGCAGGCGCTGGAACGCAGACAGTATATGCAGATGCTTCCGATCCGACGGAAATCGGCGCGAATATTCCGGGAACGATTTTGAAGGTACTTGTTTCCGAAGGGGACGCTGTCGAGGAGAAACAGCCGATCGCAGTGATTGAAGCGATGAAGATGGAGACCAACATCTTAGCGCCGATGAAGGGCAGCGTCGTGAAGATCCATGTGGAGGAAGGCCAGCAGGTAAAAGCCGGGGAACTGATCGCAAAGCTATCGGAATAACGGCAGCGGCAATAAATGCAGGAATCCGTTACGATGCAGGCAGCAGCGAAAGGGAAAGGAGTCTTTATGGGAAACGGGGTCATCGGTAAAATCCTCTATTTCTGGATATTCATACTGGGCGGCGTGTTTTTTGCGAAAATCCTGGGCTTTGCGGACGACGATAAGACGACGATTCTGTTCTGCGTTGCGCTGGCGGTCGCTTATGTTGTTTTCCAAGTGGCAAGGACGCTGGGAAAGAGAAAGCGCGCAGCGGACGCGGCCGCCAGCAGGCAGCCGGTGAGAAAGGGAACTGCCCATAAGAAGAAAGGGCGCAGGTAAGCGCTGCGCCGCAGGATTAAGCGTCCGTATCGAGCTGGCGGCGGCGGCGTAACGTCGTTTCGCCGCCGCTTGCCGCAGACAGGAGCGGCGCGGGCTGGCGGATCTTAGATGACCGTTCTGTTTCAGCAGTGCAAACACGGCATCGCTTTTGGCTGTGCATGGTTTTAGGCTTGCTTTTTCGGCAGGCGTTACAACAAAAGACAAGACGGAATGTTTTTTGCAGCGGCAAGAAAGAAAAGATGAAATGCCTCGCATATTGGTAGGAGTTTGGGTAAAACTAATATCAAAATTATGCGAGGTTTTTTATGGATAAATACAAGATATTGCTTGATGAATTCAAGCGGCAGATCCCAGTAGGGGAGAGCTTTGATTTGCTGGAACGGAACCTGAATATTGCGGGCAAGGAAGCTACCATGTTTTTTGTCGATGGGCTGGTGGACGGCGGCATGATGCAGAGGGTTATTTTCAGCTTATTTTCTCTGAAAAAGCAACAGCTCGAAAATATCGATAGTGCGGAACAGTTCCTGGCGAACAATTTGCCGTTTCTCGATACGCAAGTCATTTACGATGTTGACAAAGCGATTAAGTTTCTGTATTCCGGGCTGATCCCGCTCCTGATATCGGGATATGGCGGGATTATCATCATCGATTGCCGGGATTATCCGTTGCGGAGCGTGGAAGAGCCGTCGAAGGAGAAGAGCCTGCGCGGGTCAAAGGATGGTTTTGTGGAATCCATGATGACGAACATCGCTTTGATCAGGCGCAGGATCAGGGACAACAACCTTATTTTCAAGATCTATGCCATCGGCGATATCACGAAATCGGATGTTTCGATGGCTTATATGAAAAACAAAGCCGATATGGGCATGGTGGATAAGCTGGACAAGATCCTGCGGAATCTCAACACGGAGGGGCTTACGGTAACGGAACAGACGCTGGTAGAGGAAATTACGGGCAAGAAAATGTCTCGGTTTAACCCATTCCCAAAGGTCAGGTACACGCAGCGTCCCGATATCATCGCCGCACATGTGGAAGAGGGAAAGATCGCTGTCATTGTGGACAATTCTCCTACGGTCATCCTGATTCCAGCAGGCATTTTTGATTTTGTGCAGGACGTGGACGATTACTATTTTCCGATTGTCACCGGAAATTATTTCAGGATTCTGCGCATCGCCAACATCCTGATCATCCTGTTTGCAACACCGATTTACCTGCTCTTTGCAGAAGGGGACATTCCCGTCCATGAATCAATTAAATTTTTTATTACGGAAGAGGATTTTGCCGTCAGCATCTTCTGGCAGCTCATTTTGCTGGAGGTTGCGATCGATGCGTTAAAGCTGGCGTCGCTCAATACGCCGGAATCCCTGGGGATGTCGCTTTCGGTAATCGGCGCATTGATTTTGGGCGAGTTTTCGGTATCGTCGGGATGGTTCGTCCCACAGACGATCCTCTGCATGGCGGTGGTAGCCTTGGCGAGCTTTACGCAGCCTAGCATCGAACTCGGTTATGCGGTAAAATTCGTCCGGCTGTTGATGCTCATCGGGGCGCACCTGCTTGGCTGGCCGGGCATGGCGGGCGCTTTCGTGATTTCCATAGCGGTAATGGCTGCGACCAAAACCATCGTCGGAACGTCCTATCTGTACCCGCTCGTGCCGTGGGATGGCGAAAAATTAAAAAGGCTCATATTCCGAACCAAAAAGTAACGTTGCTCATATAATACTTTAGTAATAATTGAAAGGTGGAGATATGAAGCAATGGATACAAGAGAGCTTTTTGCACGGCTGATACAGTGTGAAGCGGGCGGTGAAGGATACCCCGGGATGCAAGGCGTCGCAACGGTTATCATGAACCGGGCTAATATTACTTACGGGGAGTTTTCGCGCATTAACAGAGGCGGCGATGTGCGGGCAGTGATCGAACAGCCAGGACAGTTCACCTGTATGAGAACCTCTGTAGGAGGCGGTTATAATCCCCAGAATGTTTACAACATGACGCCGACGCAGGAGCATTATGATATTGCGGACTGGGCGCTTTCAGGAGGGATTCTGGCAGGGGTCGATCATTCGCTGTTCTTTCATAATCCTTACAGCTGGGTATGTCCGAATTACTTCCCAACCCGTGTGGGCGTGATTCACAACCGGGTAAATGAACATTGCTTCTATATTCCTACCGTCTATTATGCGAATACTTAAATCAAAGAGGTGATGCATATGGCGATGAACCAGATGGAAGCAAATCAAATGGGTATAAACCAGGCGGCGGGCAGGCAGATGGAAGCAAATCAAGGGGCGGCAAGCCAAGGGGCAGCCAATCAGGCGGCAGGCAATCAACTGTCGGCAAATCAAGCGGCAGCGAATCAGGCGAATGCAAACCAGGGGGCTGCCAGCCAGGAAAGAAACCTTTGCCTTCCGCGCAAAGATATGACACAGGTTCTTGTGAACACAGGCACGCCGAGCGATGCTGGTACAGGCACGGGCGAAGGGGATATTCCCGTTTCCGAGATCAATATGATCGGAAATGTCGGAGGCGGTGGCGGAAATTTCAGCTCTCCAGAGACATTTCCGCAGGTGATCCCCAATAATCCTACGTTTACGGTTCCGGCAAATCCGTTGCTGCCGCCGGAATATAGCGAGATTCTGGATTACAATTCCTTACAGTATTTGAATGGTATTTTCAGGACGCAGATCGGCAGGTTTGTGCGGGTACAGCAGCTAATCGGATCGAATACGACACAGGATTTCGACGGATTTTTGATCGGCGTGGGAATCAATTACATTATTTTGCAGGAATATTCCAATCAGGATGTCAGGATTCTCGACATTTACGGAATCAAACAGATGTACGTGTATTATTCAGCAGTTGTGGGTCCGCTTACGAGACCTTCCAGGTCTTAACGGCGAGGTGGCAATGATGGGAGCCGGCGGTAGCCGGCTCTTTTTCATGGCGGCGGCCAGCCTATTTTGGATCTGCGGCGGGAAGCCCCTTTTTTCATGCGGACAGCGGCCTCTTTGCGTGTATAACGGCTTTGATTGACGCATACCTGCGGGGCAGCAGCATTGTACAAAAATCAAAACAAGAAAAAATTACATGGTCTCGCTATTTGATAATAGCGGAATTAATGGTATACTAGAGAGGTTGTTGTATCAGAGCGGTAAAGAAGGCTCTCGATATCTGTATGAATGCTGTACGCAAGCGGTTTGATAGAAGGGAAAACGGTATCGATAATCGAGGTATAGATGTTTTAATCAATCAAACAGGAGGTCAGGAGATGAGCTATAAGTCCGATATTGAAATTGCGCAGGGTTGCCAGAAGAAAAAGATTACGGAAATCGCGGCATCTGCGGGAATTGATGATAAGTATTTGGAACAGTACGGCCATTTTAAGGCCAAGGTGGATTATGCGCTGTTAAAGGATAAAGCGGAAGCGCCGAATGCGAAGCTGGTTTTGGTAACGGCAATCAATCCGACGCCTGCCGGAGAAGGAAAGACGACGACCACGGTCGGACTTGCGGACGGGCTTCGCAAAATAGGCAAGAACGCCGTGGTGGCGCTACGCGAACCGTCCCTCGGGCCGGTATTTGGCGTTAAGGGCGGCGCAGCAGGCGGCGGGTATGCACAGGTTGTTCCGATGGAGGATATCAACCTGCATTTTACCGGCGATTTCCATGCCATCGGCGCTGCGAACAACCTGCTGGCGGCGATGCTGGACAACCATATCCAGCAGGGAAACAGCCTGGGCATCGATCCGAGAAAGATCACCTGGAAAAGAGCGGTGGACATGAACGACAGGCAGCTCCGGAACATCGTGGACGGTCTTGGGGGCAAGCCGAACGGGACGCCGCGTGAAGATGGCTTCGATATTACGGTGGCTTCTGAGGTGATGGCTGTCCTTTGCCTGGCAAGCGATATCGCTGACCTGAAAGAAAGACTGGCGCGCATCATCGTCGCCTATACTTACGATGATAAACCTGTTACGGCAGGTGAACTAAAGGCGCAGGGCGCGATGGCTGCCCTGCTCAAGGATGCGTTAAAGCCGAACTTGGTACAGACCTTGGAGGGAACGCCAGCGTTTATCCACGGCGGCCCATTTGCAAATATCGCCCATGGATGCAATTCCGTGACCGCTACGCGGATGGCGATGAAGCTGGGCGATTATGCCATTACAGAAGCTGGCTTTGGCGCGGATCTGGGGGCGGAAAAGTTCTTAGACATCAAGTGCCGCATGGCAGGGCTGAAACCGTCGGCAGTCGTAATCGTTGCTACGGTTCGCGCGCTTAAAGCGCATGGCGGCGTGGCAAAGGCCGATTTGAACAGTGAAAATCTTGCTGCGTTGGAAGCAGGGATTCCGAACCTGTTGCAGCACGTGGAAAACATCAGCGGGGTATATAAGCTGCCTTGCGTGGTGGCAATCAACGCGTTTCCGGCGGATACCGAAGCGGAACTGGCCTTGGTGGAAGAAAAGTGCAGGGAAAAGGGCGTGAAAGCCGTGCTGTCCGAGGTATGGGCAAAGGGCGGCGAAGGCGGCAGGCGGCTTGCTGAAGAAGTCGTGAAGCTTTGCGAAGAAGCGAATGCATTTGAATTTTGTTATGATGAAAAGGCTTCGATTATGGACAAGCTGAATGCCATTGCCACGCGCATATACCATGCGGACGGCGTACAGCTCGCAGGCAATGCGGTTAAGCAGCTCAAACAGCTCGAAGCGTTGGGCTTTGGCGATTTGCCGATTTGCATGGCGAAGACGCAATACAGCTTTTCAGATGACCCGGGCAAACTGGGCGCACCGAAGGGCTTTACCGTCCAGGTGCGAAATCTAAAGGTATCCGCTGGCGCGGGCTTTCTCGTAGCGCTGACAGGCGACATCATGACGATGCCGGGCCTTCCGAAAGTCCCGGCGGCAGAACGAATCGATGTCGATGAAAACGGCGTAATTTCCGGGCTTTTCTAAGCGGACGGGGATAGGCTGGTAATCATGGCACTAGGCCGATGACAGGGGAATGATGGGCCGGTGGCAGATCGGCGATAGACTAGCAATAGGCCGGCGATATATCGGTGACAGTCCGACGATCATGATAAAGGATAGTATGGAGGAAAAAATTTGTCGAAAATAGAGATAGGGGAAGCTTCCTTGGCACAGATGCGCTTGGATCAGTTTCTGGGAAAGCTCGCCTCAAATGCTCCTGTTCCCGGCGGCGGCGGTGCGTCGGCCTTGGCTGGCGCAGTCGGCATTGCGCTGGGGAACATGGTGGGCGCGTTGACAGTGGGAAAGAAAAAGTATGCTGCTGTGGAAGCGGATATCATTTCTGCGAATGAGAAAGCCTGCGCTTTGCGCAATGAGCTTTTGCTGCTGGCAGAGAAGGATGCGCAAGCATTTGCACCGTTGTCTGCGGCTTACAGCATTCCAAAGGATGATCCGGGCAGGGCTGCCGTGATGGAAAACGCCTTGCGGGAGGCTGCGCAAGTGCCGCTGCAAATTATGGAGGCTTGCTGTGAGGCCATAGAACTAACCACCGTGTATGCCGAAAAGGGCAGCGCGATTGCCGTTTCGGATGCGGGATGCGCTGCCGCCATGTGCAGGGCGGCTCTGGAAAGCGCAGCTTTGAATGTATATATCAATACCAAATCCATGCAGGACAGGAAGCTGGCGGAATCCATGGACCGAAAAGCCTCTGCAATGCTGGAAAAATATTGCCGCATGGCTTCGCAGGCTTATGAAATGGTGGTAAGGGAGGTTACTTGAATGGCGAAACGGTTAGAGGGCGCGCCGGTTGCAGCGGCGCTTTCCGAACGGATGGCCAGCGAGGTAAAAGCTTTGGAGCTGCGTGGAGTCACGCCAACCTTGGCAATCCTCCGCATCGGGGAACGCCCGGACGATTTATCTTATGAAAAAGGCGTGAAAAAGCGTTGCGCCGCTCTCGGCGTACGCGTCAAGGGTGTTGTGCTTCCTGCAAGCGTGGACAGCGGTACATTTTTTGATACGCTGGAAAAGCTAAACGAAGACCCGGCGGTACACGGAATCCTCATGTTCCGGCCGCTTCCGCCGCATCTGGATAGCGAGAAGGCGCGCCAAATGCTGAATCCGGCGAAGGATATCGACGGTTGTACGGATGCATCCCTTGCCGGGGTGTTTACGAATACCGAGGCAGGCTTTGTGCCTTGTACGGCACAGGCCGCTATGGAAATTTTAGATTATTATGGAATCGACTGTGCGGGAAAAAGAGCCGTGGTGCTTGGCCGCTCCCTAGTTGTGGGACGCCCTGTATCCATGCTGCTCATGCACAGGAATGCTACGGTAACAATCTGCCACACGAAAACTCTGGATATGCCTTCCATCGCCAAGGAAGCGGACATCCTGCTTGTCTGCACCGGGAAGATGGAAAGCATCGGAGCAGAGTATTTTCGCAAGGGGCAGGTCGTTATAGATGTGGGCATCGGCTGGAATGAAGAAAAAGGCAAGCTTTGCGGCGACGTGAGGTTTGCAGAGGCCGAGCCTGTTGTGGGCGCTATTACGCCGGTACCGGGAGGCGTTGGGTCGGTTACGGCTTGCGTGCTGGTATCGCATATAATAGAAGCCGCGAAAAGAAAACAATTGTTGTCAGAGTAAGGGCAGTGCGTTAAGTGCCAACGGATGGGATGTTGCCGTTGGACGAAGAGACAAAAGAGATCAATGTTTCGCGTTGCTGTGCCTGCGTCCGCTGCCACCAAAGGAGAATGGATTCCTTTTGTGGCAACTGTCATGAAAGGAGTTTTTTAGTATGAAAAAAATGAACACGAAAATGTTAGTTACAGCAGGGATTTTGATTGCGCTCAACATCATCTTGTCGAGATTTTTATCGATCAATGCGTGGAATCTCAAAATTGGATTTACCTTTGTCAGCGTTGTGATTGCTGCGTATTTTTTCGGCCCCATCTTCGGTGCGATCGTGGCGGGGCTCGGGGACTTTCTCGGTGCGACCTTGTTCCCCATCGGGGCGTATTTCCCCGGATTTACCTTCACAGCGGTCTTAGCTGGACTGTTATATGGTGTTCTGCTGCATAAGAAGCAGAGTGCGGTGCGCATTGCGGCTGCCGTGGCGGTCGACCAGCTTGTGCTGAGCCTGCTTCTCAATTCCCTGTGGATTTCTATCTTGTATGGGTCGCCGTTTGTCCCGCTTTTGGCGACCCGCGCCGTGCAGTGCCTGGTGATGATTCCGGTTATGTTTGTCGGTATCCTGGCAATTACGAAGATGCTTGCGCCTGCACGGGAGGCGGTTACGCAGTAAATGGGCGGTAAAGCAGCAGGCGGCAAAAAGCCGTTTGGCTGATACATCCATTTGCCGCTTTGCCAGCAGGGGCTTTGCCAGTTCATATTTTAAAAAAGAGGGCGGAACGCTTTATGGAATCATGCGTTTTGCCCTTTTGTTCTTTTTCAATCTATGATAATATATAGGAAGCAATTAAAATGTATTGAGATTCGGAGGCACGTATGGCAGACAAGGGTTGGAATAATTTGGGACAGGACTTGAACAAGATCATCGAGGATGCAGTACATATGGGAAATTTTGGGCATCTCAATGATACGATTACAAATACGGTACGGAAGGCATTCCAGGGCTTTGACGGCGGTGATGCGCCCGGAAATGGCGGCTGGGACTTTAACCTCTCCGGACAGAAGCCGCAGGCTGCGCCAAGCGGGCAGCAGGCGCATGGGAATGAAGACAGTCGTCAAAAATACGGGTCTTACCGCTACCATGTGAGGCCTTATGCAAATATGCAAGCTGGATATTTTGCCAAGAGCGGAAAACGGCGCGGCGGTGCGATCGCAATGCTGGTCGGCGGGATTCTTTTGCTGATGTCGAGCATCGGTCCTTTGGGGATGGGAATCTTTGGTTCGCTGATCGGTCTCTATACAGCGGCGACAACCTCTTTTGGCGTATACGTCGTCATGGCGGTATTAGGGGCGTTCCTGACGGTGAAGGGGAGCAGGACGCTTGCGCTGGCAAAAAGGTTTGACCAATACGTCAGAAGCTTGAACGGCAGGACTTATGGGGACATCAAAGCCTTGTCCGCCGATACCCACAGGGATGAGGCGGCCGTTGTGAAAGATATCAGGAAAATGCTGGAAAGGGGTTGGTTTTTGCAGGGCCATTTAGATCAGCAGGAAACGTGCCTGATGGTATCCCATGAAGCGTACCGCCAATACATGAAGGCGCTGGAGGGCGCAAAACAGCAGGAAGCGGAAGCCCGGAGGCAGCGCGAGGAAGAAGAACAGCGCGGCGCATCCTTAGCGCCCGAAGCCAAAGCGGTCATCGAGAAAGGCCATGAATACATCCGGCAGATCAGGGCGAGCAACGATGCGATTCCAGGCGAAGACGTATCGGAAAAGATTTACCATATGGAGCTTTTGGTGAAGCGGATTTTCCAGCAGGTGGAAGCCCATCCCGAAAATGTTTCGGATCTGCGCAAGCTGATGGAGTATTACCTGCCGATGACGATTAAGCTTTTGAAAGCGTATGAAGAGCTGGAACAGCAGCCGGTGCAGGGCGATAATATTATCAGCTCCAAACGGGAAATCGAAGGGACGCTGGATACGTTAAACGGGGCTTTTGAAAAACTGCTGGATAATCTGTTCCAGGATACGGCGTGGGATGTATCAGCCGACATATCGGTGCTTCAAACCATGCTGGCACAGGAAGGCTTAATGGAAGACGGATTTCCGAAAAACAAGAAAGCTTAATGAAAGCAGATTTTCGCCAAATACGAAAAGCCCTAATGGAAGGCGGATTTTCCCAAAAGCGGGGCTGTTTCATGGAAAACGGGTTTTCCCAGAATCCTGGAAGCAGGAAGGCTTGATGGGGCGGGAGTTCTAAAATAAGAAAAATAAAGAGAAAGAAAATGGGAGAGACGATGGATATGGAATTTAAAGAAGCAACGGCGCCGACATTGACGATGGACCCTTTTCAGGAGGCGGAAAAAGCTGAAATCGTAAATATGGCGGCCGCAGAACCAGAGCCGATGGATGATAACATCCTTTCTGCGGAAGAACAGAAGATGGTGGACGATTTTTCCAAACAGATTAACTTGGAGGATTCCACCGCCGTATTGCAGTACGGGGCGGGAACGCAGAAGAAGATGGCCGACTTTTCGGAGAACGCCCTCGAAAAAGTAAAATCCAAGGATTTGGGCGAGGTGGGCGATCTGCTCAGCAACGTCGTCATCGAGTTAAAAGGTTTTGACGCCAATGAGGAAAAGGGCGTGTTCGGCTTTTTCAAGAAGGGAAAGCATAAGATCGAAGCGCTGAAAGCCCGGTACAACAAGGTGGAAGCGAATGTAGAATCGATCTGCAAGGTGCTGGAAGGGCATCAAGTCCAGCTTCTCAAGGATATTGCGGTTTTGGACAAGATGTATGAAGCAAACTTGACGTATTTTAAAGAGCTGACCATGTATATCCTGGCGGGGAAGAAAAAGCTTTCTGAGGTTCGCGCAGGGCAGCTTGCGCAACTGGTGCAAAAAGCGCAGGCGAGCAATCTGCCGGAGGATGTGCAGGCGGCAAAGGATTTGGAATCCAAGTGCGGGCGTTTTGAGAAGAAGCTCTATGACCTGGAGCTGACGAGGACCATTTCGATCCAGACTGCGCCGCAGATTCGCATGGTACAGGGAAACAACACCCTGATGGTGGAAAAGATCCAATCCACGCTGGTGAACACGATTCCGTTGTGGAAGAGCCAGATGGTGCTGGCGCTTGGCGTTGCGCATTCCAATGAAGCGGTAAAAGCACAGCGGGAAGTGACTGACATGACGAACGAGCTTTTGAAAAAGAACGCCGAAACGCTCAAGATGGCGACAGTCGAAACAGCGCGCGAGACCGAGCGGGGAATCGTCGATATCGAAACCTTGCAGCATACGAACCAGACCTTGATCTCCACGCTGGATGAAGTGATGCAGATCCAGCAGGAAGGCAGGCAGAAGAGGGCCGATGCCGAAAACGAGCTGCGCAGGATGGAAGGCGAGCTGAAGAGCAAACTGCTGGAGGTAGTCGCCAGCAAATAGCGGAAATGCCTTTTGTGATATAGCAATGTTATCATAGAGGATTTTATTTGCGGACGGAGGGTTAGGCTGTCTTGCCACTGGTATTGGCGAATGGGAGCAAGGGTTGTTCTTTGGATGGAATAAAATAGAATACGCTGGGGTGTGTTTGTCAGTGCCTGTAAGGCTACGTGACATTTTTATTAATAATAACAAAAATATATGGGGGAGAGACACAGAAATGCCACGATATAGGCTTGGTGAATTATTTTGCGGTCCTGGAGGCATTGCTTGCGGGGCTTCATTAGCTGATATAGGAAATCAAAATTATTCAATCGTTCATGCTTGGGCAAATGATTATGACCAAGATACTTGCAATACATATATTTATAATATATGTCCCCAATCACCCGAAAGCGTGATTTGCGGAGATGTAAGAAAACTTGATTTGAAAATGCTCGGTGAAATAGATGCGCTTGCCTTTGGTTTTCCCTGCAATGATTTTTCTGTTGTTGGTGAGCAGAAAGGCTTCAACGGAACATTTGGACCGCTTTATAAATATGGTGCTGAAACTTTAAGGATATATCAACCGCAATGGTTTTTAGCTGAAAATGTAGGCGGCTTGGCAAGTGCAAATGAAGGCAGTGCGCTCCAGGTCATACTTGGTGAACTTGCAAGGTGTGGTTATAGAATATATCCGCATTTATATAAATTTGAAGAATATGGCGTCCCGCAGGCAAGGCACAGAATTATCATTGTTGGCATCAGAGAAGATTTGCCTTATGAATTTTGCCCGCCAAGTCCGAAGCCTTATAAAGATATTGTTAACACTTGTAAAAATGCATTGGAAAATCCGCCTATTCCTGCTGATGCGAAAAACAATGAGCTTACCCGTCAGTCTGCGGTTGTTACTGAACGCTTGAAATATATTAAACCGGGCGAAAATGCTTTTAATGCTAACTTGCCTGATGAATTAAAGCTTAATGTTAAGGGTGCAAAAATAAGTCAGATTTATAAAAGGCTTGATCCGAGCAAGCCTGCTTATACGGTTACAGGTTCGGGCGGCGGTGGAACGCATATTTATCATTATTCTGAGCCGAGAGCATTAACAAACAGAGAACGGGCAAGGCTACAAACTTTCCCTGATAGCTATGAATTTATTGGGTCAAAAGAAAGTGTACGCAAACAAATCGGTATGGCAGTTCCTGTTCAGGGAGCAAAAATTATTTTTGAGGCTGTATTAAAAACTTTTGCAGGAATTGAATATCCTGCCGTTCCTTGTAACATCAAGGAGTGAGAAAATGCTTAATTATTGGTGGGTTACCCGTCCAAAAAGAAAATTAAACTCCATTCCCGAAGTTTTGTCTACTTTTGCGGAAGCGTCATTAGACCAAGAGTGGCAGGGTCAGCGGGATTCTCACCTTTCCTTTGAAGAAATGCTTGAGGAAGCAGGCCTGAAACGCAAAGGTGAAAGACGTGACCAAACAGGTGGCGGAGCAAGAACCTATAAAGCTTGGGTTATGAGCCTTGGATTGATTTTCACACAAGAATCAACAGGAAAAATTAAACTTACTCTTGCAGGCGAAGCAATTATGAATGGTGATAATCCCGTTGATGTTCTGAAAAGTCAGATTTTGAAATATCAGTTTCCATCGTCATTTTCCATGGGAAGAAATGTTAATGTGGCAGCACGCTTTAAAATACATCCGTTTGTATTTATGTTGAGACTTCTTGCCGATGATAGAATCAAAAGTCTGTCAGAAGAAGAACTTGCAAAACTTGTCGTTGTAGAAGCAGAAAATGAAAGTGAAAAGTGCTTTGAATACGTAGTATCACGCATACTTGAATTTCGTGATAAAGGCAATGCTTGTCTTGAGCCTGATTTTGCCGTAAAATATGCCCCGTCGAAGGGCGGAGGCAGAGAAAATGAGCCGTATGCTCATTTAATGGACTTAGCAAATACACTTTTTAACTGGCTTGAATATACTCAGCTTGCAAAGCGTGAAGACAGCAGAATTGAAATATTGCCTGACAAGCAATCCGAAGTAGCAGATATACTTGCCAATCCTCCTGCCTTTGTCGATAGACCCCAGCAACACGAGTATTTTCAAAGAAAATACGGTATAGACCCTAAGCATAGAAAAGACACGCGAAACTTGACTGCCTCAACAACTATAACTGCTAAAATAATTGCCGAGCAAAAAGTTAAAAATGCGTTTATTACGGAGTCTTTGCGTCAGCCTATATCCGCTATTAGTGCGGGGCTTATTGATAAAATTGTTGAAGCAATAGGAATTGATGAAAGATTTGTAGAAGAAACTTTGCTCAAACACTATCCAAAAGGCTCTATCGGCGCATTTATGACGGAATACTTTGAGATGGCGTTTAAGGGTAGAGATGAAGCGACAGAGTTTGAAAGAGCTACAGTTAATATCTTTCAGGATGTATTTGGTTTTTCGGCGAAGCACGTCGGGCCTATCGGCCTGACACCTGATGTATTGGTTTTATCAGATATTGACGGATATTCTGCTATCATTGACAACAAGGCATACAGCAAATACACGATTAACAATGATCACCATAACCGTATGGTACATAACTATATCGGAAATTTGAGCAACTACTACGACGGTACATATCCCCTTGCATTCTTTTCATATATAGCAGGCGGATTTGGTACAAACATAAACAAACAGTTGCAGTTAATTACAGATGAAACAGGAATAATGGGCAGTGCTATGAATGTAAGCAATATGATTGAACTGATTAAGCGATATGATACTTGTAATTACAACCATGCAACAGTCAGGGAGATATTTTCGGTTGGCAGGCAAATACTGCATTCCGATTTGAAATGATTAAAATGACATTTTATGGAAATATGTGCAACGTAAAACGGCGGCAAAGTCTTTTGGCTATGCCGCCGTTTTGTATAAATTTCCCGTTATTGAGTGTTTCGCCCTAAAAGTTTCTGTTTTAGTAATGCACGACCACGGGGATTCCTTCTTCCGCTTTCTGGTAAAGCTCGCCCATGCGGCCAGGCGGCATATTGATGCATCCATGGCTGCCATTGCGAATCCAGATATTGCCGCCGAAGGAGCTGCGCCAGTCGGCGTCGTGGAAGCCTTCTCCCGACCAGTTGACGCCGAGCCAGTATTTGACTGGGCTAGCGTACTGCGAACCATCCGCATTATCTCCCCGCAACACGACGTTCCGGGCTTTGTTTAATATGTAGAATGTTCCGATGTTCGTCGTCGTGCCGGTAGCCTTGCAGCCTGTCACGCAGTTTGACGTGAAGTACAGCGCGCCTTCTTTATAAAACTTAACGACTTGGTGGGAAACATCCACGTCGATGTAGGTGTTGCCCAGCGCCCTGGAGTAAGGACCATAGCCTGACTTGGCAAAAACAGGCTCCCTGCTTACATCCTTGTGCGAGCTGAGATCTGCCATCAGTTGTTCCGTTTCCTTTTCTTTGTCTATTTTCCAGCCGTAAGTGCCGCCCTTTACGTGGATTTCCCTGCCGCTTAACGATGTGAAATTCCGTTCGACGCCGATATTGTCATACTGCTCTGATAGTTGCGATACATATTGCGTTACCGCTTCCTGGTCCGGTGCGCCGGACATATCATCCTGCAATAACTGATCGAGTTGTTCAGTCGATAAGGTGAACGTTTCTTCCCCCAATTCGTAAGTGATCTGCTGTGAGAGGAATTCCCGGCAGTATTTCTGGTATTTTTTCAGGTCAGGGTCATCCGCCGTGACCTCGGGCATGGAATAATATTTCCGTTCATCAAAGATAAAATTGATGTCGCCCGTCTGGATGCAGTGCGTTAAATCGGCAAAGAAACGCTCCGTATCGGTTTCCGTTCCGTAAACTTCAGGCACGATCGGAAAATCGGGATCGGAAGTATCGACATAAGCATCCTTGCTGACGGTTGTGCCTTTCCTGTTGAGAAAATCAGCGGCCGTTACTTTTTCTTTGAACGCTTCGTCGTAGTCTGCGACGATCATGGGGATATTGACGTTTAGCGGAGACCTGATATAATGGTTGGCAGCAGCAAGGACGAGATAATTTTTCTTGATTTTTTCGAGCTGTGCCGTTAAATCGTAAGTGTACCCAAAATCCGTGAAGCTAGCCAAAGATTCGTTTAGGCCGCCGGTCACGATGATATGCCTGTTGTTCCACGCATCGGATAGTTTTGCTTCCGCCTGGCTGTAGGTAAGCCCGGAGCAGTCGATGCCGTTTACAGTCGTGTTATCAGGGAATGTGGAGCTTTCATAATCGGCTGATTTTGAATAGGATACCGCCGCGCAGGTCAGGGCAGCAATCAATACTAAAACGATTACTGAAATGATGGTCAGGGTCTTTTTCATATCTTCTCCTTCAATAATAATTTTATTTTACTTTATTTAATACATTATTGAAAGGGAAAAAATGCATTTTTGTGTTAAAATAGGGATATATTTTTTATTTTTATATTGAGGAGGCGTTTTAATGGCTTTTACGCATCTGCACGTACATACCGAATACAGCTTGCTGGACGGCGCATCAAAAATAAAAGACCTGGTGTCGCGGGCCAAGGAATTGGGAATGGATTCAGTCGCCATCACCGACCATGGGGTCATGTTCGGGGTAATCGATTTTTATGATGAATGCAAGGCACAGGGACTCAAGCCGATCATCGGCTGTGAAGTATACACTGCGGCAAGGTCTCGTTTTGATAAGGATGTGGAGAAGGACAAGCACCAAGGCCATCTGGTGCTTCTGGCGAAGAATAACCAAGGCTACCGAAATCTCGTCAAGATCGTTTCCGAGGGCTACCGGAACGGGTTTTACTATAAGCCGCGAATCGACAAGGAAGTGTTGCGTGAATACCATGAGGGCATTATCGCTTTATCGGCTTGCCTTGCGGGCGATGTGCAGCGAAGGCTTCTCAATGGGGATTATGCAGGTGCAAAGCGCGAAGCGCTGGAGTTTTATGAGATTTTCGGGGAGGGGAATTTCTATCTGGAATTGCAGGATCAGGGGCTTGAGGAGGAAGCGCGGATTTTGCCGGACATGAAAAAGCTCCACGAGGAGACGGGCATTCCTTTTGTTGCGACCAATGACGTTCATTATGTGCGGCAGGAGGACGCTGTAGCGCAGGATGTATTGATGTGCATCCAGACTGCGTCTACGATTGACGAGGAGAACAGGATGCGATTTTCCAACGACCAGTTTTACCTTAAATCGGAAGACGAAATGCGCAAGATTTTTTCCAATATCCCCGAGGCTGCCGATAACACGGCGAAAATTGCCGCACAATGTGATGTGAGCTTTACGTTTGGGGAACAGCACTTGCCTGAATTTACCGCGCCAGACGGCATGGCGAACAAGGATTATCTGCGAAAGCTGTGCGAGGAGGGCTTGCAAAAGCGTTACCCGGACGCATCGGGCGAAGAAATGCAGTCCCTGCGGGAGCGGCTCGATTATGAATTGAATACGATAGAAAACATGGGATACGTGGAATATTTCCTCATCGTATGGGACTTTATCAGCTATGCCAGAAGCCAGGATATCGATGTAGGCCCGGGGCGGGGATCGGCGGCGGGAAGCCTCGTCTCCTATACCTTGCGGATTACCGATATCGATCCGATTAAGTACGGCTTGATTTTCGAGCGGTTTTTAAACCCGGAGCGGGTCAGCATGCCGGATATCGATATCGATTTCTGCGACGAACGCAGGGGCGAGGTGATCGATTACGTGCGGGAAAAATACGGCGAAGACAGGGTGACGCAGATCATAACATTCGGCACGATGAAAGCAAAGCAGGCGGTGCGGGATGTCGGCAGGGTTCTCAATGTCAGTTATCCTGAAACGGATGCCATCGCCAAGGCGATTCCAAATGCACTGAAAATGACGATCGACAAAGCGCTTGAGATGAACCCGGAGCTGAAAACGAAGTACGAAAACGAGGAGACAACGAGAAAGGTCATAGATATGGCGCGCGCCGTGGAAGGAATGCCGCGAAATGCGGGGACGCACGCGGCAGGCGTGGTGATCTCCAAGGAGAGGACGGATGAATACGTTCCGCTTTACTTATCGGATAAAGGGCTTTCCACGCAGTTTCACAAGGATTTGGTCGAGCGGCTCGGCCTTTTGAAAATGGACTTCCTCGGCCTGGGGAACTTGACCATCATCCGGGATGCGGTGGATCTGGTGGAGGCCAATCGCGGGATACGGATCGATTTTGACGCCATGGATTATGATGATCCGATGGTGTACGAGCTGATTGCTAAGGGAAATACGGCTGGGATTTTCCAGCTGGAAAACGGCGGCATGACTCAGTTCATGAAGAACCTGAAACCGGACTGCTTCGAGGACGTGGTGGCGGGGATTTCCCTTTACCGTCCTGGTCCGATGTCGTACATACCGACTTATATCGAGAATAAGAAACACCCGGAATCGATCGAATACATTCATGAAAGCTTGCGGCCGATCCTTTCCGAGACCTATGGATGCATGGTCTACCAGGAACAGGTCATGCAGATCGTAAGGGATCTGGGGGGCTATTCCTACGGGCGTTCCGATGAAGTACGGCGTGCCATGAGCAAGAAGAAGATGGACGTCATGCTGCGGGAAAAGGAATACTTCATCAACGGGAAGCTGGATGGGGAAGGGAATGTGGAAATTGCAGGGTGCGTGAGGAACGGCGTGCCGAAGGAGACTGCGGAGGAAATCTTCAACCAGATGGTGAGCTTCGCAGAGTATGCCTTCAACAAATCCCATGCGGCGGCTTATGCGGTAGTCGCATACCGGACAGGATATTTGAAGGCTCATTACCCAGTGGAATTTATGGCGGCGCAGATGAGCAGCGTCATGAGCGATGCTTCTAAAATGCCGAAATATATCCGCAACTGTACGGAGATGGGCATCAAGGTGCTTCCGCCTGATGTCAACGAAAGCCAGAAGAAGTTTTCCGTGGAAGACGGCAAGATCCGCTTCGGGCTTCTCGGCGTCAAGAACGTAGGGGAGGGCGTCGTCGATGCGATCATCGAAGCGCGGGAGGCGAAGGGAAAGCCGAAAGACATTTTCGCATTTATCAGCAATTTGGATATCCACAGGGTCAACAAGAAAGCCGTGGAAAGCCTGATCAGGGCCGGCGCACTGGATTGTTTCACGCCGAACCGGGCGGCGCATTTGAGCATTTATGAAAAACTGATAGAATCAGCACAGTCAAGCGCAAAAAATAATATTGCAGGGCAGCTTTCCCTCTTCCAGCTCAATGCGGCGGAGATGGAAGAAAGCCAAGCCAGCCAGCTTCCCGATGTGAAAAACTTCGACCGGGAGACCCTCATCGGGCAGGAAAAGGAAATGCTGGGCGTTTACATCACCGACCATCCGCTGCGTGAATATGAGGAACAGATCGCCGCACACGTTACGGTGACTTCGCAGGATTTGGCTGACGTGCTGGAAAGTGAACAGCGGGGCGAAACCCACAGCTTCGTGCGGGATGGTATGAGCGCAGTGATGGCGGGCATAATAACGTCGAAGAAAACGCTGATCACGAAGAATAATAAGATGATGGCTTTCGTGGGGCTGGAGGATTTGATGGGTACGGCGGAGGTAGTGGTATTTCCAAACATATACGAACGGTTCAGCAACCTGGTAGAAGAGGATAAAGTCGTGTCCATCGCTGGGACGATCAACTTCAAGGAAGAGGAGATGCCGAAGCTTTTGGCGGACAAGATCGTATCGTTAAAGGAGATCGGGGCGCTGCATGAGCGCAAGGAGCCTGCGGGAATCGTGAAGATCAAGCTGCCCGAAGGGAATGCGCAAGCGATTTTGGAAAGCATCAAGCGCATTATGCAGCAGCACAAGGGGGATTGCCAGGTGATCATTTACATGACAGGCGGCAAATCCTTCCGCACGGATTCTGATCTTTGGGTGAATCCGGACGCCGGATTCCGGCATAAAATCGTTAATATAGTAGGTGAAGAAAATTATAAAGGATAGTGAGGTGGCGTAGGATTATGAAAAAAATAGGCGTACTGACAAGCGGCGGGGACGCGCCCGGCATGAATGCGGCTGTGCGGGCAGCAGTGAGGAAAGGGCTTTCCCTGGGGATGGATGTCTACGGGATTGAGCGCGGTTATGAAGGTTTGATGGACGGCGATATTAAAAAGATGGAATGGAAATCCGTTGGCGATATCCTGCAACGGGGCGGGACGATTTTAAGGACGGCCAGAAGCGAACGCTTTAACACGAAGGAAGGCGAGGCGCATGCCGCAATGATGCTGGACACTTTTGGTATAGAAGGCCTCGTGGTCATCGGCGGCGACGGATCTTTCCGGGGCGGGCTTGCGCTTGCGAAAAAGGGCATCAAGGTGATGGGCGTTCCGGGAACGATCGATAATGACCTGGGTTATACGGACTATACCATCGGCTTTGACACGGCTGTCAATACGGTATTGTCGCTCGTTTCAAATATCAGGGACACAGCTTCTGCCCATGAGCGGACGACCATCGTGGAGGTGATGGGGCGCCGCTGTGGGGATATTGCGCTTCATGCTGGGCTTGGCGGCGGCGCTGATGTAATTTTAGTGCCGGAAGTGCCGTTGGATATCAATCTCGTTTGCCGAAAGGTTTTAAGGGGGCAACAATCAGGAAAGCTGCATAGCATTATCGTCAAGGCGGAAGGTGTTGAAATGGGTGCGGAAGAGCTGGCGAAGATCGTCGAGGAACGGACGGGGCGGGAAGCCCGCGCAGTCGTTCCGGCGCATATCCAAAGAGGCGGAACGCCGAGCGGCAGGGACCGGTTTTTAGCGAGCTTGATGGCGACGAAGGCTGTGCAGCTTTTGTATAACGATGAAAGCAGCAAGGCAATCGGAATCTGCGGCAGTGAAATCGTGGCGTATGATTTGGCGGATGCTTTGCAGATCAAGCGGGATTTTGGACGTGATATTTACGAGCTGGCGGAGGTTTTATCGTGAGACGGACGTAAGGCAGATACAAAACAGGCCGGTTCGCATGGGGACGGAATGTGTAGCAATTTGCAGGAGGGGAAGGCTTGGAACGATAAAAGCCTTCCTTTGCTGAATAGGGGAAATACCATATTGCCATTGCATGGAGAAGCTTCCATGTTTGGCGAAGGAAGGTTGTTGTTTCATAAAAAGAGGGCTGCTTCGCATTTCGGATAACGTACGCAGGAGAATGGAATCATGTATTTCATTCGTTTTTCCATATCCTGCGGTTCGTTTTCCGTAAGCAGCAGCCCTTTTAGTTTGCCAACAAAGAATCAGAAGAGATCAGCTTGGTTCGTTTTGCGCTGTTGTTTGTGTCGCTTGTGCTGTTTGTGCGGTCTGCGAATGTGCCATTTGCGCAAAAGAAATCACCGCATCGTTTTTTTTCATAAACAGCAGGCCGAAGGATCCCGGTCCGCAGTTGCTGGAAATAGCAGAAGATGCTTTTTGCAGGTATACCCTTTCAAATGGGCAGTACTGGTTAACCAGGCTTTGGATGTAGCGGAGCTTTTGGTCGTCCATTCCCGCATAGGTAATAAACAGGATGCGCCGGTCGATGTTTGCCGCATTAGCGAATATCCTGCGGACGTAATGTTTTGCCATGCGGGTAAAGTTGCCAACCGCCATGCTGCCAACTGTCATTTTACTCTTCCGCAGTACGATGATCGGATGCAGCAGCAATGTATCGCAGAGCGTTTTAACATATTTTGGTATTTTCCCCGCCTGGCACAGCATTTGGGTGCTGTCTACGATAAAGGCGGAGGAAATTTGGTGCGACAGCTTGTTTATGGTTTCGACGATTTCATCCTTTGTCGCATGGTTTTCCGCCATGGAGGCGGCATACAGCGCCGCCAGCCCCATGCTGCTGGAAAGATGCCCGGAATCGATGACAGTAACGTTTTCGAAGGATTTCGCTGCTTCCACGGCATGTTCATAGCCATCGCTGACGTGTTTTGCCATCGTGATGTGGATTACGTTTTGCGCGTCAGTCAATTTTTCAGCAAAAAACCTTTCATAATCCTCCACGTCAGGAGGCTGGGAAAATCCATCGTTCCCTTGCATGATATGCGCCAGCAGTTCGTCAGGCCATAGTTCATTTTCATCCAGGAAACGCCCTTGATCCGTGCAGACATAGTAAGGGCATACAGAAATGCCAAACTCGTCTTTTAAAGACTGAGGCAGGTCGCATACGCTGTCCGTTGTGACCATGATGGACATTTTTTTCGTTTGTTCAAAGAGCAGGATATCTTTCCCGATCTCAGATAATTCGGATTCTTCCGTCAGTGTCACAAGCTCTTTTGGCAGGATGCGTAACACGGCTGCTTCCAGCAATGTGCCGCTGACTGGTTTTGCCAAGTAACCGCTGAATCCTTCTTTTCGGTAGAGTTGCTGGTTGTCGCTTCCGGCATTGGCCGTCAGCGCAATGACTGGAACGTCCTGGCAAAGCCCTCCAGGCTGGGTTTGCAACGCATGGAAACATTTGATGCCATCCATTTCCGGCATCAGGTGATCCATTAAAATTCCGTCGTAATGTTGGTTTTGTGTCATTTTTAAGCATTCTGCGCCGCTTGGGGCTGTATCGATCTGGATTTTTGTATCCGAAAGGAGCTTGCGGGCAACCAGCAAGTTCATCTCATTATCATCCACGATTAAAAGATGTGCATCGGGCGCTTCGAAGCTTTGCTTATATTGTTTTCTTTCATGTATTTTGGTGCGGGAAGCCAGCGTAAAAGTTCCCAGCTCCGTATCATTGACAATATCCTGTTCCAGCTCGACGAGGAAAGTGGAGCCTTTCGTGTAAACGCTGTTGACGCTGATTTTTCCGTCCATCAGCTCGACTAGCTGGCGGACGATATTAAGCCCCAGGCCGGTTCCCTCAATGTGGCGGTTCTTTTTTTCGTCTACTCGCTTAAATGCGTTGAACAGATAAGGCATATTCTCCTTTTTTATTCCTAGTCCCGTGTCTTCTACAGAATAGCAGACGCGTACCCTGTTGAGAGTCAGGCGTTCGCAGCGGACGGACAAAGTGACGGAGCCTTTGCTCGTGTATTTTACCGCATTGTTCAGCAGGTTGATTAAAATTTGTTTGATGCGTACTTCATCGCTGCAGAGCATGCTGGGAATGGAGGGATCGATGCGAAGCCGGAAGTCTAGCCCTTTTTCTTTCGCTTTGATCCAGATCATGTTTACGATTTCCGAAAAAAGCTCGCCGGTTTCGTAAGAAGCATTTACGATTTCCATCTTGCCGGATTTGATCTTGGAAAGATCGAGGATATCGTTGATGAGGGAAAGGAGTATCTTGCTGGCGGCTTGGATATTGCGGGCGTTTTCTTCGATCTCGCTGGGAACATCTTCACGCAAGGTCATTTCGTTTAGTCCGATGATGGTATTGATCGGCGTGCGGATTTCATGGCTCATGCTGGAGAAAAAGTTGTTCTCCGCTTGGTTCAGCTCCTCGATTTCCTTCTTTTGCTTTTCAGACAGCTTGTATTCTTCTTCATAAAGATGGTTTTGGAATAGGAGCAGTATGCTGGTCAGCACGCCTGCCAGAATGACGGCGTTGGCCGCCCCAAAATAGGAGTAATCTGGTGAGGTTTGTGCTACGTAGGCGGGGGAGTGAAAGGAAATGTAATAGCAGAGCAGTGTTTCCGCTGCACAGAGCAGAAAAAACACAGGCATGCGTCTTCCTTTCAGCGTCAAGCTGATATAGATGAAACAGATGACGAACCACTCGGATGCGCCGCCGTAAATTCCTCCCGGCGTAAAAAAACTAACGGGAAAAATCATGAGCAACCATATGACAATCAGGGTCGCTCCCGTATTGATGGACTGTTTTTGGATGCTGTACTTTACGACAATGGACATGAAGAGAAGGCTTCCCGCCAAGATAATGATATTGGAAAGCTGTCCTCCCATGAGCAATATAAAGGTCAAAGAAATCATGGTAATCGCCGTAACCACGCGGAACATACGTTCCCGCAGGCTGATTGTGTGATCGAAGATAGTTTTGATCCATTTTTTGTACACGAGTTTGTACACGCTAACATTCCTCCTCTCCCACTAATCTGGAAAGATTCTCGCAGAGTTCCTCGTACATATGCAACATTGCCGAGTGATTCTCTTTGATATACACTGCATCTTCTTTTTTTCCCGCTTGTTCCAATGCTTTCGCGCGGGTCGAAAGTTCTTCTGCACCGATGGTCAGAGCCGTGCTTTTTAGCGCATGGACTTTGACTGCATAATCTGCCCAGTTTGCTGCCTCATACAAGGCGGTGAGTTCTTTTTTCTTTTCGCTGCCCTGTCCATAAAACATTTGCAGCATTTCACGGTAAAAACCATCTTCCCCGCAACAATATTCCAGCCCTGTTTCTACGTTGAGACCGATATCGGAAAGCTTTTCGTAAGGCAATGGACTATTTGGCGCAGGAGTGGATGGATTTGTCACCGTCTCTTCTGCTGGGAGTGAACCGCTTTCAGGCTCTGTGGACGCTTGTTGGGCGCTTTGGCTTACGGATGTATTGTCTGGCGGGTCTGCTTTGCTTAGCGAGCCGTTGTCAAGTTCAAGGAATGTTTCATATTGGTCGCTGTAACGGATGCAGTGTTCTGGAAGCACTCGGCGCAGCACTCGCTCCAGAATCGTGCGTTCGATTGGTTTCGGCACAAATTCCGTAAAGCCTTCGCTTTTAAACATTTCCCGCGCACCGCTGACCGTATTTGCGGTCAGTGCGATGATCGGCAGTTCCTTGTAAATGCCGCTGTCGATTTCGCGGATGCGCCGCAAGGTTTCTATTCCGTCCATCCCTGGCATCATATGATCCAGAAATACAAGGTCATAGGACATGTTGCGGCATTTTTCAATTGCCTCCTTTCCACTGAGGCAGGTATCCACCTGTATCCCGTAGCTGCCCAAAATGCCTTTGGATACCACGAGATTCATCTCTTCATCATCGACAGCCAGAACGCGGACGCCTACACAGGAAAATTGCTTGTGGACGACGGTTTGTTCTTCTTCCGCATGATTTCGATGGATTTCGCCGTTGAGCAGGTTTACAACGGAAAGCATAAAGAGCGGCTTGCGGATTATGAGCAGTTTGCTGTCCTTGTGTAAAGATAATGTCCTGTCTGCGATTACCACGACCCGGATGCTCTTCGCCAGATTCTCGTAGTAATCGGCGTTTTCCATGTAATCAGCTTGTGCGATAAATAGATGGGACAGGTTATGCTTTTCCTTTATTTTGAGAAATTCTCCAAAGGTGTGGACCTGGTATCCTTCGATGCCAAGACCGTTCACCAAATGAAAAATCATCTTGTCATAATACTTCTTGACTTCATCGGAATTGTAGCGATCCGGTTTGAAATAACATGCGATGCAAAGCTGCTCCACATGCGGGATGACGATCCCCGGCGTATTGTTTGCCACTCCCTGCGGAATGGTAATATGTATTTGCAACCCCTCTTGTTTGACGCTTGTAAAGTGGGCAAAACCACCCATGGCTTGGAGCAGGGCGCGTGCGATGGGTATGCCAAGCCCTAATCCTCCGGCGAACCGATCGCTGCCGGAATCCGCTTGGTAAAAATCATCGTGGATTTGGGCAAGCTGGGAAGGTGTCATGCCGATACCGGTATCGTAGACATCGATGAGCAGGTTGATCCCATATTTTTCTTTTCGGAATCCAACGCAAATGTTGACCCCTCCCTGTTCCGTAAATTTGATGGAGTTATCGAGGAGGATTTTCAATATATGGGAAATTTTTTCCGCATCGCCGATTAAGACTAGTGGGATCTTAGGGTCGATGTCAAATACCAGTTCAAGTTGTGGTTTGCTGTTTTGCATGGTGACTGTCGTGATAACATCGTTAATGACGGATGTGATCATGTATTCTTCGTTCACCGCCGTCAGTGTACCTTCCACGCTTTCTGTATAATCGAGGATATTATTAATTTCACTGGACAGGCGCTTGCCTGCCAGCTGGATGGAATGCATATCTTCCCGTATTTCAGGGGTAATATCCTTATTCAGGGCAACCTCGCTAATTCCCAGCACCATGTTGATAGGCGTGCGAAGTTCGTGGGATACATTTGATAGAAATTCAGCATTTTGCCGGCTGGCTAGTTCCAGCTCTGTGCGGACTCCGCTTTGTTTTTTATATGCTTCCCTTCGCCTGTTGAGGCGGTATATTGAAATCCCAAGCACGCCTGCGGTTACCGCTGCGCCAAGGATCAGGTGCGTCATGAGCTCGATTCCGATGCCGGAGGCAATAGTATCGAGAAACAGGCCGTGATAGAGCAACGACAGCCCGTATGCGGCGACCGTGAGATAAAGCAGCATCCTTCTGTCCGGCAGGGAAAAGACGAGAAGCAGGATGCAGGCGATGAGAGGGATGTCAAAGAGGCTGGTGCTGTGAATGCTAAAGAAAAAAAATTCGATGACCATCACTGCGGCGCACAGGTTTTCGTAAAGCGTTGCTGAACCAAGCCTTCCGATGTGGAGAAACCATATAATGCTATTGCCAGCGATGGCCAGCGGGATCATCCACAGTTCCCAAGACATTGCCGGAATGATCACAATAAGCATCATGCTGCATATCGTGGCGGCAATCGCCATAATCAGATGAGTGCTTGTCTGTATTTCGGCTTTCATTGCTTTTCAAACTCCTTTGTAACACGATCCAGCAAATCACGCGGAACGAAAGGTTTTTTCAGATAATTGACAGCCCCCAGCTTAATGGCGTTCACCACGTCGTCCACTTCTCCTGATGCCGTGAGGAAAATGACTGGGATATTATCGTAGCGACCTTTCATGCGTTTAAAAGTTTCAATGCCGTCCATCTCCGGCATTGCGACGTCCAAAAGAACCAGGTCGATTTTTTTCTTTTCCAGCAAACCAAGCGCCTCTTTGCCCGACTTGGCAAGTGTTACCTCATACTGCTTGTTGAGGACTATTTCTGTCCTCTTTAAATTCATCATGTCGTCATCTACTACTAAAATGCGCTTTCTCATAGAGCAGACCTCCTTGTTTATATTCTAATTGATTTATGATGCGAGGATTTTAAAATCCCCTGCGAAGCCTATTTTAAAATAGGTTGATGGTAAAATCAAGTACCATATAATATGGCTTAGCATGGTTTTTTATTGATGCTTTTGTGGTGTTTTGATGGAGAGGCGAAAAGTAGTACGTGAACTTTGCGCAGGAGCTTAAATTTTTTGGCGGGAAAACTGCGTAAGCGGCGGAAAATGCAAGGGGAGGTTTGTATAAAAGATGCGGGGGATGCAGGTGATATGGGAAATGCGAAAAGCGTAGCCGGGAAAGCTCTCCAGGACCGTTGTGCATGATTTGAAGATGGTGTTACGTAAGCCTTATATTGTCTGTTTTCAATGATGTATGCCATAGCGTGATGCAAGAGCAAAACGGCTTGCGGATCTTCCTATAGCAAGTCCCGCAAGCCGTATATTCTGTGTCCGTATAATCCGTATAAGATGTGATCACATTCTGGAAAGCTTCGCTTATCCATCCATTATATGATATGTTCTTGCATAAAACTTCGCATAAGCTTTCACTGTTTGCCCGGCCGCATCATTGTTCTTTGCTGCCTGGCGGCGCAGCTATTTCTGCCAGCGTTTTAATGTTGGAAACCATTCTAGCATATTTTTTCTCGCCGTTTCTTCGCTCATCCCTGAATGGGCGTTTGCCATGTGGGGGACGCAGATCTCGATCATTTCTTCCATTGTTCCTTGAAAGGTAAACGCGCCGTTTTCAAAACAATATTTGCAATATTCCTCATTTTTGCTGCCATCGGCGTTTGTTCCATACAGCTCGTCCGTATCGCCCATCGGCATACCGCAGCTCTGGCAAAATGCTTGGTTCATCTCGTTTGTTTTCATTTTCATTTTCATTTCCTCCATTTTTTATGTGTGTTAAACGTTTTCATTCGTGCTTGGAGATTGTCCTTTGCGGCCGCTCTTTTCGCTTGATGTTTGCAGCTCTTTCACACAAAGCAGATATGCATCATATTCTGCCGCTGTACGCTCTTTTCGCTTGATGTTTGCAGATCGCCCGCAACCGCCGTTTGCAATTATCTTACGGCCGATGCTTGCGGAACTCCCGCTGTTGCCGGTTGCTCTATTTTTACGGCTGATGCTTGTGGAACTCCCATAGCCGCCGTTTACAATTATCTTACGGTCGCTGTTGGCAAAATCTTTCGTAGCCGCCGTTTGCAATCGCTTTATGTGACGGTCTTTTGGACCGTTCTTTGTGTTCTTTTCCAATATAGCACGCATACCTTGACACCCTTTGTCATGGTTTGTTTTTTTCATAGATTATTTTTGCCTGTCGTGCGAGTTCTTCCTTCAGATAAGCTGGGGACAAGATTTCTGCCTGTGTGCCAAACGATAGCAGGAATCCCGTCAGCCATGTGTCTTCGGGCATCTTTGCAGAAACGACCAGATCGCCGTTTTCCTGCTGCTCGACTTGCGTTTTATCAAATTCATCGTACACGCGGTATGCCATTTCCCTTGGAAAGCGCAGCGTGATTTGATGGTGGCCTGCTGCTTGATTGTTAGTTGCTTCGGGGAGGCTGCGGGGAAGGAAGTTCTCTTTTAAGATTTTCCAATCCAAAATGCGGTTTAATTTGAATGTCCGCCAGTCTTGCTTTTCCGTGCAAAACGCTTTTAAATACCATGCGTTTGCTTTGTAGGAGAGTTTATGCGGCTGTATGGTCCGTTCGCTGATTACTGCGTTGGCGCTGGCGTAATGGATTCGGAGATTCCGCCGCTGGATGATTGCCGATTTCAGCGATTCAAATTTTTCGTTGTCAAGCGCAGGGCTTCCCCATCTGGAAAAATCCACTTCCAGCCAATTTCCTGCATTTACTTGAAACAATGCGGACAGTTTTTGCAGTGTCTGGCTGTCGTTGGTGTTTTGCGCAGTATTTATGCTTTGCAATGCGGTGAGGATTTCTTGTTTTTCTTCTTGGGATAGCATGGCTTTATCGAGGATAAAGCCATCCATTAAATGAATGCCGCCGTTTCTGCCTGTTTCCGTGTAGATGGGAATGCCCGTTTCGCTCAGGGCGTCGATATCCCGGTAGATTGTCCGGACCGATACTTCAAACTTTGCCGCCAGTTCCGGGGCGGTAGCTTGTCCCTTGTCGAGCAGGTAATAGACGATTTTAAATAATCTGTTTTCCGGCATTGTGGTTTCCTTCCTGTGCATTTCTTGCGGTTTGGCGGTTCGTTTGTGCTTCTGGCCTAGTGGTTCGTGCCGCCTAGCGTTTTTTTTGGTTGCTGTTCGGCTTGTACTGCAGCTTGCTTTGCATTGGCGCTTGACTTGTAGTATTTGACCGCTGCTTGCTTTACGCTGGCATTTGACTTCTGTTGTTGCAAAGGGTCGCAATATCGACTGTCGGGGCGTCCTTTCTTTACGTTGCCGCTTGATTTCTGTTGTTGATTTTTCAGGCGTTTTTCTGCATTTGAGCCGTTTAATCCAGCCCGATGTCGTTGTTGATCACCGACCCGAAGGTGATGGCTTCATCGCCGAATTTCTCCCGGATTGCATCCATGGCGCGTTCGACCTTTTCGCCTTTTTCCGTGAGGATGTTTTCCCTTGCGAAGAGGGAAAGCTGCTGTGCTTGGTTTTCGTCGCACAGGTTGATGGCTGTGATCGTCAGCATGCGGATCGGATTGCGGAGCTTCCATGATTTCTTGATGATTTGCATGGCTGTGTTTGCAATGGTTTCAGCTAGGTTTGTCGGGTTATCGAGCTGCTGCTGTCTCGAAATCACTTTTAAATCGGGGTCTTTGATATCGACCTTGACCCCGAAGGCTTTCATCTTATGTTTGCGGAGGCGCGAGGCTACCGTGTCGGATAGTCCCGTGACGGCGGCGTGAATGTCATCCGTGCTTTGCAGGTTGCGGCGGAAGGTCGTGCCGTTTCCGATTGATTTCGCTTTTTCCATCTGGCCATAACGAAGCACGGGCGTCATGTCCAGCCCGTTGGCATAGTCATGAATCACGCTGCCTTGCTTGCCGAGCAGGGCGGAAACCGTTTTTTTGTCCGACAGAGCCAGCTCGCCGATGGTTTTGATGCCGTACTCCTGTAGCTTTTTGGCGGTCGCTTTCCCGACGAAGAAGAGGGAGCGGATATCCATTGGCCAGAGGATGGTTTTATAATTTTCCTTCGTTATAACGGTGGTCGCGTCAGGTTTTTTGTAGTCGCTGCCCATTTTGGCGAAGATCTTGTTGAAAGAGACGCCAGCGGACAAGGTAAGCCCCAGTTCTTTTTTTACGGTCTTGCGGATCGCATCGGCGATTTCTTTTCCCGTGCCGAAGAGGTTCTGGCTTGCGGTCACGTCCAGCCAGGATTCATCCACGCTAAACGGTTCGACCATATCGGTGAAACGGAGGTAGATTTGATTGATCAGCTTGCTGTAATGCCTGTATTTTTCGTGATGGGGTGGCACAATTTGCAGGCCGGGGCATTTTTTCCTTGCCTGCCATAGCGTTTCGGCTGTAACGACGCCGTAGCTTTTGGCGATTTCGTTTTTCGCCAGTATAATGCCGTGGCGGTTTTCGGGGCTGCCGCAGACTGCCATGGGCTGGTTTCTCAGCTCTGGGTAATCGAGCAGCTCCACCGAGGCAAAGAACCCGTTCATATCGCAATGAAGTATGATCCTGTTCATCGTTTGTCCTCCTGTTTTGGGCGGGCGTTTGGCGAATGTTTGTGCGGAACATCGATTGTGGTTGTCTTGCGCATCGGCGGAATGCG
Organism: uncultured Eubacterium sp.; assembly: GCA_946555345.1. Taxonomy (GTDB): domain Bacteria; phylum Bacillota; class Clostridia; order Peptostreptococcales; family Anaerovoracaceae; genus Lentihominibacter. Next base: position 52,590 of record CAMNSS010000005.1, on the reverse strand, counting down.
CTGGATGCGCAAGCTGGTTAGACACCGAACCGTGCAGCGCTGGGTTGCACAGATTGCACCAAGTGGATAAGCATGCCCAGTGCGCGTTTGCATTAGCTGAACCTGCCAAATTATTATGCCAAAATACCTACCATCTATTATACAATATTATTTGTGGATTCCTATAAGAAATCTATTGGCAGGTGAAGGAAACGAAAGGCGTGGAAAGGAAAGTGCAGGTAAAACAAGGGTGCGTATGGGCTGTTTGCTGAAAAATCTCTGTTTGAAACCTGTTTGTTAGCCAGTAAAACCTGGGGCGGCTGTCATCAATAGAATGTCAACGTGCGTAGAGGCCTCTTTTGTTGCTTCACCGTTTTAGCATTGAAATTTTATAGAAACGGTGAAATACGATAAGCAGGAACGTACAGCAGTCTAACCCGTTTGGCAATTTCACCGTATTTTTCTGATTGATTCACCGTTTCGCTTGGTTTTAGCTTTAAAAACGGTGAAGATTGGTGCAAGGGTTTGGCACAAGGGTGTGGAGTCGTTGGATTTAGCACTGGAGCGTTGCTTTTTGGTTTTTCATTCACCGTTCTGGTCGTGATTAAGCTGCAAAACGGTGAAACGTGCATTATCACGGTTTATCGCTGTCTGATGGTTATATTTGATATGGCGCTTTTGCGGGGTGAAGCGAAACGAGATATAAGGTGACAGGGTAGTAGGGGTTGTGTTATAATAAACGCTGGGCATTCTAACGGCGTTGCCGCAAGGAAGCATTCAATGAAACGTACTGCGGCGGGCTTTGCATGGTATAATATTATGGGATTGTACGCTGCACACGGCAAACGAGAAGGAGAAGGCGCTCGATAAAACTACAGAAAAAGAAGGGAAAGGAACGGTTATGCTGGTAAAGCTGAACAGAATTTTAAGATACATCGTGCTGATTTTGGGAGGCCTTTGCGTTATTTTTAAATTAAAAGAGAAAAAGACAACCGAAAAAGAACTGTTCGGGGAAGGCTTTCAGCGGGAAGAATTTGATGATATTTGGTAAAGGAGCAGCAATCATATGAGAATATTAACGATCATAAGCGGGATTCTGATGGTGCTGGCGAGCGCTTTTTGTTTTATGAATCCGGGACAAACATTCCTGGTGCTGGCGTTTATCGTCGGCATGGTAATGGTGATAAACGGGCTGATCCATGCGCTCGCTTATTTTATCGGCAGGGGGCTGCACAACAAAGGAGATAACAACGGATGGATCTTGACGGATGCGCTTATCACGCTTCTTTTGGGAATTTTGATTTTATGCAACCAGCTCGTGGCTGATATTGCGATTCCGATGGTATTCGGCATGTGGGTTTTGGTTTCGGGAATCCTGCGGATCGAAGCAAGCACGCATATCAATCCGGCAAAAAAGAAGGTGAATTTTGTCACGACCCTGTCAACGGGAATCCTGACCGTCCTGATCGGTGTGTTCGGGTTCATCAATCCAATGATGGGCTGGATGAGCATCGCCGTCCTGTTAGGGGTGTTCATGCTGATGCAGGGCATCAATATCATAGAGCTAGGCATCAATATGCCGCATGAGAAGAAATCCTATGTGCGGATTTATAAGAGGAAGCGTGAAGCAGTCAAGATTACCGAAGCGGAAGAAACGCCGGAGAAAATCGCACAGCGTTTAGAAGAACGGGAGAAGGCAAAAGAAGAAGCCATATTCAATGCGGGAGCGGGCATCCATGAAAAAATATGATATCTGCATCATAGGCGGCGGTGCGGCTGGTTTGTGCGCGGCCGCTTCCCTGCATAGCGGTATGGCGGGATGCATATTGGAAAAAAACGAAATTCCAGGGCGGAAGATCATGGCAACAGGCGGCGGGCGGTGTAATATAACGAACGCCGCTTGTGCGCACAAGGATATGGCCTTGGAATTTTTTAAATCCATCGGGCTTGAAACCTATCATGATGCGGAAGGCAGGTACTATCCTTACTCCAACCAAGCGGCAGATGTGGCAAAGGCGCTTGTACGGCGAATCGAAAAAAAAGACGTGTCCATCATGGCAGGGATTGAGGCTGTAAAAGCAGAATATCACGAGGAAACCTTCGTTGTTTTTTGCAAGGATGGCAGGCAGATCCACGCTTCCAGCCTTTTGCTCGCTACCGGCGGCAAGGCGGCCCCACAGTTTGGGACGACAGGCGACGGATATCGGTTTGCAAAAGCCTTTGGACATAGAATCAATAAGGTATATCCTATTTTAACAGGGCTTGTGTGCGGTTGTTTTGCTGATATAAAAGGCGTGCGGGCAAAGGGCAGGGCAAGCCTTTACCGGGATGGCCTCTTGCTTGCCGCAGAAACCGGGGAGATCCAGTTTACGGCGGACGGGGTTTCGGGGATTTGCGTGATGAACCTTACGCCGTATATCGTATCGGAAAATGGAGAACCGCTGGAGCGTGCATTGAAACGATATCATCTGGAGCTGGACTTGGCGCCTGATTTTACGGATGAGGAGCTTTCCGGGCGGGAAAGCTCGTTCGGTATTTTGCCGGATAAGCTGTCCCGCAGGGTTTCCATGGCGGAAATCAAGGCATGGAAGCTTCCGGTACAAGGCGTGAAGGGTTGGAAGGACGCCCAGTGTACGGCGGGCGGGGTTTGCCTCGATGAAATCGACCTGCGGACGATGGAGTCCCGCTTGCAGGAAGGCTTGTACTTTGCAGGAGAGCTGATCGACAGGCAAGGCCCTTGCGGCGGCTTTAATCTGCAAAACGCCTGGGAAACAGGGCTGAAAGCGGCGGCTGCGGCTAGCCGGAAAGTTAGGGAACGGAAATGAGATATCGAATCCACCAGATAAAATTGGATCTGGATCAAGGGCATGATGATTTTGCATCAGCCATCCGAAAAAAATTAAAGAAGAAACGCCTTGCGGTGCGCGACATTAAAATCGTCAAGGAATCCGTTGATGCGCGGAAAAAGCCTGCTGTTAAGCTGGTTTACACGCTGGATTTTTCCTGTGATGAGAAATTGCCCCTCGAGGAAGCAAAGGCGGCGGATTACGATTCGCAGATGGCAAAGACCATGCGACAGTATAGGAATGCGTTAAAAGCGCTTGGTAAAAGCGGTTCTGCGAAACGGCCGATTCGGCCGGTGATCGCAGGGTTCGGGCCGTGCGGGATGTTTGCGGCGCTCGTTTTAGCGGAAGCAGGGCTGTGTCCCGTTGTTTTGGAGCGGGGGCAGGCCGTGGACGAGCGGTTTCTTGCGGTGAAACGGTTCTGGCATGAAGGTGTCTTGGATACTGAGTCGAACGTCCAGTTTGGCGAAGGCGGGGCGGGGACTTTTTCGGACGGAAAGCTCACGACGGGTATCAAAGACATACGGATCTCGAAGGTCTTGCGGGAATTTGCAGAGGCGGGCGCAGACAGCAGTATCCTGTATAAGCAGAAGCCGCACATCGGAACCGATCAGCTTCGAAGCATCGTGAAAAATATCCGCCGGAAGATAGAATCGCTCGGCGGGGAAATTTATTTCAATACGTGCCTTACGGATATTATAACGGAGGAATGCGATGGCGCAGCCAGGCTCAAAGGGGTTAAAGCGAGGCGCAGGGAAGGAAAGCCGCACAGCGGAGGGCAGCCGCATGGACAAGACCATAGGACGGGCGCAGCCATATCTGGCACAAATTCTGCCGATGGCTCTGCTGGAGCGGGTTTTGCTGCACAGGGGGCAGCGGCTCTTGATGCAGGAGCTTTTGCGGGTGATTTTACAAGCGATACTGCAACCAATGCAAATGCTGCAGGCGTGGCGGGCAGTCCTGGCAATACAGCCGGTCGTTGTAGCGGCACGGCAAGTTCTGCCGCAAGCCGTTGCGTTGAGATAGATTTTGCGGCAGGCCCTGCCGCTGCTGGAGCGGCGGGTAATTGTAATGGCGGCGGCACGGCAAATCCCGCTGCAGATAGTTTTGCTGGTGCGGCGGATACTGCCGCCGCCGAAGGACGCATATCGCATATCAAGACTGATTGTCTCATTTTGGCAATCGGACACAGTGCGCGGGATACCTTTCAGATGCTTTACGACAAAGGCATTCCGATGGAGCAAAAGCCTTTTTCCATCGGTGTGCGGATTGAGCATCCGCAGGAGATGATTGACCGGGTACAGTACGGCGATGCGAAACTTGCAGAAAAGCTGGGTGCAGCTGACTATAAGCTGAACCATCGTTGTGAAAACGGCAGGGGCGTGTATACTTTCTGTATGTGTCCCGGCGGCAGCGTGATCAATGCGGCCTCCGAGGCGCAGACGGCGGTGACGAACGGCATGAGCAACAGCGCCAGGGATGGGAAGTACGCCAACAGCGGGCTTTTGGTAGACGTGCGCACGGCGGATTTCGCTTCTGCGCATCCCTTGGCCGGCGTGGAATTCCAGCGAAAATACGAACGGCTCGCTTATGAGAACGGACAGGGAAGACTGCCGAAGACCAGTTACCGCGGGTTTAGGGACGATCAAACGGACCGGGTGCGGAACAGCCTGCCGGAATTTGCGGCGGATGCGATTATAGAAGCGATGCCGCATTTAGGGAGGAAGTTAAAAGGATTTGATGCAGAAGACGCCGCCATGACGGCGGTGGAAACGAGAAGTTCTTCCCCTGTGCGGATTCGGCGGGATGAAACGATGCAGTCTGAAATCCAAGGAGTTTATCCCGCTGGGGAAGGCGCAGGATATGCAGGCGGCATCATGTCCGCCGCTGTGGACGGGATCAAGGCAGCCGAGCGCATAATGGCTGTGATATTTTCCTAAAATTTGAATATACTTTATCATGCTGTGCGAGTTGTCAGCAAATATGCGGCGGGAGATGTACGATGTCCATCAGGGAAGAGCTTCTTTTTGATTTTTCCATCAATATGCCCAGGATCTTGGTGACGGGCGAGACGACAGTACTCGATAACGTGAAAAAGGTCATGCTCCTGACCGATGGCGAGATCGTGGTGTTCAACGGACAGCGTTATACTTCCGTCAAGGGCCGCGGTTTTGTGATTACGCAGCTAAAAGAGGAAAGGATGCTGGTGGCAGGTGAGGTCGAGGAAATTCGGTTTTTTACGGCACTACAGGAAGATAAAGATTGAAGGAATCAATCTGAGCCATATCGTCAACAAATGCATCAAAAACGGCATTATCCTCAAGGATTTGCGTTGGAAAAACCCGCTGGAATCCACCGTGGAGATACAAGGCGATGATTTCGACAGGCTGAAAAAAGCGGCGGGGCATTCTTATAAAATGACCGTTTTGAAGGAAGGCGGAGCCCTTCCGCTTTTCCGCAGCATGAAAGCTAGCCTGCTGACGATTGCGGGCGCTTTTTTATTAGGCGCATTGCTCTTTTACCAGAGCCTGTTTGTTGCTGAGATCAGGGTGGACGGCTACAAAAGCCTTTCGGAAGCATCCATCCGGCAGACGCTGGCCGAGGCAGGCCTTGTGGAAGGCGCGAAAAAAGAAGATGATTACAGCCATGTCAAGGCGGCTCTCTATGAAAAACATGATGAAATAACCTGGGTCAGCATATATGCGGACGGCAGGCTCATCAAGGTGCATATCGCGGAAGCGGGACGGCAGGAGACGGCGGCAGGCGGCAGGGAAAAGCCTGTAAACATCGTGGCGGCGCGTTCTGGCATGATCGAGAAAATCCTGCCTCTGGAAGGGAATGCCCGTGTGCAGAAAGGCGACTACGTCAACAAAGGCGATGTGCTGATCAGCGGCAAGTACAAATACCAAAGCACGGATTACAGCAGGGGAGACGATTTTTATATCATGTACAGCCACGCCCGCGGGCAGGCGCTGGCGAAAGTGCCGCGGCAGGTAACATTTTACATGGAAAAAAATGAACGGAAAAAAACGCCGACCGGGCGGTCTGTCTGGGGGATTTTTATCCGCTTTGGCGATGTGGAGATCGATACGGCGGGCGGTCTTTGCAAGTACGAAGCAGCGGTGCGGCATGAAACGGCGTTGCTGAAAACGATGCGCCCGCTTCCGATTACGGTAAGCATCTTGAAAATTGAAGAGGTTGAACTGGAAGATTTGCGGCGGGATGCGCAACAGGCCGAAAAGATTTTAGCGGCGGCGCTGCGGCAGTACCAAAAAGAGGCGATGAAGCCGGGCGAAGAAATCATCAGCCAGTCCATCGAGTATGAGGAAAGCGAGAATTTAATCAAGGCGGACGTTTTTCTGGAGATCCTGGAAGACATCGGGGAAGAAAAGAAAATCAAAGTGAAGAAACAGCATAAGAATAAGGATGAAACAACGGAAGAAAACACAACTTCCTGAAATAAAAGGTTTGAAATTTTACCGGTGAGAAAATATAATGGAGAGAGACGGTTCATTCGGTTAAAATGCTGCTGGCGGTCAATCCAGTTAAAATGCTGGCGGCCGGGAACACGGATAGCGGCAAAGGGTGCAGGCCGGCTAATTGCGCAGTTATCGGTCAATGCGGCAAAGGCCGCAGATGGCGGCCGGTTCATTTTTGGAAATGGAACAGGCAACGAAACTGGCAAAACTGACAAAAAAAACGCCGGCCGGGCATACGGCCGGAACAAAAAAATAAAAAGATAAAGGAGCTTTTGGTTGGGCAGCGAAAGAGAAAATCACACGGGCGGCGCAGGAGACCTGCTGCACGTCCCCATCAGCGAGACCATCGACCGGGGCGAGCTTTTCGGAGGCCTTGACAACAATCTCAAGGTGATCGAGGAAAAATACAAGGTCGATATCATTCAGCGGGATAATGCGCTCATTTTAAAGGGAGAGCGTTCCTTGCAGGCGGCAGAAGCGCTGCGGGAACTGATATGCATTTTAGAAAAGGGCGAGGCGCTCGATGAACAGAAGATTAATTACGTCGTGGATTTAAACGATAAAGGCGTTTCCTACAGCAAGGAAAATGTCGGCAAAGATATCATATGCTTTACCCATGAGGGAAAACCGCTGAAAGCCAAAACCATCGGCCAGAAGGGCTACGTGGAAACTATCAGGCGAAAGGATATCGTATTCGGCATCGGGCCTGCCGGGACGGGGAAAACTTATCTCGCAGTGGCGATGGCGGCCCGTGCGTTTAAGAACAAGGAGATACAGAAGATCATCCTCGCAAGGCCCGCCGTGGAAGCGGGGGAGCGGCTGGGGTTTTTGCCGGGCGATTTGCAGGAAAAGGTCGATCCGTACCTGCGGCCGCTGTACGATGCGCTCTACGATATATTGGGCAGGGAAAGTGCGATGCGCCTAAAGGAAAAGGAAGCGATCGAGGTCGTGCCGCTGGCCTATATGCGCGGCAGGACTTTGGACAACTCCTTCATCATTTTGGATGAAGCGCAGAATACGACGCCGGAGCAGATGAAGATGTTTTTGACGAGGCTGGGGTTTGGATCAAAGGTGGTCGTGACAGGCGACATCACCCAAATTGACCTGCCTGCGGGAAAACGCTCAGGCCTTGTGGAAGCGGCCAAGGTGCTGGCGGATATCGGGGAAATCGGCTTTTGTTATATGAAGGACGCAGACGTGGTGCGCCACAAGCTGGTGAAGAAGGTCATAAACGCCTATGATGCGTATTATAAGGAGGAGCGATGAGAATCCTATACAGTGAAGAAGGCCTTTTCGATGAATCCATGCAGAAAAAGCTTGCCAAGGCGGCAGCCTTATGCGTCGAAAAAGAAGGCTTGGGTCCGGACGGGGCGGAGATCAGCCTGACTTTCATGTCCAGGGAAGAGATCAGGAAGCTGAATAATGACTACAGGGGAATAGACAACCATACCGATGTGTTGTCTTTTCCGCTTATTGAAGACTTTGAGCAGATTGCGCCAGGCGGAGACTATATGCTGGGCGACGTGGTGATCTGCTTGCAGCAGGCGCGGGCGCAGGCGGAGGAATACGGGCATTCTGTGGAGCGGGAGATCGTATATCTGTTCGTCCACAGCGTATGCCACCTGCTGGGGTTTGACCATATGAACGAAGCGGACAAGCGCAGGATGCGGCAGAGGGAAGAAGAAATCATGGCGGTTTTGGATTTGGAAAGGAGAGCTTGATGGATGATTTAAAGAAGGATGCGGGCTGGGAAAACGGCATGGCGGAAAAATTGTATCGGCTAGCGGATGCGGCGCGGGGGAATGCGTATGTTCCTTTTTCCGGATTTTCGGTCGGGGCGGCGCTTTTAACGGCGGACGGAAAGATTTATACGGGCGTGAATGTGGAAAATTCCTCATTTGGCGCGACAATCTGCGCCGAGCGGACGGCCTTTGTCAAAGCGATCTCGGAGGGAGAGCGGGAATTTGCCGCCATTGCGGTATCGGCAGGGGATGTGCAGGAATCCCTGCCGTGCGGGATTTGCAGGCAGTTCATGTATGAATTTGCGCCGGACATCAAGGTGATCACCGGGACGAGCGCAGACGCGCTTTCCATCAGGACGCTGGAGCAGTTATTGCCACTGGGATTTAGACTGGAAAAATAGGAGGACGACATGAAGACAGGCTTTGCAGCCATCATAGGCAGGCCGAACGTGGGCAAATCCACATTGCTCAATGCGGTACTGGGAGAAAAGATCGCGATTACGACCGACAAGCCGCAGACGACGAGGAACACCATACGCGGCATATATACCCATTATGCGGACGATCGCCTCAACGAAGATATGCAGGTCGTGTTCATCGACACGCCGGGAATCCATAAGCCGCGGACGAAGCTGGGCGAGTACATGACCGCTTCGGCTATCGGCACATTTAAGGAAGTGGATGCCATCGTGTTTATCGTGGATGATAAGCTTTCAGGACGTCCAGGCAACCAGTACATTGCGGAGCTTTTGGATGAGATTACCACGCCGAAGATCCTGGTCATCAACAAGATCGACAAGATAGAACCGGAAGCTTTTGAAGAAGTATACAAGGAATACGACGCCTTGGGAATCTTTGAAAACATCATCGGCGTATCGGCGAAGGAAGGAAAGAACATAGAAAAGGTCATCCGCTCCGTATCGGCATTTCTCGAAGACGGCCCGGTGTTTTTCCCTGACGATATGGTAACGGAGCATCCGGAACGGTTTATCGTCAGCGAGATCATCCGGGAAAAAGTACTGATGTATTTGCAGGATGAAGTACCGCATGGCGTGGCGGTGGAAATTGAGCGTTACCAGGAGGAACGGGAGATCACGAAGATCAGCGCAGTCATATACTGCGAGAAAAAGTCCCATAAGGGGATGATCATCGGCAAGGGCGGCAGGAAGCTCAAAGGGATCGGCAAGAGCGCCCGCGGGGAAATCGAAGCGCTTTTGGGGACGAAGGTCTACCTTGAGATGTGGGTGAAGGTGAAGGAAAACTGGAGGGATAGCGATATTGCCCTTTCTAATTTTGGATACAAGGAATAGGTGTAGGATTTGCTGACGGATACGGAAGCCATCGTGCTGAAGCAGACGAAAATTTCATACGGCAGGCGGATGATCCTGTTGTTTTCCAAAAAATATGGCAAAATAAGCGCAGGGACAAGCATCAGCGAAAAAGGCAAAAATAAAAGCTCGCTTCCGTTACGGCCCTTTACTTATGGCCGCTATGAGCTTTACAAGAACCGGGACAGCTACAATATCAATGGTGCGGAAATCATCAGAAGCCATTACAAAATCGGGGAGGATATCGATAAGTACATAAGCGGCGCTTACGTGCTGGAATTTACCGAAAAGGCTTTGCCGGAGGAAGCGCCTTCTGTTTCCGCTTTTAACCTGCTGGCGGACTTTTTTGACCTGCTGGAAAACAGGGAGAAAGGGATCGGCACGCTGGTGCTGGCTTACCAGGCCAAGCTTTTGAAGTCCCTCGGGGTGATGCCACAGCTGGAAAACTGCGCGATCTGCGGGCAGAAGCGGCAGGCGGCCTTGTTCAGCATAGCGGACGGGGGCATTGTTTGCGGCGATTGCAGCCAAAATATGCAAAATTCACAGCGGGATGCGTTGATTTATGATGTTAAATTTGGTATAGTTAGTATATTAAGGTATTTTGCGAACCATCCTCTGAAAAGCATTGAAAACCTTGCTTTGAAAGAGGACGCCGGAAAGCTGCTGCAACAGATCATGCGTGAATATGCGGCATATTATCTGGATGTTTCGGATCTCAAAAGCGAAAAGCTTATGTGAAACAAAATAATGGGAGGTAGGAAAATGGAAATTACGTTAGAGAAGATTGAACTGGTGAAGGATAGAACAGGGGTAACTTATGCAGAGGCAAAGGACGCGCTGGAGGAAGCGGATGGAAGCGTAGTCGATGCCATCATTGCAATTGAAGAAACCATCAACGCCGGACAGAAGGGCAGGGGCTTCGGCAAGAAGGGCGAAGCGCTCTTTGAAAGCCTCAAAGGGCTGGTGAAGAAGGGCAACGTGTCGCGCATCCAGGTAAAGCGGGAAGGCGAAATGGTGCTGAATGTCCCGGTAAACGTGGGAATCGTGGGCGTGGTCATTGCACCGCTTGCAGCCGTTGTGGGCGTAGTTGCGGCATTCGGCTTTAAGTGTACGATCGAAGTAATCAAGGATGACGGCACGATCATCGACGTGAGCGACGCCGTGACGGACGCCATGGGCAGCGTAGCGGAAAAGAGCAGCGACGTTTTTGAAGACGTGAAGGAAAAGAGCGCCAGCCTCTATAATAAAGGCAAGGAAAAGGCGGGCGAGCTTTACGAAAAGGGCAAGGACGTAGCCGAGGACGTCATGGATAAGGCCGCAGACAAGCTCAAGAAGGATGACAGCGAATTTGACTTTTCCGAATGCTTTGCAGAGGATGACGATGAAATTGAAATCAAAGTAGAAGACGAGGAAAAAACGGAAGACGAAAAATAAATAATTTTGACGATGGAGAAGCAGAAAATTATGAGCAGAGAAGTAACAATGGAAAAGCTTACGGCGCTGGCGAAGAACAGGGGATTTATCTATCCCGGTTCTGACATTTACGGAGGGCTTGCCAACACATGGGATTACGGTCCGCTGGGCGTGGCGTTCAAGAATAATATCAAGCAGGCCTGGTGGAGAAAGTTTGTGCAGGAATCGAAGTATAATGTAGGCCTTGATGCGGCGATCCTGATGAATCCGCAAACCTGGGTGGCATCGGGTCATGTGGGCGGGTTCGCAGATCCGCTGATCGACTGCAAGAGCTGCAAGGCGAGATTCCGGGCGGACCAGCTGGTGGAAGGCTGGCTTTCGGAGCAGGGCGCAGGGGATACGCCGGTGGATGGATGGCCGAATGAAAAGCTGGAGGCCTTTATCGCCGAAAAGGGGATTAAATGCCCGGAATGCGGGAAGGCTGATTTTACGTCCATCAGGCAGTTCAACCTGATGTTCAAGACCTTCCAGGGCGTTACGGAGGATTCCCAGGCGGAGATCTTTTTAAGGCCGGAAACTGCTCAGGGAATATTCGTCAATTTTAAAAATGTGCAGCGGACTTCAAGAAGAAAGATCCCGTTCGGAATCGCGCAGATCGGGAAATCCTTCCGCAATGAGATCACGCCGGGGAACTTCATTTTCAGGACGCGGGAATTTGAGCAGATGGAGCTTGAGTTTTTCTGTGCGCCAGGAACTGAGCTTGAGTGGTTTTCCTACTGGAAGGATTACGCAGAGGGATTCTTGACATCGCTTGGCATCAAGAAAGAAAATATCAAACTGCGGGATCATGACCCGGAAGAGCTGTCCCATTACAGCAATGCGACGACGGATATTGAATACAAGTTCCCGTTCGGTTGGGGCGAGCTGTGGGGCGTCGCATCCAGGACCGACTTTGACCTCAAGGCGCACCAGCTGACGTCGGGGCAGGATATGAGCTATTTAGATCCTGAAACGAACCAAAAATACGTGCCGTACTGCATTGAGCCGTCCGTCGGCGTAGAGCGTATGCTCCTGGCATTTCTCGTCGATGCATACGATGAAGAGGTTCTCACGGACAGCAAGGGCAAGGAAGATGTGCGGACGGTCCTGCGGCTTCATCCAGCGCTTGCGCCGTTTAAGGCTGCGGTGCTTCCGCTGGCGAAGAAGCTGGGCCCTGTGGCAGAGCCTATTTATGAAGAACTCTGCAAGCATTTCCCTGTCGATTACGATGTGACGGGTTCGATTGGCAAGCGTTACAGGAGAGAGGATGAAATCGGTACGCCGTTTTCCATCTGCGTTGATTTTGAAACGGAGGAAGACGGCTGCGTAACGATCAGGGATCGAGATACCATGGATCAGATTCGAATACCTGTCAGTCAGGTTAGAGAATATATAGAACAAAGGTTAGTATTTTAATTATCGAGGAGAGAAAAATGAAAAAGTTTGTTTATTCATTTAACGAAGGCTCAAAGGATATGAAAGACCTTTTGGGTGGAAAAGGCGCCAACCTGGCGGAAATGACGAAGATCGGCCTGCCTGTACCGTTTGGATTTACCGTAACGACTGAAGCTTGCAACAGATATTACGAGGAAGATAAGACGATTGGCGACGATATCGTGGCATCCATCTTCGAAAAGCTGGAAGAGCTGGAAAACGTAACAGGCAAGAAGTTCGGCAGCGTAGAAAACCCATTGCTCGTTTCCGTTCGTTCGGGCGCTAAAATCTCGATGCCTGGCATGATGGATACGATCCTGAACCTGGGGCTGAATGATGAAACGGTTGAAGGCATGGCAAGGCTTACTGAAAATCCTCGTTTTGCCTATGACAGTTACAGAAGGTTCATCCAGATGTTCGGCGATGTCGTAATGGAGATTTCCAAGAGCAAATTCGATGCGATCTTTGACGGCAAGAAGGATGAGAAGGGCGTGGAGTCCGACGTTGACCTGGATACCGATGATTTGAAGGAAATCATCGTTGGTTACAAGGCGCTGGTGAAGCAGGAAATGGGAAGGGAATTCCCGCAGGAGCCGAAGGATCAGTTGATGGAAGCAATCAAGGCGGTGTTCCGCTCATGGAACAACGACAGGGCGATCCTCTACCGAAAGCTCAATGAAATTCCTGACAGCATCGGTACGGCAGTAAACGTACAGTCCATGGTATTCGGAAATATGGGAAATACCTCCGGAACGGGCGTAGCGTTCACGCGAAATGCAGCCAACGGCGAAAAGGCGCTGTTTGGCGAATTTTTGGTAAACGCACAGGGTGAAGACGTGGTTGCCGGAATCAGGACGCCGCAGCCGATTTCCGAAATGGCGGAAACCTTCCCTGACGTATATAAAGAATTTGTAAGAATCGCAGAACTCCTTGAAAACCATTACAAGGATATGCAGGATATGGAATTTACCGTAGAGCGGGAAAAGCTCTATATGCTCCAGACCAGAAACGGCAAGAGGACTGCTCCTGCGGCTGTGAAAATCGCCGTTGATATGGAAGCCGAAGGCTTGATCGATAAAGAGACTGCCGTAATGCGCATCGAACCGGCACAGATCGACCAGCTTCTCCATCCGATGTTCGACGCAGACGAGCTGGCGAAGGCAGAAAAGCTGACGAAGGGGCTTCCTGCTTCACCTGGCGCTGCAACGGGAAAGATTTACTTCAATGCGGCTGATGCAGAAGCAGCGGCAGAGGGCGGCGATAAGGTGATCCTGGTAAGGCTGGAAACCTCCCCAGAGGATTTGGCAGGCATGGTAGCGGCAGAAGGCATCCTGACGGCAAGAGGCGGCATGACCTCCCACGCTGCGGTCGTGGCAAGAGGCATGGGCAAGTGTTGCGTATCGGGCTGCTCGGAAATCAAAGTGGATGAAGAAGGCAAGGAATTGACGATCGGCTCGTACGTATTCAAGGAAGGCGATTACATTTCGCTGGATGGTACTGCCGGAGAAGTGCTGAAGGGACAGGTAAAGACAGTGCCGCCTGAATTATCGGGAGACTTCGGCAAGATCATGTCGTGGGCAGACGAAATCAGGACGCTTAAAGTGAGGACGAATGCCGACAATCCGAGGGATGCAAAACAGGCAGTGGAATTTGGTGCAGAGGGCATCGGGCTTTGCAGGACGGAGCATATGTTCTTTGAGGAAGAGAGAATCCCTGCGATCAGAAGGATGATCATGGCTGACACGGAAGCGGAGAGAAGGGAAGCGCTTAAGTCCCTCCTGCCGTATCAGAAGGGCGACTTCAAGGGCATCTACGAAGCGATGGGCGATAGGCCGGTAACGATCAGGCTGCTCGATCCGCCGCTCCATGAGTTCATTCCGCATACGGATGAAGAGCTTCACGAACTGGCTGGACAGATCGGCGTGCCTTATGAAAAGCTTGCCAAGAAAGCGGAAGAACTGCACGAGTTCAACCCAATGCTGGGACACAGGGGCTGCCGTCTGGCGGTAACGTATCCTGAAATCGCAGAGATGCAGGCAGAAGCCATCATCATGGCTGCGATCGAAGTGAGAAAAGAAAAAGGTCTTGATATCGTTCCTGAGATCATGATTCCGCTCGTTGGCATGATCAAAGAGCTGGCAGACGTGAAGGCGACGGTCGTTAAGACGGTCAAGGCTGTTATGGAGCGTGAAGGCGTTTCCTTCGATTACCTCATCGGTACGATGATCGAAATCCCAAGGGCTGCGCTCACGGCGGATGAGATCGCACAGGAAGCTGAATTCTTCTCCTTCGGCACCAACGACCTGACCCAGATGACGTTCGGGTTCTCCAGGGATGACACCGGAAACATCATCAAGGAATACAGGGATAAGAATATCTTCGAGGACGATCCGTTCCAGAGCATCGACCAGGTCGGCGTAGGCAAGCTGGTGAAGATGGCGGTAGAACTCGGCAAGCAGACCAGGCCGAACATCAAGCTCGGGATCTGCGGCGAACACGGCGGCGATCCGAAGTCGATCGCCTTCTGCAATGCTATCGGCTTGCAGTATGTATCCTGCTCGCCGTTTAGAGTGCCAATCGCAAGGCTTGCAGCGGCACAGGCGGCGATATCGCAGAGATAGGCGAAAACCATTCTGGGCTTTTGCCATAAGTTTTGCGGAGAATTGAATAAACACATAGATATATAGATGCGGTGAGGATGCTTGTCATCCTCACCGTGTTTTTAATTTGGCGTGATATGGGTGAGAAGCCTTCCTTATTTAAATCATTTCGACAAAATTTACGATATTTCCGGCCAGTCTGTGAATATCGCAGCGACATCATTTGGTAAATTATGTTAAAATAAAAAGACTATAATGAATCAAGATACAGAGGTATGCTATTGTGAGAACAGTAACCGATTATTTTCGCAACGCAGTTGCTTGCAGCGTTCAAAGCAGCGTCGATTATAAAAACCGGGAATTTTATACGATCTCATCGAATGAGCTTGCATCAGGAAAATTAAACGGCGATGTAGCGGGAGCAATTTTCCGTGGCTAGAAGCGTGGTTTCATCAACATGATCATTTCCCTTAAAACAATCGCTGCTGAGTTTACAGATGTCTCTATGGACGAAGAAGACATCGATGAAATGACATCCGTCTTCTTTTTGCCGCTTAGGGGGAATGCAACGGATGATGAAACGTGCGCTTTGCATGGAATGTTGCCGCCGATGGGGCATCACCATGTGGAAATGCGAATTTCCCGGAGAGCAGGGACGAGCAGGCAGAACGAAAAAGAGGCAAATGAAATCATCGCATGGCTTCAGGCAAACTATCCGTTTTTGAAACAGCGGTATCTTGAAGCGAACGGTGCAGAAAATTTTAACGCAGAAGGAATGTTAGGCATTATCACGCCGTTTAAAAGCCAGAAGAAACTGATAGAGAAAAAATTAAAAACGGCGCGGCCTGCGTACAAGCATGAGATTTCCGTCGGCATGGTACATACATTCCAAGGCGCAGAACGGAACATAATCATTTTTTTAAGCGTATACGGAAGCGGCGAAGGATGCTTTTTTATCAATAACAACGAAAGCCTGATGAATGTTGCAGTGTCGAGGGCGAAAGATTCCTTTCTCGTGTTTGGCGATCGGGGATGCCTGACCGGCGGTGCAAAATCCGCAGCAACGCTGTTGAAGAAGTTTACGAATGCGGAAGCCTCGGGAATTTTGGATTCGTCCCTAACTTGAAGCGGCCTTGCTTGCATTATGCAGGGATTACCCTAAGCTATTTTACGATTTCGATCCGTTGCTTTGCAGTGCCTGGATTTTCTTGGATGACCGTGTAAAACAATGTCTTGTGTTCGACAATGTTTTCGCCATAGGATTTTTCATAAGAAAACCGGGGAGCTTGTTGAAATTGTGAAACCGCAACATAATCGGAAATCATAAAAATTCCAAATAATGCGATGATGCATCCAATAGCGCCCAACATTCGCGCGCCTTTTTTCAATAACACAGGCTTCATCCTGAAATAAGTCCCTGCGGCCAATATGAATCCGCCAATGATTGCATAAATGCTTCCCCAGCTGCTTTCGTTTGGAAATATTGCGAAAGCAGACATCATGATAAATCCGCCAAAGATTATGAGGAGAACGCTTGTTATTTTCCTTTTCTTTGTGCTGGATTCATTTTTGCTGTACTCTGCCATTTTTACCGCCGTATCCTTTGCCTCTTGGTTCATTTTCTCACGTTTCCTTTCTCCCTCAATGATTTCAGGGATGCTGACTTGATAGAATTCCGATAGTTCAACCAGCAAGCTGATATCGGGCATATTGTTTCCCGTTTCCCATCTGGATACTGTCCTGTTGGACACATGCAGTGCCTCCGCTAACATTTCTTGCGTTATCTTTTTTTCTTTGCGCAGCGTTTTCAAGAACTGGCCTATTTTTTTCTGATCCATTCACAATCCCTCCTTGCTTAGCAGAATATATTAAAAGCCCGCCGGATTACACGACATAAAGTGAGAAAATACCGTATTTTTGGGTCTGGCACGCTTGCCAGGGCAAAAATTGAATGCACTGCCGATCTATTCACTGAATCATTTTCCTTTTATTCTTTCTCTGCTTAACTGTATTATAGCATGATGCCTTGTGGAATACCCTGGTAAAAAAGAAACCTATGAACAAGGATAACTGTAATATTCTACCTGTTTCAGTCCTGTGCTTTTGAGCGACAATCCGTCCTGTTTTAAGCCGCTTTTCAGACATGAACCGCAGGATGCAAGCGGCTCGCCTTGCCAGCTTGCATCATAAGGTTTCCTGGTTTTCCCGCTTGGCAATATCCTCGATTTTGCGATAGATTTTTCCCTGGCGGTGCGATATAATAATCTTTGCTTTGAAAAGAATAGGAGGCAATGGAGATGAATGAGAAAGAGCTACGGGAAATAAGAAAACGCTTTAAACCAGAAAAAGACAGCATCAGCCATGTGTACGGCTGTTATGTCAATGCGGCGCGGGAAGTGGTGGCGCGGATGGATATGCCCGTGGGGCTGATGAAGCCGGAAGAAGCGGAAATGTACATGAAGCTTTTGAAAAAAAGCTTATCGGGGACACTGGGAAAAAATTTGCTCGATATCGAATTTTCGGTCAAGCAGGTGGAGGAAAGCGACGAGCACAAGCTTTTGCAAGCACTCAGGCTTTCCCATCTGCGGGATGAAGATATGCGGGATCTGTTTTATCAGAGAATCATAGAATCCGTTGATATGGGGGAGGACAGCTATGCGATCCTGCTGGCTTCCGATTCCTATGACGTTCCCTTCAAGGGAAGCGATGATGAAATCTGGGAGGAGGGCTCTGGCGATGTCTTTGACTATATCATTTGCTGTATCTGCCCGGTGAAGGATTCCAAATCCACCTTGCGGTATTACGCTGAAGAAAAGAGCTTCCGGGGCGCGAATGCGGGCCATGTGCTGGCAAACCCGGAGCTGGGATTTATGTTCCCCGCCTTTGACGAGCGGGGCGCAAATATTTACAATGCTTTATATTACAGCAGAAGCCTGTCGGATATCCATGAGGAATTTATTGCAGCCGTGTTCAATGCGGAAGAAGTGCCGCTGTCCGCTGGTACACAGAAAAACGTATTTAGCGGGATTCTCTGTGAATCCCTTGGCGACGAATGCAGCCTCGAAGTAGTAAAGGCTGTTCACGGGCAGATCAGGGAGCGGCTGGAGCTTCACAAGGAGAGCAAAGATCCTGAAGTCCCTGAGATTTACGTTGAAGAGGTCGATGATATCTTGAAAAACAGCGGTGTTACGGACGGAAAAATTAGCGCGTTCCATGAATTGTGCCACAAAGAGTTTGGGGAAAGTGCAGTGATGAATCCGAATAATCTCATTGAAAGCAAAAAATTTGAGTTGGAAACGCCGGAGGTCAAGATCAGCGTCGATCCGGCACATACATATAGCATCAGGACAAAGATTATAGATGGAAGCAAGTATATCCTGATCCCCGTGGGAGAAGGCGTTGAAGTGAACGGAATCGATATCAATGTCGAGGAAACTGGCGAGGAATGAGGCGTGTGAGGAAAGCTGGAGGGGAGCAGAGGACTGTGAGAAATTGGCAGGGCGCAGAAGGCTATGAAAAGATTAGCGGTGCGTAGAGAACTGTGAAAAGATTGGCGGAGCGTAGAGGAAAATATGCGTATACGTGGGCATGATGGCGCAATCAGCAGCGGGCGGTTCACGCCGTTCAGAGAGGGAAATACGCATATACGTGGCATGATGGTTTTGATTAGTTGTCTTTTTTGCTATCATTGAGGATTATATCGATATCGTAAATACTGGCGGTTATATGGAAATGCCGGCCGTGTGGATTTCCCGTGAGGACGGGGTGAAGCTGGCGGCGGAATGCAGGCGGAGGCGGCTGGAAAAGGAATGCGGCCGCAAGGAGCTGGCGACGGAATGTGGACGGAAGCAGCAGACCGAGGGATGTGGGTGCAAGCCGTTAACGGCGGATTTGACCGTCCATACGGTTTATGCGGAAGAAGAAACACGGCCCGTAAGCGGAAGGCTCGCAGGAAAGAGCGATGATATTATCGTGATCCATTTCCATCATGATGCTGTGAACCGGGGTGCAGTGCAGGATGCCAGCGGGATGTCGGAGGTTTTTGCGCTGGCGGATTTCTTCGCCAAAGCTCCCGAATCACTGCGGGAAAAAACGCTGTTGTTTGTCGCCACGGATTCGCACTATACGGATTATGAAGGTCATGCGGGCTTTTTGGAAAACCGTAAAAACGCAGGCGAGCATATCATCGCCGATTTTGCGATCGAGCACGTGGCACAGGAGATGCACCTAGATGAAGACAACCAGATCGTCTTGACGGGAGAGCCGGAAATGCGGATGCTGTATGCGGACGAGGGAAGCGGGCTTTTCGCATTCTGCGTTTCATACGCAAAAAAGCAGTTATACATTCTTTTCTGCGAATAGCGGCGGTTTGTGACGTTCTGGTGAAGAATCAGCACCAGGTTATCCACATCCGCATAGATGTAGTGTATGTCGCTTGGGTCCATGGAAAAGGTATCGCCTGCCTGCAAGGTCACGTGCCGGTGGGATGCGCGCATCTGTATCGTTCCTTTGGGGACGAGGATCAGCTCGATGGCATTTTCATGAAAATGCGCCTCTTGATGCGTGATTTTGCAGACGGAACTAGTGATTTGCGTGTTTTGCGTATTTTGCTCGAAAACGATGGGGGTGCTTACTGCCAGCATATCTTTGAAATCCTTTCTACAATATCTATATTATAATCTCGTATGCAAAGGAACACAAGCGGGCTTTGGCACAGGTGGCAGATCCTGCCTGCGCCAGAGTTGCCAAGCTGTAATGGCGTTGGGGTGATGACAGAATCCGCTTGTGTTGAAGTGGTCTCGTTTTAGCAGATTCTGCCCGTGCCAGAGCGGTGAAGCCATGATGGCAACAAGTTGATTACAGATTTCGCTGGCATTGGTGCGGCTAAGCTGTGATTGCATCAAGCTGGTAACCGGCGTTACTTGCGCTAGCCTAAAAACTGTAGTAGCATCAATTTTGTTAAAAATTTCATATAAATCGTCTATTTTATCTTAATTTTGTCTATTATTATAATCCTGCTTATTAAAAAAACAAGCGGCTTTCGGTATGGGCAAGGGAAGATCGGGATAATTTCTTGATTTTTCTTGCTCGATGTTAGATAATGGTATGGCAGGGATGCGGGATCATGATATGGCAGGACAGCGTACTGCTGAGGCCGCCCTGATTGGAATTTTTGTTTAACAAGTGGCGGTTATTTCAAAGGGAATGGTTTTTGTTGGTGATAATTTGGGAAAACTGCCGATGGTGATACAGGAGGGCTTATGAAGAAGTTGATTGCATTGGCAATGGTGATGGTAGGCGTGTTTTGTTTCTGTGCATGCGGGAACAGATCAGGACAGGAGGAGACGGACATAAGCCTTGGCGATGTGAAAAATGCGAATCGGTTCAAAACGCTGATGGAGGACTGTGACAACATTTCCATTAAAGAAGAACGCATCAACATCAATGGAGACGTTTATAGTACCGCATATTGGGATTTCAGGATGGAGGACGGACAAGCTGCTGTAGATACATGGACCAAAGCAGGGGAACAGAAAATGGTTGTCAATGCCCGCAGCGGCGTATTGTATGAGCTGAACGGGGATGCAATGAATGCAACCATCGTTCCGGCGGCAGAATATGAAAAACGCATTAAAGGCATGATGCCGTTTTTTCCGTCTGCTGGCGAAAAACTCGCATCTGTAAAGGCGATGGATGAAAAGGATGAGATTCTCGTAGAGACGGAATTTGAAGATCCGCAAGATAATGCTGCGATGGGCGGCAGTTATTATGTAGATGCGGATACCTTGCAAATCAAGCGGGTACAGATTGCCACTTATGATGAAAAGGGATTTAAAACCAGCATACGGGCGATGACGGTTGCTCGCAACGGCAGCAAAGAGCCGGACACAAGCGCATGGAAAGCGATTACGGCTTCTGAAAAGGCTGATCAATGCGAGGTGACCGTTGTGGTAAACCCAGGCAGTGATAACGAGGAAATCCGTACGCTGGACGTGGCAAAGGGATGCGGGATTGCTGTGTTGGGCGAGGAGGATTATATCTTATACCGTGATGAGGCTTGCCAGGTGCGGTTTCCGTCGGTGGATACGATAGGCGACAGCGTTACGGTTTATGCGAAGCCGTTTTCGTAAGGCGGTGGATGCGCTGGACGCTTTGCAGCGTTTTGGCGGTGGATAGCAGCAGCATATCGGACGCTGGGGCTTTGTGGCCGTGGTTTTTTCGAGAATGTGCGATTAACGAACGAATGCAGCAATGCGGTGGACGAGACGCTCCACTTGGGCATTTTTGGCAGGGCGGAGCGGCATTAGATTCTTTGCAGCGTTTTTGCGGCGGATGCGTTGGGCATTTTTGCGGTGGCCCGCTAGCGGTGAACCGGTTTTGTGCGCTTTACATGAAGATGCGCTGGACGTTCTATGTTTTACAAGAAGGCACGCTGGATGCTCTGCGTTTTGCAAGAAGCTATGCTAGGCATTCCCGTGGCGGGAGCATTTGCGTTTGGGGTACAATGATTGGTACGGCATTGCCGCAAAGGAGCGTTCATTGAATCATGAATTTGGATGAAAAGGACAGATGTGATTCATGATATAATATTATGGAATAAATGGTTTTGGAGAGAAGAAGAATGGAAAATACGTTACACAAGCGTTACGGGCTCATTACAGCGATTGCAATGGTTGTCGGCATCGTAATCGGAAGCGGGGTCTTTTTCAAGGCAGAAAAGATCCTCAACAGTACCGGCGGGAACATGCTGATCGGGATTTCGGCGTGGATCATCGGCGGTTGTATTATGGTGGTGTGTGCGTATACCTTTGCGATCATGGCGACGAAATATGAGAAGGTTAACGGCGTCGTTGACTATGCGGAGGCCATGGTCGGTGAAAAGTATGCATACTATTTAGGCTGGTTTATGGCGGTGATTTATTACCCGGCGATGACGTCCGTGCTGGCATGGCTGTCGGCGCGGTATTTTTGCGTATTGGTTGGCTGGGACATCACGGGTGGTTCTTGCATGGCCATTGCAGGGTTTTGCTTAGTGGGAAGTTACGCACTCAACGTCATGTCGCCTGTGCTGGCCGGAAAATTCCAGGTGTCGGCTACTGTTATTAAGCTGATTCCGTTGTTCTGCATGGCTGTTATTGGAACGCTCAAGGGTCTTGCCAGCGGCCTGATGCTGGAAAATTTTACGCAGGTGGCTGTTCCTGCCGAAGAGCTGGGTGGCACGGGAACCGTGTTGTTCACGGCCGTATGTGCGACCGTCTTTGCTTACGAAGGGTGGATTATCGCTACGACAATCAATGCGGAACTGAAGGATGCGAGAAGGACGTTGCCAAAAGCGCTGGTAATCGGCACGTTGATCGTGATGGCGGTTTATGTGCTGTATTATATCGGTCTTGCGGGAGCGGTCGAAAACCAGGTGATAATGGCTGGCGGGGAAGAAGGGGCAAAAATTGCGTTTACCAATGTGTTTTCCACGATCGGCGGAACGGCTCTGTTTGTCTTCATCGTGGTATCTTGCTTGGGGACGTTAAACGGCTTGATGCTGGCGAGCGTCAGGGCTTTGTATGCTGTTGCGGCCAGGAATGAAGGCCCGCGCCCCGATATTTTCAGGCAGGTCGACCCGGTCGTGAATATGCCTTCCAATTCCGGGGTAATCGGTGTTTTAGCGTGTGCTTTCTGGCTCATGTATTTCTACGGCGCTAATTTGACGGATGGCTGGTTCGGCCCGTTTTGCTTCGACAGCTCGGAGCTTCCGATCATTACGATTTACGGGTTTTATATCCCTATTTTCTTGATGCTGATGAAGCGGGAAACCGAGTGGGGGATTTTCAAGCGTTTTGTGATGCCGGTCTTGTCCATTGCGGGCTGTGTGATCATGATCGTTGCGGCGATCCTGTCCCATAAAATGGATGTATTCTTTTATTTGATTGTTTTTGTAGTTATTTTGCTGTTTGGTATGCTGGCGGACAAATCGCAGCGGGGAAAGGAACAGCGATGAAGGGACGTGCGGCATGATGGGCGGCATGGGATGGAAAAAATAAAATTCGGCGAGCGATACAATGGACGGAATGGAATGTGATTGGCAAAATGGCGTTGCCGCAAGGAGGGCGTTCATTGAACCATGAATGCCGATGGAAGGGCATATGTGATTCATGGTTCGATGGGCGGAATAGGATGCAGTGAGCGAAAGGAAATCTAATGAGTGAAGTGGGCCAAATCATAAATGCGGATAATGTAAAGCTGCGGGAAGACGGGCGGGCGGTCATCATCATTGACCAGAGTTTGCTTCCGGGGGAAACGAAGCATATAGAGCTGGATACGCTGGAGAAGATGCATGATGCGATTTTTCATTTGCGGGTTCGCGGCGCTCCTGCGATTGGGATCTGTGCCGCTTACTGTATGGCGGTTTTGGCGGCTGCGGAGGTTTCCGGCGGGCAGTCAGGCAGGACGCTAGGTGCAGTTTGTCAGGCATCAAGCGCAATGCTGGGTGCAGCTTGTCAGGAACCAGGCGGAGAATCATGCGTGGCTCGCCAGGGACCGGGGGAAGCCGGCAGTGTGGCTGGCGCTGTTGGAGATTTTGCCGCTGGAGCAAGCGCTGGCGATGGATCAAATCATGGATTGGACATTGGAGGTAGCGGGACAGACGGTGGCGACGAGGCAAGAAATCCTGACCGTAAAAGTGCAGTATTTTTAGAGAAGATGGAACGCTATGGCGAATACCTGAAATCTTCCCGCCCGACGGCTGTCAACTTAGCTTGGGCGGTAGACCGGGTTTTGGCGGCTGCGCAGGATGCGCTGCAAATGGATTGCAGCGCTCGCAGCACTTGTATTGCAGGCGGCGGGGCAGATGTGCTTGGCGGCAATGTGGCGGGAATTGATCGGACCGCAGAGGCGCATAATAACAATGCGCTTGGTGGTCGTGCGGTTCATGTGCCTGGCAGTGATGCCGCCTATGCAGATTGTGTGCAGGGTGTAGATCATGGATGTTGTACGCATCTGGCAGAAGCAATCAAACAGGAAGCGTTCGAGATACACCGTGAAGATATCGAAATGTGCCGGGCGATCTCGGAATATGGCTTGACGTTAGTCCGGGATGGAGATGGGATTCTGACGCATTGCAATGCTGGTCCATTAGCAACCTCGCAGTACGGGACAGCGCTCGGGCCGATTCTTTTGGGAAAAGAGCGGGGCATGGACTTTAAAGTCTTTGCGGATGAGACACGGCCGCTTTTGCAAGGGGCGCGCCTTACGGCATATGAACTGCAAAAAGCAGGCGTGGACGTCACGCTGATCTGCGATAATATGGCGTCCATGGTGATGAAAAACGGTTGGGTGCAGGCTTGCTTTGTCGGCTGCGACCGGGTGGCTGCGAACGGAGATACTGCCAATAAAATCGGAACGTCAGGCGTTGCGATCCTGGCTAAGCATTATGGAATCCCGTTTTATGTGTTGGGGCCTGTCTCCACCATTGACTTGAATTGCACGAGCGGGGAAGAAATTCCGATCGAGCTTCGCCAGCCGCAGGAAATCAAGGAAAAATTTTATCAAACGCCGATGGCGCTTTCCGATGTAAAATGCTATAATCCGGCGTTCGATGTGACAGACCATAGGTTGATTACAGCGATCGTAACGGACAAGGGCATTTGCAGGCCGCCGTTTACGGAAAGCCTGCGGCGGGCTAAAATGATGGAATGATTATATGCTGGAAGGCTGTGACTGGAAAATGATCATATCTTCCCCGATAATGACGATGTTTCCCCAAGGGAGTTCACACATATCGTTAAAGTTTTTTTTGAAAAGGCCGGTGCTTTGCAATGACGGGACAAGCACCGCTTTTATTTTGCCGCTTTTTTTGTCAAATAACATATCTGCATCCCATAACTGCCCGTGATTGCTTCCCGTTGAAAGATCAACGATTTCTTTGTTTCCGATTTCACTTAATCGCATAACACACTCCTTAAACGCAAATACTATTAATAATATTTATTACACAATGAAGGAGAATATGAAAATGAAAGAACAGGAAACTGAGAAAAAGACAGCGGCGGAAGAAGATAGCACCAAGGATTTAATCAAGGAGCTTGGCCTTCTTACGACCGGGACGGATTTTGAAAGCGATTTGCAATACATCAATATCATTGGCAGTGTGGAAGGGCATAGCATATTGCCGGCGGACAATAAAGCGACCAAATATGAGCATTTGATTCCGCAGCTCATTGCCGTGGAAGAAAATCCGAAATTGAAAGGTCTTTTAGTGGTCCTGAATACGGTGGGGGGCGACGTGGAAGCGGGGCTTGCATTGGCGGAGATGATTGCGACGCTTTCCAAGCCGACCGTATCATTGGTTCTGGGCGGCGGCCACAGCATTGGCATTCCCCTTGCGGTTGCGACGGATTATTCCTTTATTGCAAAAACGGCTACGATGACACTGCATCCCATCAGGACGACGGGGCTTGTGATCACCTCGGAAACGACTTTTGCTTATATGAGAAAGACGCAGGAGCGGGTCGTCAATTTCATCGAGGAACATTCCAAAGCGCATCGGGATAAAGTCATCAGCCTGATGAATAGCAACGATAATATGTCTAACGATGTCGGCACGATCCTGTTCGGAAAAGAGGCGGTCGATATCGGCATTATCGATGAGGTTGGCGGCGTTTCCCAGGCTCTCAAAGAGCTTAGGGCGCGGATTGAAAAGCAGGAAGGGGCGGAAGGACAGTGACGGCTGCGGCGGAGCGAAGCAGAGGCTGCCAGATTGATGCTGGCGGAGGGCTGGAAAAGAGCAAAGGCGCGGATTGAAAAGCAGGAAGGGGCGGAAGGACAGTGACGGCTGCGGCGGAGCGAAGCAGAGGCTGCCAGATTGATGCTGGCGGAGGGCTGGAAAAGAACAAAGGCGCAGAGCGAGCGGTATGGCAGTGGAAGAGAGCAAAGGTGCAGATTGAGCAGCATGGCACTGAAAGGGAACAAAGATGTAGATTGAGCGGCATGGCGTTGAAAAAAAAACAAATCTAGTTTGGGCGGCATGGGGTTCAAGCAGCATGGGCTTCGCCGCACTGATTTGTTTGCAGAACTGAAGCTGATGAAATGTGGCTATGCGCAGTGTATGAGCGAGGCATTGGTGAGTATCGGGCGGGGGCTGGAGAAAAGGACGAAGGGAAAAATTTTAACGCTTTTTTCGCATCGGTTTATTTGTAAAATTAAAAATCAGGCTGATGGGTTGAAAAATTGTAGATTTTTGAAAACTCTGCATAAATGAAAATTTTTACTCGATTTATGCAGAGTTTTTCAATTCTGAACTTGTCATTTCAGGTTGATTGGACAAAAAAACATTCTTTGGCCAGATCTTCTTTGAATAAAATAGCAAATTAGTGTAGCGCTTATTTTTTAAAGCTGTAACTTTATACAAAGTGTTTTGTTGTGAAAATG
Source organism: uncultured Eubacterium sp. (assembly GCA_946555345.1). Taxonomy (GTDB): domain Bacteria; phylum Bacillota; class Clostridia; order Peptostreptococcales; family Anaerovoracaceae; genus Lentihominibacter. The sequence goes on along the minus strand of CAMNSS010000005.1, from coordinate 26,309 downwards.
TACCGCTTTGATAAATCCTGCATGATTTCTGCGAAAAAGCCAAAATATACAGAGTTTGCATGGTTTAACAATCAAGCGTAGTGGGCGGCGCAAATTCCATTTCACTCACGAAGCTTCAAATGAGAGGAAATATAGGAAGTTGTCCGTTTATTTGATTTTTCATGTTTTGATAGGGTCTGTGCTAAAACGTGCAGATCTTTTTTGTTTGTCGTTCACCGTTTCGGTCTTGAAATGCCATGGAAACGGTGAAAGTTTGCGGGCGGGAAAGTGTGGCGTTTTGGTTGGCGTGATAGTTTTGTTTGGTTTCATTTTTTGTTTCACCGTTTCATCTGGTTTTGACTCTCAAAACGGTGAAATTTAATATAAACGGCTCTGATCGGCATTAATTTTGCGCTTTGTATGTACGGATTTCATCTGTTTTGTACGATTCCCCCACTAAATAACCAATAAGAACAAAAAAAGGAAAAAATTTCAAAATAATAATTGACAAAATAAGGAAATTGTGATATTTTAAACCAAAAGGAAATAATTGCCATAAGCATGAACGCAAACCAGTGCGAATTTGGATTAACGAGATCCATGCCAGTGCAAGTTTAGCAGAAATTTGTTTTCGCAGATTCAAAAACAAGAAAGCATTGGCCAAGCTGGCAAAAACCTACCAGTTCTAATGGATAGCGGCAGGTGAGGGATCATCAGGACCTGCATGACAATCAGCATTTGTATAATCATCAGGAGCTACATGATAATAAGAACCTGCATAAGTGAATTTCAATTTTTGAGATAGGAGGCGGGATGGATGGAAAACATATTTCTGGCAATCGTTACGGATGATAAAGAATATGGCAGGGCGTTGAGCTTGGCTATGCTCAGTATATGCAGGAGCTTTATCATTAAGATTTTCACCGCTGAAGCGTTTTTTGGCCAGAAGTGCCAGGCAGACGTAATCCTATGGGATGGAGAGGAAGCGAAGCTGTCTTATGGAGGAAGGATCGTTTATCTTGCAGAAAAATCTTCGGATACGGTAAAGAACCTGCCGGGAAAACGGTTTTGCCTGTATAAGTACAGTACAGCGGCTTGTATGGTAGCTTCCGTGTTTGAAATCTATGAAGCTTTAACGGGACGGCGCGCAGTAAATCTGCGGCGGCAGGATGTACGCCTTTTTGCGTTCGCATCACCGCTGGGAGGCGCAGGCTGTACGACGATTGCCATGGCGGTTGGACAGGAGCTGTGCCGATTTCAGGGAAAACACATATTGTATTTGTCTTTTGAGGAAATCGAATCAACAGGGGATTTCATTTCATATGATTTAGGAATCAAAGGTGCGGGTGTATATCTATATCACTTGTTGAAGCCTGACAGGATCAAATGGTGCGGGCAGGATTCCCAGCAAAAGAAATTGCCATTTTTAGACGGGTATATGGTAAGGGATGATTATGGCATGGAGGCTTTTGCACCCGTGCAGGGGCGAAATCCGTTACGGGAATTGAATACGGATGAATTGCATAGGTTTATATCATCCCTGATCGATAGCGGCAGGTATGACGTGATCCTGATGGATTTGGGAAACTGGCTGTCCAAGGTGAGCCTTTCATGCCTGGAAATGGCGGAACGGATCTGTCTCGTGGCCTCCCACAGGGATAGTGGCATTCGGGAGGAGCAGTATATCAGCCATATGGTTAGTTATTGCGGGGAGGATATTTTGGGAAAGTTTGTAAAGGTCTTCAATCTGATGCCAAAAGGCGGTGTTCGGGAGGATGATGCAGGGGAGGGGATGATAGATGCTTATATGGATATCAACAGATGCGGCATTGTTGCAAAGGAAGGGAAAACAAAGAAGATTTTATTAGAAGGCGCGTTCGGCGATGATATCAGCAACTTGGCGAAAATGATGACAGAGCCGGAATAAGACGACGGAGCCGGAATAAAGCGGCGCATTTTCATAACAGGAGGGAAAGAGATGATGAGAACAAGGGGAATGAACAAAAACAGGCAACGAATCAACAAACATATTTGGATTGTGATTGCGTGCGCAGTAGCATTGATAAGCGTTTTAGCGCCATACATATTTCATGCAGTAAGGGCTGATGCAGCATCCGAGACCGCTATCAGCAACCGTTCCTGGACCGATGTAAAGTCCGTTATCCAGCAAAAGATCGGAACGGGATATCAAGAGGCGGGAAAATGCACCGGGTATGTATATTGGTGTTTGGCCAACGCTTATGGTGTTGACTGGGGAACAAATTCACCAGTAGAAGGACTGGAAGCGAAGTTGATCAATGCGGGAATCACCAAAGTGGCAGAAGGCACATCGGGAACAATCGCTTCAAACATGAAACCGGGCGATATCGTCATATTCAGCGAGGGCTCGGACGGGACGCACTGTGCGATTTTGGGGGAGGGCGGCGTTTTGTACCATGCCAGGTCTTCCGTCGGCGTTGTAGCTGCACCGACGCTTTCAGAATGGATGTCATGGCCTGATGCGGATAAAAACTGCGACAGGTACAGGGTATACAGAGGATTGCAATCCACGGGGTCGGTTACGATAACCAAGGCATCGGCAAACCAGGGGATCACCGATGGGAATAACTGTTATTCACTTGCTGGCGCAAAATACGGCTTGTATCAGGGTGAGGCTTTGGTAGGGACTTTGACGACCAATGCCAACGGCAAGGCTTCCTTGGAAAACATTCCGTACGGATCTTATACGCTCAAGGAGATATCCGCAAGCCCGGGGTATGCCGTGGATCTTACTGCCTATGACATTCACGTCGATTCGGCTGTAACGATGAAGGATGTGACGGAACAGCCGCAGGCAAATCCGGTCACGATGATGATCCATAAAACGGATCGGGAAACCCATGACGGCTGGAGCGCTGACAATACGGCCCAATTTGCAGCGAGTCTTGAAAATGCACATTATCAGGTCAATTATTACGATGGTTATTATCCTGATGCAACGGATTTCAGCAAAATGATACCGCTTCGTTCATGGAAAATTAGGACCGATGCAAGCGGACAAGCTTCATTAAATGACGCACAGCTCGTATCAGGCGATCCCTTTTATTATTCTTCCGATGGACAAACTGTCCTGCCGTTGGGGACGGTTACTATACAAGAGGTGAAAGCGCCAGAAGGTTACGTGCTTGACGACACCGTCCATGTGCGCCAGGTGACATCGGCGGGAACAGTGGAGGCGGTAGATACATATGCCGTACCGCTGCATCAGGAGCAGATCATCCGGGGCGATATTGAACTGATTAAGGTAGAAGGGGATTCATTGGGAAGGCTTGCAAATGTGCCTTTTACGCTGACAAGCAAGTCCACGGGAGAGAGCCATACGCTGATAACCGACGCCAATGGGTACGCATCAACTGCGGCAGGCTGGAATTCCCATGGTACAGAGACAAATCAAGGCAGTGAAACAGCAGGCGTGTGGTTTGGCAATATGGAGCAGGTGAATGATTCGCTGGGGGCATTGCCTTATGATACTTACATTTTGGATGAACAGCCGTGCGAAGCTAATGTAGGGCTGACGCTTATCCAAGGAGTTGAGGTCGTGGTATATAAGCATAATGTAACCGTCAATTTAGGCACAGTGACGGATAATGTGATTCAGATTGAAACTTCCGCCAGCGATAAAGAGACTGGGAAAAAGGAGGCTTTGGCGGGCGTTGATTTTGTGCTAGTGGACAAGCTGGATTATGAAGGCCTTACTTGCGGCAGGGCGTATACCGCAAAAGGCACGGTGTATGTAAAAAGCACGGGAAAGCCGCTTGTCGTGGATGGAAAACAGGTCGAGGGCAGCGTGGAATTTACGCCGAAAGAGCAGGCCGGATCTATCGATATCCCATTTCATTTTGATGCTTCGGCGCTTGGCGGAGAGGATTTGGTCGTATTTGAACGCTTGTATACAGATGGAGTGCTTGCCGCAGTCCACGAAGACATCAATAACACAAAACAGACTGTCCGGATCAGTAATCCAGTCGTTGTGAAGGATGTCAAGCATGGGGGTTCGTTCCCCGAAACAGGGGATCTCTTTCCCTGGGAAGCAATCGTTGCCATTAACCTGATTCTTTTATCGGCAATCGGCATATGCGGGGTATTTATCAAAAAAAGAAGGGCGGCGAAATAACCGGAGTGAAAAGAAGCCGAAGCAAAATATCCAAAGCCAAATTGAGAAGAAATGAAAAACCTTCAAGGCGAAAAGACAACCAGAATGGAAAAGATATCCGGAATGAAAAGATATCCTTGACAAACGGCATATAACGGTGGTATAAAATAAAGTATCTGAATAAAAGAAACCGTTGAAGCGGAGATAACGGCAGGGATGCCTTTACAGAGAGCCCGCGTTGCTGAGAGCCGGGTAAGAAACAAACTGTCAAATGGACCGCTGAGGGTGAAGTCAAAGGCATATCGTGATATATGCTGAGTATTCTTCAACGTGAAGGTATACGTCAGTTACCGGGGATATGACAGTATCCTGCTAAGCGCACAGGGCAGTTTCTGTGAATACAAGGTGGCACCGCGGATAAAAGATTATTCGTCCTTGATGGAATTATTTCCGTCAAGGACTTTTTATGTGCAGGAAATATCGTTTTCGATATTTTCGTTTGTCCTGAACATCCAGCAAACATCTGGATTTATTCGGGATGCCTAAGAGGAGTACTGAATTTGTTCGCAATGGCCGGCAACTCTCTGGATTTGTTCGCAATGGTCGGTGAACTTCTGAGGGCTGCCTCGAATGTCCAGTTGATATTCAGGACTGGAATAAAGCTTGTTTCTAAAAAATGGCGAGGCTGGATTCACTCTGTGATACTTGTACGGAAATAACGCACTGCAAACGCAAGAATAAAGAAGCATGGAGGAAAGAAAAATGAAACACAATGAAATCGATTTTGCAACCTATTTTAAGAATTATCCGGACGAGGGCGGATTCTTTGGCAAGTATGGCGGCGTTTATGTTTCGGAGGAACTCAAACAGGCGATGGAGGAGATCACGGAGGCGTATTTCACCATTTGCAAATCACGAAAATTCATCAGCGAGCTTCGCAGGATTCGCAGGGAATTTCAGGGAAGGCCTACCCCGATCTCGCACCTTGAGCGGCTTTCAGGCGCACTCGGGAACGTGCAATTTTACGTGAAACGAGAGGATTTGAACCATACGGGCGCACATAAGCTGAACCACTGCATGGGCGAAGCGTTGCTGGCAAAGTATATGGGCAAGAAAAAAGTGATTGCGGAGACTGGAGCGGGACAGCACGGCGTTGCCCTGGCGACTGCGGCGGCATATTTTGGGCTGGAATGCGACATCTATATGGGAACTGTCGATATCGCAAAGCAAGCTCCCAATGTTGCCAGAATGAAGATTTTGGGCGCAAACGTGGTGGAGGTAACGCATGGCCTGGCGACGCTAAAGGAAGCAGTGGATGCGGCTTTTGAAGCATATGCAAAGGATTACAAGGATTCGATCTATTGCATCGGTTCTGTCTTGGGTCCGCATCCGTTCCCGATGATGGTGCGCGATTTTCAAAGCGTAGTCGGCATAGAAGCGAGGGAACAGTTTGTCGGCATGACCGGGGAGCTTCCCGACGCTGTCGTAGCTTGTGTAGGCGGCGGTTCAAATGCTGCCGGGATGTTTGCGGGATTTCTCAATGATCCTGTTGACATTTACGGGGTAGAACCGCTTGGAAAGGGCAAAGCGCTGGGAGATCATGCGGCAAGCCTGCAATACGGGGAAGAGGGCATTATGCATGGGTTTAATAGCATCATGTTAAAAGACGAAAATGGCGAACCGGCGCCGGTATATTCGATCGCCAGCGGTTTGGATTATCCGTCGTCAGGACCGGAGCATGCTTTCCTCCATGAAATCGGGCGGGTAACATACGATGTGGCATCGGATGAGGAAGCCGTCGATGCTTTTTTCAAGCTGTCCAGGCTGGAGGGAATCATCCCTGCCGTGGAAAGCTCGCATGCCGTCGCCTATGCGATGAAGCTGGCAAAGCAGATGGGCAAGGGTTCGATCCTGATCAATCTTTCCGGGCGCGGGGATAAGGACGTAGATTATATCATTGAAAAATACGGAATCCGCTAATTTGGCTTGCACCCAATCCGTTTGCAAATGGAAATCGATTTTCGGAAACAGCGGGAAAATATAAATTTCCAAGATGCGAATGGGATTAAATGTGGATTTTCAGAAAAAGAAAGCCATACAGGACAGCACATAAATAGGCTCGCGCCAACCGCATACCATTTTTACACCATTTGCGTAACAATTCATGAAAAAGTACGTGGATTCATAGAAGCTGTAAAAAACAAAAACCTTGGCGTTTCAACATTTGGGAAGATATGCGAAGCTGTGAAGGGCAAGGCGGCGTGGCAGGGCGGCGTTTTGAAAAATTTACATTAACTTAACATAAGTTTAACATTCCTGCGCTTTCTTTCATCAAGAATTGACAATATAATGGACTACGGACGATCGTAGTCCATTGTTGTATCGGCGGAATGCCGCCTGCAATTCACCTGTATTATTATCATTTTGGCTTTTTTAAGATGGGAGAGGAAATGGAAGGATTGCAAATTGCGCTGACTTTGTTTGGCGGGCTGGCCCTGTTTATCTACGGAATGAATTTGATGAGCGACGGCTTGCAAAAAGCGGCGGGCGAGAAGATGAAAAATGTGCTGGCGATGCTGACGAAAAATCCTTTTGTGGGCGTTCTCGCCGGAGCGTTGGTCACTGCGGTGATCCAGAGCAGCAGTGCGACGACGGTTATGGTGATCGGGTTTGTTTCGGCAGGCCTGATGAATTTGCCGCAAGCGATCAGCATCATATTGGGTGCAAATATCGGAACGACCATTACGGCGCAGTTGGTTGCGTTTCAAATAGGCGATTACGCATGGGGGTTCGTCATTGCCGGGTTTATCATGTTTTTCTTCATTTCCCACAAGGAAAAGGTCATGGAAGTGGGACAAGTTATCTTTGGTTTCGGGGTGCTGTTCGTCGGGCTTAACATCATGGGAGCCGCCATGGAACCGCTATCCCAGACGCCGGAGTTTGCTGCTTTGATGTTGAAGGTTGCCGACATACCGGCATTGGGCGTCATCGTAGGGGCAGTGCTGACTGCGGTTGTACAGAGCAGTTCCGCTTCGATTGCGGTCTTGCAAAATCTCGCTAGTACGGCAGGACCGGACGGTGTTACGAGCATCATCGGGCTAGCCGGTGCGATCCCAATTCTCTTCGGTACGAATATCGGCACGACGATCACGGCCTTGCTGGCGTCCATCGGCGGCACGATCAACGCAAAGCGCGCAGCGATTGCGCATACGATATTCAACGTGGGCGGCACGCTGTTATTTATCTGGTTCACGCCGTATATTGCCCGTTTTATCCAGTTTATTTCGCCAGGCGGCGGCGAGCTGCATGCGATCGCCAGGCAGATTGCCAATGCGCATCTGTGCTTCAATGTGGCGACGACTATCGTATTCCTGCCGCTCATTGGCGTTCTCGTCAAAATTGTAACCAAAATTATCCCGGATAAAGAAGAAATCAAAGACCCGATGGCGCCGCTTTACTTGGACTATAATTTGCTGGAACGGCCGTTTGCGGCGATTCACCTGGCAACACAGGAACTCTCCAGAATGGCTGAAATTGCGGCTAATATGGTTGTGGATTCTAAAAAAGCATTTCTGGGAAATGATACAAACGCTGCCGAGGAAGTCATGGCGAAAGAGCGGCTGGTGAATCATCTGCGGGATATCATCATAAAGTACCTATCTTCTATTTTTTCATCTGAGTCGGTAACGGAGCATCAGGCATTGACGATTTCAGGCTTGATGCACGTCGTAGCTGATATCGAGCATATTGGCGATAATTGCAAGAATATTGCCAGCTTTGCACAGGATAAAATCCGCAACGGATATGTATTTTCTGATACGGCTTGTGCGGAAATCTATCAGTGTTTTGACCACAGCAGCAAGATGCTGCATAATTCCATCCAGGCGTTGAGTTCGGGAAATACGACGCTGGCCAGGATCGTCAAAGAACAGGAGGAAGACTTGGACGAACTGGAAGCTTCCTTGCGGCTCAAGCATATGGAACGGTTGGATGCCAAGAAATGTTCCCCTGAATTTACGGTAATTTACATGGACGTGATCCATAATATAGAGCGTATCGGGGATAGCTGTGAAAACATTGCCAATGCGGTTTTGGATAATGTTAATTTTAAAGACATTGAGGAAAATTAGGCGGCGGTGATCGTGGAAAGTGCGGCGAAATGGTTTCGCCGCTTTTTTATGGCATGGGAAATACCGCAAGGCTGAATTGATGAAAAGGGCATATACAGGCGGCAATCGGGGACTTTATTTGGGATGAAAGAACGGATTTAGGCGGCAGATGTAAGTTTGGCCTGGGGGAAGCTTGGTCTTGATGGGGTTATAGGGATCGTTTTAAAATTTAATAGTCAAATTAGTTGTGAAAAAGCAGCAAATATGTTACACTGAATCTGTAAAGTGAATTCTCTGACAACTACAAGGAGGCACAAGGCATGAAGAAGATACTGATCATAGAGGATGAGCCGAATATAAGGGAACTAGTGCTTTACAATTTGAAAACCAACGGCTACGACGGCATTGCAGCGGAAGATGGGATCATGGGAATCACCATGGTGCATCGGGAAAAGCCGGATCTTATTTTGCTGGATCTCATGCTTCCGGAAAAGAACGGCTATGAGATATGCAGGGAGCTTCGCGCGGAAGGCGACAATACGCCGATTATCATGATCACGGCGAAGACGGAGGAGATGGATAAGGTCATGGGGCTGGAAAGCGGCGCAGACGATTATCTATCGAAGCCTTTCGGGATACGGGAATTGATGGCGAGAATCAAAGCCGTGCTCAGGCGGTATGAAGTGACGTCCGATGCGGAAGAAGGAAAGGATACCGTGCTGGCTGCCGCAGACCTGAATATCAATGTGGAACGGCATGAGGTGAGCGTTGGCGGCATTCCGGTGGAACTGACGTTGAAAGAGTTTGAGCTGCTTCGTTACCTGGCTGAAAACAGAGGGCGCGTATTTACAAGGGATCAGCTTCTCAATAACGTATGGGGCATCGATTACGCAGGAGAGACCAGGACGGTCGATGTGCATATCAGGCATTTGCGGCAGAAGCTGTCGGAGGCTGGCGATGATGAACAGCATATTGAAACCATCCGGGGAAAAGGATATAAGATGAGATGAAAAACAGGTTTGCCATATTAATCGCAGAAGCGGTAATCATCAATCCGGCGGCATGGATCATTCTGTGGAATTTATATAGCGCGCCGCCAGCTTCCGGCAGCCGGATTTTCACAGACCATGGCATATGGGCATTCATTCTCGTATATCTTGTTATCATGGCGCTGATCGGATTGCAAGGGTATTTCTGCATTATTCGGCCTTACTCCATTAAAATCAAGGAGTTGGAGGCTGCCGCCGAAGAAAGCCAGAAGGCGGAGCAAATCAGAAAGGAATTTGTGGCGAACGTGACCCATGAACTCAAGACGCCGCTTACATCCATTTCGGGATTTATCGAGACGTTGCAGGACGGAGCGGCGGAAGATCCCGAAATACGGACGAAATTCATCGACATCATTGCGATTGAAACGGCCCGCCTGAAACGTCTCATTCAGGATTTGCTGGTGCTTTCCGACATAGAGAACAAAAGGGATTCGGACTTTTCGGAATTTAGCGTGCAAAGAGCAGTCGAGGATACGGTGGAGACGCTAAAACCGATTGCGGACAAAAGGAACATCGGCATTATGCTGGATATTGAAGGCGGCCTTCGGATCAGGGGTTCTGCGGACCGGTTTTGCCAGATGATGGTCAATCTCATAGAGAACGCCATCAAATATTCCAATGATAGCGGCCGCGTATGGGTCAAGGCGGAAAAGGAGCGGCAATCGGGCAAGACCATCATCAGCGTAAAAGATGAGGGCATCGGGATTGCGCCAGAGCATCATGAACGGCTGTTTGAACGCTTTTACAGGGTTGATAAATCCAGGTCAAAGAAAGCCGGCGGCACGGGACTGGGGCTTTCCATTGTCAAGCACATTGCCGTTTTGCTGGGCGCTACGCTCAAGGTGGAAAGCGAGATTGGCAGGGGGGCTACGTTTTTTGTGATTTTTAATGCGGAAGAGAACCAAAACAGCAGTTAAACGGAATGGGGGAGTATCTTGCATCTTGAATATTTGATTTCAGATTTAGCGTTAATCCTGATCGTGGCGGCAGTCGCCACGCTGCTCTTTAAAAAGATCAAGCAGCCGGTCGTGCTGGGGTATATTGTAGCGGGCTTTCTCATCAGCCCTAATTTCGTGTATCTGCCTACCGTTGTGGAGGAGGCGGACCTTCATGTATGGGCGGATATCGGCGTCGTTTTTCTGATGTTTGGCCTCGGGCTTGAATTTAGCTTTAAGAAAATCGCAACGGTAGGCGGCAGCGCCTTTGTCATCGCACTGAGCGTCATGAGCGCCATGCTTTTGATCGGAACGGGCGTTGGCAGCCTTCTGGGATGGGGGAAAATGGACTGCATTTTCCTGGGCGGGATGCTTTCCATGTCGTCCACGATGATTATTTTGAAGGCTTATGAGGAATACGATTTAAAAAAAGAAAAATTTGCGCAGATTGTTCTCGGCACGCTTGTCATAGAAGATATTGCGGGAATTTTTATGATGATCATCCTGACGACGATTTCCGTCAGCCAGAACGTATCGGGTTTCGCCATGTTCACGGAAATCGGCCTGATGCTGATTTACCTGACGATTTGGCTGGTTCTGGGCATTTACCTGATCCCGAGTATTTTGAACAAAATAGCGGATCTGCTGAACGATGAAATGGTGGTTATCTTTTCCGTAGGCTTGTGCATGGGGATGGTGGTGATCGCAAACATCATCGGCTTTTCGTCGGCGCTGGGTGCGTTCATGGCTGGGTCGATCTTGGCGGGAACTGTGCAGGCGGTGAGGATCGAGCATCTGGTGAAGCCGATCAAGGATTTGTTTGGCGCGATCTTTTTTGTTTCCGTCGGTATGCTGATCGTTCCATCGCTTCTCGTCGAGTATATAAAGCCGATTTTAATCATCACGGTTGTCACCATAGCAGGGCAGATGTTGTTTGCCACCGTGGGCATGCTGCTATCCGGGCAGTCCCTTCATACGGCTGTCAGGGGCGGGTTCAGCATGGTGCAGATCGGCGAATTTTCGTTTATCGTGGCGGCGCTGGGCAATAGCCTGGGCGTCATCAGCGATTTTCTCTACCCGATCATCGTCTGCGTATCGGTGATCACTTCCTTTACGACGCCGGTCTTCATCAAAAATTCGGAACGGGTGTACCGGTTTATCGACGATAAGATCCCGGACGGTTTGTGGGTGTTTATCCGCAAGAATACTTCGGAAAACCGAGGCAACACGGATAAGGACAAGGATTGGTTTGAATACATCAAGAAGGTCGTGATCAGGACGGCTATGTGTTCGATCATGATGTTTATCATTTATTGGGCGGGAATTAAGTATGCAGAGCCATGGATCGGGCAATATATGCATTCCCGGATGGCGGCAAATGCCGTGACAGCGATCGTCATGATTGCCGCAATGGTGCCGTTCGTCAGCTTCATGCATGGGACGAACAATGCGCTGTTTACCAAGCTGTGGCTGCGGCATCGCTCGAACAGGATGGCCCTGTTGACGCTGAAAGCCATCAGGATATTGATCGCGGCTTGCTTTATCGCTTTGGTGCTGCGGCAGATCTTCCGCATTCCGCTCGTCCTTTTGGTGCTGATCGCACTCGTTCCGATCATTTTGATCATCCGTTCGGATTACATCAACGGGAAGACGATCAATTTGGAAATGCGGTTCATGTCCAATTTTTCGGAGCGGACGCTGGCGCGGGAAAAGAAAGAACGGGGCATCAAGGGCGAGTACCACTGGCTCAACGAATCCCTTTTCGTTGCGGAGTTCCAAGTAACCGATACCATAGAGAACCGGACGATCTATGACTTTGCAAAGCGGCGGGGCTTCATGGTTACGATCATCAAGATCATCAGGGGCGATGAATACATCAATATGCCGAAATCTTCCGAGCCGGTTCAGGAGGGGGATATCCTCCATATGCTGGGAACGATGGATGAGATAGAATCCTGCACGCTTCTTTTGGAGAAGGAGGAATGCATCGAGTACACGGAGCGGGATGATGTTATGCTCAAGGATTATATTTATGAACAGGTCTTTTACGGCATCAAGCCGGAGCAGCAGTTGATCTGCTGTCCGATCAGCGTCGATTCCGATTCGGAATTTTTGAAGAAGTCCATCAAGAACTGCAAGATCCGGGAAAAATACCGGGGCAGCATCATCGGCATTGAGCGGGGGAATCTCCCGATCGTCAACCCGGACATCGATACCTTGATCCAGCAGGGCGATCTGTTGTGGGTGCTGGGCAGCAAGAAAATGGCGGACTCCTTGATCAAGGCAGACGTGCTGCACGATTATTACCGCTAGGAAACTCTCGGCAAATTTTGGCTTTTCATGTGCCGCATCGGGAAAGCTGTGGGCGCCCTATCGCCATTTGGGGTATGCGGCAAAGCGCACCGCCCGCAAAAAGCGAGAAAGGGAGTACGCGTGTTAGTGCATGGTAGCGATTTTTGCCATTGTTGTACAAAAAAATGTACAATATTGGTTGCAAAAAAAAACAAGAAATTCGTCGTGATTTTATTGAAAGCCGATAACAAGAGTGTTACAATAATTTCGCAAGGTCGTGAAAATGACCTATGTTTTTAAAAGTATTGTGTATACAATATTATAAATACTGCATAAAAAAACATACGAAATACAATTCTGGCAGCATATTTTGAATAGCGTATTTTTAGCGGCATATTTTAAATCATGCATTTCAAATCGTGTATTTCAAGCAATGTATGTAATAATGCGATTATAATTGGAGGTGACGACACATGAATAATCTTCTAAAAGGGGCGATACAAGTGCTGGCTTTGCTTCCGGGCGTCGATTGCGGCGGCAGCGGCGGCTGTGGGTACAAAACCTGCGAGGCTTGCGCCAAAGCGATTGCCGACACGGGAAACATCACCCTGTGCCCTGCGTGTGACAACGATGCAATCGCTGCGATCGCAGAAACGCTGGGCGTGCCGCCGGTGGAAGTGGAACAAAAGGCCGCTTTTATCAGGTGTGCAGGCGATGCGGCCGGAAAGAGCCGGCTGTCCGGTCTTGGAAGCTGCGAAGAGGCGAAAAAGGCAGGTTTTTTACATAGCGAGTGCCAATGGGGCTGTATCGGCATTGGCAGCTGTATTGAAAAGTGTGAATTTGATGCGATGCGGGCCGAAGATGGGAAAATCATCATCGATAAAGAAAAATGTACGGGCTGCATGGCTTGCATGAACGCCTGTCCGCAAAGCCTGATCAGCATGGTTCCAAAGGATGCGACCAATTTCATCCCATGTTCATCTAAGGCTTACGAGGCGATGACGCTGCGGACCTGCGGCCATGGATGTATCGGCTGCGGTGAATGCGAGGACGTCTGTCCGCAAGGAGCGGTGAAGGTAATCGACAACTGTGCGGTAATCGATTACGATAAATGCGTCGGCTGCGTGGCGTGTACGGTCAAGTGCAAAAAGAAGATCATCGTGGATGAATTACATGACCTGGCGAAGGTGAAGGAAGAAATCGCATTTGTAAAATGCGTCGGCGGTGCGAAGGCGAATGCGAAGCTGAAAGCGCTCGGAATCGAAAATTGCAAAGACGCTGCCGATATCAGCATGAGCGCGATGGGATTGTGCGAATACGGCTGCGTCGGATTCGGGAACTGCACGAAGGTTTGCAGGTATGATGCGATTTCCGTGGAAAGCGGCGTCGCCTTGGTTGACCTGGATAAGTGCGTCGGCTGCGGCGACTGCATGAGGGCGTGTCCGCGCGACATGATCGTGATCGCCCCATACAGGGGCGTGAAGCGCGTGCCATGCAATTCCAGGGCAGATGAAGACGAGCGCCTCAAGGTTTGCGATGTAGGCTGCATCGGTTGCGGCGATTGTGCCAGCAACTGTCCGAATGACGCAATCGAAATGGTAGCGGGAAATCCTGTTATAGACGGTGCAAAATGCGAAAATTGCAGCGTATGTTCTTATGTATGCTCAAGGGGACTCATTGCAGAGCGTATCGTTCCGGAATATACCTATATGCAGATAGATGCATTAAAATTGGATAAAGCAGATTCAGATGAAAGGAAGTGGTAATGATGAGGAACAAGAAAACAATGGACGGCAACACGGCTGCCGCTCACGTTGCCTATGCATTTTCAGAAGTAGCGGCCATTTATCCCATCACTCCTTCATCGGTCATGGCAGAGAACATAGATGAATGGACGAGTGAAGACCGCAGGAATATATTCGGCGAGCAGGTAAAGGTCGTTGAGATGCAGTCGGAAGGCGGCGCGGCCGGCGCGGTTCACGGTGCGGTGACTGCGGGTGCGCTGACCAGCACCTTTACGGCGTCCCAGGGGCTTTTGCTGATGATCCCGAATATGTATAAGCTGGCGGCGGAGGAAACGCCTACGGTTCTCCATGTGGCGGCCAGGGCGGTTTCCACCCATGCGCTTTCCATCTTCGGCGATCACTCCGACGTTATGGCGTGCAGGCAGACGGGCTTTGCCATGCTGTCATCGAGAAACCCGCAGGAGGTCATGGATCTGGCGGCAGTCGCGCATTTGTCGGCGATCAAGGGCAAAGTGCCGATGCTCCATTTCTTCGATGGATTCCGCACGAGCCATGAGCAGCAGAAAATCGAGACTTGGGATTACGACGAGCTGAAAAGCATGGTGGACTGGGATGCGCTGAAGCGATTCCGGAACAGGGCGCTCAATCCAAACCATCCGCAGAGCATGGGGTCTGCCGAGCAGCCGGAAACGTTCTTCCAGCACAGGGAGGCCTGCAATAAAGCGTATGAGGAAACCGTGGACACGGTGATCAAGTGCATGGAGCAGGTAAATGAAAAGCTGGGGACATCTTATAAGCCGTTTAATTACTATGGGGCGGAGGATGCGACGGAGATCATCATCGCCATGGGTTCGGTTTGCGATGCGGCAGAGGAAATCGTCGATTACCTCAATGCAAAGGGCAAAAAGACGGGCGTCGTCAGCGTGCATCTCTACAGGCCGTTTTCGGCAAAGCACCTGCTTGCGGTGATTCCTGGGACGGTGAAAAAGATCGCTGTGTTAGACCGGACGAAAGAGCCTGGTTCGATTGGCGAGCCGCTTTTCCTCGATGTTGCGGCAGCGCTCAAAGACAGCAAGCTTGACAAGGTATTCTTGGCAGGCGGGCGTTACGGCCTTGGCTCGAAGGATACGCAGCCGGAGGATATCCTGGCCGTGTATGAAAACCTTTGGGAGAAAAACCCGAAGAAGGAATTTACGATTTCGATTGAGGACGATGTGACCGGGCTTTCCTTGAAGGCCAGCGAACGGCCTGATGTGGCGCAGGAAGGAACCGTTGCCTGCAAATTCTGGGGGCTTGGCGCAGACGGTACGGTCGGCGCAAACAAGAACAGCGTTAAGATCATCGGCGATAATACGGATAAGTACGTACAGGCGTATTTCCAGTATGATTCAAAGAAATCCGGCGGCGTTACCATTTCCCATTTAAGGTTTGGTGATACACCGATCAAATCGTCCTACTATGTGAAACAGGCTGATTTCGTAGCCTGCCATAATGCCGCTTATATCAACCGGTACAGCATGGTTGAAGATGTGAAGCCGGGCGGCACGTTCCTGCTCAACTGTTCCTGGGACCAGGAGCAACTGGAGGAAAAGCTTCCAGGCAATGTGAAGCGTTATATTGCGGAAAATAAGATTAACTTCTATACCTGCGATGCGGTTACGATCGCAAGGGAGCTGGGGCTTGGCGGCAGATCGAATACGGTTTTGCAGGCGGCGTTCTTCAAGCTGGCCAACATCCTGCCTGTTTACGATGCAGCGGAATACATGAAGGAGGCCATCAAGAAGACTTACAGCAACAAGGGAAAGAAAATTGTTTACATGAATTACCAGGCTGTAGCGGCCGGTATTGACAGTGTACATAAGGTGGAAATTCCGGCGCACTGGGCAGAAGCAGACGGAAGCCTTGCCAGGGAGCAGGCGCAGGGAAGGGATAAGCTGCATACGGACTACATCAACAAAGTCCTGAAGCCGACCAATGGCATGGAAGGGGATTCCATTCCGGTATCGGTATTTGTCGATACGGCAAACGGGGTGATTCCTGCTGGCACGGCTGCCTATGAAAAGCGCGGCATTGCCGTTGAAATCCCGAAGTGGGATGCGGAAAAGTGCATGCAGTGCAACTGGTGTTCCTATGTCTGCCCACATGCCGTAATCAGGCCGTTTGTGCTGGATCAAAAACAGGCGGAGGAAACGGAGGCGGATGTTGTTTCATTCAAGGGCGATGGGGAGAAATTCTTCACCATCGGCATCTCGGCTCTTGACTGTACGGGCTGTGGGTCATGCGCCGATGTCTGCCCGGCAAGGCAGAAGGCGCTTGAAATGGTAATGGCGGAAGATGCCGCTGAGAAGGCGCAGCGTGATTACGATTATTTGTTTGAAACAATCGATAACAATGGACTTTCCGGTAATGCGGAAACGGTGAAGCAGTCCCAGTTCAAGCAGCCGCTCTTAGAGTTCTCGGGCGCTTGCCCTGGCTGCGGGGAAACGCCGTATGCGAAGCTGGTGACGCAGCTTTTCGGCGACCGGATGTATATCGCCAATGCGACGGGTTGCTCCTCGATTTGGGGATGCAGTGCGCCGAGCACGCCGTATACCGTAAACAAAGCAGGCAAGGGTCCTGCGTGGTCCAATTCCCTCTTTGAGGACAATGCGGAATTTGGTTACGGGATGGCTGTGGCCGTCAAGGCGAGAAGAAATGAACTGAAATCCCACGTGGAAAAACTGATGGCGGATATCCGCTTTACCGAGGATGCGAAAGCATGGCTTGCGCATATGGACGATGCGGAGAATGCTGGGAAGCTGGGCGAGCGGCTGGTTGCGCTGTGCAAGGATTATACGGTGATCGAGGATGCCAAATATGTCGTGGAAAATGCGGATATGCTGAGTAAGCCGTCCATGTGGATCTTCGGCGGCGATGGCTGGGCTTACGATATCGGTTACGGCGGTCTTGACCATGTGCTGGCTTCCGGCGAGAACGTGAACGTGCTGGTGTTCGACACGGAAGTATATTCCAATACAGGCGGGCAGGCATCCAAGGCTACGCCGACTGGTGCGGTGGCGCAGTTTGCGGCCAGTGGAAAAGCGGTGAGAAAGAAGGATTTGGCACAGATTGCCATGGCTTATGGATATGTCTATGTGGCACAGATCGCAATGGGCGCGAATCCGCAGCAGACACTTCAGGCAATCAAGGAAGCGGAGGCTTACGACGGACCGTCCCTCATCATCGCTTATGCGCCTTGCATCAACCACGGCGTGAAAGCGGGCATGAACCGCGCAATGCTGGAGATGAAGAAGGCAGTGCGGGCAGGATATTGGAATTTGCTCCGCTATAACCCTGACCTCGTGGCACAGAAGAGAAATCCGCTGTCGGTTGACAGCGCTCCGCCTACGGAAAGCTTCAATGACTTCATTATGGGAGAGGTAAGGTACAATTCGCTCCAGCTCAAAGACCCTGACAGGGCGGAGATGCTATTTGAGCAGGCGGAAAATATCGCAATGCAGCGGTACAGGAATTTGAAAAAACAGCAGAAACGCTTTGAAGAGCAGTAGGGAAAGGAGGGATTTCGATGTATAAAATAGTGAGCAAAAGAAAACTGAACGATACGATGACATGGCTTGTCATCGATGCGCCGATGGTAGCGCGCAAGGCGAAACCAGGCCAGTTTATCATCCTGCGTACAGATGAATACGGGGAAAGGATTCCTCTCACGATGGCGGGACACGATAGCGCAAAAGGCACGATCGATCTCATTTATGCGGCAGTTGGCAGGACCACGATGTTGCTGGATCAGCTTGAAGAAGGCGATGCGCTGGCCGATGTGGTAGGACCCCTGGGCAAGCCGACCGAGATGGAAGGCTTAAAGAGCGTTGCCGTGGTAGGCGGCGGTACGGGAAATGCCCTGGCTTACCCGCTGGCGACAGGTATGCATAAGGCGGGCATTAAAGTGGATATGATCGCCGGATTTAAAAATAAAGATATGGTGATTTTGGAAGACGAATTTAAAGCGGGGACGGATCACCTCTATCTTACGACGGATGACGGCAGCTACGGAGAAAAGGGGTTTACGACGGATAAATTGAAGGAACTCATCGAGGCCGGAAACAAATACGATGAAATCGTTGCCGTGGGACCTCCTGTGATGATGAAGTTCGTCTGCAAGATTGCGGCGGATTACGGCATTCCGTCGGTTGCTTCCCTGACGGCTTATATGGTGGACGGCACGGGCATGTGCGGCGGATGCAGGGCCATCATCGGCGGGGAGAACAAGTTCGTCTGTGTTGACGGTCCGGAATTTGACGGGAGCTTGGTTGACTGGGATGAGCTGATCAGGAGAAATGCCTTCTATAAAGAGCAGGAAGCAGAAGACGCGGCGCATATATGCCGCTTGACAGGAGGTGTGCGTTACCATGATTAATCTGAAAAAGGAAAAGAATCCGATGCCCGAGCAAGATCCGATCGTAAGGGCGGGCAATTTTGAAGAGGTTGCAGGCGGCTACACGGCTGAAATGGCGATCAATGAAGCCATGCGATGCCTCAAATGCAGGAAGAAGCCTTGCACGAAGGGCTGTCCTGTCATGGTGAGGATTCCTGAATTTGTGGCAAAGGTTGCCGAAGGTGATTTCGAGGAGGCGTACCAGATCATCAGCGGGACGAATGCGCTGCCGCGTATCTGCGGCAGGGTATGCCCGCAGGAAAACCAGTGTGAGGGCTTCTGCGTACAGGGCGCTCACGGCGAGCCTGTCGCCATCGGCAGGCTGGAACGCTTCGTCTCCGACTGGCATGCCGCGCAGGAGGAAGAAGCAGCGCAGGCTGCTTTGGACAGCATAGAGAAAGACGATGAGTCGCTCGAATCCTTGCTTGACAGCGATATGGTAATCAGCAATGGCAGGAAGGTCGCAGTCGTCGGGGCAGGTCCTGCGGGGCTTACCTGCGCGGGAGACCTGTCTGCTAAGGGCTATGAGGTTACAGTATTTGAAAGCCTGCATAAGCCGGGCGGCGTACTGGCTTACGGCATCCCTGAATTCAGGCTGCCGAAGGATATCGTGGCGGCAGAAGTGAGCAAGCTGGAAAAAAGAGGCGTTAAGTTCGTCAACAATGCGGTCATCGGCAAATCCGAGACGGTAGACGAACTGTTGGAGGACGGTTTTGAAGCGGTCTTCGTCGGAACGGGCGCAGGGCTTCCGTCGTTTATGAACATCCCGGGCGAAAATTTGCTGGGCGTTTGCTCTGCGAACGAATACCTGACCCGCATCAACCTGATGAAAGGATACCTGCCTGAGTATGATACGCCTGTCCAGCAAGCGAAGCGGATTGCGGTCGTCGGCGGCGGGAACGTTGCCATGGATGCGGCAAGATGCGCGAAGCGGATGGGTGCGGAGAAGGTTTATATTGTATACCGCCGTTCGATGGATGAAATTCCTGCAAGGGCGGAAGAAATCCACCATGCGATCGAAGAGGGCATCGATTTCCAGCTTCTGAAAAACCCTGTTGCGGTCGTGGGTGATGAAAACGGCTATGTAACGGGATTGGAATGCGTGGAAATGGAACTGGGTGAGCCGGATGCTTCCGGCAGAAGGCGTCCGGTGGCAAAGGAAGGTTCTAATTTCGTGCTGGATGTGGATTGCGTGATCATGGCGATCGGTACGAAGCTCAATAAGCTGATCTTGGAAACCACGGAAAACTTGGAAGCCAACGACAGAGGGGGCATCGGTACGGATACGGGCGCAGCCACGAACCGGAAAGGCATCTTTGCCGGCGGCGATGCGGTAACGGGCGCGGCCACGGTCATCCTGGCGATGGGCGCCGGCAAGACGGCTGCCGCCAGCATCGATGAATATCTGGGCGAATAGACGGAATGCACGTTTCATGTTCATGCGGCTTCATGCCGTGCGCCCCTGCCTTGTGGCAGGGGCGCAGTCAATTTGATTACCGGAAATGGGATGAATGACTGGAAAAACTTTACAAACTCTGCATAAATGGCAAATTCCACGCCATTTATGCAGAGTTTTTTTGTTGAACATCTACTGTTTTGCCCTGCGGGCGAAACAATACGGGTTTTTAGGCATTTTGCGGGCATATCAGCAAACAAATACAAAATTACTCTTCCATACGACAAACAAATACAGGATCTCTCTGCGATACAGCAAACACGCACATAAGTTCTCGATAATCACTTGCATGGCGCCCTTGTGCCTTTAGAAACGCTGCATTTTTGCAGTAAAAACGGCGAAATATACAGAGTTTGCGGGTTTTGCCGATATGCCTGCCGTCCTTTCACATCAATTCGGAGCAAGGCTTTATAGATTTAGCGGCCAGTAAAGCAAGAACCCTAATTCTATTTTGCCTCATCGTCGCTTTCATGGGAGATTTGGCATAATCTCATCTCTTTTTTCCCTCCCGCATTGTCTTAAATCAAAATCCATGCTACAATTCAGTCTTGAGGAATTTTATCATATCAGCCTTAGGGAATCTTATCATACGGTCTGGTACATAAAACGCTGGCATAAAAACAAAAATGGATCAAACTCCATTTGGCGTTCGATTGAATTGAAAATACTGAAACGGAAAAGCAAGGAGAGGAAACGATGACGAAAGCCATTCACCCATTCCAGGGAACTGACGATTATATCATAACCGAAGACCTGATGTTGACGGTCAATATTGCGATTAAAATGAATAAACCGCTGCTTGTCAAGGGCGAGCCGGGAACGGGCAAGACCGCGCTGGCAGAAGCAGTCGCCAAAGCCCTGGGCAAGGAGCTTATCGTGTGGAGCATTAAATCCACCACCAAGGCGCAGGATGGCCTTTACCAGTACGATGTGGTCCGCCGCCTTTACGACAGCCAGCTCGGAAACGAAGGCGTGGAGGATATTAACCGTTATATTAAGCTGGGAAAGCTGGGCGAAGCTTTTGCCGCAGAGGAGCAGTGCGTGCTTCTTATCGACGAAATCGACAAGGCCGACCTGGAATTTCCCAACGATTTGCTTTGGGAGCTTGACCGCATGGAGTTTTTCATCCCGGAAACCGACGAAACGATCCGGGCAAACAATCCGCCGATCGTCGTCATCACCTCAAACGCTGAAAAAGAGCTGCCGGACGCATTCCTGCGCCGCTGTGCTTTTCACTTCATCGAGTTTCCCGAAAAGGAGCTGATGCGTGATATCATACTTGCCCACTATCCAGGCATTGAAGATCTGCTGGTCGAACAAGCGCTGGATGCCTTCTTCTATGTGCGCGGCTTTTTTGAATTAAAGAAGAAGCCAAGCACCAGCGAGCTGCTGGACTGGATCAGTGCGCTCAGGCTGAGCGGGCTTGACACAGATCGTTTGCGGCAGGATCTTCCTTTGCTCAGTTTCCTGGTTAAGAAGGATGAGGACCTTGAAACCATAAAGCAAAGCATCGGAGGCTTGCGGTAATGTTTCTGGATTTTTGGCTTTTTCTCCGCGCGGGAGGGTTCTGCGTGACGTTTCACGACTGGCTTTCGCTTATTGAAGGGATGCGCATGGGGCTGCACGGGCAGACGTTAAAAGGATTTTTTGTTCTTTGCCGGACGTTGCTGGTCAAAACAGAGTCCGATATGGACAAGTTCGAGGAATTGTTTTATCAGTATTTTAAAACGTCCGCTTCGGATGCGTTGCGGAAGGAGCTGGAAGAATTGCTGCACCATCCCGATGCGATCGGCAAGGTCCTTTCATCCTATATGGACCGGCGGGGGCTGGACGTGAAATCAGCGGCAAAGCTTCTGGAAATGCGCCTTGCGGTGGAGGAAGAAGGCAGCGCTGAAAATTTGGGCGTTGCGGACGGATCTGCAAAGGACAGCTCATTCACGGGGGCGGGTGCAGGACCGGGAGCCGGAAGCGGCGTTATGATGCAGGGCGCTGGCGGCAAGAGCATTATACATCCACAAGGCGACCGCAGGTTCAGGGATTGGCGTACCGACTGCACCATCGAATCAAGGCAATTCCAGATGGCGTTCCGCCTGCTGCGGGAGCTGTCCCGCAAGCTGGAAACGAATGAAGAAGAACTCGATATACACGGGACGGTCGCGCATACGTGCAATCGCGGGGGTATTCTCGATATCCGGATGCAGCCGCCCAGGCGCAACCGCTTAAAGCTGATGGTGCTGATCGATTCGGGCGGCTCGATGCGCCCTTATGAACAGTTATGCAGCCTGCTGTTTCATTCGCTTCACAAGGCGAACACTTTTTCGGATTTGAAGATATACTATTTTCATAACTGCCTTGAAGAAAACTTGTACCGGGAGCCGTCGATCGATGCGGCGCAGACGGTCAAAACGGATTGGGTGCTGAAAAATATCGCAAAGGACTATAAGGTTATCTTCGTCGGCGATGCTGATATGGCGGTACACGAGCTGGTTGGCAGTTCGTATGGAAGCTGGGGCGGCGCGCCCGTCGATGGGATCACGTGGTTTCGACGGTTTCGGGAACGGTATGCGCATTCTATCTGGTTTCACCCGCAGGAAAAAGAAGAAAACCTTGCTTGGATGTCTGAATCCTTCCTTGAGATTGGGAAGGTTTTCCCGATGTTCCGGCTGTCCATAGATGGGCTGAAAGAAGGTATGTATAAGCTGATGAAAGGGCGGTGAGCGGCCGGAGATTTGTCTTTTGCGGTAACCGGAGCCGTGTTTTGTGGGAATTGCTACAGGAGGATAGCCAGAAGGCGACGCATTGCAAGCCCCCTTGGATTTGGCTATGCGGGAGGAGGCAATAGCGTATTGGTGTTCAAAAGCTCATCAGCCGTGTGCCGCAGAACGGATCGGGGACGGACAAGAAGCAAGTCATGCCGCTTTTTGCAAAATTGGCCGCTGCGCTGGGAGCTGATTGTACGTTACAAGACCTTGGGCGTGCGGATTGAAGCAGGCGGAGCGGGGCATATTGCGCTTTGGAAGAACCGCTGTCTGTGCAGTCTTGCCGTGCCTTGCTTTTTTGGTTCGACAAATTTAGGCATATATACTATAATAGAAATTATAGTATAGGAAGCTGCAGTGCAGGAAGCAGGATTCAACCTGGGATGCGGGCTGGGATATCGCAGGGTTTGTAATGCGATGCGGCATGGGAAGCGATGCGGTGCGGTTTGGAAAGATCTGCGGGCTGTCGTGCGGGCATTGGCCGGCGGGCGTGCTTTACAATTCGGTGTAGCCTGCAATGGCATACGGCATGGAGCGGTATGGCTTAGAAAGCAGTACCGCGCAGCTTGCAACACATGAACTTGAGATAATGCCGTTTGGGGCGTAGTTTGCGATGCGGGAAAGGTCGAAATGATGGCAGGAGACGAGATGTTCGATGGCGTGTTCTTTTTTATGTACATATTTGCAGGCTTTGCGGGCGTTCTGGCGATCTTGCTAGCGGCGCTTCTGATTCGGCACTGGTCTTCCGGCAATAAAGCGTTGCTCGCTTCGATCCGGAATTTTATGGCCTGCACGGCTTTAATCGATTTTTTGTATTTCTATTTTGATTATCAAGAGCTTGTGTCGGGTTCTTATCAGTCCAATGCAATCATGCGGATTGCGGATATCTGCCTGTTTATCGGCCAGGTGTATTTCTGGAACGCTTACCTGCGCGAAAAGAGTATGCGGGAAGACAGCGGGCGTGATGCGTTGCGAAATATTTCCGCTGCTGCGACGGGCGTTTGCCTTGTCTTAGCGGTGATCGGATATGGTTTTCTGATGGACGGCTATTATATCGCAAAGCTCGGATTTGCGACAACGGCGATGCTCTTTATTGAAGTTTTTATCGCTGTCATGCTCACTTATCTCAATTTCCGCCATATGGCCAAAGCTTTGGCAGAGACGATACAGAAGAAATGCAGGACTTATATCGTTTTGATTTCCATTCTTCTGGCGGTAAACGGGGTGTGGAACTGCATCCTTGTGATCTATATGCTGTTTCATGATATCAATGCTGCGGTGGAAAGATGGTTTGATCCAACCTCCGCTTTTCTATTTGCAACCAATTTTCTTACAATACTCCTGATTTTTTGCGAAGACTTCACGGCGCTTTTTAAAACAACAGAGCCGATGAACCCTGCTGCGGATCATTTGGAACAGCGGCTGGATTACATTGCGGAGACGCATTCGCTCACTGAGCGGGAGCGCGAGGTGCTGGCTTTGGCATATGAGGGATTGACGAATCCTGAAATCGCAGAGCAGTTATTCGTATCCAAGTATACGATCAAGCGCCATATGCACAATATCTTTGGAAAACTCGGTGTTTCGACGAGGATGGAGCTGGTTCATTTGATTAATGGCGAGAAAAGGGCGTCGTAGTGGAAAAGATCCGGAGCGGGCAAGCTTTGGGAACTGCGGGCAAGCCAGGCCGCTGCAAATAGGCATAGGCGGATGCGGGCAAGCCAGGCAGATGCAGACGATTGCAAGCGGATGCAAGAAAGCCAGGCCGTTGAAATCGGTTGCATGCGGATGCAGGCTGGGCAGCCAGACATAGGCAGGGCAAATAAACGAAGACAAGGCAGAGCTCCAAGGCGTTGCATAAACGCCGCAAAGCCAAGAGCGGGAAAGCCAGGCCGCCGTAGGGACAAAAGGATGCAAGCCAGGCTGCTGCAAAGACGCTGCCGTTAAGGCTAGTCCATTAAGGTTTTTCCGCTAGGATTCTTCCGTCAATTCCGGGATCAGTTCAATGGAAATATTTTCATATTCGTTGCTGAGTGCGTTGCGGATTTTTTCCTGCGCCGCCTTTAGTGCGCTGATGCGCAGCAGATCATCTTCTTGGGTAATATAAATGTCAGCCCAGATTCTGCGGCCCGTTTTGATGATGTCGAGGAATGTGATTTGGATGCCGTATTGGGAAAGTGCATCTGTGGCGATTTTCCTTATATGCTCGGTCAGTTCCGGTTCTGGCGCTGCGAGGATGAGGCTTTTGACAGAATCGCGAACCATGCCGAGCGGCTCTGGGAGCAGGATGATTGCCATGACGACAGCGATTCCCGGATCGATATAAGGCGTGATCCACGACAGCGGCGTGCTTTGGAGGATGATCTGCACGAGGAAGGCAAGCCCTACGCCCGCCGTGCTGTAAGCGTCCACTTTCCAGACATACAGCTCGGATTCCATGGTAGGGGACATCACTTTTTTGCATAAACGCCCCAGCAAAATATATACGAGGATACAGGAAACTGCCATGGCAAACTCAAAGGAAGCGACGGTAGCCGCATTGACGAGATGCCCTCCATCCAGGATCATCTGCACGCTGTCGATCATCAACTGGATGTCCAACAACAGCAAAACACCGCATCGTATGATCACGAAAAGCGGTTCGATCTGGGAAAGGCCGTAAGGCCATTTTTCCGTGACAGGTTTGTATAGTTTGGGGACGAGAATCATGAACGGAAGCAGCATGACCAGATCCGCAAGGTCATAGATGCAGTCGATGAGGACTGCTTGGGAACGTGTGAAAAATACGGCGGCACATTCCGCAAGCAAGAAAAAAAGGCTTCCGATAAAAGAGATTCGCAAGATGCGCTTTTCCGAGCGCAAATGCTCCGATTGATCCACAATTTCACTCCTTTCCGTGGAACGGTACGGCTTATTGTACCATAGTTTTTTCGTTTCGTAAATGGGCGGCGGAAAGGGCGGGGCTGGAGCGGGCAGGCAGAACGGAGG
The DNA here is from genome assembly GCA_946555345.1 of uncultured Eubacterium sp. Taxonomy (GTDB): domain Bacteria; phylum Bacillota; class Clostridia; order Peptostreptococcales; family Anaerovoracaceae; genus Lentihominibacter. Next base: position 433 of record CAMNSS010000005.1, on the reverse strand, counting down.
CACAGGGGAATCGGCGGTTATGGAAAGGAAGCTGCGGACAGGCTGGCAGTAAATCGGTGTTCCAGAACGCAATGGCTGGAGACGCAATCTGAGCGGAGTGAGGCAAGCCCTTAAATAAAAGGATGCAAAACGCAAGGGAGCGGCAATGAAAAGCGAGCAGGGCTGAAACAAAAACGGATCGCATACGGGTAATGCCAGAGCATCTAAAAGACAAAACAGCCGCGGATTAAGTTGTTGGAAAATAATACTTTTTTGCGAAAATAGATATATGATTCCATATTTTTCAGATTCACCCGATTGGGCTATTGAGAAATTTTGCATTTTCAAGTACAATTATATAAGCTTTATCAATTTAATTTTAACGAAAAAGTAGAAAGTAAGGAGATGGAACCAATGGGCAAGAAAATACTGGTGCTGGGGACGGGCGCACAGG
>CAMNSS010000004.1 GCA_946555345.1 uncultured Eubacterium sp. | reverse complement strand
TGCCAGGGCATCATTATTTTCCTGCCCGATGATTTCTTTCGCCCGCTTGATCCTGCCCTGCTTGGCACAGTCAACCAGTTCCATCGCTTCAAGCTCCTTGAGCTGTTTTATGTATTCAATCATTTGTGTTCCTTTCTTTTGCGGGTGGTTAAATCCAAGCTGTCTGCACGTCATTTCAAATGTGTTGTAATGTAAGTTTCATTGACACGCCCCGCATTCGATCTGGCACTTTTTCGGCATCTTGCGTTTTCCTTTTAAATATTCAACGACCATATTGCACCTCCTTCTTTTTCATAACCACGACCATGTTTGGGAATGGTGCGCCATTTTTGCTGTTTCCAAATTTCAATCTCCCTCTTAAAAACCTGGTTTCATGCTTCTTATATATATAGTCATGAAACCACCGTGTGTCCGTCCTTGCGGGGAGAAGCATCACCACCAGCGGGCAGCCATCATTCACTGATTCCGTTGCTTTTTTCACCCACTTTCCAATTTCCCGCCCATACGGGGGATTGCACCAGCACCTTTTGTCCCAGTTTTGGGACAGCCCGTCAGTTTCCGGCGTATAGTATTGCTTGCACTTCGCATTCTCTGGGAGTGCGCATACATCAACCTCAAACGTAAACTCATGGTTCAGTGCATCAAATAGCCCTTGCGGTGTTTCCCATTGGTCGGTTTTGTTGCTAAACATTACACTGGTGTTCATTTTTAATTCTCCAATTTATGTTTTATAATCTTCCCAAGTTGTCCCGCATTTCATGTGCGCTTTTATTGCTGCGGGGCGCTGCCACTGGCGGGCGAACCTGTTCCATTCCCTAGGGTATTCCGTTTTTTTGCCCCTGTAATCCCTGTAGAGTTGCATGAACGGCATTGCGCCTGCTTCGTAGATCGCCCTGAGCCTTGCCTCGTCCGCTTCCATGTCCCTGCCATAAGACAGTGCATAGCAATGTATTTTGTTGCGGTTAAACCCTGCCTTTTCTAGCTTTCTGCACGCCTTCTGCAATGCCGCCACGCTTGCATCAGTGTCACAGGCAAGCCACAGTTCCTTGATCCGCAGGCTGGTAATGTTTTGGAGGAAATGGTCGTCGATTAAACTCGGCTCCAAGCCGCCCTTGAAGCATATGCCCTGCTGGGTGCGCAGCATGGCAAACACCTTGTCCTTGTGCTGCCTGGATGCCTGCAAAAAATTGTTGTCCTGTATCCAGTTCCCCGGATGGATTGGCAGCTCTTTTAGCCGGCCTTCCAGCTTTGGCACGATGCACCACGGGCAGCCGTTGTTGCAGCCCCGTGTGGTAAATATAATATTGCGCTTAATGTACATCCCTGGGATAAAGTTATCTGACGGCGACCCAAACGCTGCCCCGCCCAGCCTCACGGGCTTGTCCGTTGCCCCTTCCCACTGGAATTGCAAGTCCCGGCAATAATCCCTGTCCCATGTAAACGTACAGGATATATGCACCTCGTCATGGGCAGGGATGAGCTGTTTCATGGGCGGCATCCCGACAAATGCATATGCATCGTCCGGGGTGTAGCTAGTCCATTGCGGGAACACCCTGATTACCCGTCTCATTGTATGCCCTTCCCCATCCCTGAACGTATGTCTGTCCATATTAATTGCTGCCTCCATTTTCAAATTCCGGGTTGTGTTCCCTTGCCCATGCACCTAGCAATTCCTCGATGACCTGCTGAATTTGGTAATCGTCATAACTTTGCGGGAAAAACCGCTTCCTTGCGGATTTATTGATTTTTATGGCTGCCTTTGGTTTGGATTCCAAAGGCTTGCGCATCTGTGCTGATTTCAGGAATCCGTACACGTCATCCATGCTTATTCTTTCATTTTCCACTTCCGCAAATTGCTCTTTCAGCATTTTTGCGGCATCAAGGTCTATTTTCAAGTTTTCCGCTTCCATGATGCTGTGCAAAAAATCCTGTGCCTTTAACGGTAGGTAAGAAAGCTGGACGGCAGCCTTTATCGGCAGTTCCTTCTGGTCCACCACATCCAGCATTTTCCTTGAAAGGTATGTAAGGCGGACATAATCCTTAATGGTCCTGTCACTGACGCCCATCTGTTCGGCAATGATTCCCGAACTCTTTTTAATGGGGGAGTTTCGCCTGCCCATTTCTTCCCCGCAGCATTTTCTGCCTGATGTTCTTTTAATTGCTTCATATTTCAGCCTGTAGGCAAACGCCTTTTCGCTGATGCTGATGTTCTCACGGTTTAGGTTGCTGTCCACCATGATGATGTCCGCTTCCTCATCCGTGAGGTTTCTAGTGGTTGCGGGGTATTCTTTCAAGTTCAGGTGTGATCCGGCAAAATACCGCCTGTGTCCTGCAATGATTTCATATTCGCCAGCGACACCCGGGTGGGGGCGCAGTATGAGCGGGACTAATATGCCCCTCTCTTTAATCGACGCAATCAGCTCGATCATTTCCCCGTTCATTTCCACCCGGAACGGGTTCTTGTCAGACGGGTGTATTTTATCCGCTGGGATCATCTGCTCCGCAGGCTCTTTTGTGCCATCCCCCTCGTTTATCCCGAACACCTTTGACAGGCTTGCCGGACCTTTTCCCATCAGCTCCTGCATCATTTCTTTTTTCATGTCTCCCATGGCTGTGTCCCCCGTCATGATTCCAGGTACTCTTTAATGAAAGCCCTGTATGCTGCCGCTGGCTTGCTTGACGGGGCGGACTTTAATATGCTCATTTTGTTTTCCACCCAGCTTTCAGCCGCCACGGCCCTTGGTATCGTTGTCCTGTATACTTTCAGGCCGATGTCGGTGTAGCCTTCCGTGATGTCCCTGACCATGTTCTTGTTGTAGCTTGTGCGGCTGTCCACCATCGTGATCAAAAGTCCTTTTATGACGAGGGCAGGGTTTGCGGTCTCTGTTATGTGCCATGCCGCCTTGATCAGTTCCCGCACTCCTTTTTCCGCTGCTCCCTGTGGCTGTGTCGCAATGATGGCTTCGTCCGCCGCAGCCAGGATGTTGAGTGACATCATGTTGAGTGACGGGGCGGCATCAAGTATTACGTAGTCATAATCCGGCTTCACAATGCTGGTGATCTCACGGAGCAGCAGGCGTTTCCGCTCTTCTTCTGGCACGGTATGTATCCCTGCGGCAATCGCTGGCAAGTTATCGTCGGCGGGCAGTATGTCCATGCCTTCCCCATGGTGGCATATGATGCCGGGCAGTTCTTTTTTTATGTTTTTCGTTTTCCCCACAAGGCTGTACACCAGCAGGTCCGTGATGCTTTCATCCACGTTCCCGATCATCGCTTTGGTGAGGGATGGGTTGCCGGAATCATCGACGTCAACCAATAGCACCTTTTTCCCCAGCTCTGTTAATGCCGCTCCCATGGCGACTGCCGTCGTTGTTTTTCCGACTCCGCCTTTCTGGTTGGCGATTGCTATTACTTTGCACATATTGCATCCTCCTTATGGTTTTTTAAATTCCATTACGTTGTTTGACCTCTCTGCTTTAACATTTATCTATATAAAAAAGCATACAGCTATGCGTACCAGCATTTCTGTATGCCTTTGATATATACACTTTTAACTTGTTTTAATAACTTAGCCGATTTTCTGCTCGTTTCGCAGGGACGGCCATGCCTGCATTTTAAAATTCATAGTGCGTCCATATGCTGATGATTTTTACAGTGTTTTGCGCATCATCAACGGAATACACAAGCCTGTGTTTGATGTTTATCCTGCGGGAATACGCCCCATGCAGATCACCCTGTAGTTTCTCGAACGGAGCGGGCGTCTGGTAGGGGTTATTGCGCAAAACATCAATCAATGCCTTGGCTTTTTTATCCAGCTTGGCACTTTTCAGCTTCTGTATGTCAGAGACTGACTTTTTGGTATATTTTATTTCATGCATTGCCACTCAACCTCGGCTTCGGGAATGCACTCATCCAGCGGTGTGTCCATCCCTTCCATGATTTTTTCTTTCATTCCGGGAATGGAGCTCAGGTACAGGGTTTCCACAATACCTTTATAATCCTCTTCACTTATTATTATGGCATTGCCGTTTTTTGTTGAAATGTTTACAGGCTCGTTGTATTTTATGGTCTGCTCCAGTATCCCGTAAAGGTTTTTCCTCAAATTTGTTACATTGACATTAATCATATGGTTTTCCTCCTAATGCGTACATTATAGCGTACATGAAATAGGGCGTCAACGATTTATGCATCAAACTAAAAATTCCCGCTAAATTTTTCTTCTGGACAATTTAATCCGCCTGTTCTATAATTCTATAAAAAGGGAGTCAGATATTGTCGAAGCACGTTGAAATTTCAAGGTTTCTTCTCTTATGAATTTTGAAGGGAAGGCGACCCGCTTGAAATTTATACCGGCACTACGGGAGAGGTCATTCTGAAAAAGTATTCGCCGATCAGCGAGCTTGGACAGATTGCCGAAACCTTCGTGGAATCCGCCTCGTCTATTTTAGGGCTGCCGGTCCTGGTTTCCGATACGGACCGATTTGTGGCAGTTTCAGGCTTGAAGCAAAAAGATTATATGAATAAGGAAATCGATGAAGACCTTGATAACATCATACAGCATAAAAACAAGTACAAGAACAACACCAAGGTCGTGATTCCGATTCTCTCAAACGGAGACCCCATCGGGTCTGTCACCATTCTGCCGCCGGAAGGGCAAGAGCTGTCTGACCTGGAAATAAAAACCGCCGAGCTCGGCGCAGGTTTTCTGGCAAAGCAGATGGAAAGCTAACACGCAGCGGAAGGAAGGCGCGCCCAAAAGCGGCCCCGAAAATACGCCGTGCAGAAACAAAGCACGCCTATATGGAAAAAGTGCGGTCAATTCATGTATATGCCCGCACTTTTATTGTATCCTTTTTCACTTCGTGTATGCAAAAGACCGGCCAGCAATGCCAGGGTTTCGGCTTGGCAGCCAGCTATTTAGCGCCTACAGCTTGCCTGCGGCTGTTCCTGCTGGGAAATCGCGTTGTCCTTTATTTAATGATTTCCGCTACAGCGTCAGGCCCGCAGCCTGCCGCATTCCCTTCGTCCGTATCCAGGTGGACTTCACGTTCGTGCTTATCGCCGGAACGAACCAGCACATTATCGAAAATAAGGCCTCTTTCGCCGTCGATCTTGATACATACGACATCCTTATCCTTTACGCCTGCTTCTTTTGCCTGTTCCGGGTTTAAGTGTACATGCCTCAATGCGACCATCACGCCATGATCCAGCGTCACTTCCCCGCAAGGACCGACCAGCTTGCAGCCCGGCGTTCCATCCAGCTTCCCGGATTCCCGGATCGGCGCTTTAATGCCCAGCGCCCTGGCGTCGGTCATTGCCAGTTCAACCTGCGTTTCCGGCCTTGCAGGTCCTAAAACCCTGATGCCCTTAAGGGTCGTTTTCGGTCCTACGATATCCACCTTTTCTTCGGAAGCGAACTGTCCCGGCTGTACCAACGGCTTCGTCGGCGTCAATTCATGGTCTTTTCCGAACAGGATGTCAATATGATCCTTCTGCAAATGCACGTGCTTGTTTGATAATCCGATTTGAACTTTGTAACCCATTTTTCTTCTCCTTATCGTTTGCTCTACTCTTCCAGATACGATATGTAAGGAAGATTCCTGTATTTTTGATCATAGTCAAGACCGTATCCCACGATAAACCTATCGTCCACGGTAAAGCCTATGTAATCAACATCGATATCCACGCGCCTGCCTTCCGGCTTATCCAGCAGCGTGCAGATCCGAACGCTTCTCGCTTCCCTGTTTTCCAGATACCCCTTCAGGTAATTCAACGTGATCCCGGAATCGACGATATCCTCCACGATGATAACGTGCCTGCCCTCGATGTCGGTATCCAGATCCTTATTGATCTTCACAATCCCTGATGATTTCGTGGAAGCGCCGTAGCTGCTCACGGCCATGAAATCGATCCGCATATCGAGATTGACGTTTTTCATGATGTCCGCCATCCAGAGGACAGCGCCCCGCAAAATACCGATTAACACGACGGACTCGCCTCGGTAGTCCGCTTCGATCTGCCGGCCGATTTCTGCTGCCCGTTTGCTGATCTGCTCCTGCGTGATCATCACAGTTCCTATGGTTTTATCCTCCATCTATGGTTCTCCTTCTGTTCTTCCTGTTCCTGCGTTTATTTTTTCTTATCTTCCTCATGCACTTCATATTCTACATGATTCACGAAGGTTTTTCCACGGTATTTTTTTGAATAGTCCTTTGTCTTGCCTCCCGTCCAGTATTTATCGAGTTCGCTGGACAAATACCAGAGGATAAAGATCCATAACAACAAATCGTCGATCAGGGAAAACGGGAAAAAGATCGGCGGGATCAGGTCGATCGGAAAGAATATGTATAAGATTCCGAATATGATCAACGCCTTCTTTCGTTTCGGCACTGATTTATCGGCCATCATAAAACGGATCGCCTTGATTCTTCTGATAATGACTTGAAACCCAAAAAACTGCATCTATTCCTCCAATAATTCTTCCATCACGCCAAGCAATTCTTCATATCCCGTTTTCTTTAAAGCCGATACCGGGATGACGATATCCTCCCCGGAAAGCCGCAGCGCCTGCCTGATGAGCTTTACCTGCTTCTGAACCTGGCTCTTTGAAATTTTGTCTGCCTTGGTCGCCACAACAATGCCATCAAGCCCAAAGTGGCGGAGGTACTGGTACATCTCCACATCCTGCTTCGACGGCGCATGGCGGATGTCCACAAGCTGAACCACCTTGATGAGGTTTTCCCTGCGTGCAAGGTAGCGTTCCATCATCTCGCCCCACCCTTGCGAAACAGAGCGGGAAACCTTCGCATATCCATACCCTGGCAGGTCCACGATCCGGAACGCATCGTTGATGATGTAAAAGTTGATCGTCCTCGTCTTGCCCGGGTTTCCGCTGACATGCGCCAGCTTCTTGCGCCCTGTGATTAAATTGAGCAGGGACGATTTGCCGACATTGGACCTGCCGGCAAATGCAATCTCCTTTAACGTTGCGGGCGGGTACTGCTGCGGCTTTACCGCCATCGCTTCCAGATCTGATTTCTTAATGTGCATGTTTTGTATCCTTTACGAGAACGTGTTTCAGCGCATCGTTCGCATTTTTGATCAGCACGAATTCCATCTCTTCCCGGACCGCTTCCGGAATATCCTGGATGTCCGCATCATTTTCCTTCGGGAGCAGCACCTTCCTGATCCCTGCCCTGTGCGCAGCCAGTACCTTTTCCCGGATGCCTCCGACCGGCAGCACCTTGCCCCGCAGGGTGATTTCCCCCGTCATCGCTACGTCCTTGCGGACAGGCGTATTCGTCAACGTGGAAATAATGGCCGTACACATGGTCACGCCCGCAGACGGGCCGTCCTTCGGCGTCGCGCCTTCCGGGATGTGGATGTGAAGGTCATACTTTTTATAGAAATCCTCTTCGATTTTCAGCTTATGGGCGACGGAGCGGATATAACTGATGCCAGCCTTCGCAGATTCCTGCATCACATCGCCAAGCTGTCCCGTGAGGACGAGCTTGCCGCTTCCCGGGACTGCGGTAGTTTCAATAAAGAGCGTATCCCCGCCGACGATTGTCCACGCCAGCCCTGTCGTGACGCCGATTTCCGTCTCTCCTTTGATGATGTCAAACCTGTATTTCTTTTTCCCTAAAAACTCCTGCACCTTCTTGCCCGATACGCTGACCTTCTGCGTTTTGCCACAGACCACATTCCTGGCCACCTTGCGGCAGACGTTGCCGACTTCCCGCTCCAGGTTTCTCACGCCGGATTCCCTGGTATAATAATTGATCAGCGTCCGTACGCCCTGCTCGGTAAAGGAAATATTCTTCGCCGATAGGCCGTTCTCCTTGATCTGCTTCGGCACGAGGTACTTGGTTGCGATATTGACCTTTTCTTCCTCCGTATACCCGCTGACCTCGATGACTTCCATCCTGTCAAGGAGCGGCCTTGGAATCGTATCGGTCGTATTGGCCGTCGTGATGAACATGACCTTTGAAAGGTCAAACGGCACTTCCAGGTAATGGTCGGTAAAATCCTTGTTCTGCTCGGGATCTAACACTTCCAGCAGGGCAGACGCCGGATCGCCCTTGTAGTCCGCCCCGATCTTATCCACTTCGTCGAAGAGAAAGACCGGGTTTTTCGTCCCGCTGTCCTTAATGGCGCTGATGATCCTGCCCGGAATTGCGCCGATATACGTCCGCCTGTGGCCCCGGATCTCCGCTTCATCCCGTACGCCGCCGAGCGACATCCGTACAAATTCCCGGCCGATGGACCGTGCCACGCTTTTGGCGATGGAAGTCTTGCCGACGCCCGGAGGTCCTACGAGGCAAAGGATCGGGCCTTTCAGGCTTTCGGAAAGCTGGATCACCGCCAAATATTCCAGCACCCGTTCCTTGACCTTATCGAGGCCGTAATGGTCTTCATTTAAGATTTCCTCCGCCTTGTTCAAGTCGATATTGTCTTCGCTTTCCGTATTCCACGGCAGCGCCAGGATCGTCTCGATGTAATTGCGGCTCACCGTAGCCTCCGCAGAGGACGACTGCATCTTGGAAAAACGCTTGATTTCCTTTTCGACTTTTTCCCTCGTCTTATCTTCCAGGTTTAACGCTTCCAGCTTTTCCTGGAATGTTGCGATCTCATCTTCAATATCCTCGGAAACACCCAGTTCCTCCTGGATCGCGCGCATCTGCTCCCGCAGATAGTATTCCCGCTGGTTCTTGTTGATCTGCGATTTTACCTTAGTGGAGATATCCTGCTCGATGTTGAGGATCTCAATCTCTTTGATCAAGAGTTCGTTCAGCTTTTCCAAGCGTTCTTTTGGATCGAGCGTTTCCAGGATGGACTGCTTATCCTCAAGCTTAATCTCCATGTGGGATGCGATCATATCCGCCATCCTGCCCGGCGACTCGATCGTCACAACCGTAGCGAAAATCTCAGGGGCGAGGTTTTGGTTGATGTCGATATATTCATCGAAATTAGAAAGGATCGTCCGCATCAAAGCTTCCGCTTCCGCATCCTCCGTGACCTCATCGTCTTCAATGCGTTTCACCTTGCAACGGAAATATGGCACTTCCAGCACCATCTCTTCGATGCTCCCCCTGCACACGCCCTCCACCAAAACGCGGATGGAATCTCCCGGCAATTTCAGCATTTGTTTGATTTTTCCGATCGTTCCAATGTGGTAAAAATCCTCCGGCGTCGGCAGGTCGGTATTATCGTCCTTCTGTGATGCCAGGAAAATATGCTGCCCGGTGATCATCGCCTTCTCAAGCGCATTGATGGACTTTTCCCTTCCAATGTCAAAATGAAGCACCATATTGGGAAATACCGTCAATCCCCGAAGCGGGATCATCGGCAGCTCGATCATCCCATCTTCTTCTATCCCGCCCAGCTCCTCTATCTTCCCGATATCCTCTATCTCAATATCAACAGGCTGTTTCTTATTGTCTTCCATACATTGCCTCCTTAACGTATTGATAAAAACGGGGCGGCTTACACAAGCCGCCCCTTTCATTTGCTCACGCCGTTTCTGCTGTAGTATCCTCCGCTATCATGCGTTTTGGTTCAGCCAATATCAATTCCGGATCCTTCTCCGTTTCTACAGTTTCCCTTGTAATGATGCACTTGCCTACGTCATCCCTGGACGGCAGCTCATACATGATATTCGTCATGATCTTTTCCATGATGCCCCTAAGGCCCCTGGCGCCGGTCTTCCTTGCAAGCGCCTGTTCCGCAACAGCCTTTATCGCATCATCGCGGATCTCAAGCTCAACATCATCCATGGCGAAAAGCTTCTTATACTGCTTGATCAGCGCATTCTTCGGTTTCGTGATGATGTCGATCAACGCTTCCCGGGAAAGCTCCTCCAAGCTCACCAGCACGGGAAGCCTGCCCACAAATTCAGGAATGAGGCCGTATTTCAGAAGATCCTCCGGCTGCACGTTCTTAAGCAGCTCATCCTTTTCCAGTTTGTTGTTTTTCACATCGGAATTGAAGCCAATGGTCTTCTCGCCGATCCTGCGCTGGATTACCTTATCCAGCCCGTCGAAAGCGCCGCCGCAGATAAACAGCACATTGGTCGTGTCAAACTGAAGGAAATCCTGGTGCGGATGCTTCCTCCCGCCCTGCGGCGGGACGTTAGCGACCGTCCCTTCCAAGATCTTCAAAAGCGCCTGCTGCACGCCTTCCCCGCTGACGTCCCTGGTGATGGACGGGTTTTCAGATTTGCGGGAAATCTTATCGATCTCATCAACATATATTATGCCGCGCTGCGCTTTTTCTATGTCATAATCGGCTGCCTGAATCAGCTTGAGAAGGATGTTTTCCACATCCTCCCCTACGTATCCTGCCTCCGTAAGCGCCGTAGCGTCCGCAATGGCAAACGGCACGTTCAAAATTTTCGCCAAAGTCTGTGCCAGAAGCGTTTTTCCCGAACCAGTAGGACCTACCATGATGATATTGCTCTTCTGTATTTCAACATCATCGGAGGCATCGCCGTTGATCCGCTTGTAATGGTTATATACGGCTACGGCCAGGGCTTTTTTCGCCTCATCCTGCCCGATCACATATTCCGAGAGGATATCAAAGATCTCCTTCGGCTTCGGCAAACGTTCCGATTCATCCGTAACGATCGCACCATCTGCAAGCTTGCGCTCCTCCGAGGCAATAATATCCTGGCATACGGCGACGCATTCATTGCAAATATATACGCCCGATCCGCTGATGAGCCTCGTGACCTGGCTCTGCGGCTTGCCGCAAAAAGAGCATCTCAGCTCATTGTTTTCATCATATTTATTCATAAATTTCCCCCTCTTACCTGTCCTTGATCACCTTGTCTATAAGCCCGTATTCCATGGCTTCATCCGCAGACATGAAATTATCCCGATCGGTATCCCGTGCGATTACCTCCAGGGACTGCCCTGTGTTCGCACTTAAAATCCTGTTCAGTTTTTCCCTTGTTTTCAAAATCCATTCCGCATGGATCTTAATATCCTCTGCTTGCCCTTTCACGCCACCGAGGGGCTGATGAATCATGATCTCCGCATTGGGCAATGCATATCGCTTTCCCTTCTGGCCGGCGGAAAGCAAAAACGCCCCCATGCTGGCCGCCATTCCCACGCAGATCGTGGAAACCGCAGGCTTGATATACTGCATGGTGTCATAAATAGCCATGCCGGCGGTTACGGAACCGCCGGGGCTGTTGATATATACGCTGATGTCTTTATCCGAATCTTCTGCTTCCAAAAAGAGCAACTGAGCAACGACAAGGCTGGCGATATGTTCGTCAATGGCCTCTCCTAAAAAAATAATCCTGTCTTTTAAAAGCCTTGAATAGATATCGTAAGACCTTTCTCCTCTGCCTGTTTGTTCAATTACATAAGGAATTAATGCCATAATCCGGACCTCCTTTTGATTCGCTTATGTCAATGCTTTATTTTTTTACTGCGTGATCATACATGAACTCCACAGCCTTCTTTACCTTGACGTCACCCTTGATCATCTCAAGGCCTTGCGCACCCATCATTTCCTTTACCTTATCGGCTTCCAGGCCATACTGCTTCGCCATGCTTGCAATCTGGGCATCGACGTCTTCATCCGACGCTTCAAACTTTTCCTGGTCTGCGACCGCTGTCACGATCATCCTCGTCTTCGTCCTCTTATAAGCGTCTTCCTTTAACTCATCCCTAAATTCGGCAGGCTCTTTACCGAGGTATTTAAAATAGGACTGGATATCCATGCCCTGCGCCCGCAACTGCTGGTCAAATTCAGACATCATATTATCGATCTCGCTTTCGACCATTACATCGGGAACATCGATCTCGTTCGCCTCATAAACCTTTTCGATCACGCTGTTTTTCATCTGGTTTTCAGCGCTCGCCTCCGCAGCTTTCAACAGGTTTTCCCTGATGTCAGCTTTCAACTCGTCCAATGTGTCAAACTCGCTGATATCCTTCACGAAATCATCATTGATTTCAGGCAGCTCTTCTTCCTTTATCTCGTGTACGGTACACTTGAATACGGCTTCTTTTCCTGCCAGCGCCTCCGAGTGGTATTCTTCCGGGAACGTGACGGTAACGTCCTTCTCGTCGCCTGTGCTTGCCCCGACCAGTTGTTCTTCAAAGCCTGGAATAAACGTGCCGGAACCCAGCTTCAAAGGCTGGCGCTGTGCAGTGCCGCCGTCAAACTTCTCGCCGTCCGACCAGCCCTCATAATCGATCAATACCGTATCGCCTTCCTTCGCAGGACGGTCAACCGTTACCATCCTCGCATTCCTCTTGGCTCTTGCTTCCAGCTCTTTTTCAACCGTTTCATCCGTTACCTCCGGCGTTACCGTTTCAATTTCAACGCCTTCGTAATCCTTCACTTCGATCTCAGGGTAGCATGCGACGGAAATCGTCACCGTAAAGCCTTCGCCTTTTTTAATCTGGCTGAACTCGCTCCTTGGGCTGTCGATCACATCCAGATCCAGTTCGTCCAAGGCAAGGACATAATTGCGTGAAACCAAGTTGTTTATCGCATCGTCCCAGAAAATTCCGTCTCCGTATTTTTTCTCGATAATGCTCCTCGGCGCTTTCCCCTTACGGAATCCATCGATGAGAAATTTTCCCTTCTGCGCCTTATAGACATCTATGATGGCGTTTTCAAATTCCTCTGCCGAAAACTCCATGGTAAATTTTGCTTCATTGTTTTCCTTTGAAATTAATGTTGATTTCATGAATATATATCCTCCTCGATTATAAACACATAGTGCATATTATTATACCTTTTTTGTACGAAAAAGTAAAGGCTAAAGAAAAAACAACCTGCCATATACGGGAGAATTTATTGACAAAATTCGCACAAGTCACCATAATTGGAAAAAAGAACAGATCGTTTGATACGAACCTCCATGTAAGAAAGGAACAGAAAATGCCAAACCTCATCCAAACCACTACGGAGTTTGCCATGTACATCGCCTCTTGGTACATCCCGCCCGGCGCTGTCCTCATCGACGCCACATGCGGCAATGGACATGATACCTTGCGGCTTGCCAAGGCCTTGCCGTCTAAGCTGTATGCTTTCGATATCCAGCCGAAAGCGATATCCGCCACCAAAAGCCGCCTCATCTGCGAAGGCTTCGGGAAAAAGCTGGATGACGGCACGATACGCCTGATCTGCGATTCCCATGAACGCATGGCTTCATACATAACGGGAAAAGCCGATGCAATCGTATTCAACCTGGGATACTTGCCCGGCGGGGATAAGAATCTCACGACAGCCGCATCCTCCACCATATCCGCAGCCGCCAGCGCAATGAACCTGTTAAAAGATGACGGCCTGACCTGCATCACCATGTACAGCGGCCACCCAGCGGGCTATGAAGAAAAAGAAGAACTCCTCCTGTTCGCCAAAAATCTAGATCCCCGCCTCTATCACACGGCTCATATCAGCATGAGCAACCAGCCGGGCTTTCCGCCGGAAATCCTGCTGATCACAAAAAAATCAAGGAAAAAAGGATAAAAAAAGTGTGCAAGACGAAATCGAAGATTCCTTTGCACATATGCCGCCCGCACCGGGGCGGCGCTCCGCAAAGCGCTTGATGTGCGGTTCGTTTGCCCGCATCCCATCAATGGCATCAAACGGATGATTCGCCGCAGGCATCCGTCCGTTTCCCGCTGCGTGCGATGATTTCCATGCCCCTGGCATATTTGCTCCGCTCCTCTTTTTCCAAGCCGTATTTCTCACGGAGCGCTTGCCCCAGCTTCTCCAGTTCTTCGGTTTCGCCCGAAAAAAGCTCCAGCTCCACTTCCGATATCACATCCTCCCCGTAAGGCGTGATGATCCATCCCTGGTCAAGCGACAATTCAAAGATACCGCTCCCGGTATCGATGCGGAACTGCTTCCTATGCACCTTCGTTTCCAGCATACAGTAGAGGGGCTTTCCGCCGATCAGCTCCAGAAGCTTTCCGCCGATCCCGCTCTCCCGGAAAACCTCGGGAAGCGGTTTATCGTCCGCCACGGGAACATTTATTTCCTCCCGCATATGAAGCGCCCCTTCGCTATGTCCTTTCCATTTTAAAGCCGCTGCAAAACGGCAGCCTTCTTTTCGCACCCGGTAAGCAATTTCATTTTTCGCCAGATCGCCATCCTGCGTGTCATAATACTTGGCATTCAAGCAGATCTCCTCCCTGGATTCGTCCTCTTCCATATGGAAAAACAGCTTGTCCTTCCATATTTCATCAGCTATTTCAGGGGCAGGTATCCTATACTTTAATTCGATCTCCATATATTGCGTCTCCATAAATACTGCATGTGGATGATAATATCACTTAATTCGCACAAAAGCAAGCAAATTGCCTGAATTTCTCTCTTTCGGCGGAAAAATAAGGAAAATCCGCCCGTTTCCGCCCAGAATCGTTTATTTGCGGGGAAAACTGCCGCAGGAAAGCTTAGCCCCGTTCTCCCCGCCACATAGAGAAAAATGAACCCTTGCGGATTCATTTTTCCCTTTTCACTCATAGTAAGCTGTGTAAGTAACCTAGTAAACTGTGCGTCCCAACAGCTTGCGCGTTTTCGCTACTGTTCTTCCGACATCAGCATCGTCCAATACTTATCGTACGTTTTTGCAGCTTCCCCAGTATCCATCTGCAAGAAGTAGTTGGATTTTACCGATTCAGGAATTGCCAGCGCAGGAGCGTTCTGGTAATCGTCCCCCATGAGCGCTACCGCTGCATCGTTCGGGCATGCATAAGCCTGGCCATCTGTTTCCATCATATTCTGCAAATTCATCGCCATATTGTCCGCATCCAGCATGAAGTTCAAGAACTTTTCTGCATTTTCCTTGTTCTTTGCACCCTTCGGAATAACCAGCTCGTCTACGCCCAGCTGCACGGCATCCTTCAGCTCTGCCACAACCAGCGCATCTTCTCCCATTTCGCTGAACGCCTTGGAAGCCTGGCCATCGAAGAGGAAGCCAACGCTTGCAGCGCCGTTGATCAGCATGGTCTCTGCGCTGTCAGAGTCAAATCCCGCAACGTTTGGCACATATTTTTGCAGCCATTCATACGCTTCGGCGATCTCATTATCGTTCGTGCTGTTCGGATCATATCCCAAGGAAGTCAGGGCGATCGGGAACAGGTTTCTCGGGCCTGTAACGGATGCGATCTGCCCCTTCAAAGCCGGATCGAGCAGGTCTGCATATTCATCGATCGTAACCGGGCACGTTTCAGGGTTATATACAACGTATACGTAGTTCATCAGATAAGGGATCGCATATTTGTTGTCAGGGTCAAACTCCCTGTACTTGTAGATGTCCCCTAAATTTTCAAGGTTCGGCACATTTTCCAGGTTGATTTCTTCCAGATAGCCGCCTTCGATGAGAGCCGTCATATCAGCATCGCACGGCATTACCAGATCGTACTCGTCCCCGCCGCCCCCGGTGATCTTAGCGGCTGCTTCCTCCGAAGTGCTCATATAGGAGAAGTTTACCTTGATCCCGGTTTCTTCCGTGAACTTGTCTACCAGGTCAGGAGACATATAGTCCGACCACATATAGATGTTGAGTTCTTCTGCTGCGTTGTCTTCTCCGCCGCCACAGGCAGCCAGGGAGAAAACCATGATGCCGATTACGGCAACGGAAATGAATTTCTTTAACAGTTTCATCTTTTCTTCCTCCATTATCGATTTAGAAATACGTCTTTATATTTGTTGAAGCCCTCTTTTTCAAGACGGCCTGAACAACGTTGTTTAAGATGATTCCAAGGAGCAGAACCAATACCATGAGGGAGGTCAGCGCATTGACCTCCGGCTTTAAGCCGACCTTGACCATGGACAGGATCTTCACCGGCAGCGTCGTCGAATACGGTCCGGAAACGAAATTGCTGATGATGACGTCGTCTATGGATAAGGTGAACGACATGAATGCGCTGGAAAGGATTCCAGGCACCAGCATCGGCAGCGTAATCCTGAAAAAAGTCGTGACCCGGTTTGCGCCCAAATCCTGCGAGGCTTCCTCCACGGACAGATCCATGCCCGACATCCTGCCGCGCATGATAATCACCACAAACGGGATACAGAATGTGGCGTGCGCCAAAATCATCGACATCAGCCCCAATGGAAAATTCGCCAGATCGTAAAGCATCAGCAGGGAAATACCCAGAACGACCTCCGGGATTACGATCGGTATGTAAAGCGCACTGTTGATGGCCTGTTTGAGCTTAAACTCGAAGCGCATCAGCCCCATCGCCCCCAGCACGCCGATTATGATGGATATCACAGTCGCCGTAATCGCTACGATCAGGGAATTGACGAGGAAGCCCAACAGATCCGACTCGGTAAAAAGCACCTCATACCATTTCAGGGTAAATCCATTCCAATAGTAATTGTTTCTCTGGTCGTTGAACGAAAATACGATCATCACGATAATCGGAATGTAGATGAACACGAATACCAGAAACGCATAGCAGTTGCCCAGACGCCTTCCCAGGCGTTTTCTCCTCAATCTCTTGCTAAGGCCTTTTTTCTCTTCCATTCTAGCACACCTCCAGATCATCCAGCTTGCCGACCCTCGTGTAAATCCACATCATCGCCAGCGTTATCATAATCAAAAGGATCGCCAGGGAAGCGCCGAACGGCCAGTTTTTCGTTACCAGGAACTGGTTCTTCACCAGCGTGCCCACCAGCATCACCTTGCCGCCGCCGAGCATCTCCGGGACATAGTACATGCCGAGGGACGGGATGAATACCAAAAGCACGCAGCCGACGATTCCCGGCATCGTCTGCGGGATCGTCACCTTACGGAAGGTTGTTACCGAATTGGCGCCCAAGTCCTTTGATGCCTCCAATAGCGATTTATCCAGCTTTTCGATCGAGGAATAAAGCGGCAGCACCGAAAACGGCAGCATCGCCGTCAAAAGCCCCAAAACGACCATCGTATCGCTATAGAGAATATCCAGCGGCTCCGATATGATATGCAGCTTCATCAGGAAAACATTGAGAAAACCGTTTGGCATCGCCATCAGGTTCAGGCTGTAGAGCCTTACCAGCGAGCTGGTCCAATAAGGAATCATAACCAGCATCAAGAGTTTAGCCGCTGTCTTCGACGGCTTGCTGGCGATCCAGTAAGCCAGCGGATAGCCAACCAAAAGACAGAACACCGTCGTCATGAACGCCAGCTTGAGCGACTTCCAGATTACCTTGATGTACAGGGGCTGCAGCATTTCCTTATAATTATCCAGGGTAAACGTATATTCAATCCCGCCGTATACATTCCTGGTCATGAAACTGATGACCAATATGTAGATCAGCGGCAGCATGACGAAAATAATCATCCAGATCGACACAGGACCTGCCGTCGTAAATGCGGGCAGCTTGCCGCGAATCCCGCTTCTTCTTCCGCCCATGGCAAGCGCATTTTTTGAACCATTACTCATATCATTACCTCCTACGCCCGGATTCCGGTAACGTCTTCCAGATCCCAATGGAGATACAGGGCATCGCCTTCTTGATAGGAAGCATCCGCTTTCACGCGGTTGATTTTCACATCGTACCCATTCTCCATGCTCACGAGGGTGCGGTACTGCGCGCCGACGAAGATCATGTTCTTGACCTGCCCGCTGATCGAAAATCCTTCTACCGGCTCTTTGCTATACTGCATTACCTCCGGACGGATGCAGAGATGCGCCGTTTCGCCCACTTGGAAATCTTCCGCATTCATCTTGCAGATCCCCAGCTCCGTTTCCACGGAAGCGACGCCCCCTTCGATCGCCGTAATCTTGCCCGTAAACAGATCCGATTCCCCGATAAAATTGGCGACGAACCTGGTCCTTGGCTTATTGTATATTTCCGATGGCGTGGCGAGATGCTCGATCACGCCTGCGTTCATGACCGCAATACGATCGCTCATCGTCATCGCCTCTTCTTGGTCATGCGTAACGTATACGAAGGTGATGTTGAGCAGCTTCTGCAAACGCTTGAGTTCGATCTGCATCTGTTTACGGAGCTGCAAATCCAATGCACCCAGCGGTTCATCCAAAAGAAGTACCTTCGGGTTGTTGATCAGCGCCCTGGCAATGGCTACCCGCTGTTTCTGCCCGCCGGACATCATGTCGGGCTTTCTTCCTTCAAACCCCATTAACTGCACCAATTCCAGCATTTCCTTGACACGTTTTTTGATCTCATCCTTCGGCACTTTTTTTACCGTAAGGCCATAAGCGATGTTGTCGTAAACCGTCATGTGCGGAAAAAGCGCATAGCTTTGGAAAACCGTATTGACGTCACGTTCAAAGGCTTCCTTCTCTTCCACGCGTTCGCCCTGCACCTCTATGATGCCGCTGGTCGCATCTTCAAAACCCGCAATCATCCTTAAAATCGTGGTTTTCCCGCAGCCGGACGGACCGAGCAGCGTCAGGAATTCGCCTTCTTCGATTTCCAGGTTCAGATCCTTGATTACGTGGTTATCACCGAAAAATTTGTTCACGTTTTTTAATGTTACAATAGGATCAGACATGATAAAACCTCCTGCTTGTGATTGGCATCAGTATTCAAATTGCCTGTAGTACCGACGGAAATCGAGGCTGTGTCCCGTATTCAGCTCATAATGCGCGGCGAGCCGTTCCGTAACCAGCGCAGTGAGGATCATCGGTGAACAGATCACCTTGAACTTCTCATCGATTCCCTTGAGGTCATAGTCAGCGATATCAACGACAACCAGCTTATCCGTAACCTTTTCACAGAAACGCTGCACCCTGTTGTCAAGCTCCCTGTACTCGTCCACGCCTTTGAACAAGAACACCGGCACATCCTTTTCCACCAGCTCCAAAGTACCGTGGAAGAAATCAGCCGACGTCACGGACTTCGTCCTCACCCACTGCATTTCCTCTAATATGCACATCGAAAACAGGTATGTCTCTCCCCACAGCGTTCCCGATCCGACGAAAATGTTATATGGCTCTTTTGCGTAATTCCTGGCGATTTCAGCAGCCTTCGGTTCAAATTCTTCCCTGATCCTGACGAGGTTTTCAAAGATGCATTCGATCTGGGATGCAAATTCTTCATAATCAGGATATTCGCCCCTCTTGTAAAGAAGGCGCAGCGCCATCAGGAAATACATCACATAGGAATGCTCGCAATCCCCGCACGGATTGGCGACGATATAATCCAGCTCCTTTGCCAGGGCCGTTTCATGATCCTTGGTGAACCCCGCAACTTCGATACCCTTTTCCCTGCACATTTTCACAGCGGCAAGGATTTCCTTCGTATTCCCCGATGCGGAAGCTGTCAATACCAATGAATCCTTCGTCAAAAACCGCTTATCCTTTTTAATGCACAGCTCAGCTGCATTTTCCAGATAAATTGGAAGATCCGTATAATGCCGCATCACGTGTACCACCGGATGCCATTCCGCCCACGTACCGCCGATTCCGATGATGACGATGTTGTCATAACCTCTCTCGGTAAGCGTGTCTGCCATTTTCTCGATCTCAGCCCTTTTGCTGTAAGCAAGCTTGGCTTCTTCCATATACTTCTTTTCATCAAAATTTCGCATTGGCATGTCCCTCCTCATAATGTTACGATTCTTTCCCCTATAGAATACCAATTTTTTGTTATTTTTCAATCGTTTTAAGCAAAAAAAGGCGAACCAATTCTTATGGTTCGCTATACCAATTTTATTTATTTGTTTTCAATCCGGCATAAACTTGTAAATTTCAATAGTTTTCCTTGCTATACCAATTTGAAATTAATTTCTATGCCTGGTTATCAAAGCGAAATTCAAACTTATCGCAACGGGCATAGCTTTCCGTGTACTCCACGATCGTTCCATGTGCATCATATCCTGTAAATTCCAGGTAATACACCGGCGCTTTTTTCGGCAAATCGAGGCAGGCCCGCTCCCGCTCATTGATCTCAACGATTTGCAGCTTCTGGCGGAATTTTCTCGGCATATGCCCTTTTGAATCCATATAATCATACAGCGAAACCCTGCTGAAATCCAGCGCTTCGATCCCGGAAAACAGATCTGCCGGAAGATAGGTATATTCCACTGCGATCGGCTCATCATTCCCATAGCGGATGCGGTGCAGCACATAGACGCGCCCTCCCGCCGCAAGCCCCAGCTTATAACAAAAAAACCGGGCAGTGGTAACGCCTTTCGTCAGTACCTTGCCGGAAACCTTAACGCCGTAACTCTTCATGATGGCAGAAATCCCGGCATTGCCCAGTTCGGACAGGTAACTGAGATCCATCTTATCGGCCGCCTTCTGCCGCACAAATGTCCCTGCGCCCTTCCGCTTGTAAACGTACCCTTGGGCGGACAGCTCGCCAAGCACGCGCCGCACCGTCCTTCTGGATATGCCGTACATAGCGGATAAACTCCGTTCGCCGGGGAGCTTTTCACCCGGCAGCAAATCGCCTGATTCGATTTTTTCCACGATCGTTTCCTGAAAGCGCAACGCTTCCAGGTTTTTCCCATTAGACGGGTTTCTGCCCGTTTGCGCCTTCATGCCTTCACCTCATCGCTGATAAACTGCACTTTGTCCTTCAAAATGATATCGTCAAAATACTCGATCAGCCTGTCCTTCCTGTCATATACCAAAGCCTCGTACCGCATGAGCGGCCTCGATACCTTCAAATGCAAAAGCTCCGATTCCAGCCCGTTGGCATACACCGCAGTTACCTTTCCCTCGGAACGGGCAATATGGATCTGGTGTTTTCGCCGCAATGTCTCGTAAATGGATTTATTATGTACATCGGATTCCGAAAGGCCGGGCACGAGATCACACCTGATATGTGTCCGCTCCAGCCCCACAGGACTGCCGCTTGCATAGCGAAGGCGCATGATCCTGTATACCTGGCTGTCAACGGCAAGCCCGGTCTTTTGCGCCATGCTTTCCGATGCATAAACCTTTTCAAACGTGAGCAGTTTAACATAAGTTGGTTTTCCCATCTGCTCGATCACTGCTTTTCTCGAACGATAAACATCCAGGTTAAAATCGATCCTCCTGGGGGCGACAAAATGCCCCGCCCTTTCTTTACTGACGATCAGCCCTTTGTCCAGCATGATCTGCAGGGCGCTGCGCACCGTCCCCCGCTGCACGCCAAATCGTTCCGCCAGCTTCCGTTCCGAAGGCAGCCTGTCGCCTTCCGCAAAATCCCCCATTTCGATCAGGTATTCCAGTTCCTTGGAAAGAAGGATATCCAAGGTTAAAACACGCTTTGCCATCGCTTCACACGCACCGCATCAGTATTGCGTCCCGAAGCCAAACGCTCCCTCTGCCTGGCACGTTCTGGCGGAAAACTCCGCCGCATAGGCGAACGCTCTTTGGATTTCTTCCGCCGAAAGCGCCTTGCCTCTGCCAAACCCGGTCCTCACGACCGCCACTACGAAAGCGGTAAAAAAAGAATCGCCTGCGCCCATCGTATCCACAGGCTCTACTTCCTTGACCATGCCTTGGTATTCCTTGCCGCCATACCAAAGCTTCTGCCCTTTAATGCCATCGGTGACCAGGATCATCTTCGTTCCCAAGGAAGCGGCCTTTTCCCGCACAGCCTGCCGCTGCCTGTCGTCCATCTCCGCCGCAGAAAAAAGCGCGATATCGATATACGGGCATACCTTTTGCAGATATGCATCCGTCCTGTACTCTTCCTCCGAAGAAAAATCATACGTCTTCACCGCCGCCAGGTCCTTTAGCTTACAGATCTCATCCTCCATCGCCGCATAACAGCCGCAATGAATGACATCAAAGCCCCTAAGATACGGTAGATGCGTTTCCGCAAGCGCCAGAGGCTTCCATGCCTCCTCCCCCCGCTCTCCGTATTCGCAGCCGATAAACACCCGGTCGCCTTCTTCCAAGGCCACGTCGCATCGTTCCGTCGCAAGCCCTTCCCGCAATGGGGACGCTGAAAGATCCACGCCCAGCTGCCGCAAGGATTCGTAAACGAGCTTTCCTTCCGCATCGTCGGCGATCAGCCCCAGGTAAGCTGCCTCCTCCCCGCATTGCTTCGCATACACGGCAAAATTGACGGCATTCCCGCCGGGAAACATGATCCTTTTATTGATATAACGGTCTACTACATTGTCGCCGATTCCTATGAATTTCATGATACCAGATTCCTTTCAACTGTGCGTTTGCCGCACTTCGTCACGGTGCAGGGTGCGGCGTTTTTAAGGCGGCGCCGCATAAAACTACTTCTACAGGCTTTATGATATCACAAGTATCGCTCGATTGGCAAGAAAAGGGGAAGACAAAAGATTTCCGCAAATGGCCTTTATGCCCCCTGCCGCAAAAAACAGCCCCAACGCTGGGCGGACGCCCAGCGTTGGGGCAAGTTCAATTTTATTTTCTCATTTTGGCTTTCTGATTGCAGCCTTCCCATTCCGGCTTGCGCATTCACGCCGCCTCAATCCGGACGCCGCTTTAAACCGGCTCCATCAGTTAAACGTGATGACCGTTCCGGTCTTTCCTTCCAGCGCTTCTACCGCTTTATCCAGCGAAGTGATGATCGCTTTTTTGTTCGGGAAGGTCCGCACGAACTTCATCGCCGCCTCGACCTTAGGCAGCATACTGCCTGCAGGGAAATGCCCTTCTTCCACATACTTGGCTGCCTCCTCCAGCGTCATGCTGGAGAGATCCGTCTGCTGCGGCGTGTTGAAATTGATCGATACCTTTTCCACTTCCGTCAGGATCATCAAAAGATCCGATTCCACCTGCTCGGCCAAAAGCTCCGCTGCGAAATCCTTATCGATTACCGCCGCCACGCCTTCCAGCGTGCCGTTCGGCTTCTCCACGACAGGAACCCCGCCGCCGCCGCAGGTAATCACGATGGACTTATCCCAAAGCTGCTTTACCGCTGCGATTTCCACGATCCGTTTCGGAAGCGGCGAAGCCACAACCCTCCTGTAGCCCCTGCCCGCATCTTCCTTCATCACATAACCTCGTTCCGCTTCCAGCTTCTTTGCCTCCTCTTCCGTATAAAACGGGCCGATCGGCTTGGTCGGATTCTGGAAGGCCGGATCTTTTTCATCCACGATCACCTGCGTCGCTACCGTAACGACAGGAATATTGGTATTGTACCGGTTGATCGCATATTTCAAGCACTGCTGAATATGGTATCCGATATATCCCTGCGACATTGCGCCGCACACATCGAACGGCATGGAAGGCGTGACATCCTTTGCCGCTTCCGAGGCCATGACGATCCTGCCTACCTGCGGGCCATTGCCGTGTACCACGGCGATTTCGTATCCCATACCGCTGATCTGCGCGATATGGCTGCAAGTATTCTTCACAACCTCAAGCTGCGCTTCCGCCGTCGCAGGGCCTTTCCCCGACTGCAAAGCATTTCCGCCTAACGCAATTACGATTTTTTCTGCACCCATATTTTCAATCTCCTAGTTATCATATTATTCTATTTTTATAAATCATCCCGGTTGACAGGACAGCTCATGCAGCGAGGACCGCCCCTGCCGCGGGAAATTTCAGAGCTTGGAATCGTCAGCACTTTAACGCCCTTCTTATCGAGCAGGTCATTCGTCACATAATTTCTCTCGTATGTGACAACCGTCCCTGGCGCGATTGCCAGCGTATTAGAACCATCGTTCCACTGTTCCCGCTGTGCAGCCTGCGCATCATTGCCGCCGCACCTGATGAGATCCACGGCCGGAAGCCCCAGCTCGATTTTCAAAATATTTTCCAGTTCATCCTGAATGCTCGCAAAATGCGGGCTTCCATCCTTATTTAACGTGATTTCAAACAACTGGAGCGGTCCTTCGATTTCAGGATGAATCGTGAACTTATCATAATCCACCATCGTAAACACCGTATCCAGATGCATGAACGCCCTGCATTTTGGAATGTCGAACACCAAGATCTTCTTAAACGACGATTTATCAAGCAGATTTTTCGCAAAACGCTCAATTCCAGCAACGGTCGTCCTCTGGGAAAGGCCGATGGCAACGATATCTTTCGACAGGACCAATACGTCTCCGCCTTCCATGGAATAAGCATGATCATAATCATACCAAAGTTTACTGCCTTCCGGTGCAAATTCCTTATTGTGCAGGAACATATATTGGAGCAGCAACGCTTCTCTCCTCCTTGCTACGGTACTCATATGATGGATATTCAATCCATTGCCCACGCACGCTCCGGGGTCTCTCGTGAAATACAGGTTTGGCATCGGGTCTGTATAATACGGATAACCCGATGCGATATAATCCGCCAAAGAGTTGGACTGCACCGCAATCTCCGATTTTTTGACGCCCGATATCACCTTCTCGACCATATCCTTTACGGTCATAGACATCAAATACTCTTCCAGCGCTTCTTTTACCGCATCGGAATAGATCGCGCTTTCGTTTATGAACCTGCCGACAAATTCTTTCCTTACCTTCGGGTTTTTCAATGCCTTGACGGTTTCATCCACGTAATAAATGACTTCTACGTCATTTTCCCGAAGCAAATCTGCAAATCGGTCATGCTCCTGCTGCGCTACCTTCAAATATGGGATATCATCGAAGAGCAGCCGTTCAAAATTGTCCGGTACCAAGCCTTCAATTTCATCCCCCAATCTGTGGAGCAGTACTTTATTGAGCTTACCTATTTCTGAGTAATTGTTAATTCCGGGTTTCATCATGAACCCTCCTTTCTTTCTCAGATAACGCCATGAAACGGCCAGCCTACAAGGTTGCCACGATCACAGCTTTTATCGTATGCATTCTGTTTTCTGCTTCGTCAAATACTTTAGAATGCCTGCTTGCAAACACCTCGTCGGTTACTTCCCTGATATCGTAGCCGAGTTCCTTCTGGCTCTTCGCCATCTCCGTTTCAAAATCGTGGAAGGAAGGCAGGCAGTGCAGGAAGATCACGTCAGGGTTTTCCGTCTGTTCAAGCATTTCCATGGTTACCCTGTATGGGGTCAAAATCTTGACCCTGTCCTGAATTTCCGCCTCCTCGCCCATGGAAGCCCATATATCCGTGTAAAGCACATCAGCGCCCTTCAAGCAGTCAGGATTCGAGGAAATTTCGATGACCGCGCCAGTTTCTTTTGCAACAGCCTGTACTTTTTTCAGGATATCTTTATCGATCTGCTTTGCCAGAACTTCAGGGCCGTAAGCGACAAAATGCATTCCCATTTTCGCACAGCCGTACATCCATGCATAGCTCATGTTGTTCCTGACATCCCCGCAGAATACGACTTTGACATTTCGCAGCGGCTTATCGATATGCTCCTCGATCGTCATCATGTCCGCCAAGATCTGCGTCGGATGATCGACGTCGGTCAGGCCGTTCCATACGGGAACGCCTGAATATTTCGCCAAGTCCTCTACGACCGACTGTTCGTATCCCCTGTATTCAATGCCATCGAAAAACCTGCCCAAAACCTTTGCCGAATCTTTCAGGCTTTCCTTCTTGCCCATCTGTGAACTCTTGGAATCGAGGAAAGTAACGTGCGCGCCTTCATCCAGGCATGCGACCTCAAATGCGCATCTCGTCCTCGTGGACGTTTTCTCAAACAAAAGAACGATATTCTTTCCCTTTAATACTTCGTTGTGGATGCCAGCCCGCTTCTTCGCTTTTAAGTCGTGCGCCAGATCCAGCATATACCTGATTTCCTCTGGTGTGAAGTCCATCAGCGTTAAAAAACTTCTTCCCTTTAAATTTACCGCCATTTTTCTATTCTCCTTTTCTTCTAATTATGATCCGTTTGACTGTCCGTGTCACCTCTATATGCATGATACTATATTGGCAAATATTACTAAAGTACCAGTTCCATATTTTTTTGAGATACCAGCTTTGTATTTTCAAGCATTTTAATAATTCGCCATTTACTTTATCTGAATTTTCTGCTGTATATGCCGGATCACTTTTCCCAGCGTTTCCAGCCCCGTTTCGATTTGGGGCTTTGATGGATAAGAGTAATTCAGCCTGATATAGTTATTCCCAACGTGTTTTTTCGGATAAAAAACATATCCCGGGATAAAGGTAACGCCCTCCCGGTGCGCCGCCGCAAGCAGCTCCCTAGCGTGAATGCCAGCAGGCAGTTTCACCCACAGATACACGCCGCCCGCCGGTTTGCGGTAGGAAATCCCCGTTTCCGATGATATGCGGTCGATATGATGACACATCAAATCTCTCTTTTCCTTGCATATGCTCCTGAAATCATCAAGCCGCCTGGAAAATATCCCCTGCTTCATGTACTCGAGCAAAAGCATCTGCGGAACCCAGTCAAGCGATACCAATTTCATGGAAACCAGCTTGCTGAGCGGCTGTATCACATTTGAATCAGCCACCACGAAGGAGATCCCCGCTCCAGGCATCATGGTGAGTGAAAACGAATACATATATATTACATTATTCCCCGTATCCATGGATTTTATCGAAGGGACTTCCTCTACATCGTAATAAAGTTCAGAGCCTTCATCTTCTTCAATGATCGGAATCCTGTATTGATAGGATAGTTCCAGCAGCTTTTTTCTTCTTTCCACGGAAAGGATCGCGCCGGTCGGATTATGAAAGCTGGAATCCACATAGATGAACCGGGGCTTCTCCTTCTCGATCAACGCCGCCAGGCCATCGCACATCATGCCCTCTTCATCCATGGGAACTGTCACGAGCTGTCCGCCCGCCACTTGTATCGTCCGGTAAATATCAGGAGATAAAATTTCCTGTGTCAATACCTTGTCGCCCGGCGAAAGCATCAACGCCATAAGAAAATCCAGGGACTGGTTGTTTTCGGAAAAAATCTGTATGTTCCCCGGCTTTGTCATGATCCCTTTCGTATTCATGAAGGCCGTGATCTCCCGGCGCAGTTCCAGATCACCCTGATCCGGTGTATAAAAATATGCCTGGTCGTGATGGCGCTTCAAAATCCGTTCAAAAGCCAAGGCGATTTCCCCTGGCGGATACGGTTCCCTTGCCGCCATGCCGCCCCCAAAAGAAATGATACCGCATTCATATGATTTCTTGAAGAGATGGTCGAAATCGCTTTCAAAGTGCAGATACTGCTCCTTAATCAGCGCATCCCAGTTGACCGGTTTTTTGACCATCCCATAAAAGATGCTTCTATGCCGCACCTGATACCCCTGTCCTTGATAAGAAGTGATCAAGCCCTCGTCCTTCAGTTCCGAATAAGCCCTCACCACGGTGTTTCTATGTATGTTCAGTTTTTCCGCCAGGCTTCTTTCCGAAGGCAGCGTATAGCCGTCCACGAGGCTGCCGTTAAAGATCATCCGTTTGATTTTTTCGGCGATTTGGAGATACAAGGGCGTTTTTTCATGTTTATCGATGGTTATCTTCACGTTCTTTCTCCGTCGGATTTTGCCCGTGGGGTTTTTCTCCGTGAAACTGGTAGTAACAGGTTTCGAGCCTGCCATTATAAAGCTTCCTGCGCCGGTTCGCCTTGCGCCCCATGATTTTCTCCTCCGCATCCTTGTCGGTAGTAATCATGAAAAGCGACCAATCGGGATTTTCACGGAAAAAATGCGTCAAGCTTTTATAAATCCGGACGATTTCCTTCTCCTCGCCGATCCGTTCCCCGTAAGGCGGGTTGGTGATTACGATCCCGCTAACGCCTGCCGCTTTTAACCCAGAAACATCCTGCCTGCCAAAGACGATACAGTCATCAACACCTGCCGCCTCTGCATTTGCCTGCGCCGCTGATATGGCTTTTTTATCGATATCATATCCATAGATCTGCAATTCCGTATCATAATCAATCGATGCATAGGCTGCTTGCTTTTCTTCTTTCCACAGCCGCTGCCCGATAAACTCCCACTCCTGGCAGGCAAACACCCTGTTCAGCCCGGGCGCAATATTCCGCCCGATCATCGCCGCCTCGATTGGGATCGTTCCCGATCCGCAGCAGGGATCTACGAGAATCCTGTTTTCCCGCCAGAAGGAAAGCTGCACCATAGCGGCTGCCAGCGTTTCCTTGATCGGCGCCGCTACATCCCGCACACGGTATCCCCTCTTATGAAGGCCAGCCCCGCTCGTGTCCACCGTCAACGTCACCCGGTCCTTTAACAACGTCGCCTTGACCGTATATGCCGCCCCGGTTTCTTCAAACCGCTCCAGCCCATAAAAATCCTTCATTCTTTCCACGATCGCTTTTTTGACGATTTTCTGGCAGGCAGGAACGCTATGAAGCTTTGATTTTACCGACGTTCCCGTCACGGTAAATTTTCCGTCCAGCGGGATCAATTCCTCCCAAGCCAAGGCCTTCGTCATCTGAAAAAGCGTTTCAAAATCCGATGCATCAAATTCCGCCATTTTCAAAAGAACCCTGTCCGCGCTCCTAAGCCACAAATTTGAACGCACGATCGCTCTTTCGTCCCCCACGTACGTCACTTTGCCATCCTCCGTCTTTTGGACGGGATATCCGAGCGCCTCGATCTCCCGCCTTACCACTGCCTCAAGTCCAAATGTAGCCGTTGCGATCAGTTCCAATTTCATATATAAGTTTCTCTCCTGTTTAAACTGTTCCTGCTGATGATATCGATATATTTCAAGGATTCTCCCGTACCCTTTGCCACGCAAAAATCCGCTTCGTCCGCAATCCTGGTGCGGATGCCTGTCCGCTCTTCAATCCGCCTGTCCAGTCCCCGGAGGTATGCGCCGCCGCCCGTGATGATGATTCCTGTTTCCCCTACATCCGCAGCAAGCTCCGGCGGCGTTTTTTCCAGCACGCTGTGGGTCGCCTCACAGATCACATCCAGCGGCTCTTGCAACGCTTCCAATATCTCCTCTGAAGTCACTTCCACCGTCCGCGGAAGGCCCGTCACCAAATCCCTTCCCTTGCAAAGTGTTTTCAACATATCCTTGCCCGGATACGCAACGCCGATTTCACGCTTGAGCTTTTCTGCCATCCGTTCCCCGATATAGAGATTGTATGCCTTGCGCATATATTTCACAATATAATCGTCGAGCTTGTCGCCCGCAATTTTAACGGAAGCGCTCGTCACGATCCCACCCATGGAAATCACGGCGATATCTGTCGTTCCGCCGCCGATATCGATCACCATGATGCCTTCCGGCGCCGTGATGTCGATGCCTGCGCCGATGGCTGCCGCTACAGGCTCTTCGATCAGGTATACCGATCTGCCGCCTGCCTGCAATGCCGCTTCTTTGACTGCGCGTTTTTCCACCTCTGTCACGCCGCTTGGAACGCACACGATCAGGCGAGGCTTCAAAAACCTGCTTCCGCCGCACGTCTTTTTAATGAAATATTGCAACATCCGTTCCGTCACGTCATAATCAGAGATCACGCCGTCGCGCAACGGCCTTATGGCCGCTATATTGCCAGGGGTCCTTCCGATCATGCGCTGTGCTTCGCTCCCTACGGCTAAAATCTCCTTGGTATCCGTATTGATAGCGACCACCGACGGCTCTTGCAGCACGATTCCCTTTCCGTCTACGTATATCAGGACATTCGCTGTCCCCAGGTCAATGCCTACTTCTTCGGTAAAACCCATACTTTCTGACTGCGATAAACGCTTTACCGCATACTCCTTTCATTTTATCAGTTATTGATTAGTTTTACCAGAACAATAAAAATTTACACCGAAAACTGAAAGAGAGTATATTTTTCAGAATGAATACATATATTGTCTTAACTGACAAGGTTAATTTAGTATAAGGTGGTGAACTGTCACATTATGAAAGATTATATAGAGGAGCGGGTTTTAGAGCTAGCCCATCATATCATTGAAACCGGCGCAACGGTAAGAAGCACCGCCGCCAAGTTCAGGGTATCAAAATCAACCGTACATAAGGACATCACGGAACGGCTCCAGGAATTAAATCCTGCTCTTGCAGCCGAGGTAAAAGAAGTCCTGGACAACAATAAAGCTGAACGCCACATCAGGGGCGGTCTCGCTACCAAAGAAAAATACCTGCATATCAACCACAAAAACTGATAAACGGCTCTGCGGGCATTCTGACTGGTTCGCAGGGCTTTCTATTTTGATGCAAATCCCCGTTACCGCCTTGCGCAAAAATACCGGCTCATGTGGCGCCCAGCTGCCTGATGAAAAGCCCGATTGATCCCATGCATGGTTTGACTGCCGATGCAGTGCATAATGCTTTATGCTGCAATGCGCCAATTCTCCAATGTTGCAACGCCCTGATGCTCCAATGCCTTATAACGGCCTATTGTTCCATGGCGCTTCATGCGGAGCGTTATATTTTAATGTCGTCTTTGAACTTTTCAAACGTCTTTTCCCCGATGCCCGATACGTTTTTAATATCCTCAATCGCCTGAAACCTGCCGTTTTCTTCCCGGTAAGCCATGATCTTTTCCGCCGTAGCCGGCCCGACGCCATTTAACTCCTGCAGCTGGATGGAATCAGCCGTATTGATGTTGATCTTTCCATCCGCCGGGCTTGCCGCCGAGCCTCCCATCGCTTCCCCGCTGAATACATCCTCAGAAACGGCAAGCGGCGGAACCAAGATCTTATCCCCGTCTGCAACGAAAGCCGCCCGGTTGATGTCCGTCAAATCAGCATTCTCCGTAACCCCGCCTGCCGCCTTGATCGCATCTTCAACACGGCTGCCTTCCTCCAATTCCGCCACGACAGGGTTTCTCACCTCCCCGCCGACATCCACGCAGATAATGGCTTTCTGCGGTTCTGATTCTTTCACGGAAACGGCTTCCTCCCCTGTGCCCGCATCCTCCCCGCTGCCACCGGAAAAGCCATAGGCCACGAACGCAGCGACAACGAGCATTCCTGCGGCCGCTACCTTGATCAGCATATCCCGGTTGTCTGCCAGGAATCCTTTCAGCCTTTCGTTTCTGCCAATCCAATCAAATAATTTCTTCATCGCAAATACCTCCTCTTGTAATCATTTTACTTTTTATGGAAGTATTTGTCAATTGCTTTTCCCATTATTTGTAAATTATTTCCCGGCGCATGACGCTGACGGCACTGCGTTCCACATCCAGATCCAGGCATTCCGCCAGCGTGCTGATTACCAGCTCAGGGCTTAAATTCGATGCGCTTCCCGTATCGAGCAGCGTTGTAACAAAGAGGGCTTCCGCTTCCGGCACAAAATCAATCTGCCGGATCATGGGCTTGATGTCCACTTCGGCTAATCCTTTCTTTTTCTTTTGCTTTTTCCAGGCAATGATTTTTTCCCGCCCCATGTAGCGGTCCTTTATTTCCTGCCCCGTCATGCCAAGGGACGCTTTAAGCGGTATTGCGATGATGTATTCGGCGGCCTCGGTTCTCGCCGCCAGCGTCTTTTTCGAGGCATCCGCCTTCTGGCAACTGAGCAAGCTAAGGCCTTCCGGCATCATATCCTGCAACGCCTGCCGCAGGGCTTCCCCCTCGTATTCCTCATCGGTTTCAAATTCAAAAAGCTCGTTCATGCCCCAGTACCCCAGGGATAAAGCCTGTGCAAATCCCATTTTTGGATGGGGATGAAAGCCCTGCGAATAACTCAGCCTGATTCCGGCACGCTTGAAGCATCGTTTGAACAGCTTGATCATATCCAGATGGGAAATGTAACAGATCGCCCCCGTTTTGGAAAAAGTCAAAATATATTTAAACACCGTCCACCTCCAAATCCTTCACGCCGCAAAAGCACTGCGCATAACGATTGATCCCACAACCTGCGCACCCCTTCCGGCAATCCGCCGTCACGCAAGCCTTTCTTGCCTTTTCGCTTTCTGCGATCAAAAACGCCTTGTCGATCAGCGGATCGATGATGTCCCATGGAAGGATTTCGTCATAGGAACGCTTGCGGTAATTGTAAAATGCGATGTCAAGCCCCGTCTCGGCAAAGGCCTTCTCCCAGAGATCGGCACGGTAATGCTCCGTCCACCCGTCGAATTTGCAGCCCAGCGCATGAGCCTTTTCCAAAAGCCTGCCAACCTTCCTGTCCCCTCTTGCGAAAACGGCTTCCAGCTTGCTCGTTTCCGTCTCGTGGTAATTGAAGGTAACGCCTTTGATGCGAAGCTGTGCAGATAGATAGTTGTGCTTTTCGATGAATTGCTGCGGCGTATCCTGCGCTTCCCATTGAAACGGCGTATGCGCTTTCGGCACAAAATTAGAAGCGCTGACTGTCACGCGGAAACGGCCGCCCTTCCTGCCCCGCAACTTAAAATTAAGATCCATGATGTTTTTCGCAATGACGCCGATTCCATCCAAATCCGCATATGTTTCTCCCGGAAGCCCGACCATAAAATACAGCTTGATCGTTTCCCAGCCAAGCTCGATCGCCTGTTTGACCGCACCGTAGATATCCGCTTCCGTTATGTTCTTGTTGATAATATCGCGGAGCCGCTGGCTGCCCGCCTCCGGGGCAAAAGTAAGCCCTGATTTCCGATAACCTTGGATTTCTTCCAAGACGCGGAAGGAAAAGGAATCGAGCCGCAAAGACGGCAGGGAAAGCGCCACGTTCTGCGCTTTGCACATTCGCATCAGGTCCACCGCCAGGCCTTCAAATTCGGAGTAATCGCTCGTGGAAAGCGAAAGCAACGAAAGCTCGTCATGGCCCGTATTTGCAAGCTGCCGCTTCGCCAAGCTCTTGATGGTTCCAGCCTTTCGCTCCCTTACCGGCCTGTATATCATCCCCGCCTGGCAGAACCTGCACCCTCTCGTACAGCCCCGGAAGGTTTCTACCACAGCCCGGTCGTGAACGGTGTCGATAAAGGGAACGATATTGCTGTCTGGAAATTCCGCTTTGTCCAGATCGCTGATCACAGCCCGCTTTACCCGGTCCGGTGCATCCTCCCACAGCTTTTGAAAGCTTTGTATCGTCCCATCCTGTTTGTAGACAGGCTCATAAAACGCTGGCACATAGACGCCGTCGTAACGGCTGATCGTTTTCAAGAAGGCTTCCTTGCCCGCACATTCTTTTCTCGCCAAGCAGACACGCTCTAACAGTTCTTCTCCGTCCCCGATCAAAAACGCATCGATAAAATCAGCCAGCGGTTCGGGGTTAAACGCACACGGGCCGCCCGCAATCACGACAGGATCTTCTTCGCCCCGCTCACAGCTCCTGAGCGGGATTCCGCCCAGATCCAGCATATTCAATACATTCGTATAAGACAACTCGTATTGCAGCGTAAAACCCAGGATGTCCAGCTCTTTTACGGGCGTGAATGTCTCCAGCGTGAAAAGAGGCCTGCCATGCTGGCGCAACAACGCCTCCATGTCCATGGCCGGCGCAAAGATGCGTTCACAATAAATATCCTCATTTTTATTTAAAATATGATACAGGATCTGCAAGCCCATATAGGACATCCCGATTTCATACGTATCGGGAAATGCGAATCCCACCCTGACAGCCACCGTTTCCGGATCTTTTTCGATGCTGTTTACTTCGCCGCCCGTGTACCGGGCAGGCTTTTCCACCTTTTTTAACAGGTTGTCCAGTTCTCTGTCTATTCTCATTCGTTTCCTCTCATCAACTCTTCAATCGTGCCGCCGATCACCGCTTCTATCTTGTCCATAAAAATGCGCGTCTTTTCTTTGTTTTTTAAAATAATCGGTTTCGCCTCCGGGTGTCCTTTTCTCTCTGCTTTATCGATAATGTATTCAATTCTCCTGTCCAAGCCCACATATTGATCCTCCATGACGAGCCTGTCGCCGAGACACACCATGTCCGTCTCGCTAAGCTTCTTTAATTTAGCGGGAAACGAGTGCATCATGTGCGCTTTGATGATGCGCGCTTCCTCTTTATAGCCAAGCTTTTTCACCCATTTGGCGCCTGCCTTCCAATGCTTGTCCTCCACCCGCGCGATATCGTGGAGCATGCCCGCCGCAAAGATAAGCTGCAAATCGAGCATAAAACCGTTCTTGTTCAAAGCTTCTGCGATGGCATACGCTGTCCGGGCAACCGCCCTGCAATGTCCCTTTACATGCTCCGGCGTCTGGTATTCATTTAATAATTCTTCACACGCTTCTCGTGTAGGATGTTCCATCTGTCTGTCCTTTCCCGGCAAAATGCTGTCTTGCCGCAACGCTGCCTCTGCTGCGCCGTTGGAATGTCCAGCGTTCATTCTAACATGCAAGCTTGTTGCGGCATGTTTCAGTGAACGCTTCTCCTCGGCAACGCCGCATCAATCAGTGCGTTCATTATACCACATTTCTAACGAAATTCTTGAAAAGAATAGTAAAAATCCGCCTTGCCGTTTTTTTCATAAACCCCGATGATCTGCCCTTTCTTTACGTTGGAAGGCACGCTGACATTCACCGTCTTCAAATTTCCATACAAGCTTTCCCCCTGGTCGCCATGCGTGATCTTCACATATTTTCCGATCTCCTCGTTTTCCCCGACAGCAGTTACCTGCCCGCCGCCGACCGCATAAACTGCCGCCTTGTTTCCCGTATATTTTTCATCGATGGGATCGCCATAAACGGGCTTTCCGGTAATCACGTCCACGGCATCGGTCATTTTTCCTGTAACATTTGCCATGGCCTGCGTGCTCTTCTTTGCCGCCGCCTTGATATCATCTGCCGTATAGCTGGCAGACATATGCTCGATCACCATATCTGCGCCATTTGCCAGCGCAGGGATATTTGAATGTTTGGACAACAAGAGAGCAAGTACCACAAGCACGCATATGCCCGTCTGCTTCCATAACTTTTCCCGCATTTTGCACCTCCTATATCCTATTTATATTCTCCAGGGTGCAAAAAAAGAAGGCGTTTTCGCCCGCAACGCCTCCTGCTTATTCCATTCGCCTCACCTCGAACCGAGGATTGGGCTGGGAAACTGGTTCTTCGGCAAATGGAGTTATTTGCCCAGATCAATCATAATCCTCGTCAAAATATTCAAATGCAAAATCCTTTACCTTGATGGTATCGCCATCCTCCATGCCCATTTCCCGCAGCTTTTCCAATGCACCGCTCTTCTCAATATACTTATACAGATAACGCAACGAGCCAGCATCATTGAAATTCGTCGAGTTGAAGATCTTCTCAAGCTGCTTGCCGGATAAAATATAATCACTGCCATCAAAATCAGCATAGACAGTCCGATAATCGAGATCATTTTCATCTGCCTCAAAGTCAAACATTTCGTAAACTTCTTCATCTTCGGCTGGCGAAAGGAGAAGCTGCTGCAACTGGTTGGCAGCTTCCGCCAGGATCTCTTTCACGCCGAGGTTGATTGGCGCAGACATCGGAAACACCTGATAGCCTTGCTGTGAAACATATGCTTTGAACTTCTCGTATTGCGGGTCATCTTCCCCGATCAAGTCTATTTTATTGGCAACGACAATCTGCGGTTTTTTCAACAATTTGGGGCTGTACTGCCCTAATTCATAAATAATCTTATCAAAATCATCGATCGGGTCCCTGCCTTCGCTTCCTGAAACATCCACCAAATGGATCAGCACCTTTGTCCGTTCGATGTGCTTGAGGAACTTATGCCCTAGGCCAGCTCCCGTGTGCGCGCCTTCTATAATGCCCGCAATGTCCGCCATGACAAAACTGGTATTAAATATCTGCACGACGCCTAAATTCGGTTCTATCGTCGTAAAATGATAGTTTGCGATCTTCGGCTTCGCACTGGTTGCAACCGAGAGAAGCGTCGATTTTCCCACGTTGGGGAATCCTACAATCCCCACATCCGCAATCAGTTTCATCTCTAAAACCACAGTCCGTTCCTTTGCAAACCCGCCTGCCTCGGCAAAGTTCGGCGCTTGTCTTGTAGAAGTGGTGAATTTCACATTTCCCTTGCCTCCCTTGCCGCCTTTTGCCGCCACAAAGGATTGTCCATGTTCTGTCAAATCCTTCATCACGCATCCCGATGCTTCATCGATCACGACAGTCCCGACAGGAACTTTGATCGTCAGATCCTGTCCGTTACGGCCATAGCGTTTTTTCCTCATCCCATTCTGTCCATCTTCCGCTTCATACTTTCTCTTGTAGCGAAAGTCCATCAAAGTGCGCAAGTTTTCATCGGCCAGAAAAATCACATCGCCGCCTTTGCCGCCGTCGCCGCCATCCGGACCGCCCTCCGGCACGAAGGGTTCTCTGCGAAAGGATACAGCCCCATCGCCGCCTTTACCGGATTTTATGAAAATTTTGGCTCTGTCTACAAACATACCGTCTCCTCCAAAATCAATTATACCCAATTGGCGCCCGCCCAATGCGCCCAATCAACTCAGCCTGTGCAATCAATGCATTCTCCCAATATCCTAAATGAATGCATTCTCCCAGTGCGCCGGCCATATAAGTAGAGCCCCTAAGAAATTAGGGGCTCTCAATCACGCTATGCTTCTTTTGGATATACGCTTACTTTTTTTCTCTTCTTGCCGTATCTTTCAAACTTAACAGCTCCGTCGATCATCGCAAACAACGTATCGTCTCCACCGATTCCAACATTATTGCCAGGGTGGAACTTCGTCCCTCTCTGTCTAACCAAAATGCTTCCAGCGCTTACGAACTGACCGTTTCCTGTCTTAATGCCTAACCGTTTCGACTCACTGTCGCGGCCGTTCTTCGAGCTACCTACACCTTTTTTACTTGCCATGCACCAGACACCTCCTCGCTATATCAATTTAAAACTATGATTTTCTGTTTCAATCTGCTTATTTCAGGGCAGCTTCTATCGTTTCAATCATCACTGCATTCGTAGCCTTCTCATCGATATCGATGTTATTTTCCTTTGCAAATTCTATGAGCTGTGCTTTCTTCATAGATTTCAAGGACGGCTTCTTCACAGGCGCAGCATCCGCTGGCTTTTCTTCCGCCGGCGTTGCTTCTGCTGGCTTCGTTTCCGCTTGCTTTCCAGCAACAGCAGTAATCTCTACCAACGTATACGGCTGTCTATGCCCTTGTTTCTTCCTATAGTCCTTCTTCGCCTTGTACTTGAAGATGACAACCTTCTTTCCCCTGCCGGATTCGATCACCTTGCCTTCAACGGTAACGCCGTCCAAGTAAGGAGTCCCCACCTTGGCATCAGCGCCTTCTCCGGCAACCAATACCTTGTCGAATACAACCTGCTGGCCATCTTCAATGTTTAATTTCTCTACAGCGATCCGATCGCCATTTTGTACCCTGTACTGCTTTCCGCCTGTTTCAATAACTGCGTACATTTTAAATCTTTACCTCCTCTATCCAGTCTCGCCTTATCAGGTACCAGCCTTTGCAAAACATAAATAAAGCTGAATTTCAAAACCTTTTCCGTGCGGCTTACATTCATATATAATACTACATCTCACAAGGCTTGTAAAGAAAATTTTTCAACGTCCCGCAATTTGAAACGCCAGGGCTGAACGCAATGCAAGCCTGGCATTTTTTAATTCTTATTCGATGATTACGCCATCTTCATCGATCATCAGCTCACCGTCGCCGAGTTCTAAATTATCTGGCTCATTTTGCTCTCCGTCCTTAACCTTTTCTGCCTTGAGCGTCTCCAGCAGCAGCCCTTCGACTTTCTGCATGATATCCGGGTTTTCCAGGAAATACTTTTTGACGTTTTCCCTGCCCTGCCCAATCCGGTTGCCTTCAAAGCTGTACCACGAACCAGCTTTATCCAAAATCTTGGCTTCCACTGCACAATCCAGCACATCCCCGACTCTGGAAATCCCTTCCCCATACATGATATCAAATTCCGCCTGCTTGAATGGCGGGGCGACTTTATTCTTGACGATTTTAGCCTTGGTCCTGTTCCCCAGCACCTTATCGCCCGCCTTAATGCTGTCAACCCGCCTCACATCGATGCGCATGGACGCAAAGAACTTGAGCGCCCTTCCGCCTGTCGTCGTTTCCGGGTTTCCAAACATGATCCCGATCTTTTCCCGAAGCTGGTTAATGAAAATAATCGTCGTGTTCGTCTTATTGATCACGCCCGCCAGTTTTCGCAATGCCTGCGACATGAGCCTTGCCTGTGCGCCCACCGTCGCATCCCCCATCGCGCCATCGATCTCGTGTTTTGGGACGAGCGCTGCGACAGAGTCCACCACCACGACATCGATCGCTCCGCTCCGGACGAGCATTTCCGCGATTTCCAGCGCCTGCTCCCC
This sequence comes from uncultured Eubacterium sp., assembly GCA_946555345.1. Lineage (GTDB taxonomy): Bacteria > Bacillota > Clostridia > Peptostreptococcales > Anaerovoracaceae > Lentihominibacter. The sequence goes on along the minus strand of CAMNSS010000004.1, from coordinate 132,661 downwards.
ATAGTCTGGCTGCGAAACCAGTAACTCGTCTACATCCACGCCCAGGTTTTTCGCATATTCGGGATCGAGCGCATGTTCTGCATCTATAAACGCTGCCCGCCCGCCTTTTTTCTGGGATTCCGCAATAATATGTAAAGTCAATGTCGTTTTCCCCGATGATTCCGGACCGAACACTTCCACGATCCGTCCCCGTGGAACGCCGCCAATACCCGTCGCTAAATCCAAGCTCATCGCGCCTGTCGGTATCGCTTCGATATTCATCCTGGCATTCTCATCACCAAGCTTCATAATCGCGCCTTTGCCATATTCCTTCTGTATCTTTTTTAACGCTTCCGCAAGCGCTTCTTCTCGGTCCTTCGCCGGATCTGCAATCTTCTTTGACTGTTTCTGGTTCGCTGCCATTTTCATTCCCTCCACGGTTCACGCATCGTGAACATCTGTTCTTTTATGATACCTTATTTCTTTTTCCAGGTCAAGTGGATTTTACCATAAATTATCACCCTTTTTCCGCTTTTCCTGATAACGCATCTGCGGTCTTTAAAAAAGGAGCTGCGCCGAAGCGGATTCCTGCGTATCCGCCAAATAACCCATGCGGAGCTGCGAGTTTGCGGATTCGCGGGATTGCTGGGCCGAGTCCTATCCTGGCGCAGCCCCAAACAACCGCCAAATAGCGCCCAAACGTCCACTAGGCTGTCCGCCGCCTGCGGCAGGAGAGCAGGCAACTGCCGCTTAGAACAAGACTATTCCTGTTTTTATTATATTTTACATATAATTCCATTCATTGTCAAGCCTTTTCTGCCTGCACTTTTTCCAGCATTAAGCCCTTTTCCCTTTGCCGCAGCAAAATTTATTTACAGGCTTTGGCATTTTGTAGTAAAATAGACATGAATACAACGCATACCAAAGCGCAGCGAAAAAGAAACACCGGAGGCAACATTTATGGATATGAAAAACCCTGAAACCGCAACTCAATCAGATGATACGATTTTCGTGCTTGATATCGGCACCCGCAGCATCATCGGGCTTGTGGGGATCGTCGAAGACGAAAAGCTCAAGGTAATCGCCATCGAATCAGCCGATCACACCAAGCGTGCCATGATCGACGGGCAAATCGAAGACATCAGTTCCGTCGCAAAATTGGCAACAGCTGTGAAAGAGCGCATCGAAGCGAAGCTCGGCACTGCGCTTACCAGGGTCTGCGTTGCAGCAGCAGGCCGCGCCCTCAAAACGGAGCGCACGACGCACGAAATCGATGTTCCCGAAGGAAAGACCATCGATGACGATCTGATCAACCAGCTGGAATCCGGCGCAATCCAAAAAATCGAAGAAATGCTCGATGAATCTGCCGGCGACACCTACCGGTTTTTCCATCTGGTAGGCTACAGCGCCGTCCAGTATTATCTGGATGATTACCCGATTTCCGACCTTTCCGGCCACCACGGTTCTAAAATAAAAGCCGACATCCTGGCTACCTTCCTTCCAAGCGAAGTAATCGACAGCCTTTACGCCGCAATGGAACAAGCAGGGCTGGAAGTTGCAAGCATGACCCTGGAGCCGATTGCGGCAATCAATGCTGCAATTCCTGCAAATCTCAGGCTTTTAAACCTGGCGTTTGCGGATATTGGCGCCGGCACCTCCGATATCGCCGTCTGCAAGGACGGAAACATCGCCGGCTACACCATGAGCACCATCGCAGGCGACGAGGTGACGGAAGCCCTCATGCGCGAATACCTCATCGATTTCGATACCGCAGAACAGATCAAGCTGGATCTGGAATCTAAAAAAGAAATTTACTTTACCGATATCATGGGCTTTGAGCAGACGGTTGCCGCCGAGGATATCATGGATTGCATCGCCGACAGCGTCGCCCTTTTGTCCGGGGAAATCGCAAAGGGCATCGTCGAGGTCAATGGCGGGTCTCCTTCCGCCGTATTTTTAGCCGGGGGCGGCAGCAAGCTAAAAGGCGTCCTGGAAGGCGTCAGGGATGCGCTTCAAATGGATGATAAGCGAATCGCCATTGCAGGAAATAATTTCAAAGCCACTGCATTTTCCAAAGAATACGACCTGAACAACCCTGAGCTTGCAACTCCGCTTGGAATCGCGGTTTCCACGGGCCTCAATATGATAAACGACAGCTACCACCTCACGCTCAATGGAAAACGCGCGCGCCTTTTCCGCAATGGGGCGCTGAATATTCTAAACGTGCTTGCCATGAACGGCTATCAATACAGGGATCTGTTCGGGCGTTCCGGTTCCAGCATGATCCTTACAATAAATGGAAAGCGAAGCGTTCTTTACGGCGAACCTGCGACGAATTGCACGCTGACGCTCAACGGAAACCCAGCAACGCCTTCGGAGCTTGTAAAAGCTGGGGATGTGCTGGAATTCATTCCTGCAAAAGCTGGGGAAGCGGCAAAGGCCAAGGTGTCCGATGTCGTACCGCAGGACGCACAGGATACGGAAAACCTGGTGGTTACCGTAAATGGGGAATTAGCCGATTTCGATACGGTTCTAAACAGCGGCGATGTAATCGTAACGGGAACGCCTGAGGAAATGCAAAAACAAGCCGAAGAAGCGCAGAATACGTTTGCCAAGACGGCACAGGACGTCCCGAGGGAAAAAGCAGAAGAAAAGGAAAAACCCGGACAAACATCCGGGCAAGAAGCGGGCTACGAGCGGGAACAAGAACCAAAACCATCTGCAAGCATCCCGCAGACAGCAGAGCCAGATGCGTTTGGCACAGGACGCCCGCCACAGAAAAAACGGGATTCCAGAACAAGCCGCACACTGCAAACAAAACAAGATTCTGAAACAAGCCGTCCGCCAAAATTTTCGCAAACAGCGGAAAGAAAAGCTGCCGATGCGCCTGCAAGGCCAGATACCGCCAGGCCAGACAGGTTTTCCAACCAAAAACAAGCAACAGCTTTTCCACAAACATCAAAGGAAAGACAAACAGCCAAAGCAAGACATACGCCAGAGCCAGCAGGCATACCCGCGCGAAGAACTTTGACAGAACCAGCCAGCCTTTCCCGTTCAGGAGAAACGGCGGAACCGGACCTGTCCCGCACAGCTAAACGAACGCTGAAACCAGAACAAGAACCCGCAACAGGGCAGGCCGCAAAGCTGGAACAAGCGCCTGCCGCAGAACCTGCGCCATTCACCCTGCCAAGAAGAAGGGAAAGACGGCCGATGACAATACTGGATCGTCCGCCAGGGGCGGAAAACACGCCTGCAAAACCAGCGCAGCCTGCGGATAATAAATTTAAAAAGAAAGAATCAGATCGGACAGATGCAGAAGATCCATTCTCCAATATTACACAAGAAGAATACGAAGCCGCAGTTGCACCGCTGGTCAGAAGCACGTGGCACTTTACATTAAACGATAAGCCAGTAACATTCCCGCCTAAAGACGGCAATGCGCCTTACCTGCTCCTGGATATGCTGCAACATTCAGGGCTCGACTTTGATAACCTGACAGCCCCTGTCATTCTAGCGGTAAACGGACTGCCCGGCACATTCCAGCAGGAGCTGAAGGAAAATGACTCGATTATCATCAGGCAAGACGAGTAAATAAGCGAGCGGCAAAAATTGATAAGGCGGCAAGATAAGCGGACGTACAGGAAATAACCATAGACGGCATCGACAGGAAATCGCAGCCGAAAAGCAGGGACAGCAAGAATCACGGCGACGGCTGCCCTGCTTTTTCTCTTTTCAAGGAGCAACGTTTTCAAGCAGCCAGGTTTCGGATGGGAACACCGAAAGCGCCGTTGCCTTCAGCGATTGGCCAGTCCAACTGGAATTTTTTTCTTACAAAATCATTTCAATCTCATGTATAAAAGCGGGTACGGATTCCCCTGTCCATCGCAAGCCGTCCGTTTGTAAACATAAAATCCCATATGCTCATAAAAACCCTTTGCAAGCGGATTCTGCTCATTAACAGCCAATTCGTTAATCGAGTAACGGCTAATTCCATACTGGATTAGCTCTTTTCCCAGCCCCTTTCCCCGTTCTTCGGGCGCAATAAAAAGCATTTCAAGTTTATGCCCCGCAATCCCCATAAACGCAACGGGACGGCTGTCATCACCCTCCGCAATGACCAAATGGGCAATCCCTTACAAGGCTTGCGGAACATATTTTTTGATTTCTTCCACTTCATCTGCCGATAAAAACAAATGCGTCGCCTTTACGGATTTCTCCCATACTTCGATTAACTGTTCTGCCAGCAATGGCGTTAATTTCCCAGCCTCTAAAATTTTCATGCAACCTCTAAACTTCAACATAATTTTTTATTTTCCAGCATAGCGCAGAGCCGAAGGCATAAAAACAGCGCGTTGCCAAATTTACCAAGCCAATCATCCATTCCTTTTATGCAGCCCAAGAACCGCACCCATCCGCCTAAGACGCTGCATCAGCCCTGTTTTCCCCGCCTTCTGCCTGATATGATAATCGACAGCACGACGCTCCAGACGATGACGAAAAAAATGATACAGATAGAGAGAGTCGTAGAAATATGAACATCGAAGATCAATGCGCCCAGCTTAAACCCAGTAAAAATCAGGATCAGCCCCACGCCGTATTTTACATATTGGAAGCGTTCCTGCAAATGCTCCAGCACGAAATACATCTGCCTAAGCCCCAGAATTGCGAAGATATTCGAGGTGTATACGATCAAAAGATTCGTGGATACGGAAAACACGGCAGGCACGGAATCGATCGCAAAGATGATGTCGGAACATTCCACGAGGCAAAGCACGGCAAACAGCGGCGTAAAGAGATGCCGTCCATTGATTTTCACCATAAAACGCTTGCCTTGGAAGCTGTCGGTCATCGGCAGGATCTTGCTCACCGCTTTGATGATCCGGCTATCCTGCGGCTTCAGTTCTTCTTCTTTGCCGATAATCATTTTAACACCGTTTACGATGAGGATCGCGCCGAAGAGATAGAGAATCCAGCTAAACATCGTGACGATTTTCAGGCCGAAGAAGATAAACAGGAAGCGCAACACGATCGCTCCGGCGATTCCCCAGCCCAGCACCTTATGCTGCACCTCTTCCTTGATCCCAAACGTCAGGAAGATCGACATGAACACGAACAGATTATCCACGCTCAAGCTCAGCTCAATCAAATAGCCTGCCGCAAATTGCAAACCGCTCTGGCTTCCCATAAAAAACCAGATCGCAGTGCAACAGATTGCCGCCATTGCGATCCAAAAGCATACCCATTTTACCGCATGTTTTATTTCACTCATTTATCCTCCACCCCTCCCTCCCATCTTACGCCGCTCAGCTCAAATACATACTTATATATTCCGGTTAACCAGATCCAGCATACTGAGCATCGCATACTGCCTGTTCCAGCTGCGGTCGTCATCCCCGGTCTGGATCTTCCGGCACTGCGTCCTTCCCTGATACCAAAGCCCCACATAAATCAAGCCGACAGGCTTTATCTCCGTCGCGCCCGCAGGGCCTGCGATGCCCGTGACCGAAACGCAGAGATCGCTCCCGCTGACCCGCGCAAGGCCTTCCGCCATTTCCCGGGCAATTTCCTCGCTTACCGCGCCATAGCGTTCCAAAGTCTCAGGGCTTACGCCTAACTGCTCGATCTTCGCCTCGTTGCTGTAAGTGACAAATCCCCGCTGAAAGCACGCAGAAATCCCCGGAATATCGGTCAAGGCAGCGGCAAACTTACCGCCGGTACAGGATTCCGCGCAGGATATGGTAAGCTTCTTTTCCATCAGCTTGCGGCAGACAACCTCCACCAGCTCTTCATCATCGCAGCTGTAGACGTATTCCCCGACCAAAGCCATGACCTTTTTCAGCATTTCATCGACTGCCTTTTCCGCCTCCGCCAGAGTCCTTCGTTTCGAAGCAATCCGCAAAGCGCACTCGCCCTCCTTGGCATAAGTTGCCAGCGTCGGGTCGCTCTGCCCGTCGATCAGCTCCAAAAGCTCCGTTTCAAGGCGGGATTCGCCGATTCCGAAAACCCGCACCATCCGATAATAGATAACCTCCCGTGACATTTCTTGCAGGAAAGGCCTGACGTGGTTTTGAAACATCGGCTTCATTTCCCCCGGAGGTCCCGGCATGCAGACGATAAACTTGCCGTCCTTCTCCAATGCAAAGCCCGGCGCACTGCCCGTCTCATTATCGAAGACCTTTGCCCGCGACGGCATGACGGCCTGTTTTTTATTGTTTTCCGTCATTTCTTCGCCCAGGTTATCAAAATATTGCAAAAGCCCTGCCAGCACATCATCCATCAAAACCAGCTCGTCACCCATGACCTGGCAAGCGATTTCTTTCGTCATGTCGTCCTGCGTCGGCCCGAGTCCCCCGGTCGTCAAAACCAAGTCGCAGTCCGAGAACGCCAGCCGGATCATTTCCGCCATGCGCTTTGCATTATCGCCTACCGTATAGTGGTACATCACATCGTAGCCCAGCATATTGAGCTGCTGGGACAGGTAAACGGTGTTCGTATTCGTAATCTGCCCGAACAGCAATTCCGTGCCTACGCTCAAAATCGCCGCTTTCATAAGCTCTCCCTCCTCCTGCATCCAAAGATAACAAAGTCGTCTTCGCCAATTCTTTTTCAGCGACAGGCTTTGTTACATTCCGTCATATCGTTTACAGCGATATTGCCTGTATGCTCACATATCGCCTACATCGAAAACAACTGCTTGTTCTTCACGATGTACTCCGTCCCCGAAACGATCGTCATGACTAGCGCAATCCACAGGAAAATCACGTCCATCGGAACATTTACCGCCAGCAAAGAAAACGGCCAGTTTTCCAAAATCAACAAAGGAATCGCGATCATCTGCGTGATCGTCTTGATCTTGCCCGTCGTTCCCGCCGCAATCACGATGCCCTGCGCCGCTGCGACCTGCCGCATCCCGGTGATGATGAACTCCCTGCCTAAAATCACGATTACCATCCAGCCTGCGACGTCGCCTGTCTGCGCCAGGCAAATCAAGGCCGACATCACCAAAAGCTTATCCGCCAGCGGGTCCATCAGCTTTCCGAAATTCGTCACCAGGTTGTATTTGCGGGCAATATGCCCGTCCAGCATATCCGTCAGCGCCGCCACAATAAAGATCACGGCCGCCGCATAGCGGTAATCAAAGAGAAATACCACGATAAATACAGGAATGGCAAAGATTCTTCCCATCGTCAATTTGTTCGGTAAATTCATTTCACTCCTCCATTCTGCCAGCAAGGTCGTAGTCGAAAGCATCCTCAATCCTTACTTTAACCATATCGCCGGGCAATAATTCCCGGCCGGCGCTGAAAATGACCGTGTTATCGATTTCCGGCGCATCACATGCCGTCCTTCCGATGTATGCGCCCGCCTCATCCATGCCGTCCACAAGCACTTCCAGAAGATTTCCCACCTTCGCCTCGTTTATTGCACGGGAAATATCGATCTGCCTTCTCATCACCGCGTCCACCCTGGCAATCTTCTCATCTTCATCGATTTGATGCGCCATCCTGCCCGCAGGAGTTCCTTCCTCCCGGGAATATGCAAAAACGCCCAGCCGCTCAAATTTGGCGCTTTCCACGAAGTCCAAAAGTTCTTCAAACTCGGCTTCACTTTCCCCGGGAAATCCCGCAATCAGCGTCGTCCTGATATGGATGCCCGGAATCGCGCTGCGAAGCCTTGCGAGCGTATCCGTGATGCTGGCTTTCGTCGAGCGGCGGTTCATGCGTCGCAATACACCATCCGAAATATGCTGCAAGGGAATGTCGATGTAAGGACAGATTTTTTCCTCTGCTGCCATCACTTCGATCAGCTCATCCGTTATCTTGTCCTCGTAGCAGTACATCAGCCTAATCCAGCGGATTCCATCTATTTTGCAAAGGGCGCGCAACAGGTCGGGAAGGCGCAATCTTCCGTAAAGATCCCGTCCGTACTCCGTCACATCCTGTGCAATGAGAATCAGCTCCTTGCAGCCTTTTGCGGAAAGCTCCTCCGCCTCCCGCAAAATATGTTCCATCGGCCTGCTCCGGTAGCCGCCCCTGATCTGGGGAATCGCGCAATAGGCGCAACAGTTGTCGCACCCTTCCGCAATGCGCAGCGTCGCCGAGTACGGGTTGGCCGCCGTCTTTCTGGCGGAAAATTCTTCGAAGCGGTCAGGATGGCAGCTAAAGATCTTCTCCCGCTTTCCCCGCTGAAACCGGGATACGATCTGCGGCAGCCGTTCGTAGTCGTTGACGCCGAGAAAGATGTCCACCTCCGGCATTTCATCGAACAGCGCCTTGCCGTACCGCTGTGAAAGGCAGCCGGAAACGATCAAAAGCTTTTTCGCCGCCACTTTTGCAGGGGCATCTTCCGCCGCCAACCCTGCGTCCGTCACGCAAACTGTCTCATGCGCCGAAGCCGCCGCCAGTTCATCCGGCCCTGTTCCCGCCGAAGCCGCCGCCTCGCCCGCTCCTCCGCTCTCCGAAGCTGATGCTCTGCTTGGCATTCCGTCAGCCGCACCCGCCGTATCTTCCATCTCTCCAACTGGCTTATCTGATGCTCTGCCCATCGTTTCGCCCGCCGCATCTTCCGCATCCTCGATGAACTGCGCCATCTCAAAGATCTTATCGATGGATTCTTTTTTCGCATCGTTGATAAACCCGCAGGTATTGACTAAAATCGCATCAGCGGCTGCAGGATCATCCGTCACCTGCATCCCTGCCCGCTCCCAGATGCCTGCGATCCCTTCGGAATCATTGAAATTTTTCGGACAGCCCAGCGTTTCAATATATAGTTTCATTCCTCTTTTATGCCCTCGTTCTTCCCGCACTTCACCATGTCCTTATTCCTATCGGTTTTCACGCTTTCACGCATCTGCGATCGCTCTTTCCGCACCTCATTCTTCATATCCTTCCATGTCCGCATTTCGTCATTCCTTTTCAATGCGGCGTTCTTATCGGGTTTCTCTTTTTCTGTATGCTCACGCTTCTATATCCGCCGTGCTTTCCTGCATAAATTCCAATTCATCTTCGGAAATAAGCACATTCCGCGGCTTGCTTCCCTCGGAAGGTCCGATGATCTGCCGATCCTCCATCATATCGATGATGCGGGCGGCCCTGTTATAGCCGATTCGGAAACGCCTTTGCAACATGGATACAGATGCCTGCTGCGCCTGCACCACCAGCTCGATCGCCTCCGGCAAAAGCTCGTCGCCTAAATCACGGTTGCCCTTTTCCGCATCCGGCACGTTCGCGCGTTCGATGGTATCCATGACGTTTTCCGCATACTCGATTTCTTCCACTTGCGATTTTACAAATTCGATAATCTTATGCACCTCGTCATCCGATATGAACGTTCCCTGAACCCGTACAGGCTTGCCGCTTCCCAGCGGGTTAAAGAGCATATCGCCCTTGCCTACCAGCTTTTCCGCGCCCGCCATGTCGAGAATCGTCCTGGAATCGAACTGGGAGGATACCGCAAATGCGATCCGCGATGGAATATTGGCCTTGATCACACCGGTAATGACATCGACAGACGGCCGCTGCGTCGCTACGATCAGATGCATCCCGGCGGCCCTTGCCTTCTGCGCCAGCCTGCAAATGGATTCCTCCACCTGTGACGGCGCTGCCATCATCAAATCGGCCAGCTCATCGATGATGATTACGACCTGCGGCATCACGCTTTCTTCCTCGCCTTTTTCCCGCATGGTCTTGTTGTAGCTTGCCAGCTCCCTCACGCCTTCCTCGGCGAATTTCCTGTACCGCTCGTCCATTTCGGCGACCGCCCAGTTAAGCGCAGCGGCAGCCTTGGCAGGCTCTGTCACGACAGGAATCAGAAGGTGCGGAATGCCGCTGTAATTCGCAAGCTCTACCACCTTCGGATCGATGAGAACCAGCTTCACCTCATCCGGCCTCGCTTTATAAAGAATGCTGGCGATGATGCTGTTGATGCACACGCTCTTTCCCGACCCGGTAGACCCCGCGATCAGCATATGCGGCATGGTTTTCAAATCCGCCACGATCGCCTTTCCCGCGATATCTTTTCCCACGGCAAAGGTAATCTTCGACTCCGATTTTCGGAACTCCGGCGAATCGATGATCTCCCGTACCGTCACCATATTGATGCGGTCGTTTTCGATTTCGATTCCCACTGCCGGTTTTCCCGGAATCGGCGCTTCAATCCGGATGCTTTTCGCTTCCATGTTTAATGCGATATCGTCCGCCAAGTTCTTGATGCTCTTTACCTTGACGCCGCTATGCGGATGTACCTCATACCTGGTTACCGCCGGACCCTGTGTGACGTTAGTCACATTGGCCGCAATATTAAAGCTGCTGAGCGTTTCCTCCAGCTTGGCTGCCCTGGCCCGCAGCTTGTTTTCATCCTCCAGCCTGTTCCCGGAATCCCTCTTTGCTTTATTCAGAAGATCGACCGGCGGGAATTGATAGCTCTCGGAGGAGGTGATGGTGATATTAAAATCCTCATTCTTTAACGTGCTTTTTTCCGCTTCCGCCTTGGTCAGCTTTTCTTCCATCGCTTTCGGGGAAAAGCCGCCTGCAATCACGGGCTTGCTCGCAAAGGATTCCGCCTCGGCGGTATTGATGTCCGCATCAGAAGCCAGGTTTGCGCTCGAGTCTGGCTGCGCTTTTTCCCGTTCCCTGCGTTTACGTTTAGGCTTCTCCATCTGCTCTTCGCCCAAGGAAAAATCGAGTGGCGGCGCATCTTCCCCTAATGAAAAATCCAGCGGCTGTTCGTCCCCTCCTAGGGAAAGGTTCATCCTGCCTGCGTCTTCTCCCAAAGAAAAACCCATCTTCCCCGCATTTTCACCCAAGGAAAAGCCGAGCGGCTCTGCGCCGTTTCCAAAGGCATCCCTGCCTTTTGCACCCCGCCCTGATGCAAAGCTGTCCGCCTGCATATAGTCCAAGATCTTTTTCTGTCCTTCGGTCAAGTCCTCCGGGCCGTCCGGCTGCGGCTGATCCATCTGCCTCTGCCGCATCCCGCCAATTCGCAGCATATCCATCTGCTGCCGCCGCTGCTCGTCCGCCCGTTGCTTTTCCTGCCGCCGTGCTTCCTTTTCGGCCGCGCGGCTTTCCCTCTTTTCCCGCGCGCTTTCCAAAAATCGCGACACCGGCGTATTAATCAATAACAGCAGGCATACCGCAATAACGACGATCGAGAAGATATAAAGGCCGGGAATGCCGATCAGCTTCACGATCAGCTTGCCAACCACCATGCCAAAGAGGCCGCCGTCATCGAGGACCATGCCGTTATTATAGTGAACCGCCATGCGGAGCATCCCCTCGTCCAGCACCGCATCCGTAATAAACCTGCCGGAATTGAGCAGGGAAGCCATTAAAAAGATGATTACCAGCAGCATGGCCGACTTGAGTCCCGCGCGGATGGTTTTTTTTAAAAAAAGCAAAACACCATATACGATGAAGTAATACGGCAACAGATACGCCGCAAAGCCAAACAATCCCTTAAAAAACTGCGAAAGCCCCGTGCCGACCGCCCCGGCAAACGACGTATGGAACGCCACGGCAAGGAAAATACCGACAGCAATCACGACGATGGCGATGATTTCATCCTTCACGCCTTCGCCTGCCATGCGTTCTCTGCGGCCTGCAGTCCCTGCATTGCGGCCTTGACCCGCACTTGTTGCCGCCTTGCTGCGCCCTGTCCTTCCGCCTGCGCCCCGTGCCGCGCTGCTTCGCCCCGCACCGCTATTTTTTGTTTTACGCCCGCCTTTCTTTGCAGGCGTCCTCCTGCTCCCTGCCATGATATACCTCTATCTCCGTACTAACTTCCTTCCTACGCTGCCACAAGGGCATACACGATTACCGCTGCGCCCAGCAGCCATGTATAGATGGAAAATCCAATCAAACGCTTATTGGATACCAGCTTAATCATCGCCTTGATGGCAAAAAGCCCCGACAGCGCCGATACGACTACGCCCGCCAAGACCGGACCGATCAATGCCGCATCCATTCCCGCTTCAAACGCATCCGGCGCTTCCACGATCACCGAACCCAGGATCGAAGGAATCGAAATCAGAAAAGCGAATTTTACAGCAAACTCTTTATTCAATCCCGAAATCAAACCACCAAACAGCGTTGAGCCTGAACGGGAAATTCCCGGACAGATCGCCACGCCCTGCATGATGCCGACGAAGAGGGCATTCCGGAACTTCATTTCCTTAACGGTCTTATTGTTCCGCCCCATTCTCTCCGCGATAAAAAGAATCGTACCCGTAATCAGAAGGCCCGTCCCGATCGCCAGAAGCGAAAGGTACATCGCCGCGAACATATCGTTTCCAAGAAGCCCGATGATCGCCGTCGGGATCGTTGCCACGATGATCATGAACCCCAGCCGCCTCGTCGGGTTGGCATTGACCCGCAAGCCTTTGCCCGTGAACAAATCCTTCAAAACTGCGCCCAGCTCCTTGACCAGCTCCACGATGTCCTTCCAGTAAACGATAAAGACCGATACCAGCGTACCCAGGTGCAGAAGCACTGCAAATGGCAGCACCTGCTCCGCATTCACGCCAAAAAAGTATTGCAACAACGCCAAATGACCGGAGCTGCTGATTGGCAAAAATTCAGAAAGCCCCTGCGCCAAGCCTAAGACGATCGATTCAAAATAAGACATACCCAAAATCCTCCCTGCCTTTTATTCATACGTACTAAATTGTACCATAAATCACCGCAAAATGGTATAACAAAGTATCGATATCTTTGTGTGGTCTTTGTGACGGTTTTTTCATGAAATTCGTTCCCGCCCTTTACTTTTGCATGGCTCTGATAGTATAATAAAATTTAAGCGCCATTCACATTGATGGAAAGAAATATTGCTTTGCCGAATATATTATAAGGATTAACAGACAGGAGGTCGTTATCGATGAACAGAAAACCAAATATTGCAGTGGTAGGCGCTACTGGAGTTGTAGGTTCTACATTTTTAAAGGTGTTAGCGGAACGGGACTTCCCCTTCGAAAACATCTATTTCATGGCATCAGCCAAATCAGCAGGGAAAAAACTGCCCTTCAAGGGCAAGGAATATACCGTGGAAGAGCTGACGGAGCATTCCTTTGACAAGCCGATCGACATCGCGCTCTTTTCGGCGGGCGGCGGCACAAGTGCAAAGTTCGCCCCGATTGCGGCGGCGCACGGCGTTACCGTCGTTGACAACAGCAGCCAGTGGCGGATGGATAAGGAAGTTCCCCTCGTCGTTCCCGAGGTGAACCCGCAGGACATCAAATGGAACAAAGGCATCATCGCCAACCCGAACTGTTCGACCATCCAGGCGATGGTTGCGTTGAAGCCTTTACAGGACAAATACGGAATCAAACGGGTCGTTTATTCAACTTACCAGGCCGTTTCCGGCTCTGGCGTGAAAGGAATCAACGATTTGCGCAATGGACTTGATGGAAAAGACGAGCCGCTGCAGGCCTATGCGCACCCGATTGCCGGCAACTGCCTGCCGCACATCGACGTATTCACCGAAAACGGCTATACGAAAGAAGAGATGAAGATGATCAACGAAACGCACAAGATCCTCGGCGACGACGAGATCCGCGTCACCGCCACCACAGTCCGCGTTCCCGTGTTCGACTCCCACAGCGAGTCCATCAACATCGAGCTTGCCCAGCCATTTGAGCTTTCCGACATCTTCGAACTGTTCCGGAATGCGCCCGGCATCATATTGCAGGACGATGTAGAAAACAACGTCTACCCGCTCGCCATCGATGCGGCCGGAACGGATGAAGTGTACATCGGGCGGATCAGGAGGGACTTTTCCGTTGAAAACGGACTCAATATCTGGGTCGTTGCCGATAACATCCGCAAGGGCGCGGCAACCAACGCCGTCCAGATCGCGGAAGAGCTGTTAAAGGAAATGGCAGACTAAATGAAGTCATCCTGGCTAGCCCGGCTCTATTCATCCCGCCCGCATAACGGCTGGATGATGAAATCCCGTATCTTCGGAATTTGAAATTGCCGTAAAAGAACAAAACCAGCTTGACCGATTCTTTTTCAGCGACAGGCTTTGTTGCATAATAAAAACATGAAAAAACCTTCACAGCTCTTGCCAGTTTCCCAAACAAAGGCCGTGAAGGTTTTTTCATGTTATAAAATCATTTCACGCCGCCAATATATGAGGCAATGCCTATTTTCTCCCTGATATGCGGTAACATCCATTCCCGCTGCCCGCATATGGCAAACCCTGCCCCTTGCTAGTGCGCAGCCCCCGCTCCTCTTGCCAAGCCGGGCCAATCTATTCCATCCATTTCATCCGCATCACCTAAGCAGCCGCTTTCGCCTATTTCACCCGCCTCGTCCGCATCCAGCTTATAAACTGGATCACCGGGATGTTGAGGAACGCCAGCCCATAAACGGTCAGAAGCTGTGAAACGCCAAGCGGCACGACCTTAAAAACGCTGCTCAGCGCAGGAATGCACAAGGCGCAGGTAATCAACGCCATGCCCAGCACGAAAGCGCCGATCAGCCACTTATTGTTTGCCACTGCTTTCGTAAATACGACCGGCTTATCGGACTTACAGTTAAACCCGTGAAACAAGCGGCTCATGCACAGCGTGCCAAACGCCATCGTGCTGGCGGAAAGCGCGCCCCCGCCTAGTGCGCCTGCCGTAAACCAGCCGTTCAGCCCCATCAGGAAGGCGATCACCGTCATCGTGCAGATCGAAAGCCCGCCGATGCCGATCTTCGCCAGAAACGATTTCGTTAAGATGGATTCATTCGCTGGGCGCGGTTTTTCGCGCATCAAATCCTTGCTGTGCGGTTCAAGCCCCAAAGCGATCGCTGGCAGGCTGTCAGTCAGCAAGTTGATGAACAGCAGGTGAACCGGGGCAAACGGCACAGGCAATGCAAACACCGACGCATACAGCACCGCCAAAATTGCGCCGAAATTGCCCGAAAGCAAGAATAAGATCGAATTTTTAATGTTCTGGTAAATGTTCCTGCCGTTTTCCACCGCTTTGACGATGGTAGCGAAATTATCATCGGTCAATACCATCGCCGCCGCATCTTTGGAAACCTCACTTCCCGTAATGCCCATCGCTACGCCGATATCCGCCTGTTTCAAAGCAGGCGCATCGTTGACGCCGTCCCCAGTCATGGCGACGATATTGCCTTTATCCTGCCACGCTCGGACGATCCTGATCTTATGCTCCGGCGAAACCCTGGCATAGACCGAAATACCCTCCACGTATTCCCGCAGCTGCTCATCGCTCATATCATCTATCACGGCTCCCTCTGCCGCCTCCGATTCATCCTTTAAAATGCCGATCTTTGCGGCGATAGCCGCCGCTGTCACCTTATGGTCGCCCGTAATCATGACCGGCTTGATTCCAGCGCTGATGCACTCTGCGACTGCCTCCATTGATTCCTCCCGCGGCGGGTCCATCATCGACACCAGCCCTAAAAAGACCATGCCGCTTTCATCCGCCACATCCGGCTGAAAATCTTCCGCAACCTCTTTATATGCGAAGGCCAGCACACGCAGCCCATTTCGGGAAAATCCCTCGTTACAAGCTTCGATCTGTTCCCTGTCCTCCCGGCCGATTGCCCGGATTCCTTCCGCCGTCTGTATTTCTGTCACCCGCTTCAAGAGAACATCAACTGCACCCTTGGTCAGCATCACCGTGCCGCCCGCTGCAATGCGCGGACCGTAAGCGTCTTTCATCTTATGGCAAGTGGACATGAGCTTCCTGTCGCTATCAAATGGAATTTCACCGATTCGCTCGTTTTCCGCCCGCTCCGTTTCATATGGCCTTTCCAGCCTCACGCCGACATCGATGAGGGCGGTTTCCGTCGGATCGCCGATATCCTTGCCGGATGATTTCGATGCGTCATTGCACAGCATGCTAGCCTGCAAAAGCTGCAATTCTTCCGCATGGCTTAAATCGAGCTGATCCACTGCAGCCTTCCTGCCGCAAACGTAATAATCCGCTACGGTCATCTTGTTCTGCGTCAGAGTCCCCGTTTTATCAGAACAGATAACGGATACGCTGCCCAAGCCTTCAACCGCTTGCAGCTTCCTGATGATCGCATGCTCCTTCGCCATTTTCTGCGTGCCGAAGGATAGCACGATGGTAACGATCGAGCTTAACGCTTCTGGGATTGCCGCCACCGCCAGCGCGACAGCAAACATAAACGCATCCGCCGCCGGTTCTCCCCGGAAGACGCTGATTGCGAACAGAATCCCGCAGAAAATAAGGATCAGGATAGAAAGCTTCTTGCCGAAGTTATCCAGGTTGGCCTGTAACGGCGTCTTCTTTTCGGAAGTGTTTTTCAAAAGCGATGCGATTTTCCCTACTTCCGTCTCCATCCCGATAGAGGTTGCCAGGAATTCGCCGCGCCCATACGTGACGAAACTGCCGGAATACACCATGTTGCGCCGATCACCAAGCGGCGCTTTTCCTTCGATTGCCGCAAGCTCCTTCTCCACCCCCAGGCTTTCCCCCGTCAATGCGCTTTCGTCGATCTTCATGCCTGCATTTGCCGTAATCCGCCCATCCGCTGGAACGAAATCGCCTGCCTCCAGGCTTACCAGATCCCCTACCGTAATATCGGCCGCAGGAATTTTAACGAACTGCCCGCCGCGCAACACCTTCGCTTCGGGCGCTGACATTTTTTTCAGGCTGTCTAAAGACTGTTCCGCTTTCAGCGTCTGCACCGTACCCAGGATGGCGTTGATGGTAATCACGACCAGGATAACGATGGCGCTTTCCGCATCGCCCAGCGCCCCCGACACGATCGCCGCAATGATGAGGATGATGACGAGAAAATCCGCAAACTGCTCTAAAAAGATGCGTACTGCTGATTTCTTCCGTCCTTCGAGCAACGCATTTGGCCCATATTTTTCACGATTTTCCTTTACCTGTTCCTCCGTTAAAGGCTCTAGCGAACCATTGACCTGCATTCTAGCCTGTTCTGCGGTCATCTGATAAAATTCTTTCATGCTGAAACTTCCTTTCATCCTTATATTATCTTCCCTCGCCATGTTTTTACGCAATTTTGGCTGAAAAAGCCGAAAAAGAAAAAGACTTTTATTGCATAAAACATGCAATAAAAGTCTCGCTGTTTCATTACGGACCGGATGGCTGGCCATCGCGCTGACGATACCGTACGTGCATTCCTGCACCGCTACTCCCTTTTATTGGTACTATAATATTCCTATTTCGTTGAAATGTCAATAAAACTTAACAAAATCAACCAAAGCTCCATTCCTTTTCCTTAAATCCGACCAGGATTCTATCGCCATCAACCAGGATCGGCCGCTTTACCAGCATCCCGTCGGAAGCCAGCAATGCGATCTGCTCCGCTTCGCTCATCTCCGGCAGTTTGTCCTTAAGTCCCAGTTCCCTGTACTTCACGCCGCTGGTATTAAAGAATTTCTTGACCGGATAGCCGCTCTGTGCAATCCATTGCTTCAATTCATCAGCAGTCGGGTTTTGCTCTACGATATGCCTGTCCTCAAAGTCCAGGCCCAACGATTCCAGGTGTTTCTTCGCCTTCTTGCATGTCGAGCATTTCGGATATTCAATGAATAACATATTCTCGCCCCCTTGTCGATGTGTTTTCTGTTTCGCGCGACCTAACCGGATAGTCCCGCAAAAATGATAAGCAAGCTTTGAGCAGTTCCGCCAAAGCAAGGATGAAAAACGGAGCAGGACGAATTGTCCTGCCCCGATAACGTCCATCTTTTCAAAAGCTATCCCAAAAGATGCTGCTCTCATAAGCACTTGCTTTTTCCCTCAGCCCATAACCTACATCTCGGAAGCTACGATTTCTTTTCCGTTGTAGTAGTTACAGTTCGGGCAAACTCTGTGCGGAAGCTTTGGCTCGTGGCACTGCGGGCAAATGGAAAGCCCAGGCGCTTTTTTCTTCATGTTCTGCGCTCTTCGCATATCCCTCTTCGCTTTTGACGTTCTTCTCTTAGGTACTGCCATATTTACACCTCCTTTTGCTCCTTTGTGTCTATGTTCCGTTCAGCAGGAGTTTTCCTGCGAATAATTTGCAACTCTTAAAGTATACCGTCGCATGGTGTTATTTGTCAACCACTATTTTGTAAAACGCAAAATTTAACGGCCGGAAACGATGCGATAAGTATCCCTTGCGATCATCAGCTCTTCATTGGTCGGAATCAGGATGATCTTCACCTTGGAGTCATCCCTGGAGATGATCATTTCCTTGCCCCTTACCTTGTTCTTAACCAAGTCGAGCTTAATGCCGAGGTTTCCGAGGTCATTGCAGATGATATCACGCATGGAAATGTCGTTTTCGCCGACGCCCGCCGTAAACACGATCGCATCCACGCCGTTCATTTCCGCAATGTATGCGCCGATGTAGAACCGAACCTTGTGCGCAAATACTTTCAGCGCCAAAAGCGCCCTTTCATTGCCTTCCTCTGCTGCAACTTCCAGATCGCGGAAATCGCTGGAAACGCCGGAAATTCCCAAAACGCCGGACTGCTTGTTGAGGATTTCGTTGGCAACGCCCTGATCCAGCCCTTCTTTTTCCCTGATGTATGTTACGATCGCCGGATCGATATCACCGCTCCTCGTTCCCATTACCAATCCCTCAAGCGGCGTGAAGCCCATGGAGGTATCGATGCACCTGCCGCGCTTAATGGCCGATACGGAAGCGCCGTTGCCCAGGTGGCACGTGATCAGTTTCAAGTCGTCCAGGTTTACGTTGAGGATGTCGGAAGCCCGCTCCGCCACGTATTTATGGCTCGTCCCGTGGAAGCCGTATCTTCTTACGCCGTACTTTTCATAGTACTCATAAGGAAGCGCATAAATGTAGGATTCAGGCGGCATCGTCTGGTGGAACGCCGTATCGAATACGCCTACCATCGGCGTGTCCGGCATCAACTCCTTGCACGCTGCAATACCGAGAAGGTTTGGCGGGTTATGAAGCGGCGCTAAATCGATACACTCTTCCAAAGCCGCAACAACCGCATCGTCGATCAAAACCGAATGCGCAAACTTTTCACCTGCGTGCACAACACGATGCCCTACCGCGCCGAGCTCGCTCATGTTCTTGATTACGCCGTGGTTTTCATCCTGGATCGCCATCAGGACGTGTGAAATCGCATCCTTATGGTCTTCCATCGGCACGATCAGCTGGAATTTCTCACAATCCATCTTGGTGTGCGTGATGACGGAGCCTTCCATGCCGATTCTTTCAACAAGGCCTTTGCAGAGAAGTACTTCGTTGGTCATATCCAAAACCTGATACTTCAAGGATGAACTACCGCAGTTAATTACTAAAACTTTCATTTACAAATCCTCCATATTTGAAATATAACTGTGCTGTTATCATAAACAAGCTTGCCGCAGCAGGCTTTCCGAAATGTTTCATTACGGCAGTACCGTAACAATCACTAGCATTCATTATACTCTTCCAAGCGTTTTTTTTCAAGGGCTTTACATTTCAAATCGCCCATGGGAGCAGAAAAACCTTAATTTTTATTCTAATCTGCATTCTGCGCCCCGCATTTCCATCAGCGGTGTTCCCGTGGGAAAGCCTGCTGCATCGATTGCATTCCCGCATCTGCGTTCCCCCGCATTTTCGTGCGTTTTCTTCCCAGGAAACGCATACCCTGTGAGCCATCAGCAGCATGGGCGGCGTCCGTCCCGCATATCTTCTTCAAACGAAATGCATATCTTATGCACCGTCACCTGCGGCATCCACGCCCTGCATACGGCTTTACAACCTTATCGGAAAAGCGGTATAAATCCCTGTCGTAGAGGATATTGTACAGATCTGCCGCCAGGATATCGTAATGCAGCGTCCGCCCCGCCGCTTTACAAGCATCGTAATCCTTGTTGATGTTGGTGATGACCGGGATCTGCCTTTCTTCCCGTTTTTTCACGGAGCGCAGGCATTTTCGCCCCACATCGTTAAATGCCAGCACCCGCGCATAGAGATTGCGCTTTGGCTCGCGCTCCTTTAACGCCAACAGCGTATAGACGAAAATCCGCCGCACAGCAGCCTCCGTGTACCGCCTCGAAACGGCCGCCGATAGCAGCCCTTGAAAACTTTCCGCATGGACAATTTCCTTTTTCAGCTTGTTTTCAAGCCCCTCCCCCATGCAGTAAATGCGGGAAAGCTCCTCCGCCCCGTTCCTGACGAGTTCCACCCGCAAAAATTGGAAAAGCCGCTCCTGCGCATGCTCCGGCGTCCAGCCACGTTCAAAAGCCTCCGCCAGCGCATCCGCCACATTTTCCGGCACATAGGCGGCAAACTCGCTGTGCGCCTTCATCGCGCGGATTGCGGACGCCCCGGCAAATCCCATGCGTTCATTCACCTCCAGATAACCGGAGCCATAGCGTTTTACGGTCACCGGCATAGGCGCACTGCCCTGCTCCTGCCAATAGAAAATCCGTTTCAGGTATTCCAGCGCCAGAATATTGTTCGGCGCAAGCAACAAGCGGGACTTGTCCGCCCCCAATGCCGCCTGCACCGCCAGCTCGTTGGCCTTGGCAAAGGAACAGCCTGTCTGCATCAGCTCCCCGCGCTTTGCAGAAAGCTCTTGCCCGTGCTGTGCCAGCTCCGCCGCAACCTCTGAAAGCTGTGCAAGGTCGCCGCTTTCGCTGCCGAAGGAAATCCAGTCCGCCCCCATCGCCCGAAGAATGTCCACTGCGCCTGCCGCGAAGGTTTCCGCCCTGCTGCACGCAAATAGGAA
The DNA here is from genome assembly GCA_946555345.1 of uncultured Eubacterium sp. Taxonomy (GTDB): domain Bacteria; phylum Bacillota; class Clostridia; order Peptostreptococcales; family Anaerovoracaceae; genus Lentihominibacter. The sequence goes on along the minus strand of CAMNSS010000004.1, from coordinate 112,000 downwards.
AGGCAGCTCCAGAACCAGATCCACGCCGTTTTCCACAGCGAGGCGGCTTCTCGCCCACTTATCCAAAGCCGCAAGCTCCCCCCTCTGGGTAAAACTTCCGCTCATCACCGCAACAACGCAATCAGCGCCCGTGCGCCTGCGGGACTCTTCTATGTGGTATCTATGCCCATTGTGAAACGGATTATATTCCGCTATGATCCCCAATATCTTCATGGCACTATCATAACACAAACAGCGTGATGACAAAAGCCGTCGCGGCGGAAAAAAGTGCATGCGTCAGCTTGCTGAGAAAGAGATAGCCCATGGAAACCCCTGTCCCCGATAGCATACTCATCGTCTGCCCCATAACCGAAAGACCTCCCCAGGACATGATAAAGGAGCACAGGATGCACTTCATGCTTCCCGTGAGCGCCGTGCATTCCGCTACTGCGCCGCATCCCACGGTCATTTCAAAAAAACCCTTGATGAGCGCACGAACCGCCTGGCCGGAAAACAGGGACAACACCCCGCTCAAATGCAACAAATCCGTGACAAACATGAACAGCACGATATATGCCAGGACGATGCCCAGGGACTTAAAGGACATCAAGATAGCCTCTGTAAAGGATTCCTGCATTCCTTTATCGGCCGGGGCGGCTTTCATCATCTGCACACCGCCTTCTGCCCCGATGATCCTGCCATATACCATGCCGTTGATCAGCGCCCCGGCGTAATGGGCAATAGCGATAATGCCGCCCAGCGTTCCGGAACCCAGCATCCCAGCGCCGACTGCCCCTACCATGAACGCAGGGCCGGACGTATTGCAAAAGCTCATCAGCCGCCTGGCTTCATTGAGGGAAATTTCCCCTCCCCTTTTTAGGTCGCCGATGATTTTCGCTCCCATGGGATAACCCGAAAGCACGCTCATAGCGAAAGGGAACACCCCGGATTTCAGGAAACGTATCACGCCTATGTTTTGCAAAAAATTCGCGCATATAAAGAAGGGCAGCAATGCCGGGAGTACATTGCCAAGCCAGAGGGATATGCCTTTCCTGGCCGAATATAACGCCGTCGTAGGAAATATGACCATGAGCAAGCAACAGCTAAGCGTCAGGAAAGCAGCCGCTAATATTTTCTTTTTTCCCAATCTAAAAATATCCATGGTCTATTTTATTCATAAACCATGGATATATGATAATCTCGTTCACGGGCGCTAGATGCGCTGATGCCGCCTGCGCTGCTAATACTAGGTGCGTTGTTGTGCCAGCCCCGCTGCGCCGCTGTATGCTTCCTGCACCGCATGCCGCTTATGCTTGTGCCGCCCATGCGATATGCCGCCCGCCCTGTATGCGGTATGCCCAAAGCGTTATTTCTTTTCGCTATCCGGCAGCGGGGAAGGCTCCGGCATTTCATCTGCGTTCATCTGCGTCCTGTAAGCCATATCCTTGAGTTCGTCCCGGTTGGCCGCAAGCGCTGAATTGATATCGTCAAACGCTTTCTCGATATTGGTGAACATTTCCCCGAAATAAATGGAACTCAGATGTTCCATCTTGCCCTGGAAGCTGTAGAGAATGCTGTCCAAATATTCGTATGTACCGATTTTAAGCTGCTTCGCCGTGTTCTCCGTAACCTTCATCAGTTCATCCGCCCTGACCTTGGCTTTATGTGTGATGTCGTTATTTTCGACCAGGTTCTCGGCTTGCTTCTGCGCATCGTCGATCACCGCCTCGTACTGCGTTTTCGCCTCCGCAATAATCCGCTCCCTTTCATTCTTAATCCACTGTGCCTGCTGGATCTCATCCGGAAGCTCCGCCCTGATTTCCCTTACGATTTCGAGAAGTTCCTGGGAATCCACCATGATTTTGCCGGTAAGGGGAAACCCTGCGGCAGTATCAATAATTTCTTCAATTTCTTCCAAAAGTTCTAAAACCCTCATAACGACCTCCTGTTATCTATCCTTTGCGCCTGTCCATATTGCTTCGTATTGTTTCAGGAACCAGCCCTTCTATCGAACCGCCCAGGGAATATACTTCCTTGATCATGCTTGAGCTGATGAAGGAATAGCCTGGATCTGTCATCAGGAATACTGTTTCCACTTGTTTATCAAAAAGACGGGCATTCATCTGCGCCATCTGGATCTCATATTCAAAATCCATGGCTGCCCTAAGCCCCCTTACCACCACATTAAATCCATTATCATTTACATAATTCGCCAAAAGCCCCGAAAAGCAATCCACCCGGACGTTATCCAAATGCCGCAGGGTTTCTGCGATCATGCGCTTTCGTTCCTCCAGGGAGAACATGGCTTTTTTGGATGGATTTACGATGATGCCGATCGTCAATTCATCGTATAGCTTAGCCGCCCGTTCGATGATATTTAAGTGTCCATTGGTCAACGGATCAAAAGAACCCGTATAAAGGGCTTTGGTCTGCATTTGTCATTCCTCCACTGATACTTGTCCAGTATATCACGTTTACAGGCCGGATTCAACGATATCCTGCTGATATATCGATAACTTAATGATGCCGTATTTTCGTTCTTTTATCTTGCAAAATCCGCAAAGCGCCTCGGCGAGCGCCTCTTCTTTCCTGTGTTCGGCAACGATCACGCCGTCAGCGGCCAAAAGTTTCTGCCGCCTGATCAGCTCAAAGGCAGGCAACAGAAAATTGCGCCCATAAGGAGGGTCCAACAGGATGATATCGAACTGCCCCGTAAGGCTTCCCAGCGTCTTCCGAAAATCCCCCGGCACGACCTGCGCGCCTTCCTGCGCCTTGCAGTGGGCGATATTCGCACGGATCAGCCGCAGGCTTTCCTTGGAGTGATCGCCAAAAACGCAGGCTTGCGCACCCCTGCTGAGCGCTTCGAGTCCCAGGCCACCCGTCCCTGAAAAGAGGTCCAGCACCCTGCTTGCCCATATTTTTTCCGTCAATATGCTAAAAAGAGCCTCCTTTACCTTATCGGTGGTCGGCCTGATGGCGTAATCCGCCGGGGTTTCCAGCCGCCTGCCCTTATATTTTCCCGCTATAACCCGCATCTTTCTCCTCCTGTCAATATGTCCTTCCCATTCTAGCATTATTATGAAAAGATATCTACAAAAATTGAAAAAGAGATATTTACTTTTTGGGCAAACATCTCCCGCTCCAATCCATTTCTTATTTTACAATGTTTCGATTTGCCAGATAGCCGCTGCTTGGCAATTCCGCCCAATGCCTTAACCGCATATCTAGCGGTCAGGCAGCTTCACCAATTCTCCTTCAACGGCATGCTTAACTGATGCCCCTGCTCTGCATCTGGATCATTTTCAGCAGAAAGGTACGTCGTCAAAATTGCGATCAGCTCTGTATTCGATGGTTTTTCGGTCAATGGATGCCTTGCCATTTCACGGACAAGCGCCGGGTTTCGTTCCCAGGAAAGCTTGCAGATCGTACGGATGTTTCTCTCCACGCACGCAGGGCTTGTATGATATCTTCTGGCTACATCGGGATAAAGCCATTTTGTCACAAGCAATAAGCGGTCAGGCTCCTGCATGCAGAGCGAAACAGCATAAGCCACATAATTGAAACCCGCATAATTAATCGTGAACCCTAGTTCGGATAATACGAGCGATACCCGTTGAAAACATTCTTGATTCATATGCCCGCTACCTCCCAAAGTTTCACAAATTCCGTAAAGCACAATGCCTGCAAATCCCAGCGCCCACTCCGTTTTTTCGACGATAAATTCCTTTTTTCCATATTTTTCTCCTCCTCTTCTTTTAGAATAAACGAAAGAGTCAGAAAATGGGGCGCAGCTTTTTAGCATCCCCGGGCGGACTTTCACCCCTTCTTTAACTTATTCCTGCTTTTTCACCCGCTTTCAACCGTTCCGCAATGATTCTGTCAAAAAATAATCCGTCAGCACAGCATTGCTTCACGTCGCCTGAACTTCCGATTCGCTACTGAGAAAATGACAATACGCGCAACAGCCGCTCCAGCCCGCAATTATGCTCCACCGGCGCAGCCAGCAGTGTTTGTAAACAGAAAAAGAGGACGCACGATGAAGCGCCAAAGCTCCTATGTGCATCCTCTGATTTTCTAAAATATTTTATGCTTACGCAATCAATACCGATCGGACTAGTTATTTTCTTCCTGGTACTTCTTCAGCGCTTCCTGCAGCTTCGGAATGATCACTTTCACGTCGCCGACAATACCCAGGTCAGCTACTTCGAAGATCGCTGCTGTATCGTTCTTGTTGATCGCAATTACGCACTCCGAGTTTTCCATACCTGCGATGTGCTGGATTGCGCCGGAAATACCGCAAGCCATGTACAGATCCGGGCGAACCGTCTTTCCTGTCTGTCCAACCTGTCTGTCCCTTGCGATCCAGCCAGCGTCAACATTTGCACGAGAGGATGAAATTTCGCCGCCCAGAAGGTCTGCGACAACCTGCAGCTCTTTGAAGTATTCAGGAGAACCGATTCCCCTGCCGCCCGATACGAGAACTTTTGCTTCTGTAATATCAACGGCTTTCTTCGTTTCCCGAACAACTTCCTTGATCACTACGTTCATGTCTTCCGGAACGAAATCAACCTTGAATTCTTCAACGGTTCCCTTCTTGCCTGCCTGTGGCTCTAATTTCTTCATTACGCCAGGCCTTACGGTAGCCATCTGCGGTCTGTGGTTTGCGCATCTGATCGTAGCCATTACGTTACCGCCGAAAGCAGGTCTCGTCATCTTCAGGTTCATATCATCCATGCCCAGCCTCTTGCCGATTGCTTCGGTGTCTGCATTGGATGTTGCTTTCAGAAATTCAAAGTAATTGTCCATGTTTACATCGAGACGCGTGCAGTCAGCAGTCAGTCCTGTATGTACCCTTGCTGCCACTCTTGGCGCGAGGTCACGTCCGATAGAAGTAGCGCCATACAGCACGATGTTCGGGTCGTAATTCTTGATGACAGCTGTCAGCGCCTTCGTATAAGGCTCTGTCACGTATTCAGCCAGCATCGGGTCTTCTACTACGACTACGCCGTCAGCGCCTGCTTCGATCAGGGACTGTGCCTTATCCTTAATCTTATCGCCCATGAGAACAGCATAAACCTTTTCGCCAAGTTCTCCAGCTAATTTTGTTGCTTCACCCAGCAGTTCCAGAGTAACCTTAGCGATATTGCCATCTCTCTGTTCTGCTACTACATAAATATCTTTACTCATTTCTTTACAACTCCTCCCATTAAATGATGTGTCTTTCTTCCATCTTGGCGATGATAGCAGCGACTGCTTCATCAGGAGTAACGTCCAGTTTCGTTCCTGCGCCCTTAGGCATCTTACCGAAGGATGTTACTACCTTTGTCGGTGATCCGTCCAGACCGATGTGGTCAGGGTTGATTACATCTTTCAAATCATCGAATCCCCATACGGTAATATCCTTTGCATAAGCGTCGATAACGCCGCCAGCGTGCATATATCTCGGTTCAGCCAGCTCCTGGATTGCAGTCAGGAGGCAAGGAAGCTTCACTTCGATGATGTGGTATCTGTCTTCATACTGTCTCTTAACCGTGATGCTCTTATCATCAACATCGATCAGCTCTTCCGTGTATGATACCTGCGGGATTCCCAGGTTTTCAGCGATCTGCGGTCCTACCTGCGCAGTATCACCATCGATAGCCTGTCTGCCAGTAAATACGATATCATATCCGATCTTCTTCAATGCAGCGGAAATGATGATAGCCGTTGCGCATGTGTCTGATCCGCCAAATTCCCTTGCGGACAGCAGATAAGCATCGTCACAGCCCATAGCCAGCGCTTCCCTCAGCGCTACGTCAGCCTGCGGAGGTCCCATGCAGACTACCGTTACCGTGCCGCCAACTCTTTCACGCAGCTGCAAAGCCGCTTCAATTCCTGACTTATCGTCATGGTTGATGATGCTTGGAACACCATCCCTGATTAATCTATTCGTTTTAGGATCCAGCTTAACTTCGTTTGTGTCCGGAACCTGCTTAATGCATACTACTATTTTCATCGTTACTCTTCTCCTTTCACACTACTTAAGTTTCATTGATCCTGAGATAACCATCTTCATAACTTCTGATGTACCTTCATAGATTTCGGTAATCTTCGCATCTCTCAATGCTCTTTCAACCGGATATTCTCTGCAGTATCCGTATCCGCCCATCAGTTGTACCGCTTCACGGCAAACCTGGTTGGCAACATCGGAAGCAAATAACTTAGCCATTGCAGCAGCAGGACCGTAGTTTTCGCCAGCGTCTTTCACGCATGCCGCTCTCCAGGTGAGAAGCCTTGCAGCATCGATCTTCGTCTGCATATCAGCTAATTTGAACTGCGTCGTCTGGAATGCAGTAATCGGCCTTCCGAACTGCTTTCTTTCCTTTACATAGGAAAGCGCTTCGTTCAGTGCGCCCTGTGCCAGTCCGACAGACTGTGCGGCAATACCGATTCTTCCGCCGTCGAGCGCCTTCATCGCGATCTTGAAGCCCTGTCCTTCTTTACCCAGCCTGTTTGCAGCGGGCACTCTTACGTTTTCATAGGAAACTTCGCAGTTGGAAGCAGCCCTGATACCCATTCTCTTGATGTTTTCACTTACGGTTACGCCAGGAGTACGGTTGCCTTCGTCGTCCTTCAAAGGAACTACGAATGCGGAGATACCCTTCGTTCCCAGTTTCTTGTCGGTAAGGGCAAAACAGATATTCGTATCAGCGAAGCCAGAGTTCGTCGTGAATATCTTACCGCCATTGATAACATATTCGTCTGTCGCTTCATCGTAATCAGCCGTCGTCTGCTGTCCAGCAGCATCCGATCCAGCATTCGGCTCTGTCAGGCCAAAGCATCCGGTCTTGGAGCCGTCAATCAGCGGCCTTAAGAATTTCTGCTTCTGTTCTTCCGTACCGAAAGAATCGATGCAGGAGCAGCAAAGTGAAGTATGCACAGAAATTGTAATACCAGTACTTCCGTCTACTTTTGAAACTTCTTCCATGCACAGCGCATAGCTCAGGTAGTCACCGCCTACGCCGCCGTATTCCTTAGAATAAGGAATACCCATCAGTCCGTACTTGTGCAGCTTTGCAAGCAGTTCCTGGTTGTAAACTTCTGTTTCATCCATTTCTTCTGCCAATGGTTTTACTTCATTTTCTGCAAATCTGCGATACATTTCCTGCTGAAGCAAATGTGTCTTTGATAATTTAAAGTCCATTGTCTATCCTCCTAAACTTTCCTTTAATTTTTGCTTACTTATACTTACATTCACCTCATTATTCTATGATAAAGACAGTCCTCTGTCAAGATGCATTTCATATCGTATATTGTATATTTTTTATATATTTTAATTCCTTTTTTGTATTAATTTTACAGGAAATTTAAAAGCCGTTTTATCTTGCATTTTTTTACAATTTAGGCATATTGACAAACCAAATACAGGATATTAAAATAGTGTAATCATTCATTTCTTTTGCTGGTAATTTGATGAAAAATGGAAGCGCTTTCCGCAGGAAAACGCAAGGACCGGCAGAAACGTTTCCGGCATGCGGGGCAAACCTTGCCAAGCCGATGCGGAAAGCGCACGGGCGGGCAGAAAAGAATGGGACGCTGGCAGGCGGCAAGCCGGAAGGCAGTCTAGCGAATAAACCGGACAGGCAGGAATACTAACAGATGGCGAAAAGTGCACGGGCAGGCAAAATGCCGAAAACACCGATAATGAGCCGAAAGAAAAAATTTTTAACAAGGCTGCTGACTGCAAGACAGCGGAAAACCGCCAGATGAACCAGGCGCAAGCTTGAGAATGAACCAACAATGAACTGGACGAAAGCCAGCGGCAAAACACCAGAAAACCACCGCATAAAACCAAATTTTTTTGCCGCCAAGCTTCGGAAAGCCGCCAGCAGGAAATTTACAATGAGGCAACTTAAAAAAAACTGACAAACGGCTGGCAGAAAACCGCCAGCTAAAAGCAATAACATAAATATATTACAATATGAAAGGGAGTATGTGCTATGTATGAAACGTTAAGGTATGAAACGAAAGAACAAATCGCTTATGTCACGATCGACAGGCCGAAAGCCATGAACGCACTTTCCACCGAGGTGCTCGACGAGCTGCAATCGGTTTTTCAAACGATCGATAGCGATCCTGAAATAAGGGTTGCGATCCTGACTGGCGAAGGGAAGGCCTTCGTCGCAGGCGCAGATATCGCGCAAATGGTAAAAATGACCGGCGTAGAGGGCTACGAAACGATCAGGCGCGGGTCACAGATCATAACGGCCATTGAATCCATGGGAAAACCCGTGATCGCCGCAATCAACGGATTTGCTTTGGGCGGCGGATGCGAACTGGCAATGGCATGCGATATCCGCATCGCCTCGGAAAAAGCGCAGTTCGGACAGCCGGAAGCCGGCCTTGGGATCATCCCGGGCTTTGGCGGAACGCAGAGGCTTCCCCGCCTTGCTGGAAAAGGCATGGCCAAGTACATGATATTGACTGGAGATTACATCAAAGCCGACGAAGCGTTGCGGATCGGCCTCGTGGAAAAAGTAGTCGCACCGGAAGAATTAATTCCAACATGTGAAAAAATTGCGAAGAAAATCATAAAAAATGCACCGATCGCAGTGAAAGGAGCAAAAGCCGCCATCAACAACGGCATCATGCTGGATACCGCTACTGCCGTGGCGCTGGAAAGCGAAGCTTTCGGCGTTTCCTTCGGATCGGATGACCGGATAGAGGGAATGACTGCTTTTCTGGAAAAAAGAGCCGCTGATTTTAAAAACAAATAGATCGCGAACGCTTCCCGCCACCAAAAAACAAGAACGCTTGCCGCATGGGGCTGCCCCAACCGGCAAGCGTTTTTAAAACACAAGGAATATCGCTTTCGGGGTTTTCCATAATCCAAATATAATTCAAAAAACGCCTTGCGAAACGCCGCCTTGAATTATCCACCATATACACGAAAGAATGCTTTGATTCCGCCCCGCCCACTTTCGACTTCGCTTCACAACCCCCTCTGTTCCCTAAATCCTGCCAAATCAAAGCGTTACCAGTTTGCCTGCAAATTGCCTTGCGTGCAGCTCCTTCTCATCATCCATAAATACAGCCTTATATCCCAGATCCCGTTCCACAAGCATACCCATATACTGCAAGCCGGAATGCTTACAGTAGCGGATGACCCCCTGTTCCCACAAGTCAGCCCCTTTTTCCGGCCGATACCCACAAGTCGCAATTAACGAAACCTTTTTCCCTGCCCAGATAGACGGACCTTTTTCTTCTCCATAGTATTTATTCATCCCATAAACAAGCCTGTCCATCGCAGCTTTCATCGGCGCAGTACAATACCATGCGTAGATCGGCGTAGCCAGAACCAGCAAATCGCAAGATAAAACGCATTCAAAGATTTCCTGCATATCATCCTCCTGCGGGCAACCGAACCCAGACCAGTCATTTTGGCAGATGCGGCAAGCACAGCATGGATGGATATTCTTATCATACAGCCAGACCAGGCTGCATTCACAATTCTTCATTTCCATTTCTTCCATAAACGGACGCAACAGCCCGGCTGTATTGCCGTTTTTCCGCGGGCTGCCCATCAAGATGCAGATTCGCATTGCTTTTCTCCTTTTAAAAAATCAACTGTACGAGCAACATATAACAAGCCGTACCGCCCGCAATCGACAGCAGCATCTGCCGCTTCCATAGGTGAAGGCAGACGACCACAACGATCGCCGCCAGCTCAGGCAGGCCATGGCTGCCCGATAAGAACGAAACATTTTTTAGGCAATATACCACCAGCATACCGAAAATCGCCGCCGGAAGCGCTTTTCCTAGATACTGGATGTATTTCGGCGTAGGCTTCTTCGCAGAAAACACCAGGAAAGGCAAAATCGCATCGCCATCGTGCCGAGAACGCAGAGCGCAATCGTCATAACCTGTTGCGTTAACATCATTGCAACCCACCAGTCCTTTCGATCGGCTTGCGGAACGCCGTCAACAAACAAAGGATGCAAATCATGCTTGGGATCATAAAAGAATCCGCACCGAAAATCACAAGGCAAAGCGCGGAAGCGCCAAGCCCTATGACCGCCGTATAGTGCTTTTTTTCTTTAAACCATTGTTCAAGGAATATAACGACGAACATCGCCGTCATCACAAATTCCAGCCCTTCTGCATGGAATGGTATCAGCGATCCCAAAAGTCCGCCAATGGTCGCGCCGGAAACCCAATAAAAGTGATTTAGCAGTGTCACAAAGAACATAAACCATCCCCGGTCTATATGTTCAGGGATCTCGGCGGAATAATTGATAGAAAACGTCTCGTCACACATTCCAAAAATTAGATAAAGCTTTTTGAACCCCATTCCCTTGAATTGATCCAGCATGGAAATCCCATAAAATAAATGCCGTGCCTGCACCACAAATGCGACCATCAGCGTCTGGACAGGGGCATAGGCAGAGAGCATCATATTCACGGCGATAAACTCAAGAGAGCCTCCAAAGATCGTAAGGCTCATCAGCATGGGATAAAGAACGCTAAAGCCTGCTACATTCATGTAGACCCCATAGGTCAGCCCCAAAAACCAAAACCCCGCAAAAATCGGAATGGTATAGGGGAATGCGCAATGCGCCGCCTGTACCATCGTTCGTTTTAATGACACGCCCTCGTTCATAAAATCACCTTATAACCATCATGTTTTAATCGGCAAAAGAAAAACCCCCGCCTCCCTACGGGAAGCGGGGGTTTCATATTTTCCTGTAAATAAACTATGCAGTTGCCATCGTGTTCGTAGAACCCTTGTTCACGCTTGCAGCAGCCGCGCTCTTGCCCGATGCATTCGCATAATACTCATCGAAGAGCGCATCGGCAGCATCCCTCGTCTGGTAACTAATGCCAGGCAGGGATTTCCCCCAGGATTTTTCTGCGGCTTCAAATCCCTTATACATCGCATCCTGCATCTCACGCATCTTGTCCACATCATCGCCTGCCAGAGCCTTTGCAAAATCAAACAGCCTCTGGGATGTCTGCTTCACGCCCCAGTACCCATCTTCGGATATCGCATTCTGCGCTTCAGCCTTCGTTGCAGCATCCACGGTAAAATTACCGCTGGCAATCGTCTGCCAAAATGCATCGCTTCCTGCTGTAAGGCCAGTGATTCCCTGCTTTTGGAACATTCCCGTCATCATGTTCATGAAACGGTTCATCTGGTTTTCCTGATCCGCCTTGAGACTCCTGATCAGTTCTGCCCTATCCTGCTCCGTCATTTCAGTCGTAACGCGCGTTTCCTTGCTGAACTCAACCCGGTCAGAATTGTCCTTGACAGGATTATTGATGGTACTGTCCTTCCCATGCTCCTTATCCTTCGCATCCTGTACTTTATCCTCTGCGCCTGTCTTATAAGCTGTCGTCCTCGCAGCATCATAGGATGATCCAATATTATACATACCAGCATTAATGTCCATGGTATCCCTCCTTTGAAAAATTATAGTTTCATTATAATTCCTATCGGCAATAAATGCCAAAACTTAATAAAACAACTCATATATTTGTCGTATAATTATCAAAATAACCTTGGATCAAAATAACCGGCGTCCCCTTATCCCCAGAACCGCTGGTCAAATCACACAAAGAACCGATCAAATCCGTCAGCCGTCTCGGCGTCGTTCCCTGCGATTCCATCTTTCCAACAAGGCTTCCGTCCTTTTCCCTGATCCGCTTCGAGATAGCTTCTTTCAGAGCTTCCCCGCTTAAATCCTTAAAGTCATTGTCAGCCAGGTATTTCAGTTTCAATTCGTTCGGCGTGCCTTCTAAGCCTTCCGTATTCGCCACCGCAACGCATGGATCTGCCAATTCCCAAATCTTGCCTACCGGGTCTTTGAACGCACCGTCTCCATATACCATGGCTTCGACGTGCTTTCCCGTCCGATCGAGAATCTGTTTTTGGATTGCAAGCACCAAATCAGTGCAATCCCGCGGGAACAGCTTTACGGAAGCTTCCGTGGATTTATTAGACCCCAAAAGCCCGAAACGTTCGTTATACCCGCTTCCATCAACCGATGCAGTCATGATATCATCCAGGCCGAACACAAGCTCTGCCCCATGTGCTTTCAAGATTCTCTTGCTTCTTTCCCTCGTGTGAATATCGCAAGCCAAAACCTTTTTCGTATAGCGAAGGATCTCTTGCGGCTGGTTGGCGAAAACCACCTCTGCCTCAGCGCCTTCCTCCCGGATCAGGCTGCTGTAATACTGGACATAGTCCACGCCCGTGAACGGATGCAGGTTTTCCCCAAACGCAGTGCGGTATTTTTCAATATCCAGCACATCGCTATACGGGTTAATGCCCGCCGCATCGATCTGATCCCAGCTCACGAGCGCATTTCCCACCTCATCGCTTGGATAACTGAGCATGAGCACGACTTTTTCCGCGCCTCTGGCAATCCCCCTTAAACAGATGGCAAAACGATTTCTTGAAAGAATCGGGAAGATCACGCCGATCGTACCACCGCCAAGCTTCGCTTTAACGTCCCTGGCGATCGCATCCACCGACGCATAATTCCCCTGCGACCTTGCTACGACCGACTCCGTTACCGATATGATATCCCTGTCCCGAAGCGCAAATCCTTCGCTCGCCGCCGCATCCAGCACGCTATCTACTACGATATCCGCCAAATCATCGCCTTCCCGGATAATGGGGCAACGGATTCCTCTCGACACTGTACCTATTTTTCTTTCCATATTTCTATACCTCTTCGTATTGATTATCAATAAACACAACCTATATATTACAATGCTTTTCCTGTTTTATCAAGTTTTTTTGAACCGCTCGCAGGCGGCGCAGCAAATAACGGCATATTGGAAACGCCCGGGAACGCCGCCTTAAATGGCGGCGCAGATGAAACGGCTGCCGATGATCGTTCAAACGGCGAAGCATTTAGCCCGCCTGCCGGCGATGGTCCACATGGCGGCGTTTTCAGAACGCTTGCCGTGACCGGCCCGCATTGCGTATCAGCCAAGCTTCCTGCCGGTGCTGGCCGAAAGAAACCAACATTTGCGCCGCCTTTCAATTCTGTCCGAAACGGCCGGGCAGAAGAAGACGCGATCCCAATCACATTCCGCTTTTGATCATAGCAATACACATGATCTGACAACACTTCCTGCTTTTCTATATGCGACCTGTTGTTTTCCGATAAAGCCTGTAACAGAAAACCCAAATCAACACTAGTTTCCGAAACGACCATCACCTCATGGACAGAACTGGGGATGATAAACAAGTTTCCGCCCAGCCGCTGGGATAGTTTCTTAATTGCGCCCTTGTAAACCATGACCGCCGCGCCATGCAGCTTAGCGCTGTTGGTCATCATATAAAGACGGTCGGAGCATTTAAAAAGCTCCAGGGGAAACATCCGCACAGTATTCCGATAAGCCAGCAGGCTAATTTCATTTTGGCTAAGCCCTAGTTTTTCTGACACCGCATTCGTTATCAAGATCGTCCGCAGCCCGCCGTTCCCACGATCCACAACCATCCTATATATAATGGAAAGATCCAGCACATCTTTATGCGGCACTGTTTTCAATAGCCCCCTGTTACGCCCTGTATTGACCAAATGCATCACGATATGATCTGCCTGTTTCCGTAAATCCATAGCATCCATCCCTTTTACCTGTTTTTATTTACAATATTTTACATTTATAGTGTATAACATTTTCCATTTATTGTCAATTATTTTTTCCAGTTTTATCGGAAAGCCGCGCACCCTCCAATGAAAACGGCAGGAAAGCCGGGCAAAAAAGAACGCAGCAGCAAAAAGTTAGATTTATAAAAAGAGTTGCGAAAGAAAACACACCTGCAAAAGAATCAAGCTTGCGAAAACCGATGCGAAAAAATCCACAGTCCAGTAACGCAACAATGGATGTTGCGAAAACCAATACGAAAGAAACACCAGCAAGGATCGGATTTTTCAAGAACACGACGAGGAGGAAGCCGGCGCCCAGGGATCGACCAAGAAAAAAGAAACCAATAAAGATAACAACAAACTAAAAACAATACGCAAAACTCACAACCAAGGATCTGGTTGCAAAGAATAGCGGCTGCGAGAATCGACGCCCCGCAGTTTAAATAAAGAATAACGGACACAAACAAAGCACGAAAACTCGATGTTTAAGAAGTGATCGCTTGCGCTAAACGCAAGGTTTCCGCCAGATCCTGCCTTTCCGGCATTCAGGCGGACTTTCCCGCCATCAAGCGTCCGCATTACCGTGCAATTCTTTCCCTGCGCACAACTTCATCATGCAATTTTTAAAAAAACCACTTGATGATTCCCAAAACCGCAATCACGGCAAAAACCGTGAGGCCTAACGTCAAAGCTTCTTGTTTGTTTTTCCGGTTGACCAGGACAACGCCATAAGCTGCCAAAGAGATCAAAAGCATCCCTGCGACATAAGCTAATCCATACATGAGCATTCCTCCATTCCGCTTGCCAAAAGCAATGTACACCGATAATGATAATCCCACCGCCCGCAATTCAATAAAACGGCTCGCAGGCCTCGTTTCCAGACCCGCAAAGCCCGCTGAATCCTCTCATTTCCAGACTTGCAAAACCCGCCAATTCTCTTCTTGCACGCTAAGCCCACAAAACCTTTTGATCCGTCCCAACCAGCAGGATATCGGCATGCAGCGCCCGCAGCTTCGGGGTGATCTCCTGGTCAACGTGCATATGCCCAAAGTACCACTTTTTGAAACGCTTGCCTTCCGATACCATCTCATACCATTCGTCCAGCACCGCCGGAAGCCGATAATCATCGTCGATCGGCTTATTCCGCGGAATCGGCTCTCTGGCAAAGAGCGGCGTTTCATGGGTAATCACATAATCGATTTCATGCAAATGCTCCGCAAGCTGCTTTTCGCCGTAGGAAAGCTCAGCGGCGGACGGCTCTTCCTCCTGCCACCAGCTTTCGCCCTCTACCCTTCGGTCCTGGTCTACGGAACGTGCGCCGCCAAAAACGAAATAATGATCGCCGTAAATGGAATAGAGCTCGCCCCGCATCAAATGAAAGACCCGCTCTCCCGCCCGGTGCGCCTTTCCATGATTCCAACAGCACACTTCCATGGCATTTAAAATCGCATGATTCTCATGGTTTCCGTCGATAAATGCGATCGTTCCTGGAAAAACCTGCTGCAAGGTTTCCACTTTATAGGGGTAATCCTCATTCCAGATATAGCCTGCATCCCCAGTGATAAGCAAAATATCCGCACTGTTTAATTCATTCTTCTGGGCAAGGCCAAACAAGGGCAGAAGCGACCCATGCTTGTCTCCCGTAATAAAAACTCTTCCCGTCATGCTATCCCTTTCGCCCGTCTCCTATTGATAATACTCCCATCGATGCTATCCTATTGATGATAATGGTAGATGCCATCCCGTTCCTCCCGCTTCACCGTACCGCAAGAATACAGATACTGTAAATGGGAAATCGCCTCCCCCGTCGCAAACCATTTCTGCGGCGCGGGAAATTCTTCCCAGTTCCTGCATTCGATCTCCCAGGTCATATCCCTCGCCACCTCGTACGGTGTCTTCCACGCATCGCCCAGGATGTAACGCGCTTCCGCCAGCCGGTCTTCATGGTGCTTGTACAGTTCCTTGATGCGAGCATACATATCCGCCACAGGCGTCCCATGTGCCGTCAACAGCAACTTAACGTCCAGCTTTTCCACCTTTGCGAGGCTTTGCAAATAGTCCTGTAAAGGGTTCTCGGCGCTGATTTCGATGGTGATGTTCGGGGTAATCGTCCCTAAGATATGATCCCCGCAAAAGAGAATTTTTTTATTCCGGTCGTAAAGGCACATATGCCCCGGGGTATGTCCCGGCGTTTCAATTGCTTCGAGCCTGTAGCCGCCGTACTCCAGCACGTCGCCTTCCGCTACATAGGTGAAATTGATCTTCGAATCGTGGACGTATTTCCTGCCCGGGTGAATGTCGGTGTTCCTGCCGAAATCCGCCTTGGGAAAGCCGAATTTCAGGAACATGTCGTCCAGTATCTTCCAATAGAGGTTGCCTGCTTCGAAATTCATCAGCTCCCCGTCCGTTTCCCCGGCGTAAATGGCGCTGTCCCCCGATGCAAACTTCGGCACGAGCCCGCAGTGATCCGAATGCAGGTGGGTGACGAAGACATCAAAGGAGCGGATGCCCAGCTCGTCAAATGCGCTTTTCAAAGCTTCTTCGCATTCCGGCCTGTTGAAGCCCGTATCGATGAGGAGGTTTTTCTCCCCCGTTATGATATAGGCGTTGATTTCCCGCAGCGGGTTATTGGGAAGCGGCACTACTTTTTTATATATGTTATCTGTGACTTTCGTTAACATACGTCCTCCTGTCGAATTTAGGTTTCATCACTTGCCATTTTGCTGTCTATCCTGGTTTACCGCATATGCCAGTCTGCGGCGCATATTTTATGGCATATCCCGGTTTACGGCATATAGATATATAATAGCGATTCCCTGCTCATTTTGCAAGACAATAAAAAATGCAAGCTTCCAGAGCTTATTTCGTGCCTGCCCTTTCATGCAAAGCGCAACCGAAAGCAAAACGGCAAGGGACAGCGAAGAACTGAGCGGCGAAGGGCGGTAAAACCCGAATTTAAAAACCACAACTTCCATTGACCTTGCGTTTTCCAAGGACGCTTCACCAAACCAGCGGGATGCCGATTGATCGCGCTTTCGCACAGCGTCTATTTTCGTAGCATTTTAACGCATCCCCCCTTGCTGAACGATCCCTTCGGCAAAACAGTTCAATGTTACCGCAGCCCTGATGTTATAGATTGACATGATGTTCCAAAAAAGCTATACTTTCCCTATCATCATTCATTTTATCATTTATTTCATGACGATTTAAAAATAGGAGGTTCAAAAATGTATTCAACGTATTCAGTGTATGCGGAACTCGCATCGTATTTTGCCGGCTTGATGCTCGGCTCGCTGATCATAGCCATCTTAATGATCGTCGCTTACTGGAGAATTTTCAGCAAAGCGGGGGAAGCGGGCTGGAAAGCGATCATCCCCATTTACAACAGCTATATCATATACAAGATCGCATGGCGACCGCTGATGTTTGGCGTAAGCATCGCTCTTGGCGCGCTCTATATCATCCTGTTTACCATAGGATTTATGAATGAATATACTGCAGGAGGAAACCTGATCCTGGCGCTTCTGCCTTTTTTGTTGATTGCAATCGGTATCATCAACATTATGCTGTTATATAAGCTCGCTAAAGCGTTTGGCCACGGCGCAGGATTCACATGCGGGCTGGTATTCCTCAACCTCATATTTCTGTTGATCCTGGCGTTTGGCTCATCACAGTATGTAAGGGATGCTGAACCTGCCGGAACAGATGCCTCATCGCAGGTTATGCCGTAGCTACATATACTTCCCCTATCATGCGGCAAACAGGAGGATGCCCTGACCGCACTTAACCGCATTGCGATATGCCCCTTGTCAAGCGGACAAAATGAGCATATCCGGAATTAAATCCAGATAATGCCTGCATTTCTCTTAGATATGCAGGCATTTTTTAATGCGCACATTTCCCTTGAACCTCATCATTCGTTTGTTTTCCAAATTAGTCCATCATTCCTGCGGATGTTTCACGGCTGTATGCACCCACAGGAAAAACTGGCACGGCAACGCTAAACCCGGTTCTCTGCATGAAATTGACCGCATGATGCCGCCGCCCTCCAGCCACTTATCGCCCCAAACCAGCCGACTATCGCAAATCCATTGAACGAAGCATCGATCTTCTATATAATGGCGGTAACAAAAAGGATTATCGCAATAAACGGGAAAGGAGGTGGATGCCATGCGCGTCGAAATCAAAATCGACAGCTCCTATACAGAACCAAAAATACTCATTCTAACGGATTCCATAACGGACGAAATCAACAACATCGCCAAAAGCCTGTCAGCAGATGCAAGCCAGGTCATCGCCGGCAGCAAGGACGGCAAAGTTGAAGTGCTGGAGCCAAAAAAATTGATCCGAATCTACGCAAGCAGCGGCAAGGTTTTCGCAGTCACGAAAAACGGCGAGTACACTTTGCGCCTCAGGCTCTATGAAATCGAAAAACGCTTGGATTCACATCAGTTTGTCCGCATTTCAAACTCAGAGATCATCAACCTGAGACAAGTGAAGAACTTCGACTTGAACTTCGCGGGGACGATTTGCGTCAAATTATCAAATGAAACGGAAACCTACGTCTCCAGGCGGTATGTTTCCAAAATCAAGAAAATATTAGGAATGTGAGGTTAAAAAATGAAACAAAAAATTATAATGCGCGGTGCGCTCGGATTCCCGCTTGGAATCACGATCGGTTATCTCATCACGATATTCATATCTCTCGCATGGGCGGACGGACATTATGCGCCTTGTGAACCGAGCCTTGCTTCTGCCATGGGAAGCGAAATCAATGCGGTTCTCGTGCAGGCTTTACTGTCAGGAATCCTTGGCATCGGGTTCAGCGCCGCCTCCGTAATCTGGAACATCGAGCATTGGGGAATCGTGCAGCAGACAGGCGTTTATTTCGTCCTCGTCTCGCTCATCATGATGCCGATTGCGTATTTCTTGTACTGGATGGAACATAGTCTCTGGGGGTTTTTGAGCTATTTCATCATCTTTGTCCTGATTTTCGTCGTTTTCTGGATCGTCATGTGCATGATCGGCAAGCGTACGGTCAGAAAAATGAATGCAAATCTGCACAAGGCGATGCGCGAGGAGGATGGACAAGAGGAAAGCTAGCAAGAAGAAGACCGCCAAAACGACCGCAAAGGAGCGGCAATAACATAAAGACCAGCAAAGACCACAAGCAGACGGCCAGCAAAAGCAACAAAACAATCGCAAAAGAGCGGCAATAACATAAAGACCAGCAAAGGCCGCCAAAACGGCCAGCAAAACCGCCGGAAATCATGTTCCGGCGCCTTGCATATTCCATATTAATTATAGAAAAACCTCTTCGAGCGAACGGAGCATTTCCCTGATCGTTTCCTGGTTCAGGCGGTAATATACTTTGCCGCCCTTCTTTTCAACGCTTACCATATGATTGGAAAGAAGCATGCCCATATGATGCGATGCCGTCGCCGGCGTCAGTTGAAGCTGCTGTGCAATCTCCAAGTTGTACTTCCCGCCTCCCTTCAACAAACACAGAATATCGAATTTGCTCTTATCACCGATCAGCTTTAACAGTTGCGGCAACGCTTCCCGCGCATTTTTTAAATGCGCCTGGTAGAGATCCACCTTGTCCGCAAGGACGCCTTGAAAGATGATGCCGGGCGCCATCCACTCGATCAGCGGGAACACAGCCGTCAAGTAACATTCTTTTGGCTGCGGCGACAATTCGGACACGAGATGCCGCATCGGCTCTGAAAGCTCCTGCGGCGCTTCGGAAATGAGTTTTGACAAAGACGCGTCATTTTGTTTCGCTGCATAATCAAACGCCGGCCGGTTCGCTGTGTAAATCATAAAAAGCTCCTGGAACTTTTGCACAGGCTCGCAAAACAGCTCCATTAGCTTCCATTTCGTGTCTTCGGAACATTCGGATGTTCGTAGCGCTTCAAACCAGTCTTCCATCGAATGAAACGAATCAGGCACGTCCGCATCCGCTTCCGCAAAAAATCCGCATAGAATATGAAGAATGCGATCCCGGTCAAACTGCGGGGCTTGCAGCGGAATGTCCTGCGGATTTTCCTGCGCAGTTTGTTGCGGGGTTTGTTGTGCAGAATCGAAAAGCTCGATCGCCGCTACAGCGACGGCAAGAAAAAACTCCGTATTGTACGAAAAGAAAAAAGACTCCTCGCCGCCAGTGCTGTATTTTTCACTAAAAGCGCGCACATACTGCACTAAATAGGATAGATGCCGATTATAAAAGCGTTCCCCTTCTATATTCATCTCTTCCAGGGAAGCCAACAGCTCCGTTTTTACCACCTCAAAATTTTTCGCCAGGTAAATAAGCCCCAGCGTTTCCAACACAGGATGTAATCGTTTCATCGCCTTCCTCCGCCACTATCGTTTTATATGATTTTAATTCATATCATATATTTCTAACCAGTATAACCCGCTGGCAGAGTTTTTTCAAGCCTGCGGCATTTTCCCAGCGGGACGCTTTTTCAACCTGCCGTCTTCCAGATCATATACCTCGTCATACTGCGGCAGTAACGCAGGATTTGGGTGGTGCGTGACCGTCAGCAAGGTAATTTCTTCATCATGCAAAAGGCGGCTTTCTATGTCATATGCGGTTTTGCGGTCGAGGGCGGAAGTACCTTCATCTAAAATCAAGAGCGGCGCGCGCCTGATAAATGCCCTCGCAAGGGCGATCCGCTGTTTTTGCCCGCCGGAAAGCGCCGCGCCGTTTTCCCCCGCCATGCAATCCAGCCCGCCTTCCTTCTCGGCGATAAATGATGCCGCCCCGCTTTTTTTGAGCGCGTTTTGCAGCTCCTGTGCGGAAAAATCTTCATGCAGAAGAATATTGTCCCGGATCGATTCGCAAAACAAATAGATGTCCTGGTGTATGACGGAGGAAAGCGCAGCGATTTTATCGGGATCTAATGTCCGCAGTTCTTGCCCGTCATACCAGATGCGGCCGCCATAGTTGTCCAAATGCCCCAAAAGCAGCTTGATCAAGGTGCTTTTGCCGCACCCGCTCCGCCCCATAATGGCATACTTCTTGCCCTTTTCCAGACGTAAGCTAACATCGGACAAAAGCGGCATATGCCCATCATAGGAAAAAGTCACGTGGTCTAAAGCAACTGCGGATGCAAAGGATGGAATGCCTTCTGCACGCCGAATGCCGATTTCGCTTTCCGCATATGTATTCAGGCGGGCGATGACGGGCTTCATGCTTTGAATCTTGGGGATATTCTGCATCAGCAAAACGACAGGAGCCATAAAGGTACTGCTGAGCTGGACGAGCGCCAACAAAGTTCCCATGGTAATGCGCCCTTTCAGCACGAAATATGCCGCGGCAAAGATAACCGCGACAGTCGATAAAACGGACAGCGTATTGGAAAGGCCTTCGTTCAGCGCGAACAGCCTGGCGGCTTTGAAACGCATCTTTGTTTCCCGTTCATTGTCATCTGCAAAGCGCGCGACCGCATCCTCGATGCGGCTATAACTTTTCAGGACCGCATAGCCAGAAAACAAATCTTTTAGCTTGCCCGTAAAGAGGGACATCTGCTTTGAAACAAGATCCTGCCTCTTCTCAAGCATACGCCCGATTCCCGCCGGAAGCAGGAGCATCAGCAGCAGGGCCGCCGCAAGAATCGCCATCACGGCCGGGCTCAAAAAGATTAAAATCCCCAAAGTTGCAGCAAACATAATCGCCAATTCAAACGTGAGGAGCAGAGCCGAAATATAATTTTCCTCCACCAGCTTGATATCATTCGTCAGCGCTGAAACATAACTGGATGTATTTTCGGCATGATAATGGATCGGCTGCCGCTTCATGATACCGCTGAAAATATCCTGCCGGTACTGCCTGACCATTCTTGCGGCCAGGTACTTCGCTGTCACGGCGCTTAAAAAGTTAAGGGCGCATAAAAACAGAACATAGGCCACTGTGAAGAGCAAAAGCTGCCCGAACAGCCCGGGTTGTTTTGTAACCGCCGCATCGACGACCGCCTGCAAAAGCAATGAAACGCCCGCCGTAAATACGGATGCGCAAGTTCCTAACAGCAAAGCCACCGCTAGGATTCCCCTGTTTTTCTTCCAATATTGCTTCATATATGCAACCTCCATCTAATGTATTTGATACATATAAAATATCATATAGTTTTATATGTATCAAATACATTTTATTATTTTCTAATTTATGATTATAAAAAGACCCCCTGTGTTTACAATCGATTCACCGCAAATTTCACCGTTCCTCCAATTTCCATGTTACCAGCGTTCTTTTTCCCTCACATCCGCAATCCCTTAATCATGCCGCTTCGCTTGTATGAAACGCCAAACTGATGTAAAATAAACCATGCGGCAATTCAAAAATGCCGCATGGCCATAAAAATGTAAAAAGGAGAACACAATATGAAAGAAAAACGCGAAATCATCAGCCAGGTCGCCGACCTTCTCGAATACAAAATCCGTTCAGGGGCGATTTCAAATGAAGGCGGGGATAAAATATGGAGAATCGCTTTAAAACAGCCGGAAAAGGTGGATGCGATCATGAACATCCTCGATCTGGAACTGCCGGAAAAAGATACGCTCATGCAGATCGAACGGCTGGCATAAAGGGAAATTGCGATGCACCGAAAGCGTGAAACGCAGACGGCTTCCATTCGGCACAGTTACATCCAAACACGCCCCAAATGCAGTTTAAAGTTGATTTACGCGCACCCAGATGCGCCCGCCACAATTTGGCGGCATAGATCACCCCGCAGTTGCGCAAAAGCACAGCACTTTGTATGGAAGGCGGCGGATTCATTTGTTAGAATTTTTTCATACGGCAAAACAATGTATGCTGCATAATGTATGCTGCACGAGGAGGTTAGCAAATGAATCTTGCGGAAAAAATTTTCACGCTGCGCAAGGGCAGCGATCTGACACAGGAACAATTAGCGGAAAAACTGGATGTGTCCAGGCAGTCCATTTCAAAATGGGAATCGGGACAAGCAACGCCGGAGCTGGAAAAAATCGTCGCCATGAGCCAAATTTTTGGGGTGACGGCCGACGCCTTGTTAAAGCCATCGGAAATCGACGAATTATCCGTCAAAACGGAGATATTGGCAAAGCAGCAGCAACAGCTATTTGCGCATGAAAAACGCCGCCGGGAAACCATGCGCTGCCTGCTGTATTCCATCGGAAGCTATCTCTTGTTTTGTGCGGCATATTGCATCGGCCATTTCTATTTCGGGATTTGGAATCCATCGATTATCCTGGCAGAATTTTTGATTGCGACGACAGCCGTCATCTTCATATAGACGTATGCATGGAGGAAAAAGGAAAGAAGAAAAAAGAAATAGGGACGCCCCCATCCGTAAAGCAGGGAGCGGAAATTATGCAAATCTCCGCTCCCTGTTTACGATTTCTTTGTTAAAGCAACTGCGATCAATTCCTTTCCGCAAACCATAACACAAAGCACGAAGCAGACTTCTTTTGTTAGGCAAAAATGAAAGTTTAATGAAAGGGGATACTTCTATGCCAGGACAAAAAATATATCCTGCGGATCAAACGACATCCCTTGTAATCGCATCATATAAAAGAGCCTGTTCCCTCTGCACAAATCTCCTCCCGGAAAGCCGCATTGAGCGCTTCCCAGCCAATTTTTTCCCGTTTCGGCATCGCGGATGCAGCCGCTTCAATTTCACGGATGCTCTGCTCAATATAACGATCCAGCGGTTCAATCCTCGTGATTTCTTTAATTTCAGGCGAACACGTCTTGATTTCCAAAAGCTCATCCACAAGACTTCTGTATTGATCATCGAGCTGGCAATCCAAAAGCCTTTGAAAAAGCACCGGCGGCGGCGTTCCATTTTCTAAAACCCAGCGGCAGGCAAGCAGCGGCCTGATTACATAGAAATACTTCTTTAACGCTACCTGATCCCCCGTAAAATGCCGCTTATAATTTCCCGCCGCCATATTCAGGTAATGATAAATGCCGCTTTTGGACAGAAAATACCGTGCTGCAAGCTCCGAGAGCCGTTTTGTAAAATCCGTATCGAGATACCGTATCGGCGATCCGATCCATTCGAATAAACCCGGATTGGAATGATGCATGAGCCGGAGCGCCTTGGACAAATCCCAGCCGTTGATATCGAACACTTCATCGAGGGGAAGTTCAATCACATCCCTCGTCTTTTCAAGCCGCAGGTATTCCGCCATCGGCCTTTTATAAATAAAACGCACATCATAATCGCTATCCGGCGAGGCAACCCCCCAAGCCCGGCTGCCGGATTCAACCGCCATCAAAATCTTCACGGTTTCCGATTTTTCAATCCGCTTCAGCGCATCTAAGATTTTCATTTCCATGCTTTTGCACCTCCCCTCGCAAGCATTGTTATGCTCATGCGCCATTGTTGCAGACCGCAAGCACCTACTTAAAACGGCACTGCGATTTTCACCCCTGCCCGCAAATCCATCCAAAGCCGCACCGCTTTTCTGGCTTCCTACCCGCAAGCAGTTATCCAAAACAGCCTCATTTTTCCAATCACCTGCATTTTTGCTTCTGTGCCTTCCCTACACCATCCTTACCGCCCGCAATCTTCCATTGAAAGCAATGCTGCTTGTCGAATTCCCTGCCCGCAAGCCCCCATACCCTGCCAGCCTCTTAGCGAAGCCCTGCGTTTCTAGTCTTCCGCCTTGAAATTATACAGGGGTTTAATCTGCGCGATGATTTCAGCTGCAGGCTCGATCTGCTCCCTGATCTCCCCAATCGGTTTATATGCCATCGGGGCTTCATCAAGCGTCCTCCTGCTGATGCACGTCGTGTAGATGCCCTCCATCTCCTGCCTGTACCGTTCCATCGTCAGCGAATCAAGTGCTTCCTTCCTGCTCATGAGCCTGCCAGCCCCATGCGGAGCAGAGCAGTTCCACGCTTCATTTCCCTTTCCGATGCAAACCAGGCTTCCATCCCGCATATTAATCGGGATGAGAATCTTTTCCCCCTTCTTGGCAGAAATCGCGCCCTTCCTTAAAATCATCTCATCCGTATCGATATAATTGTGGATCGTCGTAAACTGCTCTTCTACCGTAACGCACATCCCCGCTACGATCACCTCCACCATCGCCTTTCGGTTCAATGCGGCAAAGCGCTGGATGAGCTTCATGTCATGAAGGTAGTCATCGAATAATGCGCCCTCCACGTACGCCAGATCCTTCGGCACTGGCGTTGCCAGCGCACGTTCTTTTCGAAGCTGTTTCAGCTTCTTATTGATTTCCTTGCTCCTTCCCTGCGCCTTCATCTCTGCAATCATTTCGTCGATCTGAAAACGCGCGTTCCCGCAAAGCGCACGGAAGCCTTCATTTTGGTAATACTTCGCCACTTCATTTCCCAGATGGCGGCTTCCTGAATGGACGACGAGGTACAATGCGCCCGCCTCATCCCGGTTCACCTCGATGAAATGATTGCCGCCGCCCAGCGTACCGATGCTTCTCCGTGCGCGTTCCAGGTTCACGTGCCTTGCACAGCAAAGCGCCTGCAAGTCGATTTCACCATTGAACGGATGCGCATCGCTTCTGATATCCCGCCCAAAAGGGATCTCGCGCCGAATGAGCTGGTCGAGCTTCTCAAAATCCAGTGACGTTTCCCTGATCTTTACCGTTTCCATGCCGCAGCCGATATCGACGCCTACCATGCCCGGAACGACTTTATCGTCTATCGTCATCGTCGTCCCGATCGTGCATCCCATGCCAGCGTGTACATCCGGCATGATCCTGATCCTGCTTCCAGCAAACGCCTCACAGTCGCAGACCGCCTTTATCTGCCCAGCGGCGGACTTTTCCAGCTCGCTGCAATAACAGATCGCTGTATTGTATGTTCCCTTTACTTCAATCATAATTCCTCCTCATCAGGCGGCAATGCAATCATACCGCCCGCTGGTTAAAACCTTCATCATAAATTCATACGGCGTGGCCTTTTCCTTTACGACCATGGAAAAGATCCGCGGCGTACAACCGGAAACAAGCACGACGCCCTGCTCATTCATCGTCACCGGCTGATGCCCGTTCCTGGAAGCTACATTCCAGAAGACGACCTGCGGCAGCTGGTAGCCGTAGTTTGCAAAGCGTTTTTTCGCATACGCAAAATTCGTCATCCCTGCATCACAGGGGCAGGCGTCAAATTCCATGTCGGAAATGATATATATGGTCTTCGGAAGCTGTTTCTGCGGAACGCGATTGTTCACGGCGGCATCCAAAATCAGTTCGAACACCTTCTGGATGTTCGTGGAAGCGATTTCCCCATACCCCATGCAATAATTCACCTTATCGACGATATCCTGCCCCTTGATTTCCACCAGCTGTGGATTTTCCGAAAAGGTGATAAAATGATTGTGAAACGCGCCCCGATTCCGCTCGGCAAAGTAAATCCCCAACGAAAGCGCAACGGAGACCGGCATTGGATTGCGATAGGCGTACATCGAACCCGACCCGTCCACGACTGCGATCGCATTTTCCCCGTCCGTGAAATCAGCCAAGCTGTACCACGCAGCATCCACCGCATTCTTTTGTATCTGCGAAGGCGGCGATACGCCCCAACTCATCACAGGAGCGATAATCTCATACAGCATGAGCGTTTCCGCATGAAGCCTGGCCTTGCCGCAACGGACGCTTTGCAAAAACGCACGGTATCTGTCCGCATCGTTTCGGATGAACGCCTGCCTGTATTTGAACATCGCCTTGGAGGGCTGCTTCGCGTAGTCAAAGGAATAGTCCCTCTCCCGCAGCTTGTTCTCTATGATTCCGATCGACGCCCTGAGCCTGCTGAGCGCCTTGCGGTACGCAGCATCGTTCATGCCGAAAGCCCGCGCGATGCGCTTCGCCTTCTTGGCCGTTTCCTTGCTGCTCGCGTTGACCGACGGCAGCCACTTGCCCAAGAGGGAGACAGGCTCGCCGCTTTCCAAGGCTTTTAGATCCGCTTGAAATTGCTCTTGTATGTAATCCAGCGCTTCCGCTTCACAGGCTGTGCCGAGCAAGCAAAGAAGGTCGTCGTACCTGCCAAATCCGGCGATATGCATAAGGTTTTTCTTCACGGATTCAGGCTTGCTTTGGGCAAGCCAGTTGATGATAACGCGAAACGTCCTTCTTTCGCCCAGCCCGCCTCTGATATCCCTGCTGTAAAACAATATCTTCATCGCCAGGCCTGGATTTTCCGCATATGCCCGCTGAAAGGCGGCAATGATCGCGCCATCGTTCTGTTGCCGGAACGCCCCGATCGAAGCGAACAAATCCAAGCAGTCCGACTCCGTAGTGCTGTATGCCGCCGCATGATTTTCCGTCAAAGCCCTGTTCGCCGTTTTCTTTAAAAATTCCAACATTGCTGCAACCTCCTGAAAAAAACAAGGCACATTGCAAACGCCAGACAGCAGTTTCCCGCAAAGGCGTGTCCTTTTAGACAGATTCTTCGTTTGCTGTATGTGCCTTTTTGACAAGATACCGCTATATCCGCTGTAGGATTCGAACCTACTTTCCTCCGGTCCGAAACCGGATGCTCTCCCATGAGCTAAACGGGCCTTAGTATGTTTGTGTTTTGCTGCCGGTATCTTTCTTACGCATTCATCATACCAGACACAGATTGCTAAATCGTGGAAAAAAAGTTGCGAACAGAAAAAGAAGCGGCCTGCATGAAAGACGAAAACATCCAAAATATGGCATAGCATTTCGCTCATTTTGCCATATCCAGCGTTTTATTCCTTTCATGCAGACCGCCCCAGTATATCAATTTCTGCCCGATAAATGGCGTACGCCCCATGAATGCGCGCTTCATGGAAAGCAATCTCCGATATGCCATTTTCTGCTTGCGAAGCCAAGCTATGCATCCGCATTCTTCCATTGATATTGCCGCTTTAGCCTGTCCCGCATCTGCCCGGCAAAGGAAGCCGGGGCAATCACTTTGATCATCGGCCCAAAGGACATGACCCTGATCAGGATTTCCGTCTCGTCTTCTTTATAGTAGTGCAACGTCAACCGGTATCGCCGATCATCCAGCCGCTGTGTCTCCTTTTTCAAATTTGAAAAATGCAGCATCGCCCGCTCCAGCGCATTCCGCTCATCGACAAGCGCTAAGACCACCCGCTCTTCACCGTCGCTATATTCTTTGATACCGGAGGCACAATACGCATCCAAAAGCTCGCATTTGCTGATCCTGGCGACATTGATCGTGTCCGGCCTGAGCCTGCCGATGATCCGCAGCCTGAATTTGTCATCCTTTGCCGAATATTCAAGCCTCTGCGGGACAGCCCGCCAAGTATGGCGCTTTCCCCGCTGCGACGTGAACTGGATTTTAAGCCGCCTCTTATCATAAAGCGCTTTCAGAATCGTCCGAAAGTTCTCCCGGTACGCCTCATCCCCATACGGGTCGCCATCTGCATATCGGTCAAAATATACGATCGCATCCTGTGCATACAGCGCATCGGCTTCTTCTAACTGCTCCCGCAGCTTCCGCTCCTCCTCGCCTGCCAAAAACAGCCCGATCCGGCGATCCCCTAAGATAGCTTTTAACCAGCGTTTTTGCATCGTTGTAAGTGGCATATGAGGTGCTGACTGTATCGGCGTACTGCCATCCTCCGCCAAAAGCTTCCACTCCCCGCTCCTCAGCGCATCCGGGATATGCAGAAAGCTTTCGCCGAATCCGTAATCCCCCACAATGCGGTATATATCATCAAGGGCGATATGCTGCTTTTTTACGGCTTCTTCTATAATCAGCGATACGATCTGATAATAGCTGCCGTATATCTCATGAAATAACATCCTGCTCCCCTCCGTCCCGGTACATCTCCATCATCGCTTCAAGGTCGTCATAAAACCGCTGCGTGATCTCCTCATTGGAACAGGAAAGGCTGGCAATCCTGCCCGTAAAGCTCCTGATCCACGGCAGCATTTCCTCTGCGCTGTATACATCGATGGCATATCGATAATGGGTATCGTCCAACTTCTCGATCACGCCATGCCGCCCTTCCCGCACAAGCCTTCCGAGGATATATGTTTCCCAAGGCTCGATGCACAATGTCATTTCCAAATGCTCAGTATGCAAATCCCGATGAAATGCTACACCCCAAAGAGGCTTTGCAAATTCCGCTGCATCCCGTGCGTATTCATCCCAGTTTGGCTCTGCACCCTGCAATCCGGCCGTTTCGATGCGATCCAGCCGGAACAAGTTGAATTTGCTTCTTGCATACTCGTATCCCAGCACATACCGCCTGCCATTCTGCGTGCTGATGTATATTTTCAATGGTAAAATATCGACGGAATATCCTGCGCCAGCCTTGTGCGCCATGATGCGCAGCCGTGCTTTTTTCCTTTGGCGGATTGCGTCGAGCAAACTGTACAGCACATCGTTTTCAAACGCGTGCAATATGTAATGGTGCTTGAAACGGAAGAAATCCTGTTCCGTATGCCGCAGCTTGTCCAAGATAAACGAGCCTGTCATGCCAAGCGGGTCTGCTTCGGAGAAAAAGCACAGCGCAGCTTCCAATCCTTGCCCGATTTCCACATCCGCGCTCATGCTGTAAAGTATCCTGTTTCCTTTCCGCACGCTCTTTAAAATTCCCAGCTTTTCGTATTCTTTCAGCTTCTTGCGCACGGTGGAAATATCGATCGGCTCTGCGCCTTCAAAAAAGGAAAGGTATCGGCGCAAAACCGCTTCTGTGATCTCCCCTGCACCCATCCCTCCGGAAACGGGCGCTAAAATATCGAGCAGGTAAAAATGCAGCATGATGTCGTTGGCGGTAAAGCTCTTCGCTTTGAATGCGTTGTAAAGTGGATTTTTCTTGATTTCCCGCGTATCGACCGACAGAAACGACACCTTGCCCGATTCTTCCTGCCGGAACGACATATAATCGCCGAGCCAGCTTTCGATCCGCCTGCGCTCATTATCGTAGCTGCGTGCGCTTTTCGCATCATACCCGCTACGGCTGTTGAAGCCGTATACGTAAAACTGCTTCATGCATTCCCTGATTTTGTTGAAGTTTTTGATCAGCTCGTGATATGCCATAGGATTCCTCCCCGTGTTATGCATCTGCATGGATGGTCTTGGGATGAACGGAACAAGAGCCGCTTCGCCACAACCCATGGAATGAAAACAAATAACGGCTTCTTTCCACCATTTTATAAGATCCGGCGGGGTATTGCAAATATTGCCGCTTACAACTCATAAAGCTTATTGCACAATGCTACGAATCTTTCCCTGGCATTCGGATAAATTATTTCATAGTTTTCATCATTCATGTCATGAAATACTTTTTCTATCACATCATGGTTTGTGCTGAATTCATGTTGCAATTTATCAAATGCTTTCGACGCACCATTATTATATAGCGCTTCCACTTTCGGTTTACCCTGATCCATGTAACACTTTTTATCAGGGTTCTTTCGATATGCTTCTACATAGTAACAAAGTGCATAGTTTGCCGCTTCTATACAAAAAGCTTCGTTTTTGTAGCTGAGTTTCTCTCCATCAAGGAGACTGTCCTTCAAAAATTCATCTAAAGATGTGATCCGCTCTGCCAGCGGATATTCCTCATGTCCCATGCTTTCTATGTATTTGTATCGTTTCCCTAACAC
The DNA here is from genome assembly GCA_946555345.1 of uncultured Eubacterium sp. Taxonomy (GTDB): domain Bacteria; phylum Bacillota; class Clostridia; order Peptostreptococcales; family Anaerovoracaceae; genus Lentihominibacter. The sequence goes on along the minus strand of CAMNSS010000004.1, from coordinate 81,809 downwards.
CATCAGATAAGTTCTTATTGCTTTACCTCCTCTTTTTTTGCTCTCTAAAATGAATATGCGTGAAACAGGCCATACGAAAAAATTATCTCCAATATATCTTTTTAAATGGTCATTCATCCACCCCGCCCTTTTTTTGACAGGGTTGCCTGTCTTTTTTAACGCTTTTTTTAAAATATCTTTTGACAGATCAGAAACCAGCGCACCATAATTGCTGGCTGGTGGATCGCCTGTTGCCTTAATCCCATCTGCCCCAAAGCCCGTTTTTCCTTTTGGCAATGCCTCTGCTACAAAAAAAGCAATAAAAAACAATACATCGCTTGCGAGCATAGCCCACATCGATATCCATAAAAACAAACTTGCACTATCAGTAATAATAAATTTTATGCCTGTAATTAAAAAGACGATAGCGGCTATGCCAAAACTCCATGCAAATATTGTCTTGCAACAGTTAACAGTCTTTCTTGCTCTATCCATTCCAAATCACCATTTATCAACCACAATTATTGATCTGCATATCCCTGAAAAAACAATACCACTACAATTATATCAAAAAATCTCTTTTAAAAGTGTTCTTTGTGTATGCCAGCAGAAAAAATGCAGCCGCCTGGCAAAACCGCCGGCCTCCTTTCGCTGTCCTGATTTGTATTGCGTCTCTGCACTCGCTCCGCTCCCGCATTTTCACACAAATCAGGCATGGGAATCTTCGATTCCCTCCTACTCCCGTTATGAAATGAAAAACCGCCTGATGGCGGTTTTCCTTTCATGGTGGAGATGAACGCTCGCTGCCATGCAGCTCTCTCCTACAGCCGCCTGGCAAAACCGCCAGCCTCCTTTCGCTGTCCTGATTTGTATTGTGTCTCTGCACTCGCTTCGCTCCCGCATTTTCACACAAATCAGGCATGGGAATCGAACCCGTTTTTAGTGGATTCCCGCAAATCATGGCACGCCGCAAACCGCTATTTTCAGCCGTTTACACAGGCTCGTTATTTTTTGCGGTTCTGCGGAATTTAATATTTTTACGGAAAATTTTACGGAACGGGGCCGCAGTGCGTGCCGCCCCCTCCTTCCCGCAATGCCCGCCATTCCGAACGGTTGTTTGTTTTGCGCCCATGCCCCATGTGCGCCATGCCCTGCCTGCGGGAATCCGCCAGCCTGCCCGTGCTGTTCCATCGCATCCCGGCACAGCTCCGTCACCTGCTCCCCCACGGCACGGTTTCCCTCGTCTCCCGCAAACATCCAGTACAATTTGCATACCGCCTCCATGTCAACCATGCCGACCGCATCCTCCAGGGTCAGGACGTGCCGCCCCCATTCCTTCTCCTTGTTTATCCTTGCGATCAGCCGCACGCTTCCCAATGATTTCGTGTCCTGTATCTCCATTATGTCATCGATGATCTGGTGGCGCGGCCCCCTGTTTTCTTCTTCCTGCTCGTATGTCAGTTTAATCATATCAACCATAATAAAACTCCTTCCAGAATTTATCCCTTGAAACAGGCTTCCTCCTGCATTATAATCATTTGCAGGAGGAAGCTCCTTGCTGAAACACCCGTTAATCCGGCAAGATTAAATTGCGGGTGTTTTTTATTGTACCGTGAACCTTTTTGCCGTGGCCTCTTTAAGGTACTGCCCGTACAAGTCCCCGTGTGAGGCTTTGAATGCCCTGCTGTCGAATCTTTTTGAGGTGACGGTCTTGTACCTCACCTTGTAAACGCCGACGCTCATTTCCTCGGTTTTCTGCCTCTCCATCTCTGCTTTCAATTCGTCCTTGATTGATTCCATCTCTGCGGTGATCTCCGCCTGCATTGCTTCCAGCTCCTTCAGTTCCGTTACCTTGCTTTTCAGTTCTTCCATCCCCATTGCGTTTTCTCCTTTCGGTTTTAGTTACTTTTATCTTGTTTATGATTATATTATACATTGTTACGATTATCTTGTCAATTCTTTTTTATAACTTTTTCGATTATATTTATTGCGTTATCATTGCTTTATATAACCAAATAGGTTATAATGTAGCCAAATAACAAGGAAGGAGCATACCAATTATGGCAATTTCAAGCAAAATCAAAGCTTTGCTAAACCTTACGGGAAAAGATCATGCAGGGCTTGCATTATGCTTAGGCATCAGCAACCAAGCACTGAGCAACAAATTTTACAGAAATAGTTTTTCAGCCGATGACCTTATAAAAGTATCCGAATATATCAACTGTCCACTAGCATTTATTGCAAATGGCGAAACCAAAGTTATTCTTGACAAGGACGATTTAAAAACAAAATGAAAGAACCCCAAGGGGGGATAATATGAGCAAAGAACAAAAAATAAAAGGCGCTTCCGCTTACAAAGGACTAAGCCAAGCTAAATTAGCCGTTGCAATAGGGATGACACCTTCAAATTTTAACCAAAAACTAAAGCGTGACACTTTCACGGACGGGGAACTGGAGCAAATAGCAAACGCATTGGGTGCTAAATTCGAGCCTTGCGCCTTTCTGTTCCCGGACGGCACAAAAATATAAACCCCCTGTTCGGGGGTTCTTTGTAATGCCAATAGATGAAAGGGGGGCGGTTCAATTATGGGCATGAGCGAAAAAATAAAAATATTATTAATCAAAAAAAATATGTCAGAAGTACAGCTATCTGTACTTCTGGGAACTTCACCGCAAAACGTATACAATAAATTAAAGCGTGACAACTTTTCAGAAAAAGAATTAAAGGAAATAGCCAATAAATTGAATGTTGAATATGAAGGATTCTTTATTTTTGATGACGGCACAAAAATATGAAAGGAAGGTGCATATATGGGCATTCGCTACTATAAACTGTTCGACTTGCTCCAGCGGAGGGGGTTAAAAAAAAAACAGACCTGATTAACCTTGCAGGCATTTCATCCCCTACGCTTGCAAAGCTTTCAAAAGGCGATACGGTCACGACCGAAACTATCGGGAAAATATGCAATGCCTTGGACTGCCAGCCCGCAGATATCATGGAAAATATTACGGAAACCCAATAAGCCCCATAAAGCAAGGAACGCTTTTATTAAATCCGCAATATTGAAACAAAATATAAACCCCCTGCCGGGGTTCTTTTTTGTTGCCGCTGCAGCCTGCCGCACAAAGCCCCCTGCAAGCCCCCAGTTTTCGTTTTAACGGGCTTTTCCGCCTTGTCAGGGAAAACCTTTGCCAAGCCCTCCCCGTGCGCCAGCCCCGCATTTCCCCGCTGCAATAAAAAAAGGGGGGGCGTTACAAGCCCCCGCGCATTCTGGTTTCAGGTTTTTTCAGGTTCGCCCGCCCCCCGTCATTCTGACAGGTAAAGGCATCCAGCAAACTTGTAAATCCTTTCGAGCGATCCTTCGTCCGTGATCCTGCCGGGCAGTTCGATGATAAGCTCCCTATAATCCATGGCTTATGGCGCCTCCCTTGCAATGCCCCGCTGCAGCGGCCGCCTTCCTGTTCCCCGGCGTAACGCAGCCCCGTTTTTTTCAGGTGCTTGATTTGCGCTCCCTGTACATTTTCCAGGGTCAAGTTTTGTCAAGTCCCGCCCTGCCGCCCTTTCCCCGTTTTCTGCCGCTGTCCGCCTGCCATCCCTTATCATTTCCCCCATGCCATCCAGAACCGCCTGCCTGTCAGTGCGCTTCACTGCCACATGCTCGACCGACGAGGTGAAGCCGTGGCTTTCCCACGCCCGCACGCCCCAGCCCCTGACGTAGCCGTCAAGCCCGCTTGCCTCCAGCCTCTCCCTTACCGTGGAATAGTTCAGGTAGCCCCGCAGCTGCCTTATTGCCTTCCTGTAATGCCCGTACGGCACGGGGCAGCAGCCGTAAAGGGCTTCTGACGCTTCCCTGATGGTCGAGCCGCTATGGAACATGTGGCGCACCAGATCCCGCCCGACGCCGTCCCTGATGTGGTCTATGGCATCACTAAGCAATTCATTCACCGACCGCCAGAAGTCAGCGTCCTCGATATGCCTGTAGCATGCCTCGGATTCATCATCAATGAGCGCATCGGCAAGCGTGAGCCCCTCCGCATCCCTTACGGGCGCGTCAAGGCTTGCGGCCCCGTTCAAGGGGTCCTTCCCCCTGCCGCCCATCAGCACGGCCGTGAAGGCGCGGCGGACGTGCCACGAAAGCCACGTCGTGAACGCGCCTTTTCCAGGGTCAAATGTCCCTATCGCCTTTAAAAAATACGGGTACGCTTCGTTCACCATGTCGCCGCGGTACTGCCACATGTGCTGCGGGAAGCCGTCAAGGCATCTGCCCGCCCGCATGTTTATGAATCCTTCCACCTGCCCCCACAGCTGCGGGACGTATTCAGTCCTGCCGCCTTGTATCAGCGCTGCCAGTTCTTCGTTCGTCATGCCTCCCCCTATGTATTTCCAACGCCGGGTTTTGCCGGGTTGTCCCGCCATTTTGCGCGTTCCTGCGCCCCGTCCGTGCTTGTTTTGTTTGTTTTGCCCCGTGCGCCAGCCCTGCATTTTCCCGCTGCAGCGGAAAAAAGGGGCGCCATGGGGCCCCCCTTGTGCATCCGGGGCCAAGTTTTGTCAGGTCCCGCCCTGTTTCCATTTTCCGCCGCCCTGTTTACTGCCCCTGCTGCTCCGGTTCTTTGCCGCCCCCTGCCTTGGGGGCCCTCCCGTGATCCTGCATCGGGGCAGTGCCGACCTTGTACACCCTGACGGCCTTTGCGCCCGTGAAGCCAAAGCTTGCCCCCGCTTTCCTGTGAGGCCATGCCCCCCATGTTGTTGTTCCCCATTGTCTTTCCTCCGCGTTTTACGCCCTGTCGGGCTTTTTGTTGCACTGTAACGCCGCACAGCAAAAAAACAAAAACGGCGCAACAATGCTTTCACAATGTCACGCCGTCCGGCTTACATACCCATGTATGCGGTCTTGTGCTACTTGTATTATACCACGGGGCGGGGCGGGCATGCAAGCCCCTTTTTGTTTTCAATGACCCCCCGCCGTTTTTCCTTGTAGAAGCCGCCCGCCCCTCTTAAATCATTCTGACAGGTAAAGGTACTCCGCAAGCCTGTAGATCCTTTCGAGCGATCCTTCGTCCGAGATCCTGCCGAGCAGTTCGATGATAAGCTCCCCGTACTCCATCGCGTGCCTCCTTTCCTTGCGCTTTCCTGCATGCTGCCCGATGCCGGGTTCAGCCGCCGTCCCTTATGACCTCGGCTTTTTCAAGGTCTATGAGGTCTATGTACGCCCTCTTGTGCTTCCCCTCCTGCTTCGGGGGCAGCCTGACGCTTTTTGCCGCGCCGCCCAGCAGCAGCATTACCTTGCAAAGCTCCGCCGTGCTGTCGTATGACACTTTCAGCCTGACCATTTTTTCCCGCTCCCTCCTGTTGGCACATTCCTTGCTACGCGCACATACATACGCGCGTGCGTATATATTGCATATTTAAGATATATAGGCTGCACGTATGCCTTTATTTCTTTATTGATACCTTTATTAGCAAAAGAATGTAGCTTGTAGCATTTAATATATAAAACCCCTGTTTTCCAGCATTTTTCCGTAAACATTCTTTGTTACATCCCCGCCTACATTTTTAATCCCGTAGTTTTTGGGAAGCTACAAACTACGTTTACGCCCCCTCAAAATTTCTTGGGGTGTAGCCCCGCCCATCTACTGCCCCCTGACCCATCCGTCGATCTCCGACCGCATGAAGTACGCCTTCCCGCCGATCACGTGTTCCGGCATCCCCCGGTTGCGGTAGTTCCAGAGCGTCGTCTTCGACACGCCCAGGTATTCCCGCGCCTCTTCGAGGGTCAGGAGTTCCGCCTGCTTCCTTGCTTCCTCGATCTGCGCCGATATCCTCATGGACACCCGCCTCGTAAGTTCCTCCGCCAGCATTTCCAGCGGGTCTTCCCTAAGGTCTTCCATTTCCATTGCCTCCTTCCTCCGGGCAGTCCCCCGCTGCAGCGGCTTCCCGCGTCTTCATGTCAGCCATGCATTTCGCATAGCCGATGAACTCGCCCTTCTTAATGTCGGGCAGGTCGTCCAGGCTGTTTGCCATGCTTTCAAAAAGCTCTTTTTCCTTGTCTGTCATGTGTGCGCCCTCCTTTCTATTTTGGTTTGTAACGCACATTTTACACGCTATTTTTGCGCTTGTCAATACTTATTTCTCAAATAACGTGCTTTACAAAACACCGTCTATGTGTTAATATAATCCTGTAAAGGAGGGGATTTCTTGGCTACAAGCGAAAGGATACGCGCATTAAGAAAAGAACAACTGCATTTAACCCAGGAAGCTTTCGGCAAGCCGTTGGGGCTGTCAAGGGCCAACATCGCCAACATAGAAGCCGGGAGGATAACCGTAACTGACAGGGTCATCGCTTCGGTATGCAAAGAATTTGGCGTCAGCGAAAAATGGCTCAAAACAGGGGAAGGCGAAATGCTTGCCCCGCTTACCAGGAGCGAAACGATTTCAAAATTTGCCGGAAGCCTGGCAAACGAAGGGGATTATTCTTTTCGGAATCAGCTGGTGGAAGTGCTTGCGGAATTAAGCGAGCCGGAATGGGAAACGCTTGAAGGGATTGCAAAAAAACTGGCAAAAAAAAGCCAGGGGGAAACCCCCTAGCCAATCATTCCCTTTATAAACAGGTACACGCATTTAAGCTGCTGCTCATCAAGTTTTTTTAGCATGGCAATGACTGCATTTAAGTATTTCATACCGCACCTCCTAAATTGTTGAACGGGATTCAGGTGTGCACACACGGCTAATGTACTGGCATTTTACCATAAAAACAGCATTCGCAGCAATATTGCGGCAAGAAAACATAAAAACAAAGCCCCCCTGCATAAGCAAGGGGGCAGTGCATGGGGCTGTAATGGCACAACCCGATATAAGCAATCAAATTGTACCATGCCAGCCCTGAAAAGTCAAATTCAGGGTATTTTCATGCCCAAAAATAGGAGGTGGCACAATGCCGGGGACGAAAAGGAAGGGCAAAGGGAACGCATGGTATTTCGAGGTCACGGCCGGGACGGACTTTGCAGGGAAGCCGGTACGGTACAACAGGACTTTCCACGGGACGGAAAAGCAGGCGGAAAAGGCGCTGGCGAGGTTTTACATTGATTGCGAGGACGGCAGGGCAAGGAAGGAATCAGCCGCTACAGTCTCACAGATGTGCGATGAGGTCTTAACGTCCCTTGCCATTACGCTCAAAAAGAATACCATCAAAGGATATATTAGCTGCAAAAAAAGAATTGACAGCAGCATCGGAAAACGAAAAGCCGCTAAACTCACCCCGAAAAATATACAGGCGTGGATCAACAGCATGGCAAAAGACGGCCTGTCCCCAAAATCAATACAAAACATATACTCATTTTTGCGGATGTGCTACGATACATATGGGCAATGGGGCATTATACAGGCCAGCCCCTGCCATCACGTGAAACTGCCAAAGAAGGAAAACAAGGAATCAAGGTACTATACATCCGATGAGGTTAATATGCTCCTGAAGGCTCTAGGTTGCACCGAGAGCGACGAAATCAACTTAAAGGCAGCAATCCTCTTGCAGCTATTTGGCGGGCTTAGAAAAGGCGAGGCGTTAGGGCTGGACTGGGAAGATATCGACATGGATACGGGAGTTATAAACGTACATCGTTCCCGTTACCACAAAAACGGCGGCGGCGTGTATGAGGATACCCCGAAATCAGATAAATCTAACCGGACCGTGGCACTGCCAAAAGAAATCATCACAGAGCTAAGATCCTTAAAAACCCACCAGCTAGAACAAAAATTAAAGCTGTCGGATAAATACATAAACTCCCCAGCCGTCATACAGAACGAAAACGGGACGCCATTGTCCCCCCAGCATCTCTATCGCTGGTTTAAATCATTTTCCGAAAACCATGGCCTCCCGTGGGTCGGCCTGCACGGGCTGAGGCACACGCACGCATCAATGCTCGCATACATGGGCGCGGAAGCCGTACAGGTCAGCGCGCGCCTCGGGCACTCGCAATTAAGCACGACGCTTAACATATACACCCATCTTTTTGACAACAGGGACAAGCACTTGGCAGACGGCCTGTCAGACATTTTCATCAAGGCGAAATAAATTTTACGGAATTTTTACGGAAAACAGCAATTTAAAACCCTGCAACCGTTGAAATTGCAGGGCTTTCATGGTGGAGATGACTTTTTCCGTTTCATATCCACAATCGAGCTTTTAAAATACAGGCATCAGTAACCCCGCCATGCCGTAATGGCAATCCAGCTGCTGTTGTTCTTATTTTTCTTTTCAGAATATAATTATATTCAATATTATTATACCTATTAAATTATATGTTACCCACAGCAGAATTGCAAATGGATTATAATGCGATGACATTCATGCCAAAAAAGTAAATATCCCCCGTCACACCGAAGCGATCAGGGGGCTGCCTCCTATAACCCAACTGAATGCAGGGCATACCCGATTACAGCACCGACCACGGCAATCAGGACATACCACTTGACATTCCGCCACGTCTCGCCATCCCGGTTCTCGATCGTCTCCAGCCGCTCGCCCTGCTCCCTCACTTCCTTCTGCAAGTTCTCCATGTTGGTCGCAAGGCGCTCGATGGAGAGCAGGAGCTTGTGGTTCTCCCTGCCCTGCCCCTCCAGTTCCGCGAGCCTGTGGTTCTGGCGGTCGTCCTCCTCCTGCATCCGCCTTGCAAATTCCTCGTGTTCTTTGCGCAGTAAATACCCGCTGTCCATGATGTACCCCCTTATGTGTTGATGTGGACTGACTTGCCCATGCCCTCCGTGTTGCAGTACGAATACGCAGCGCCAAGGGCATACGCCTTTGCCTTCACCCCGTTGCGCCCAGAAGCCGTGTCACAAATGCCTGGGATGTAAATGTCCGCCGCCCTTCCTGTCTTGTGCTTGGAGTTCGTCACGCCGCCGGCCGCCGCGTTGTGCCTGCTGCACCGCAATCCCGATTTAATGACGACAGGCTTCCCGTAATGGCTGCGCAATCCCTCCAGGATTTCCATCAGCTTCGCGTCGATGCCCGCCGGGTAGCCGTCGCAGTATTTCCCGCCGCACTTGCATTTCATTTCGGATTTCCTGAAATGCGCCGAGCCGTTCCATGCGCCGGAAGTGCTGGAAGCGCCGCCCAGCTTCGCGAAGGTCTTTGCCCCCGCGATCCCGTCCTGCACAAGCCCATATAATTTCTGCACTGCCTTGATTGCGGCCACGGTCCTTGCGCCCACGATGCCGTCCTGCGCGACGCCGAGTTTTGCCTGCAAGGACTTGACAACGGCGACCAGCTTGGCATTGGTCTTTTCCCCGTAGATGCCGTCAGCCTTCAGCCCGTGCGCCGCCTGGAACGCCCTTACGGCCGCTTTTGTCTTTGCGCCCGGCTTCCCGTCCACCGCGCCCGTGTAATACCCGTAATAATGTTTAAGGTTTGATTGGCATTGTCTTACTGTAAGCATTTTAGCCCTCCTGTTCCCCGTCGTCTTTAAGTTCCGATTTCAGCACCTTTAATACTTCCTGCGCTTCCTGCGCTGGCACTGTGACAGGGCTGTTCTTCCACCATCCCCAAAGGGTCGACAAACCCGCCAGCCCCACGGACAGCCATTCAGTTAATACGTTTTCATCCAGCGGGACAGGGTTTTTCCCTGCCAGCGTCAATCCCATGTTGATAGTCAGCACTGCCATCACGATTAACCTGACCAGTGCTTTTGTCCTTTCGTTTTTCACTTTTTTCTTCCTTTCTTTTTGCATGAATAATAAAAAACAAGGCTTAATTGCCCTGCTGTAGTTCTTCCCAGCCTTCCGGGGCATCTTCCGGCGGCCAGGCGTTGTTGTCTGCCTTGCTCCTGTACACCCTGCCATCCGCCGCAATGCAGCACTCGCCTTCCATGTACAGCCCGCTCGTCCCTTCCGGCGGCACATATGGCTTTGCCCTGTCCGGGTTTTTGGTGTGGCACAGCCCCCACTGCGCCCGCATCTGTGCCGGTGGGTCTTTGTATATGGTGCTGTCATAGGGCTGGACCAGCTGCCACACCTGCCCGGCGTCACTTACCGCCTGGCCTGCCTCCCAGTCCAGGTATTGGTGCTTGTCCGGGTCAAAACCGGGTATGTCATGTTCCCTGTCCACCAGCTGCGTGCCGTCCATGCCCGGCGCTTCCTTTTGCAGCTCCGTTGCCGCCCGCAGGCCGATGGCTTTCATTTTTTCGATCACGTATTCCTTACTTCCCATAGCTGTCCACCCCTTCCCTTATTGCCGCCGCCAGCTCATCGTATGTAACATAATTACCAGCCGTCGGTTCTGGCATCGGTTCTGGTTTGGGCAATGGATCATAAACATATTCCCCGCCCAGGTATTTGTAATCCGATATGTCCCCTTCCGGCAGGCTGCCCACCTGCGGCATGCCATCATAATTGCCGATTGACAAGGCCACGCAGGCGGACAGGATGCGCCCGCCTTCGCCCAAGTTTAATGCGTACATTTATTCAACCCCCTAATTTTCTGTACCCTTGCCGAGATACAGCTGCAATATTGCAGCCGCTAAAACCAATGCTAATTGTTTGTGCCGGGAATGCGCCCCTTATGCAGGAAGCCCCCTGCCCATTCAATTAATGGCGTCCCCAATGAGTTTCACGCCGTATATTTTCAACGGTATTGCTGCGGCGTCATTCTGGGTTTCCGACCTTGACGGGTATCCCAGGAAACCGTGGCTGAAATCCACGGACGATGCATCCAGCGTGAACGGGCGGTAATACTGGACCATGTAAGGGCTGCCGCCCTGCGCCAGCGTGATTTCGCCCTGCCCGGAACTGAGCGGCGCAACGGCCGTTGTCACCTGCCGGTTAACCGATGTGTTAAGCCGGAATATGACCCAGATAAAATCATGCCCGCTTAAATTAAGTTTGATTTTCTGCGCCGCAAATGCGCTTGTCGGGCTTGCATTTTCCCACAGCTTCATGATTTTTATTGACTGTTTAAGCAGCTGCTGCAATGCCTTGTCTATTTTTCCTGCCATGTGTGTCCTCCTTTTCTTACGTTATTGGGTATCCCGCATCCGCGAACATTTTTACCGTTTCAGCGGATATTGCGATGCCCAGGTTCTCCTGCGCCTTTGCCACGGTCGTTGCACCCGTGCCTCCCCTTGCGATGGGCTGCACCCTGGTTTCCTCTGCATCAAGGCGCGTCTTGAGCGCCGTGACCTGGCCCTGCAAATTGCCTGCGAGCGTCCCGTCCAGGGCGGATGCCACCGTGCTAAGCCATTCATTAAGCGATGCCTGGTACTGCTCCCAGAGGCCTGACGTGTCCACGGGCGTCGGGACAGCTGCCACGGCAAAGCCGCACAGCGCGGAATTGAGCCGCTGGTCGGTTATTGCCGACGCCGCGACTGATGCGGCGCCTTTCTTCACGTATATGTCGGCAAGGGCAATTTCGTAAAAATTTGGCTGCCGCACGAGATCCGGCGGCACCGGGTTGGTCGCCGCCTGCCCTGTTTTTGCTACAATAATGACCGCCCTGACGCTTGTGGACGTGTTGAACCGCGCCACCACCCGGTCAATGCGGGCAAGCGAGGCATCGGCCGCCTCAAGCGTCAGCCTCAGCGGTGCGGTGTTGTACATGAGCGCGCCCTCAACGTGGCATCCGCCCGTCCCGACCGCCACGCCCATGCTGCCGTTCGCCGTCACCGCAAGCGCGTCGCCGACGGAGCTGAACACCCCGTTCGTGTAACGCAGCCTGTTGAACGTCCGTTCCATCTCCGCCGTGATCGCCCTGTCATAAACGGGCTCGTCCGGCGTCCCCGTGTTGAGCGATTCAAACGGGTAGCTCATGATTGCCATCATTTCCTCCATTTCTGCCTGCTTGGCGTCCCCAGCACAAGCTCAACGTCAATCCTGTTGTCCTTGTGCGTTTCGTTGACCTCCTCTATCCTCGCATGGTACAGCTGCCCGAGGTCGTCAATCAGCACCGCGCACACGTCGCCGAGGTCGTAATCCTGCATGTACAAAAAGCGTTCCTGTATCACGTTGGCGGATATTGCCTCGACCTTGTAATGGTCCAGCATGTCGAGCTGCGCCTTCTTCTGCATGAGTTTTTTTATTTTCTGCTGGTTTGCCGCCGTCGTCACTTTCAGGTCGCACTCGTCTGATGAGAGCGACGTCTTCAATATCCTTTTCGGGCAGCACTGCCCCAGCCTTGATGGTCGGTTGCCGCCGTAAAAGTACGTGCAGCCGATGTAATGCTTCGTCTCGCCGTCCTGGGTTTCCGTAAATCTTATCGGGAAATATGCAGCCGAAAAGCTGTTGTAATATTCAGCCCCGACTTCCTGCAGGACCTCATACAGGCAGCATTCGGCGGATTCGTCGAGCGTATATCTCATGTCATCCACGTTGTTGTATGCCTTGCCAAAATGTACAGCCCCGTCTCCCTCTGTGCGCTGCTTGCCTTGGATAAATTTCACTTCCAGCCCAACGCTTCCCGTCCCGTTTTGGGCGGGGTAATCCGATACTGACGTAACAATTCCGTAACCGCTCCCGGACAAAACGTTATAAATGGCCTCGCCCATCTGCTGGTCTGGATCGATAGAACTGCCCACCACCGTGGGGAACACGGATGCGGAATCAACCGAAACCGATTTTAGCGGCGTGTACGCCACGCCATCCACGGATACCGCCGCAATACAGTTATTGATATATGATATGATTGCGTTTTTTACGGCGGCTTGGCTGCCCGCGCTGATAACCTGTGTCTTGCGGTATGCGCCAAAGTTTAGCATCGCGTCAACAAAATGCCCTGATATGGTGACAAATGCGCCGTCTTGCTCCCTGCTGTATTCTGTCTTCTGTATGATTCCGCGCTCCGGCCTTCCTACATTTTCGACATATTTTATTCCCAGCCCGTCGAGCCTCATGTATTCCGCAAGGGGCAGCCAGACCATAAATTCGCCCGGCCCGCTCCATCTCCTGTCCCAGCTTGCCTCGATAAAATCTATGTTGCCTAATGGTTCGCCAGCGTAATCTGTTGCCATTAACATTACAAGCCTCCGTATCGTCCTGTATAAGTAAGTTCCGCATCAAAAGCAGTGTTGCCCTCGTCTGTCGCGTCCTTAACTGTCACGACATTATCACCGTAAGCCAATATCAGCTTTGGCACAGATTCGCCATCGTAGCTGGCTGGCGGAACGTCCGCCCCATTCACCGCCACGGTCTTTTTCTCACTGTCGATTTCGAGGATGTCCCCTGATGCAAGCATGACATGGACAGTAGCTGATATTTCGCCGATTCCAACCGTCACGCCCTGGACAAGGCCGGTCGCCTCAACCGTTATTTTGACGTACGTGTCCTCCGACCCCAGGTAATTGACTACTTTTTGGGTGGCGTGGTTAATTACGCCGTACAGCAGCTTTCCGCCGCCCGGCGCATATGCCCTTGTAACGTGCCACATCGGATTGACCGCCGCAAAGCTGGCTGATTCGCTGCCTTCACCGAGCAGGTCAGATTCAGGGTGCAGGTATGACACGGTAAGCACCAGCGCATCATATACATTTCCGGTAGGACATTTTGCCCCTTGGAGCTGACACCCTCGCGCAATCCGGGTAATGCCCATGTAGTCAAAAAACAGGTCAAACGTGTAATTGCTGTTGTGGAATCCTATCACCACGGGGCGGTCAAATACGTTGTTGTCCCGGTTAAGCTTCCGCGCCACGATGTCAATGTCGCGTGCTTCTTTTCGTTTTCCAGTGATAATGGATCCATTCCCGTATCCCCTGTTCTTTTTGTCAATCTCAAATTTCGGAAAATCCAAGCCCTCAAGCGAGGTGACTTTCCAGTCATCGCCCTCATATTCAAATACTTCCCCGTCACTTCTGACGGATTTTATTTTTACGATCCTTTCCGGCATTTTATACCCCCGCTAGTCCATACATTGCCTGGTTTTTGAGCATCCTGCTAATTCCTATCGGCGACTTTTGCTCGCTGTAGAAATTGATTGTCTGCTCGACGTTCGTCGTGTTGACATTATTTACATCAGTACCCTCGCGTCTTGCGTACCTGGCTCCTATTTTTTCGGTCACTCCGCTATTTAACGACCCGAAATATGCGCTCTTAATCTTGCCCGCTTGGAGCTGCGCCGCTGCGACAAGCTCCGGCGTCTGCCCTTCAATCCCGACTGCAATGCCTTCTGATATGTAGCGCCCGACCTCGTCCCGCATGACGGTGGACGGGGAATTGATGCCAAAGAAATCCTTGATCGCATTCTTTGCATCGCTGGCCAGCCCCTTGATTTTTTTGCACAGCCAGTCCTTTTTTGCCCCGATGCCATTCCACAGACCCTTGATCCAGTCGCCGCCAATGGACAGCAGCGACCCGATCCCGTCACTGATTTTTCCCGGAAGGCTCCTCGCAAGGCTGAGCACGTTGCTTTTCAGCGAGCCAATCCAGCTCTTGATGCCGCCCCACAGTTTTTTCAAAAGCTGCACGCCGGTCGAAAAGATCTGGGGCAGCGCGGACAGCAGGGCTGACACGATTGCGTATATGATCTGCGGTATCGCCGCAACCAGGGGCGGGATGACCTGCGGGATTGCATCGATTAATGCCATAAGCAAGGTGATACCGGCTTGGATGATGGCCGGGACGAGCACCCCTATGGCATCAACGATTGCGCTTATGATCTGCGGGATTGCCGCCACGAACGGCGGGATGATCTGCGGGATCGCGTCAATCAGCCCCATCAGGAGCATGATTCCTGCATCCACGACCGCCGGGATCAGTGCCGGGATTGCCCCCACTATTGCATTTATGACCCCCGGCAGCGCTGCGGCAAGGGGTTCTATTACCTGTGCAAGCGCATCGACCAGCCCCATGAACAGCTGAAGCCCCGCCCCGATAATGAGCGGGATCAGCGTCGGAAGCATTCCGACAACTGCGTTAATGACCTCTGTGAGCGATGATACCACCGCCCCGGCCATTGCCGGGAAGCTGTCAGCAAAAGCGGTTATTTGCTCGGCAAGCCCGTCGGAAAATGCCGTTATTTTTTCGGCCACTTCGTCCGCCGTTGCCCCGGTTTTCGCCATGTATGCAGCTATGGCTATAATTGGGGCAGCAAGCCCGAGAGCTGCTATGATGGCGACCTTGTGCGCTGCCGCAAAAGCAAGCACCTTTTTTGTTGCTCCTGACACCGCCTTTCCGGCCGTGCTTGTCGCCACTGCGTTAGCTTTAGTGGCAACGGTGTTGGCTACCGTGACCGCCGTACTTTTAACATATGCCGCAGCCTGTTTTATGAGCGATGATACGCCCCTACTCCCGTTATTTTTGATGTTTGCCGCTGTATTCCCGATTGTGGCGTTAGATGCCTTGTATATATTTGCTGCATTTTTCCCATACAATGCATTAGCGGTCTTAAGCCGCGCGTCTGTTTGGTGGTATACTTGCAGTTGTTCAAGAGCGGCATTTTTAACAGATACAAGCGCGCCTTTCATTTTTTTGCCCGCTGATACAGTCTTATTGCCGAGCATCCCCATGATTGCCTGTGACGCTTTAATCTCTCCGCTAAGCACGCCCGATACGGTAGATGCGCCGCTTGATGCTGCCTTAAATTTATTGAGGGCGGCAACGCTTTTTATCATGCTGCCCGCAAATTTGAGGGCAGGTCCTGCCAGTATCGGCATAATCAGAGCCGCAGCACGCAGTCCTCCCGGCATTTCTGATATTATTTTTACGGCCCTGGAAAATGTTTTGCCGAACGCCTCGCCCCATTCCGCGGACTTTTCCTCGATGCGCCCGAGCGTTTCCATGAAATCCGCCATCAGGGGCTTGAGCTGCGAGAAGAACCCGCCTCCCTTCCCCCCTGCGTCAAGGAAATTCGCGCCGATCCGCCCGAGTGACGCGCCGATGTTGGCAACCGCCCCAACAAACGACTTCTCGCCCATGACCTTTGCGGCGCCGCCAATGTTGGTTTCGATCGCTTTGAGGAATGTTTCGGAATCCACCTTCCCGGCGGACACCATGTCACGGACGTCCGCCTGCGTCACCCCGAGCTGCTCGGACAGCATCTTGTAGATCGGGATGCCCTGGTCCGCGAGCTGG
Source organism: uncultured Eubacterium sp. (assembly GCA_946555345.1). Classification (GTDB taxonomy): domain Bacteria; phylum Bacillota; class Clostridia; order Peptostreptococcales; family Anaerovoracaceae; genus Lentihominibacter. The sequence continues at coordinate 65,782 of CAMNSS010000004.1, read as the reverse complement.
TTGACCTCCTCCATGGAAATCTTCCCGGATGCCATGACCTTGTTAAAAATTGACCCCATTTCCGTGAATGACAGCCTGGACTGTGCCGCTGCGTCCCCGACGAGGCCGAGGTAGCGCGTCAGCTCCTTCCCGGGCGCAATCCCGGAGGACACGGCGGACGCCGCAGCGGTTGCCGCCTCGTCAAAGCCATAGGCGGTCCCCTTCACGGCCTTCATCGCCGAGTCCATGATCCCTTCCACTTCTCCTGCCGTATGCCCCAGCCCTTCGAGCTGCGCCCTTGCCGTGTCGATGTTCTTCAGCCTGTTGAACCCTTTCACGAGGGACAGCCCAGCCAAGGCGGTGGCCGCGCCAAGGGCAGGCTTCGTGATATATTTAGTCAGCTTTCCGCCTGTTTTTTCAAACGCAGATCCTGCCGTATTCATTACGTCCCCTGTGCCTTTCCCAAGTTTCGCAAGGTCAGCCTTAAAGCCGGTATTGTCTATCCGCGTGTCAAATGTTAGTTTACCGTCACTCATCTCTAATCCCCAAATTTACCCAAAATATTTGTTGAACTCGTCCACCGCCTCCCGGTCATCCTGCGTCAGGCGCACAGGCAGCGACCACGCCTGCTGCAATTTTTTAAGCTCCTTGTCGTCGCCCTTGTATGCCCTCCACCCAATAATGCTGGCAATGAGCGTATTTTCCGGAAGTGCGTTAAACAACGCCAGGAATTTATGCCAGTGCATATTTTCTACCAGAAGGTCAATCCCGTAGGCCTGGAGGAACGCCGCATAAATATAATCAGAATCAACGTCCCAATCAACAAGAGCCTCCCCCGACTGCTCTTTTTTTGGCACTTCTGACGGTGGAAACGCGAAAACGTCAAGCGCATCAATGATGGATTGGGAAGGGAGCGGCACGCTGCCCGCAAAAAGCGCGGCATATCCGCTCCCGCCCCCTGCCATGAGGCATTCCGGGTATCCCATCCATGCCCGGAAATCCGTCTCAATAAAAAAAACCTGCCCGTCTGCCTCAATGGCGTCCGGGAGGCTCCTGCCTTTTATGTCCATCATCTGCCTGCGGTCTTTGCGGTGATGACCTTGACGTCATCCGCTACGCCCCGGATTGCCTTGATTGCCGGGGTGTCAACCTGCCGCAGTTCGCGGTCTTTTCTTGCCGCCTCGATCCTTGCCTCATACCCTGCCGTGGCGGCATTATATACAAGCACGAGCTCCGTCAGGTCAATTTCTTCAATGCTCAGCGTGCCAAAAATTTCCTTGGCCACGTCCTCGCCAAGCGCCGCCTTGACAAATTCCAGTTCGTTCGTGTAGGCATCTGCAATGCTCGCCGACTTCTCCGCCCTGTCAATAAGGCGTGCGATCTTCATCGTGTTTTTCGCAAGCTGGTATTCTGCTCCGTTGTAAATCATTGTATCCATGTTTTTACTCCTGTTCTGGTCCTGTTCCCGTGCCTTCCGTAAACGTTGGCTTATAGTCCGGCGCTGTTCCGGCAAGTTTGCACGTTCCGCGCCTTACCGTCCCGCCGAAGGCAAGCGTAAAGCTCAGCTCGCTGTCAACCGCGTTTAGTTCGTTAAACGTGACAAGGGCTTCCCCGTTCCACGCCTTGTACTCCGCAGCATCGCCCGTGCCGGTTTTGTCAAAAATGAAAACGACCAGGTAGTCCATCTTGGCGTCCTGGCCCGTCGCAAGTTCATAAAACTTTGGCCAGATTGCTTCAAAGTCCGGCTCGCCCTTAATCATTTTGAGCGGCTGCTCAATGCTTGGCTTGTACTGCTTGAGTTCCGTTGTCGGCGATTCGTCGGCGATGTAATCCACGTCCTCCGTCTCCGCGTCCATGGCGATTGTAAGCTCCGTGGATTTTTTAATCCTTGTCCATGCCGGCTCTGTTGCGCCTTTTCCGGCAGTGTTTAAAAATAGCCCGATCAGGTGTTTTTTGATCATTATTTTAATCCCCTTTCATGTATGTGATGGATATTGCCAGCTGGTAGACTGCATCCTCGTCTGTGCGCTCCATCATGTAAGCTGTGTTTGTAATGCCAACGCCAAATACCCGGTATCCGATTTCCGGGTAATTTTCTTCGCATTCCTGGGCTTCTACCCACTTTTCGATCTGTTCCAGGTATTCGTCGCTTGATATCCGCTCCGCCTCAAGCTGCGCGGGGCGTTTAAAAAGCAGGTAATATACGTCTGTTATGATCTTAGTGCCGTCAACCAGCGGCTCAACCGTGCCTGACGGCTGCTTGTATATCCCAAGTGCCATCATTTCCGGCGGGAGCAGGTTGACGTCGATGTATTCCGGATCATCAACCAGGTCGCAGCCTTTGACCCAGCCCAGAATCCCGGTTATGATTGACATATAGCCTCCTTATCTCGGCCTTGCGCCGGACAGCCTGGTCACGCCCTTGAGTATGGCATACCGGCCGCCCTCATTGAGCATGCGCTCAAACCAGTAATTCCCGCGGCGTGGTGCGCCCTGAAATTTTGCTGGCTCATAATGCCAGCGGCGGGCATAGGGCGTGTCATATGATACCTCTCCGCTCCCTATGTCGGTATTTTCCCTTCCCGATTCATTCAAATCCCCGTTGTCCCGCGGCACGTAAGGCGCGCACCTTTTCAGCACTTCGTTATCAATAAATTTCTGCACCTTCCCGCCCGGTTCAAGCCCCCTCGACTGCAAGGCCTTGTTTTGGTCGATTTCGATTTGTTTGAGCATTATTTTCATCTTGCCATCACCTGCCAATGCTTTAAAAGCGGGCGCAGGGTGTTGTCCTGCGCCGCATAAATTGTCGCCGCCGCATAATCCTTGCGCAAATTAGTGATTGCATAACTCCCCGTTATCTCCTCCGGGCAATCGCCAAGCACAACGACATCAAGGTTGTCAAGCCCAAACGTAAAGCCTTCGCCCGCATACTCTTCGGGCGGTGTATACCCGTCCCGATACGGCACCGTTATGCCTACCTCCGGCACAACGTGGATTTTGCCGTCGGGATCAACGGTTTTTGTCGTTTTTTCCGTCCACTGCACGCCTTCAAGCACCGTTTTAAACCACTGTTTTTGGTGGTGGTTATAAAGCGTTACAGCATCGCCAAACAGCATACTGCTCATTGCAATCCCCCCTCATGCGCCCACATTGACAGCAGATCTGGCGGGATGTATAGCTGCGCGATCTCATGCAGGGCGGCAGCCTCGGAGGTGTCAGCCCGCTCGCCCTGCGAAAACGTCACCGAGTACCCTTCATTGCTCACGGACTGTACATTTTTGCCATCCACTTTTGCTGTCTCCCGTGCCTGGAGAATCTCGCACATTGCGCAGCAGGCATATTGCACCCCCTCCGGGGCTGGGTCTGTCATGCGTCCGTATGTGATGCGGTCAATATATGCGCTTGTGCGGATTGACCACTTTGTAAACGCACGTTCGTCCATCGTCCCGCCGTATACATCGGCATAATATCCGTAGTCAGCATATGTTTTCATGGCTATGCCTCTTTTTCCAGCAGGGCAGCAAGTTCCGCTTTGTTCATCCGCTCATTGGCTTCAACGCCCTTTTCTTTCAGCCGCTCAATGATTTCAGTTTTAGTCAGGTCGGCAATGTCCTTTCTGGCTCCAGTTTCAGTCAGGTCGGTGGTGTCCGTTCTGACCGTAAGCCCTACTAATCTTCCCATATTTGCCTCCTACGCTTTGTGGTGCAGGTATACGCCTGCGGCCTTGTTCTCATACACGTCAACCAGCCCGTACTTCCTGTATTTCTGGATGTAGCCGTCGGAGTGCTGGTTGGCTTCCGGCGTGATGATGTCAGACGCAATGTGCTTGTTGTGCTTGAGGATGGCCGGCTTGTGGATGATCATGAAGTTGATGTCCTTTCCGTCGGCTGCCTTCGCATAATGCCCTGCGCTCTCGTCTTTTCCGCCGCTTGTGCCGGAATTGTCCTTTCCGTTTAACAGCTCGATTTTCGTGTAAAACCGCGTCTGCGGCACTTTGATGATTTGTGCAAACCCATCTAGCAGCTCCCTTGACTTGGTCGTGTCCATCGCCTTGATGCTGGACAGGTTGGTCGGCGTGATGAAGAGATAACGGCTCTCGCCCGGCACTTCGTCTTCGTCCATCCTGTCAATCCCGGCTTTGACTGCTGCCATTACCGCCGCACCGTCCGCCAGTGTCGCGCCTGCCGCAACGGTCGAAATCCCATTTGTGCCTGCAATTTGCGCAAACGTAAACGCATCCCCTTCCGGGGCAACCTTTGTGCGCACAAACTCGGAAGCAAGCCGCCCAAAGGCAAGCTGTACCGTCTCCTCGTTATCCTGGGAATCGACCTCAAACATCCTGCCCCGGTCATAATTGAATTTGACCGTTTCCCATGCAAGCGTTACATCGCCCTTGACGTATCCGCTGTTCCTGTCGTAGTCAGCCAGGCCGTCCATGGACAGCTTCGGGATCAGGATCTCGTTTGCGTTTGCCCCCGCCCTCGCCGTTGCAGGGTCGCTGTCAAGCACTGACGTGGTTGCTGCGTTTTTGTACACCTCATCCAGCAGAGAGGTATAGTTTTTTGCTAGCGTAATTGCGTTTGCCATTGTTTATCTTCCTCCTTATTTTTCGTCGGGCAAGCCCATTGCCGCCCGAAGCGCAGACGCCCCGCCGTCATCCCTGCCTCCGCCTGTTGCGCCGGTCGGGTTCCGGATTGGCTCATCGCTTTTAAATAAATAATCATTGTCCTTTTTGACCTCGTCCAAAGCGGCTTTGATATCGTCTTTCTGGTTCTTGCTTTCCTTCAGCGCGTCGATATCCAGCATCGCCATGACAGCCTTTTCGTTCCTTCCGCCGGAAGCTGCGATCGCCTCCTTGACGGTTTCGCGGAAAATCCGGTCAGCTTTTTCGGCTTCATGTTCCTCGTCTTTTTTCTTGAGGCCTTCTTTAAGCCGGTCGATCGTTTCCTGCATTTTTTCAGGGTCGGCGTCCTTGAATTTTTCAAGTTCCCCTTTTGCCGTCTCAAGCTGCCCTTTGTAGTTTTCCCTGTCCGCCTCAGCCATTTTTGTCTTTGCCTGCTCCGCCTGGAGCTCCTTCTTGTGCTCCATCATTACCTTTTCGATGGCCTCACTCCCGATTTCAAGCCCTTCTAAAAATTCTCTTTTCATGTTTCCCTTTCTCCCGCTACGCTTTTTTACCGAAGGTTGCGTTCCTTCGTGCGGGTACTGCGATACCGCCCGCAGCCGACGAATTTTTGTATACAAAAAGACCAGCCGTTTTGGCTGGTCTCTGTATCCTATTTTAAATTTCTGCCTATTCTACGGTAACGACTACGGGGTCATACCTGTAATGCGCGCCGCAGTGGTTACATTCAAAGCAATACTCCTCTTCAATCGGCTTATTGCCCATTGGTTTTATGCTCCCTTTTCCGCAAACCTTGCATTTTATTTGTTCCCCGCCATGCAAGCGCTCAAATAAATCAATATTTTGTAAAATGCTTTCCATTCCGATATCCTCCCTTTTTCCAGCTTAGTCCGCCGTAGTGGTCTTTTGCAAGCTGCACCACGTACCGCAATTCTGCAACCGTGAGCTTGTTCCGCCCCTCGATGTGCATTTTTTACCCATCGCATTGCCTCTGAAGCCTTATCAAACATATTACGCAAATACAGTGATGTCTTGGTTGCCCGGAAGTGTAGGCAAAAGAATTTTTATTACATATCCTGCACCATCGATCATCATCCTGTCCCCCACCTGGATAGACTCCTTCATATTTGATGCATCCAGTATGAAGCATTGGTCCAAAGAAGTATTATGCTTCCCTTTTGATATTGCTTTCATCATATGAAGCGCCCATCCTTTTCTAAAAATCCTCTTCTAAATTATGTTCCTTGCCCATCGCATTACCTCCGAATCCCTGCCAAGGCTATTCATTAATACCAAATTACCGTAGCCCCTTCGGGAATATGTCCAGCTTCCAACAAATCCCTCAGCTTATGCACCGTTGCTGCGGCATATGCTTGTTTCCCGTATTCATAATCAGAGAATTGAATTTCTTCTATTTCCCCGTCCATGCAAATCTTTATGTGCCCCCGTTTGCCGGATTTTTCCGGGTCATAGCTGCATTCAATTCCATTGCTGCTCAATTTAATGTTTTTAAGGATAACCATGCCCATCCCCCTGTTCCAAATATTTAGCAAAATTTCGTTCTTCTGCAATTTATATAATCTGATACACGGTCATACGGTAATCATCGTTGGCCATTGTTACTCCTCCCTCCCAAGCATCATTTCTTTTCCGAAATATTTAACCGCATTTGGGATGTAATGAACTCCGTTTGCCCTCGTTACTGTTTTACAACCATCACAACTCAATATACTCGACATAAATTTTTCGTTAAACACAAAAGTTAACGCTCCCCCGCATTCCGGGCACTTCAATTTTTTTATTTCATCTTTTGAGCCATCAAACAATGCGTCTTCAACATCTTCCCACGTTTTTACTTTCATTTAAGACCCCTCATTTTTAAATATCGCTTTATTGCAGCATTGATGTACCGATGCCTTCCAGCATCACTCATTTTGTCTAATTTAATAAAACGTTCACTCTTATAATTATAAGCACGTATTAAAATTTTAGCCTCAAGCTGCTCGTGAATCAGAGTATCCATTAACTCCAAGTCACTATCATTGATTTGTTTGCCTATTTCTATACTCTTTATATCAACTTCTCCCCAGGAAAAGAAAGTATACTTGGTTTGCCCATTACTGCGAATACGGTTATTTGCCGTTGGAGGCTTCACGAATTTGATGCCTTTCAACTTATTTTCAACAATCTGGTCTACTCGCTCTTGTGTTATTTTTACGGAAGATTTGTTGCCATGGACATCAAGGTTTTTCTTGCTTTTTATTATACCATAATTCGGATTGTTTTTAATTTCCTTTCTGTAGAAATTACCCGAATTTGCAATCCTGCCAAGCCCGTCGATGTACACCCTCTCCATGTGCGGCTTTAATTTCATCGCATCCGAAAACTGCCTGTATTCCGCAAGCTGCCCCTGGTACCTGGCTTTTGCTATGATAATGTCCTGCCGGTCCGCTCTACCGTCTTCAAGCATTCTCACTTTCTGCCGCTGCGCCCGCATGGAGGTTTCCATCTGCCTTTGTTTCTGGCGGGCTTCATAGGCTGTATAGTCCTTGCCTCTGTATGCTCTCGGCGTGTCCTCCAGCCTGTTCTGCGCTGCGAGCCATTGGTCGGTGTGCATGCGTTCGGAAATCCCGGGCAAAAACGGGTAATAGCCGTGGTAGCAGTTTGCGCCTTTAAGACCTGCCACAGTTCCAAGACCGCAAACCGATACAAGCTCGTCCTTGCTCCAGACTTTGCCCTGCCATGCCCTGTGGGACGGTCTCGCCCCCTCGTGCCAGTCGATCTCAAAGTAATCTGTTCCCAGCTCCTCGGCGTCCATTTCGGCAATTTTTCCGGTTATCTGCGATAGTCCGGTCATGACCGCGCGCCGCACGGCCACGGGAAGCCTGCTTGAATGCCCGCCGGCATAATCTATCGTGCGTATCCCGCTCTTGGCAAGCGTGTTGACCGTCCGTTTAAGGACAGAATTGTAATCAAAAGCCCCGGACGCAATATCATATACCGCCGCATCAAGCGTCTTCTGGCAGTAGCTAGCAAGCGGCAAAAAAGTAAGCTGCCCGCCGATGTTATCCACAACGCCGAGCGTGCCCGTAAGGTTTTTCATGGTCTTTTCTGTCTGGCCTTTTACCGCCGAAATCCACTGTTGCAGGCCATGATTGTCTTTATATGGAATAAATCTATCGTTTATTTGCTCATACAGTTTTTTGTTCCTGACATATTCTTGCTGTGCCACCCTGTCATATAGCTCAAACATTTCCGGGTATGTGGCATTCAGTGCTTTTTTGATTGCATCCTCGATTTCTGCCGACGAATACCCCAGGGCTGCGAGCCGCCCGATCTGCCAGTCTGCCGTTGGCGTTATGTCGCCTGTCTTCTTGATTCTGCGGACAATGTCGGCTATTATCCTGTTTTCGAGATCGTAAAAATTGCGCTCTATTGGCTGTACGTAATCGTCCCTGTAACTCATGCGCTACCTCACATTGAGCGTATCCATGACGGGGGCTGCCTGCTCCGGCAGGTTAGCTTTTGCAGTTTCCAGATCCTCGCCGTACCATTTCGCCCGGTACTCCTCCGGTCTCTGTATCCCCATGGATACGTCCTGCCTGTCCTGGTTGCGCTCTGCCTCCTCGTCCGTGAGGATGGAATCGCGGAATGTGCAAGATAATGTATAGTCCGTGGTGTACATTTCGTTATAAAATGCGATTGCGTCCACAAGCTCCCCAAGGCACGTCTTTAAGTTGTCCTGGATTGCCGACACCCTGTTGTATTTGCGCTGTTTTGAGGCGCGTATCTCTGTTGCAGTCTTGTCAACGCTCTGCGGGTTGGACAGGTCGCCATAAGCCAGCCCGACGGCAAACTCTATCTGCCTGTAATAGCTTTCAAGCCCCCTTAAATACGCATCGTCCCGCATCCCCGGCGAATACTCGCGGAACAGCTCCTCTTTGTTCATGTCGAGGTTGAGCCCCCGGTATAATCGCTTGTTGAGGCGCGGAAGCCCGACGCCTCCCGTAGCCCTGTCATGCCTGAGCGCCCGCTCGTCCACGTGGATTGCCCGCTCGCCGGATTCATACTCCCAGTCGCACCGTGCTCCCTGCACGTCTGCCTTTTGTATCTGTGCGGCCGCCTCACCGGAATATATGGACACGCCGCATGGCGTGCCGTCAACCCTGTTTTTATTCGGGTTTTTATAATACGCCAAGTCCATCTTGTCCATTCCCGGGTATGTAATTTCGGCAGGGTACTCCGCCCAGTCCCCAATATCGGCAAGCGGTACCTGCACGCCCAGCTTGCCCGGCATGGTGCTGTAGTACGCCTTGTTTTCTATCCTCAGGCCGCCGCTTGTCAGCTGGTGCCTTTCCGCCCGGGAGTAATATGCGCTGTCAGATTTTTTCTTGCGCTCGATCAGCACGCAGTCAATGAGCTTGCCTGCCTTAAATTTTACCGGCACGAAGCCCGTTGCTGTCACATACTCAACAGTGCCGCCGAGCATTGGCTTGATGATCATGGAGCCGAGGGCGATGCCCTCCTGCAAATTTTCATTAAGCCCGCTTAACGCGCTCTGAAACAATTCGTCAAGCCGCCCATTATCAACCTTGGCGTCCATCTCATTGATGGCGATGTCTGCAAACTCCCTGCAAATCCCCGCCTCAATGCCAAGTGATGGCGCTTGGTTGTTCCACGGTGCTTGTCCTCGCAGCATATCATCCCACAGCTCGATCGCCTCTATCATTTTTTTGGTCAGTTCCGTGTCTGTGCCAACCATTTTTTTAATATCCGCCTTGGAAAACATGCCCATTGCACTCCTCCACAACAATTTTATTTTACCGAACATGCCCATTACCCCAATAGATATCTGATATCACGCTCTATCGTGTACTCAAACGCATCCAGGCTGTCTATGTCGCTTGAGCCATCATCGACACGCTCATCAGTCTTGCTGTCCCATACCGCGTCTTGCAGTGCCTTGGACAGGCTCTCGCAATCGCCAGTAATAAAAAACCGCCCAGCCCCCATGAGCCTGACGGTACAGTTGATCCTGTCTTTTATCCGCAGTTTTTTTGCCGGTCTTACGATAATATGCGGAAAGCTATCGTCTACTGCATTGCGTATCGTATTGCCGAGCACAGTCTCTGCATTGTCCCAGTACAGCTCGTTAACATTGCCATACGATTTTTGTACCTTGTCAATAAACTTGCATACAAATCTGTCAAGCACGCTGCTGTCGATCGGCTCAGCATGGTCCCTCTGCATTATGCGCTCTGACATTAGCGGGACAACTGTGTCATGCCCGCAAAACCCGGTAGCCACAAAGGCGTGTCCTGATTGATTGCCGCCGAAGTCCACGCCGGCAACAATTTTGCTGATTTCATCTTTTCGCGGCTCTCGGGCAAACGCATCAGGGTTATCGGCAAATTTGCGGTATATTGCCCCCTCTGCACGTTTCCACAGCCCCAAAATAAAGCGGTCGTAAAATATCGTGCCCTCGTACTCCCCGCATAAGTTTTGCACAAATCCATCGTCAAGATATGTGTTGTCAAATATCGTATACCTCTGTAGATAGATATCGGCGTCGGAATCAATAAACTCCTTAAGCCAGTGCGTGGGGGCTTCCGGATTGCATGAGCCATCAAAGCAGCTGTAAGGCTTGTCAAGGCGCGATTTCAGCATATTGAAAACATCCTTGTTCCACTTTGCGATTTCGTCCCCGTATGCGTACTTAATGCTGGAGCCTTGTATCTTGGCTACCTGCGACACCTTTTCCGCGCCCAGGCAGTACACGTCCTCCCCGCACACCCTGGCAATGTTGCGGCTGTTGATCGTGCCGACCAGGCTGTCCGTGTATATTTCCCGCATGGGCTGCAATACATTACGCTCAATGGTGTCCCTGGACACCCCGAGTATGACGTTGAGGCCCGCTTTTCCTGCCCTCTCCCTGATCCTGTCCGGGATGACGAACGCGGTGTCAACGTATGACTTGCCGGAACGCACCGCGCCGCTCTTGATGTTCCATCTCCGGTTAGCATCCCGGATGTATTCATTCTGCTTCGCCGTCAGCTGCATTTTCCCTGAGCCCTTTTAAGATTCCATCCAGCCTGTCAAGCGCTTCGTTCGTTTCGTTTTCGCCCATGATGGCCTGCTTCCTTGCCTGCTTTAATTCCGTGCCTGCTTTCCTGTCCCTGGTTTCCGCATCCGTCATGCTGCTCTGCCCGGCATACTGCGCCACGAAATATGCGGCCTTCGTGCTTCCCTCCGCTGCTTTTTTGACCTGCGCCATGAGCATGACCGCCTCCGCCGTGCTTTCCACGCCAAGCGCGTCAAGCAGCGGCGTTACCTCCGGGCTGTCCATTGCGCCGCAGAGCAGGAGCTCCAGCGTTTTGCGGAAGTTTGCTTTTTTGCGCCTTGCTTTGCCCGATGCCTTGCCGCCTTTTTTTGCGATTTCTCTCGCTTCCCTCTCGCTTCGTTCGCTGAAAGGTATTAAATTTTCCTCATTCGCCACACAGCCACCCTCAATCAGTCCTTTGCACATAAAAAGGGGCGGCGATGCCCCGCCCCCCATTTCCTTGCCCCGCCAAAAAACGCCCCTGCGGGCGTCCCTTGGATCGTTATGGTTCAGGAGAAGTCAAATATGAAAGCAAAAGCAGCATGCCGCTTCTGTTCCTTGATACCATTATAGCACATTCATTTTGTCACATCTGTCACAATTCTGCTTTTGGGGCAATTTTTATGCGTTGCAGCCTGAAAACATCCAGGCTGATTTCAGTGCCTATTGCATCTAGGGCTTTATTAAGCCCCCTGGCATCCTCCGTGCCTATGTAGCGGTTATACAAATCCAGCACGCACCTCATGGAAATGCAATGGTTCTTTATTCTCTGTATCCTCTCCTGCGCCTCCATGTTCCCCGGTATGTCCAGCAGGTTTTCTTTCCTTGGCTTTGCTGCGGGCTTCGGGTTCACCGGCACTGCCGCCGTGCTGCCCTCCTTCGCCCTGAAATAGAAATCCACGAGCCATTCATACACTTCCCATGCCTTGTCGGTGTTCAGCGACTTTGCATGGAGCAGTGCGCCTTTTTCCGTCCAGAGGTATAAGCATTTGGCATATTTAAGGGAGGTATCAAATTGATACTTCCTTTTAAACTCCTTCAAATCATCGCCAATAATAGAAAAATAATGTTTTCCCTCAATAAAGCGATTTCGATTATACTTATGATTTAGTTTTATTCTCTCCACGCCAACTTCATACATTGCCGCAATTTGTTTCGTGGTAAGAACTCTTTGTCCTCTCGCTTCAACTGTTTGTAAATTTTGCACAATAAAACCTCCTTAAACATTTCATTGCCTTACGGGGGTTCACAGTGCTATAATATTTATGACCTCCGCAAAGCGGTTGTTCAAATAAGAGGTTGTGTCGTTGGTAGCGAGTAAACCTCTTATTTTTTTACCAATTCCCCATGCAAGCGATTTACCATATCTTCCAACAAATCTGTTTTCGTCTTTCCCGTTATCTCTGAACACTCTTGAAATTTCTTTACGGTTGATGGTTTTGCTCTCAATGCAATCTGCTTATTTTTTGGCTCGTCTCCTGCAATGGGGCGTCCTCTTCTCGGCGACATATGTTCACCTCCTTATATTCGCCTAGGCATATATTACACTTACGCCTAGCCATATGTCAAGAATTATTTTTTTCCCAGAACCTCTGTAACTTCATCCCTATCCCTGAACGGCTGTACCCCAGCTCGTCCGCTGCCTGCTCCTGGGTAAGCCCGCCTGCGTAGATGAGGCGCAGTATATCCCGCATCTCCGGGTCCTCGACGGAATCAAGCCAGCCTTCCAGCTCTGCAATTTCCGCCTGTATCTCCCTCAGCTTCCTGTCCATCTTCTGTCTCAGTTGCGGGTATGCGGGGTCTCCATGCCCGCTGACCGCCAGCACATGGGGACGCCCCGTCCTGTAGTCCTTCACTGAATCCCATACCCGTTCCCTTGGAAAGCAGACCAGGTCATCGTACTGGCACTGCAGGTGTTCCGCTTCCTTAACCAGCGCCTTTAGTTTTTTCAGCCGATCCTTCGTCACTGCGCCCTCCTTCTGCTATTCCTCCCATTCCCTTATGTAGCACCGTTCCCGTGCCGCCCAGTCAGCAAGCCGCATCGTGACAAGCCACTGCCCGCCGTTCTTCCTGTGGAACACCGCCGGCGCTTCCCCTTCCTTCGAAATACAGTATTGCGCAGTGCCGTGAGCGTGAACATCGGCTCGCCGTCCCCCTTGAACCGCCTGCCGTTCTGCCGCTTTTCTGCCCTGTCCGGCGTGAGTACCGGCACGGCATACAATCCTGTGTTTGCCGCAAACCCGCCGCCGTTTGCCGACAGGGTGATTGCCGTCCCGCCTGCATAACAATACAGGATGCCACGACAATCTGACTCCACGCAGTATATGCCGGCCTTTTCCGCTTTCAGCGCCACGCTGCTCAATTTCATCGTGCCTGCCCGCCTTCCAGTTCTTTTGCTCCCGCAAGCCCCTCTATCGCCTGCCTTACATCGGAAGGCAGCGCCATGTAATCGGAAACCTCCTTTTTCCGCTGCCGGAACGACCTCATGAAATTGCTGGCCGTCACGGTCTGGATGCTGCCTGCATCCGCAAGCGCCCACTCCCTTAGCTGTGCCGGGGTTACGATGCTCCTGATCACGTCCGGGAGCTTTTCGTATTCCGTCCGGGCGTTCTCGGCATAACCGCTGTTTTTGATTGCCTTATACACAAGCTGCCACGCTTCCTGTTCCGTCATTTCCTTCGGCTGCATGATGAGCCTGATCTTCTCCTTGATCTGCCCCGGGACAGGTGCAAATCCTTTCGTATCGGAAACGATGAACGCTTTCAGGGCGGCGGTTACGAGTTCGAAGGGTTCTTCTGCAAATACGCTTGTCCAGAGGTCGATTGCGGCTATTTTGCCGTTTCTGTCAGCGTCCCTGTAGAATCCCGGATATATTCCTGTGATCGTTTTTAGAATCTCCTTGGTTTCTTCCCTGTCCATATGATCCTCCTATAAATCGTCCCATCCGGGCCGCGCTGCCTTCTCCGGCTTTGCGCCATCCATGGCGCCTGCAGTCTTCCAGCTGCCCAGGATTCCTTTTATGTAGCCCATGGATTTCCTGCCCCTGTCTGCCGACCTCCTGATCGCCTCCATCACCCAGCCTGCGGAATACTCCTCGACAAGCGCCGGCAGTTCCTCCGCAGCGTATCCGGTGATGGAGAACCCGCAGTGTTCGAAGAGCCGGAAGACGTCGGACAGGCCGCTGCCCGGTTTTTCTTCTTTTCTTCTTTCCTCTTCTCTTTTCTTTTCTTCTTTTTTCTTTTTTGTGGATATTTCACCGGAATTACTGCTGTTTTTCCCTGAATTACTGTTGTTTTTTTCGGAATAATCATTAAAGAGGGTAACTTTAAGATAAGGCTGCGTGTCTTCCTGCTTTAACAGCCAGTATTTTTCAATAACGATACTGTTCTTTTTCGCCCTTCCGCTTACGGCGTCCTGATATCGTTTCTGTATTCCGGTAGAGGTTAAGACAGCGTCCGACTGAAAAAGTTTGTCGTCAAACAGTGACCGTTTCAATAAGAATTTCAAAACCTGCTTCACCTTATCGCTACTCATATTAAGATCCTGTGATGCGATATAATAGAAATCTTCATCCACCTTTATGTAGTAGCTGTTTTTGTATATCTCACAAATGATATACAGATATAAAGTTACCCCGTCAGCACCGTACCTGGCCAACACAACTTTGATTTTTTTATCCGAAAAAAAGTCGCTGTCCAAAGGGAAATAATCCAGCTTTTTCTTTCTCGGAGCCGCCAACTCATCACCTCCCATTAAAGTGAGATACCGTCATGCCTTTAAAACGGGATATCATCATCTTTAATCTCGCTGAATCCTTCAGGGGCTTCAAGGGCCCTGTATGGGCTTGCCGGCTTATCCTCCGGTACTTTGAAATTTCCTTCCCGGATGTCCGGTACCGTTTCAAATGTCTGCGGCTTTACGTTCCACCGCAGCTTCCCGTCCTTGCCCTCGTACTGCTCCCTGCCGAAAACAACGCCCACGAGCCTGCCCTTGAAGCATGCGCCGAAACCGTTTCCCCAGATGATTTCAAAGCCGCTGTTCGAATCAATCACGCAGTCCGTGAACCGCTTGAACCGCCCGTGGGTATTCCCGTCATTGTCCTCGGTCACCTGATGCACTACGGCGCTGTTTGGCCATTTTTTATTGTCCCTGGCATCTTTCCTGTACGCCTCCATGAACCGCCCCTTTTCATTGCCTTCCGCGATGTCCAGGGCAATCTTAATCATATGCTTTCCCGTGGCGCTCATGGTTTCCTCAAGGCCGATAATTTCGCATACGTACCCGCCCGGGGGCAGCGGCTCATAGCTTCCCCACGCCCTCGCGGTGTCAAAATCCCTTGGCTTTTCCATTTTCGTTTCCCTCCTGTTCCTTATTGATCCCGTAATATCCCCTTATGGTTTCATCCACCATTTTGAGGTCATTGCTGATTTCCTCATCCTCAAACATGCCGATCGGCGCCTTTGTCACGTCAGCCCCGGTGGTTTTTGTCCTGAAGGTATGGCTGCCATTGTCGCCCATGCAGCGCAGGACGATCGTGAACATCCCCTCCACACATACCTTTTCATCAAGCAGCTTCCCTATGGTTTTTGGCTTTATGTCCCCTGCGTCGTTTTTTTCCTCATGCATCATGAAATACACGATTTTTTCCGCAGGAAGATTGTTGATGACATATTCTATGAGCCGCCAGAACCTGTCACCTATCTCATTGTATAGCGTGAATACCCCATTCCCGCCGCCAGTTGAGGAATGGTTGTTCATGAAGTGGTTCGTGATCAGATACCCCGCATCGTCTATGACGATAGCGTTCTTCTGCGATTTTTCCAGCGCCCTCCTGACCGTCGGGTAGTCATCCGTCCTCAGGACGCTTTCAAACTGCTTTTTGAACGGCAGGGGCTTGCCCAGCACATTGATGAGGTACAGCCCGTCCTTTGCAAAATTCCGCAGGCTCGCTGATTTGCCCGCCCCGGATTTTCCTATGACCATTACCGGTATTCCCATGCCGCCCCTCCTTTCTGCCTGTTTTTTTGTGTTTCCATTTCCCCCTCCTACTTGATCTGGATGTTCTGCCTTTCGACAAGCCTGCACCCTTCCACTTTAACGCCCTGTTTTATTGCGTCCCTGATTTTTGCCTTGTCCAGTTCCGGGGGCCGCTGCCGCAGGTATGCACCGTCCACCCCGGCGGCATTGCCGCATTCGACGGCCTCGCTCTTCCTGTAGGACACTGACACCCTGCCGGTATTGAATTTCGCCCCGTTTAATGCGCCCTGGACGTACCTCTCCAGGGACTTTGCCTTGTTTTCCGCCCGCTTCCTCTTTTCATCAAAGGCCGCCTTTTCATCCCTGTATGCCCTTGCGTCCGCCCGCAGGTTCTTGATCCACAGGCAGATGTTCTCGATTTTCGTGTCCCTTTCGATTTCCAGCAGGTCCAGTGCGTCCGCGTTGAGTATTTCCCCAGTTTCCCCGTCAACCTCAAATTCAAACCCCTCTATCTCCTGCATGATTTCATAAAGCCTTGCCATTTTTTCCTCCCTGCCTGTTGCATTTTTCCCTGCAATCCTGTATGCTGTAATTAGCTTTTTTGTTGTGCGCCCCTGGGATTGCAGTCCCTTCATGGGGCGCTTTCCTTATTTCCGCGAGTTCTTCCTGTGCTTCGCGGTAGCTGTCGCATGAGGCGTAATGTTTCCCGCCTGCGTACACGGCGTAAATCCCGCGCTCCTGCCTTATTTCGGCGTCCATGCCTGCCCCTCCTTTCCTTTGTCAGTGCGCTTCCCGCACATGTTGCAGTACCTTGACGCCCGCTCGAGCCTGTGCCCGCAGTGCGGGCATGGCTTCCTGGGGTGCGTCCCCGCCAGCCTTTCAATTTTCTTCCCGAGCTTCGTTTTCATCCTTCGTCCTCCTTTGCCGCCTCAAATGCCAGCGCGATTACCGCTGCCATCATGGCTGTGAACAACGCCCCGCCCATGTCCATCCCCCTTCCTGCTCCAGCTTCTGGATGCTCTCTTCATATAAATCCACAAACGGCTTATAGTAACGGTCCTCTGGCATGTCCCCTGATCCTGCCTCATAGCAATAAAGCTCTTCCCCTGTGTCCCGGCATACCACCAATACCTTTTTTTGAATCACTGCCCTTTCCTCCATGCTGCCCCCGTTTCCCTTGCCTTTTCCATTTCCCATGCGTTTTCCATGCCCTTACCTCCTTTCCTTGTTCCATTCCGCCTATCCTAAAATCCTGCTAAACTCTGGCACTGCATTTTCAAAGTAAACCCATGTGTCAACTTCCTTTGCTGAATACTGGCTTTTATCCCTTCGATATTCCCCATATTCAGGAATTTTTAGGTTATGTTGATTTGCTATCCTCCCGACCTTATTAGCCGATATGCCGAACATATCCCCAATTTCCTTGGCGGAGTATGCCTTGTCATTTTTTGATGCAGGAAGCGGCAAAACAGGCTTTCCCGCAAGCACTTCGCTTGCCTTTGATACAAGGATAGTTTTATATGTATCAGATAAGGTATCAACATCCGCAAGTTTCAGGTACGTTTGTGCCATTCGTGAACGGGCATTCATCTCCATGATGTGCAAGCGTTCGTCTTGCGACTGTTTCTGCGATGTGGTGTATGAACCCGTCTTGCGGATTGATGGGAGAACTTCACTTGTTACCCATCCCTTGAACAATTTTGCCTGTGGGAGCTTGCTGGAAAGTATAAGGCTGTACAAGCCTGATTCGTTAATGACAGTCATTTCTCTCGCTTGGCCTGAGGTGGTGATTTGCCACCCTAGCTTATCATCACTATCAACATGGCTTTTGAGAGCGTTTACCGTATCTTTATATCCTAATATTCCTGCTACATCTTTCCCGACAAACCACGGTTCGCCATCCTGTTCAACAACCCTAACTTCCCCGAGCTGTTCATTTTTAAAAATTTGTAGTTCCTGCATTCTGACCTCCTTCCTATTATGCGAATGTGTGATTTTGCTTTTGATGATTTTTAATCATCGCTATGTGTAAAAAAAATTCGCTCTCGTTCCTTTAGTGACGTAATATGCAACAACTCACACAACGCCATCACCTCACTAGTCTTAAACTCGTTCTTATTATTGATTTTTAGTGCCAATCCATAACTGGATAATCCCAAACTGCTCGCAACAAATTTAAGCTTTAAACCCTGTTCTGTTATTATTTGCATCAACGCCTTTGAATTAGTCAAGTTTTCACCTCCTTCCTTTCGTTAGTGATTTTAAATCATCTTAATTCATGTTACCACTATGTTGATTATAAGTCAATAATTATTTTATTTTTTTATGAAAAATATTGATTATTAATCTATCTTATGATATATTCACATTACAAGAAAGGAGTTTTAAAATGCCAGATATAGGTAAACGCATAAGAAAAAGACGTGAAGAACTTAAAATGACCCAAGAAGAATTAGCGGAAAAACTTCATTACAAAAGCAAGACTACCATAGCAAAAATAGAAAATGGAACTAATGATATAGTCCAGAGCAAAGTTGTGGAATTTGCAAAAGCACTCAAGACATCCCCCGCCTATCTTATGGGCTGGATAGATTTAGCAGAAAAAAACAAACCCACAAAAGATGAACTTGCTCTTTTCAAAGCAAACACATATGAAGCATTAGTCGTCAAAGAAATGAAAAAGCTAAATCGGACTGGGAAAATAAAACTTTTAGACAATGCCCAAGAGATGGTGTGCAACCCATTATACAATCCAGATTACAAAACAGAATTGAATGCCGCCCACGAACGCACTGACGTAAAAATAACCGATGAGATGAAGCGGCATGACGACGACATAATGGACGATGACGATTTTTAGCATTCCCACTGGGCAGATTTATGTACGCCTGATGTTTTATGCTGTATGCGGAGGTGATGCACCATGAAATACGAAGCCCTTTTGGATGAGGCATACGAAAACGGCCTCGTCGTCAAGGAAAAGCCCTTGCAGGCGCATGATGGCAGGATAAAGGGAAATCGGATCGCGATAAGGAGCAGCATTGAAACCAATGCAAAAAAAGGATGTGTGCTGGCAGAGGAACTTGGCCATTATTACATGAATTCTGGTGACGTCCTCAATCAGGACGATGTTATTAACCGAAGGCAAGAACGCCTCGCAAGGCAATGGGCATACGAAAAATTAGTTCCTATAGAAAACATCTATTTTGCCGCATCGGATGGGTACACCCAAATCTGGGAAATGGCTGAATACCTGGATGTGGATGAAGAATTTTTGAAAGAAGCACTTATTTATTATGGTATTTTAGATATATAAAGCAAGGAGGGTGCTAATGAAAGTTGGATTTAGAACACCAAGCATCAAAAAATCTATTTCGGCAAGGACTACTGGAAAAATCAAAAGAAAGGCAAAGAAAGCCATTGTCCCAGGATATGGTCAGAAAGGAGTGGGGTGGGTAACTAACCCAAAAAAAGCTGCATATAACAAAGTATATAATAAGGCTACGTTCGGAACAGCCGATGTGATTAATTATGCCACAAAACCAGCAAAATCCAATAAATGCAGCAACACCACACTTGCTGATTCGGATATAACCAAGGTACAAAAGTTATTGAACAAAGCTAATAAAAGTGCAGAAATTTTGCAAACAACAACTAATCCAGCTAAATTTTTTAAACATTATGATAGATATGTAGGTTGTCTTGAAGAGCTATATACATACAGAGGGAGAGTCCCATTCGTTAATGATGATATAGGTGATAAATTAGCAAGTTCAGTAAAGAATCGAGTTGAAAATATTGATGAATTTATTGACCGAATAAGCGCAACCCTTCCCCCTGCAAAGGTTATAAAGGCGAGAGAAATGGCTGATACATACTTGAAAGGAAAGCAATCGCCAATGTCCACAAAGGACAAAAAATAAATAAGAGCGGTTGTATTCCAGAGCGATATCATTTAATCACATCATTATTTTTATTAATATAAGGAGAAGAGGTTATGAAACTATTCAGCAAAAAATATTTATTGCAAATTTCGCAATTACAAAGCGACGTTGACGCTTTGAGAAAACAATTATCAGATGAACAAGCAAAAAATGAAAAATATGGAATTTATGAATATGAAGATGCTGTTACTAAAATTAATAGGATGAAACAAAATGCTACAGATCAGCTCAATTTAACCGCACGAGAAATCAAAGCACATGAGGCTAAATTAAATAATCTGACTAACCAAATTGAAGAAAAACAAGAAGCTTTATCTGCCGCATCTGATGAGCTGGCAAAAAACGAAAAGAATCTCGACTCCAACAAAAAGAAGCTGAAACGTGCTAAAGAGCTATGTAAAGCTATGCTTAATGCATACGATTATGATGATAAATACATAGAATCCACTTTACAGCAAGCTGAAATACTAGCCCCATCCGTAACTGTAGAACTTAAATCTTTAACGTACCAGGATTTAAGAAAAGAATACCGAGAAAATGAAAAAACCATAAAAGAAGTACTTACCAAATATGAATCTCGATATACAACAAAAGCTAATAAGACAATTTATCAATTAATGGTTTTAGCCCTGCAAGCCGAATTACAAAATATTTTAGTCAATATGAAATATGACAGACTTGACAAAGCCATTGCACAAGTAAATGAAATATGTTTAAAATTCGCAAATATAGCTTCTGAAGGAAATCAATCTATCGCTCCTACAATAAAGCGTTTCATCGGCGAAATAGAGCATCTTTTCACGAATGCTGTAAAAATAGAACATGAATATTATGTAAAAAAAGAACGGGAACGGGAAGAACAAGCAGCTATTCGCGAGCAAATGCGCCAGGAAGCAGAAGAAAGAAAAGAATTAGAACGCCAAAAAAAGCACGTAGAAAAAGAAGAAAGCAAATATTTAACCGAAATAGAAAATGTCAAATATCAAATAGCAGAAACAGAAGACTCCGACAAAATATCATTACTCGAATCAAAAATTAAAGAACTTCAAGAAAAATTAAAAACGGTAGAAGAACGCAAAGAGGATATTATAAATAGACAGAACGGAAAAGCGGGCAATGTATATGTCATTAGCAACCTTGGCTCATTTGGGGATAATGTTTTCAAGGTAGGCATGACGCGTCGTCTTGAACCAATGGACAGAGTGCGAGAACTTGGTGATGCTTCTGTGCCATTTAGTTTCGATGTTCATGCCATGATTTTTTCAGAAGATGCTGTTTCTTTAGAGAACAAACTTCATGAAGAATTAAGTGAGTATAGATTAAATAAGGTAAATTTAAGAAAAGAGTTTTTCAAATTGCCATTGGAACAAATAGAAAATATTGTTTTGGATAATGAGCCGGCTGCTTCTTTTAATAAAACAATGCTTGCGGAACAATATCGACAATCACTTTCGATGTAAAATTGAAGAATTTCATATAAAAACAAAACCCCCTGCATAAGCAAGGGGCAATGCACAGGGCTGTATGGTACAACCCGACCTAGACAATCAGATTGTACCATCCCAGCCCTGAAATGTCAAATCAGGGTATTTTTATGCTTAAAATTAAGGAGGGATGGTGAACATGACAATCGCTTGGGCTTACTGCCGTTTCAGCAGCGACCACCAGAGGGAGGAATCCATAGATGCCCAGGTCAGGGCAATCCGTGACTACTGCGCCCGCCAGAACATCACGCTGGACAAGATATACCGTGATGAAGCAAAATCCGCCACAACGGATGACCGGCCTTCATTCCAGCAAATGTTCAGCGACATAAAAACGGATCCCTGCGACATGGTCATTGTCCATAAACTTGATCGGTTTTCGCGGGACCGGTACGACAGCGCCTTTTATAAACGGAAACTCAAGGAACGCGGCATCCGCCTTGTTTCTGTCCTGGAAAACATCGATGGCAGCCCGGAAAGCATCATCCTTGAATCTGTCCTTGAGGGCATGTCTGAATACTATTCCCGCAACCTAGCAAGGGAAGTGCAGAAGGGGAAAAAGGAAACAGCTTACCAATGCAGGCATAATGGCGGCGTCCCTCCCCTCGGCTATGACGTGGACAGCGAGGGGCATTACCACATAAACCCAGTCGAAAAGCAATGGGTAATAAAAGCATTCGAAATGAAGGCGTCAGGCAGAAGCTACCGGGAAATTGCAGAATGCCTCAACGGCATCGGCGCGCGCAGCAAAAGGGGCGGCAAATTTTCAAAGCACAGTTTCCACGACCTTTTCATGAATGAGAAGTATAAGGGCGTTTACGTGTACAACCGCTCCTCCCCCAAAATTGCGGGAAAGCGCAACAGCCACTTAAACAAGGACGATGAAGAGATTATCCGCATCCCAGACGGAATCCCGCGCATAATTTCCGATGATTTATGGAACGAGGTAAACGGGCTCATGAAAGATAAAAGCATGAATGCAAGGAACAAGGCAAGGCGTACGTACCTGTTATCCGGCATAATATTCTGCGGCAGCTGCGGAAGCCCCATGTCCGGCAATGCCCGGAGAGCAGGGAGGAACAAAACCGAATATGTCACGTATGACTGCAACCGCAGACACCGCGAAAAAACCTGCAAGGCAAAAGGCATCAACAAAAAATACATTGAAGACCTGGTGGTCGGACATCTGTCCAACGAATTTTTTACCCATGAAAATGTCATGGGGCTTTCACGGCGGATATTTGATGTGCAGGCAAACCGGAAAAATGAATCCGCCCCGGAGCTTGCCGCCCTAAAAGCCGAACTGAAATCCAAAGAAAAGGAAATGGGCAACATAATCGAATCCATTAAAAAAGGCGGTTATAAAGAGTGGATGGGGAATCTTGGCGATGAGCTTGACGAAAGGATAAAGTATATCAAGGGCAAAATCGAATACCTCGAAAACTTAAATGACAGGAAATCCCTCACCATCGATGAAATTTATAATTACATAATGAAGGACAGCGACCTGTCAGGGAAATCCCCCGAAGACCTAAAGCATATTGTCCAGACTTACGTTGAAAAAGTCATCATCTTTGAGGACAGGATTGAAATACACATGATCATAAATAAAAACAACCCGGGCAGCAAAAACCGCCCGAATTGTGGATACGATGGTGGAGATGATGGGAATCGAACCCATGTCCGAAAGCATTTTCACCGGATTTTCTCCGAGCGCAGCTTTTGTTTTAATGTTTCGCCTCGGATAACGCCCAAAAGCAGGCTTTATCCTCGGCTATCCCGTTGTTCCCTCATGCTGCCGGGATTTCGCATAAGGTTTTCCTGTATAATCGTTGCCAGGCATCCGGCCTACAGGTAAACCGGAGCTGACACGCACAGCTTATGACTGACTACGCAGCCATAGCCATCGGTGCGAAATTATTGTTCTTTTTAGCGTTTATATTTAACGTGTCCTTTGATAACGCAGACCGGACAAACTGCGGCTCGCTGATCCAGCTTCCACACCCCCGTCGAAACCAGAACATCCCCATATTCAATTTTATCATCAGCCGCCGCAAAGCAGCTTTTATGCAAACAATTCATTTCCTCGCTGTAACTTACACGCAGCGAACGACTGTCCTGCACCCATGCAACCCGCAAGCGGCCCTGCGCCCAGACCGGTGCAACCAACGCCATTTGACGGCAGCTCATTTCATGCAAAAGAGCTGCTTCAAACAACTTGCCGAACCTGCATCTGCCACAAACCAGCCCTCGCAATGCAGGCAGTTCGCTTCGCTGGCACGCCTCATGCCCAGCTAACAATGAATCGCATTCATGCACCCGCTAGCACACGCCATTGCTCCAATATTTCCCCAGGCTTCTTGCTCCATGCAAAACAACTTCCACGAATACCCGATTATCCGCTCTATCCCCGCCTGCCAGCACAGCCATACGCCGCCTGCTACGCACCAGCGCATTTACTGGTCTTGCTGTTTTTGCATCCGTCAGCACACAGCCCCGCCAGCAACAATCGCAGCCATCAGCCCTTTCCTTTGCTTCAATGCGAATCCTTTGCATCCTGCACCTGCTGCTCCAAATCAGCGATATCATCATTGCAGGACTTGATTTTTTCACAGAGATCAAGAATCACGCTGTCATCGATTCCGCCCTGTTCGAACAATCCGTAGCAATACTCCCCGATTTCTTTCTTGGCGGATGCAGCGTCCTGCTTCCTGGCGCTGATTTTGCTCTTCAGCTTGCCGACCTCGATCAGCTCGCTCGCCTTGTTTCCCGCCTTGCCGGCGACATCCGTAGCCGTCTTTCCTACTTTATTCAAAAAATTCTGCATCATGGCCTCCTATCTCCGCATCGCCTGCTGCATTCTCCTGTCTGCATCCCGTTTGGCGATATCATGCCGTTTATCATACTCCTTCTTGCCTTTGGCGACAGCCAGCTCTACCTTGGCTTTCCCCCTGTCATTAATGTACATCCTAAGAGGAACCAATGTCAAGCCTTTTAATGTCGTATAGCCAATTAATTTACGGATTTCCCTCTTATGAAGCAGCAGCTTCTTTGGCCGCAGGGGGTCGGTGTTAAACCGGTTACCCTGCTCGTACGGGCTGATATTCATCCCGTGAACGATGATCTCCTCCCGCTCGATCCTGGCATAGCTTTCCTTGATGCTGACCCTTCCTTGCCTGACTGATTTTATTTCCGTTCCCGTCAAAACGATTCCCGCTTCATAGGACTCCTCTATGAAATAATCATGCCGGGCTTTTTTATTGTTCGCTACAACCTTCATGCATACGTTTCCTTTCTATCGTGAAAGCAGCCGGCTCTACCGGAAGCAGACCTTGCCGATGCAATCGCGGACATCGAGAACGCCGATGGCCTCATTCCTGCTGTCCATGGACGATTTCCTGTTATCGCTGAGGACGAAAATCTCATGCCTGCCCAGCTTTACCGCATCCATCGATTCCATATGGACAGCCTCCGCCATATATTCCTCGTAAGGCTCTCCATTGCGGTAAAAGATATTGTCCTTGATCGCAATCACGTCTCCTTCCCTTGCCGCAACCCGCCTGACCAGGATACTGCCCTCTCCCTCCTCGCCGTAAACTTCGCTGTGAAACGCCACCACGCTGCCAACCTCCGGCACAGCGGCATCCTTTCCATGATAAGCCAGCTTATTGACAAGTACCTTGCTCCCATCTGCTATAGCAGGCTCCATCCCGCTGCCCGAAACCGCCGTAACCGTAAAAACAGCCGAAACCGCTACAGCGCAAGCTACTCCAAAAAACGCCGCCGCCACATACAGCGCAAACCTTTTATACATATGCATTCCCCCGTTTTCTGTTTTGTTATGTAATGCATAAGCTACAGGAAAGCCGCACGATAAAACGCTGCGGCGCTACGAGGAAGCCGCACAATAGGGGATTGCACGACGGAGGGACGCGCTACAAAACTTCAAACCGCAAAAGCCCAAGTTGCAAAAGCCCAAAGATGGCAACAAGCCAAATTACAGAAGCCCGAATGCATTGAACGGATAAAGCCTGATAAACGCTTTCCCCAGGACATCGTCCTCCCGGACAGTGCCGACCTCCCCATCCCTGCTATCAAGGCTGATGCTCCTATTATCCCCCATTACGAAGACTTCATCCGCAGGGACTGCATAATCGGTAATCTCCCCCGAAGTAAAGCCCTCCAGCGTATACGGCTCTTCCAGCGCAACGCCGTTTCTGTAAACGATGCCATCCGATATCGTAAGGACATCGCCTTCCACGCCGATCACGCGTTTGATGAGCATCTTCTTGCCGCTGCCTTCATCGTTATCGATATTGGATTTAAAAACCACGATATCCCCGTATTCCGGGTGATCCTTGTTGATATACGCAAGCTTATTGACAAACAGGTAATTGTTCTCATAAAGCGTCGGCTCCATGGAACTTTCCTTCACGATCGTCGGCTTGATCACCAGCGTAACCGCCAGTATGATGACGAGCGCTATGACGACATCCTTTATAAATTCCTTCATTTAATCAATGCCTCCAAATCGCGAAAACGGCCACACGCAGATCAGCACGTTCCCCTTGATTTCCCTCATGTCAACAGGACCCATCAGCTCATTCCTGCTGTCCATGAGTTCTTCCCGATTGTCGCACAGCAGGAAAACTTCATGCGCTTTCAGCGTCAGCTTCATATCCTGGCCTGCACCCTTGATGCCCGATGGCGTAACGTATTCCTCGCCATTGATTAAGACCTTGCCATTTTTAATCCGCACCTTGTCGCCTGGAAGCCCTGCCACGCGGGCAATGATATTATCATCCGAAACGTCGCGTGCAAATGTCTTTTTCAAAATCACCACTTTATTCCGCTCGGGGCTTTCCCGCTTCGGGGAGTAAGAAGTCTTGCTGACCACCAGGACCTGTCCGCTTTCTATCGTCGGCGACATGGCGTCGCCCTCATTGACCTCTGGCGCAATCAGCATCACCATCACAAACGCAAGCGCTACCGCAATCAAATACGGCGCATTTCGTTTCTTCCATTTCTTATACTGGCTTTCCCTGCCGGATTGCATCATTTCATCCTTTCACTATTTCGTCATTAACAATTCTTTCGCCCTTACAAATTCCTCTGGCAACGGAGCTTCTATTTCCCGCCCCGAAAGGCTGGCAAATTCCCCAGGCATTTGTGCAAAGCGCAGCTTGCAGGCATGCAGGAGCTGTGTCGTGATTCCGTATTTTTTCAGCCAAGCGTTTTCCCGCCTGTTGCCATACTTGATATCGCCCGCCAGCGGAAACCCGGCATTCGCAAGATGCACGCGGATCTGGTGCGTCCGCCCCGTCAGGATGCGTACTTCCACAAAAGAAAACCGTTTGCCTGCCTGCAAAGGCCTCACCCAGGTCACGGCTTCCTTGCCCTTTCCATCTTCTGCGATTTGCGCCATATTTTGATCCGTATCCTTTTCCAGCCGCTCATCGAGAAAAAGCGGCTCTTTCAGGCAGCCGCATACGATCGTCTGGTAATACTTTTCAATCTTGTTCCGCTCCCGGATGAACTTCGTAAAGGTACGCAGCGCCGCCGCATTCTTGCCGAAAATCACAAGCCCGGTCGTATTGCGGTCCAGCCTGTTGACCGGCGCCGGGACGAAGGTTTTTTCCCGCGATGGAAGATATTCCCCCTGCTCCTGCAAATAACCGCAGACCTGGTTGGCCAGCGTGTTTTTTTTCTCATGGGAATCGCCATGGGTCAAAAGCCCCTGCGGTTTATCGGCAATCAAGATATCATCATCCTCGTAAGCGATTTTAAACTGGCGGAAAGCCGTACGCTTCTTTGGTTTTGCCGTAAGCTGCCGCAATCTTTCCTCCTCGATATAGAGCGTCAGCTCATCGCCCGCAGCCAGCATGAAGTCTTCCTTTGCCCGCTTTCCATTTACTTTAAGGTCCTTGCGGATGATCTTGTATACCGCACCCAGCGAAGACCGCCGGAGGTACTTCCGTAAAAACCGGTCGAGCCGCTGTCCTGCTTCGTTATCGCTTATCGTTATTTTTACCATAAATGATATTATATCATAAATATATGCGCTAGGTACAACCTATGTGAAGAAAATTTCATAAAAAAAGCGCTTTTCGATTTGAGAAAAGACGAAAAATATGTTAAAGTAATCATGTATATGCACGACGTACAAAAAAGGAGCAACGACATGAGAAAATTAAAGGATTTTTTTTATGATAAAAATGATATAATAATTGTATTGCTGATTGTGGCGGCCGCAGCCTTTATCATATACAACAGGATCGATGCGATTATGGACTATCCTGAAATATATGCGAAGGAAGCGGCGGAAACCGCAACCAAGACGGAAACGGCAGAGGAAACGGATCAAACGGCACAGGCGACGGAAAGCAGCGCATCGGAGAGCGCTGCGCCGGAGGCTGTCTCCATCACCATCGATGATGCCGATACATCATCCAGCGTGGCGGCAAAACTGCAAGAGGCGGGACTGATCGAGGATACCGGCGCATTTGAAACCTATGTGGGCAGCGCCGGAAAAGCGAGTTCTATCCGCTCCGGGACGTTTCAAATACCGAAAGGCTCTTCCAGCGAAGAAATTTTAAACATTATCACCCAATAATTTATATCAAGGAGGCAATTATGGCCCTGGTTACTACGAAAAGCATGTTCGAAAAAGCGCTGAAAAGCGACTACGCTGTCGGCGCGTTCAATGTCAACAACATGGAGATCATCCAAGGCATTGTGGAAGCTGCTCAGGAAGAAAACGCACCGCTGATCCTGCAAGTATCAGCAGGCGCAAGGAAATATGCCAAGCCTGCATATCTCCTAAAGCTCGTTGAAGCGGCAATCATCGATACAGGCCTTGACATTGCGCTTCACCTCGACCACGGAGAGGATTTTGAAATCTGCAAAAAATGCGTGGACGACGGCTTTACATCCGTCATGATCGACGGCTCAAAGCATCCTTTCGAGGAAAACATCGAACTGACGAAAAAAGTGGTGGAATATGCCCACAGCAAAGGCGTATCCGTTGAAGCCGAGCTTGGAAAGCTGGCAGGAATCGAAGATAACGTCAAAGTAGATGCGAAAAACGCTACTTTCACAGTACCGGAAGAAGCGGCGGAATTTGTCGCTAAGACAGGCGTGGATTCCTTAGCCATCGCCATCGGCACGAGCCACGGCGCTTACAAGTTCAAAGGAACGCCGTACCTGGATTTTGAAAGGCTGCAAGAGATCCACAAGCTGATTCCTGATACCCCGCTGGTGCTTCACGGCGCTTCCACCGTCCTGCCGGAATTCGTCGCCAAGTGCAATGAATACGGCGGCAATATCCCAGGCGCGCAGGGCGTCCCGGAAGATATGATCAAAACTGCCACCAAATACGGGATCTGCAAAGTCAATATCGACACCGACCTGCGGCTCGCCATGACGGCTGAAATCAGAAAACACCTCATCGAACATCCGGACGACTTCGACCCGAGAAAGTACCTTGGTCCTGCCAGGGATGCGATCAAGCGGATGGTGCAGCATAAGATCAAGAACGTGCTGAACGCATCGGGCAAAAGATAAAAATAGGCGAAAAGAAAAACAGCAGGCGTTGAATATCCTGCTGTTTTTCTTTTTCAGTTTTTATGCAGGCAGGCTGCCCCGTACCTGCGCACCGCCAGCTATTCTTGATGGCGGATCTTCAACTGTGTCATCGGTCCGGCCCTTCTGATTGCAGTCCTTCGATCGTGCCGCCGGCCAGCCTTTCCCTATCACAACTCTTCGATCATGTCATGCTTGAGCTGCCACAGCTTGTGCGACAAATCGACGTAATAGGTCTGTGGATTTTCAAACCGTTTCATTTCATCCCACATCGCATCGAGCTGCTTCTTGCAATGCGCCTTGATTTCCGACAGGGACGGGCTTTCATAAACGTACTTCCCATCCTTAAAAATCTGCCGCCGCAGGTTTTCGGCATAGAAGTTCGTGATCTTCTTGCGCTTCCATACCGCATCCGGGTCGAAGATTTCGTACGCCTCCTCTTCCTTGATCGTCTCGCCGTCCAGCATGATGATATCGGCGAGCGCCCGGTGCGTATCCTTATCAAACAGCCGGTATACCGTCTTGAAGCCCGGATTGGTGATTTTTTCCACGTTCTCGCTCTTCTTGATCTTCGGAATCATCCTGCCGTCCTTCTCCAAAGCTACCAGCTTGTACACTCCGCCGAAAACGGGTTCTGACTTTGCGGTGATGAGCCGTTCGCCCACGCCAAAGGAATCGATGCAAGCGCCCTCTAAGATCACATCGCGGATAATATATTCATCGAGGGAATTGGATACGACGATGGCACAGTCAGCAAGGCCCGCATCGTCCAGCATCTTTCTCGCTTGCTTCGTCAAATACGTGATGTCGCCGCTGTCGATCCTGATTCCCATCTTTTCCGGCTTAACCTCTTTGAAAACCTTGATCGCAGCCGGTACGCCCGATTTCAGCACATTATAAGTGTCCACCAAAAGTGTGCAATTCGTCGGATAGATTTCCGCATATTTCTTAAACGCCTCGTATTCATCATCGAACATCTGCACCCAGCTATGTGCCATCGTGCCGAGGGCAGGTATCCCGTACATACTGTCGGAGATGGTACACGCAGTTCCCGCACACCCGCCGATATAAGCCGCTCTTGCCCCGTAAATAGCAGCCGACCCGCCGTGGGCGCGCCTTGTCCCGAACTCCATCACAGGCCTTCCCGCAGCCGCCCGCACGATCCTGCTGGCTTTGGTCGCAATCAAACTCTGGTGATTGACCATCAGCAGAACCATCGTTTCCACAAACTGCGCCTGGATCACCGGTCCTCTCACCGTGATCAGCGGTTCTCCCGGAAATACGGGAGTCCCCTCCGGCACTGCCCATACATCGCAGGTAAACTGAAAATCTGCCAAGTAATTTAAAAATTCTTCGCTGAAAAGCTTCTTTTCCTGCAAATACGCAATATCCTCATCGGTAAACTCCAAATTTTTAAAATACTCGATTACCTGCTCCAGCCCCGCCATGATGGCATAGCCGCCCCCGTCCGGGATCTTCCTGAAAAACATATCAAAGTAAGCGATATCATCCGCCATATCTGTACAAAAATAACCATTTGCCATCGTGATTTCGTAAAAATCAGCCAGCATCGTCAAGTTGAGCTTCTCCACCATCTAACTGTTCCTCCATTTTCCCTTTTTCCACAATTACGATACAGGATGCGGCAATGACAGCCGCACCTCCTATAAACTGCATAATTCCAATCGTCTCACCGAGAAAAACCCACCCGAAAAACGTCGCGGTTACCGGAAGGAAATTGGAAAACATCGCAGAAACGGTCGGTCCTAAAATTTTGAGCCCGTTGACCATGATAAAAAAACCGATTCCTGCGCTGATGCTGCCGAGGTATATTATACCACCAATTACCTTCGGTGTAAAATCGGCAACAGGCGGCATCGTATGGATCGCATACGGCATCACCAAAAGCACCGTACAGCATAGCTGTGTAAAGGACATCGTTGCGCTGCTGTAGCTGCGGCTGACCTTCGCAGTGATGAAATTGTAGCAGTTCCACGAAAGCACTGCGCCGAACGCCAAAAGGTAGCCTGTCCACCTGCCTTGCAATAAAATGCGGAAATCCGCACCGATTACGATCGATACGCCTGCGATGCAGAGCGCCACGCCCAGCACGATCTTTGCCGTCAGCTTCCGTTTGAAGACCACCCGCTCGATCACGATCGACACCGCTGGGACAAAGGACAATATAATCGTAATCAAAGCTACCGGAATATAATCCATGGCGGTATACTCACAGAAAAAGTAGAGGATTTCCCCCGTAATAGAACATAAGATAAACCACGGGATATCCCGGGGCTTTACGATAGTTTTTCCATCCGTCTTTAATTTTATGGCAAGCAGTACCAGAAATCCAACAGAATATTTCAAAAAAAGCAAGCTTATGGGCTGAAGGAGGTTGAGCGCTTCTTTTGCAAAGACATAATCAAGACCCCAGAAACAGACCAGCATGCACATCAATAATAACGCTTTGTTTCTTTCGTTCAAAATTTCACCTTCTACCTGATTGATTTTCCCTATTATGGCGTCCGCCGCATTCCCAATGGAGAAATCAGAAAAAATCGGATTTACGCTTTACCTCTGATAAATCACTTCGATCGCCCCATCCACAAACCCGGCGCCAACGCCGCTTTTTTCCTGCAAAAGCGCCGCATATGTGCCGCCCGCAAGATAATCCTTCAAAAGAGAAACGATTTCATTCAGTATTTCATCCCACTCCTTGGCGGCCTCCCACGTATAGCAGTTTCCCCTCGTCCCAAAGCCGGTCACTTCATCGCAGCCCCAATCCCCGTCATCCGCATCAAAGCTGTCCGTTCCAATGGCTTCCATAGACCACCGGTTCTGCTCGTCCTCGTACAGATTAAAGCAAAATGCGGCGACTTCATCGGGACCACCCTGAGCCAATGCATCATCCGGCCATTTTGAAATCTCATCAAACATTAGAAAAGACTCCTTTCGCCGCGCCCTAACACTATAATTAGCTGCTTCATTTTTACCTATATCCTATCATAACTGCTAAAAATAAGCAATTCTAACCGCATTCGATCATTTTTTCGCTGTTCCCCTTCGCAAAACAAACCAAGGGAAACCCAAAAATGATGTTCTTTCGGATTTCCCCAGTTTTGTTATTTTATGAAGGTTTATGTCTTGCTGATCCTGTCTCCTTTCGGCTTGCCTAATTTACACGCCTTGGTATCGTTCGTTTGCAAAGGAATGGAACGGACGCCTTTAAAGCACGCTTTCCTTCCACTTGTACGGGTAGCCCGTGTCCATCATGCGCTTGAGGAAATCGTCCGGGTCAAGCTCGTCCGAGAAAATGATCCCCTTCGGCAGGTCCGTGTCGCCCAGGATCATCGTGCCGATTGCCAGCGGCAGCGCCACGTACACCAGGGCAGTGCCGTAAATCTTTTTCAGCTCAGGGCCGGGTGCGTTCATCTTCGGGCAGTTCGCCTTGTACGTAACCTTCTTGCCGTCCTTCTTGCCGCTGACCTCGACGATCAGCTCGATGAAGGCCTTCCTGTCCGCTTCCGCAAGCTGCTCCTCCGTCGCGCCGAAGATGTTGTTCTGCGGCGGCGGCACCATGGCCGCAACCACGTCGATCGGGGCGACTTCCGCGCCGCCCACCTTGATCTTTTCCTGCGAGCAGAGCCCGGAAGCGTAGAAGATCGCAGGCTGGTACATCATGTAATACTTGAAGTCCAGGTCCTTCACGCCCTTGAAGGTCGCCGGCATGCTGTAGATTTCCTCGTGGGAGTGGTGCGTCACCGGCAGCACTCCCACGGGTTCCGGGAACTCGCACATCTCGATGCCCCCGAACGGCGGGTACTTCACGTACTCCCCGTTTTCCAGGGCATACGTCGGGGAGGCGCAGTCCACGAGCGCCTGCTTCGGCGACCAGCCCGGGTTCCACGGGCGCAGCACCCAGTCATACGCGCCCTCGCCCGGCTCGATGTTCGCCTTGCCGATCCGCATCCTGATGCTGTCCACGGAATCGAGCCTGTTGGCGAACTTCCTTGCCAGCACGTTGGTCATGCCCGGCGCAAAGCCGCAGCCGAACAGGGCCGTCAGGCCCGCTTCCTTGAATTCCTTGCAGAGCGTCAGCTCTTCAACCGGCTTCCCCGCTAAAAACTCATCCCAGTACGGGTCGTCGAATGCGGTGTTGATGTAGTTTGCCTTTGCCTTCAGTGCGCCCTTCATCACGTACGTGACCATCCACGGCATTACCATGTCGATCACCACGTCCACGCCTTCCGCAGCCCTCGCCACGTCGTCCGGGTCGGTCGCGTTCACCGCCCCCGTTTTTACCTTCGGGCTGCCAATCTGCTCTGCAACAGTTTTTGCCGTTTCCTCTTTTAAGTCAACGAGCCTGATTTCTTCAACCGCCTCCTGCCTTGCCAGGATCGATGCACATGCGCCGCCCTGTCCGCCGGCGCCTACAATCAATACTTTCATTTTGTCTCTCCTTTCCTGCTACAATACATCTATCGTTCATACACCTACAACCAGCAAAGAATTACCATTCTTGCTGCGACATCAACAAAATTGCTCTCCTGCGAAAGCTATGCTTCGCTATTCCGTTATCGCTTCCGCTTCCGCGCGGCCATTATGCCTCCGCCATTCCGTTACACCTATGCTTCATCCGGGACTGCGATGATCTCTTGCGAAATAAGCTGGTCGAGTTCTTCCTGGCTATAGCCAGCTTCCTTCAAAACCTCGCAGCTATTTTCGCCTAAAAGCGGCGATGGTTTTTTCACATACCCTGGCGTTTCACTGAACTTTACAGGAATGCCAAACGCCCTGAAATGCCCCACGTTCGGATCGTCTATGCCGATAATCATATCCCGCGCTAAAATCTGCGGATGCTGCATAGCGTCAACGGGATCTACGATCGGCATTGCAGGTATGTTGTATTTCTCAAAACACTTCAAAAGCCATGTACAGGATTTATCCGCAAAAACCGTTTTCATCAATTCCGTAAAGCTCTCAAAATTTTCACACCGCAAATCGTTTGTCGCATAGTGCGGGTCATCCTTTAAATCAGGCCGCTCGATGGCCTCGCAGAAATCCGGCCACATGGACTCATCGTTGATGCCTACTGCGATAAAATTGTCAGCGCAATCATAGGTGTCATACGGCACGATTTCCCTTGGCTTGGCATTCCCCGTCCTGCTGATTTGTTTTCCGGTGAGTGCATATGTGAGAATCGCATCCTCGATCGTCGCAAACATCGTATCCAGCATTGAAACATCGATTCGCCTGCCTTTCCCCGTGCGCTTTTTGTCATAATAAGCCAGAGCGATCGCAAGGCTCATGGTCAGCCCGGTATAACTGTCCCCGACCGAGGCGCCTGACCGCAGAGGCGGAAACTGCGGAAATCCTGTCATTTCCATGAATCCGCACATACATTCGATCACGTTATCATAAGCGGTATTCGTCCTAAGCGGGCCTGTCTGCCCAAACCCTGTGATGGAAGCAAATATGATTTCCGGGTTCACCTTCTTCATTTCTTCATATCCGAGACCCAGCTTATCGAGCGTTCCGAACTTGAAGTTTTCCAGCACCACATCCACCTGCCCGTAAAGCTTCTTGATGATTTTTTTGCCTTCGGGTTCGCTCATATCCACCGCAATGCCTTCCTTGTTGCGGTTATATACCGCAAAATATCCGCTGTTTCCGTTTGCGGCGTAAGGATTCCAGAACCTGGACTGATCTCCTCCGTCCACGCGCTCTACTTTTATCACCCTTGCGCCATAATCCGCCAAATTCATGGCGCAGTATGGACCGCTGTAGGCCTGTGTGAAATCCAGTACAGTCATTCCTTCAAATGGTCTCATTCCTTCTTACCTCCTTCACACATTACAATCCCCTTGGCAGCCATCCCTTCGATCTGCTGCGGGCTGAATCCGGCGCTTTGCAACAATTCCGCTGTATGCTCTCCCAGAAGCGGAGCTGAATCCACCGCTCTGTCATCAATGCCCGATATCTTGATCGGCATGCCCGGCATCTTGATCGTTCCCAGCGCTTTGTCCTCCACATCAATTACCATGTTCCTGGAATTGAGCTGTTCGTTTTCAAAAGCTTCCGGCACGGTATAACCCGGTCCGCTCGGAATATTGTACGGCCGCAGCAACGCTTCTATCTCCCATTTCGTCATGTCTTGGAATTTATCGGCTATGATCTTGCGCAGGCTGGTATCGTAATTCTCGCCCCTGGATTCATTCGTGGCATACCGCTCATCATCGAGCAGCTCTTCCATGTTCATCGCCGTGCAAAACTTCTTCCACTGTGCGTTCGTGGAGACCGCTGTAGACACGATCCCATCCTTGACTTCAAAGGTATCGTAAGGCGCGATGCTCCTCGAACGGTTTCCCTCCCGCTCAAACCGCTTGCCCGACATCGCAGCCTCCACTACGCTGTCTTCAAGCGCCGTGAACATACAGTCAGCCGAAGAGATATCGATCTGCTGTCCCTTCCCTGTTTCCTGCTGCACCATGAGCGCCCCTACGACCGCAAGAGCCAGGAACACGCCGCCAAACTGATCCGCCATCCTTGAACCATGCGCCGTTGGCTTGTGACCTGGAAATCCCGTGATCTGCATCAGCCCGCACAACGCTTCCGCCGTCAGGTCGTTTCCCGCTGTATTGCTCAGCGGCCCGGTCTTGCCAAAGCCCGTCTGGGAAGCGTAGATGATTTTCGGATTCACCTTAGAAGCCTCTTCATAATCCAAGTGGCAGCGTTCCATTTCCCCGGCGGCAAACGACTCGCATACGACGTCGGCTGATTTAATCAATTCCATGATCAGCGCCTGCCCTTTTACCGAATGCCGGTCGATGCAAACGCTTCGCTTTCCCCGGTTCATGTAGGCATGGTAAGCGCTGCCTTTTTCACTCTTTGGAAAACTGCTCCGCAGGACATCGCCGCCCGTTTTATGGTCTTCGATCTTGATTACTTCCGCACCAAAATCGGCCAGAAGCATCGTTCCATAGCTTCCCGTGTGGCCTTGCGTAAAGTCAATAATCCTCACTCCATCTAATATCTTGGACATTTTTCCCTCCGCTTGCTTCTCTGCACCACATCAAGTTCTTGCGATTACGAATGTCACATCGCCTTTAACGGTCAATACCGGCTCATCGAATACTTCCGAACGATCCGTTTCCTGGTTGTATTCAGAGGTTTTATACATCTCATATCCGTATAACCTGGAGGAATTGCCCTGCTTGATCAGCCAGCAAACGATTTCTACTGCATCGAGCATATGGACCGGCCTTAAAATATTTCCTTCCGTACGCACGAACAGGCCGCCATCGCCGCCGTCCCTGATATTGCTCAGCTCCGTACAGCAGTCGATGCATTTTTCCATCAGCTTACAGCCGGAAATCATCTCTCCGGGATAATGCATATCCTCGCCGTGGATGGAAAGGCGGAACTTCAATTCCGTTACATCGCTGCCCTTCTTCACTTCGCTCACCAAATCTCTTCTTTCCGCTTCAATTCTTGCCATTTTTATCCTCCTTCTTGATTCAATAAAATATATCGTTTTCCTTTAAAATGCAAAGCCGCAGATTACGAATCCCACAAGTGCGATCAGCGCTGATAACACGCCATATGGGAACTGCGTAAAAGCATGCTCCAGATTGTCGATCCCGCTTGCCTGCGAAGTCAATACCGTTGCATCCGAGTAGAAGCAGATGTGGCTTCCAAATGTGCCGCCCGATACGATTGCGCCGAATACGATCAGCGGATTTGCGCCGCCTGCAAACGCCAGCGGGATCAAGATCGGAATCGTCAGAGCCGGGATACCCCAGTTGCTGCCCGTGATAAACGACAGAGCCGCTACCACGACGAATGTGATCGCCGGGAACAGGTCAGCGTTCATGTAAGGCAATACCGCATTGATGACATAATCAGGCAGTCCGATTCCGTCCATGGAAACCTGTACGGTAAGCGCGCCGATCGTGATGAACATCATCGGCACCATGGATGCAAACCCCGATGCAAATGCTTCGCAAAATTCGCCAAAGCTAAGCGCCCTTGAAATGAGGTACATCGCCGCCATCGCTACCAGGGCAAACGCAAGCCCGATCAAAACGTCTCCCGTATAAATCGATACGCCCAGCACGACTGCCAGCGGAACCAGGAAAAACCAGATGTTGCCTGATTTTGCATCACCGTCCATGCCCTCTGATTCCATCAGCTTATCAAATTCGGTTACGCCCTGGTTATACTTATCGCTCTTCTCCGAATAAACACGGCCTGTTTCAGCAACCCTCTGGTATGCCTTTTTCATCCCGAACATCTTCGGAATAACGCCCAGGATAACCAGTGGAACGACGATTATCGCAACCCAGCCATAGAGGATAAACGGCAAAGACTGCACGTAGATATCCATTGCGCTTCCGTATGCATCCATTCCTTTCTCAGCAGCCACCGTGCCTGCATAGAATACCGCCCATGTGGAAAGCGGAATCAATACGCACACAGGCGCGCCTGTCGAGTCGATTACGTATGCGAGCATTTCCCGCGGCGTTTTATGCTTATCGCACGTTTCCCGCAAGGAAGCCGATACCGTCAAAATGTTCAAATAATCGTCCATGAACACGATAATCCCCAGAACCCATCCGATCAGGAGCGTCTTTTTTTCCGAATTTGCGAATTTCCGCAAGAGCTTGCCAAAGCCCAGCGCACCTTTGGAACGCTGGAGCAAGAATGTGAATCCGCCCAAAAGGCCAAATACCAGTATCATCCATGCCTGCTCGGATACTACCTGTGAAAACCCATCCACGGTAGCGCCCAGCACATTCCACTTATCGGTCATGAAGAACCCGACCATTGCGCCGATGAGCAGAGCTTCAAAGGTTCGCTTCGTTACCAATGCGAAAACGATGATCACGATAGGCGGAATCAAGGTTAATATTCCAAAACTGTCCATATGTTTCCTCGCCTTTCTAAACTGTGAACAAATACGACAACGGTGATTCTCAAGAATCTTCAGTGATTTTGCATGCGTTTATACTAATAGCATAAATGATGCCAACTTGGAATTTTTCGATTAAACGTTGAAATTTCAACGTTTTCTCCATAACCTGCCATCATGCCTCCTTGCACCAAAGTGTCTTTTGCGCAACTAAAATTTGCTGCATAAAATTAACTTATTTGCTATCTGCGTGTCAGTATCCTGCAAATTTGAACCGCTGCGCCGCTTTCCCCGCAAATAAAAAGTTGCGCATTCACAACCGTTTCAGTGGTAAATGCGCAACCGTTTTCAATAAATATTAAATTTTCAGATTATATCACTGCGAAATCAGGTTATATTTTTTTAATTTCCTGCCGATCGTCGATTTATCGACTTGCAGCTTGCGGGCAACCTCGGCCGCAGTGGAATATTTTTCAAGATAGCGCGTGAGCAGATCCCGCTCATATTCGTCCATCAAGGTGCGCAGCGATACGCCACCTTCCGCCACCGAGCTGGTTTTCGTGCCGCTGCCTGAAAAGAGCAGCCTCCTTACCTGTCCTGCCATGATCTGTTCCCCGTCATAACTCACCACCAGCCGCTCGATCATGTTGCGGAGTTCCCGTATGTTCCCGTGCCAAGGGGCGCGCATCAGTTCCGACATCGCTTCTGCCGATATGCGCTTTTTGATGTTGTATTCCTCGGAAAACACCTGCACGAAATGCTCCGCCAGCGCCCTGATGTCCTCCCTCCTTTCCCGCAAGGGAGGGATTTCGATCGGAACGACGTTCAGCCTGTAATAAAGATCCTCCCGGAATGTGCCGTTTTCCACGGCCGTCCGCAAATCCATGTTCGATGCGGCAATGATACGGACGTTGACTTTGATCGATTCCTTGCCGCCGATTCGCATGAACTCTTTTTCCTGCAAAACCCGCAACAATTTCGCTTGCAGCCTGAGCGGGATTTCCGCTATCTCGTCTAAAAACAGCGTTCCTTCATTTGCGATTTCAAAAATCCCCGGTTTCCCGTTCACATCTGCGCCTGTAAACGCGCCTTTTTCATACCCGAAGAGTTCCGACTCCAGCAGATTATCCGGAAAAGCGGCGCAGTTGATTTTTACAAAAGGTTTATCGCTCCTGCCGCCCGTCTTGAAAATGTAATCCGCGACGACTTCTTTTCCCACGCCCGATTCTCCCGAAATCAATACGGTGGTATCTAGCTGCGCAATCCGCCCAGCCGCCCTGAGCGTCTCCTTCATCTCCCTGCTTTCCGCAACAATTTCCGATTTTCGCCGCTTATTTTCCTCCCGCAGGTAAGCAAGCTCCTTCGCCTGCTTCTCTGAAAGCTTCTTGCTTTCTTCCAACAGGTTTTCCAGCGTCTTCGTTTCGGTCACATCCCGTTCGGTGCATACGACAAGTTCGATTTTCTCATTTTTATAATACGGCACTGCCGTCAGGTAAATGCTGCTGCCGTCGGCCAGCTTCTGGATCATGCGGCACTCATCCTTCGTCTCCAGCACCCGCAAGACGGAAGACTCATCCACATACCCCACGTCTTTCAGATATCTCATGTTCCTGCCGAGAACTTCCTCCAGCGCCATCCCGCCGCCGGTCCGTTCGGATTCCCGGTTGACCATCAAAACATTGCCCTCCCCATCGGTAATAAATACGCCCACTTGCAGCGTATTCATGATGCTCAAGATCTCCTCGTAATACTCGATCAACAGTTCCTTCTCATTCAGTTTGCCCATATGATCCGTCCACGCTCCTCTACTCCATATACTGCTCTTTCTTTACCAAATATCCGTTTCGATAAAAACAAAATTTTCAAAATCGCCTGAAAAACGCCTTTAAGGCCACGCCACAGAAAACGGGATGCCGCACGAAAAGCGGAAAAGCGTTCTTTCAAAGATCAGAGTTCCCTGCAAAATACGCCAAAGGCGTCCAGATCCTGCCGCACCGATCGCTAAAATATTCTCTAAAAATACGCCATACCCAGAACCAGCTTCACGAATGCCGATGCGAAAGAGGCATTCAGATACTGCTTTCCCAATATTTAAAAATTTTCCCCGAAATACGCCGCATATACCATTTAAAACGCATTATAAGGACATTATACCCTATTACAACTCATTTTTGTAGTAAATTTTCAATGCTTTTTGTGTCATAGAATAGATATGTCAAGCCAAACTATAATGTATTCAAAAGATATTAAGGAAGTGAATTATTATGGAAAAATTTATTATTACACCCAAGGAAGAAAAGAATGTCACAATGACGATCCGCATAGACAAAGCGCTGCAAGAAAAATACAACGCCCTTTCTACAAGAACCAACCGTTCCAGAAACGAGCTGATCGGCATGGCGCTGCAATTCGCACTGGATCATATGGAAATACAAGAAAAAAATTGATGAAGCCGATGATTCGGAGAAATGGCAGACGTGGGAAAAGAACGGCAATGCGATATAAAATAAGATACAAATGCACGGCATATTGACGCCATAAATTTTATTGCATTTTTGTACGACAATAGGTATAATAATAGCATAAAATCAAATTTAAGTTTCTATCGCCGGGTAGAAAAGTTTCGATGTTGAAGAGACGTATCGCTAGGCCGCAAGAAGATACGGAATGCATTCAACATTTTTTTGGAGGAAAAATATGTTAGACTATTCAAAATTCAAAGAAACTTCATGGCTTCGATGGTCTGCCAAAACAAAAGAGCAGGCACGCGTATGTATCATGGGGATTCCCTTTGACAATGCCGTAAGCCTTAATAAAGGCGCATCAAAAGCGCCGGAGCATCTGCGGCTGCTATCCAGGGATCTTTCGGACACGACAGATGAATTTAAACGAATTGCAGACGATGTGCTTTATGATTTAGGAGATTTGCAAATCACGCTGGATTGGAATGATTACTTCCAGAAAGTGGAACAGGCGGCTTACCAGGTGATGAAAACCGGAAATTTTGCATTGTTTCTGGGAGGGGATCATTCTGTAACCATTCCGTTGCACAAAGCTTTCGGCAGATATCAGAAAGGGCAGAAGCCAGAAGCCAAAATTGGAATCCTGCATTTTGACGCCCACTACGATCTGTGTGATGAATATGACGGACACAAGTGGTCTCATGCCTGCACGGAAGCCAGGGCGCTGGAAGGCGTTATCACCGATCGGGATCTGACGTTTGCGGGCGTTCGCGTGGCGGAAGAAGCCGAACTGGATCTGATCAAGGAAAACCCGCAGATTCAGACGA
Organism: uncultured Eubacterium sp.; assembly: GCA_946555345.1. GTDB lineage: Bacteria > Bacillota > Clostridia > Peptostreptococcales > Anaerovoracaceae > Lentihominibacter. The sequence continues at coordinate 24,893 of CAMNSS010000004.1, read as the reverse complement.
TCCGAGCCATGGATGTCCATGACCGGGGCGCAGATCGTATTGCAGCAGATATAATCAGCTATTATGAAGGCTATGATGCGATTTATCTGACGCTGGACATTGATGTGCTGGATCCGGCCTTTGCACCTGGAACAGGAACCCCCGTTTCCGGCGGGCTTACCAGCATACAACTGATCAAACTGATCCGGACCCTGCTAAAACATCTGCCGATTTGCGCAATGGATATCGTCGAAGTTGCACCGCCGCTGGATGTCAATGATATTACCAGTTGGGCTGCATTGCGGATTATCCATGAAGTCCTCAGCTATTTCAGCAATACCAACAGATAAGAAATTAAATAACCGATAAATGGATACGGCTGTCAGCCTCTTGGGGGGATTTCAGAAATTTTCAGGAGCTTTTCAAAAATGTGCTATATTCTGCATAAGCAGCTTGATAAGCTTCATGCTCATTTTCCCCACAGCAAAAAGTATTCCTATGGGGCAGTTAAACTGATTAGCAATACTGTACGATAAATGCTCCGTTTCATAAAATTCCCCCTGATGACAAGAACCATAGAAAATGCAAAAAGATTTTCTATGGTTCTTGTCATCATTTATAAAGGTTTCTCTTTTAATCGCTTGATTAGACCTGCGATTTGCGCAATCCATCTTATTTCGCATATTCTTCGGTACGCTTCATGCTGTCCAGTATACCGCTCAAACAGCTTAGTGTTCCTTGCCGTTCATCTGCAGCACAGCAAACTGTTTGCCACACTGTCATCCAGCTGTAGCCTTTCAAGCCGTCTGCCATGCCGCCATCCGCTTAGCCGCTTGTACAAACCTGCGGCCTGCCTGACACCGCCCGCCCGGCACAGCCTATTTCCCAGTAAGCGTGAGAATTTCCCCGTACACCTCCGGCCGCCTGTCCCGGAACAGCACGAAATTGTTCCTGCTGCGTGCAATGCCGTCAAGGTCAAACTCATGCACCAGCACGCTTTCCGTTTCCCCGTCCGCCTCCTGCACGACCTGCCCCCGCTCATCGCAGATAAAAGACCTGCCGAAGAACTGTATCTCGCTCCAGTCCCCCTTCTCGACGCCGATCCGGTTCGATGCGGCCACCGGAACCATGTTCGCCGCCGCATGCCCGCGCATCACGGTCTGCCAATGTTCGGAGCAATTCGCCGTAAAACCGTTGGTGTGGAAGCCGATCGCAGTCGGGTACAAAATCAACTCCGCGCCTTTTAAAGCCATGATCCGCGCCACTTCCGGATACCACTGGTCCCAGCAGATCCCTACGCCGATTCTGCCAAACTTCGTGTCCCATACTTTTATCCCCAGGTCTCCGGGTGAAAAGTAGAACTTTTCAAAATACCCCATGTCGTCGGGGATGTGCGTTTTCCTGTAAATCCCCAGGTTCTGCCCATCGGCGTCGATCACTGCCACGGAATTGAAAAAGCAGTTGTTGTCCTTCTCAAAGAAACTGACCGGCAGCACGACGCCCAGCTCCCTTGCGAGGCGGCCCATATGCGGGAAATATTCGTCGTCCTGTCCCATTGCAAGGGCAAAGTTCTCAAAATCATAATTCTGGCAGAAATACAGATCCTGGTACAGCTCTTGGAGCAGGATGATGTTCGCGCCTTCCGCCGCCGCTTTACGGACAAGCCGCTCCGCACACTTCCTGTTCCCTTCCCTGTCCTGTGTGCAAAAAGTCTGCGTCACAGCAACTTTAACATTTCTCATCGTTCCTCTCCCTTCTCCGCATTCGCCCATAACCAATTTACCGCCCATGGCCGTTTTATCTCCCGCTCACGGGCTAGGCATACACGCCGCCGCATACACATTTGCATTGCCGCCTGAGCATATGCGCCGTTCCAGACGGCCGGCACAAAAATCACATTATGCCACGCCGCTAGTTTTCAGAAACGTGCGCTTCCGTGCTATGCCTCGTACACGATATCGCCATTCATTACGGTCATCAATACTTTCATGTTGAACATCGTTTCCCTATCAGCCGCACACGCAAAAATGTTTTTCTCGAAAACTGCAAAATCTGCCAATTTTCCAGGCTCCAACGTACCCAGCTTATCGTCCATGTCCGCCGCATAGGCAGCGCCTCGGGTATATGCTTGCAAACTTTCGTGAATAGTCAGCTTTTCATCTGGATTGAAGCCGCCTTCCGGCTCCATCTGGTCTGTCAGCCTGGTGACCGCCCGGAAGATTCCCCGCAGCGGATTCAGCTCCGTCACCGGGAAATCCGTTCCCATCGCCAGCACAGAACCGCCATCCAATAGCGACTTGAACGGCCACGAATACTGCATCCGTTCCTCCCCGATCATCGTATGGAACGGGTGCTGCGCAAAATTGTATTTCGGCAAATGATCCGCTTGGATAGATGAAATGACGCCTAACGGTCCAAATCTTGCGATATCCTCCGGCGTAGTCGCTTCAATATGCTCAATGCAGTGGCGCAAATCTTTTTCTCCTGCCTTTTCCCGCGCATATTCAAATGCATCCAGGCCCAGGCGCACTGCGCCGTCCCCGCAAGCGTGAAGCCTCACCTTGATGTTCTGCTCCGCCATCTCTGCGGCTTTTGCCTTGAGCGTTTCCGGCTCGATCATCGGTTCGCTGCAAAACTGCGGCATATCGGTATAAGGCTCTAACATATAACCGGAATGTCCCATTGGCGTGCCATCCAGAAAATCTTTCACGCCGATAAAGCGGAGCAGGTCAGACGCATATTCCTTCCGAACGTTCACGATATCCGCCATCTCCGTCATCAATCCAAGCGCAAAATTGATCCGGACGGTCAAATCGCCCCTATCTTCCAGCAGCTTATAAGCTTTTTCCGTCCTGATGCCATACAGCGGCAGATCGGAGACTGATGTGATCCCATATGCATTGGCCGTTTCAGCGAAGGATTTCGCATATCCCGCCATGGTTTCCGTGCTCATTTCCTGAAAAATGCTCACCAGCATCGGAATCGCCGCCGCCTCATGTACATATCCGCCCGGCTCGCCATCTTCTGTCCTGGCAAAATAGCCGTGCTGCGGATCTGGCGTTTCTTTCGTGATGCCCAGCCGCCTGAACGCTTCACTGTTCGCCCATGCACCGTGGCACTCCTTGTTTAAAAGGAAAACTGGGACATCCTTGAAATACCGGTCCAGGCTTTCTTTTGCCGGTAATTGGCTGTCCGGCCAGCGGAAATTGTCCCACGCACCGCCAAGAATCCAGCCTTTATCATCCCTGTCTTTATTCTTTTCCCAAAGGATCTGCACCGCTTCTTCTTCCGTGTCCGCATAGCGCAGCACGCCGTCTTTTTCCATCAATGCGCCCGACATCAAATGCACATGGAAATCATGGAATCCGGGCATGAGAAACCGGTCGGCAAAATCGAATATCTCAGTTGCGTCATCTATGTATGCCCCGGCATCTTCCACATTGCCTACGAAAAGGATTTTCTCATCGGCGGTTATCACATAACCGTCGATGAGCTCCGGCGATAACGCCGTATAAATATTTTTGCATCGAAACGCTTTTTTACTCATCTTCATTTTCCTCCGATGAAAAAACGCCATTCTTTACTTCCCGCAAATACAGGATCGCACATATTGGCCCATAAATTAAAGTTGTTACGCCCATGAAAATCGGAAGAACCTGATCCGACTGTTTCACGATCAAAATCCAAATGAGCACAGACGCACATAACGTAATAATTGCCCATATGATTGTAAGTTTTGTTTTTCTATCCATGTTTGTTCCTGCCTTTCTTAACCGGTAATTTTCTGTTGGTCGTCTTTATAAGTCAGCTTCGCAACGATCACATAAACGATGGCGCTAAAGATGATGCATGCCAGGTTTGCCGGGATTCCATACGGCGCTCCCAGTACAAAGGCCCAAAGGGCATATACCGGAATCGTCAGCAACAAGCTCCAGAATCCCGCAGCTGCCGTCTTTTTCTTGTAGAACAGCCCCAGCATAAGCGGAATAAAGAACGCCGCAACCTGGAAACCGCCGCAGTAATAGTACGCCTTTGCGATCCCGTCCGCAAAGAAGAACGTCCCGACAATGATGAAGAGACCGAACAGCCAGATAACCACGCGCGTACCCAGCACTTCTGCCTTATCCGATATATCCGGCTTGATAAAGCTCTTGATGATATCATGCATCACGACAGCGCCCACGATGAGATAATCCGCACTTACCGTAGACATGACGGCAGATAACAACGCAGCCACAAAGAAGCCCCGAAGACCGATCGGCAAGATTGTAAACACGGCAGCCCAGAACGCTTCCGAAGGCGCTTCGGCGGCAGATTCAGGGAACATGACGAGTGCAGCCATCCCAGCGAATACCATAACCGTGCTGAACAGCAGCCCAAACAACATGATGCAGGTATATGCTACCTTGATGTCGCCGCCTTCCCGTGATGAACCGAACCTTTGATAGCACTGAGAGTTTGCATACATGGCCAGCGCACTGATTACCCAGCCAAGGATTGCAATGAAGTTGTTTCCGCCCGTTACGGTCAGGAAATCGGGATTTACAGCGCCTACCTGGTCAAACAGGCTGCCAAATCCCCCAAAGTGCGCCCACATTCCGAAGCACAGCACGCCAGCGGATACGGACATTACCACAAACTGCAGCATATCGGTTACAGCCAGCCCCCACAGCCCGGAAAGCGATGTGTAGAAGATGATGATCACGCCTAAAACGACAAAGGCAACCCACATATTGATTCCAGTCACATAAGCGATCACCTGCCCGCCTGCCGTCAGCAAAGCCGACTCATATAAAAACGGCGGCAGCATCCCGATCGCCATAACGAGTTTCGTTCTCTTATCGTACATATACGCCATTAAATCCGGCATGGTCAGAATCCAGTCCGGGATCTTATTGCGCACGAGCGGCCCGATCCATACAGCCAATGGCAATCTGAGAATCGCCGTTGGGATAACATAGATAAAGATAATGCACACGCCCATCGTAAGCCCGCATTCTGCCAGCCCGACGATCGTCCATGAATCATACCAGCTTGCAGCCCCGACGCCGATGAGTACGGGAATCGTAAGCCGCCTGGATGCTACGAAGAAGCTCTTCATGTTTTTGCTGGCCCTCTTTTTCATGATAAAGCCGATCCCGATAATGAACACGAAATACAGCAGGATGATAAGCCAGTCGGCCGAAGACCATAACTCAGCAAAATTAACCATAAAATTCCACCTTTCTGAGATAAACGCTAACTAAAAGTTGTTGTCCACGCGATATTTCAAACCCAGAATATGCTCGCTCTTGACTGCAAACTCATCCAGGTAAGCGTATCGCAAATTGGAATGTTCCCCCTTGTAAATAATCTCTAGTTCCACTGCCGGCCGGTAAAACCGTTTCCTCTTTGTCAGGGTCAGGTCTCCATTCTTCCCGTAAAACCGCTTCATGATCTTAAACTGAATATGATCAATCGCTTTTTCCTCTACGTCATGAAATGAATTGCTGCATTTGAGGATTGTTTTAGATCCATCGTCGATTTTCCCTTTCCCCAGGTTGAGTTCCCCGCTTTCATAATAGTCGTATTGGAACGGATGCATTTCATTCATGTCAAACACCACGGCCACTTCCCCTTCCCGGTCTAGTCCCTTTTTGCGGAACATGACATGGCGTTCCACATAAAAATGGTATTGCAGATAACAATAAGGCACCCACACATCCCGGACCCGCCCCACATCAAACTTCTGGATCGGTTTTCCAAAAAAGCTTCCATGCAGCAGCTTCAATTTGCTGTCGATGGCTTCCTGCCTGTCCAGGATCTGGTATGTATAAAAGCTTTTTCCCTTGTTTTTCCCATCGTCCGTTATCGGCTTTGGCGCTTCTTGGCGCACAGGCTGAAAACGTTTTACGATCGTCTGTTTGTCCTGCAAAGTCCTTTCCCTCCTTTCCGGCGGTTCAATAAATTCCCCTCGCCTTTCTAACCGTAAGCAATTACGGCAACGATAATTCTCAAGAATTTTCAGTCGTTTTGCATGCGTTCATAATTATTTGCATAAATGATGCCAACTTTTTAAATTTGCTAAGTTGATTGAAATTTCAACATTTTCCGCCATTCCATGCACTCTGCCGTTTTCAAAACGGTGGATAAAACGCAACCAAACTTTGCTGGATAAAATGACTTATTTGTTCTTCATGGAAAGAAATCCTGTGATTTAAACCGCTGCGCCTTTTTCAGAAAAAACAAAAAGTTGCATCTCCGCTCCCCTCCTCCGTGGCAAATGTACAACTTTTTTCAAAAAACACTGTATTTCGCATGAAACCGCTACGCTGTTAAACCGGGCCGTAAAACGCATCCTGATCATGTCGCCCCTTGCCTGCGGCCATGGACAATGGCATAAAAAAATTGCAAGGCAACGGCAAACCGAACAGCAAAAGAACTTTCCCATAAAACAGTTAAGCCGATTAACAACACTGTGCCGTAAGCTTTCTGTTTCATAATTCCTTCCCTGATAATAGAAACCATAGGAAAACAAGAATGTTTCCTATGGTTTCTATGAAGGTTTATGGTTTTACCTAGTTTATTTCCCGACAAGCGCAACGAAATCCCCGTATGTTTCCTGCACAATCTTTCTCCGCACATCGCAGTTTTCCAGCGGCTGGAACAGTTTGCGTTAAAACAGGCTTCATCGCACTGCGCCTCGCTGCCCCTTTTCCGAAATACACGTTTACGTACTACGCCTCGTACACGATCTCTCCATCCATGACCGTCATGATAACTTTCATGTCGAACATCGCCTGCCGGTCCACTGCGCATTCAAACAGATTTTTCTCAATGACAACCAGATCAGCCAGCTTGCCTACGCTGATACTGCCCATCTCATGATCCCGCCTTGCAGCATATGCGCCTCCCAGCGTGTATGCCTTCAGTGCTTCATGGATATTGACTCTCTCCCATGGATTCCATCCGCCTTGTGGTTCGAGTTCATTGGTAAGCCTTGTAACGGCTCTGAAAATACCCCTGAATGGAGAAATGTCCACCACAGGGCAATCCGTGCCAAATGCCAATACCCCGCCAGCCTTGCGAATCGATTCAAAAGGCCATGAGTATTTCATCCGCTCTTCGCCCAGAATCTTATGGAAAGGATGCTGCGCAAAATCGTATTTCGGCATATGTTCAGGCTGCACCGATGCGATCACGCCCAATTCCCCAAACCGAGGGATGTCTACAGGTGACATCGATTCCAAATGTTCGACACAATGCCGAAGATCCATCCTGCCATACTTTCTGTAAGCAGCTTCTACAGCATCCAAGCAGAGCCTCGCGCCCGCATCACCGCAAGCATGAACCCTTGTCTGGATTCCCGCCTTGTGGTAATCGCAGACCTGCTTGATAAACTCTTCCGGCTCTATCATGGCACAGCTCCGCTCTCCCGGACGATTGGAATAATCAGAAAGCATATAACCCGAATAGCCCTGCGGCGTTCCATCAATAAAGGTTTTCACGCCATTACACCGAAGCTTCGGGCTATTATACTGCATTTGTTTTTCCAGCACTGCTTCAAGTCCGATATCAAACATAGGATAAAAGTGTATCCGCGCCGTCAATTCATTGCTGTCCTCCACGATTCGATATGCCGCTTCCCGCATCGGCGAACCGCCTGCGACATCGCCTAAGGAAGTAATACCGTATCGGTTAGCCGTCTTGATAAACGTTTTCGCATATTCTGCCAAGTCTTCATCGCTCAAAAATTCGAATATCCTTTGCTGCATTTCTATGGCAGCCATTTCATGTAGATACCCGTCCGGTTCTCCGTCCTCAAACCTTCCATAGTATCCGTTCTGCGGGTCAGGCGTATCCTTCGTAATGCCAAACATTTGAAGTGCTGCGCTGTTCACCCACGCCCCGTGGCACTCTTTGTTCAAGAGGTACACCGGAGTATGTGGGAAATATTGATCAAGGCTCGATTTCGTCGGCTGTTTCTGTCCCGGCCACAAAAGCGAGTCCCAGGCGCCGCCCATTATGATGCGCTTATTGGGATTTGCTTTATGCAAATCCCAAAGATATCTGGCGGCTTCTTCCTCATATCTCGTATATCGCAGGATTCCATCCTCTTCCAGTAGCCCCCCGCTTACCAGGTGTACATGGAAATCATGAAATCCCGGCATGAGGAAATAATCGGAAACATCAATTACTTCTGTTGTGCCGTCAATATGTTCCTTTCCGTCTGCTTCGTTTCCAACGAAAATGATCCTGCCGTCCTCCGTCACGACATACCCGTCCAAAAGCACGTCCGTCACGGCGGTATATATGTTCTTACATCTAAATGCCTTTTTACTCATTGGTACGCAAACCTTTCTTATTCTTCCTCGGAATTATCCGCAGACAGTACGCCCTTCCTGATTTCCATAATATACAGAATGCCACAAACCGGGCCAAACAAAACCGCTACAATTGCCAAAACCAATGGCAGCACCTGCGTTGAAGAGGAAAGAACGCCCGCACCTACAATGAGCGAAATAATGACCGTTAAAATCGCCCAGCAATAGGCAATCTTCTGTTTGTTTGTTTCTTTATTGTTATTCATCATGAACCTCCTCCTATGCTTCTAACTGTGCCTTTTCTTTATACGTGAGCTTTGAAATAACGACATAAGTCACCATGCTGAAGATAATGCAGGCAAGGTTTGTCGGAATCCCCGCAGGGCATTGCAGGACAAACTGCCATACCGCATACATGACAATGGAAAGAAGCAAGCTCCAAAAACCAGCCGCAGCAGTCTTTTTCTTGTAGAATAATCCGAAAATAAGCGGTACGAAGAATGCTGCAACCTGGAATCCGCCAACATAATAGTAAGCCTTGGAAATACCATCCTGCCAGAAATATGTTGCAAATATGATTAAAACCCCGATCACGGCGATAACTACCTTAGTTGCGACAACCTCGCCTTTGTCTGTAAGCTTTTTATTAATGAACCCTCTATAAATGTCATGTGTTACGACAGCACCCGTAATGAGGTAGTCCGCACTTACCGTGGACATAACTGCCGAAAGCAATGCAGCCACGAATAATCCCCTTAAACCAACAGGTAACGTCTCAAATACGATCGCCCAGAATGCCTGTGATGGAGATTCTGCCACAACATCAGGATATTGAACGAGCGCCGCCATTCCTGCAAGCACCATGATCGTGCTGAAAACAACGCTGAACAGCATGATACACGAATATGCAACCTTGATATCCCCACCTGATTTAGAAGCGCCGAAACGCTGATAGGACTGTGAATTTGCATACATTGCTACAGCGCCGATCGCCCACGAAAGGATTTCCATCACGTTGAGTCCGCCCGATGCCGTTGTGAAGTTTGGATTAATTTCACTGGCCTTCTGGAAAATAGCGCCAAATCCGTCAAAGTGGAAATACATTCCCATACAAAGCACGCCTGCGGCAACCGACATAATTACAAATTGTACCATATCCGTAACGGCAAGCCCAAACATTCCGGAAAGCGACGTGTAAATAACGACGATTATGCCCAATATCGCAAATGCCACCCACATATTGATGCCTGTAACGTATGCGATAACTTGTCCGCCTGCTGTCAGGAGGGCAGCTTCATAAAAAATCGGACATATCATCCCGATCGCCATAACGAGCTTGGTATTTCTGCTGTAAAGGTATTCCATCAAATCGGGCATCGTAATAACCCAGTCAGGCATTTTATCCCTTACCAGAGGACCCACCCACAAAGCCAGCGGTAATCGCAGTATCGTGTTCGGGATAACGTATATAAACAAAATACAAATTCCCATCGTCGTACCGCATTCAGCAAGACCTACGATCGACCATGAATCGATCCAGCTTGCCGCGCCTACGCCGATCAGCACAGGGATTGTAAGCCGCCTGGATGCGACGAAAAAGCTTTTCATATTCTTGCTCGCACGCCTTCTCATCGTTAATGCAACAGCAATGACAAAAACAAAGTAAAGGGCAATGACACACCAGTCTACTCCGGTCCACATCTTTGAAAAATCTATCATAATCATTTCCTCCCTATATGCATACCGCGATTCATGACTTATGCTCAACCCGGTATTTCAGGCCTAATATATGCTCGCTCTGAATACCAAATTCGTCGAGATATGCATATCTCTTGTTCACATTTTTTTCTTTGTAAATAATTTCAAGTTCAACTGCGGGCCTAAAAAAATCCTGCTTAGTAATCAGTTTTAAATCGCCTTGCCTGCCATAAAACCGTTTCATCACCTTCATCTGGATATGCTGTTCCGCTCTTTCCAGAATCCCATTTTTTGAAATTCCCGCAGGAATAACTTTTCGATCTTTATCTGCTGCTTTCTTTTTTATGAATTTCAAGTCGCCATTTTCATATATGTCATATTGCATTGGATGCGCTTCATTCAAATCGAAAACAACAGCAACCTTGCCCTCCCGGAAAGAACGTTTTTTCCCAAAAAACGCATTTCCTCCAAGACGATACTGATAAACCAAATAGCAATACGGCACCCAAACGTCCCGCATTAAGCCAACCTCGAATTTTACAAGAGGCTTTCCAAAAAAACTTCCATGCAAAAGCTTAAGCTTTTCTTCGGCCGCCTCCTTGCGATTCCGCACGATATCAGTATGCAGGAAACTTCCTTCCCCTGTTTGATTCTGTAACCGTTTCACCATATTGCTACCTGATTTACCCTTTCAGCTTGTAAAGTAAATTTATGTATCCTTAGAACACGCTTTCCTTCCACTTGTACGGGTAGCCCGTGTCCATCATGCGCTTGAGGAAATCGTCCGGGTCAAGCTCGTCCGAGAAAATGATCCCCTTCGGCAGGTCCGTGTCGCCCAGGATCATCGTGCCGATTGCCAGCGGCAGCGCCACGTACACCAGGGCAGTGCCGTAAATCTTTTTCAGCTCAGGGCCGGGTGCGTTCATCTTCGGGCAGTTCGCCTTGTACGTAACCTTCTTGCCGTCCTTCTTGCCGCTGACCTCGACGATCAGCTCGATGAAGGCCTTCCTGTCCGCTTCCGCAAGCTGCTCCTCCGTCGCGCCGAAGATGTTGTTCTGCGGCGGCGGCACCATGGCCGCAACCACGTCGATCGGGGCGACTTCCGCGCCGCCCACCTTGATCTTTTCCTGCGAGCAGAGCCCGGAAGCGTAGAAGATCGCAGGCTGGTACATCATGTAATACTTGAAGTCCAGGTCCTTCACGCCCTTGAAGGTCGCCGGCATGCTGTAGATTTCCTCGTGGGAGTGGTGCGTCACCGGCAGCACTCCCACGGGTTCCGGGAACTCGCACATCTCGATGCCCCCGAACGGCGGGTACTTCACGTACTCCCCGTTTTCCAGGGCATACGTCGGGGAGGCGCAGTCCACGAGCGCCTGCTTCGGCGACCAGCCCGGGTTCCACGGGCGCAGCACCCAGTCATACGCGCCCTCGCCCGGCTCGATGTTCGCCTTGCCGATCCGCATCCTGATGCTGTCCACGGAATCGAGCCTGTTGGCGAACTTCCTTGCCAGCACGTTGGTCATGCCCGGCGCAAAGCCGCAGCCGAACAAAGCCGTAAGGCCTGCCTCTTTGAATTCCTTGCAGAGCGTCAGCTCTTCAACTGGCTTTCCCGCCAGGAACTCGTCCCAGTACGGGTCGTCGAATGCGGTGTTGATGTAATTCGCTTTCGCCTTCAGTGCGCCCTTCATCACGTACGTGACCATCCACGGCATCACCATGTCGATCACCACGTCCACGCCCCCGGCGGTCCTCGCCACGTCGTCCGGGTCGGTCGCGTTCACCGCCCCCGTTTTCACCTTCGGGTTTGCGATTTCCTTCGCCACGGCCTCCGCCGTTTCTTCCTTTAAGTCAACAAGCCTGATCTCTTCAATCGCGTCCTGCCTTGCCAGGATCGATGCACATGCGCCGCCCTGTCCGCCGGCGCCCACGATTAATACTTTCATAATGTAATCAATCCTCCTTATCTTTCTGGAATAGGATCCTTATCTTTCTTTATCGCGATATCACTATATTACGCAACTTTCATGCCAAACGGTAAAAGTGTCGTTCAAATGTTGAAATTTCAACGTTTTTCTACCATTTCATTTTATGCCCGCAAAAAAACGATGCTCTTTCTTTTGGAAAAGCAGGCCGTCAGTTTCATGATTGAAACCAACAACCCGTTTTTCCGCTTTTTTCCGCAGGATTTCGGTTTTAAAAATGAAACTTCCGTTTCATTTTTAAAATCTGTGCTTCGGGTTATGCTTGTATCCGCCTAAACGCTTACCCCATACACTTCCTTTGCAGCGCGTTTTGAAACAACTTCATTTGCCACGTCCTTTTTTACGAGCGCGGGATCTCTTTCCGCCGGATTGCCATAGCCTCCCCCGCCCTGCGTGATCATAGTAACTGTCTCGCCAGCCTTCATCGGATAATTGTCAAACATGGTCATCAGATATTCATTGTCTTCCGTATACCCGCCGATTACCTTTTCCTCATCAGTCCCCATATTCATGATGACGGAACTCGGCATGCCGTCGCTTCCTCCGCACACGCCCGGAGGACCGAAACGGCTTCTTCCCATGCCAACGTTCATCGTGGCGTTTTGCAAAAGCCGCCAGCTCACTTGAATGCCAAGGCCGCCCCTGTACTTGCCTGCTCCGGCAGAATCCGTCTTAAATTCCCGTTCCGTGCATACGACAGGATAGAGAAGCTCCATCTGTTCCGGGGAAAAGTCCATGCAGTTGCCATGCCTGCTGTAAGTCGCGCTCATGCCGTCTCCAAATGGCGTGCCGCCCCAGCCGCCCGGCGGAAGCTCGCCAAACGTGTCGGAAACGCCTTCACGGGCATTTACTACGCCCCACGAAATCGGATTGCAATCGGCGTACGGCATTCCAACGATCTGCTCTGGAATAGCCTTTTCCAAGCACTGCCAGATCAGATCCGCGACCTTTTCGCTCGTAATCAGATTCCCGTAATATACAGGCGCAGGCCAGCGAGGGTTGAAGACTGTATTTTCAGGGACGATTATGTGGATTGGCCGGTACATGCCCGCATTCGGCGGTGCATCCGGGTCGAGGAAGAATTTCAATCCAAAATATACGCCTGAACACGTTCCCGCAAAAGGATAGTTCACAGGGCCGTCTACGGTAGGGCTGCTTCCTGTCAGATCCACGGTGATATCCTCATCCTCTATCGTTACCGTAGCTTTTACGTAAATCGCATGATTGTTCACGCCGTCCGCATCGATGTAATCCTCCGCTTCATACACGCCGTTTGGCAGCTTTTTAATCGCGGCCCGCGTCCTTCTTTCGGTATAGTCCAATGCTTCCGTCATGCAAGCCCGCACCGTTTCTTCCCCGTACTTTTCCACAAGCTCGAAGAAATGCTTTTGCGCAGTATTCAACGCGCCGATATGCGCCCTGATATCACCGTCGATAAAATACGGCGCTCTCGTGTTGTTTCGGATGATATCGATCAGCCATGTAACCGGTTCATTTTTAATAAATATCTTTGTCGGCGGCAGCCTAAGCCCTTCCTCTGCAATATGCACGGCTGTAGGGGACTCCGAGGACGCTGCTTTTCCGCCCATGTCCTGCCAATGCCCCCTGCTGCACGCATAAGCGATCAGCTTGCCTTCCCAAAAGACCGGCGTCACGAACGTTACGTCCATATTATGCGTGCCGCCTCTGTACGGATCGTTTAAAATCACCACATCGCCTTCGTCAAAATCATTTTGAAATGCATCCACCGCAGCGTTTACGCAGTGATGCATCGCCGCCAGGTGTACCGGCACGTTCGTCGTCTGCCCAATTAAATTTGCCTGGTCATCAAACAAGGCGTTTGAAAAATCGACCTGGTCGTACATGATCGGGGAAAACGATATTTTCTGCAAAGTCTGCGACATCATTTTCGTGATATAATCAAACGAGCTTCTCACCACTTCAAAGGTGATTGGATCTAGTTTTTTGTTCATCGTATAGCTCCTTTCATCATTATAAGTTCTCAATTATCAAGCTTCTGCTGCTCGCATCGACGATGCATTTCTTGCCAGGAGGGATGATGGTCGATGATTTCTTTTCCCTGACGATCGCAGGTCCTGTTATCATTTGTCCCACTTCGATAAAGGCACGCTGGTAAACAGGCGTTTCCATTTCTTCCCCGCCAAAGCAAGCCGTTACCGTTTTCACTTTCTCTTCCCTATTTTCCGCACTTTGGTCGTGAATATTGATTTCTTCAGCGATATAGCCGATTACCGTAGTTCGCAGCTTCGTAATTTCCACCTCGCTGTCCGGGTCATTTACAAAATAGATTTTCTTATGCTCAGCATGAAAATCCTCCGCCAGCTTTTTCACGGTATCGTCTGTCATCACAAGATCTGCACAGGCAATCTCAAGCTCATAGCTCTGCCCCACATAACGCATCGAAATGACATGCTTGACCGCCTCGCTGTTCGTTTCTACCTTCTGGGAACGCATCAGGTTTAATCCGTCTTCATCCATCTCTGCAAAGCGTGCATTGATATCGGAGAGGTCGATTTCGTGCAGTTTCGTAAAGTAGAAACGCTCCACTTCGTTTTGGAGGTTCATGTTGATGTCGCCAAACGCACAGAGATTCCCCGGTTCAGGCGGCACGAGCACGACCGGAACGCCTACTTTGTCAGCACAAGCTACTGCATGAAGCGAACCTGCGCCGCCAAATGCGGAAAGGGAGAAATCCCTAGGGTCCCTGCCTTTGCCAATCGTCACTTCTTTGACGGCATTTGCCATGTTCTCATTGACGATTTCCAAAATTCCCTGCGCCGTTTCCATCATGCCAAGCCCCAGCTTCTCACCGAGCTTTCTGATGCTCTCCTTTGCACCTTCGATATCGAGCTTCATATCGCCATCCAGAAATTCCTCCGCATCAAGATAACCCATGACGAGGTTCGCATCGCATACGGTAGGCTCTGTCCCGCCTAATCCATAACATACAGGTCCCGGATAAGCCCCTGCGCTCTTCGGGCCTACTTTCAACACGCCGCCGGAATCAACCCAGGCAATGCTTCCGCCGCCTGCTCCGATCGAGATAATTTCGATCAAAGGAATCGGCACGGGCATATCCCAGTCTATTTCAAAGTCCGTACTCATAAACGGCTTGCTGTTTTCGATGATGGATATGTCGGTACTCGTCCCGCCCATGTCAAAGGTGATGATGTCCGCCTGGCCTGACGCTTTCCCGATCGAAAGAGCGCCGACAACGCCCCCGGCAGGACCTGACATGAGCAGCGTTTCCGGTTTGCTTCGCACGAGTTCCGCCGTGATTGCGCCTCCGTTTGACTGCACGAGCAGGAGTTTCCCGCCAAATCCCTTTGCCCGCAGGCGTTCTTCGAGATTTTCAATATAATTGCTGACAAGATGATAAAGCGCGGCGTTGATGATTCCTGTCGTAAACCTTCCCAGTGCGCCGATATTCGGCAGGATTTCCGCAGAGGAAATGATGTAGGCAGATGGTAGCTCTTCTTTCAAAATTTCTACGGCTCTTTTCTCATGCGCATTGTTCACATAGGAGTTCATGAAGCCCACGCATACCGCCGAAAGCCCTCTTTGCCTAATGATTGCGGCAACTTTCCGAACGTCTTCTTCCCGGAGCGGTTCTAAAATGCTTCCATCTTTATCAATGCGTTCCTGTACCGTGAAGCGGTTGTCCCTGCTCGTGATCGGTTCCGGTTTTTGCTGATAAGGATCATAAAGGGCTTTTCTGTGGAATCTTCCGATTTCGATTAGATCCCGCATTCCTTTCGTCGTCACAAATGCCGTCTTTTCATACGTCTTCATAATCACCGCATTCGTCGCTACCGTCGTCCCGTGTACGATCAGTTCGATATCTTCATGCTTAATCCCTGCCTTCTCAATTACATTCAGAACGCCATTTGCGTAATTTTCCGGCGTTGACGATGAACTCAGACACAGCGATTTTCCCGTTTCCGTGTCGTATGCATATAAATCGGTAAACGTTCCGCCTATGTCAATTCCTACTTTATAAGTCATGTTTCTCCTCCTTTTACATGAATCGATTTCCCATTGCTATTCTTCCATCTTTAAATCAGGCGGCAGCTTCCTGAAAAAATTAGTCGTGGCTGCGAGGTAGATGATCCCGACTGCAAGCCATATGAAGCCGAGGATTTTGGACGTCGTGGCAAGGCTCATCCAAACAAAGCCACAAATCGCCGCCCCAATTGCGGGAACGATCAAGTACCTGATCTTATTACCAATGCCTTGCCGTTGCTTTTTCTTGACAAAATAGCACCCGATTACCGACAGGTTCACCAGAACAAATCCTGCCAGTGCGCCGAAGTTTATAATGGAAATGATAAAATCAAGGCTTACGAACATCGCCGGCAGGCTGATGATGGCGATCAGGATGATATTGTATGTTGGTGTCTGGAATTTTTCATTGACGTGTGCAAAGAATTTTTTCGGCAGAACGCCGTCCCTGCCCATGCCAAACAGAATCCTCGTCGCGGAAGTCTGTGACGCTAACGCAGTACCCAGGCATCCCACCACGTATGCAGCCGAAAAGATATAGCTCATCGTATCGCCTGCGACCCTTGCGACCAATTCGAACGCCGCCGAATCAACTTCTTTAAAGCTGTTCCAGCCCTCCGGCCACGCAAGCTGATACATATACGACTGGATGACAAATAAGATACCAGCACCCACGCATATGATTAAAATTGCACGCCCGACATTTTTCTCCGGCTCGATCGCCTCTTCTGCTACCGTCGTGACGGCATCAAAGCCGAGAAATGAAATCGCCAGCACTGATGCGCCCGTAAATAACGCGCCCCAGCCCACATCGCTTTTCGCAAACTCCTGGCTGTTAAAAAACGCATTGATATCGACAAACGTGCCTGCCCCGTTTCCGCCGGATAGCCACCTGCAAATAAAAATCAGGAGCGCAACCACAAAGATGCATTGCAGGATGACCATCACGTTATTGACGATCGATGTCATTTGGATTCCGATATAGCTGATGACTGACATAGCTAGGATCAAGACGATTACGATCAAGGCTGTTGGCAGCCCCGGAAACAGCGTCTGCAAGTAGATCGCCGCGCACACATAACACAGGATCGGCATCAGCAGGTAATCCATCAGGATCGCCCAGCCGCCTAAAAAGCCGATATACGGATTGATCGACCTCTGCGCATAGGAATAGACAGAACCTGCCACAGGATATACCTTCACCATGCGCATATAACTGATCCCGGTAAAGGTCATGGCAATCGTACAAATCACATATGCGATCGCCAGCATCCCATGCGTTGTCTGCTGTACAATGCCATACGATGTAAAGATCGTAAGCGGCATCATGTAGGCAAATCCATAAAATACTAAGCTTTTCAGCTTCAGGACTCTGTTCAAGGATTCTTCATAGCCAAACTTCTTTAAATCCGGCTTTTTTTCTTTGCTTTCCATTATTACCTCCTTTTTACTGAAATGAACGATTCGGAATTATAACCCCTGTATTTATCGCGATATTCATATATTTCGCAATTTTCATGCCAATTTCTTTCTTGTGTTTCTTCTCCGTTGAAATTTCAATGGTTTTACCATTTCCTTCATTTGTCGTTGACAGACAATTCATGCTTTTTTGAATAAAAAAACAGGTTGTGGGTTTTAATTTTGAAACCCACAACCTGTTTTTCGCTATTTTTCGCATCATTTCGGTTTTAAAAATGAAATTTACGGTTTCATTTTTAAAACTCGCTCTTCAAATTGTATTTTTTCATCCGTCTCGACAAGGTAGACTTATTTACTTTTAACACCTTTCCCACTTCGCTCGCACGTTTATACTTTGACAGCATCGCTTTCAGGACATATTTCTCGTAATCCTCCAGGAGTTCCCCCAGCGATTTATCGCCCATATCGCATATATCGGCAACAACAGGATTCACTGGCGCACCGATCGCACGCTCCACTTGAAATTTTGTAATGACCTCCCCATCAAAGCTGATCATGATCCGTTCCATGATATTTTCCAGTTCCCGGATATTCCCCGGCCAGTCGAAATCCTGGAGAATACCGACAGCCTCCTCCGAAATCGTCTTGTTCATCTTGTAAGAAACATTGAATTGATTGACGAAATGAAACGCAAGCGCTCTAATGTCCTTTTTCCGCCCTTTCAGCGGGGAAAGCTCGATCGGCATGATGTTCAGGCGGTAATACAGGTCTCCCCGAAAGCTGCCGTTTGCCACTGACTCCTTCAAATCACGGTTCGTCGCCGCAATGAGCCTGATATCGATCGGGATCGTTTTCACGCCTCCCACGCGCATGATTTCTTTTTCCTGGATGGCGCGGAGAAGCTTGGACTGCAAATGAATCGGGATATCGCCGATTTCATCGAGAAACAGCGTGCCATGGTTTGCCATTTCAAACAGGCCCATTTTGCCATCTCGCCCTGCGCCCGTAAACGCGCCCTTTTCATATCCGAACAGCTCGGATTCGATCAAATTCTCAGGAATCGCCGCACAATTCACTTTGATGAAAGGCTTGCCCACCCTGCCGCTATTTTGGTAGATAAAATTGGCGAACACTTCCTTTCCCGTCCCGGACTCGCCTGTCAAAAGCACGGTCGTGTCCAGCTTCGCAACGCGCATAGCCTTTTCCGCCAACTGCTTTGTTCCCTCATCCTCCGCTACCATATCGCCCTGCATGGTAATGCTCTGCTTTTTTAAGTATTCCACTTCTTCCTTTATTTTTTCGCTCGCCTGCTCCTTCTTCTTAAGCAGTTCCTTCAAGGTCAGCGTTTCCGTGATATTCCGTTCTGTACAGACGACGATATCCACATCGTTTTCATGATATAACGGTACGCCTGTCACGTAAACCTTGTCCCCATCCCCCAAATTCTGAATCAGTTCTTCTGCCTTGCCGCTGCTCAATGCTTTCAGCGAAACGGAATTATCGACGAACCCCATTTCTTCCAGCTCGGCCATGTTTTTTCCCAAAACATCCTTCCGCATAAGGCCTCCTGTACGGCATGATTCATCGTTGAGGCACAGCGTATTCCCCTTCCCATCGGTAATGTAAACTCCTATCTTGAGGCAATTAAAAATATCCAGCAGCACATCATAATGAGCGTCTATAAAGTCCTTATACATATGCATATTTCCTCCTGATTCCCGCATTCGCATGACATCAACTTATATATTCATATTCTGACTCTATATTGGCCGGTACATTCTGGTTTTTTCCGCAGCCCCGGCCGAAAAACATCAGCTTCATCAGCCGAAGCGTTTCTTTCCCGAATATGAATCACCTATATGATAAGTATAAGCAAATTCTATGCCAAAGGCGCAAGCCGCTTGGTTATGTTTTAATGCCCTCCCTGTATTCCTTCCCTTTTCATGGACTTTTGTTTACAATATTTTTTTCAAAAATTGCCCCGTATAAGAGCCTTCCACCTGCGCCACTTCCTCCGGCGTGCCTTCCGTCACGATATTGCCGCCGCGGAAACCGCCGTCCGGGCCCAGATCGATGATGTGGTCTGCCCGCTTGATCACGTCTAAGTTATGCTCGATGACCACGACCGTATTGCCGCTATCTACGAGCTGATCCAGCACGGAAAGCAGCTTGTCCACATCGGCAAAGTGCAATCCCGTCGTCGGTTCGTCCAGGATATACAGGGTTTTTCCCGTACTCTTCTTGGAAAGCTCGGAAGCCAGCTTGATCCGCTGCGCTTCCCCGCCGGAAAGCTGCGTGCTGGGCTGTCCCAGTTTAATATAGCCAAGCCCAACCTCCTCCAGCGTTGTAAGCTGCCTTGCGATTGCGGGGATATGCTCAAAAAACGCCAAAGCTTCCGTCACGTTCATATCCAGCACATCGAAGATATTCTTGCCCTTGTACTTTACTTCCAGCGTCTCCCGGTTATAGCGCTTGCCCTTGCAAACCTCGCACGGTACGTAAACATCAGGCAGGAAATGCATCTCGATCTTGATGATGCCATCACCGCTGCAAGCCTCGCACCGGCCGCCCTTTACATTGAAGCTGAACCTGCCCTTGCCAAACCCGCGCATTTTCGCCTCCGGAAGCTGGGCGAACAGATCCCGGATATGGGTGAACACTCCGGTGTAGGTCGCCGGATTGGAACGGGGCGTCCTGCCGATCGGCGCTTGATTGATGTCGATGATCTTGTCAATGTGATCCAGCCCTTTTATCTTCTTGTGCTTTCCCGGCTTTTCCTTGCTCTTGTACATTTCGGCGGCGACAGCCTTGTAGAGGATTTCATTGATCAAGCTGCTCTTGCCAGAGCCGGAAACCCCGGTAACGCAGACCATCTTGCCCAGGGGAATTTTCACGTCTATGTTTTTCAGGTTGTTCTCCGCCGCCCCTTTGATTTCTAAAAACTTGCCGTTGCCCTCCCGCCTTGTTTCCGGGACGGTGATTTTTTTCTTCCCGCTCAAATACTGCCCGGTAATGGACTGCGGACAATTTTTGATGTCCTCCACAGTCCCCTGCACGATCAGCTCGCCCCCGTTAATCCCAGCGGCAGGACCGATATCGACGATATGGTCTGCGGCATACATCGTATCCTCATCATGCTCTACCACGATCAGGGTGTTCCCGATATCCGTCAGCCGCCGCAGCGCTTCCAGCAGCTTTTCATTGTCCTTCTGGTGCAGGCCGATGCTCGGCTCGTCCAGGATATAAAGCACGCCCACAAGGCCGGAACCGATCTGCGTCGCCAGCCGGATGCGCTGGGATTCCCCGCCGGAAAGCGTTGCCGACGCCCTCGATAACGTCAGGTAATCAAGCCCCACGTTTGCCAAAAACCGCAGCCGCCCTTTGATTTCCTTGATGATCTCTTCTGCAATCTTCCGATGCGTTGCGGAAAGCTGCATCTGGTCAAAGAACGCAATCGCTTCCACCACGGACAAATCACAAAACTCCATGATGTTCTTGCCGCCGACCGTAACGGCCAGAAGCTCCGGCTTTAGCTTGTTGCCATGGCACTGCGGGCAAGGCTTGATCCGCATATATTTTTCCATTTTTTCCTTGATCCACTCAGAGCCGGTTTCCCTGTACCTACGTTCCAGATTGTTGATCACGCCCTCGAAAGCATGGTTTCTGTTCTGCGTATCGCCATTGCGGTTGGTGTAGACGTATTGCAGCTTTTCGTCTCCCGTCCCGTATAAAAGCACGTCCTTGAACTTCTTCGGCAGGTCTTTGTACGGCGTATCGAGGTCAGCGCCATATTTATCCGCCAGGGCTTTGATCACCTGCCAGTAAAAGCTGGTAAATTCCATGGTGGAAAACACGTTACTGAGGCATTTCTCGTTGATGCTCTTGTCCTGGTCGGGGATAATCAAGTCGGGATCGATGCGCTGTATGAAGCCCAGCCCGTTACAGTTTGGGCATGCGCCCAAAGGATTGTTGAAAGAGAACATCCGTGGTTCAAGCTCCTCGATGCTGACGCCGTGATCGGGACACGCTAAACTGGTACTGTATGTTTTCTCTTCCACAGCGCCTTCCTTTTCGACGATGACCTGCACCAGACCGTCCCCATGGCTGATGGCAAGCTCGCACGCCTCGGAAAGCCTGCCCTGCATCCCATCCCGCACTTTGATCCTGTCCACCACGATTTCAATCGTATGCTTAAAGGTCTTTTCCAATTTGATTTCATCCTCGGCGAGAACCTTCATCTCCCCGTCGATCCGCGCCCTGGTGAAGCCTTCCTTCTGAATCCGCTCCAGGATCTTCTCGTGCTGGCCTTTCCGCTGCCGGATTACCGGCGCTAAAACCGTCAGCTTCGTGCCTTCCCCCTCCGCCATCAAAAGCTCCGTGATCTGGTCGATGGACTGGCTGGTGATCTCCCGGCCGCAGATCGGGCAATGGGGAATCCCGATGCGGGCGTACATCAGCCGCAAATAATCGTATATTTCCGTAACCGTCCCTACCGTGGAACGCGGGTTCTTATTTGTAGTTTTCTGGTCGATGGAAATCGCCGGGGAAAGTCCCTCGATATACTCTACGTTAGGCTTTTCCATCTGCCCCAAAAACTGCCGTGCATAAGAAGAAAGGCTTTCCATGTATTTCCGCTGCCCTTCTGCATAGATCGTATCAAAGGCAAGGGAGGATTTCCCCGAACCGGAAAGCCCAGTCAGCACGACCAGCTTGTCCCGTGGAATCGTCACGTCGATGCCTTTTAAATTATTTTCCTTCGCACCCTTTATCACGATGTCTTTTACCATGTTGTTTTTTCCTTCCTGTCTGCTGCGTTTTATCTTGCCGCCGTGTGCCATGTTTTGCGGTGCGCCCGCCATGCTTCTGCTGCCTGGCACACTTTTCCTTCCTGCCGCAGCTTTTATGGCCTGCATGGCGGCATTCTTGCTTTTCCTGCCCGATTGCCACTTCCGTCTGGTTAACGAAAAAGCAGCCTCGCAAAAAATTGCGCCTTTGCTAGATCCTGGCTTTGTACTCGAATATCATGTCGCGAAGCTGCGCCGCCCGCTCGAATTGCAGATCCGAGGCGGCTTGCTTCATCTCCTTTTCCAGCTTCTTGACGTAATTGATCAGTTCCTTCTTCGTCAGTTCAAGCGGGTTCTTTCCTTCATAGCTTGCCACGTCCTCCGCTACCTTAGTCGCCTCGATTACGCTCCTGACCGCCTTTTTCACGCTCTGCGGCGTAATTCCGTTCGCTTTATTGTATTCGTCTTGGATTTTGCGCCTTCGCTCCGTCTCATCAATGGCCGCCCGCATCGCCGGGCTGATGCCGTCGCAATACATGATGACCCTGCTGTCCACATTCCGCGCCGCCCTGCCGATCGTCTGGATCAGCGAGGTTTCGGTTCGCAGGAAGCCTTCCTTATCGGCGTCCAAAATCGCCACCAGGGAGACCTCCGGGATGTCCAGCCCTTCCCGCAAAAGGTTAATCCCCACCAATACATCGAAAACGCCAAGGCGCAGGTCCCGCAGGATTTCCATCCGTTCGAGGGTGTCGATTTCCGAATGGAGATAGCGCACTTTAATGCCCACGTTCTTCAAATAATCGGTAAGGCTTTCCGCCATTTTCTTGGTGAGCGTGGTGACGAGGACACGTTCGTTTTTCTCCGTAACTTTGTTAATTTCACCGATCAGGTGGTCCATCTGCCCTTCCGAACTGTGCATCCGGATAACGGGGTCGAGCAGGCCGGTCGGCCTGATGATCTGTTCCGCTGAAACGCCGCCGCTCTGCTCCCGCTCATACGGCGCAGGCGTCGCACTGACGTAAACGATCTGATGCACCAGTTGATTAAATTCTTCAAATTTGAGCGGTCTGTTGTCCAAAGCCGACGGCAGCCTGAATCCGTAATCTACCAAAGATTGTTTTCTGGAACGGTCTCCAGCGTACATCGCCCGAAGCTGTGGCAGCATGACGTGGGACTCGTCTATGATGATGAGAAAATCATCTGGGATATAGTCGATGAGCGTATACGGCCGGCTGCCCGGCTCCAGCCCTGTAATGTGGCGGGAATAGTTCTCGATCCCCTTGCAGCTTCCGATTTCCCGCAGCATTTCGATATCATAACGGGTTCTCTGGTCGATCCGCTGCGCCTCGATGAGCTTTCCCCGATCCTGGAACCACTTCACCCGTTCCTGCAGCTCTTCATTGATGGTGACGGCCGCCCGCTCTATATTTTCCTTGCTGGTGACATAATGGGACGCCGGATAGATCGCAACGTGGTTTCTAATGCCGGCGATTTCTCCTGTCACTGGGTTGATTTCTTTGATCGTCTCGATTTCATCGCCAAACATCTCGATCCTGACGGCGTTTTCCGCACCTGCCGGGTGAATGTCTATCGTATCCCCTCTCACACGGAAGTTGCCCCGTTCCAAAACCATATCGTTTCTCGCATACTGGATGTCCACCAGCTTGCGCAAAATCTCCTGCCTGTCCTTTTCCATGCCGGGGCGCAGGGATATGACTTGGTTTTCATAATCGATCGGGCTTCCCAGCCCATAGATGCAAGAAACGCTGGCGACGATAATCACGTCCTTCCGCTCGGAAAGCGCCGCTGTCGCCGAGTGGCGCAGTTTTTCGATCTCGTCGTTGATATCGGAATCCTTTTCGATGTAGGTATCGGTGGACGCCACGTAAGCCTCCGGCTGGTAATAGTCATAGTAGGAGACAAAATACTCCACGGCGTTTTCCGGGAAAAACTCCTTGAACTCGCCGTGGAGCTGTGCGGCCAGCGTCTTGTTGTGGGAAATCACCAGCGTCGGCTTCTGCACTTTCTCGATGATCTTCGCCATGGTGAAGGTCTTGCCCGACCCGGTGACGCCCATCAGCGTCTGCGCCCGCTTCCCCTGCAAAATGCTGCCTGCAATCTTCTCGATGGCCTGCGGCTGGTCGCCCATCGGCTCGAAATCGGATACGACTTTGAATTGTGGCATATCCCTGCAACTCCTTTCTATCGGTCAAAACAATCAGTCAAAACCACCCGAAAACAAGCGGTTTCCTTTCAAAAAACTGCCATATCCCTGACCGCCCGCAAAAACGGATACGGTTATGGCAGGCAAAAAACGCAAAACCTGTGATAAATAATTTCTAGGGATTGGCTGAAAATGGATCGAAAATGAGCTGGAACCAAACCAAAAAAACACCTTTTTTTTACCTACAACCGCCCCCAGGTCACAAATTTTTTTCAGCACCCTCCAGGGCAATGCAATATCAACCAATCTGCAAGGAACATTCTAATGCGAATATCCCCTGCTTCTTTCCATCAGGGTTCATGTTTCAATGAACGCTCCCCTGCGGCAACGCCGTAACAATCAGTGCGTTCATTATAGCGAGCAATCCTGCCCGCGCGAGCTTCAATGAACGCTCCCGCCCGGCAGCGCCGTAACAGTCAGTGCGTTCATTATAGCGAGCAATCCTGCCCGCGCGAGCTTCAATGAACGCTCCCGCCCGGCA
>CAMNSS010000003.1 GCA_946555345.1 uncultured Eubacterium sp. | reverse complement strand
AGAGCTTCGAGCGGGCAGGCATCACGGGCGAGCAGTACCTGACGGGGCAGTGCGGGTCATTGTTCACGAAGATGTTCGTCAACGACGACTACACGCAGACGGGGCTGATCTCGTCCGACATGCTGACCTACGAGGAATGCGACAAGTACCTGGCATACGCCGCCAAGCTGGACATCACGCTGGAGACGAAGGTGACGGAGCGGTAAGCAGCAAAAGCCAGCCTGCTGGGGCTGAGCCGTAAAGTCCAATTCAGGCAAAACGAAACCATAAAAGATGCTGCGGCATGACAGCTGCAGCATTTTTTATGAAAAAGAACCGATGCAGACAGTCTTGTTTTGGGCAAACCATGCACATCCGATAAGGAAGTGATGGGAAAGCGTTTTAGAATGCGCCGTTTGCTACGCTTTTGCATCTGCAGGCGGCAGGCTTGTATTTCTTGCGACCGGAAATTTTGAAATGGATCTGGATGGAACATGAAGGAGGGAAAGATGAAAGCGTTATTGTTTAATGGAAGCCCGCGGCAGGGCAACACTTGTGCGGCTTTGGATGCATTGAAAAGAGGATTTGCTAATATCGAGGGTTTGGAGATAAAAGAAATCAATGCAAACGATGTAAATGTGTCTCCTTGCATTGCTTGTGAATCCTGCAAACCGTCGGGCGTTTGTGTTTTTGATGATGATACCAATGATGTGATCGAGGCTGTGATCGAAGCGGATGTGCTTGTATTCGCTTCGCCAGTGTACTGGTGGGGGCTGACGGCCCAGTTAAAAACGATCATCGATAAATTCTATTGCAATATAGCGGGATTAAAGCGAAAGAAAAAGAAAGTGGGGCTTTTGCTTGTCGGTGAGGCGGAGCAGGATAATCCGCAGTACAGGATCATCCGGGAGCAGATGGAATGCATCAGTGAATATCTGGGATGGGAAATGGCGTTCTGCAAATCGTATACGGCATATTATGTTGGCGATTTCGAGAAATTAGCAGATGCGACGGCAGAAATTGAAGGGCTTTGGAAAACGATTTCATGAGATTCTATAAAAATTCTTCCTTTTGATATGAGGGGAATGGGCAGGCAAAATGAACGTCCCGCAAGAAGCGGCATTGCAAAGAAGCTGTACCGGAGCGCAGAGGTAAAATGGGCAGCCTCCGGGCGGAAAGACAAGGTTCAGTACAGCGGCTGGATTTTGAAAGCAAAGCCCAGGACGCTGATGTAAGCGGCCGGCTTTTCTGAGGGAAGAAACAGCCGCATGGACAGAATGCAGGACTTTGGCAGAAAAGCCTGGAAACTGATGCAGGCGGCGGGATTGCATAAAAAGAATTTGTTTTGTAGGCGATGCCCAAATCCTGGCAGCAAAAGGCTTGGGAAGCGGAGCTTGAAAGAACTGATGCGCCTGGCTGGCGGCAGCACAGACTGCTTCGCCGATGCGGTGCGCCTTTGCAACAACGAAGCCCGATGAGCCGGGCTGGTGCGTTTTGCATGATAAAAGCGGAACACCAAATACGCTCTCCTTTCATAGTATGAAATATACTAATGTGAAAGGAGATTTTAAATTTGAGTTATGAAAAAACGTCCCCTATGGACACATCGATATATTTGAATGGATGCAGCTGTAATTGCTTGTGGAATGAAGTACAGCAACCGGAAGAAGGGGAAAATCCGGCTGTGCTTGGGGAAAAAAAGAAGCCTCATTGTGACTGCACGCTTGCGGGCTGTCCTGTTGCGATGACCTATACGCCGATGCAGCCTTGGGAAGAGCCTTTTGAACTGGCGAAGGGGCTTCATGCAGGAACGATTTTTCCAAGCCTGCGATTGCCTTTTAGGGGAGGTGGCTGTTAATGAACGGTAGCATGATGGAATATGGAAATCACGGGATGCGGGATACCGCCGCAGAGGGAAGAACCCGTGGGGCAAGCAGCAAAACGAAAGCATTGCGCAGAATACAGCAGTTGAATTTTGCCATGATTGAGCTGGGTCTTTACCTCGATAATCAGCCGGACTGTGAAGAGGCGCTGGCTCTTTTTGATAAGGTACAATGTTTGCATGCCGATGCAAAGGAAAAGTATGAGGATGTTTACGGTCCGCTGACTTATGAAGGCGTTAAAACGAAAAAAGACGGATGGTCCTGGATCAACGATCCGTGGCCGTGGAAAGGAGAGGATTGTTAAATGTGGACTTATGAGAAGAGGCTGGAGTATCCGGTTAACATTAAAAATCCCAACCCTGCCATGGCGAAGTTTATTATCAGCCAGGTAGGGGGACCTGACGGGGAACTCGCTGCGTCGCAGCGTTATCTTTCCCAGCGGTATGCGATGCCGTTTAACGAAGCGGTAGCGACATTGACCGATATCGGTACGGAAGAACTGGCGCATCTTGAAATGGTGAGCGCCATCGTGCATCAGCTGACGCGGGACATGAGCATCGATCAGATCAAGGAAGCGGGTTTTGAAACCTATTTCGTTGATCACACCGCTGGGGTTTATCCGCAGGCGGCAGCTGGATTTCCGTTTGATGCCCTTTGTTTTGCTTCTAAGGGAGATGCGATCACGGATCTGGTTGAGGATATGGCCGCAGAGCAAAAAGCGCGCACGACTTACGATAATATCCTGCGGATGGTAGACGATCCGGATGTAATCGATCCGATCCGATATTTGAGGGAGCGGGAAATCGTTCATTTCCAAAGGTTCGGTGAAAGTTTGAGAATTGTACAGGATAATCTTAACAGCAAGAATTTTTACGCAATCAATCCGAGCTTTGATTTCAATGAAGCGAAAGAAAAGGGAAAAGCAGATTGACCCTGCCTTTGATTTTGTGAATGGCTCGTCGCCTTACGGTTCGTTTTATGGAGCGGAACAGTATGTTCCGCTCTAATTTTTGCATGATCACAGCCATAGCATTGAACAGATGGATTTCTTTCCGTCAGGAACGCCTTCTGTTGATCTGTTTAAGGCGTTCTTTCAGGATTAAATTGATGTATTGGCTGAAACTTCTGTCATCTTCTTCTGCTAGGCGTTTGATTTCCTTGATCACGTCATTATCAAGCGTAATGCTGACTTTACTTTTTAATGGCTTCATAATCATCACCTCTTTTTATATCAATATACCAATCAATCGTATTTGATACTTAATAATCGTATAAAGTAGTATAAAGTAGTAAAAAACGGCGATTTATTGTCCTGGGAATTGCGTTTCGCATGGAGTATTCCATGGTTCGATATGCGGCCGTTTCAGAAAAATAGGGAAGGCCGGGAAAGCAAAGCTTATTACGGCGGAAGGACAGAATGCCATTTCATCAGAGAGCTGGATGTCATTTTAGCAGGAGAAGGACGCTATTTCATCAGAGAGCTGGACGCCATTTAGACAGAGAAACCGGATGCTATTTTAGCGGAAACGCCGGATGCCTTAAAATAAGAACCTTTCACGAAAAGGAAAAATCCATAAAGTCCCAAAATATGGGGGCGTGTGGTATTTTACGCCCTTTGCGCCTATAGAGCTTGAAAGCATTACGAACCTGGATTTGCATACCGTTACGGAATAATCTGTAACGGCAGTACGGAATGCGGAGTTTTCAGCGTTGCCGGATATAGCGATAACGGGAAACATTGTTTCGCCTTGAACGGGCGGCTGCCAAGAAGCATGGAGCAGGACAGCACAGGGGAGATTTGCATACGCTGTAATATTTGGAATCCTATAACCGAAATGTCAAGTTGCATACGGAGAAAGGGGAGATAATTTCCCATAAGAAGATGCAGGCGGTTGAGGCAGAACTTGAAGCGGCACATTTTCTGTGCTGCCATTCCAGCTATCTGGCCAATCCTTTTTCATGAAAAAGGCGGGAAATCTGGAACTGTTTAAGCTGTATGCGGGCGATTCTGGTTTAGTGCTTGCATGTACGGTTTCTTTTTATGGGCGTGCAAAGATGCGATTGCTGTATTCTTTTATGCGTTTGCGGCCGGGCGAAAGGAAAAATCATGATCGGATATTAAGCGTGGTTAAAATTTGAGGTGCGGTAAGCTCCCTGCCTGTTTTGTCACGAAGATCCCACGCAAAACAGATTGACATTATTCAGGGGTTTCACTACAATAATGGAGAAAACTCCTTTCGCCGCATGGACGGATTTTCAGGCGGCCAGCTCATATGAAGGAGTCATTGGCACGATAAACGTAATAGGGGGGATGGCTCATGGAAATCACTCCCCTGCATGAAATGAAGTCAGTCGTTTAGGGGAGGGCGCATTATGGCAAGCAGTAAAGAATATGTCTCATTCGTCATGGAACAGCTGGATCATCTGGACGGGATCAGGAACAGGGCGATGATGGGCGAATACGTCGTTTATTACAAGGATAAGGTCGTGGCGGGGATATATGATGACAGGTTTCTGGTCAAGGCGACGGAATCGGCACGAGAGCTTTTTCCAGACGGGCCGTTCGAGATTCCGTATGAAGGGGCGAGGGAAATGCTTTTAGCGGATATCGAGGACCGGGAGCAGATGAAAACGCTGCTCGATGCAGTATGGGAAGAGGTTCCAGCGCCAAAGCCGAAGAAGCCGAAAAAAGCGAGGAAAACGCCTCAGAAAGCATCTTCCGAACCAGCAGGGAAATGAAATGCGAGCGGGAAAGCCGTAAAAAACGAATGCGAAAGATGAATGCATCAAAGGGAAGCGGCGGTGAAGCAAGGTGCAGATAAGGGAGCTGCGAAAAAGCAACCTGGGAAAAGCAAGCTGCCTGCGGACAAGAAGGCGGTGAAGTAGCAAATATAAAAATAAGCGCTGGAAATGCAAGTTGCGAAAAAGTGATCATAAAAAATAAATGCCCTAAAAGGAAGCCGCAAAGCAATGAATACAGAAATATACACAAAAAAGCAAGGATGCCTGCGGCATATCGTAAGGCTGCGGGTTAATGCTGGGGATATGCACTAGCGCTTTGCCGGATAAAATGATATAATCAAAATATCATTTCATTATATTGCGCAGATGTAAATTTGACGATGAGGAGGAACGAGAATGAAGAAACGAATGAAATTAACGGCATTTGCAGCGGCTTTGGCGGTCGTGTTTGTGATGTCGCTGTCAGGATGCAGCGATGTTGACCCTGTAGGGCTGGTGAAGGCAAACCTTGATTATCTTTGCACGGGCGAGATTACGGACGAGCTTCTCGAACAGGCAAGCGAACAGAGCGAGGCTGACCTCAAGGAGCTTTACCAATCGGATTTGGACGAAGCCGTCGATGCATTGGTTGACGCTCTCGATTGTGAAGCTTATGCGACTGAGGAAAAACGGACGGTCGTGGAGAACTTTGTAAAAAAAGCGATATCGAAGGCGAAATACGAGGTTGCGGAAGAATATACCGAGGAAGATGGCGTTTATCATGTGAAGGTTACCGTGTACCCGATGGACTTTTTGCAGACTGCAAATGATTACGTCGAAGGAGAATTTATCCAAGAATGGGAAGCAAAACTCTTGGATGGTTCCTATACCTACACGACGGATGAGCAGCTTATGGTAGATATGTATGACGAGCTGTTCGCATATTTTATGAAGAGCATCGACCGGACGGGCTACTTGGATGGCGTGGATATGGATGTTGCCGTTGAAGAGACTGACGGCGTGCTGTCGCCAAACGAAGATGATTTGAGCGCTATCGGTGAAGCGATGATCGGGCAATAAAAAAATGAGCAGGTTTTTTATGCAGTTCAGATATGCATGGGAGAGCAGTTGTGGATGAAGGGGAGGAACTCTGCGTGATTGGCTTTGTGCCGCTCTTGCGGCTGGCTTGCTGGTTTTGTTCTGCCTTTGCAAGGGCATCAGGCAGGCGCTGGAAGAGATTTTGGGCTTGGGATTTTATATAAAAATATGTAAAATGGGATGAATTGAGTAGCATTTGTGGCTTTTTTGGCAAGCGCTACTCTTTTTTCAATGGTTCTGGCGATCGCATTGCTTTTGGCAGGGAAAAGCGCAACTGTTTGGATATGCGGACCGCTGCAAGCGTTGAAAACAGAGTAGCAAGCCTTTTGAAAAGACAATTTGCTGCTCATTTTTAGCTGCTTTGGTTTTAACGGCTTCGCCGAAAGCAAGTGATTGACCATAAAAATGTTCCGCTAAAGCAGTTTTGTTTTACTTGCTTGCATGAATTGCCCTGTCCGCTTGGGGCATATGTTAAATTTGCTGCGGGATTGATTTTTATTTGTTATAAGGCTGATTTTTGTTTTGCGGCATGGTTTCGATTTTCATTTGTTGCGGGACTGGCATTCTATCTTGGTAGCGGCATGGTTTTATTTGAAAGAATTTTACGGCAGGAATTTACCGCTATAAGGGACTATAGCTGGACGGGATTTTTCTTGATAATATATACGCACAGGATGCAGGTGATGATTTCCGCCGCAGGAAAGGCCAGCCATACGCCCGTCATGCCGAACAGGCTGGTAAATAGCTGCATACAGAGAAGCAGTGCGATGAGCTGGCGCATCAAATTGATGAAAATGCTGTGCCTGATTTTCCCGATGGACTGCATATAGGATGCCGCCATGGTGGCAAACCCGTTAAAGATATAAGACGTTGCCATGATCCGAAGGGCGGGGATGCCCAATTCGAGCATGGCATTGGAGGCCATAAAAATCCGCAGGATCTGTGCGGGGAACACGCAGAGCAGCAATGCGCCCGCACCCATCATGATTACGGCGATGACCGTGCCGCAATAGAATGCTTTTTGCAGGCGTTCCCTGTTTTTTGCCCCGAAATTGAAGCTCATAACGGGGATGCAGCCTTGGATCAGCCCGTTTACCGTCATCACGACCATCTGCTGCGCTTTGAAATACGCACCGAAAAAAGCCACCGCTGTCGTTGAATAAACGATGAGGAACATATTGGCGAACGTCACCATAAACGCACCCAGCGCATTCATGATGAAAGACGGCGCACCCAACGAGAATATTTGCTTGAAAATGTCCATGTCGAGTTTGAAGCCCTTTACCTTGATCCGTACCTTTTGCTTTGTAAAAATAAGCACGTAAAATGCCAGGAGCATGGAAAAGGCATAGCCGAGAACGGTGGAAAGCGCAGCGCCTTTGATGCCCATTTGCGGAAAAATCCCGATGCCGAAAATCAGCACAGGGTCAAGGATGAAGTTCAGCACGACGCCAGCGATCTGAAAGCCCATTGGCGCAAGCATATTTCCCGTTCCCTGGATGATCTTCTGGATGGCGATATGCACCATGTTGGGGATTTGCATGAAGGCGCAGACGGTCATATAGTCGATGCAAAGCTGATAAATTTGCGGGTCGTCGATAAACGCCGCAAAGTACGGTTTTAAAATCAGAAGCCCGATTATATTCAAAAAAATTCCGAATGCGAAGGAAAGGATCAGCCCGTGGGAGACTGTATTGTCGGCCGCATTCTGGTTCTTTTTTCCTAAGAATCTAGAAATGAGGACATTAATGCCGACGCCCGTGCCGATGGAAAAGGCCAGCATGAGTGTTGTCAGCGGAAATGAAAGGGATACGGCGGTGAGGGCGTCTTCGCTGATCCACGACACGAAGATGCAGTCCACGAAATTATAGGTGTACTGCATGAACATGGAAAAGAGCGGTGGCAGCGACATATTGAAGATCAACGGCACGATCGGTTTTGTGCCCATTTTATTTGGTTCAGCCTTGATTTTTGGCTCGGTCTTTCTCTTTGGTTCGGCATTTTCTTTCAATCCAGTCTTTTTCTTTCGTTCGCTCTTTTCCTTCAATTTGGCGTTCATTCGTATTTTCTCCTGTGCTGTGAAAAACTGACAGGAGCATTATACCAAAATTGCGCCCTGATGGGAAGTCTTTCGGTGCGGGAAATGCTTTGCAGGCGGGTGTGGCATAGCGAGAACTTGACCGGGGGCAAGTTTGATATCCCGCAGATAGGCACGGGCGTATGGGGAAAGATCTTTTGCAGAAAGATGCCGGCGTGAGTGAAACGCGGGCTAATCGCTTTTCTGCTGATTGCCAATGCGGCAGCAAATAGGCGCAGACGTGATCGAAGCATGAGGTTGCTGGGAAAACGAGGTGCAATTTCGCAAACAGGCGCAGGGCGCAAATGCAGGTGGATGAAAGAGGCTGCGGAGCGTGAGCAAAAATATGGAGGAAGGAGGTGGAATGCTGAAATGTTTTGCAAATATGCGATGAGGGGGATTTGCTTGGCGGCGGGCATCTTTGGGATTGGAGAGATGCCACGGGCAGTGTTTTTTGCTGAAGCGGATGGAGCAAGGAAAAGCGGCGGCGCTTTTTTAGCTGAGGATATGTTTTTGGGAATCCCTAAGCAAGCGTCCGCACAAATGCAACCAGCGGCTTGATGCTGGCAGGATCGGTGAAATCGGCCCTGCCGCCATAGCTCTGCAATAGTTGTTTGTCCTCCTCGCGCAGTGTATTTTCATCTTTTTTCAGCAGCATTTTGCGGAGCATTGCCATCATGGCCCTATGGACAAGTCCTAGCTTAGCATAATCGATTGCGCCCCGAAAATGAAAGATATGGAGCTTTTCCATCATTTCAGCGGGAAGCGTTTTCGCCAGGGACTGGCGTATTTGCAAGGTGTTTTCCGTATCGGCAGGGTCAGCGATGCCGCAGGTAAAAAGAATGACGTGTTTATTGGAAATAAGCTGCCAGTTTTGTGGGAGCAGTTTAATTCCGTTTACGCCTCCAGCATAAAGACCGCCTCCGTATATGATGGTGTCATATTTTGCAAGCTCTGTTTTGGAGCAGTTTTTTGCTTCTAAAAGCGGGCAGGAAAGCGCCTGTGCGATCCACTGGGCGTAGCGTTTTGTAGCGCCGTATTTTGATGTAAATATTACGATGGCATGATTCATGGCAATTACCGGTTCCTTTCGTTTTTTTGCGCAAGCGGTAAAGCGGTTAACAGCTTTGGCGAAAAGCTGGATTCGTAAATGAAGGCGGCCACTTGGCGGATAGTTTGGAGAGGCCAGGCCAAGATTCTGGGTTGTCTGGTTTAGCCGATGATAATTTGACTGCCTATACGGATTCCTGCTAGTGGGCAGGCTTACGGCTTTGAACAGGAAGCAATAAGCCTTTATTTTCGCATTATTCTTGATTCGGCTGAAGCGGAATCTTTCAACAAAAATCAATCAATTTAAATTTTTGCATTACCTTTGGCTTGCCTTGTGGCTTGGCTCGCCATTGCATCATTCCTGCCTTGCGGCTTGGCTCGCTTTTGCATTATCTTTCGTTTGACGGGCGCGGTCGTTTTATAAGCTCTGCAGAAAGTATCCGCGCCCGCACATGAGCCAAGAAAACCGACACACTTGTATCTTTTCGTTTTCTATATTATACTTTCGTCATGGAAAAAGCAAGATTTGGCGGAAAGAGACACAGAACAGGACATTTGTGACAGATGCAGGGAACAAAGCAGGGAGGAATTTTGTGAACGGACACCAGAAACAACGGGAAACATCGAAGCGGATGATTGAATCTGCATTGTTTGCATTGATGGAAGAAATGGAATTTTCACAGATTACCGTTTGCCGGATCGTAGAACGTGCCGATGTGGCAAGAAAGACGTTTTACAGGCTGTATCATAACAAAGAAGATGTGATGTGCCAGTATTTTGCGGATCTGTGCAATGCGTATCAGGCTAGCTGCCGAAAGCTTGCGCATTATGATTTGCGCCGGATCGCAGAGGACTATTTCGGATTTTGGCATCAGCATAGGAAATTGCTTTTGCTGCTGCATCGATGCGGAATGGATCAGATGCTTTATTATGAGATGACCCGTGTTTCAATGCAAATCGTCAAAATGCGGATGGAGGACGGGGGTTTGGATGGGAAGCCGGGGATGGCGGAACCGCTGGATTTGCCAGAGTGGACGGATTTACCAGAGCAGTTAGGAATTACAGCGCGGACGGAGCTGGCGGAACCGCTGGATTCGGACGAGCGGCCAGAATTGGCGTACTTTGCCGATTATTCCGTGGGCGGGTTTGTAAACTTGCTTCACCGCTGGGTGCGAAGCGGAATGAGGGAAACGCCCGGTGAATATGCGCAGAAGGTGGGTGATGCGATTTTGAAATTTAGCGGCGGCGCCTTTCGTTGAGCACTTTTTTGAAGGCGCAACCCGTATGTCCGCTTGTATATGTCCGATTTAGAACATAAGCGCATATCAAGGCAATGCACATGAAAACCATATATCCGCCCATATGGTTTCTTTAGGATTATGAGGGGTTCTGAAAGCGGGAATCTCCGAAAGAGGGAACTTCTGAAAGCGGGGGTTGCCTGGAAATCAAAACTTTTTTATTTTAAGGGAATTTGGGATACAATCCCAATCCAGTGTGGTAGCAGGTGAAAATGGATGCAAAACGTATTTTTGCAGGGGCTTTTCTCTATCATTTTTGAAAATAGGATTTTCAGGGAAAAAAGCCCCGATTTTTCTCTCGTTTTCAAGACGAACACATGAAACAAGAGAAACTCGTGCATTTTTACATGAAAAAATAGAAAAAAGCCCGGATTTTCTCTGATAAAAGCGTTTCTTAAAAAATCCAGAGAATCTGCGTATGATAGCGGTATTCGTTTTTGGAATCGCCGCTTATGGAGACAAGGCGCCTTTTTCCGTTCATCAATGCGATAACGGCAAGCAGTTTTATGCATTGCGATTACCGCTGGCGTTGCTTATCAGGGTGTGGTATACTTTTTTCAAATGCATGGTTCATATTTTGAAATGAAGCGGTAAAGCAAGCGGCAAGGAGAAATACGGATGAACGAAGCGACTATCAGAAAATTGCTGATGCAGGTGAAAAATGAAGAACTGAACATCGATGAAGCTTGCAGGCAGCTCAAGGATTTGCCATACAAAGATATCGGATTTGCCAATGTCGATAATCACAGGGCGTTGCGCACTGGATTTGCCGAAGTGGTTTTCTGCCAGGGAAAAACGCCGGGCCAGATCAGGGACATTATGCTGGAACTGGTGCAGAAGGGCGGCAGTATTATGGGAACGCGGGCAACTGCTTTGGATTATGAGGCTGTGAAGGAAGTTCTGCCGCAAGCGCAGTACGATGAAGCAGCGCGGATCATTGCGGTGTTGGAACCGGAGGCTGATACGGTTTGCAGAAGCGGAACGGATGGCTGCGGCGGAGCCGGGAGCAGGGGAACTCGTTATGGTGAAAACGAATGCAAGGAAAGCAGTCATGGCAAAGCTGATTGCGATGCGCCTGCCCATAGCGGAGCCGGGAGCGGGGGCAATAAGTGCAGCGAGAGCGAAAACAGGGAAAGCAGCCATAGCGGTGAAATCCGCCAAAGCAAGGATGCGGATGCGGGCAAACCGTCCGTTGCGGTAGTTACAGCGGGAACTGCCGATATTCCTGTGGCGGAAGAAGCCGCAGTCACAGCAGGGATACTGGGAAACCGGGTTATGCGCATCTACGATGTAGGCGTGGCGGGCATCCACAGGCTATTCGATAAACTGGAGCGAATCAGGGAAGCCGATGTCGTGATCGTGGTGGCGGGGATGGAAGGCGCGCTTGCCAGCGTGGTAGGGGGGCTTGTGGATGTGCCCGTCATAGCGGTGCCGACGAGTATCGGATACGGGGCAAATCTCGGCGGGCTGTCGGCGCTTCTGTCCATGCTCAATAGCTGTGCCAATGGGGTTGGCGTGGTGAATATCGATAATGGGTTTGGGGCGGCATATTTGGCGGCGGTAATCAATCGTGGAAAGGGCAAGTAAGCTGTTGTTTCAGCGCTGTTCGATTGCGCTTGTATTGCTTTTGCCTTTCGTTTGTTTGCGGGGCCGTTTTGGCGTATGTGGTTTCACCGTTTTGACCGTTTTTATGGCGGATGCGGTGAAACTTTTCGTTTTCATTGCATTTGTTTACATAATGATCCTATCACGAGGATGCTATTCCGTGCTATTTTTTGCATTTTTTTCATAATATGTGCAAATATGTTCTTTTTTCGGTTTCTATCGATTACATTTTACCGGCATATCTTTTATGCCTTTGGTGGTGCGCACAAATAAGCGTTGCTTGATCAAAATTTTGTCTTTTGCTGCTATTTTCCGTTGGTTTTCTTCTTGCCGTTTATTCTGGTTTCACCGTTTATCCTGTTTTTTATATTTAATACGGTGAAACAAAAAATATTTAGAAGCGCGGTATATTTTGACGGTTTACATAGTGTACTCATCTTGAATAAGCCGAGATGCGGCAGTGCGTTTTTTCCGAACAAGCTGACATGGCGGGAAAGGAAGAAATCGATCCTGCGCTGTTTGCGGGGGCGGTAGTCTTCGTGGATGATAAGTTTCACTGCATCGAGGCAGGAGAGCTTGAAATTCCGCTGAAAAGAGGTATGATAAAGGAAGAAGATATCGCTGGTGAAATCGGCAGCCTTATTTTAGGCAATGCAAAAGGGCGCATTTCCGATGAACAGATTACTATCTGTGATGCTACGGGCATGGCGCTTCTCGATCTTGCGGCGGCGAAAGCAGCGCTGGAACTGGCGGAAGAAAAAGGGCTTGGCCAGGTGGTGGAGATTTAATGAATCACAACAACAGAGGAGGACGATATGGCATTTGGTTATGAGGAAGTACGGGCGGCGTACGGCCGCATCAAGGCATACATACCCGATACGCCGCTGGAGCAGGCGTATTATTTGGGCGATGGGAAGCGGAACTATTTTTTCAAGCTGGAATCTTTTCAGAAAGTAAAGAGCTTTAAGATCCGCGGTGCGCTCAACAAGATGCTGACGTTGACCGATGAAGAAAAGGTCTGCGGGGTTGCTACAATTTCTTCCGGCAACCATGGCTGTTCGGTGAGCTATGCAGCATCCATGCTCGGAATCAAAAAAGCGGTCGTCATCGTTCCTGAAACCACGCCGCAGAGCAAGGTGGATAAAATCGAATGCTACGGCGCCCAGGTAAAGCGGCTGGGAAGCAATTATGATGAGGCGGCGGCTTTGGGACATAAGCTCATCGATGGAAACGGAATGACATATATCGATCCATATTACGATGACCCGAAGATTTACGGCGGGCAGGGGACGGTTGCCATTGAAATATTGCAGCAAAATCCGGCGATTGATACGATCGTCTGCCCGATTGGCGGGGGCGGCTTGATTACTGGTATTGCAGTAGCGGCGAAAGCTATAAAGCCGGATATCAGGCTCATCGGCGTACAGACGGAGGCTTGTCCTGCCATGATCCGCGCTTTGGCAGATCAAGTATTCTATGCGGAGTATCCGACGACGGCGGATACGGTATGCGATGCGCTGGTTGGCGGCGTAGGCAAGCTTTCTTATGAGCTCCTCGGTGATTATGTGGATGATATCATAGAGGTGAAGGAAAGCTCCATCCGTGAAGCTGTGAAGCATATGATCCTGCATGAAAAATACGTGGTGGAGGGGGCGTGTGCTACAACGGTGGCGGCAGTGAAGGATTATCCTGAGCGAGTGGGCGGGGAAAACATTGCGCTGGTGATGAGCGGCGGCAACATCGACGCCAGCCTCATGCTGGAGATCCTCCGGGGATGAGATATGATGAGTGATTTATAGCAGGAGAAAAAGGCGGCATACCTTGTGCTGCCGGTCATATCAGGCGTTTGCTGGGGAACATCAGGCATCTTTGTCCGCTATCTGCGCGACGTTGGTTTTGATAACATAACGATCATTTTTTCCAAGGGGCTGGTGGCGGCAGCGGGGCTATTGCTCTACCATGAAATCCCGTCATGGATCGGTTGTATCGGCATGGTCGTTACGGTCGCCGCTTTAATCATCTTAATTCGCAGTGACCAGAAATAGCTGGCCTGGAAATCTTGAAACAGCCAGGGCGGACGATCTTAAATACATGAATTTGACGAAATGATTTCGGAAGCCCCATTTTGGCGGGATTGGGAAATTTCCCGGATAGGGTGGGTGGCAAATCCTGCATTTGCAATGGGGTTAAGCGGTTTGGAACTCCCTGCCCCTGATTTGGCAGTGGCAGGGGCTTTTTCCTGTTTGCAAAGCTTGGATAGCTTCGCAGAGCTTGGGCGGCTGTCCTTTTTTGTGAATTTGTAACAAAAAATCATAAAAATATGGACATTTTATGATAATCAGTATATAATATAGCACTGTGAGACAATAATGAGATATCGTTTTAACGCGATAAAGCAATAAATATCAAAACGCAAAAGCGGAGGCAAAAGTATCGCAAGGCGGCGCATAAATAAGAAGACCGGAGGGAAAAACGGAGGAAGCGCGAAAAAGCGCATGATGACGATTCATGGCGATAAAGTGATAAAGCTGACGGCCGGCCAGCGCTTAGCAGTTAATTTACAGCAATGGGCAACCGCCTTTTCACCGCCATGGCGGGCGGATGCTGTCATGCGGATATGGCGTTGGAACGACGGCCCGCTAGCCGCCATTGGCTGGCTGCCAGCTTACAGCAACGAGCGGCCGCCGCACAGAAAAAAGCGGCGTGCAGACAGCCGCCGCACAAAAAGGAGAACGGACATGAAATACAACCTAAAGCCGGACGAACGGGCAGCCTTGGAGCTTCGGGGACTGTACGAGAAATTCGGATACAAAAAGTACAAAATCGGAAAATTCGAGGAGTATTCGCTCTATGCCGCAAACAGCGACTTTTTATCAGGCGACAAAGTCCTGACCTTTACCGACCTGGACGGCAGGCTGCTGGCGATGAAGCCCGACGTGACATTGAGCGTGATCAATAATACGAGGGCGACAAAGGATAAGAACGAAAAGCTTTACTATATCGAAAATGTATACAGGGAAAACAGGGAAAACCATTCCTTTAAGGAAATCAGCCAGATGGGCTTGGAGTATATGGGGCATATCAACAAATACAGCGTGATCGAGGTGATGAACCTGGCGTTGAAATCCTTAAAGCTGATCGACAATAGCTTCCTGATGGAAATATCGCATATGCACTACACGGTACATTTGCTGGAATCGCTACAGATTCCGGAAACCGTTTCCCTTTCGCTTCTGAACAACATCCGGCAGAAGAATGCCGCCGGGATTGCGCAGATTGCGGAAAAAGCTGGGCTTTCAGCCAAAACAACAGAGATGCTTTGCGGACTGCCGTTCCTTTACGGGGAAATAAACCAGACCATCAAGAAGGCGAGGAAAATGGCGGTTAACGACGAAATGAACCGGGATCTGGATGAGCTTTGGGAATATTGCAGCATCTTGAAACGCCTGGGGTACTCCCGCAATATACAGATCGACCTTTCCATGGTAAACGACATCGACTATTACAATGGAATCATTTTCCGAGGATACATCAGAAGCTTGCCGGGATGCGTGCTTTCGGGCGGTCAGTACGATAAAGCGATGAAGATCCTGGGTAAGGATGCGGGTGCGATCGGCTTCGCCATTTATTTAGATGAATTGCTGCGGGGAAAGCATGCGCCGTCTGCCTGCGATGTGGATGCGGTGCTTCTTTACGACGAAAACGACGATATGGCAGAAGTGATTAAGGCCGTGAAAGCTTTGCAAAAAGAAGGGCTGTCCGTGCGGGCGGAGACCAGCATTCCGCCGGACCTGCGGTATCGGTATCAGTATGTCATCAGGGATGGACAGCCGGTAAAGGAGGAAAAGTAAATGTTGAATATCGCATTGCCAAAGGGCAGGCTGGGAGACCAGGTCTATGATATGCTGGCTTCTATCGGTTACGATTGCCCCGGCTACTATGAGCAGAACCGGAAGCTGGTGTTTGAAAGCCCGGAGAAAAACGTCAGGTATCTTCTCGTCAAACCCAGCGATGTGGCAATTTATGTAGAGCATCATGCCGCCGATGTGGGCATCGTGGGAAAGGACATTTTACTGGAAA
Organism: uncultured Eubacterium sp.; assembly: GCA_946555345.1. Lineage (GTDB taxonomy): Bacteria > Bacillota > Clostridia > Peptostreptococcales > Anaerovoracaceae > Lentihominibacter. The sequence continues at coordinate 190,079 of CAMNSS010000003.1, read as the reverse complement.
ACAAGTCGGACGTCTATGAGCTGCTCGACTTGAAAATCGGCGTGTGCAGGATGGCGGTCGCTGCGCCGGAAGGATATGTGGAAGACCCGGACAGGACGCTGCGGGTAGCGACGAAATATATCAACGTAACGAAGGATTTTTATGCGGGAAAGAACCGCGATATCGATATCATCAAGCTGAATGGAAGCATCGAGCTGGCACCGCTTCTGGGGCTGACGGATGTCATTGTAGATATCGTTGAAACTGGAAATACTTTGCGGGAAAACCACCTGAAGGTGATCGAGGAATTTCAGGATATCAGCGCCCGCTTTATCGCCAATAAGACGAGCTTTAAATTTGAAAATGAAATGATCAGCCATATGCTGAAGGAATTAGGGGAGCAAGTGAAATGAGCAGATTTTTGAATGCCCGCTATGAAACGTTAGAGCCGTATACGCCGGGCGAACAGCCCAAAAACGCTGGGAAGCTGATCAAACTCAACACCAACGAGAATCCTTATCCCCCGGCGCCGGGCGTGGTGGCGGTCATCGACGATAGGAAGCTTGTGGATTTGAAGCTGTATTCCGACCCGGAGGCCGCAGCCTTGACGGAGGCGATCGCGGACTTTTTCGGCCTTCGCAAAGGGCAGGTCATCGCGGGCAACGGTTCGGACGAGATTCTTGCCTTTATCTTCATGGCGTTACAGGGAAAGAGCGGCAAGGTGTATTACCCGGAGATCAGCTACAGCTTTTACCCGGTATATTGTGATATTTTCGGTGCAAAGGGCATCAAAGTTCCGTTGGGGGCGGATTTTGCGGTAGAGCCAGCGGATTATTTTCATAAGGACGGGACGATCGTGATCACCAACCCCAATGCGCCGACGGGAAGGGCGCTTTCCAGGGCTGAGATCGAAAGCATCCTGGAGGCAAACCGGGATAACCTGGTGGTGATCGATGAAGCCTATGTGGATTTCGGGGCGGAAAGCGCCGTAGGATTGATCGGCCGTTATGATAATCTGCTGGTGGTGCAGACCTTTTCCAAGTCCAGGAGCCTGGCGGGGGCGCGGATCGGCTATGCGCTAGGAAATGAAGCGGTGATCGCCGACCTGAACCGGATCAAATTCAGCTTTAATCCGTATAACTTAAACCGCCTGTCGATTCTGGCGGGCATTGAAGCGATCAAGGATCGGGCGTATTTTGAAGAGACGCGCGGCAGGATCATCAAAACCAGGGAAGCGTTCACGGCGGAGCTTTCCGCGCTGGGCTTTCATGTGCTGCCTTCGAAGGCGAATTTTGTCTTCGCTGCGAGCGACCGGATTTCCGGCGGGGCGTATTTTGCGGCGCTGCGAAAATTTAATATCCTCGTGCGGCATTTTGATGATGAAAAGATTGCAAATTATGTTAGAATTACCATAGGCACGCCAAAGGAGATGAGAAGCCTCATTGCGGCGACGAAGCAGATTTTGGAAAGCGGCGCGGCGGCTTCCGAAGGGCTGAACGGATAACGGAAAATGATGGGAAATAGCGGCGCTATGCCCGCTAGTGGTTCGCAGTTGAAAAAGGTTTTTGGCACGGTGCAGGCCACAGCGGCGCACGGCAGGAAAATAATGGAGACGGGCAGGCGCAAGGGGCGGTGGACTGCTAAAGTTTGACGCAAAACGGCGCCGGGGCGTTAAGATGAGCGCAGTACGGCTTCTGCGGGCGGTTTGCGGCGGATGCGTGAAGCTTGGCGGGGCGGCTTGCAGGCAGGCACAGGCGTTAGCCGCCGCAAAGGCGGGCGGCGGTTCGCTGGCGCAGATGTGGAATCCCAGATACCAGCGGCCTGCACATCATCACAAACGATAGGAGGAACGATATGCGGAGGAAAAAAATCGTCAGGGAAACGAAGGAAACGAAAATCACGCTGGCATTGGAAATAGACGGGACAGGCGCATATGAAATCAATACGGGATGCGGGTTTTTAGACCATATGCTGGAGCTGTTTGCAAGGCATGGGCGGTTTGACCTCGCCATAGAATGCGAGGGCGATACGCAGGTCGATTACCACCATACGACGGAGGATATCGGCATCGCCTTGGGCGCAGCCTTCCGGGATGCGCTGGAAGACAAGCGCGGGATCAACCGGTATGGCAGTATGCTGTTGCCGATGGATGAAGCGCTCGTCCTCTGTGCGGCAGATATCAGCGGCAGGAGCTGCGTGCGCTTCGATGTTTGCCTGCCTGCGCCAAAGGTGGGGGATTTTGATACCGAGCTGGTGCAGGAATTTATTCTCGCCCTTTCCCGCGAAATGGGCTTGACCGTGCATGTGAAACAGCTTGCGGGAGAAAACACGCATCATATTATAGAGGCAGTTTTCAAAGGCTTGGGCAGGGCATTGCGCACGGCTTGCGCCATCGAAGAAGAATACGCAGATGAAATCCCATCGACAAAAGGAGTTTTATAACATGATAGCAATTATCGATTACGGCGTGGGGAATCTCTTTTCCCTCACCGCCTCCCTGCGGTATCTGGGGGCGGATACGCTCGTTACCAGCAAAAAAGAAAACATCATTGCGGCAGACCGGATCATCCTGCCGGGCGTGGGCGCATTTGAAGATGCGATCGCCAAGCTGCGGGCGAGCGGGCTTGTAGATACCATCTTGGCGGAAACGGCGAAGGGAAAGCCGCTTCTCGGCATCTGTCTCGGGATGCAGCTCCTGTTTGAGGAAAGCCATGAGTATGGCGTGCATAAAGGGCTGGGGCTGATCAAGGGAAGCATCGCCTCCATCGCTGAAGATCTGAAAAAGGCGGAACTCACGGGGCTGAAAGTCCCGCATATCGGCTGGAACGCTCTCTCGTTTACCGATGGCGAGCCGCTTTTCAAATACATCAAGCAGGGCGCGCACGTTTACTATGTCCATAGCTTTTATGGAAAGGACTGTGAAAAAAGCCTCATCGCTTCATCCTTGTACGGCATCCGGATTACGGGCGCAGTGCGGAATGGGAACGTATACGGCACGCAGTTCCACCCGGAAAAGAGCGGCGCAGCGGGGCTTTCTATTTTGCGGGCATTTATGGAGGTGTAGCGGTATCATGAAAATTTTTCCGGCGATCGATTTACGGGATGGCAAGGCCGTGCGCCTGTTTCAAGGCGATTACAGCCAGATGACGGTTTACGGCGAAAATCCGGTGGAGATAGCGAGGGGATTTAAAAAGCAAGGAGCGCAGAACCTTCACCTCGTGGATTTGGATGGTGCAAAGGACGGCAGGCTGGTGAACTTTGAAACGATCAAGGGCATCGTAGAGCAGGTGGATCTGTTCGTGGAGGCCGGGGGCGGCATCCGGGATGAGGAGCGGATCAGGCAGTACCTCGATTTAGGCGTAGGCCGGGTGATTCTGGGGACGATCGCCGTAACAGATCCAGCGTTTTTGGAAGAAATGGTGAAAAAATACGGCGAGAAAATTGCGGTCGGCGTCGATGCCAGGGATGGTTACGTCGCCATCAACGGGTGGAAGGAAATCACGGAGCGGGAAAGCTTCGCATTCTGCGAATACCTGAAAGGGATCGGGGTGAAAACCGTGATCTATACGGATATCTCACGCGACGGAAGCCTGCAAGGGACGAACATGGCGGCGTATCAGCGGCTGACGCAGATCGAAGGCCTTGATGTGGTGGCATCGGGCGGTATCAGCTTCGAGGAGGAAATCACGGCGTTAAAGGATGTGGCAGCGGCGGCGATTTTGGGCAAAGCGCTGTACAGCGGCAAGCTGGAGCTTTCGCGGGCGATCGAGCTGGCAAAATAGGGGCGCTGAGGCGGCCGGCAAAGTCGATTTCATAAGGCGGCCGGGCTTGCCCGGTAGATTTGGCAGGGTGGCAGGGCAGTTTCAGCAAGCAAGCGGATCGAAAGGTTTGCCCAGGAAAGGCGGCGGGATTGCGTTGGAGACGTGCGGGTGAAACCAGTTGGAGCGATTGAGCTTGCCCGGTAAGGAGAAAAGGTAATTCCAACACGGGGGGGCTGGGTGAGTAGGCAAGCGCAGAAAGGACGGCTTGCCCATTCAAGCGGCAGGCAGGCTGTGACAGGCAAGCACGCCATCGGGATAAGCGGTCAGGAACGGCTGCCCAGAGTTGGATGTAGCGTTTGAGGAAAGGCGAATTATGATTACGAAACGAATTATTCCGTGCCTGGACGTGCGGAACGGAAGAGTGGTAAAGGGCATCAATTTTGAAGGCATACAGGATGTCTCAGATCCCGTGCAAATGGCGGAATTTTATAACCGGGAGGGCGCTGACGAGCTGGTTTTTTACGATATTACCGCCAGTGTGGAGGAACGCGCCCTTTTTACGGATATCTTAAAACGGGTGGCGTCGCAAATTTTCATCCCCCTCACCGTGGGCGGGGGCATCAATACGCTCGAAGATTTTGACCGGGTGTTAAAGTGCGGTGCGGACAAGGTAAGCGTCAACAGCGGAGCGATCAAGAACCCTGCGCTCATAGAACAGGCGGCGAAGAAGTACGGCGATCAGTGCGTGGTGCTGAGCATGGATATCAAGCGCGTTTCCGGGCGTTTTCACCTGTTTGCCAAGGGCGGCAGGGAAGATACGGGCATCGATGCGCTGGAATGGGCAGTGAACGGGGTCAACAGCGGCGCGGGCGAGCTGGTGGTCAACAGCATCGATACCGATGGCGTGAAGGGCGGATTCGACCTGGAAATGCTGGATGCCATCGCCGCTAGGGCAAACGTGCCGATCATCGCCTCGGGCGGCGCAGGCAAGATGGAGGATTTTTCCGCATTGTTCCAGCATCAGGGAATCGATGCCGGCCTTGCGGCGAGCATTTTCCATTTCAAGGAGATCCGCATCAACGATTTAAAACGATATTTGAAAAATCAGGGCGTGGAGGTCAGGTTATAACGATGAAGATTGACGAATTGAAATTTGACGAAAAGGGATTGATCCCTGCGATCGTGCAGGATTATTATACGAAGGAGGTTCTCACGGTAGCATACATGAACCGTGAGGCGCTTGCAATCACCATGGAAGAAGGGTTTACTTGCTTTTACAGCAGGAGCAGGAAGCAGCTTTGGCGGAAAGGCGAAACCAGCGGCAATACGCAGAAGGTTGTCAGCATTACCGCAGATTGTGATTACGACGCTTTGGTGGTGGAGGTCATCAAAAATGGCCCGGCTTGCCATACGGGCGCGGAAAGCTGCTTTTTCAATCTTGCATACGAAAACCCCGATGAAACGCCATTTTCCTATCCTGCGCTTTACAGGATGATCGCAGGCAGGAAAACTGAGCCGAAGGAGGGCAGCTACACGACGTACCTTTTTGAAAAGGGAATGGATAAAATCCTCAAGAAGGTCGGCGAGGAATCCACCGAAGTCATCATTGCCGGCGCAAAAAATGACAAGGAAGAAACCGTTTATGAGATCGCAGATCTTGCCTACCACATCATGGTCATGATGGCAGAGCAGGGCATTACGCTGGCGGACGTCACCGCAGAATTGGCAAAACGCCATGTGATCGATCATAAGGTAAAACAGGAGCGGATGAAATAAGATGAAATAAACTGTCGAAATCTGTCTTTAATTAGGCTAAAACATCGAGACATGGCTTGGCTTGTCGATAGATTTCCCTGTAGCTTGCTGGATTTAACAGATAAAATAATTAGTGACGTTATTTGACTGAAAATGAGAAGCTATTGAGGAGTGATGGATATGTCAAAGGACAGCATGAATCGATTTTTATCGAGCATGTCGCATGAAATCAGGACGCCTTTAAACGTCATGATCGGGATGTGTGATATTGCAAGATACCATATCGACGACAAGGAAAAAGTGTTGGAGTGTTTGCAGAAGATAAACACAGCAGGGGATCACCTTACGAAGTTGATCAACAATATCTTGGATATCAGCAAGATTGAACAGGGAAAGCTTCTCATCGCAGAGGATGCATTCAGCGTTGATGCGCTCGTGGAAGAGCTGGAGGCATTACTGGAACCGCTTGCAAGCGACAAAAGCATTATATTCAGCATTTCATCAAAGGATGTTGTCAATAAGCAGGTTTTGGGTGACTACAGCCATATCATGCAAGTACTCATCAACTTAGCGACGAATGCGATTAAATATACGCCGCAGGGCGGCTTTGTCAAGCTTTGGGCAGAGGAAAAGGACAACCCGTCCGCCGATTTGGTGACTTACCGGTTCGTCTGCCAGGACAACGGGATCGGGATGTCCGAAGAATTTCTTGCGCATATATTTGAACCTTTTGCCAGGGCGGACGATATCAGGGTGAGCAAGACTGCAGGCGCAGGCCTGGGGATGTCCATCATCAGGGAAATCATAGATGCCTTGGGCGGGCAAATACATATCGAGAGCATAAAGGATGTTGGGACGACCGTATCGGTGGCGCTGGACCTAAAGCCTGCATCGGGGGAAAAGCTGGTCGGGGATATCGAGGCGTTTAAAAGGCAGGAACGCAGGAAAATCCAGGATAAGAAAATAATCTTGATTGCGGAAGACCTGGCTGATAACAGGGAAGTTGCGCAAACCCTGCTGGAAGATCTGGGCTTTGAAGTGAATGCGGCGGAAAACGGCGAGGAGGCCGTAGACCTGTTCATCGAATCGGAAGAAGGCTTTTATAAAGCGATCTTCATGGATATCGAAATGCCGGTGATGAACGGTTGCCAGGCGACGATGATGATCCGGGGGCTGAACCGCGAGGACAGCAAGATCCCGATTATTGCCATGACTGCCAACGCTTTTACAGAAGACAAAACGGAAGCCATGCGGGCAGGCATGAACGATTATTTGACCAAACCGCTTAAGATGAAACAGCTTGCAGATATGCTGAAACAGTGGGTTACGGAAAAGGATGGCTAGGCTGTGCGCCTTGTGAAGCGCCGTCCTGAAATGGGCGGAATGTGTGCAAAGGAATCTCCGATTCCGTCTTGCACACTTTTTATATAGTGTGGTACAATATATGGAAAATGGATCAGAAATCAAGGAGTCAAATATGGAAGCAAAATACAAGCGGGTGCTGTTGAAAATCAGCGGCGAGGCTCTGGCAGGCGAGGAACACTTCGGAATCAACGAGGATATGCTGAAACGGGTCGCATTCCAGGTAAAGGAAGTAACGGAGATGGGCGTGCAAGTGGCTGTGGTCGTCGGCGGCGGAAACTTCTGGCGGGGCAGGACAAGCAAGAGCATGGACAGGGCGACGGCCGATTACATGGGCATGCTGGCGACGGTGATGAACGCCATGGCGCTCCAGGACGCTTTTGAGGCGGAAGGACTGCCTACGAGAGTGCAGACGGCGATCGAAATGCGGGAGGTGGCCGAGCCTTACGTGCGAAGGAAGGCGATCAGCCATCTGGATCACGGCAAGGTCGTGATTTTTGGAGCGGGAACGGGCAATCCGTTCTTTTCGACGGATACGACCGCAGCGTTGCGGGCGGCGGAAATCGATGCAGAAGTCATCTTGCTGGCGAAAAAGGTCGATGCGGTATATTCCGATGATCCGGAATTGAACCCTGACGCCGTGAAATACGAATCACTGACGCATAAAGAAGTGCTGGAAAAGGATTTGAAGGTAATGGATTCCACCGCTGCTTCCCTTTGCCGGGATAACAGCATCGCAATACACGTGTTTGCCTTAGCAGAGGAAGGAAACGTGCTGAAAGCTGTCTGCGGGGAAAAGATAGGAACGATCGTGAAGTAAAACAAAATTTGGAGGGAAGAAAAATGAGTGATTTTGATATGAAAGGGTTAGAAGCCAAAATCGAAAAGAGCCTGCACGTATTGAAAGAAGAACTGGGAACGGTAAGGGCAGGGCGCGCCAATGCGGCGTTGGTGGACAAGGTCATGGTGGAGTATTACGGAACGCCGACACCGTTGAAGGCGCTGGCTAACATTTCCGTTCCAGAACCGAGGACGTTATTGATTTCGCCGTTTGATCCGAAAAGCATCCCCGATATCGAAAAGGGAATCAATGTCGCCAATATCGGCATCAATCCGGTGAACGACGGCAAAGCGGTAAGGCTGCAAATTCCACAGGTTACGGAGGAGCGAAGAAAAGAGCTTACGAAAATCGTCAAGAAGATGGGCGAGGACACGAAGGTTGCCGTCAGAAACCTGCGCCGGGATGCGAACGACAAGGTGAAGAAGCTGGAAAAGTCCGGCGATTTTACGGAGGATGATGCGAAGTCCACGCTGGATGATATCCAGAAGACGATCGATAAAGCCGTGAAGGATGTCGATGAAGTCGTAACGGCAAAAGAAAAGGAAATCATGGAAGTTTAACCTCAATTCAAATGAAATACAAGCGATGGTAGATGTGGCCTTTGGGCCACATCTATTATGCGATTCAGGGGATTTATATGCTTAATCAAGAGAGAATGCCCGCCCATGTTGCGATCATCATGGATGGCAACGGCAGGTGGGCGAAGGAACGGGGCCTGCCGAGGCTGGCAGGACACAATGCGGGGATGAAGGCGATGAAAAAAATCGTCGATCATTCTGACAAGCTGGGGATCAAGCACCTTACGGTATATGCTTTTTCCACGGAGAATTGGAAACGCTCCCTGGCAGAAGTATCGGGGATCTTCAAACTGCTGGTAACTTACGTGGGGAGCGACCTAAAAGAATTGGTGGCAAACAATGTCAAGGTAAAGGTGCTGGGCGACTACAGCAGCCTGCCGAAGGATGCGGTCAGGAGCCTGGAAAAGACATTGCAGCAGACGAAGGACAATACGGGCCTGCAATTTAACATCGCCCTCAATTACGGGGGCAGGGACGAGATCACCAGGGCGGTGCGTTCCATCGGGGAGAAGGTTTCGGCGGGGAAAATCGCGCCTCCCGATATCACCGAGGAGATGATCGCAGGGGAGCTGTTCACGGGCTTTACGAATGCGGACGTGCCGGACCCGGAGCTGATCATCAGGACGAGCGGGGAACTGCGCCTTTCCAATTTCCTGCTCTGGCAGAGTGCATATAGCGAGCTGGTATTTCCCAATGTGTACTGGCCGGATTTCACCCCGGAGGAGTATGAGAAGGCCATTGCGGATTATCAAAGCAGGGAGCGAAGATTCGGAGGTAGGTAGATCATGAAAACGAGAATATTGTCGGGGCTTATTATGCTGCCGCTTCTGGTCATTTTGTATTTTGGCGGCTATGCGCTGTTCGCCGCTTGTTTTCTCATCGGCATCATGGGCGTGCGGGAATTTTACAACGGCTTTGCCGCAATGGGCGTGAAACCGAGCTTTGCCATCGCTTGCATCGCCGCCGTTTCCCTCTATGCGGTTAACTTTTTCAGCGGGCGGGCGGAGTGGTATATGCTGTGGTTTTTCGGCGTGATGCTGATAAGCCTTTTGTATTTATTTAATATCGAACAGCGGAAGCTTGCGGATGCCATGGCTACTGTAACGGGCATTTTTTACGTGGTCTTTTTTTCCTTCCATGTCGTGCTGGTGGACCAGAGCGGCTATGGCATTTTGATCTGGCTCATCGTGATAACGGCCTTTGGCACGGACGTGATGGCGTATTTCAGCGGCTATGCCCTGGGAAGGCATAAGCTGTGTCCGAAAATCAGCCCGAAAAAAACGATTGAAGGTTCGGCCGGCGGTATCCTGGGAAGCGTCGTTTTGAGCGGCGTGTTCGGCTATTTCTTTGCACCGCAGCTTCTGGCGCACTGCCTTGCGATCGGTGTATTGGGCGGCGTCGTTTCCCAGTTTGGGGATTTGACTGCTTCTATTTTCAAACGCAAGATGGGAATCAAGGATTATGGCGATTTGATCCCCGGCCATGGCGGAATTTTGGATCGGTTTGACAGCGTTTTGTTCACCGGGCCGATGGTATATTATTATATCGTGCTGGTGATTGGGAATATGGGTTAAGGACGGCGGGGGCGGTTGAATATGAAAAGGATCTCGATTTTAGGCAGCACCGGTTCGATTGGCTCGCAGGCGCTTGCGGTCATAGAACGGCATGGGGACAGGTTTCAGGCGGCGGCGCTTTCCTGTGCGAAGCAAGTCGATCTGCTTTGCGCCCAGATAGAAAAATTCAAGCCGCAGGCTGTCTGCGTGGCGGAGGAGGCGGATGCGCGGCGGATTGCCGCACAGTATCCGGGCCTCGAAGTGTTTCATGGTGCGGAAGGCTTGCAGGCGATCGCATCCATGGAAGATTGCGATATGGTGTTGAATGCGCTGATGGGGATGCGGGGGCTTGCGCCGACCCTTGCGGCAGCCTGCGCAGGAAAGGATATCGCCTTTGCCAATAAAGAGACATTGGTGGCAGGCGGGGCGCTGGTGATGGATGCGGTGAAAAAAGCGGGTGTTAAGCTGCTTCCCGTGGACAGCGAACACAGCGCTATTTTCCAGTGCTTGCAAGGTCATGAAGCAAATGCGGTAAGGCGTATCATCCTCACTGCGTCGGGCGGGCCGTTCCGTGGGTACAGCTTGGAGCAGCTTAGGGCGGTAACGCTGGCGCAGGCGTTAAAGCACCCGAACTGGTCGATGGGAAAGAAGATCACCATCGATTCGGCGACGATGATGAACAAGGGGCTGGAAGTCATCGAGGCAAAATGGCTGTTCGATGTGCCAGTGGATCAGATCCAGGTGGTGGTCCATCCGCAGAGCGTCCTGCATTCTGCTGTGGAATACGAGGACGGCAGTGTCATCGGCCAGATGGGAAATCCCGACATGAAGGTTCCGATCGCATATGCCTTTTCGTATCCTGTGCGGCTGGATCTGGGCGGTCTTACAGAAAGCCTGGACTTTTTCGGGCTTCCGGGCGGGATGACGTTTTATCCTGCCGACCGCAAAGTCTTCAAGACGATTGGGCTGGCTTATGAGGCATGTAAGCGGGGCGGCAGCTACCCAGTAGCGCTCAATGGGGCGAACGAAGCGCTGGTGGATTTGTTCCTGCAAGGAAAGATCCGCTTTATCGATATACAGGATACGCTGGTGCGCATCATGGACGGGCATCAGCCGGTCTATGATCTCGATTTGGCAGGGGTTTTGGAAGAGGACATGAGAATAAGGGAAAAAGTGAGGAATATGTTTTAACGGGAGGGGATTTATGACCATTATCTATGCGATTTTAATATTTTGCTTGCTCATTTTCGTGCATGAGCTGGGGCATTTCATTGCCGCCAAGCTGTGCGGGGTAAAAGTCAATGCCTTTGCGATCGGCATGGGTCCTGCCTTTTGGAAAAGGCAGAGGGGCGAGACTGAGTATTCCTTGCGCATCTTTCCCATCGGCGGGTTTTGTGCGATGGAGGGCGAAGACGAGGAATCGGAAGATGCGCGGGCTTTCAACAAGAAGCCTGCCTGGCAGCGGGCGATCGTGCTGGCGGCCGGTTCTTTCATGAATTTGCTCACTGCTATCGTGTTGATGATCATCATCGCTTTTTGGCAGGGCGAGGCGACGAACACGATCGAAACGGTAATCGACGGTTCACCGGCTTTTGAAGCGGGAATCCGGGCTGGCGATGAAGTGCTGTTTATCGATGAAACGAAAATCGAGGCGTGGGATGACCTGCAAAGCGCCGTCGGCGGAAATCAGGGCGAGCCGATTCAGGTCACGGTATTGCGGGAGGGGCAGGAGCTGGAATTTTCCGCCGTTCCCGAATACGACGAGCAGGCGGGGCGCAGCAAGATCGGCATTGCGCCGGAAATGAAGCGAAACCCCGTCGCGGCGGTTTGGCGGGGCGTACAAAGCACGTGGGACATGACGGTGATGATGTATGACATTATCGTCAAGCTGTTTACGGGGGATGTATCGACAAAGGAGCTTTCCGGGCCGGTCGGCATCGTCTATGCGGTCAACGATACCGCCAAGGCGGGCGTCATTTACGTGGTGTACCTGGCGGCGCTTCTGAGCCTGAACCTGGCGGTGATGAACCTGCTGCCGTTTCCGGCGCTGGACGGCGGGCGGCTGTTGTTCCTGCTCATCCGCAAGGTGACGGGAAGGCGGGTGACGGATGAAATGGAAGGAAAGATTCATTTTGTCGGCATCATGCTGCTCTTTGCGCTGATGATCTATGTTACCTGGAACGATATTTTGAAGTTTATCGTCCCGCTCTTTTCCTAGGGGGCGGCGTTTGCAGGATCGCAGATAAACGAGGTGGGGCAGGGCGTTCAGTGTGCTGCGGGTGGCGGTTTGCCGCCGGGCTTTGCTGGCGGCGGCTCGCAGATGAGGATTGCTGGCGGCTTATGGGCAGAAAATTATCAAAGGATTGCCGATGGGGTGCCTGTCGGCATTTGCCGATGAGGATTGTTAGCGGCGTTTTGCAGGGAGGAATTGCCGGCGGGGACTTGAATGCGGAGGATGGCTAGCGGGAAATCGTTCGCATCATTTTATAGACAGGGATATGCTGGCGGAGCCTTGCTTGCAGATAGGCTCTTTTATGCGGAGGTTTGTATGACAAAAGAAGTAAACTGCGGCGGCGTTAAAATCGGCGGCGGTGCGCCCGTATCCATTCAGTCGATGACCAATACGAAGACGCACGATGTGGAAGCGACGCTGGCACAGATCGATGCGCTGGAGAAGGCTGGCTGCCAGATCGTAAGGCTGGCTGTGCCGGACATGGATGCTGCGGCAGCATTTCGGAAAATCAAGGCGAAGGCAAAGCTTCCGCTGGTGGCGGATATCCATTTTGACTACCATCTGGCGCTGGCGGCGATCGAGGCCGGGGCGGATAAAATCCGGATCAATCCGGGCAATATCGGCTCAGGGGAGGGCGTAAAACAGGTCGCAGAGCAGGCGGCAAAGCGCCATATCCCGATCCGGGTGGGGGTCAATTCCGGCTCTTTAGAACGGGAAATTCTGCAAAAGTATGGCGGCGTCACGGCGGAAGGCCTGGCGGAAAGCGCCTTAAAAAACGTGGCGATGCTGGAGCAGTACGATTTTAACGATATTGTGATTTCCCTCAAGTCCTCCGATGTGAAGATGAATTATGAGGCATACAGGATCGTCGCAGGCAAATCGGATTATCCGCTTCACATCGGCGTGACCGAAGCAGGCACGCCCTCGCAGGGCAAGATCAAATCTGCGGCCGGGATCGGTGCGCTGCTTCTTGCCGGCATCGGAGATACCCTGCGCGTATCCCTTACCGCCGACCCGGTAGTCGAGGTGAGCTTTGCAAAAGAATTGCTGGCGGCAATCGGCATCAGAAAAAATGCGGTCGAAATCGTATCATGCCCGACCTGCGGCAGGACGGAGGTAGACCTTGCGCAGGTCGCAAGCGAGATCGAAGGGCGTATTGCAATGCTGGAAACGGAAGGGATGCATCCACTGAAAATCGCAGTCATGGGCTGTGCGGTAAATGGGCCGGGCGAAGCGAGGGAAGCTGATTTTGGCGTTGCCTGCGGGAAGGGCAAAGGCGTGATCTTTTCGGCGGGCGAGGTCATCAAAATGGTGAAGGAAGAAGCTATTGCGGATGAAATCATAAAGCTGGCGGGGGAATATGCGAAAGATACTGGAAAGCGTAGTTGATTTTTCCAAGCTGGGAGGCTATGGACCGGAAGATTTGATATTGGAAACGAAAAAAGCTGTAATATCAGAGAAGAGCAGGACGCTTTCGCTGGAATTAGAGCTTAATTTCGTACTGCCTTATGAGGCGGTCGACAAGTTCAAGCGTACTCTCCTGGGGCAGCTTGCGGGGGTTGAAGACATCGAGCTTGTGCTTACATACCGTGATTTGAAACAGGAAACGGAGGAAGCGCTTGCCTTTTACATCGCACACATGGTCGCCTTGGTAAACGGCAAATATGCCCATATCACGAAGACGATTTATACGGATAGGTGGCGGCTTGCGGACGGCAGGCTGACGATTTATGCGCTGGGGCAGACGGCGGTGGATCTGCTGAACAAGGAGATTGCGGGAAAATTCGAACAGCTTTTGAAACGGGATCTGGGGCTTTCCGCAGCAGTTGTGTTTGAAAACGACAGCAAAGGGTATGAAAGCGTCGGCTCGCAGATGGCGGAAAAGGAAAAGGCTGTCTATGCCGAGCATCAGGAGCAGGTGGCGGAAGCGAGGCAGTCGTTCCGGGGAAAATCCGCAAATGCAGGCGGCGTTTCGGGATCTGCGGGCAGCGGGGCTTTCGGGCAGGCTGGCGGCGGGACGCCGGGGCAGGCAGGCGGAAACGGCTGGGGCGCGAAAAACGGCAATTCCTATAAGCGGAAACGGCGGGATGCGTACCGGCCGGTAGAAGGAAACCTGATCATGGGCAGCGCAATTTATGGACAGCCTGTCCCTATCGCAGACGTTCATTCTGAAAGCGGTATCGTCATTATCGAGGGCGAATTGTTTAGGAAGGACAGCCGCACGACTAGGAGCGACAGCAAACTGGTGAGCCTTTTTGTGACGGATAAGCGGACGAGCATCTGCGTGAAGGCTTTTACGCCTGATAAAAAATGGGAGGATATCGATACCCATCTGAATAAGGGCGATGGCGTGAAGATTAAGGGGCATGCGCAGTGGGACCGGTTTGATAACTGTGTGGCGATCATGGCTGACAGCATCGAAAAGGCGGAGAAGAAGGAGCGGATGGATACCTATCCGCAAAAACGCGTGGAACTTCACGCGCATACGAAGATGAGCGCCATGGATGGTCTGAACGATGTTAAGCACATGGTAAAGACCGCTGAAAAGTGGGGGCATAAGGCGGTCGCCATTACCGATCATGGCGTAGTGCAGGGCTTTCCCGATGCATCCCATGCCGCAGGGGAGATCAAGATTCTCTATGGCTGCGAGGGGTATCTTTTGGAGGACAAGGACCTGATCGATGCAGATGGGACGATCAACTATAAAAAAAAGGGAACAAACCACGTCATTCTCTTTGCTAAAAACCGGGAAGGGCTGAAAAACCTTTACCGGCTCGTGTCCCTATCGCATTTAGAATATTTTTACAAGAAACCGCGCATTCCGAAATCAGTCCTGGCAAAGTACCGTGAGGGCTTGATCATCGGCTCTGCCTGCGAGGCAGGCGAGATTTACCGGGCGGTTTTGAACAAGGAAAGCGAGACAGAGCTTGCTCACCTTGTCAATTTTTACGATTACCTGGAAATTCAGCCGCTTGTCAACAACAGGTTTCTGCTGGAAGGCGGCTATGTGAAGAGCGAGGAAGAGCTGCGGGAGAACAACCGCAAGATCGTCGCACTGGGCAAGCAATATGGAAAACCAGTCGTGGCGACTTGCGACGCCCATTATTTTGACGAGGAGGAAGCGCTTTACAGGAGAATCCTCATGGCGGGCCAGGGCTTTAAGGACGTGGAAGGCGATGAAGGCCTGTATTTCCGCACCACCGAGGAGATGATGGCGGAGTTTATGTACCTAGGCGAAGAAACAGCCCGCCAGGTGGTGATCGAAAACCCAAATAAGATCGCCGATTTGATCGAGCCGATGATGCCCGTTCCCGCAGGGAAGTTTCCGCCGAAGATCGACGGGGCGGAAGACGACCTTAGAAAGGCTTGCGAGGAACGTGCCGCAGATATGTACGGCTCACCGCTGCCGGAGGAGATCAGGCAGCGTTTGGATAAGGAACTAAATTCCATTATTGACAACGGCTATGCCGTCATGTACCGCTCCGCTGAAATGCTGGTAAAAAAATCGCTGGCGGATGGGTATCTGGTGGGTTCCAGGGGATCGGTCGGTTCTTCCTTTGCGGCGACGATGTCCGGCATTACCGAGGTAAACCCGCTGCCAGCGCACTATCTCTGCCCGAACTGCAAAAATCTGGAATGGGGCAATGCCGAGGAATACGATTGCGGCGTGGATATGCCGGATAAGTCTTGTCCTGTGTGCGGGACGCCTTACAA
Source organism: uncultured Eubacterium sp. (assembly GCA_946555345.1). Classification (GTDB taxonomy): domain Bacteria; phylum Bacillota; class Clostridia; order Peptostreptococcales; family Anaerovoracaceae; genus Lentihominibacter. Next base: position 174,303 of record CAMNSS010000003.1, on the reverse strand, counting down.
TAAAGAAGGCTTTACGATTCCGTTTGAAACGTTCCTCGGCTTTGAAGCGAACAAAGAGCCGGATATCGACCTGAACTTTGCGGGGGAATACCAGGCGACGGCACAGAAATATGTAGAAGAGATCTTCGGTTCGGAGAACGTCTATAAGGCGGGGACGATCGGCACGATTAAAGACAAAACCGCCTTCGGCTACGTTGCAAAATACTTCGAGGAGCGGGAAATCGAGGTGAACCGCTTCGAGCTGGACCGGCTGACTTCCTGCTGCGAAGGCGTGCGCAAGACTTCCGGCCAGCACCCGGGCGGCATCATCATCGTCCCAAGAGGGCATGAAATCTACGAATTTTGCCCGGTGCAGCATCCGGCAAACGACGTGAAATCCGATATCGTCACGACGCATTTCGATTACCATTCCATCGACCAGAACCTGTTGAAGCTGGATATCCTGGGACACGATGCGCCGTCCATGATCCGGCAGCTACAGGATATGACCGGGGTAGACCCGCTGCAAGTGCCGATCAAGGATGAAAAGGTGATGACGATCTTCATCGGCATCGAGGGGCTTGACATCAAGAACCCGGACTATAAATTTACTCATGGCAGTTATGGGATTCCCGAATTTGGCACGAAATTCGTACGGCAGATGCTGGACGATATCAAGCCGGAAAGCTTCGAGGAGCTGGTGCGGATCGCCGGGCTGTCCCACGGGACGGATGTATGGCTCGGCAATGCCCAGGAGCTGATCGTAAACGGGATTGCCACGATGAAGGAAGCGATCGCCACGCGTGACGATATCATGAATTACCTGCGCCAGAAGGGACTTCCGAACAAGGATGCTTTTACCATCATGGAAAAGGTGCGAAAGGGCAAGGGATTGACGGAGGAGCAGGAAAAGCTGATGCGTGAAAACGATGTTCCCGACTGGTATATCGATTCCTGCAAAAAGATCAAGTACATGTTCCCGCGGGCGCATGCGGTTGCTTACGTGATGATGTCTGCCCGCATTGCGTATTATAAGGTCTATTATCCCGTGGAGTTTTATGCGGTGTATTTTACGGCAAAGGCGGCTTATTTCGATGAAAAAGTGATGCTCAAAGGCATCGATGCGATCGCTGCGCGGATGGATGAGATCGTCAAGAAGGGCAAGGATGCGGCGAAGAAGGAAGAGGATGAAATGCCGGTTCTTGAAGTAGCTTATGAGATGTGTTCGCGGGGCTATGAATTTGCCTCGGCGAGGCTCGGTGTTTCCGACAGCCTGCGTTTTTTAGCGTGGGAGGGAAAGGTGCTTCTGCCGTTCGTGGCGATCACGGGCGTTGGCGAGGGCGCTGCGACCGTGTTCTGGGAGGAGTACCAAAAGCGGCCGTATGAAACGGTGGAGGATATCAGCGAGCGGGGCAAGATCAATAAGACCGCTTTGGATGAGATGCGGCAGCACGGTGTTTTGGAAGGGCTGCCGGAGACTGCACAGATCAGCTTGTTTTAGGAGCGGTGCGCAGTGCTGGCGCGGGCGGTTTGATTTGGCGGCGATGGTCGTAATGCTCAAAAGCGGGGATGGCTTACCGGCGCATTAAAAAATGCCTTCGAGTGTAGACTATGCAGAACAAGCAGGCGTGAGAAAGCTGAGCAAAAGTGGCAATGGTGGGAAAAGCCCGCCTGCGGGTTGCGGGCGGCGGGATAATCTGCTTATGCTTTGCATGATAATCGTTTTGCTAAGCCGTTAGCGCATGAAGTCATGAATGGAGTGGATTTTTCATTTGCCTGTGAACTGCGAGTCGTTAGGATGAGATGAACTCACATGGAATTATAAGTAGGCGGATTTTCCTTCTTCCAAGTCTTCGCCGCAGGCAATTATATGCGCTTCGTTCCAAGGGAACAGGCAAGCCCAGGAGAACTCATGTCCTTTGGACATTCAGACAGCTCCTGTACTTGTCTGTTTTTTTCGCTGCGCTGGTGACTGCCGCTGTTCCTGCGGAATCCGCCGCCAGATTCCGCCGTTCACAAAGCAGAGCGAATGCAAGGAAATTTTCTGCCCGGGCGGGGTAACCAAATGCGCATCAGAGGCCATGTTTAACGGACAGGGATGCAGAGCGATTTGTTTTGGCGATGATAGCAGGACAGCACAGATGCAAGGAAATGTTCGCTAGCAGTTTTATGGGTGATGTGGGATTGGGAAATTGGCGTGGAAGTTTTTTGCCATAGTTTCACCGCTCCAGCCGTTATTGAAGTGCAAAACGGTGAAATTTATATTGCCGTAAGCTGTATGATAGTCTGCCTCGAATCCTTAGTGGATATTCGGGGAATGCAACAAAGCCTATCGCTGAAAAAGAATCGGCGAAGCTGGCTTTACCCGCTGTTTGCTAGCAGGGCAGTGCAGATGTGCGGATGCAATAAAGCTTTCTGCTTGGGCGGGCTGTGCTGACAGGCTGGTTCAGTGGAATTTGCATCATCTTATGTCCCATTTCTCTCGTTTTTAAAATAAAGCGCTTTCTGAGAGAAAATTGGGTTTATTTTTGATATTTTTTGCATTTCGATGTGATTGGAATGGCATTCTTCTTAAAAAGGCGTTATTTTCTTAAGCTGAGAGAGTTTCTGTGTGATTTTTCCCCGTAAATGGCATTTTGAAAAAATTTGAGAGAATTGTGCGTGGATGCAAGTAGGTTTTCTGTGTATTTCAGCAGGATTATTGGTAAAATTCCCTGGAAATTGTTGTTTTTACGGATTTATAGAGAATAGGGCTTGTGGGGAGCAGCGTTGTAAGCGTTTTGCAGGCGTTTGAACGGTCATGTATGCTGGAGGCAGCGGGAATCAAAAAATTGCAAGCCAGGCAGGCATCGAAAAAACGCAAGGCAAGCAGAATCCAAAAAGAGGGCAATCCAGGACAACCGGTAAGTCAAGAAACGGCAGTTTAAATGCAGTTTTATCGTATATATTGATAAAAAGCTTGATTTTTCGACATCGTGGGACAACGTATATGCAAATTGCTATAATGTATATAAAAAGTGTATGTAATACTAGCCAGGAGAAGAGGAGGCGCATATGAAAATATTGAAGAATACAATCCAAAATTTTTTCAAACGTGCAGAGCATGGTGGCGCAGCATCCATCGAATCTATCGTATCGAAAGCATCCATCGGAGCTGCGGAGTTTGATGCAACGGCGGAATCTATAGATTTGGATGTGACGGAAGCATCTGCGGGACCCGATGTATCGGAAACCTCTATTGAACCTGTGGCACTTGCTGCATCTGTGGATTTGGACGCAATGAAAGCATCTACAGAGACTGGTGGGTTGAGAATGCTGGTATCATCTACAGAATCGGAAGTTTCTGTAGAAGCGGCGGCGTTTGCAGAACCGGTGGCGCTTGCCGAATCTGGTACATCTATCGGGCAGTCTGCATCATTTAAAGCATTTTTCGCCGCCATAGCAAGGGCAGGCGGATCGAATAAATTGCTGCTCTGCTCTTTTGCAGGGAATTTTACTTTGTGCAGCCTGGGGCTAATTGCAGCGCCAGCGGCGTACCGGGCTGCGGAGTTGGCAGGTTTGCAGCGGTCTGTGCAGATGTTTATCTTGGCGGCAGGCATTCTATCGGCAATCTTGTTTGTATCGGTGATGGGATATTTTGCGCAGGAAAGCGGGCGAAACGGAAACGCACGAAAAAGGAATGGTTTAAGCGATCAACTCGATTCAATCGGGCAAAACGGCTCAATCGGGCAAAGAGAGTGTGGACGAAGCAGTCAAACCGGTTCAAATGGCGCAAATGGTTCAATCGGGCGAAGCGGAAACGGGAAAAGTGGTTTAATCGAGGGTTTTGCAGTTTACTTGAAGCGAAGCGGCCGCTTTGCTGGATGTTTTATCTGTGCAGTGTTTGTTTATTCATTGCTCTGCGGGATCTTTTCTGTCCTCCTGTATCTGTTGATGCAGAATATGGTTTCGTATGCAACGGCGAAGATCATCATCAATCTCATTACCTGCGTTACGACCCTTGCGGTTGCGCCGCTGGTGCTGATGGAACTGTTCGCTTTTACCTTTTTTAATCTTTCGGTGAAGGAAACCCTTAAAACGGGACTTGAGGGGGGCAGGCGGGAGTACAAGAGGATTCTGCTCGTAATGGCAGGTTTGGTTTTGCCCGGCGGGATTTTTTCCATCGGCATCAGTTATATCGGCAGTGGCTTGATGCGAGGGGCGGTAACGCTTGCAGCCTATACGCTTTTTGGCGGGATGGGAACTTATGTGCTTTACCGGATCGGTATTGAGGCGTTCGGCAGGCCGCAGGATTTCACGGAGCAGGATCTTGCTGGGAAAAGCCAAGTGCGATCGGCGCATGAAGAAGGGTTTTCCCTGGGAGACGGCTGGGTGCGCCAACAGCACGGGGAAAGGCGTTTTGGTGAGGTGGGGCATTTTGCTGGGGGAAATGAAAGAAACCATCCACATGAAGAAAAGCAGGTTCGTGGAGACGGCTGGGTGCGCCAGATCTTTGAGGAAGGCCATTCTGCCGGGAATGGCTGGGCGCGCGTGCCGTATGAGGAAAATGAAATGCGCCAATCATGCGAAGAACGGTCAATCGACAGAGAAAATGGGACACGCCCGCTTGCGCATTTTCTACATGAAACAAGCCATGGCGCTGAGGAAAGCTAAATGCGCTTGTCGTATGAAAAACAACATTTTGCCCAGGAAAGTGAAACGCACTATATGCAAGGATAGGAGGCGGAATAGATGAAGTACAGAATACTCCGTGCGAGGATCGGTTTAGAAAGCCTGTGCCAGTTGAAATCCAAGAAGAGCGCCATCAGCCTGATGATGGTGGTGATTATGGCGGCAACGCTCATTCCCCGCGGCGTGTTCGGCGTGGAAAACAGCAGCGTGAAGGCCAGGGAAACGCTTCTTGCGCAACAGAAGGAATTTGAGGAGGATAAGGAACGCCGCAGGGAGCAGGAAGCGCAGAACAAGAGGGCGCGGGAAAAGGAAAGCTGGACAGCTCCGCAACCGGGAAATTGGATGGGCGTGCAGAAAGGCAACTGGATGCCTGCGCGGCCGGGAAGCTGGGCATTTGTACGGCTGGGCAGCCAAGCGAATGCGCAAACCGGCGGCAATCAAGCCGCCCATTCGGGAGATAAGCGAAATGCACAGTTACAGGATGGGAAAAACGTATGCGGGACAGGCAGCAAGCAAGCCATGCAGGCAGCTAGCCAGGCGGGTGCGCAAACAGGAAGCCAGAAGGGCGCACCGTCACAACGCCATCAGGATATGCGGGATTCGGGCAACAAGCAAAATGCGCATCCACAAGACCAGCAGGAGGCGCAGGGGGCAGAAGCCCCGTCTGATGCAGGGAAAGACCACCGGGATGATGCAAATACGGAAAGCCAGGCGGGGGACGGGGCGGAAAGCGGCACGGAGCAGGGAAGCAGCACAGCAGGCGGGAGCTTCCTTGACAGGCTCTTTGGTGAGGAAACGCCGCTGCGCCCGCCTGCGCTAGCGGAGGAAGAAGACGGGATCGAGGGGCGGGTCATAGAAGAGAAAGGCTCAGCCGTTACATACGAGCTGGCGGATGGCAGCTACGTAACGAGGATTTACGCCGACCCGGTTACTTATACCGATGAAAAAGGCAAGGAGCGGCACATCGACAATACCCTGCGGGAGCGGCGCAGTACCTATGAAAACAAGGAAAATGCATATGAACTGACGCTGCCGAAGGACGGGGAAGAAATTGCGATCGAGGAAGGGGACACGCAGATCACGCTATCGCCGCTGTTTGGCAGGCTCAAGGATGCGGCAGCGGAGGAGAACGCCATCCGTTATAACGATGCAGCGGAGGGCATCGACCTCCAGTATACGGCCCTGGGCGGGTGCGTCAAGGAAGATATCATATTGATGCAGCCGACAGAGCTGGCGGAATTTCAGTACCGCATCGAAGCTGTGCGCACGGAAGGCAAAAATGGTGGAGCGGCGCATAAGCCTGAAAGCACAGAAGGAGAACAGGGGGAGCTAGCACAAAAAAACGAAGAGGCAAAAAATGAAAAAGGGGAATCAGCGCATGGCGCTGGAGGCATGGAAGACAAGGATGGAAAGTTAACGCAAAAGCCCGAAGACGCAGCAGCCGTGCGCACGGAAACAGAAAAAGGGGGACTGACGTACAAGCTCGAAGACAACGTGCTGAATATCTATGAAAAGAAAAAGCTTTTGTATACCATAAGCGCCCCCGTGATGGAGGATGCGGATGGAAATGCTTCGACGGATATCACGCTCGCCTTAGCGGAAGGAGACGGCGATACGATCCTTGCCGTAAAGCCGGACCAGGAGTGGCTCTCCGCACCGGAGCGGGCCTACCCTGTGACGGTAGACCCGACGATCGCACTGACGAAGGCGAACCTGGAGTGGCACCTGGTGGAAAACGGAAAGAGCGGCGGCTTTAAGGCAGGCCCTAATGTGAACCACCGGGGTGTGACATACCTTTATGCGGGCTATGAGAACGGAAGCCTTCTGGGAAGCGATGCGGTAAAGGCAGGGGCGCGGTACGGGCAGACCAGGTCGTACATCAAGATCAACTATGACTTTGCCGGAAACCTGCCGGACGATGCGATCATCACGGCCTACCTAAAGGGATATAAATATGCAGGCGACCCGCCCGCGGGGACGAGGGTGTACTGCAAGATGGTAAACAGCGGCTGGCGGGGGAGCGAATGCACGTGGAACACCCAGCCGGAAAACCACAGCATCATCGCCTCCCCTGTCGACGTGTCCGCCGACGGCTGGAAAACCTGGGACATTTCCACGGCCGTCAGGGAGTGGAAAAACGGCGCAGGAAACTATGGGCTCGTGCTCGCGCCGGAAAACGAATCGCAGCAGGCCGTGTGCTTTTCAGGACCGGGAAACCCGCACGGAAAGAACCCGATGTACCTCGATATCTACTGGACTGTGCCGAATGCGGTGGATGAAAACCTGCCGCTTTCCACGCCGGGGATCACCCTGCGGCCCCTTACCCTGCACCAGGGGAACAGGCAGATTTTTACAGGGCTCATTGCGGACGGCATCGTGCGGCCGCAGCTCGACGTTGTGTATGCGCTAAAGGAAAGCGAAGGCGATGTGCCGGTGGCGGTGGGCGTATTCGAAAAAGCGGACTGGGGCAGGAGATACCCGAATACCAACCTCGTGAAGGGTGCGATTCCCTTTACGCTCGGCTATACCGGGCTGTTTGAGGCAAACTGACAGACGGACGGGCTTTCCGCAGATCTGATGGAACAGGTGACACCGTACTACGTGGCGGCGGCCGCCAGCGGGGAGGCAGGCACGACGCCGGAGGGAAAAAGCGATGAGTTCATCATCTATGAATTTTCCAAGAAGGACACCTACCCATATGTCGCCAAATACTACGGGACGACCGTGGAGCAGATCGTCAAGGACAACAGGCCGCACGACTACCTCGGCACGGTGGGAAGCAGTATGTTCATCAGGAATCCGAAATACAATAAGACTACGAGTTATACGAGGCCTGCGGCGTTGTCCGAGGACCATAGCTGGGACATCATCTATGCCAACCTGGGGCGGGGCAGCTGCACGGAATTTGACCTTGAACCGATCAACACCTCGACGGGCAATTTCCTGCTGGAGGCGGTGGATGCGCAAAACGCCGATTACACGGATGACTTCAGCCTGGCGCGCACCTACAATTCCATCGGGGACAAACAGCGGGGAATTTTCGGCTATGGCTGGAGCTTCGCATACGAACAGAGCATCACGGCCGAGGGGGACAGATATATCTACAACATGGGCGACGGCAGGCGTTTCGCCTTTGAAAAAGATAAAGCCGGGCAGTATACCTGCGAACTTTCCCCGTACATGGCGCTTACGGAGCATATCGACGCAAAACAGCCGCAAAACAACCGTTATACCATAACGGACGAGCGTCAAAAGCTCGATTATCAGTTCGATTGCTACGGGCTTTTGACGGTGGTGACGGATGAAAAGGGGCTTTCCATCACCATGGGCTACGACGAAAACCACATGATTAAAACCGTCACCACGAAAAACGGCAGCGTATACGCCTTCAAGCTAAGCGCGGAAGGGACTGTGACGGAAATTACCATGCCATCCGGCCATAAGATGCAGTACGAATATGAGGGAAACTGCCTGACCGCCTTTACGAATGCGGACGGCGACACCATCCGTTACAGCTACGGTCAAAACCAGCTGATGACGTCGTGGAGCGACGGAAACGGCGCAGTGCAGGTGGAGAACACCTACGACGAATACGGCAGGGTGACGAAGCAAAAGGATGCAGGCGGAGAGACGGCCACACTGCGTTATGAAGCGGGAAAGACCATCATCACATCCGCCGGGGGAAATGAGCGGGCCTACAGCTACGACGAGCGGATGCGCACCGAAGGCGTGCAGACGGAGGCAGGCAGGGAAAAGCGCAGCTATGATGATGCAAACCAGCTCATGCGCCTGACGGATGCGGAAGGAAACACGAGCCGTTACACGTATGATTCCAAGGGCAACCTGGTTAAGGAAGAACGGGAAGGCGGCAGGGTCTGGAGCGGCACATATGATGCGGATGGAAATTTGCTCACGGAGACGGATTTTAACGGCAATACCACGCAAAGGACCTACGACGGACGGGGCAACCTGCTGACGGAGACTTATGCGGACGGGAGCAGCATTTCCTTTGCCTACGATGCGTACGGGCGCAGGACATCCTTCACCGATGAAGACGGCGCGGTGCAGTCCACTTCCTATGAGGGAATCTCAGCGCTGACGGAGACGGACGGGCAGGGGAACAGCGCCAGGGTTTGTTTTGACGCCATGGGCAGGGAGATCAGCCGCACCGATGCAGAAGGAATCGAGCAGAAGACCATCTACAGCCCGGCGGGAAAGAAGGCCGGGATTTGGACGACGGGAGGATTTTCGGAGCGTTACGGGTACGACCATGCGGGAAACTGCACCAGCATCACCGACGGGGAGGGCAGTACCAGTACCATGGCCTACGATGCGCAGAACCAGATCACGGCGGTCACGGACGGCAATGGCGATACGACGCATTATGGATATGATGCGGACGGAAATGAGATATGGGAAAAGAATGCGGAAGGCGATAAGATCAAGAGGCAGTACGACGCCCGTGGAAACCTGACTGCCGAGACGGACGGGGGCGGGCATACATACCGTTACGAGTACGACGGGCTTGACCGCTTGGTGAAAGAAACGAATCCGGCAGGCGGCGTTGCGGCTTATGAATATGCCTATGAAACGGAAAACATTATGCAGGAGACAGGGGCGGAAGGGACGACTCGCTACACCTATGACAAAAACGGCAACCAGCTTTCGGCCAAGACGCAGTCCGGGGCGCTGACAGCGTATGTGGTCGATGCCAAAGGACGGGTCATCGGCGTGACATACCCTTCCGGCCTGATGCAGGCCTATGAATACAGCAAAGCAGGCAACCTCTTGCGGGTAAAGGATAGCAATGGCCGGGAATCCCAATACAGCTATGATGCAAACGGCAACCTGCTTTCTGAAACCGATGCTGCGGGAGGCCAGCACACCTATGCATACGATAAGGCGGGCAGGCTGACCAGCGAGACCGATGCCGCCGGAAATACAAGCTGCTACGAATACGACGGGGCAGGAAACATCACCCGCCGTGAAAACCCTGACGGCAGCACGGCCAGCTATGTGTACGATCGAAATTCCAACCTCATAGCAGAGACCGATGAAAACGGCAATACCGTATCCTATGAATACGATGCCATTTCCCAGTTGATAAAAGAGACCGACGCACTGGGCGGCGTCACTGCCTATGCGTATGACCGTGCGGAACGGCTCGTATCGGTGATGGATACCAGGGGGTATGAACAGCATTACGAATACGATAGGGCGGGAAACCTGAAATCTTATACGGACCAGGAGGGCGCAGCCTATCAAATGGAATCAGATTCCTTCGGCAATCCATTGCGCATCTCATCGCCTGGCGGCGGGGTTTCCGCCAGCGAATATGACGCTTACGGGCGGATCGTGAAAGAGTCCGACAAGGAAGGTTATGTAAAATCGTACCAATACGACCGCGCGGGAAGGCTGGCAAGGCAGGAGGACAACGCCGGAAGCTCGCTCGCTTATACATATGATGCGGAAGGCAATGTGATTTCCGAACGGGATGCGCTGGGCAGGAAAGCCCGCTATGCCTACGATGCGTACGGCAACCTGGCCTGCGAGGTGACGCAGGATCAGGACGTGATCCGTTACGCTTACGATGCAAAGGACCAGATGGTGCAGATTACTGAAAATGACGGAAGCGTAACGCACATCGCCTATGATGCGGCAGGCAATATCACGGAAGAACGGCTGACAGCAGATCGCATATACGCCTATGCCTACGACTATGCGGGGCGGATGACCGGGCAAGTGAACCCGCTGGGGGAGCGGGCGGCATACGTTTACGATGCGGTGGGCAATCTCGTGGAGGAAACCCGTGCGGACGGAAGCAGCGTGCGCTATGCTTATGATGCGCGCTACCGTGTGGTGCGCTACACCGACGAGGAGGGCAACGAAACCGCCTTCTCCTATGACAGCGAAGGAAACCTTTTGCAGGAAACAGGCCCGAAGGGCGGATGCACGGAGTACCTCTACGATGGCAAAGGGCAGGTCCTGAAAGAGATGGACCGGCGCGGTGCAGTCACGCAGTACGAGTACGACAAGGACGGAAACCTCGTCAAGACTATCTATCCGAATGGCGGCAAGGAGACCAAGAAATACGATACAAAGGGCAATTTGCTCATGGAAAAGAACCGTTCGGGTGCAGTAGCCCGCTATGTTTACACACCGGACAGCAAGCTGCTTTCCAAGACGGAGGAAAATGGTTACCGGATTTCTTACGCTTATGACAAAGCGGGGCGCATCACCAAGGCGGAGACCTCGGAAGGGGCAGTGCAGACTTTGCATTACGATGCCAACGGCAATATCGCAAAGCTTACGGAGGAAACGGGAAATACCTATTCTTATACTTATGATAAAGGACACAGGGTGCTGTCCCGCACGGACGATAACGGCGGCAAATTGCGTTATGCCTACGATGCAGCGGGAAACAACACGAAGATTACCTACCCGTCAGGCGGCAGCGTCACTTACAGCTATGATAAGCTGGGGCGCATGACCAGCGAAAAGGAAAGCTCCCTCGCCAAGATCAGCTATACTTACGATGCGGCAGGCAATCTCGCAGAGCAGAGCCAGAAGGAAAAGACGGAAAAATTCACCTATGATAAGACGGGGAACCTGCTGACTGCGCTTTCCGCAGAGGGACGCAAGACCGCTTACGAATATGATGAAAACGGGCTGGTTACTTCCGTCACCGACCCGCTGGACAGGACAACCCGCTACGAATACGATGAAAACGGAAACCTGCTCACGGAAACCGACGCCGCAGGCGGCAAGCTGCGCTATGCTTACGATGCGGAAGGAAATAACCTTAGCCAGGAAAACCAAATGGGCGAAAAGCTGTGCTATTCTTACGACAAAGCAGGGCGGCTGGCATCTGCACAGGACGATACGGGAGTGGCTGTAACCTACCATTACGATAAGATGGACAACTTGACCGAAACAGTGAAAGCAGACGGAAGCCGCACCCGCTGCTCCTATGACAAGATAGGCAACCTGACGAAGGAAGAAAGCCCGTCGGGCAAGGTGACGAAATACGCATACGACGCCGCATCACGGATGACCGAGAAGATAAACCCAGACGGAAGCCGCATCAAGTATGACTACGACACGCTGTCCAGCCTCATCAAAACGACGTATTCCGACGCCAGCAAGCCAGTTTGCTACGGCTACGATGCACAAGGCAGCCTGGTCACCATGGACGACGAATCGGGACAGAGCAAGAGGACCTACGACGAGCTGGGACGGATCAGTACCGTCACCGGCGCCAAAGGGCAAAAACTCACCTACCACTACGATGAATACGGCAGGATCAATAAGATTGGCTACCCAAAGGGCAGGGAAGTGGTGTATAATTACGATAAAGACGACAACATTACCCGCATATCCGACAGCAAAGGCATCACCGCCGAGTTTACCTACGACGAAGCCGGAAACATCGCCACCTGCGAGCGGTCCGACGGCACGGAAACACGCTATGCCTACGATGCAAAAGACGACCTTCTGTCCCTCGAAAACAGCAGAGGCGGACACGTCCTCTCCGCCTACAGCTACGAATACGACAAAGCAGACCGCATCGTGAAAGAAACGGAACGGAAAGACGGGAAAACGAACATCACCAGCTTTGCATACGATAAAGCAGGCCATTTGAGCGGGTACACCAGAAACGAAGACGGGACGCTCAGGACCACCACCTACGGCTACAACGCAGCCGGAAACCGCACGGCAATCACGAAAGGAGGCAAAGAAGGAACAACCACCGTCACCTATAACGAAGACGGCCAGGCCATCAGCGAGAAAAACAGCAAGACAGGCGAAAAAATCAAGTACATCTACGACGAAAACGGCAACCTCGTGAAGAAAAAAGCCAAAGGCAAGACCACGCTCTACGAATACGACATCGAAAACAGGCTGCGGAGCGTAAGCCAAGGCGGACAGACCCTCATGGCCGCAACCTACGACGGACAAGGCAACAAAACCTTCCAGATGAGCAGGAAATACACCAGCGGAGACAGCGGAGCGGACGACGACGGAGAAGGCGAAGACGACGAAGACAGCGACAAACAACTGACTACCACGAAACTCGACCCCGACATCTTCTGCTACGGCTTCATGCAGGGCGGCATGAAGATGAGCAACACCGCAAGCCCAGTCCTCATCACCGCCATCGGCAATACCCTCCAAGACATCTGGCACGGCATCAGGACCATCTTCACGGGCAACTACAAAGAAGTCAGCCCAGACGACCTGGACGGCATCATCCTGCCCGCAAACGAAGGCGGAAGCCGGATTACCTACGACCTGACCTACTACCTGAACGACGCCGCCTTCAACGACAACACCCAGGTCCTGTACCAGTACGACAGCAAAGGCAGGGAAAAAGCCAGCTACGTATACGGACCAAACGACGAGCGGATCGCAGGGGACCTGACCCGCCGCGCCACCCGTTACACGGACGACAAGGCAGGCCTGTACACCTACCTGTACGACGGGCAGGGCAACGTAACGCAGAACCTGCGGAACGGCAAGGAAGCCAATTCGTACTACTACGACCCGTTCGGCAAAATCGAGGGCGGCGTGGAAGCAAACGACGTCATCTTCGGCTACAACGGCGAGGAGTACACCGAAGCGACGGGCCTGCAATACCTGCGGCAGCGGCACTATGCGCCAGACACGGGAACCTTCCTGGCAAAAGACAGCTACCGGGGCGACCTGTACGAGCCTGCGAGCCAGGACCGCTACGGCTACGCCGAAAACGACCCGGTGAACTACAACGACCCGGGCGGGGACAAGAAGACGAGCAAGAACCCGAAGAAGAGCGGAAAGGGCAAGACGACCAGCAGCGCAGTTTCAGCAATAGCAAACGCCATAAAGCAATCCGCCCTGAAAGCGACGGTGGAAACCGCCGCCAAGGCCGCCTGGACGACTGGGTACAGGGCAAAGAACAGGAACGCCACGAGGCAGGAAGCGGAAATCGCATACCTCGTCTCCAAAGGCACGGGGACGATGCTGAAAGCAAACGAGACCCTGAAAGCGATGGCGAAGAGCCTGCAAACAGGCGCTTCATGTAAGGGCAATAGGGCGCAGCTTACAAGCCAGTACAACGGGTACATTGCAGGCAACAGCCGAACCAGCGAAGAAGACTTCATGGCGCAGAAGCAGACCACTGCGACGATGCTGGTGGGCATCAGCGGGATTGCTGCATCAGTCGGGGGCCTGGCGATAGGGGGAGCAGGCGTCACCGCCGGGGCAGGATACCTCACGATAGGCGGCATGACAATCAGGAACGTCCCGGCCATATACAGAATCCTGGACGGGATCGGGAAAGCCGCAAGGGTCGGGAAGATTACTACCCTCATCAACATTGTGGAGGACATGAAGAAAAAGGTCTCCGGGGATGAGGAAGACAAAGGCGAATCTTGGTACAATGAGGACGGTACGATGAATTACCCGCCATATGATGGGGCGGTGCCAGGGACAGAGAAAACCGTAACTCTGAAGCCCGGGACAGTACTGGGCAGGTATGGAAATGTTGGAAAAACAAGCGATTTTGTTACAGATCCTGGCGCTAATCCTGACACATTATCCTTGCCCCCGGATACCGACCCTTCCATATACCGGGAATACGTTGTTGCTAGGGAAATCCCGAACACTGTGCGGTCGAAAGTGCGTGCATGGGGAGGCCGCAAAGGCGGCGGGATACAGTACAAGCTGCCGATGCCAATAAATGATTTGCTAGCACAAGGGTATATAGTACAGAAGTAGAACAAAGGAGGCAAGAACATGGATACATCCATGCTAGAACGGAAAATCAAGGAAATAGTTAATGAAAGGATGCCAGACCTTGATTTGTCGCCAATCCATTTTTGCGAGGGGGGAACAAAAAGCCCGGAAGGGACGTATGTTTATGCAGACCATGGAAAATATTATTTTATGTTTACAGAGAAGGGGAAAATAAAAGAACAACTGGAGTTGGAATCAGAGGAAGAGGTGCTGTGGAATATTTTGGATGCCATGCTTTTTGAAATAGCATCTTTTTATGCGAGCAAAAATACAGCCAGAGGGACGGATTTCAGGAGGGCCTTGTTTGCCAAGGAAATAGAACTGCATTCCAAATTCAGCGAAAAATTTGAAGCACGGAAGAGGAAGGAAATCGAAGGGATACTGAAGGAACACCCATATAATGACCTTTAGGGGGCAAGACCATGGATGTCCGCCATCCCCCGTATTTTGAAGAGGACGCAATCCGCAGGGGCAGAAAAAGCCATGAGGGCGCTTTGAGCCAAGGGGCTGGCAAAGCCCTCCCGTGCTGCCTGAGCGGCAGAAGGCAGCGAGTTCACGGGAGCTTCCAGGCCCTGCGAGAAGCACCCCATGGCTTCCTGCTGCCGAGGACGGCGGGCGAAACAAAACGCAGGGGCGTGGCGGGCTGCATGATGCTTTTGCAATGGGCTGAATTTTTGGACTCCCACCGCAAAACATGCCGCCCGGCGCATTTAAGGCAGGCATACAAAAAATACTGGGACATTACAATGAGGCGAAGGAAGGCGAAGTTGGGAATGCCACCAAAATGCTTCAACAAGACGGGCCATTTTCGGATACGCCGAAAAGCAGGAAAAGGGAAACCAGATGCAGCACTGGGGCAGCCCAAACAAAGCTAGGCATTTTTAGGAAGGATTAATGAAAAACAGGCACAGACTGGAGTATCAGGAGGACATATGCCCGAAAAAATGCTACAAAAAAGTAAGAAAAGCGTGATTGGAATTATTGGAAAAATGGCAAAAGCACATAACAAGGCTTGTGCAGCAAAAAAGCAGCCCCGTTAATTTGCGGATGGCAGCACGGGAATTAAACTAAACGCAGACTGAACCCATGTCAGGATGCATTTTTTGGGGAACGATAAACATGGGCTGCTCGGCAGCAGGGAAACCACAATGAAGGAAACATGGGCAGTGGAAAATGGCTTGCCCATCCCTTTACAGGAGGGGCAGGCTGGAAATGCCGGGCATGGAAGGCAGAAGCCGACAGGAAAAAACAGCACCATGCATTGCATTTAAACGAACCAAGAAAAGTGCAGGAAATGCCGTAACTGGACATAACAGCGGAAGCCAGAGCCTGTGGGATTAGTGCCAGGGCAAGCAACGCAACAGAACCTTCCGTGGCAGCGAGAACACGGGATACGGCGCACCCCGTTAAGGCTGCGGGCCATTTCGCCATGCTGTCTTTAAACCAGACCGAAGGCGGCGTTGTTTACATGCCTGTTAAGCTGATGGCATGAACCCTGACGTGCTGTATGCACCAGAATGGAGGACAAGGCAAAACCACGCAAACAGGGCCAGCGGGGCGGCAAGAACGCCAGTGCCTGTTATCCCGCGCCATCCAAGGCAGGGGGGAAGGCACAGGAAGGCAGCATTGCTTTCAGCTGCAATTTCAATTTTTGCCTGCCGTAATCTGGCGGCAACATTCTGCCAGATTCCCAGTTCCCTGATACTGCATTTCCCTGAAATCCACGGAATGCGCCAGCAATGCATACGGGCCTGACGACGAGCGGATATCCGCCAGCCTGACAAACAGGGCCGTGCAGTACGTGGACGACAAAGCCGGAAGCTACACATATTTATACGACGGGTAGGGCAATGTGACCTAGAACCTGCGGGACGGCAAGGAAGCGAACAGCTATTACTATGACCCGTTCGGCAAAGTTGAAAGCGGGACGGAAGCCAACGACGTGATATTCGGCTACAACGGCGAGGAATACACCGAAGCCACGGGATTGCAGTATTTAAGGCAGCGTCACTATGCGCCAGATGCGGGAATCTTCCTGGCAAAAGACAGCTACCGGGGCGACCTGTACGAACCGGCGAGCCAGAACCGCTACGGCTACGCCGAAAACGACCCGGGCGGGGACAAGAAGGCGAGCAAGAACCCGAAGAAGAGCGGGAAGGGAAAGACAAGCGGCATGGCGGTCGGCGGCCTGATTGCAGGCGCGGCCAAGCAGATCGCAAAGACGGCCAGGAACGTCGCCGTGCGGGCAGCAACGAAAACAGCCACAAAGGCCAGCCAGCGGAAAAGCGGCAGCCAGAAAGCCCTGAGCAAGCAGGAAGCGCAGGCCCTTGTAAACCAGGGCATCCAGGCAATGGCTGGGCTGAAGGAGATGGCGAAAAGCCTGCAAACGGGCGTTTCCTGCAAGGGCAGCAAAGGGAAGGCCAGCACGCCAGGGAAAGGGAAAAGCACGGGTAATTCCAGCAAGATGGGCGGGAGCAACCGGAAGGGTGCGGACAAAGCCAGGGTGACGTCCGCCATGCAGAAGAATTTCAGCTGGGAAGCATACCTGGGCGCAGCATCATGGTTCATCCCGGGCGGGGCAGGATTGAAGGTCGGAAGCAAGGTCGGGGCGAAGTTCCTGACCAGCAAGGCAGGGCGGGCATTCATCAAGACCCTTGCCAAAGGGGGCAAGGGAAGCAAAAGTGATATAAAATTTAAAGGGCTGAGTAATGTGGATGCTAGAAAATGGTATTTAAAACAAGAAAGCAAAATACCAGAATTAATTGATAAAAATTTGACGATAGAACAACAGGCAAAACAAGCGTTTAATTTAAGAAATCAGTATAGAACAAAGGCTAGAGAATTAATGTCAGATCAGAAGCTTGCAGAATCATTATTTAAGACAGATCCCAATGTTACATGGGAACAGCTGGTGCAAAAGCAAATTGACAGAGGACTTTCAGGAGATGATATTTATAAAGCAATAATAGAAAGTTCACAACGTTCCAGAACAAGTGTAAATGAGTATTTGGGACTAAAATAGGAGGGGTGAATGTGTATACAAATAGTAAAGCATATAAATAAAGATGCAAATAATAGAGTAGAATATTTATTTGTTAATTTTGATTATTTCGATGGAAATGATCTTGTTGCAAAGTTGTTCAGCCAGGAATATCATATGTCATTAATTGAAAAAATAGACGGGATATTTTATAGCATAATAAGAATTGAGGGAAATTCAACAGAATATGATTTGATTTGGCATGAAGATGCTGGGAATTACATATTTAGTTTAAGGCAAGATGAAAAATCACTATTAGAATTAGAGAAAAGGCTTGCAGTTGTAGTTAGGAAATTAAATGAAATGGTAAAATTTTGAGTTAAGGGATGCTATGAAAATGTATTATAGCCTGTCATCCCCTGCGTTTTGAAGAGGGCGCAATCCGCAGGGGCAGAAAAAGCCATGAGGGCGCTTTGAGCAAGGGGGTTGGCAAAGGTTTCCGTGCTGTTTGAGCGGCGGGGAAACCGCCGCGAGTTCACGGGAGCTTCTAAACCCTGCGAGAAACACTCCATGGCTTCCTGCGCCGAGGACAGCGGGCGAAACAAAAAGCAGGGGCATGGCGGGCTGGATGATGCCCCTGGCAAGAGCTGCCTTAAGAACAATGGCGGGTTGATTTCCAGCATAAGCATGACAATATTTTGGCATAGGCCGGCTTCTCCAAAAAATGCCGCAAAATACGCCATGCGGCGCATTTAAGGCAAGGCATACAGAAAATACTGGAACATTGCAATTTCCAGCATCCACATTGCGTTGCAAAGGCAAAGGGGCGGCAAAGGAGGCAAGCCGCTAGGATAAATGGCCTTCCAGTTCCCTGAAAAGCGGGGACAGACTGGCAAAAGCGGGCCGGAACAGCCCCCGCCGCCCAAACACAAGGCGGGACAACAGGGGTGTACGCCAATTAAAAACATTCCCTTTAACCAGCAACTGGCGGTATAGGGTTAAACCAAATTCAGGCTGGTTCTATTCCGGGATAAAATTTCCGGGGGGGGGGAGCAGCAAATTCCACTGCCCAGCCCAGCAACAGGAAGAACCGAAAAACTACAATGGAGGGAACATGGGCAACAGAAAATGGCCTGCCCATGCCACCAAAATGCAGACAGGCGAATGCGAAAACAGGAAGGGCAAGCAAAAGGCAACCCGTTGAAAACACCCTGCAATGCTGGAGAGGCTGGGCATATGGGCGGATTCGATGAGGGGACACGGCCAATGAACCCCGGTTTTTATTATCCAGCCCCGTATGCCTGCCATTTCATTTTTGCGGGCGCATGAAGGAAGGGCAGGCTGGAAATGCCGGGCATGGAAAGCAGGAGCTGACGGCACAAGCGGCAATTTAGCCAGGCAAAGAAAAGCACAGGGAACGCCGTAACTGGACATAACCGCGGAAGCCAGAGCCTAAGGGATTAGTGCCAGGACAGGCAGTGACAGAACCCCCGTGGCAGTGAACCCATGGAATAGGGCGTACCCTGTTAAGCCTGCGGGACATCCTGCCATGCTGTTTTTTAACCAGACCAAAAGCGGCGTTGCTCCCACGCCTGCTGCGCCGATGGCATGGCCTCTAGCGGTTACCGCCATGGCTATCCAGGGCAGGGGAAAGCGGCCGTGCAGACAGCAATAAAAACAGCGGTTGAAACCGCCGCCAAGGCCGCATGGACAGCAGGGTACAGGGCGAAGAACAGGAACGCCACGAGGAAGGAAGCGGAAACGGCGTACCTCGTGGCCAAAGCCACGGGGACGGCGCTGAAAGCAAACGACACGCTGAAAGCGATGGCGAAAAGCCTGCAAGCGGGAACGGCCTGCAAGGGAAACAAAGCGCAGCTCACAAGCCAGTACAACGGGTACGTCAAGGGGAACAGCCGGACCGACGAAAAGACCTTCATGAGGCAGGAGCAGGACACTGCGACGATGCTGGTGGGCATAGCAGGGCTTGTGATACCAGCCAGCGGACTGGCAATAGGGGGCACGGGGATGGCTGCCGGGGCAGGGACCGCCATGACGGGAAGCCTGAAAGCAAAGCTCATGGCCACCCTGAACAAGCTGTCGGAAATAGCAGGGAGGGCAGCAAAAGCCGGGAAGCTCACGTACCTCACCAACCTTGTCGAGGACATGAAGAAGAAGGCCTCCGGGGATGAGGAAGAAACCATCGAATTATCACAAAATGATATAAGGCACATTAGAAAGCATACGTTTGATTTCGTGGCTAAGCAAGCCCAGCATTTAACGAATGAGCAGCTAGCCAAGAAGTTAGAAAATACGTCATTTTTTAACAAGGAATGGTCCATGGAGGAAGTCGTGAAGCATTCGCAGGAGGCTTACAACGCTTTAAGGAGGCAGGGGAAAACAGGCCCTTGCTCCATAAAGATAAACGGGGAGACAATAAATGTCTATATAAAAAGCGACGGAACATTTGATACGTCATATGGCACATATAAGTATACCGTGGAAGATTTCAGAAGGGAGTGAAGGATATGTTTGAATTGAACTACCAGATAGTATTGTATGATTATGATGATTTTATAGGGCAAAATGGTTTTTTCCGGGTCAAGTGCAATGATTTTGTATATGAGGAAATTTACCCGGAAGGGGCGGAAAGATACATATGTCAGGATTCAGATGCATTATATGACTGGATGGAACGGTTCGTGAGGGTATGCATATGCCTCATGACAAAAGAATATGTGGTCCTTAGTAATATAGAGTCATACAACACATGGATTGAGTTCAAAAAAAGAGGAGACAAGCTAAGCATCAGCCTCATTGAAGCCAAGAAAGAAGAAGGAACACATGATATAGAGTTCCATCTGGATGACAGACGACCTGGGGAATGGACAAACCAGATAATTGACTTCCAGCAGTTCAAAGGGGAAATTATACAAAAAGGGAAAGCGTACTTGAAAACCACCCTCCGATATGAGCCGGAGAATGCATGCCTGAATAAGCTCAAAGACGAAATTGAGGAACTGGAAGCGATGTGAACCAACAGGGAAGCGTTGGAAAATGGCAACCAGGCGCAACCTATCCGCCGTCCCCTGCGTTTTGGAGAGGACGCAATCCGCAGGGGCAGGCGAAGCCATGAGGGCGCTTTGAGCAAGGGGTCTGGCAAAGGTTCCCGTGCTGTTTGAGCGGCGGGGAAACTGCCGCGAGTTCACGGGACCTTCCAAACCCTGTGAAAACACCCCATGGCTTCCTGCGCCGAGGACGGCGGGCGAAACAATCCGCAGGGGCATGACGGGCTGGATGATGCCCTCGGCAAGAGCTGCCTTAAGAACAATGGCGGGTTGATTTCCAGCATAAGCATGACAGTATTTTGGGCATGGGTCGGCTTCTCCAAAAAATGCCGCAAAAAAAAAATGCCGTACGGTGCATTTAAAGCAAGCATACAGAAAATACTGGAATATTGCAATTTCCAGCATTCTCATTGCGTTGCAAAGGCGAAGGGCGGCAAACGAGGCGAGCCGCCAGGATAAATGGCTTTCCAGTTCCTTGGAAATTGTTGTTTTTACGGATTTATAGAGAATAGGGCGGCGGACGATGCAGTAATCTCGCACTGTTTGGAATGCTGGCGAAAACCCCGCAAATGCATAAACTCGCACGTCGTTTGGACTTCCAGAAATAGACCCGTTGCCCATCAAACCTTCATGCCGATTGGATTGCCAGCGGAAAACCCGAAATGCATTAGCCTTGCGGAAAACCTGAAATGAATGATAGTCTCGCGGAGGCTGTTTTGCTCATTCAAACGCCTCGCCATAAAACCGCTGCCGTTTCGCAATAGCCGTCTCTCATAGTTTAATTTTCATGCTGTCTCATCAAATCCCTGCCGAATATTGATTGGAATTTTCAGCATAATCAGGTACAATATAGGTATCGCAGGCCATCTTCATGCGTTATAGTTTTGCATAGATGGCGCAGGCTATGCCTATTCATTGATAGTTGCATAGATACCGCAGGCCATGCCCATGCGTTATAGTTTTGCATAGATGGCGCAGGCCATGCCTATTCATTGATAGTTGCATAGGTATCGCAGTTCATCTTCATGCCTTATATCCGTATAGAAGCGATAGGCTTTGCCATACGTTATTGTACGCATAACAGCATTACTGATAGAGATGTCGCCCGAAGGGATGCCATCCAAGGAAATTGCCATGATAGAAAAGGAAACCATAAATTTTATCGAAGGGACCGCCATAGCGTTAAGTATGTATTCGGCTCGGGAATACGTCCCGCATTATCACGCAGACTGCTTGGAAATCATTTTTGTGCTGGATGGGGAAGCAGACTTGCTTTCCAGCTATGATTTTTTCCATCTCAAAAAAGGGGATTTCACAGTAATTAATGAGAGCGACGTCCACTGTATACAAAACGGCAGGGACAATCTGATCGCATCGCTTTACATCGATTTGAACGAGTTTTCGCACCAGCATGAATATGTGAAATACCTTTATTTCATGTGCGAGAGTTTCAACGTCAACAGTATGCAGGAAAAACATTGCCCGGAAATGCGCAGGCTCATCACCAATGTGATTCTTGAAATCATCAAGGGCGATTCCGATACGGAAAGGATCAATCGCCTGGTACAGCGGCTCATGGCGCTTTTGATCGGCAAATTTGACATGGTCTTTTACCACAATGGGCGGGAAATCCCTGAAAACCAGTTGCAGCGCTATTACCGCATCATCAAGGAAGTTGAGGAACGCTATGGCGAAAAGCTCGAGCTTGAAGACCTGGCGCAGCGGGAATACATCGGCACGACGTACATTTCCCAGTTTTGGAAAAAGATGACTAACATGAACTTTACGGAGTATCTCAACTCCAGAAGGATCGAAAAGGCGGAGCGCATGCTGCTTTCCACCGGCAAGAGCATCAATGAGATTTCCTTAAACTGCGGGTTTTCCGATCCGAAGTATATCTATAAAAATTTTAAGAAATGGTATGGGCAGACGCCTTCCCAGCATAAGAAAAAATACGAGGGCTACAAAGCAAAGGGAAACCGCATCATAACGTATGGTTATGATGAAATCTTGGATAAATTCGGGCGCACGCTTGCCTATGTCAACCTGGACGAGGAAGACACCAAGCTGATGCGGTATGCGGAGCATGCTGGCGACTGGCCGTAGCGTTATGAAACGCAGATGGGGAGGTATTCGGGAAGCAAATTAAAACGTGAAATGATCCGGGAAAGCCATCATGCTTTAGGGCTTAGGGAGATTTGCCTGCCGCTCTTTGATGGAAAAGTGATCAAAATGCAGGATGGCAAGATCGAGATGGATGAAGCGTTTATCGGGACGGTATTGCAAAATGCGAAAGAGCTTGGCCATATCCTTTGCATCGAGCTGGCGTTTCATATGTATTCCGCAAATGATTGGGAAAAGCTGATCCGGGCATTTGCCGGCGTGGCCAGGGAAAAGGGCGGCAGGGAAATGCTGCAGCGCTGCAAGTTCATCCTTTATTTTGATAAGCTGGAAAGCGATGCGGCGGCGGGGGAACTGATCGATCGGGTTTCGGATGCCATCGATGCGAAAAACATCAGGATGGCGATCCGGTTTGGCTGACTGGCGGCGTCCTGCCTGGCGTTTGGGCGTTTGCTGGCGGATGGCATTACTTGGAGGCTGTGGCTTCTTAGCAGGGCAGTGCCCTGGTGCTTGGAGGCGTTCTGGCTGGCGGGCGTTTGCTGGCTGGTCTGCGGTTGATTTGCCGGGGAAAGCGTGGTTGTAATGGTTGATCTGGCGGATTTTGTCCGGATGCTGACCGTTAGTGATCCGGCCGGCCAGTATTTTTGTCCGGATGTTTTGCTTCGGCTGGGCGGCAGTTTTCGCTTGGCTACAGCTTAGGTTGATTGCAACGCTTTTTTCTGGCGTTTGCTGGCGGATGGCTTTTTCCCGTCTGGAATACATTTGCCGAACGCCGCCTTTTCATTGGATTTTGCGATCCGGCTGGCCAATAATTTTAACGGGCTATTGACTTTCCTGCACTCAAAAAACGATAAAGCGGCAAGGGCATATATGCGGCGGCAGGCCGTGAAAAGATCCTTGCTGTTTTTATATGCAAACATCGAAGCTGGAGCGATTGAAGATCCGCTCCTTTTTCATTATCATGGAATCATCGAGGAAATGCTTCCGTAAAGAGTGTGCAAAGCGCAATCAAAGATACCTTTGCACGTATGCCGCTTTCTTTGGGGCGGCGCTTCGCAATCCGTCTTTTTTGCAACAACGGGAAAAGACGCTTGCCATTGGCGGGGAAGCAGCGGAAAAGATACTGGAAAGCAGATGGAAAGAAGGTAAATAGTCATGAAAAAAGTATTGGTTTTGGGAACGGGCGCACAGGGAACGACGGTAGCGAAGCGGCTGGATGAAGAACCAGCAGTAAGCGAGCTGATTTGCGCCGATTACAATAAAGCCGCCGTCGACGAGCTGGTAGGCTCTTTGCAAAAGGCGAGGGGCGTGCAGTGCGACGCCCGTGACCTCGCAAGCATCGTCTCCTGCGCCCGCGGCGTGGATTTGATCGTAAACGCCCTGCCGCTGGAATTTGGCAAGAACGTGCTGGATGCGGCGCTGGAGGTGAAAGCAAACTACCAGGATTTCTCGTCGTCCACCGCATTTGACGATGATGTCGTGCTCGGCTGGATCAGGGGGCTGAAATACCAGCTTGCCGTTTATGGGCCTAAGTTCAAGGAAATCGGAAAGCTGGCAATCATCGGAACGGGCAGCGCACCAGGGCTGATCTGCTGCGTGACGAGGGATGCGATGAAGCACCTGGATACGTGCGATACGATCTATAATTTCGTGTGGGAAGGCGTGGAAGCCAAGCGGTTTCAGCCGTTCTGGTGGTCGCCGGAGACAGCGATTGAGGATATGTCAGAGCCTGCGTATACATATGAAAACGGCGAACTGATTTTAAGGCCTGCGTTTGAAGATCCGATCGTGCGCAAGTACGATTATATGGACAAGGAAGTGACGTTTTTAAACCATACCCACGATGAGCCGGTGCATTACGGACTCAATGCGGAACAATACTTCAAGGGATGCAAAAATGCGTATTTCAAATATGCGGGAACGGGCATGGATTTTGCGAAGCCGCTCCAGCGGGCAGGCCTTTTGACCCATGATGAGGTGGAAATCAAAGGGCGCAAGGTAGTGCCGTTTGACGTGATCTTGGATTATATCCCAAAACCGCCGAAATTTGAGCATGAAATCAAGGAAATTATCGACGAAGGAATCATTTCAGATGAAGGATGCATGGTAGTGGAGGCATATGGCAAAAAAGACGGCAAGGATATCCTGGTCGAGAACCATGTGTTCGCCCCAGGGCTTGTCGAAGCGTTTGAAAAGGCGGGCATGACAGGAGAGATGTATCTGACAGGGCAGGGCGGATTCCTGTTTTCCAAGATGTTCGTCAATGATGATTTCGACATGACAGGCCTCATTACATCGGATATGCTGCCGATGGATAAAGTGGATCAGTACCTTGCGTATGCCGCTGAACTGGATATTACGGTAGAGACAAAGATCAAACCGTTATAAGAATCAAGCCGCTATCGCATGGTGAGCGCAAAAGCACGGCCGGCAAAAGCCGGACTGCGGGAAATGCAGGAAAACAAAAGAATGCGGAACAGAATAATCAGCGTAAATGAAAAATAAAACGGGCATGGGATAAAATCAGGATGCCATGCCAGCAAGTATAAAAGCGTAAAGTGAAATGCCCTCCTGGGCGCATACGGGCAGATAAAGACCCGTATGTGCCCAGGAGGGCGTTTTGCATAGGGAAACGGCCATATTCATTTCTATATGGCCTGTTTATCCGCCCTTGGTTTTAGGCGTTTAACCTGTCTGCTTGCCAATGGGCATATCAAAAGAACATCTGTGGTTTTGATATGCCCTAATTTTAGGAAGGCGCAATAAAGGGCAAGCAATGCAAAAGCGATGGGCAAAAATACGGAACAAGCGGGCAAAAATAATGATTCGGATTGTGCTGCGCCATGATAAAATGTATAATAGTAATTATCCATATTGAGGCAAAAGAGGAATTATGACACGCACTGGGAAAACACCAAAGCTTATTACGATAACGATATTAATCATTCTGGTTGCTTGCAACTTGCGCGCGCCGTTTACAGGGGCAGGCGCGCTGATCAACACCATCAGCGGTGAACTATCCCTGTCGCCTGGCATGTCGGGATTGCTTACGGCGATTCCGTTGCTGGCGTTTGCCGCCGTATCGCCGCTCGTCGTGCCGCTTGCGGAGCGGGCTGGAGCGGGCAGGATGCTTCTGGCAAGCTCTGCCGTGCTGGGGGCGGGGGTCGCTGTCCGTTCTTTGCTGGGCGGGATCGGCGTGTTTGCGGGAACGGTCATGATAGGCGCCGCGATCGCAGTGGGCAATGTGCTTCTGCCCGCAATCGTCAAGAGCAAGTACCCCCAGAAAATCGAGGCGATGACGAGCCTTTATACGGTGGTCATGCAGATTGTATCGGCTGTGTCCACTGCGGCCAGCGTGCCGTTATCGATTGTTTTTGGCTGGAGGGCTGCGCTTGGCGTATGGCTGGTAACGGCCGTCTTTGCCGTTGCCGTTTGTTTCGTATGCAGGTCGTTGCGCCTTTCCTCTGTCGATGATGGCATGAGCGGCATTGGCGGGGCAGGCGGAAGTGAGGGGAGCAGCATCAGCCTGGGCGGCAATGAGGAAAAAATAGGCGCGGGCGGAAGCAAGGGAAAAATAGGCGAGAACAGCGATAATGGGCGGAGCATCGGCAGCGGCGGCATGAAACCCGGCGGCGCAGGCATGGTGAAAAGCGATGCAGGCGGCGCAGGCGTTAAACTTGGGCGCGGGAATGTTAAGGCAGGCGGCGGGAAGGCTGGGCCGATTCGCCCAAATGCTAAGGCGGGCGGCATCTATCGCTCGAAGATGACCTGGTGGGTAACGTTTTACATGGGAATCCAATCGCTGATGTTTTACAGTTTCATCGCATGGCTTTCCCCGATGCTGCAGACGAAAGGCTATAGCGATGTGGTTTCCGGCTGCTTGCTTTCCGTATATGTGATTATGGGCATGGCAGGGTCTGCCGCACTGCCTTTTATCATGAAGAAAAATGCGGATCAGTCCGTGACGGGCATTTTGCTGGGTGCGCTTTATCTGGCGGGAATGATATGTATGTTGCTGGCGGGCTATTTTGCCGCATTGATCGCAGGGATACTTTTGTGCGGCTTCTGCTCGGGGACGTGCGTTAGCTTTTCCATGGCGCTGTTCGGATTGCATACGCCAGACGGGCAAAGCGCATCTCGCCTTTCAGCGGTGGCGCAGTCGGCCGGATACCTTGTAGCGTCGATTGGTCCTGTGGCGCTGGGCAAGCTGTTTGATCTTACGGCAAGCTGGATTGCCCCGCTCAGCTTACTGGCCGTTGCGGCTGTTTTCCTGATCGTAGCGGGGCGCATTGTCGGCCGGGCGGAGATCATCGACTGCCGTTGACGCATTACGGTAAGCGGCATTTTGCGCAAGGCGGCAGGACGTTTCGGGCTTGCCCTTTCTTGGGCAAGCTAGCGGCCAAACGAGGCGGCGTTTTGCAAAATCGAACGGACGACAGGCGCAGGCTTTTTACGGGGTGCGGGCATTTTGCGAAAAGGGGCAGGCTCTGGCGTTTTCATGGAAGGGAGGAATGGAAAGGGACCATATGAATCCTAAGATATATGCGTTTCAGTCCGTGATTTGGCGGAATCCTGACAGCAAGAGCGATTATATCGCCTTTCCTTATGATGCGAAGAAAGAATTTGGAAAAGGTTTGGTGAAGGTCCATGCGACGTATGATGGACAGCCTGTGGATTGCTATATTCGGAACAGGGGCTTTCGCAACCGGGACGGGAGCATCCGCTATATGATGGTAATCGGAAAAGCTGTGAGGGAGAAAATCGGCAAGGTTTGGGGCGATACCGTCGATGTGACCGTTCGTGAGATGGAAGCGTGCAAAGGCAAAAAGGGCGAATCCCGATAAATGGAAAGCAGGCGGACCGATGCCCTGCCGCTATCCATGAAGCGCAAAAAGGCGGGAAGCATTTAGGCAGAAGAAAGCTTTTGGCAGAGAAACGAAGCGGGCGGTCACGGCAGAATGGCAAAGCGGCAAAAAAGCAGGGGAAAAAGACGAGAAAGAGGTGACTTGGATTGATACAGGATATTGCACCGCATCAATACGATGTGACATACCGGAGCATCAGCGCGGCAGATGGAGATATTGTATTCATTTATCAAGATGGCAGCTTGCTCTGCTGCATGGAGGATGACGGGATCATCTATCCGCGCATACAGGACATTGCCGGGATTATCCCGCAAACCAGGGAAACCGTGCGTTTCCTGTTCCGCATCGATGATACCGGGTTTTTTGAGTTTTGCGGGCCTGCGTTGGAGGCCTTTGGCAAATGGGAATACGTTTTCAAGGAAAAAATCAGGGGATTCCGGCCTCTGTGGAAGGCGTTTGCGGCGATCACGGGCTTCCAGATGCATGAATGGTATGCAAATACGCAGTTTTGCGGGACTTGCGGGCATAAGCTGGAGGAACAGGGAACGGAACGCGCCATGAAATGTTCCTTTTGCGGCAAGGTGCGCTATCCGCAGATTTGCCCCAGCGTGATCGTGGGGGTGACGAACGGCAGCAAGCTCCTGATGACCAAATACGCTGCCAGCCATAGCAAATACAGGCGTTATGCGTTGATTGCAGGTTATGCAGAAATCGGGGAGAGCTTGGAGGATACCGTACGCCGCGAGGTGATGGAAGAGGTCGGCCTTCATGTGAAAAACCTGCGTTATTATGGCAGCCAGCCGTGGTCCTATACGGATACGCTGCTGGTGGGATTTTTCTGCGAGGCAGATGGAGATACCAGCATTACCATGGATGAAAGCGAGTTATCCGTAGCGGAGTGGATGGAGCGGGAGGCGATTCCGCCGGAAAGCGCGGACGATACCGTCAGCTTGACGGGGGCGATGATGAAGGCGTTCAAGGAAGGTGTTGTTTAGCCGATAGGAAATACCGCTGCAAGCGATATGGCGGCTGCCCCCGAATGTCCGCTGGATGCCCAGGGCTTGTCCTGTGTATCCTGCGGTTGCGTAGGGAATGCAACAAAGCTTGCCGCTTGAAAAACGATTGGCGGAACCGTTTTGTTTGAAACAGCAAACCATAATATGCACGGCATACAGCGAAGCCAAACAGAGAAAAGAGGAGAACGAGATGTTTTATGCGGCCGATTATCCTTCGCCGCTGGGCGTATTGACCCTGGTCAGCGACGGAAAAAATTTGGTAGAGCTTTTATTTGAAGAAGAACGCTATCCCAGTACGATTAAGGACGAGGCGGAAGAGGCAGGATCGCTGCCGATTTTTGTGGCGGTAGCAAAGTGGCTGGATCGCTATTTTGCGGGAGAAAAGCCTGATATTTCGGAGCTTGCGTTAGCGCCATCCGGCAGTGCGTTCCGTCAGGCAGTGTGGAAAATCCTATGCGGGATTCCTTACGGAACAGTGACGACTTATGGAGAGATTGCAGGGAAAATCGCCAAGATGCAGGGAAAGAAAACGATGTCGGCGCAAGCGGTCGGCGGCGCAGTGGGACACAATCCTATTTCGATCATCATTCCATGCCACAGGGTGGTGGGGACGGATGGAAGCTTGACTGGCTTTGGCGGAGGCATTGACAGAAAGGTAAAATTGCTGACACATGAACGGGTGGATATGACGAAGCTGTTTGTGCCGAAGAAGGAAACTGCATTGTAATCCGTTACAGGATGCCGAGTCCCTCCAGCAGGATTTTTAGGCCGATGAGGATCAGGACGATGCCGCCAAACAGCTCTGCCCCGGATTTATGCTTTGCGCCGAATATGCTGCCGATCTTGATGCCAAGGACAGAACAGGCGAAGGTAATGATGCCGATGAAACAGACTGCCGGAAGGATATGGACGTCTAGGAATGCGAATGTTACGCCGACTGCCAGGGCGTCGATGCTCGTAGCGACGGCAAGCAGGAACATGGATTTTATGCGCATGGATGCATCCACATCCCCGCACTTTCCGCTTAATGCCTCCTTGATCATATTGCCGCCGATGAAAAGCAGCAAGGCGAAGGCGATCCAGTGGTCGTATTTGGTGATGAACGAGGAAAAAAAGCTTCCCAGGTAATAGCCGATCAAGGGCATAAGGGCTTGAAAACCGCCAAACCATGCGCCTGCGCAGCACATATGCTTTCCTGTGATTTTCCCTAGGGAAAGTCCTTTGCAGATGGATACGGCAAAAGCATCCATCGATAATCCGATGGCTAAAATAAAAAGCTCCAATAATCCCATTTCTTATGTCTCCTTTTGTTCCTTGGAATTGGCGTCCTATGCTTTGATATGAAGAATCCTGGCAAAAAAGACCCACAGACAGCGATAAAAGCTGCCCATGATTATCGTTTTCTGTATGGCGATTTCCCGTGAAAACCATGCTGGGCGCAAAGCGCCCATACGCCGCTTGCGGCTCTGATTTTTAGGAAAGCTGGTTTCGGTTTTGCCGCAGTTTCTTTGCGGCACGCATTAACCGGGCCGGGCGCAATTACGCTGGCAGGGGTGCGGCCGGTACTGGCGGCGGCCACGCAAGGAACGACACCGGATGTAATCCTGCTGGCGGCTACGGTCACGGTTCTAATAAGCACGCCAGCCGCTTTCGTTTGCCTTTCAAATAATATAATAATTTGCCGATGTTTGTCAATCGAAAGCTGGTTATTGTCAAATTGCAATCGAAAAAACGATTATCGGGGAAAGCTGTTTCTGGATGCAGGGAAACGATAGCCGCAGTGTACCGCCAGTTTAGGCCGGCTTATGAAGTTTGGTTTGTTGATGAAATGGGATTCACTGAAACATGAATCTTGATGGAACGGGCAGCGGAAATTCATGTTAGAATGAACGCTGGGCATTCTAACGGCGTTGCCGCAAGGGAGCGTTCACTGAAACATGAATCTTGATGGAACGGGCAGCGGAAATTCATGTTATAATAAATCGTATGGACAATATGCAAAAGAAAACAATCAAAAAACAAATATGCATCGGCATCCTCGCCCATGTGGATGCGGGCAAGACCACCTTATCGGAGGCGCTTCTTTACGAAAGCGGTGCGCTCAGGAAGCTCGGCAGGGTGGATCACCAGAATGCCTTTCTGGATACGGACGCACAGGAACGTGCAAGGGGCATCACCATCTTTTCAAAGCAGGCTCGCTTGCAGTATGGCGAAACTTCCTTTATCCTGCTGGACACGCCGGGACACGTTGATTTTTCGGCGGAGATGGAACGGACGCTCCAGGCGCTGGATTATGCGGTTCTCGTGATCAGCGGCAAGGACGGCGTGCAGGCGCACACGGCAACGCTTTGGAAGCTCCTTTCCAAGTACCAAGTCCCGGTTTTCCTCTTTATCAACAAAATGGATTTGGAGGGCGCGGACGGGGGCGTCCTTATGGCGGAGCTGCAAAACACGCTGGATGAAAGATGCCTGGATTTTTCCATGCCAAGGGAGGATTCGTGGATGGAGCAGGCCGCCATGTGTGATGAAACGCTTTTGGAGGAATTTTTGGAAACTGCGGCGTTATCGGACGAAAGCCTGCGAAGCAGTATCACCGCACGGAAGGTTTTTCCGTGCTTTTTCGGTTCTGCCCTTAAAATGGAAGGGATCGAAGCTTTCCTGGATGGTTTGGCGGCGTTTACAAAGATGCCTGTATATCCGCAGGAGTTTGGCGCCAGGGTGTATAAGATCACCAGGGACCTGAAGGGAAACCGCCTCACCCATATGAAAATCACGGGTGGCGTTTTGCATACCAAGGATACGGTAGCGGCGGGGGTTGCCAAGCCGGATATTGCTGCAGATGCCGTCCCGGACATCGCAGGGGGTATTGCGCTGGATGCTGTACAGGATGTGAAAAAAGCGGCAAAGGGGCAGAAAATCGAACAGATCCGCATTTATTCCGGCGAAAAGTTTAACGTAGTTGACAGCGTCCATGCGGGTGAGGTTTGCGCCGCTACAGGGCTTACGGATACGTACGCTGGGCAGGGGCTGGGTTATGAGAAGGAGGCAGATGCGCCGATGCTGGAATCGGTGTTGCTGTACCAGGTGATCTTGCCGCCGGGGCAGGACGCCCATGATGCGCTGGCTAAACTGCGGCAGCTTGCGGAGGAAGACCCCCAGCTGCACGTCGTGTGGAATGCGCAGCTCCAGGAGATCCAGATGCAGCTTGCGGGCGAGGTGCAGGTTACGGTATTAAAGGAGCTTATTTTAGAACGGTTTGGGCTGTCGGTGGAATTTGGGGAAGGCAGTATTTCCTATAAGGAGACGATCAAAGCGCCGGTCTGTGGTGCGGGCCATTTTGAACCGCTGCGGCATTATGCCGAGGTGCATATCCTGCTCGAACCGGGGAAGCCGGGCAGTGGATTGGTCTTTGATACGGTTTGCAGTGAAGATGTGCTGGATAAGAATTGGCAGCGGCTGATCCTGACGCACCTTGCGGAGCGGGAGCATATCGGCGTGCTGACGGGTTCTCCGGTTACGGACATGAAGCTGACGCTGCTTGCGGGAAAAGCGCACCTAAAGCATACGGAGGGAGGCGATTTCCGGCAGGCGGTATACCGTGCGGTCCGGCAGGGATTGCGGAAAGCGGAATCGGCGCTTCTCGAACCGTGGTATGCGTTCCGCTTGAAAGTTCCGGCGGAGATGGCCGGCAGGGCGATGTCGGATGTGCAGCGGATGGGCGGGCAGGCCGGCGAGCCGGAATTGGCAGGCGGGTTTATGGTTCTGGCTGGGAAAGCGCCCGTATCGGAAATGAAAGATTATTCCCTTGCAGTGACCTCTTATACCAAGGGGCGTGGAACTTTGCTTTGCGCGTTGTGCGGGTATGAGCCGTGCCATAACCAGGAGGAGGTCGTTGCGCAGATCGGCTACGATGCCGGCCGGGATGCGGAAAACACAGCGGATTCCGTATTTTGTAGGCATGGCGCAGGGGTTACGGTCAAGTGGGACGAGGCGGATGAATGGATGCACCTGGACAGCGGCTGTCCGTTTGAAAAGGCGGCGGGGGCGGTCTTGGCGGCGGATGGAAATCCGTTTTCGGATGGAAAAACAGCAAGCGGCAAAGCGGCGGGCGGGCAGGCGTCCGTTTACCGGGGAACGAAGGAAGAAGATGAGGAGCTTGCGCGCATTTTCGAGAGAACCTATGGAAAACCAAAACAGCGGACAGTGATTCCCAAGCGGGAGATTCTTTCCAGCCCGGAAAAGGTCGTGATCAAACCAGCGAAGGTGCTGGAGGAGTATCTGCTGGTGGACGGCTATAACATCATTTTCGCTTGGAAGCGGCTTAAGGAGCTGGCGGAAGCCAATATGGATTCCGCACGGCAGGCATTGATCGAAATCCTCTCCAACTACCAGGGCTATAAGAAATGCCATGTGATCGTTGTCTTCGACGCTTACCGGGTAAAGGGCGGGGAGCGGCGGCATGAAAAGCATGGGAATGTAGATGTGATCTACACGGCAGAGGCGGAGACGGCCGATATGTACATCGAGCGGACGGCCAGCGAAAAGAGCAAGGACTACTTGGTGCGGGTCGCTACATCCGATAGGCTGGAGCAGATGATCATCGTCGGCAGTGGGGCATTTAAGATTTCGGCCGATGCGTTTGCGCTGGAGATTGAGAAAGCAAACTTGGAAATTACGGGGCTGATCGAGGCGATGAACCAGAAGAATAAGCTGGCAAATCGGCGGGGGATCGAGCTCCCGAAACGGTAAGCACAGCTTGCAGGGCAGAAAAAGATTGCGGAAAGCCGCAGGCATATTGAAATTTATCTGCCATAAAAACGGATCGAAATGAAATTGAACCTCATCTGTTAGGAAAAGAAATCCTAATGGAGGAGGTTCTTATTTTTACCGCATGATAGATGGGGTTTTCTATCATGCGGTATTTTTGGCGCTTTAGCGGTAATAAAGGGTCTTTCCCAAGTGTTTTGGGACAGTCCTTTTTTTGTGTTTTTTAAATGATGAACCGGGGAAAACCGCCAGCCCTAGCGGACGCCGCCTGGCGGGGCTATGCTTGGCGCCTTGCGTCTTGTTTCCCATTTTACGCCCATCTTCATTGCTATGGTGCGATGCGGACGTCAAATCCGGAGGCGCTTGGCTATATCAAGAGAACGCTTCAATTAAGTTGAAGAGATTCTGGAATGCAGTTTGTATGCGTATGCTTTTTTCGACCTTGCTTACGTTGTAAAAAGCGATGTCGAAATTTGTCGAATAAAAACACTTGTAATTTTTTTACAGTTGCTTTATGATAAAGAAGAAAGGAATAAAATGGAAAATATGGAAATAAATTTAGAACTCCTGGAAACGCTGCAAATGAATAAAGGTCAAAAAGATGACCGAATGCATCAAGCGCACAAGAATCATTGTACCGATAATTCGCTCACAATGCAACAAGTGCATAGAGAGCGTTACGCAGGCAGTGCATCCACAACAAATGAAGTGAATCACGCCTGCTGCGCTGATAATGCTTCTGTGGCGCACCAAGCGCAGAAAACCGTTTTCGCACATCAAGCCGCCCGAATACAGAAAGAGCAAAAGAACCGCATTTATTCCCTGGAGGAAATCAGCAAATATGTTGCCGAGGTGCGTCTGCTGTTAACGGATGAAGCGGAATCGCTGACGGATGAAAAGGCTCTGGGCATCATCGAAGCCTATGTGTTTTCCATTCAAAAAGCGCAGAGCTGTAGCTATCGGGAAAATCTCAGGTT
Source organism: uncultured Eubacterium sp. (assembly GCA_946555345.1). GTDB lineage: Bacteria > Bacillota > Clostridia > Peptostreptococcales > Anaerovoracaceae > Lentihominibacter. The sequence goes on along the minus strand of CAMNSS010000003.1, from coordinate 140,088 downwards.
GATTGAGCGGCTGTTCCTTTCCCTGCGAAAGGAGATGGACATTTTGCAGCCATATATCGATGACAAAAGCATTTCGGAAATTATGGTAAACGGCAAGGATAATATTTTTGTGGAGCGGAGCGGCAAGGTGGAACGACTGCCTTTAAGCTTTGACCGTACAGAGGATTTGGAAGAGCTGATCAGGCGGGTGGTGGGAAAAAACCGAAGAGAGCTGACAGAGCTGAATCCGATCGTTGACGCCAGGCTTTCAGATGGATCCAGGGTCAATGCGGTATATAAAAACATCGCCCTCAACGGTCCGATTCTGACCATTCGGAAGTTTCCGGACAAGGTCATGACGATGGAGGATTTGATTCGCAAGGGGACACTGACCGCAGAGGTGGCAGCGTTTTTAAAAGTTTTGGTAAGGTCTGGATACAACTGCTTTGTCTGCGGCGGCACATCGTCCGGGAAAACAACGCTGCTGAATGTGCTTTCCCAATTCATCCCGCCGCAGGAGCGGGTCGTGGTGATCGAGGACTCAGCTGAATTGCAGATCGAGCAGGTGGAAAATATCGTAAGGCTGGAATGCCGGAACGCAAATGTGCAGGGCAAAGGGCAGGTGGATATGTCCCAGTTGGTAAAGGCAAGCCTGCGTATGCGCCCCGACAGGATTATCGTGGGGGAAGTCAGGGGAAAGGAGGTGATGGATATGATTCAGGCGATGAATACGGGTCATGACGGAAGTCTCAGTACAGCGCACGCGAACAGTATTTCGGGAATGCTCAAGCGGCTCGAAGCGATGTTTTTGCAGGCGGCGGATTTTCCGGTAGAAGCGATCCGCAATCAGATCATGGAAGGAATCGATATTATGATCCATATGAGCAGAATGCGGGATGGAAGCAGGAAGGTTGTGGAAATTGCGGAGATTGCGGGAATGGATAGCGGGCAGATTAAGCTCAACCTGCTGTTCCGGCAAAACCTCGGGATGACAGGAAATCCGCTTCTGCATCGGGAAAAGCTGTCGCTGGCAGGCTATGGAAAGCGTTAAAACATTTTTAGGGGTATTGAAATGATAAAAGATTATTCTGTGTATGAATTGTCGAAGCGGGAACGGCTGGGTTTTTGCCTGGCGGGATATGTGTGCATCTCCGCGACTGTTTACCTTTTCTATCATAGCGTGATGCTGGCCGCCTTATCAGGGGCGCTGATCCATTGGGGCGTGCCGTATTTTGCGAAATATCTGGCGGATAAGCGGAAAAATGCGCTGGCTTTGCAATTTAAAGATCTGCTTTACTCGTTATCGGCGTCGGTGGCGGCGGGAAGGCAGATGGAGGACGCATTGATAGAAGCCGAGGGAAATTTATCCGTGAGCTATGATAGGAATGAGCCGATCATGAAGGAATTGCGGCACATCAGGATTGCGATCACCGAAAACAAAGAGAGCGATAAGCTGTTGCTCAGGGACTTTGCCTTTCGGAGCAAAAGCGAGGATATCAATAATTTCGTTCAGGTATATATTACCTGCCGCAACATGGGCGGTAATTTAGGGAAGATCATCGCCCATACCACGGAGGTCTTAAACGACAAGATGAGCATAGAGCGGGAAATCAAAACGCTGACAGCGCAGAAGAAAACCGAGGGCAGGATTATTTCCATCATGCCGCTTTTGATGCTGTTGCTTTTAAATGTATTTTCTTATTCCTATATTGCTCCCTTGTATACGTCTTTCGCAGGCCGCATCATCATGACGGCAGCGTTGGCAGCTATTTGTTGCGGCATATACTTGATGGAGAAAATTTCAGAAATACAGGTCTAGGCAGGAGCTTGAGGATGCGCAGGGAATTTGAATCAGGGGTTTATGGGAGATGCGGAAGCCCGCGGGGAATGCAGGCGTTGCAGGAGGCACAGGAACGGAAGAAGATGCAGGGCGTTGCAGGAAATGCGGGAAGCCGCAGGAATTAGGGGAGGTTTTGCGGGTGGGGAGCAATAAAAGAAAATGCGGAAGGATGCAGATTGCATTAATGCGGCGCAGGAGGAAAGATGCAGAGGTGACGGTTGAAACAGCGAAAGAACATACCAAGCGACAGATCACGGCAGTGTTGATCATCGGCATGGCGCTTTTGCTGGTGGATTTTATCGCAGCATCAAGCAACACACCGAAAGTGGAAAACTCGTACGGGCAGTTGTATATCACGAGGCCGGAGGCCGGCGGAAGCAGTGGCAGTTTATCTTTGAAGGCGAGGATTTCGGGAGAAAACGGAAGCTATGAAAAAAAGGTAAATGTAATGCTGGAACCTTATCAAGAGAAACAGCAGGAGAAGCAGGGGACAGCGGATCAGGAAGAAAGCATTGCCATGACGGAAGAAGAAAGGTTTGATTACGAATTGCGGACCGTAGTTGACGGATTAAACGGCGATCGTTCCGTTAGGAAAGTCGACCTTCCGAAAAGCCTCGGGACAGGGGAACAGGTTACCTGGCAAATCGAAGAGCATACAGGAACGAATACCATACCGATTGCGGCCTTGATCGTATTGCTGGTATTCGCGCTTTATAAAAACCGTTTTGCTGCGATTAAAAAGAGAAAAACAGAGCAACGGGAATCGGTGATGCGGCAACTGCCGGAATTTGTCAACCGGCTGGTATTGCTTTTGAATGCGGGAATGGTATTGAATGGCGCATTTGAAAAGTCCATTGCGGAGAGCTTGCATTTCAATAAAGCCACAGATGATTACTTTTATAAAAAATTAAAGGACATTTATGGATCGGTAAAGACTGCAAATGGGTCGGTCAATGCGGAATTCAGGCGTTTTGCCAAGGAAAGCGGGATCAAGGAGCTGATTCGGATTTCCAATATCATCAACGATAACATCAATAAGGGAACGGAGCTGACGCATAAACTGCAAAGCGAAAGCGAGCTTTTGTGGCTGAACCGGAAAAAACGGTGTGAGGAAAAGGGCAAGCTGGCGGAAACCAAGCTGACGCTCCCTTTGGTAATATTCCTGATGGTACTGATCGTGATAACGGTTGCTCCTGCATTGCTGGAGCTATGAGGAAAGGGGAACAAAATGAAAGGAAAGAGAGAAGGAACGCAAAGGCGGATGCGGTTTAAAAGCAAGAAAGGGATGGAATTGGTCCAGGTGGCCATTCTAGTTGCCTTGGCAGTAGCCCTGGGACTGATTTTCAAGACGGAAATCACGGATTTTGTCAATAAGACCTTTGAAGGGTTAAATAAATTCAATTAAAGCGAATGAAGGAACGGCGGAAATCACGGGAGACTGACCTGCCTGAGATGTTTCCCCTGCTTTCGTTCCGAGGGATTGCGGGCGGGATTTGCTAAAGACTGGCAGGGCAGGCAGCCGCTGTCGATGTGGACATAGTAAAGAAAAGTGGTAAGCGATAATCGACGGAGCATCAGGGGATGGCAAGGCAAAACGGCCGCCGATAGAAAGGGCATGGTTCGCTGGCGGCGAATAGAGGGAACGCAGCGGGCGGGGCAGGATGGCGGCCAAGCGGGCTGCGTTCTATAAAAAGGGGAGTGGGCGTTATGAAAATCAAAAGCAAAAAAGGCAGTTATATCATGGAAGCGGCGATCGTGCTTCCGATGATTGTCCTCGTAACGATAACAGCGGTTTTGATTATTCTGTTTTTTTACAGCCAGATGACGGAACGGAGCAGCTTGCATATCATCCTGCGGAGCGAGGCGGGAATCATGACGGAGAAGACGGCTTATCTTCATGCCGGGGTTTCAGCGGATGAACTAGGCGTTGAGCTGTATCGGAAAAAGAGCGCTTTCGGCGGGAGTGTGTACGGGAAGAAGTATCTGGTTATGCCAAACAAGGGGATTCTGGGCAAAAAAGGGACTTTTGTTGCAGAGGGCTATTGGCATGCGGTAGACGGCGTTGCGTATGTGAGGTATTGCAATCTGGTAAAGGGGATAAAAAATGATGCGGATGAAGAGTAAGCGGGGAAGCAGTGCGGTTTTTTTGACGGTGATACTGGCGGCGCTGGTGTCGATTACCCTTGCATTGATCTATGGCGTCAGGGAAGAAAGCGTGAGAAGCCGAGCCGATGCTATCATAAACCTGGCCGGGGATTCGGTGCTTTCCGAGTTCGATTATGACGTACAGAAGGAGTACGGGCTTTTTCTGCTGAAAGGCAGCGATCGGGAGCTTTCTGCAAAGCTCAGAAGTTATTTGCGCTACTCCTTTGCGGATGAGGAGGATATTATGATAGAAAGCGTGAAGGCGTCGGGCGGCAGGTTTTCGGTTGCCGATACGGCGTTGATCAAACAGCAGATTTTGGATTATATGAAATTTGCAGAGCTGGCAGGCATATTGGAAAAGCTGGAGAAAGCGGATGCGGCGGAAGATCAGCCGCAGGAAAGCGTTATGGAAAACAGGACGCTCCGGCACGGTGCGACGCTCGCATCCCTTCCTTCCGCCAGGATGCCGGAAAAAAGCCTTACAGCGATGGCGGAATCGCTGGCGGGCAAAGCGACAGAGGTAAAGCAGGCTTTCCAAGCGGGTACAGAGCATTATTTATTGAACCGCTATGCATTCATCCATTTTAACAGCAGAAACCATGCGGTAAATACGGAACATTTTTTTAAAAATGAAGTGGAGTATATTTTAGGCGGCGAAACGTCCGACCGGAAAAATGAAAAACGGGTGGAGCTGGCATTAAAGGCGATGCGGTTTCCGATTAATCTCGCGCATTTGTATGCGGATGCGGAAAAGCGGGCAGCCCTGACCGCCATGGCAGAGTTTTTAACGCCGGGGGCTGCGGCTTTGGCAACACAGGCAGCCTTGGCCTCGACCTGGGCTTATGCGGAGGCGGATAACGATGTGGAGCTGCTTTGGCAGGGGCATAAAGTCCCGATGGTAAAGGATGCATCGACCTGGGCGATCGATCTGGACTCTGCGGTAGAAGGCATCTTTGGCGGGACGGTCAAGCCGGATGTGGAAAAGGGGTATAACTACGACCAATATTTGCAGATCCTCCTGTTTTTCCAGGATGAGAACATGAAGCTGGCGCGAATCCTGGACTTGATTCAGATCAACATGAGAAAAAGCCACAATGAAGACTTTCTCATTCAGGAATATGCGGCAGGAATTTCTATGGAAGTGAAAGTAAACGGAAAAGATTATGGTTATGAAAAACAGTACTAAAGGCTTTTATACATTGGAGGCAGCGATTTTTTTGCCGCTGGTAATACTGGCGGTTCTTTCGCTGGGGTATTTTATGCGGATCGATGGCGCTTGGGAAAATTGCATACACGGTGCGGTAGATGAAAGCGCCGTGCTCGCTTCCAAGTCCTATGACGGGAGCAAGTCGCTCATGGTGAAAAGTAAGATAAAGGAGCGTTTGATGAAGGATAATCCTGATTTGGAAAAGCTCGATGTCGGGAATCTCAGGGTCCGGTATCGTGGTGTTCACGCCGACCACCTGACTTCTTACAAGCTCCGTGCAACGTTTCGCTTGCATCTGCCATTGGGTTTTGGGCATGAATTTCAATTTGAAAGCGGTATTCAGTACAGGGAATTTATAGGGAAAAAAGAAGATAAGCAGCCGATGGGAAGGGACGGGCTTGAGGCTGCCGGGCCGCAAAATCCCGTCTGGATTTTTCCGCAGGCAGGGGAGAAGTATCACACGGAAGGGTGCAGCTACGTGAAAGCATCCGTAACGCCTGCCGTGCTGACTGCGGCAGTTAGAAAAAAGTATAAGCCTTGTCCTCTTTGCGATTCGGGGAATATGAAAGCGGGCAGCATCATATTCTGTTTCAAGGGCGCTGATACTGCATATCATAGGGGGACATGCAGCAGCATCGAGCGGCACACTGCGGTTATCGATAAAACAGACGCTGAGAAAAGGGGCTATCAGCCATGCAGCAAATGTGGAGGAGGTTAATTTATGTGGAATAACAAGGAGTTTCGGATCAGGCTGGAAGAGGATACGATGCGGGATTATGAACGGGTCATGCTGACCTCGGGCGAATGCAATTTTTTCATGCCCATGGGGTTTATGGGAGAGGATGAAGGGGAAGTGGTATGCTACGATTGCAGCGGTTTTGCGCCGATCGGAAGTTACCGGATTGAAAAAACAGAGGACGCGCTCTACATTTTGGAAAGCGTTTTGCTGATTGTGGGAAAGTCGGTGGAGTACCTCATAACGCCCGCTAAAATCACGATCAATCCGGATACGGTGTTTTATAATAAAGAAACGGGTGAGGTGAAAATCGCTTATGTTCCAGCGGCTGCGGGACAAGCCAGCCTTAGGAGAAACCTCGCTGTCTTCATCCGCCAGCTCGGGGCGGACGTCTGCGATGGAAAGGAAAAATACCTTGCCGAGGCGGCAAGGTATATCCTGTATCATAATTATTATATCAGGGATATGGTCAATAAAATAGGGATGTTTAAACGGCAGCTTTATAAAGAAAAGCAACAATATAATTCTTGAGTAATCCGTCGAAATGTGGTATCATAATTACGATTAACTGATAAGTGGCTGACAGAATATGCTCGGTATTGTGCATATTCTATTTTTTAGGAGGTGTAAAAATGAGCCAACAGCAAGTTAATGGTGTTGCCGGATTGAAAAAGCATGATATCAAGGTCTCAGGCATTGTCTTTATGCTTTATTGTCTGGTAGCGGCAGGCGCTTTCGGAATTGAAGAAATGATTCCTGAAGCAGGACCTGGCATGACTTTGATCCTTCTGATCGCTTTTCCGATTATCTGGGCATACCCGATCAGTAACATGGTTGCGGAATGCGGGTCGCTGATGCCGTCTGAAGGCGGCGTGTACGTTTGGGTAAAGGAAGCGTTCGGTGAGTTCTGGGGATTCCAGGCAGGATGGTGGGGTACGGTATCCACTTACATAACCAACGGTGTATACGTTGCTCTCGTGGCAGGGTATGTAAGCCAGATGATCCCAATGTCCCAAGCGGCAATTTTCGTGTTGAAACTGGGTATGATCGCAATTTTTACTTTCGTTAATCTGATGGGATTGAGAGAGGTTGGCAAGGTAAGTACCGTGCTATCGATTCTGATTGTGCTGGCATTCGCCTTGGTTGCACTCGTAGGATTTGTAAATTGGGAAACGAACCCGATGGATCCTATGATGCCGCCGGATTATAATCTGCTTGACAGCATTGGCGGCGGGATTTGTATCTGCGTATGGATGTATTGCGGATATGAATGTATTTCCAATATGGCCGGTGAGGTTAAAGATCCGCAGGTTATCCCGAAGGGCCTTTTGATCGCAATGCCGCTGGTAGCGCTTACTTATGTTCTTCCTACGCTGGGCGGCCTGGCGTCGCTGCCTGCCGGAAGCTGGGAAAACTGGTCAACGGAAGGCGGGTTTACGTCTGAATCGGTAGGTTATGCCACCGTATTGACAGCGAACCTGGGACAGGCGTGGGGATATCTCTTCCTGATCGTCGCTATTATTTCGCAGTGTGCGATCTTCAATACGTATCTGGCGTCAGGTTCGAGAGGGTTCTTCGTATTGGCGGATGACAATCTCTGCCCTAAGTTCCTGGTTAAAGTAAGCAAAAAAAGAGGCGTTCCTTATGTCGGCATTCTTTCGCTGGCTCTCGTTACGGTAATTCTGGCGCAGTCCAGCTTCACGACGCTCGTAAGCATGGAGGTTGTGTTTATGCTGGCGTTGTATATCATCCTTCCGCTGGCAGTGATCAAGATGCGCAAGGCTGTTCCGGTGGAAGACCGCAAAAAGAAAGGTCTTTTCGTGATGCCCGGCGGCAATGCAGGCTTGATCTTTTACTGTGGATTTCCGATGGTAATCGCTGTCGTGGCATTGCTGATCAATGGAACGGACTATTTCGTAACAGGCATGATCGCAACGGCGACAGGTCCGGTCGTGTATTTGATTGTAAAGGCCATATACGGCGGGCTTTCCAAAAACGATCCGGTGCGCTATCCGCTCAACGCTAAGACGAGACTGGCGGTAGGCGATACGGTAAGAGTCGGCGTATACCTGATCATCGCAGGCACATTCAGCTTTATCGCCCAATTCTGGCTCAGATGGTGGGAAATCGATTATGGCGAATGGGGTCCGGATGATTACGATATGATGGGCAATATGATTCCACAGGTGCTTGAAGTCCTTAAATGGGTAGGTCTTGCCGCATTGATTATCGGCATTATCATCGCATTGATCGGCTATAAGGTGGATAAACCAGCGCCGCAGGCAGAGTTTGATATCGATGCCTTGATGGATAAGTATCTCAATGAAGACAGGCACGAGGATATCTTTGGTGACTGATCACAAGAAAAAGATCCTGTAAAAAGAAAAATAAACCGGGCGTGGCGATTGCCACGCCCGGTTTTTTGATGTAGGATATATTTGCATATCATTTTATTATGCGGGCAATATCGTGTTCGGTATTTTAAACCTGTATATCAGACAGGTTCTTGGCATAAAGGCATCTTTTTCCTAATATGATTTAATAATACGGACAGTAAAAAACTGCGGGCATTGACAAGCCCAGGAAAGAGAGGGAAAAAAGATGCGTCACAAGAGGAGGTCGAGGGGGTACAGGTCTTCGTCCAGAAAGGGAGCAAAGCTGAATTTCGCACCGGTCATCATCATTTTATGTTTATCCGTTGGATGCGGATATGCGACGGCGAAGTATGTCGTAGAACCGGCAGTCAACTACATTCCCCAGCTCACTGCGGAGGAAACGAAACAGGATGCGGAAGGCGGCTCGCCAAAAGACCCGGCAGATGGGAAGCAGGCGGAGGCGCAGCAGGAAAGCGGTGATGATGGGGGAAAGAAAAACATCATAGAAGACGATGTGAACGTGAAAGAAACGGGCGAAATTGCCGGGTATGCTTTGCAGTTTGGCTGCTATTCCAGCCAGTCTTCGGCAGAATCCGTGCTGCCCACCCTGGGCGTAGAAAATTTGCAGGTCATAGAGCAGGACGATATGTATAAAATCGTTGGGAAAACATATCAAACCAAAGCAGAGGCAAAGAAAGCCTTGCAAGAGCTGCCGGAAACTGCGCATGCATTTGTCACTACGCTTTATCAATAGCGATGATAGAAACGGAGGATCGTTTATGTATGCGTTTGCAGTTTTTCGATGCTGTGCAATATATGGCGGTAACCTGATATAGCCTTATGCGGTATGATTCCATGCAAATCCAGTGTAATTTGACTTAACACAATATAATCCCGAAAACCTGCGATGCCGCCGCAAATGATCGCGATATGCCAGGGAATATAGAAAACGGACATAACATAAAAAGAGGGAATAGCAAATGATACCATTATCTACAAAAATGAGGCCTGCACGTTTGTCGGAATTTGTGGGACAAACACACTTCATGTTTGAAGGCTCGCTGTTTTATAATTCGATCAAGAACAAGACCTTTGATTCGGCGATCTTTTTCGGTCCTTCCGGCACGGGAAAGACCACTCTTGCGAGGATCATCGCAGGGGAAATCGATAGCAATTTTGTTGAAATCAATGCTTCTGCGACTGGAACGAAGGAATTGAAGGTGATATTGGAAAACGCTTCCGTCAGATTCGATGGTTTGCAGAAGGAAACGACCTGCCTTTATGTTGATGAGGTACACCGATGGAACAAGCTGCAGCAGGATTCCCTGCTGCGGGCGATTGAAGAAGGTGTCATAAAATTCATCGGCAGCACCACGGAAAACCCGTATTTTTCCGTCAACAATGCGATTATCAGCAGGGTGCGGAATATATATGAATTTCGGCGGCTGACGACGGATGAGATTATCACCATATTGAAGCGGACGCTTACGGACACAGAAAAAGGGTTTGGCGGACTGGATGTCAAATACGACGCCCAGGCGCTTCGCATCCTTGCCGATATGAGCAACGGCGATTGCCGGGTCGCTTTGGATGCGCTGGGATTTATCGTAGATAACCTGGAAGAAAGCCACGGCATTGATAAGAAAATCGTAGCCGAGGCGATGCAGCAGCAAACCACCTTTTATGATAAGGAAGAGGATAAATACAATCTCTTGTCTGCGTTGCAGAAATCCGTGCGGGGCAGCGATCCCCATGCGGCAGTCCACTATTTGGCCAGGCTGCTTGCGGGCGGTGCGGATATCATGACGATAGGGCGCAGGCTGCTGGTGATGGCAAGCGAGGATATCGGCATGGCGTATCCCAACGCAATTACAATCGTGACGGCGTGTGTGCAGGCGGCGCAGATGGTGGGGCTGCCAGAGGCAAAGATAAACCTGGCGCAGGCAACGGTGCTTCTGGCATCCTGCCCGAAATCCAATGCCTCCTGCATGGCTTTGGAAAAGGCAAGCGCAGATCTGAAAGGCAGGAAATTGGAAGATGTCCCGCTTCATTTGAAAGATTCCCATTACAGCGGAGCCGCAAACCTGGGCAGGGGGCTTGGCTACCAATATCCGCACGCTTACGGCGGCTACGTGACGCAGCAGTATTTGCCGGATGACCTTTACCGGGAACGGGTCAAGTATTATGAACCGACGTCAAATGGGAGCGAAGCGGCTTTTAAAAAATATTTGGAGGAACTGGAACGAATCGATGAAAACAATCGTAAGGGCTGAAAACGCAGGCTTTTGCTTTGGCGTAAAGCAGGCGATCGAAAAAGCCGGGCTGGCGGCGGAAAAAGTGGCTTTGCTTGCGGGGCCGGCCGAGGCAGCGGCGCAGGAAACTGGTTTAGCGTCCGGACAATCAGAAACAGCGGCTGGAGCGGCTAGGACAGCGCCCAGGACGGCAGGATTGGCGGTATCTGGGCCAGCGGCGCAGGAAGCGGTCGTAACGTCTGGAGAAAACGAAAAAACAGCAAAAAGGGATTCGGTGCGCATTTTTTCGATGGGACCGCTGATTCACAATGAACGCGTTACGGGCGAGCTGGAAAAAAAGGGCATCCGGATTATCCATTCCCTCGAGGAGGTTTGCGCCGGGGACCGGGTGATTATTCGCTCGCATGGCGAGGGCCGGACGCTTTACGAAGCCGCCGCAAAAAAAGGCATAGAGCTGGTGGATGCGACTTGTCCCTTCGTTGCCAGGATACACAAGCTGGTGTACGATACGGAAAAGCAAGTCGTTATCGTTGGCGACAGGAATCACCCCGAAGTCATGGGGATATATGGGTGGTGCAAAAAACCGGCGATTATAGTAAGCTCCTACGGGGAAGCGGCTCTTGTGGAGGAAGACGATCTGTTTGTGGTGACGCAGACCACGATCCGGGAGGAGCTTCTGGATGAAGTGGTGCGGGCATTTGAAGACAACGGAAAGAAAATTACCGTGAATAATACGATTTGCAATGCTACGTCGAAGCGGCAGGAATCCTGTGAGGAATTGGCGAAAATATCCGACTTGATGGTCGTGATCGGGGGCAGGAACAGCTCGAATACAAAGAAGCTGTTTGAAATCTCGAAAAAATACTGCCCAAACACCTTTTTTGTTGAAAATATTGAAGATTTACCGTTGAAACAGCTTCAAAAATGTAATAGAATAGGAATAGCAGCGGGTGCTTCGACACCTGAATGCACAATTAAGGAGGTTATTGCCAGCATGAGTGATGTAGCACTTGAAAAAAACGAATTAAACATGAATGATCTTATGGACGAAATCGAAAAGTCCCTGAGATTGCCAAGAGGCGGAGAAATTGTAACAGGAAAGGTCCACCAGGTTACAGACAAAGAAGTTATTGTTAATTTAGGTTGCAAGAAAGACGGAATCCTTCCGGCATCCGAAGTGAGCCTGGAAGAAGGACAGACTTTAATGGACGCCTTCAAGGTTGATGACGAAATACAGGCAAAAGTAATCAAGACAGATGATGGCGACGGCGGTATTTTACTTTCAAAGAAAAAGTTAGAAATCAGCGCCAACTGGGAAGAAATCGTTAAGGCGCTTGAAGATAAAACGGTTCTTGAAGTTAAAGTGACAAGGACGGTCAATGGCGGCGTGATTGCTGAGTACAAAGAAGTTTCCGGATTTATTCCACTGTCCCAGCTTTCCGACCACTATGTGGAAAACGCAGAGGAATTCGTTGGACAGACTATGGAAGTAAGGGTTTCCAGGGTTGACCAGAGAAGGAACAGGGCGGTATTTTCCCATAAGCTGTTCTTGAACGAAGAACGGGAGAAGCTGGTTGCGGAGATTTGGGAAAACCTCAATGTGGATGATGTCGTGGAAGGCACGGTAATGCGGTTTACCGATTACGGCGCATTCGTAGATATCGGCGGCATTGACGGACTGCTTCACATTTCCGAGATTTCGTGGGGCAAGCTGAAACACCCGCAGGAGGTTCTGAAAATCGGGCAGAAGATCAATGTGAAGGTTCTCGCCATGAATGCGGAAAAAGGCAAGATTTCATTAGGACTGAAACAGAACCAGCCTGAACCGTGGAGCGTGATCGACAGCAACTACGAAGTGGGACAGGTTATCGAAGGCAAGGTTGTACAGATCAAGGAATACGGCGCTTTCGTAGAACTCGAGCCGGGTCTTGACGGACTGGTACATATCTCCGAGGTTGCCCATAAGAGAGTGGGCAATATCAATGATGAATTGTCCGTAGGGCAGATCGTATCGGCGAAGATTCTCGAAATCGATAAGGAAAGAAAGAGAATCAGCCTCAGCATCAGGGAAACGATCGATCCGCCGGCAGAAGGCGAAGAGGAAACGGCTTCCGCAGGAGAAGATGCAGATCTTTCCGTCGAAGAAGCATAGCCGCTTTTCGTAGGAATAATGGTAGTTTTGTATTAAGAGATGGATTGTCCATCTCTTAATTTTTATGGCGCAGGATACATTGCGTTAGGCAATATTGCGGTCTGGCGTGAAGCCCAGGATGCTTTTGGGTATTTTCGGGAAATTCCAAAGCAACCCTTTGCGGGTATTCTTGGACGTTTGCGCGCCACTCATCTGGGTTTTGAAGCGGATTTGCTATTGTGGAATTTGAACTGGATTTGCCGCTGTGACAGCGGCGGGAAAGCTGGTTTTGCAGGGTTTCGTTTTATGGGGGAGGATATGCATGGATAAGATTTTGGTCAGCCAGTGTTTATACGGCGGAGAGCCTGTCAGATATGATGGCAGGAGTAAGGCGGAGACTGATCCGAGATTTTTAAAATGGAAGGAAGAAGGACGATTGATCCCCGTATGCCCGGAAGTGTCCGGCGGCTTGCCCGTTCCCAGAAGCGATGCCCAAAGGCAGGGCGCGCGCATCGTTTCCAGGGCAGGGGAGGATGTGACCTGGGCGTACCAGAAGGGTGCGGAAGAAGCAGTAAGGCTGGCAAAGGAATACCGCGTGCTTTGCGCAGTGATGAAAGAAAAAAGCCCGTCCTGCGGTAGCAGCTTGATCTATGACGGAAGCTTTACGGGAACGCTGGCAGAAGGACGGGGGCTTGCTGTGGAGTTGTTGCAGGAAGCTGGTATCATGGTTTTTTCGGAGAACCAGCTTGATCAGGTGGAAGCGTTGATGCGGCGATGAGCTCTTGAGCCGATTTTAACGTCGTATCGGTGATGTTTGCGCCGCCGAGCAGCCTTGCGATTTCTTCCGCTTTTTCCTGCTGGGAGAGGGCGGTGACGGTCGTATAGGTCATGGTCTCATCGGCGCTTTTTTCGATTTTGTAATTGTGATGCCCGAAGGCTGCGATCTGCGGCAGGTGGGTGATGCATATGATCTGGTGGTTTGCTGCGATTTCAGCCAGCTTGCGCCCGACGACGCTGGCGGCGATGCCGCTGATGCCGCTGTCGATTTCATCGAATATCATGGTCGGGATTTCATCGTAGTCGCCGGTGATTTTTTTGAACGCCAGCATGATGCGGGACATTTCTCCGCCGGAGGCGATCTTGCTGAGCGGCTTCAGCGGCTCTCCCCGGTTGGTGCTGATGAGAAATTCCACGACGTCGATGCCGTCTGCCGTAAAGGCGCCGGCTTTTTGAAATGAGATGGAAAAGACGGCATCGTTAAAATTAAGCTGTGCAAGCTCGGCTGTGATCAGCTTTTCCAGCTCGGCTGCGGACGCTTTCCTGGTTTTGCTGAGCTTGTCCGCGGCGTCTTTCAGCGCCGTTTTTTGTTTTGCCAGTTCCTTTTCCAGGCTTTCTTTGGCGCTGTCCATGTTTTCGATCTGGGAAAGGCGTTCTTCGAGCTGCTGCTGATAGGCGAGCAGGGCTTTCACGCTTTTGCCGTGCTTGTTTTTTAGCTTATTGATGGTCTCTATGCGGGCGATGCTGCGGTCGAGGTCATCCGGGGAATATATGCTCCTGTCGCGGCAGTCCCTTAAAGAGGAGCAGATATCTTCCACTTCATAATACGCTTCGGTCGTCCTGCGGGAAAGCTCCTCCAGTTCTTGCGAATATTCAGCCGTTTCTGAAAGCATATCGGACATTTTTTTCAATGACGAAAGCACGGGTTCTTCCTGTCCTGAACCGATGTGGTAAGCGCCCGCCAGGTTTTCATATATTTTTTCGCTGTTCTGCAAAAGCGCAATTTCCTCTTCCAAAGCGTCATCCTCGCCGATTTGCAGGTTTGCATCCTGAAGCTCCTGGAGCTCGAAGGCCATGAAGTCTTGTTCCCGTTTGTCTTGGTCTGCCTGCGCAAGCAGTTTTCGCAGCTGCGTTTTCAGCGCAGCGTATTTTTCATAGCATTGGGATACAGCTTCCTTTGCCGGATCTGTTTTTTCTTTCTGGTAAAGATCCACCAGCTTGATGTGGTAGTCGGGGTTGAGCAGGGACTGGTGATCGTATTGCCCGTGTATATCGGCGAACTTTTTGCATAGCGATTTTAAGTGTCCCAAGGTTACGATTTCGTCGTCGAGCTTGCATATGCTCTTTCCCGAAGCGGAAATTTCCCGGGTAATGATGTGTTCGCTTCCGCCATGCTCCACGATCATCTGTATTCGCGCTTTTTCTCTTCCAGAACGAACAAAAGCAGTATCTGCCCTGCTGCCGAGCGCAAGGCTTACTGCTTCGATCAGAATGGATTTCCCGGCGCCGGTCTCCCCGGTAATCATGTTTAAGCCATCGTGAAAATCGATGGATGTATTTTCGATGATGGCGAAGTCTTTGATTGAGATATGTTGAATCATCTGTAGCCCCTTATTTTTTTAGCATGTTATCGAGTATGCCCACTACCTCCGGTGCGTTTTTAGGGTCGTCCACGACGAACATGATGGTATTATCGCCTGCAACCGAGCCGATGACGTGCGGAAGCCCTATGGAATCCAATGCTTCCGCCGCAGCGTTCGCACAACCGGACAGGGTTTTTAACAGTACGATATTGCCGGAATATGCCGTGGATTTTACGGTTTCCCTGTAAATATTGGAAAACCGGTCGGACATGGGGTTGCCGGTATTGGCGGCTGTTGCATATTTATACTTGCCGGATGCGGACAAAGTCTTGATCAGTTGCAATTCCTTGATGTCCCGTGAAATGGTCGCCTGTGTTACTTCGTAGCCAAAATCCCGGAGCATGGATACAAGCTTATCCTGCGTTTCGATCTCCTCGTTTTCAATGAGTTCCAGTATCTTGTTTTGTCTGGGAATGCGCATAACCGAACCTCCTGCATTGCTTGCGATATTATGAGTAATTATACCACACGCGGAATTGGTTTTTCAATAGACAAACATACGTTTGTGTGGTATACTGATAGGGAAAAAGGAGCTGGCATGAAAATATTAGGAATTGATCCCGGTTATGCCATATTGGGCTATGGCGTGGTTGAAAAAATAGGAAATCAGTTTAAAGCGCACCGTTATGGAGCGGTAACGACCGATGCGGGCATGCCCATGACGGACAGGCTGGAACACCTTTACAATTCTTTGCGGGAAATCATCGAGGAAGAAAAGCCGGACGCAGCATCCATTGAGCAGCTTTTTTTTAACACCAATGCGAAGACTGCTATTTTGGTGGGGCAAGCCAGGGGCGTTGCGATCCTGGCCTGTGTCAAAGGCGGGCTTATGGTCGAGGAATACACGCCTTTGCAGATCAAGCAGGCGCTCGTTGGGTACGGCAGGGCCGAGAAGAAACAGGTTCAAATGATGGTGAAGACGATTCTTCATTTAAAAGAGATCCCCAGGCCGGATGATACGGCCGATGCCCTGGCGGCCGCTATATGCCACGGCCATTCGGCGGATACGAGGAAACGGTTTAAGGAGTTGAAGATCAAATGATTGGATTTGTGCGGGGAATTTTGGCGGACAAGGGAAACGGGTACGTCATTGTAGATGTGAATGGGATCGGCTATGAAATTTTCGTTCCTGCAAATTCCGGCGCTTACATGGCGGAAGAAGGGCAGGAAGTCATGCTGTATACTGCGATGCAGGTGCGGGAGGACGATGTGAGCCTGTACGGGTTTTCCCGGAAAGGCGAACTGGATGCTTTTAAGAAGCTGATTACAGTCAGCGGGGTAGGCGCCAAGGCAGGGATTTCGATTTTATCGGCGTTTACCTTGGAGCAGCTCCAGCAAGCTGTCGTCTTTGAGGACGCCAAGTCCTTGACGAAAGCAAATGGCGTCGGCAAGAAAACCGCTGAGCGGATCGTGCTGGAATTGAAGGACAAGTTTACGGTAGAAGGCCAGCAGGACGGGGCGCAAAACGTGCAGGCGGAGCTGGCAGGCGGAGCTTTCGCAGACGGCGGAAGGGCGGAGGCAGTTGCGGCCTTGATCGCACTGGGGTATACGAGGGGAGAGGCATCCAGTGCGCTGGCACAGGTAAAGGAAAAGAACTTGAGTGCAGAGGACTATATCAAGACGGCCTTGAAGCATTTATTTTAGCGCAGTTTTTGCGGATGGCAGGATTGCGGACCGTAACCGGGCAGATTTCATTTTGTGAACTGTTTTTTGCAGGCGGCGACCGTATGGGCTTTCTGCATGAGCTGCCGTTGCGGATGGCAAAGTTGCGGAACAGCGATTGCTCTGGTTTTTTGCGCAGGCTGCTGCGGTCCGGAATCGCACGGGTTTCCTGTGTGAGCAGTTTTTGCGGTTCGCAGGATTGCGGACCGCTATGATGGAGCGGATGCTATTCGCAGTCTGCGGGCGGCTATGATGGATTTCTGCCAAGGCTGTTTACAGCCTGGGAAACGAACCAGGCTAGAAATGAAATAACGGAGCATAGATAAAGGACGGAGTATGGAGTATGGATTACGAAGAACGAATTACGGCTGCCGAGCTGGGAGAGGGCGAGGAACGCAGTGAGAAAACCCTGCGGCCGCAAACCCTGGCGGATTATATCGGGCAAAAAAAGGCGGCGGATAATTTAAAGATTTTTATCGAGGCGGCCAAGCAGCGCGGCGAGCCGCTCGACCACGTGCTGTTTTACGGTCCGCCGGGGCTGGGAAAGACGACCTTGGCGGGCATTATTGCGAATGAAATGGGCGTGGATATCAGGATCACGTCAGGCCCTGCGATCGAGCGTGCGGGGGATCTGGCTGCGATTTTAACCAACCTGAATGAAAATGATGTGCTTTTTATCGATGAGATTCATCGGCTGAATCGTTCGGTGGAGGAGGTCTTGTATTCCGCCATGGAGGATTTTGCGCTGGATATCATCATCGGCAAGGGTCCTTCTGCGCGTTCGATCCGGCTGGATATCGCTAAATTCACGCTGATCGGCGCAACTACCCGCGCTGGGAGCTTGTCCGCGCCTTTGCGGGACCGGTTCGGCGTCAGTTGTAAGTTTGAGATGTATACGGCGGATGAATTGAAGCAGATCATCGGCAGGTCAGCGGAAATCCTTGGCGTGTGCGTGGATGAAGCGTCCATGGATGAAATGGCCAGGCGTTCCCGGGGAACGCCCCGCGTGGCCAACAGGATGTTAAAGCGCGTGAGGGATTTTTCCCAGGTCAAGGGCGATGGCAGCATCAATGCAGGGATCACGCAGCAGGCGCTGGAAGCGCTGGGCGTCGATCCGATGGGGCTGGAGAGCCTGGACCGCGAGATTTTAAGGATGATCATCGAGCGATTCAAGGGCGGTCCCGTGGGCATTGACACCATAGCGGCATCTATTGGGGAGGAACGCGTCACCATCGAAGATGTATATGAGCCATACTTGATCCAGGCGGGATTCCTGCATAGGACGCAGAAGGGCAGGGTCGTATCGGAGCAGGCATACAGGCATTTGGGCATTTCATGCGAAGAAGGGCAGTTATCCATCAATATTAGTGAGTAGCGGCCGGAATGGGCCCGCAGCAGGAGGATGTAAGCTGAAAGCTGGAGCATGAAGGTATATGGATGCGGGGCAAAGCATACAGGCAATGAGCAAGGGAAGATGCGGATTAAAATATGCGGGTCGGAATGCGGCGAATGATGGAGGACAAGCATACAGGCTGGAATGCAGAAAAATATGCGGGCTGGAACGTAAGTATCGAAGAATAAGCCGAAAGGCAAGGATGGAAAAATAAGTGCAGAAGGATGAGAAGGAGTATGAGGATAGATGATTTTGATTACCATCTGCCGCAGGAGCTGATTGCACAGAAGCCTGCGGACAAAAGAGATGAATCTAGATTGCTGGTAGTACATAGGAATACGGGCAAGCTGGAACATAAGCATTTTTTTGATATTATTGATTATCTGCAAGCAGGTGATTGCTTGGTGCTGAATAATTCCAAGGTGCTTCCGGCCAGGCTGTTTGGCGTAAAGGAAGGGACTGGGGCAAAAATAGAGTTTCTTCTGATTAAACGCTTGGAGGGGGATGCCTGGGAGACTATGGTAAAGCCGGGAAAGCGTTTAAAACCAGGCGATGCGGTGCTTTTTTGCGAATCGCCGCTTCTTAGGGCTGTGGTTAAGGACTACGGGGCGGATGGCACCAGGATTGTGGAATTTCAATATGAAGGCGTGTTCATGGAACGGCTGGAAGAGATGGGCAGCGTACCGCTGCCGCCGTACATTGAAAGAGCCGGGGATGCGGATGATGCGGATCGATACCAGACCGTGTATTGCAGGGAGGAAGGCTCTGTGGCAGCGCCTACGGCGGGATTGCACTTTACGGAAGATCTGTTGGAAAAGATCAGGCGGAAGGGCGTGGAGCTGGCTTATGTTACGCTGCATGTGGGAATCGGCACGTTCCGCCCGGTGAAATGCGAGAATATCGAGGAGCATTCCATGCATTTTGAAGAATATTTCATCAGCGGGGAAAGCGCAGCGCTCATCAACCGCGCGAAGCGGGAGGGGCGCAGGGTTGTTTCCGTGGGGACGACATCCACTAGGACCGTTGAAAGTGCGGCGGATTTTGTACCTGCTGGGACGGTTGCGGATGGCGGTTCTAGGAAAATGGCCGAAGCTGAAGATGGAGCGGTTGGGAAAGCGGCCGGAACTGGGGATAGAGATATTGAAAAAGCGAACGGCGTTGGCGACGTTGCGAAGCAGACCGGCGATAGCGCTGCTGTTCAGCACACAGATTTCGGCGGCGTTGCGGGCAAGAACGGCGGCTTTTGGCAAGTGAAACCGGGTGCGGGAAATACGGACATCTTTATTTATCCGGGATATGAATTTAAGATCATAGATTGCCTGATCACTAATTTCCATCTGCCGAAATCGACGCTTTTAATGCTCATTTCGGCGCTGTACGATCGGGAGAAGATATTAGCGGCATACGAGGAAGCGATTAAAGAGCGGTATCGGTTTTTTTCGTATGGGGATGCGATGCTTCTTTTGTGAACCAGAATGTTACATTTGTAAGCATGGATTTGGATATGAGGGCAGTCTCGCCGATTTTTTAGCGGCGGCTGCTTCGCTGATTTTTTAGATGCAGTTTTCCCTCTGATAGAGAACCGGCGAAGCCAGCCTTGCTCCAATATCTGTGAAAAGGAGATGCGGATGAGGGTAGAGCATGAATTTGGCGCATTTTATGATGCGCATTCCAAGGTTTTAATATTAGGTAGCATTCCGTCGCCAAAATCGCGGGAACAGGGATTTTACTATGGCCATCCCAGGAATCGGTTCTGGCCGGTGCTGGCGGATCTGCTCGGTGAGCCAACGCCTGACAGCGTAGATGCGCGCAAGGATTTTTTGCTGCGCCATCACATCGCCCTATGGGACGTGCTGGATAGCTGTGAGATCAAAGGCGCTGATGATGCCAGCATTAAAGAACCTGTTGCCAATGACATGAATTTGATCCTGAAAGCGGCCGATATCCGGGCGGTTTTTACGACGGGGGCGAAAGCGGCCAGCTTATACAAAAAACTGTGTTTTCCCATCTGCGGCGTCGAATCGATCGGCCTTCCGTCCACCAGCCCTGCGAACTGCGGCTGTTCGTATGAGCGGTTAAAGGATGCATACCGCCAGATTATCTCGTATTTGTAGATTGCTTTGCAGGAGGCGTTTTTTCGTGGCATTTTTACGCAGGGCGCTTCTATATAGCTGTTATAGCTATTTTCTGCTTGCTATGTTCGGGCGTGATTTTAACCGTTTTTATGGATTGATTTTTTGGCGTGGTTTTCAGCGGATTCTTTGGGTGTGTTTTTGTTGCCTTGCTTGGGTGTGTTTTCAATGCGGATTTTGATGCGTCCTTGATCGGCTTTTCGGTATATTTTTTGCTTACCTTGCCTGGATGTGATTTCGATATACGTCTTGATTGGCATTTTAGCTGATTCTTTTGATGGATTCTTTTCAAAGTTTCATCGCTGTGGTATCATATATTCATTTGGCGGGGATAAATGTAACGGACTCAAATTCTGTACAAAAAAGGAGGCAATATGCCAGCGGTTACTTATGAATTGATAAAAACAGATACACGGACGAAAGCCAGGCGGGGGCGGGTTACCACGCCGCACGGCGTGATTGAAACACCGGTGTTCATGCCAGTGGGAACGGCGGCCACGGTCAAGGCGATGCGGACCGAGGAGGTGAAGGAGCTGGGTGCGGAAATCATCCTTTCCAATACGTACCACCTCTATTTAAGGCCTGGCCATGAAATCGTCAAGGCGGCGGGCGGGCTGCACAAATTCATGAACTGGGACAGGCCGATTTTGACGGACAGCGGCGGTTTCCAGGTCTTCAGCCTCGGTGCAATGCGGAAAATCAGCGAAGAAGGCGTTGCTTTCCGCTCGCATATCGATGGTTCGAAGCACATGCTGACGCCAGAAAAGTCCATGGAGGTGCAAAACGCACTGGGTTCTGATATTATTATGGCGTTTGATGAATGCACGCCGTATCCTGCTGACAAAGAATATGCAAAAGCGTCCATGGAGCGGACGACGAGGTGGTTGAAACGCTGCAAGGCGTACCATCAGAACACGGAAAACCAGTCCCTGTTCGGCATTATGCAGGGTGGGATGTACATTGATTTGAGAAAGGAAAGCGCAAAGCAGATTGTCGATCTCGATCTGCCGGGCTATGCGATTGGCGGCCTTAGCGTAGGAGAACCGAAAGAGGTCATGTATGCGGTGATGGACGAGTGCGTCGATTGCCTGCCGAAAGAGAAGGCGCGTTACCTCATGGGCGTAGGAAGCCCCGATTGCCTCTTTGAAGGTGTTGAACGGGGAATCGATATGTTTGACTGCGTGCTTCCGACGCGCATTGCGCGGCACGGCATGGCGATGACTTCCCAGGGGAGGGTCAATATCAAGAACGCCGCCCACGAGAAGGACTTTTCGCCGCTCGACCCGAATTGTGATTGCTATACTTGCCGGAATTATTCGCGGGCATACTTACGCCATCTTTTCAAAGCGGATGAGATCTTGTCCTCTATGCTGATGACGAACCATAACTTGCATTTCCTGGTCAACACAATGAAGCATATCCGGAAAGCGATCGAAGAGGACAAGTTTTTGGAATATAAGCGGGAATTTTACGATGCGTACGGCAGGTTTTAGGCCACAAGGTTTGCAGGAAAGCCGTATTTTCTGCTTTCTTCATATGGAAGCGGTATAAGACAGGAATATTGCTGAAATTCATCCTTTATGTGCAAAAGGATTAACACTAGCAAACTTTTTAAATTTCATTGTATCACGGTATAGCGATGTGGCTTAGGAGAAGGTGTCAAAGATATAGAAGAGAGGTTACGATTCAGAATGGAACTTTGCAAGGATAGCAATATGTGCGGCGGCTGTGTTTACCAGGGCGTGCCTTATGAGGAGCAATTATCGAATAAAGCTGGGGAAGTGCGGCGGCTTTTGGCGGAGAAAAATATCGACTATGGGACGCTGCTGCCGATTGCGCCTGCACCGGACAGGTTCGGGTACAGGAACAAGATGGAATATACCTTTGGCGACATGGAAAAGGGCGGACCGACGACCCTGGGGATGCATAAGAAGAAGCATTTTATGTCCATCGTTACTGTGGATGCGTGCCAGCTGGTGCATGATGACTTCAACCGGGTGCTGCGGGCGGTGCTGGATTTTGTGACCGAAAAGGGGTATTCGCATTACCATAAAAAGACCCACAAGGGTTTGATGCGGCATCTGATCGTAAGGCGCGGCATCAGGACAGGGGAGCTTTTGGTGAATGTTGTCACCAGCTCCGAGGCGGGGTTTGATGAAGCGGGGTTCGTGGAAATGCTGCGGGCTTTGCCGTTGGAAAACAAGCTGGCAGGCGTTTTGCGGACGATCAATGACAGGCTAGCCGATGCGGTGTATTGCGATGAATTGAAAATCCTATATGGAAGGGATTATTATATGGAAGAGATTTTGGGGCTGCGGTTTAAGGTCAGCGCATTTTCCTTTTTCCAGACGAACGTGGATGCCGTGGAAAACTTGTATTCCTATGCGCTTAACCTAATCGATGATTTTGCGGACAAGACGGCATTTGACCTTTACTGCGGGACGGGGACGATTACGCAGGCGTTGGCGAAGAAGGCGGGGAAAGCGGTCGGGATTGAGCTTGCCCAGGAGGCTGTTGAATCCGCGAAGGCGAACGCTGCGCTGAACGGGCTGGAAAATTGCGAGTTTATCGCAGGCGATGTGTTTGAAGCGCTGAAAACCTTGGCGGATAAGCCGGATGTGATCGTGGTCGATCCGCCGCGGGTAGGAATTTCTCCGGATGCGCTGGATCGGATCATCAGCTACGGCGTTAAACAGATTGTCTACATTTCGTGCAATCCGAAGTCGCTGGCGGACAACCTCTATTATATGCAGTATTACGGGTATCGGGTGGTGTCGGTGAAGCCGTTTGATAACTTTCCGGGGACGAAGCATACGGAGTGCGTCGCATTGTTGCAGAAAAGGAATTGAACACCGGATGCGGAAGCAAGCTGATGGATTGCTATCGGCATATGCCGCTGGTTTGGGCTGTCTGTATTAGGAGAATGAGGCGCAGGGATTATCGTTTTATCGGCAGCATATGGTTTAGGTTTTTAGCAATAGCAATAATCAATAATTGCGATAGGGCATCCGATGGATGTTTGTTCAGAGGGCTTGATAAAAGTATGTATGGATACTATAATAGGATTTAGCGTGATGAGATGGGAGGGACGCTATGCTTGCGGATGAACAGAAACTATGGGGTGCGTGGGGACAGGCAAACGGGTTATACAGATCCTGGGCAACTTCAAAAAATATCAACTACTATCTGTTGCTTGTTCTGTATGTTTTGGACGGGCAAAAGGCGATGACGCAGAAAAAAATCTGTATCTGTACCGGCTTGGCAAAACAGA
The DNA here is from genome assembly GCA_946555345.1 of uncultured Eubacterium sp. Classification (GTDB taxonomy): domain Bacteria; phylum Bacillota; class Clostridia; order Peptostreptococcales; family Anaerovoracaceae; genus Lentihominibacter. The sequence goes on along the minus strand of CAMNSS010000003.1, from coordinate 116,545 downwards.
CGGTCAACAGTGTAATCCGCTCCTTGAAGGAAGACGAATATATCGAATTTGTCCCTGGCTGTGCGGATCGCCGGGAAAAGCAGGTTACATTAACCGGAAAGGGGATTGCGTATTCAAAGGAACTTTTAACACCTTTACGGGAACTGGAACATCGTGTGCTCTAGGTTATGGGAAGCGACAGGGTGCAGCAAATGGTTGACAATGTTACATTGTTTAATACCGTGCTTGAAAGAGAAATGAAAAACGACGCTTAGCGGCGTTATCGTTACATAAATGCCACACCGTATTTGGAAAGGGATCAGGGCTATATGCTTTGATGCCTTTTTTTGATGTTCCTTTGCGGAAAATGGCTGTACTGCGAAGGACGTGCATAAGGCTGACAGGACAAAATGCTGTAAAGTGGCGTACAGCCATACGGCGGACGGAAAAAGGCGGCGTTTTGCATTTATGCTATCCGTCGTTGGCTGCATCGTCATGTATCTGACCCGGGAGAGCCTTGGTGCATTATTTGGGGCATCGGGTGAGGTCAACGTCCAGATTGCCGGAATTATGCCTATTTTTTTGGTTTCCGTGCCTTTTGTTGCGATTCTCCGCATTACGACTGCGAGCTTTTATGCAATGGAAAAAAGCATTTTTTCTTATATCCTGACCTTTATCGAACCATTGTTCATGTTGGTATTGATGTTTATTTTACCGCCTTTGTTTGGCGGGCAGATCATGATCTGGTGGAGCACGGTTTTGGCAAGGATTTTTTCTGCCTTGTTAGCCCTAATTTTGAAGCGGCGTGTGGATCGGAAGGAACTGTCTTTGTGAAAGGAGGGAATTATTGATGCAATACGCATTCGTGCAATGGCTGTTGTTTTTCTTTCTGTATTGTTTTCTTGGCTGGGTCTGGGAGTGTTTGTATGTTTCGGCACATGAAAGGAAGTGGGTGAACCGGGGATTTTTATATGGCCCTCTCATTCCAATGTATGGCTTTGGGGCAATCATCAATCTCTTGCTCACTTCATCGGTGAAAGACAATATATTGTTCATTTTTTTGCTTGGAATGCTGGGGATCACCGTTTTGGAATACGTTACGGGCGTGATGTTGCAAAGTCTGTTTCATGCCAGGTATTGGGATTACAGCGGCAATCGCTTTAATTTGAACGGATATATCTGTCCGTTTTGTTCGTTTGGCTGGGGGCTGTTTACCGTAATGCAAATAAAACTTTTGCATCCTTTCCTAGAAAATGCCGTACTGGAAATTCCGGCGGCGGCTAGCGGCCTCATCAGCACGATGCTTGTTGTTGCGTATGCTGTCGATACAGAGCTGTCCATCCAGTCTGCTATCGTTTGCAGAAAATATATCGATAAACGAAAGCCGTTAAGGGGGTAAACAGATGCACAGAATAGTCACTGTTAGCTGTGAGTTTGGCAGCGGCGGGCGGGAGTTAGGAAGACGCCTTGCAAAAATACTTCATATGGAATACTATGATTATGAAATGATTGCGGAGATGACCCGGCGGGTAGAATTTGCGAAGGATTATGCGCAGCGGACTGCAGAATGCAACCTTTTGAAAGAATTAGCGGAAAAATCAGATTGCGTGATTGTTGGGTGCTGTGCGGATTATATTCTTTCTTGCTATAAGCCATATCGCATTTTTGTCTATGCTGATATTGGGCGCAAACAGGAACGATGCCGCTTGAAAGGAAAATGGAACAAGGAGCTGTCAGCAAAGGAATTAAAGCATCGCATTCTTGAGGTGGAACAGCGTCAGGTTGAATCCTATAGCCTTGTTACCGGGCAGACATGGGGCGGAAAGCATCATTATGGCCTTTGCGTCAATACGACGGATATTTCAATCGAAGAAATCGCATTTTATATTTCCAATATGTTTTTAAGTTTTGCATGGAAACACAAGGAAAATGATTGATTGTGATTTATTAAAAATCGTTTCATACTAGCTTGAATGGGGAAAACGCAAGGCTTTGTTATTGCTTTTCAGTGATTTTTGAAAGTGTTTGAATCCGCTTGATGGTTTCTGGGGGCTTTGTGCTATAATGAACGCATTGACTGATACGGCGTTGCCGTAGGGAAGCGTTCATTGAAGTACGCTGTGATAAGCTTGCGTGCTATAATGTACACAAATCAAACATCTTAGCGAGGAGAATGGATATGAAGGACAAGTTTCAGAAAATCATGAACAATATCACAAAAAATGCGGAACATAGGATGAATGCCATGTTAGCGCCAAAGGTTTGCGGTTATGATGAAGGGAAAATGACCAGCGCCATACGGTTTGAGAAAAAAGAGTGGGAACAAAACCAGCGGGGCGAGCTGCATGGAGGCGCTGTGGCGGCGATGTTCGACACGGCGATGGGGATGAGCGTGGCCGCCTTTTCTGAAGGCGACGTCACGACGGCTGATTTAGCGGTGAGCTATATCAGGCCATTTCGAGGAGAAGCCTTCCGCATTGAATCGGAGGTCATTCATTTGGGCAGGACGCTCGTACGGGTTTCGGCAAAGGCTTATGATGAAGCGACGGAAAAATGCCTTGCCTCTGCGACATCGAACTTCGTGCGGTTGAAATAGTGGCAGGAGGAATTGGTAAATTATGAAAAATTCTGTATAATTGCCGCAAAAAAGCAAAAATATACAGCGTTTGCAAGGTTTGATTTTTTAGGCGGGGGAATCCCTGCCGCAGGCGGAGGCGGCTTTTTATGTTGCGTCAGGGTGATGGACACGGATGAAATTCCCTGCCGCAAGCGGAGGCGGCTTTCCGCTGGACAGTTAAGGGCTTCTGCTTGGAGAAGCCTGCTCTAGCAGTAGACCCTCAAGGGTTTTGCCTGGGGAAGCTTGCTCTAGCGACAGACAGTCGGGGACTCTGCTTGGGAGGGGGAGGCTTGATCTCGCAATCGAAACATTTAGGATGTTAAAATATTAAAAAAAGCTTGCCAACAGATTCGCCTGGGGACAGCTTTTTTGCATAAAGAAAACCCCGCGCTAGGCGCGGGGATGTTTTTTAATAACTAGTCTATCAAGGTGTTGGTTTTACCGGTTAACCGATGCAAAAGCTTATTCTTGTTGGCGGTACAGCATCGGAACTGCGCAGTGTTGTTACGCCATGCTTAAATGCAAAACCTATTCCTGCGGGTGGCTCAACGCCTCTGCATACTTCGTCACGAGGGAAATCGTCTCATCTTTAACTGCTTGGACGTCAGCAGGGACTTCTTCCCCGATTTCATCTTCGTAACCGTTCCATTCATCCTTGTCCCTGTTCCATGCAGGATAATCTTTCAGGATGTCAGCGCATGGATAGTCGATTCCGAGGATGCATACGACGTTGCCTTCGCTGTCATAGACAGGTGCGAATGCGGACCAGCAGATATCGTGGTTATCGCCTGCATCGTCGTTGTCCCATGCGGATCTTGCCGCTGCTGGCGTGCCGTCCCATGCTTCGGTAAACTGTACTTCCCATCCGTAGTCTTCCGCCCAGTCATCAGGATCATCAGACCCATCGATCGTGATGAGGAACGCGCCGCTTTCCGTCGTGTCCCCGTCCAGGGAAGGGACGCCATCCTTTCCAGGCGACAGCGCATAGATGTAAGTTGCGCCGCATTCTTCACGGAATTCATCCAGTTTCGCTTTCATGTCGTCGTAATCAGCAAAATCCCTTGCTTCCCCTGATTCGATGAGCGCAACGTATTGGTCTGCCCAGCAGTCAGCCGATGGCGCCGCTGGTTCTTCTGCCGCTTCTTCTTCCCCGCCACCGCAGGCAGTCATTGAGAATGCCATAATAAGTACCATGAGTGCGATGAGCCATTTTGATTTTTTCATACAAACCTCCTAAAGTTTATCCAGAAAATAAAATATATGTTTAAATTTTACCAGAAACAGGAACATGGCGCAAGCTTATTTTTTCAAAGGCATGGCGCAAATTCATTTTTAGAAGGCGGTATAGAGGCGTTTAGGATTTTTCAAAGGGCGCAAGCTTATTTTTTCAAAGCCCCATTATCATCATCAAGAGATGGCTTTATGCAATTCCCACCTCCCTTTTGCCTAAATTTTAAGGGGCAGCCTGAAACTTTTGGAAAGCGGCGTGGGGCTGCCTAAAATTTTTGCGAAAGCAGCGCAAGGAGGTTTAAGAATTTTGAGAAGGCGGCGTAAGGAAGTTCAGTATATTCGCCAGGGCCGCTTCCCCATGATGGATGTTGCACCGGTATGAAATCATGCTGAGCGGCGCTTTTGCGGCGAAGATATCGCATTCCCCGCTTTGCAGCGTCGTATCGAACAAGGTTTCCTTTGCTCCGAGCGCATCGGAGAAAAACCGGGCGGGCTTTTTATTTCCGGCGGACGGCCATGTCTTGTGGGGTGAAGAAGGCGTATACTGGATGTCGCATAAACCGGAAGTCGTTAAAAATACCTCGGACATTTCGGTAAGCACGCTTTCTTCAATGCTTCTGAATGCGACGGACAGCCGGAAGCTGTGGTCAAGGGTCGTGATGCGGGAAATGCCGGAAGCGGAGATGATATCGCCGGAATCCTCATCTTGCAGATAGATGCCTGTCTTCAGGGTGTACATCAGGCTGATGATATTGTCGCTCGTTTCGCTCGTCATCACGGAAGGCGGCATGGTTGTTTCCGTAAACGTGTAGACGAAATTATCTTCAAGCTCTTCAAAGCGTTCCTTCATATTCCGATAGGAGCTTTTGAATTTTTTATTGAAGCTTTCTACGTTGTTGCCGTCCAGCACCACGACGGCAGTGGCGGAGGAAGGGATGTATCCTTCGGTGGCTTCGCATTCAAACGAAGCCAGCTGGAAAAGCTGTCCGCTGCTCTTTGCCGACGCTAGGAGGCTGCCGATCACTTCCACGGGATTCGGGTAACGCCTTCCTTCAAAATTGAACAAGTCGTGGTAGCCGGCCGTTGATAAGGTGATGGCGTAGGCGTGCGAATAGGACGGCGTTGTTTCTGTGATATTGGTCGTCATGTCTGCGTTGTTCGCATAAGAGCCGGAGGTGAAAAGCTGCACGTCGTCGCTGTGCTGCATATTGATGAAGCTGTCGCATTGGCAATAGGCAGGATCGATTGCAGTTGCGCCCAGGTGCTGCCCGTTATTGTTTTCCGTCACGATCAGCGTTATCTTCCCATGCGATTCGGGACCGAGCAGGGCGGCGAGGGAGATCGCCAGCGGCTGCAATGAATTTTTGAAATTGCCCGTTTCCACAGCGCACTGGAGGACGGTGGATTTTGCATCTTTGCTGTCCTCTGTCGCTGGGTTTGCCAGCACCATGTAGTTTTCATGGTTTGCCGCGATCGTTATTTCGTTTTGGTTTGCCCATGATTTGAGATATTCCGCAACCAAGTCGTATTGCCCCGTATTGCCGGAAAAGGTGGCGGCCAATTCTTCGTAAGTAGAATCCATAATCGCTGTCAGTTCTTCTTTCCTGTCGGCTGTTTCAGGGGTTGAGGTGCAGCCTGTCAATAATGTACCCGCTGTGAAAGCGGCAAGGACTAAAAATAGGAAAAACCTTTTCATAATTTTACATTTCTCCTTGTTTCCTGTTAGATTTATGAATATAATTATAATAACATATGGAAAAAATAAATTGTAGCGTTTCGATAAAACTTAATAAAATTGTATGAAGGAGAAACAGATGGAAACCCAGAGTTTTTTAATCAGGGAAACTGAATTTAACGATTACGAATACTTTGCCCGTTGGGAGACCGATCCCGATGTGACGCGGTATCTTTCCTTTGATGAAGACAGGACCTATGAGGATGTTACGACGGAAGCGCTGTATAATAAGCTGAGCAATGACAAGCTGGATTTTACCATCGTTTCCCGTGACAGCGGCAGTCCCGTCGGCAGGATCTATATTTCGCGCATCGACCGGCATTCGGACTCCCTTGATATCACCAAGTTCTACATCGGCGATACCAGCCTTTGGGGAAAGGGCGTGGCCAGGGAAATCATGAATGAGCTTTTGGAGTACTGCTTCACCTTCCTGCATATGGAGCGGGTGACGCTGGATTACTATACGGGAAATAAAAGGGCTTCCACGCTGTATGAAAGCCTGGGCTTTAAAGGCGAAGGCGTGGCCAGGAATGCGACGAAAAAGGACGGCAGGTATTACGACCTGCATTTGATGTCGATGCTGCGGTCGGAGTTTTTCGGCGACAAAAATTAGCAGGCGCGCCAGTCCGGGACAACGGCGGGATCGCCTGGCGGTGCGTTAGCGGCTTCATAGCGCCGCCCGTAGCAATGGTTTCCAGATAGCTAGCCCGAGCGACTGGCCCGGATGCCGGCAAGTCTTTTTGCCGTGGCAGCCCGGCGGGCCCGCCCGTAGAAATGGCTTTCAGGCAGCCCGGCAGAGCCGTCGTTCGGAGCGGCAGCAAGGCGGCTTGAAAGGGCTGTTCGCAAAGGCGGCTATTCGCAGGAACGCCCATGGGATTCTGCCAAGGCAAATCAGGATAGTTTATTCGTCAAGGAACACCCGCATTTGTTAAGGCAGCGAAACAGGCCTGTCAAGGGTTAACCGCTAAAGGAACTTGCCAGCGCAAAGCACAAGCCTGGCAAACCGGCAGCAGAAGCATTTTTGGAAAACATGATTGCATAAATGAAAGGGTCTTCAACAAAAGGGTCTTCGGAAAAACGGCGGAGACTCTTTTATTACGGGCAGACAACGGATTTTGCATATGGCGGCCAATTCTTTCCCATGGCGTGCTTTTGCAAAAAATACAATAAAATATAGAAATCGTTATTGACTGGGACTGTATTTGGTGTATAATTGCTATTGTGCGTTAAAATAAGACAATATATAGTAGGAGGGGTATGAGACGTGAGTCAAATCAAACAAATCATAAAACGGGATGGCAGGACGGTCGATTTTGATGTTGAAAAGATTACGGATGCCATCTATAAAGCGGCGAAGGTGCTTGGCGGCAAGGATCACGACACTGCGAAGTTTCTGGCAAGGCAGGTTGAGGTTTACCTGCTCGAGATCTGCCACAATGAGATTCCGACCGTAGAGCAGATACAGGACGCGGTGGAAAAAGTCCTCATCGAGAACGGACATGCCAGGACGGCGAAGGAATTTATCCTTTACCGGGCGGAGCGTACCAGGGTGCGGGACATGAATACGCGGCTGATGAAAATATACGAGGACCTTACCTTTCAGGAGGCAAAGGATAACGATACCAAGCGTGAAAATGCCAATATAGACGGCGACACGGCCATGGGAACGATGCTGAAATACGGTTCAGAAGGTGCGAAGCAGTTTTATGAAATGTTTGTTTTAAAGCCTGAACATGCGAAAGCGCACAGGGAAGGCGATATCCACATCCACGATATGGATTTTCTGACGCTGACGACGACCTGCTGCCAGATCGATATCGAGAAGCTGTTCCAGGGCGGGTTTTCGACGGGGCACGGGTTTTTGCGGGAACCGAACGACATCCAGAGCTATGCTGCTTTGGCGTGTATCGCGATCCAGTCCAACCAGAACGACCAGCACGGCGGGCAGAGCATTCCTGATTTCGATTACGGCATGGCAAACGGCGTCAAGAAGACGTTCCGCAAGCTCTATTGGACGAACCTGGGCAAGATGCTGAACCTGCTTTTTGACATCGATGATGGCGTGGAGCGGGCAAAGGATATCGGCAAGGATATTTTTGAAAAACACGGCATATATCCGATCATTGCAGATGATAATAATTACAAGGAAATCGAGCGGGAATGCCTCAAGGAGATTATCGAAGAAAAATTTATCGATAAATTGCAGAAGAAGGCGACGAAATACGCAAACGAGGAAATCAGGCGGGCAACCTACCAGGCGATGGAAGCTTTCGTACATAACCTGAACACCATGCATTCAAGGGCGGGCGCCCAGATCCCGTTTTCCTCCATTAATTATGGAACGGATACGTCGCCGGAAGGCAGGCTGGTCAGCGAGAATATCATGCTGGCGACGGAAGCTGGCCTGGGAAACGGGGAAACTGCGATTTTCCCGATCCATATTTTTAAAATCAAGGAAGGGATCAATTACAATCCGGGCGATCCGAACTACGATCTGTTCAAACTGGCGTGCAAGGTTTCCGCCAAGCGGCTCTTCCCGAACTTTTCCTTTATCGATGCTCCGTTTAACCTGCAATATTACAAGGAAGACGACCACAATACGGAGGTCGCCTATATGGGATGCCGGACGAGGGTAATCGGCAACCACTACGACCCGGGCAGGCAGGTTGTCGGCGGAAGGGGAAACCTGAGCTTTACATCGGTAAACCTGCCGCGGATCGGCATTAAAGCGCATGGCGATATCGATTTGTTCTTTGAAGAGCTGGAGCGGAAGGTGGACTTGTGCATCAGCCAGTTGATGGAACGGTACAAGATACAGGCTTCTAAAAAGGTGAAAAACTATCCGTTCCTGATGGGGCAGGGAATCTGGCTGGATTCGGACAAGCTGAAGCCCGAGGATTCCGTTGCGGAGGTATTGAAACACGGCACGCTGACGGTAGGCTTTATCGGGCTGGCCGAGTGCTTGAAAGCGCTCATCGGGAGCCACCATGGAGAAACGCAGGAAGCGCAGAGCCTGGGCCTTGAAATCATCGGTTTTATGCGCAAGAAGATGGATGACGCCACGCGCCGGACAGGCTTTAACTACACGCTGATCGCTACGCCTGCCGAAGGGCTTTCGGGCAGGTTTGTGCGGATCGACCGGGCGAAGTACGGCGTGATCGAAGGCGTTACGGACAGGGATTATTACACCAATTCCTTCCATATTCCTGTTTATTACAATATCAATGCCTTTGATAAGATCAAGCTGGAAGCGCCGTACCATGCGCTCACCAATGCAGGGCACATCACCTATGTGGAGCTTGACGGCGACCCATGCAAGAACCTGGATGCATTCGAGCAGGTTGTCAGGTGCATGAAGGAGAGCGGCGTAGGTTACGGCTCGATCAACCATCCCGTAGACAGGGATCCGGTCTGCGGTTATACGGGGATCATCGATAACGAATGCCCGCATTGCCACCGGACGGAGGATGACGGCGATGCAGGTTTTGAACGGATCAGGCGCATCACCGGCTATCTGGTGGGGACGATGGACAACTGGAACGATGCGAAGACGGCCGAGGAAAAGGACCGGGTAAAGCATAGCTTAGGCGCTGAAATGGAGGCGCTGTAATGGAAAAGGCTGATTCCTTGCAAAATCCTGATTCCCTGCGGCTTGCCGGCATCGTGCGGGAATCGATCGTCGATGGCCCGGGCATCCGTTTTGCGGTCTTTTGCCAGGGCTGCCCGCATCATTGTGAGGAGTGCCACAACCCCGAAACGCATGATTTTGACGGCGGGACGGTATGCAGCATCGAAAAGCTTCTGGCGGAGATCGACAAAGATCCGCTGCTTGCGGGCGTGACCTTTTCCGGGGGAGAGCCGTTCTGCCAGCCGGAGGCTTTTGCGAGCCTAGCGAGGAAGGTCAAGGAGCGGAATTTATCGGTCGTTTCCTTTAGCGGCTATACCCTGGAGCAGTTACAGGAACTGTCTGTAAGAAAACCTGCGGTCGGGGAGCTTCTGGCGCTTACGGATATCCTGATCGATGGACCATACCAGAAAGAAAAGCGTGATTTAACGCTGGCGTTTCGCGGCAGCAGCAACCAGAGGGTCATCGATATGAACAAAACCCGGGCGGGCGGCCAGGTTGTGATCTGGAACGGTTAAGGCGCAGCGGCAGGAGGACTGGGAAAAACAGCAAAAATCCGCTGAAAAAAATCCTTGTGTTTGGCATACCAGTATGGTATAATGTCATTTGTTCGAGCCTGTAGGGCAATCGTACGGGTTGCGGGTACGGATCATGAAAAATGAAACAGCGAAAGCATTTAGATACCATATGTATAAGGAGGTGCGGCAGATGTCAAGAAGGTGTGAAATTTGTGGAAAAGGCCAGGTTTCCGGGAATAATGTATCCCATTCCAACAGACATACGAGAAGAAAGTGGAATGCAAACATTCAAACAGTACGAATCAATGATAACGGAACAGTCAGAAAAGCGAAAGTATGCACGAAATGTTTGCGGTCAGGCAAAGTAAACCGTGCCATCTAAGACTTTATGCGAAAGCGGCGCTCACGGATACGTGAGCGCTTATTTATTTTTTAGTAAAATGATTCCGAAGATGATCAGTGCGATGCTCAGCAGCAAAACCCAGTACTTTACAGGGAGGAACAAGGCTAATACGGTTACTGCGCCGAGCAGTACCATGGCAAGGCCGAGCTTTTTATTCGGGCATTTCTTCTTTGGCTTTCGTTTTGGCGGCGGACATTTCCGGCAGCTGTATTTGTTCATAACAATTCCCCCTGCCTTATCATATGAAAAAACGATAGGCGTTGTGCATAAAAGGCTTTCTGTGGTACAATAAGAAGGAAGAAAATTTTTGGGGAGGAGCGGCATTGTGTTTGATTTTGAAACGAAATTAGGAGACATTCGTTTTTCACAAAGCATCATCAATAAAATTGTCATGCGTGCAGTGGCGGACAGCGATGGAAAAGCGCTTTTGCATAACTTCAAAGGCAAGTATATGAATGTCGTGCCGGGAATCGCTTCCAAGATCAATCTCTATGATGAAGAAGCCGGCAGCATTGAGGTCGTTCAGACAGAAGGCGGGCTTGCAATCAAAGTGTATGTAGTGCTTCGCTTTGGCACGAGTATTAAAAGCATTACAGGGGAGATAATAGACCATATCTATGAATATGCCGGGAGAATATTGGAACAAAAGCCATCGAAGGTTACGGTCGTCGTGACGGGAATCCTGTCCAAGAATATTGCCAGAAGGCATATCGAGGTGAGCAAATAGATGAAGCTTGATGACAAGATAACCCGGATGAAAGGAATCGGCCCGAAAAAGGCGGAAGCCTTGGGCAAATTGAATATCGCAACCCTGAAAGACCTGATGCTGTTTTTCCCGCGGGATTACGAGGACCGGAGAAACAAGACCAGCATCAGCGAGCTTACCGAAGGCCGTCCGGCAGTCGTGACGGGCAAAGTGGCGCTGGTCGTGGCCGACCGATACAAATATGGGAGAAAACAACTGCTGCGGCTGCTCATATCGGATGATACTGGCACGATCGAGGTAGTTTTTTTTAATGCGAAATATCTGTTGAAGCGTTTTCAAAAGGGTCATGAATATGTTTTTTACGGCAAGCCCGTCCGCAGTTTCGGCAAAATGCAGATGGTTCATCCCGATTTTGGCGATGCGGGGGAAATGAATGCGGGCATTCTTCCGGTTTATCCGCTGACAAAGGGAATCACCCAGAAGGAGATGCGGAGCTGGCAGCTTTCCATCCGGACGCTGTATGCGGACGCCGAAGATTTTCTCAAGGCGGAAATACGTGAAAAAAACAGGCTGTGCAGCCTTTCTTATGCATTGGAAAACGTTCACTTTCCCCAGGAAAAACAGAAGCTTTTGGAAGCGAAATACCGCTTGGTTTTCGATGAGCTTTTGGTGCTGCAAGCGGGTCTTTTGCTGGCGCGGCAGGATATGGGGGAGGTTTCCGCGGGGATTGCTTTTTCAAAGGATGCCAAAACGGATGCATACATAAATTCCTTGCCGTATCCGCTGACAGGGGCGCAGGCAAGGTGCGTGCGGGAAATTGAAAAGGATTTAGAAAGCGGGCGGATGATGAACCGCTTGGTGCAGGGAGATGTGGGCAGCGGCAAGACTGCGGTGGCGGAGATCGCCATGTACAAGGCGGCGGAAAGCGGCTTTCAGTCCGTCTTGATGGCGCCTACGGAAATCCTCGCCAGGCAGCATTTCGACGGCCTTTGCAAAAGCTTTGCGGCGCATGGGATTGCGGTGGGATTTCTTTCCGGTTCGATGAAAGCCGCACAAAAACGCGAAACGCTGGAGAAACTAAAGACAGGGGAGATCGAAATCCTCGCCGGCACGCACGCCATCATACAGCCAGAGGTGGAATTTGCTAAATTGGGGCTTGTGATCACCGACGAACAGCATCGGTTTGGCGTGGGGCAGCGGATGAAGCTAAAGGAGAAGGGAAACAATCCCAATATCCTGGTCATGACCGCAACGCCGATTCCCAGGACGCTGGCCGTGATCCTTTACGGAGACCTGGATGTCTCGGTGATAGACGAGCTGCCGCCTGGAAGGCAGCCGATCGTGACGAAAAGCCTGACCCCAAAAAGCAGGGACAAATGTTATGGTTTTGTGCAAAAACAGCTTGCAGAGGGCAGGCAGGCTTATGTGGTAACGCCGTTGATCGAGGATTCGGACGTGCTGGATGCAAAATCTGCGGAACGGACAGCGGAGGAGCTTTCCGGCAGGTTTCCGGCGCATAAAGTAGCGTTGCTTCATGGCGCGATGGCGCAGGCGGAAAAAGACCGGATCATGGCGCAGTTTTATGAAGGCGAAATCGACATCCTGGTTGCTACCGTGGTGATCGAGGTTGGGATTAACGTTCCCAATGCGACCGTTATCGTGATCGAAAATGCGGAGCGTTTTGGCCTGGCGCAGCTTCACCAGTTACGGGGCCGTGTCGGCAGGGGCGCGCATCAGTCGTTCTGTTTTTTGATTCTCGAAGGGGAATCGGAAATCGCTAAAAAAAGAGGCGAAATCATGGAAGCTTCGTCCGACGGGTTTTACATCGCCGAAGAGGATCTGAAGCTGAGAGGACCGGGCGAGATTTTCGGGATGCGCCAGCATGGAATCCCCGATTTGAATATTGCAGATTTATCAAAGCATTTGCAGATTTTCCATCATGCGAAGGAGACGGCAAAAGACATTTTGCAGGATGACCCGTCGCTGGCATCTGTGGAAAACCAGGAGCTGAAGCGGCGCATTGCAAAATTGTTTGGCGAAGATTTCAGCTTAAATTTGTAGCGTTTTCTGCGATTTTCAGAGGAAATCCGCACCATGGGAAATGGCGGCAGCGGATGCAATAATTGCATATAATACTTTTCTCGCCTTGGGGCAAATTATTAGTACAGGAGGTGAGAAACAATGTCATTACAGGATAAGATGAATGTAAGCGCAAAGCCTGCATTAAAGAGCTTGAAGACAGAAGTTGCAAACGAGCTTGGTCTTGCGAACTATGACCAGACTGACAAGGGTAACCTGACTGCTAGACAGAACGGTTACGCAGGTTAGGGGATATCTTTTACTCGATAAAATGGATGGCGCTTGGCATCTTGCCATCCACGGTTATTTTATCGATACTGCTTCTCCAAAGGGATTTCTTCTCCGCACGGGATAATTTATTGTACAGGAGCGGAAAGTTTTGATCCGAGAGAAGCTGTATCACGTCTTTCGGGATGGAGGAGGGTTGTCTGTTTTCTGCTTTTAGGTCGGCTAGTTTTGCCTTGAGCTTCGATGACTGCTTCTGGTATTCTTCTTTTGAAATATTCCCCATGATGTATACATGGTTGAGCCGTTCAAGCTGTTTTTCATATTTCTTCGGGCTGGCAGCAGCCTTATTTTTACTTTTTGCGGCAATCCTTAAAGAGTAACACGCAAGCGATTTTCCGATGTTGTCGAGAAGGTATGCTTCGATATCTTCTTCCTTGACCATGTGTTTATAGCTGCATCCTTGGTGATAATGGTAACGGCAGCGGTATCCAAGCGTTTTTTTATTGCTGGTGCAGCTTGCCATGACCCTGCCGCATTCGGGGCAGTATACCATGCCTGCAAACAGGTAGACTTTGTTTTTCTGTGCTGTCCTTGTGTGCATGCCGAATGCCTTTAATATTTCTGCGTGCTGTTCATGGGTGATGTAGGCGGGGCGGTAATCGGGTATTCCCTGGTATTCCCCGGTATATGCTATGTTTTTCAGGCGGCGGGCGATGGTGGTATCGGCGAGGGTTCGCCCATAGGTTTCGTTGATGTAATTCGTAACGATATAACTGGATTTTGTGGCGAAGAACATGCGGAACATATCTTCGGTTTCCGCCTGCGTTTCCGGGTCTTTGACGATTCGTTTCACGCCGTCCGTTTTTTCGATCTTATATCCGAATGGCTGCGTTCCGGTGTTGGGTTCTTTGTTCCTTACCTTCGCATTCAGCACGAATTTGACACGCTCTGACGTGTTGGCGGCTTCATCTTCTGCTATGGTGAGCTTGATATTGAGGTTCAGCCGCCCGGTTCTGGTCGTCGTGTCGTAATCTTCAAATACGCTTTCCCATTTCACGCCGTGCCGGTCGAGGATTTCCTGCGTGCGGTAGTAATCGCCGACGTTACGGAACCACCTGTCGAGCTTGATGAAGATGATGATGTCGATGCGGCCTGATTCCACATCGCGCATCATCCGCTGGAAGTCGTGCCTTAAATGCGGCTTTTTAGAAGCGGATATGCCTTCATCGGCGTAAACATCGACGACCTTATAGCCTTTTTCTTCCGCATATTCCGTTAAGACCCTGCGTTGTTCGGGCAGGGAATAGCCTTCGCGGCGCTGCTCTGCGCTGGAAACCCTGATATAAATTGCACATCTCATGTTAGCACCTCTCTGCTTGTTTTTGAAAGCTTTAACCAATGCGCATCTTTGTCTGTGATGAATGTTTTAATCTGTATGCGTCTTTATGGAAGCGGCCGCTTTCGTGTATTTTTGGTAAAAATGGGCATAAAAATACCCAAAAACTTGTAATTTCTGGGCTGAGATGGTACAATTCTAATTGTCTAGGTTAGGGGTTGTACCATACAGCCTCATGCATTGCCCTCACTTGCGGTGGGGGCTTTGTTTTATTCATTCTTCTGTGATGGCCAATCATTCGTTCATTTCACCTTCCTCCTTTTAATGCTCGATATGTGAAAAATAACGTGACGGCATTGTAATATGCAGTGAATAAAACATATGTCGAAAATTGTCGAAACATTGAAACAAATGTTATTTTTATGGTAAAATACCGATACATTAACCGTGTGCGCACACCTAAATCATGATCAGCCGCAATCGGCAGATATTAATGGGAGGTGTTATAAATCATGGATTATAAGCAGCTTATTATTGAATTGCTCAGCAAAATCACGGATGAAGAATCGCTCAAAAGGATTTATAAGCTTGCTGAATATCTTTATCTACATAAGCCTGGAAACTAATCCGGGCTTTTTTTGATGTCGTCAATGATTTTTTTCACTACCTGCCATTCCGCTTTTCCCAGTCTTGCGAATGCGACAATGACGCTTTTCGCAAAATCGTCGTTAGATGTCATTACTGAATCTACGATTTTCTGGGCTTCATCGCTTCCATCTGCTTCTTGTTGCCCTCTTCCGTGTACAAGCCATTGGTAGCTGACCCCAAATTCTGTACAGATCAATTTATAGATCGGTTCTTTTTGTTCCGGTTTTTTTAGGCGGTTATATTCTATATTGCTGATCACATCGCCGCTGACCCCCAATTTTTCGCCGAAAGCCCTTCTTGATAATCCCAATTCTTTTCTTAATGCTTGTATCCGTTCATGTATTTCCACAAGTGAACCTCCTGTCCGGTCTCAATGTGGTTTCAGTATACCATTTTGATATTTGTTAGTCAACTAAAAAACAAACAAAAAACGAGTTGACAAACACAATATGGATTGATATACTTAGTCCATCAACAAAATGGAGGTGGGGGAGAATGAAAGAAAACAAAAGAAAGCTGATAAAAGATGTAGTTTGTGATTTAGACAAGCTTCCGCAGGAGAAAAGAAACCGGGTGTTGGATATCATGCAGGGCATGGTAATCATGGACGGCATATATAGATCAGGCAAGGATGATCGGGCGAAACAATCCGTGAAAACCGGCGGGGGATGGGAGTAGCAGGCACAAAATTTGGAAACCATAGGAAAAGGAGGTGGAAGCATGGGTTTAAATGTCAATAAGTTTTGCGAAACATTAAGCTATATCCTTAGCAACAAATATGATGCAGAGCTTACGGTTACCGCAGAGAAGAAAGATGAGGGCTGACAAGCCAGCCCTACATAGGAGGAAGGCATGAATGGGGCAGTGTTTGCAATTATAGTAATTGCGCTGATAGCGCTGGGATTTGAAGCGGGAAAGGATTCTGCGGCGGGGACGTGGAAACCGCAAGGGCGTACAAGGACGAGGCGGGCGCGGTGGCGGAAGCGGCAAGGCTGAACCGGGAGGGAAACAGGAAATGATGGTGAAGTTAAAGAAAAAAATTGAGAGGCTGGCGGGGATGCATCCGCGCAGGGAATGCCCATTTTGCGGACACAAAAAGCTCGAACGGGTATCCCGGTATTGCAATATGTGCGGGCGGGAGCTTGGCAGGACAAAAGGGGAAAAGGAGGGAATGAAACAAGCGCCCCATGAAAGGGATGGCAATCCCCGGGGCGAAAACGAAAAACAAATCAATTAAATGATGCCGCAGGAGGGGAAATGCCAACCAGGATAAAATTTGAGTTTGAAAAAGAGACAAAAGGAGCCGTAAGGTTCAAGGAAGCTGGCGAGAACCCAGTGATCGGGACGCTGTACATAAGGAAGGCGCACATGAATGAGCTGGGGATAGACCCAGGCAAAGCGGTTGTAGTTGAGATAAGGGAGGAAAAATAATGGAGATTACGATCAGGATGAATGCGGATGAAATGCTGGATGCAGCGGCAAGGGGGCTGCTTGATGGCCTTGCAGAATGCGCAAAGGGCGGGCCGCAGCCGGCACAGCTTGATATATCCACGGCACAGCCGCAGCAGCCTGCCACGGCACAAGCAGCACAACCCGTCCTGGTGCAGGGAGCGCGGGATATTGCGGCACAAACTGCCGTGCCTGTCGAAGCGCCTGCGCAGCCGATTCGGGACACACCGATAGCAGTACCGACACAGCAGGCTGCATACACGCAGGAGGACCTTGCGCTTGCAGCCACGCAGCTTGTTGATGCGGGCAAGCTCCAGCAGGTACAGGAGCTGCTGGCGAAATTTGGCGTGCAGGCGCTTACCCTCCTGCCAAAGGAGCAGTACGGGGCATTTGCGGCAGAACTCCGGAACATGGGGGCGAAGGTATGAGCAGGGGAAGAAAGCACGCACTGCTTTCAGCGTCGTCAGCTCACAGGTGGCTTGCGTGCGCCCCGTCGGCAAGGCTTGAAGAACAGTTCCCTGACCTGGGGAGTGTCCATGCCAAAGAAGGGACTCTGGCGCACGAGATCTGCGAGCTTAAAGTCAGCCAGAAATATATCAAGCCACAGCCTGCGGCCACATTTAAGAGGAAGCTTAAGAAACTGCAAGAAAACGAGCTGTACCAAAAGGAAATGGACGGGCATACGGAAGAGTACCTTGATTACATCTCGGCAATCATGCACAGCTTTGGCCAGACGCCATACATAGCCGTTGAAAAGCAAGTGGATTACAGCCATGCTGCACCGGAAGGGTTTGGGACGTGCGACTGCATCATAATCGGCGGGGACACGATGCACATAGTAGATTTTAAATATGGCAAAGGAATCCGCATATCAGCGGGCGGAAACCCGCAGCTAAAGCTTTATGCGGCAGGGGCATTAAAGGCATATGGCATGCTTTACCCGATAGAACGCATCGTGATGCACATCGTTCAGCCCAGGATAGACAATAATAGCCAAACAGAGCTTACGGTAGAATGCCTCGAGCGCTGGATAAAGCAGATAAAGCCCTGGGCAGAACAGGCGTACAGGGGCGAAGGCGATTTTAAACCCGAAGACGAGACGTGCAGGTTCTGCCGGGCGGGAAATGCCTGCAGGGCCAGGGCAGATAAAAACCTTGGGCTTGCAGAAAAAGAGTTTAAAATGCCGCCGTTTTTATCCAGTGATGAAGTGGGGGAAGTCCTGAAAAAAGCAAGGGACATCAAGCAGTGGGTAGATGGCCTTGAGGAATGGGCGCTCAAGGAGATATTAAGGGGCGGCACGGTCCCGGGATGGAAGGCCGTTGAAGGAAGATCGACAAGGGGTTTTGCAGACCAGGAAAAGGCTTTTGCGATACTGAAAGGGGCAGGAATAGATGAAGCGCTGCTTTATGAACGAAAAGCGCTATCGCTTGCATCCATAGAAAAACTTATCGGCAAAAAAGAATTTAATGAGCTGCTTTCTGATCAAGTGGTAAAGCCGCAGGGAAAACCTGCTCTTGCCTTGCAGGAGGATAAGAGGGAAGCGATTACATTAAGAACTGCGGCAGCAGAAGATTTTAAGGAGGAAAAATAAATGGCAGCAAGATCAACGCAGACAGTTACAGGCAAAGTGAGGTTATCGTACGCGCATCTTTTTAAACCGTACGCACACAGCCCGGGGCAGGAACCAAAGTACAGCGTTACCCTGCTGATCCCGAAAACCGACACAGCCACAAAGGAAAATATCGACAGGGCAATGGAAGCAGCAAAACAGGAGGGCGTAACGAATAAATGGGGCGGCCAGCTGCCGCCGGTCGTTAAGACCCCCGTGCATGACGGGGACGGAACAAGGCAAAACGGGCAGCCTTTCGGGGACGAATGCAAAGGCCATTGGGTACTTACAGCGTCGAGCAAGCAGGCTCCGGCAGTGGTGAACCAGGCAGTACAGCCGATTTTAGACCAGAGCGAAGTATATTCCGGTATGTATGCAAGGGTATCAATAAACTTCTTTGCGTACAGCAGCAGCGGGAATACCGGCATAGGCGCAGGACTCAATAACGTGCAAAAGCTGGCGGACGGCGAGCCGCTCGGGGGCAGGACCTCGGCAGCAGAGGATTTTGGGACGCCTGTGGCCCAGCCCGTGCAGCGGCAACCGGCGCCCGCATACACACAGGCATCCCAAAACGCATTCGGCGCGGCATTCCAGCAGGCAGCGCCTGCTGTCGACCCGATAGCGGGAATGCCGCTTACACCGGGGGCATAAAATGAGGCATCTGTCTATGGACATAGAGACATACAGCGATGTAGACATAGGCAAGGCGGGATTGTACAAATATGTGCAATCCCCGGGTTTTCAGATCTTGCTCTGCGCATACAGCTTTGACGGCGGGCCGGTAAGGGTAATCGATCTTGCTTCAGGAGAAGAGATCCCGGAAAATATCGTGTCTGCGCTTAAAGACCCCGGCGTAGTAAAGCGTGCCTATAATGCGGCATTTGAATGGTACTGCCTTTCCAAGTTTTATGAGACATATATCAGCCAGTGGCAATGCACTATGCTCCACGGCCTTTACTGCGGGTATGCTGCGGGGCTTGATGCAATCGGCAAAGCGCTTGGTCTTTCGCAGGATAAAAAGAAAATGGCGGCAGGAAAAGCCCTGGTAAGGTATTTCTGCCTGCCTTGCAAGCCGACAAAATCAAATGGCGGGAGAACACGCAATTTGTATCATCATGATCCTGATAAATGGGCGGCATTTAAAGAATATTGCAAGCAGGACGTCGTGTCGGAAATGGAAATTGAAAGGCTTCTTTCCGATTTTCCCGTGCCGGATAAAGTGCAGCGGCAGTGGGAATGCGACCAGATGCAGAACGCCCATGGCGTTGCAGTAGATATGGAACTGGTAGAAGGCGCATTAGAACTCGAAAGTATTGTATCCAGTGAACTCATGCAGGAGGCAAAGGCTATAACCGGTCTTGCAAACCCTAACAGCGCCGCACAGCTTAAGCCGTGGCTTGAAGAAAATATGGGAAAGACAATTTCGAACCTGCAAAAGGAAACGGTGGCAGAGCTTTTGCGGGAGGTTAGAAATCCCAAGGTAAAACGTGTCCTTGAAATAAGGCGGGAATTGTCGAAGACTTCAATCAAGAAATACACGGCGATGAAGGCAGCGGCTTGCGGGGATGGCAGGATCAGGGGGCTCATGCAGTTTTACGGAGCCAACAGAACCGGCCGGTGGGCAGGGCGTCTTGTGCAGGTGCAAAATCTTACGAAAAACCAGACTGAGATATTGGATATCGCGCGGTCGCTTGTCAAAGCAAGGAATCTGTCCGCAATAAAGGTGATTTTTGGAGATGTTGCTGATCTTCTTTCACAGCTTGTAAGAACCTGCTTTATCGCTTCAAATGGAAATAAGATCGTATCGGCAGATTTTTCGGCAATAGAGGCAAGGGTGCTTGCGTGGCTCGCCGATGAAGCATGGAGGGTGGAAAATTTCAAAAAAGGCGGAGACATATATTGCGCATCGGCTTCTCAGATGTTCGGCGTTCCGGTGGAAAAGCATGGGGCAAACAGCCACCTGCGGCAAAAAGGCAAGATCGCAGAACTTGCGCTTGGATACCAGGGCGGCGTCGGGGCGCTTAAACAGATGGGAGCGCTTAACATGGGGATTTCAGAGGAAGAACTCCCGGACATCGTAAGGCTTTGGAGAAAGACAAACGCAAAGATAGTGGCCTTTTGGCATGACATAGAAAAAGAAGCGGTATGTACATTGAGAACAGGCGCGGTGAGGCAGATCAAAGGGATCACCATAAGGAGGGAGTGCAATTTTGCCCATGGGCAGGATTTCCTGACCGTGGAGCTTCCATCGGGAAGAAAACTCTTCTATGTAAAGCCGTTCCTGTCTCAAAACCAGTTCGGAGCGGACAGCATCCATTATTATGGCATGAACCAGATGGCAAAGAAGTGGGAGGTACAGGACACGTACGGTGGAAAGCTTACAGAAAACATTGTGCAGGCCATAGCAAGGGACTGCCTTGCGGAAGCCTTGGAAAATCTGAAATTTGGCGGATACAGGGTCGTTTTTACCGTACACGATGAGGCGGTAATAGATGTCCCGGAACACGGCAGCGTAGAGACAATATGCGGTATCATGTCGCAGCCTATAGATTGGGCGCCGGGGCTTGATCTTCCGGCAGACGGATTTGAGAGTCCGTATTATAAAAAAGATTAGGGGTGCGCTATGGCAAGTTTTCATAATGACAGACAAATAAAGATAAGCACGGCCGGCACGAGGGTGTCAACTTTTTGGCCGGTACAGGAAATATGGTGGAGCGAGTTTGTAGGGAAACTTGCGGCACCAGTAAGAAGCGCCGAGAGCCTTATGGCATATTTGAGACTGCCAAAATCAAAGCAGGATAACCTTAAAGACGTAGGCGGATTTGTCGGCGGGCAAATAGACGGCCAGAGAAAAGCAAGCAATGTTAAAGGAAGAGACCTCATCACGCTGGATCTTGACAATATCCAGGCTGATGGAGCAAACGGGATTCTCAAAAGAGTTAATAGCCTCGGATGCGGATATGCGGTATACAGTACCAGAAAACATGAACCGGTAAAACCGAGGCTTAGGGTAATCATACCGCTTTCAAGGACCGTGAGCGCTGATGAATATGAACCGATAGCAAGAAAGCTTGCGGAGATTATCGGCATAGAATTTTGTGACCCTACGACATTCCAGGCATCAAGGCTTATGTTTTGGCCAAGCTGCTGCAGTGACGGGGAATACATATTCACGTATGCAGATAAGCCCATGGTTTCAGCCGACGGGATACTGTCAATGTACGAGGACTGGCGGGATATTTCCAAATGGCCGAAGATATCCGGGCAGCAGCCTGTTCAAAGACTCGCCCAAAAGCAGGGAAACCCGAGGGAAAAGAAAGGCATCGTCGGCGCATTTTGCAGAACGTATGACATTTATGCTGCCATGGAAAAGTTCATTCCGGGGATCTATACCCCGTGCGACGCTGGGGGAAGGTATACCTTTGCTGGCGGTTCAACGACAGGCGGCGCAGTCATCTACGAGAACGGCGATTTCCTCTATTCCCACCATTCCACCGACCCGGCAGGCGGAAAGCTCTGCAACGCATTTGACCTTGTGAGGCTGCATAAATACGGGACGCTTGACGAGGGTGCAGCTGCGGGGACGCCCACAGGGCGGCTGCCGTCATATACGGCAATGATGGCGGCGGTAAAGGAAGATAAAGCAGTCATGGATCTTGTAAAGCGTGAAAAGTATGAGACTGCAGTCAAGGCTTTCGGCGGGGAAAGGCTTCCGGAAGATGACGCATCCTGGGTGAAGAATCTCTCCCTTTCCGCTTTCGGAGGATATGAGAAGACTACAAATAATATCCTGTTGATTCTTAAAAATGATCCTCTGCTTAAGGGCAGGTTTGCATTCGATGAATTTGCCGGCAGAAGCCTGGTTAAAGGGGCGCTGCCCTGGGATAAAAGGGCGGAAATGAGACAGCATACGGACGATGATGACGCAGGGCTTAGGTGGTATCTTGAAAGCATATACGGGATAACCGGGAAGGACAAGATCAGCGACGGTCTTGCGCTGGCAGCGAAGGCACAGAAAATAAACCATGTCAGGGATTATCTTGAATCCTTGGCATGGGACGGAAGGAAAAGGCTGGATGCTTTGCTTAGCGATTACCTCGGCGCTGATGATACGGCGTATACGCAGGCTGTCATGCGAAAGAGCCTTGCCGCAGCGGTGGCAAGGGTGATGGAGCCGGGAACAAAATACGACTATATGCCAATACTTGCAGGTCCCCAGGGAATCGGAAAAAGTACGTTCTTACGGATTTTAGGCGGCAAATGGTATTCTGATAGCTTAAGTTCTTTTGAAGGCAAGGAGGCTGCTGAAATGATACAGGGAACCTGGATCAATGAGCTGGGTGAGCTTAACGGCATGAACAAATCGGAGACGAACGCAATAAAGCAGTTCCTGTCAAAGACCGATGACATTTACCGTGAGCCATATGGCCGCAAGACAGTCAATTTCCCTCGCAGGTG
The DNA here is from genome assembly GCA_946555345.1 of uncultured Eubacterium sp. Lineage (GTDB taxonomy): Bacteria > Bacillota > Clostridia > Peptostreptococcales > Anaerovoracaceae > Lentihominibacter. The sequence continues at coordinate 93,925 of CAMNSS010000003.1, read as the reverse complement.
TGTTTTTTTCGGAACGACCAATGATAGTGAGTTCCTCAAAGACAAGACGGGAAACCGGAGATTCTGGCCGGTTGACGTGGGGATTAACAAGCCGGGCAAGAGCGTGTTCAAAGACCTTGAAGCAGAACGCGACCAGATATGGGCGGAAGCCGTGACCGTTTACAGGATAGGGGAACCCCTGTATATGCAGGGAAGCATAGAAAAACTTGCCCAAAAGGCGCAAAAGAGCCACCAGGAGACGAGTGAAAGGGAAGGGATCATAAGGGAGTTTTTATCGGCAGGCATTCCCCCGGACTGGAACCAGAGGGACCTCATGCAGAGGCGCATCTTTTTCAATAGCAGTTTTGGAAGGGATGATAATAAGAGTGAACCGCGAAAGTACATATGCGCTGCAGAGATCTGGTGCGAATGCTTTGGAAAGGACATAGCGCACCTTAAGAAAAGCGACAGCCGGGAAATTAACAGCATACTGTCAAACATAGAAGGGCTTGAGAAAATGAAAACGCCGCATAAGTTCCCCATTTACGGGAACCAGCGGGGCTACATCCTAAGAAATTTTGAGAAAAAATAAATGAAGTTTGTAGCTTTTCAAAAAACTACGGGATTAAAAATGTAGGCGGGGATGTAACAAAGAATGTTTACGGAAAAATGCTGGAAAACAGGGGTTTTATATATTAAATGCTACAAACTACATTCTTTTGCTAATAAAGGTATCAATAAAGAAATAAAGGCATATGTGCAACCTATATATCTTAAATATGCAATATATACGCACGCACATATGTATGTGCGCGTAGCAAGGAATATGCCAACAGGAGGGCAATATGCATAAAAAATTAAGTGAAAAGGCCATTGAGGATTACCTTCGGAATCAGGTAAAATGCAAGGGCGGCAAGGCATATAAATTCGTTTCGCCGGGCAATGCAGGCGTGCCGGACAGGATGGTCGTGCTGCCCGGCATGGATGTATTCTTTGTGGAACTGAAAGCGCCGGGCAAGAAGCCAACAGGGTTGCAGGACAAAAAAATTGCAGAGCTCAAGGACCTTGGGAAGGATGTGTTTGTTGCAGACAGCAAGGAAGCCGTTGACATGGCGCTGCATATGCAGGAAAGGAAGAAGGCGAATGGAATTTAAGCCTTATCCTTACCAGCAGTATTGCGCAAACAGAATAATCAGGGACCCTGCAATAGGCTTGTTTCTGGATATGGGTCTTGGCAAAACGGCGATTACGCTGTCAGCAATCAGCGAGCTTAAGTATAACAGGTTTGAGATAAGCAGGGCGCTGGTCATAGCGCCAAAAAAAGTTGCGGAAGCCACATGGAGCAAAGAGTCTGAAAAGTGGGATCACCTGAAACATCTCCGCGTGGTAAAGGTTCTTGGAAGCAAGACACAGCGGATCAGGGCGCTTAATACGCCTGCCGATGTTTATGCGATAAATAGGGAAAATGTACAGTGGCTTGTCGATTATTACCAGAACGCATGGCCTTTTGACATGGTGGTCATAGATGAGCTTTCCAGTTTTAAATCTCATAAGGCCAAGCGGTTCAAGTCACTTACATGGGTGCGGAAGGATATCAAGAAAATAGTCGGGCTTACGGGAACGCCGGCGTCAAACGGATTGATTGATCTGTGGGCGCAGGTATACCTGCTTGACGGAGGCGAGAGGTTAGGCAGGCGCATATCGCATTACCGGGCAAGGTTCTTTGACCCAGAGCAGAGGGGCAGGGACATGGTTTATTCCTATGCGCTAAAGCCGGGAGCCGAGGAAGCGATACAGCGCGCGATAGGGGATATATGCATAAGCTTGAGCGCAGAAGAATACCTGGCTTTACCTGATCTTGTGAGTAACACAGTCCCCGTGGCGTTAAGCCCGAAGGCTGCGGGAGCCTATAGGGAGTTTGAGAAAAACCTGCTTGTCGAAGTAGACGGGGAAATTCTTGATGCAGGATCCGCAGCGGTTCTTTCCGGGAAACTGCTGCAGATGGCAAACGGGGCTGTCTACAACGACAGCAAGGATACGATCGAGGTGCATGGCTGCAAGCTTGAAGCGTTTATGGAGCTTATTGAAGCGCTGGGCGGTGAAAGCGCGCTTGTGTTTTACAACTTCAGGCATGACCTCGACAGGATTAAGAGAGCGCTGTCGAAAACAGGGCTTGCAGTGCGGGAGATGAAAACCCCGCAGGATGCGGATGACTGGAACGCTGGGAAAGTGGACGTGCTTCTTGCGCACCCGGCAAGCGCGGCTTATGGGCTGAACCTGCAGCAGGGCGGGAATCACGTCGTGTGGTTTGGGCTTAACTGGTCGTTAGAACTTTACCAGCAGGCAAACAAGAGGCTCCATAGGCAGGGGCAGAAATCAAAAGTTTTTGTGCACCACCTTGTAGCCGAGGGTACAAGGGATGAGGATGTGATGGCGGCGCTTGAGGCAAAGGGGGACACGCAGAAAAGCCTCATGGACAGCCTCAAGGCGAGGATTGAGAAGGTTAAGGAAGGAGCAGGAAAATAATGGACAGGGCGGGATGCTTGCGGCAGGCACAGGAAATTGTCTGCAAGGACAGGGAAGAAACGTACGGAAAGCCGGAGGACAATTTCGGGGTGGTTGCAGGCTTTTGGGCGAGGTATCTGGAATGCCCGGTGGATGCGGTGGACGTGGCAAACATGATGGTGCTGCTGAAGGTGGCGAGGGCGGCGTCCGGGGATCACAAAGATGATAATTACATTGACATTGCAGGGTATGCGGCCTGTGCCTGCGAGCTGGGAAGCCGGGCGGCTGTAAAGAAAGGCCAGGAAGGATGGTAAGTGAAACCACGAAACAGGAAGCTCGGGGGATGCTGGCGGCAACCATCTGCCGCCACTTGAAAAAGCAGGGGAAAAAGGAGTAAGAAGTGACAAAGGGGCGGCTGAAAAAACTAAGGGCGCTGGCCAGGGAAGCGGAACACCTGCAGTGCCAGTACGATGACCTGGTATGTTTCCCGAAAGAGCTGGTGGCGGACACGTATAACGATTACGGGACGGGGCATCCCCACGTGAAGCTGGCAAGCGGGCATGGGGATGCCGCATACCCGGCGTTAAGGCAGAAACTGTACGGGAAGCTGCGGGAAATCCAGGCGGAGGTCGCCTTCCTTGAAGGCTGGCTTGACAGCGTTGAAGACCCTGAAATGCGGGACATCCTGCGCCTGCTGTACGCAGGCGGGCTTACGCAGGAACAGGCGGCGGAAGAGCTGGGGTACAGCGTCATCACCATAAAGCGGAGATTGAAAGCGTTTTGGGAGAAAAATGATTATTGACATACGCCTGCTGCATGGGATGCATAAAAAATGCGCATAAAACATATTGAATAATGTGTAAATAATGTGTATAATAAAAGTATGGGGAGGGGCGGTATGAAGCAAAGGGATTTGATAAAAAAGCTTGAAAGCATCGGGTTCGAACTTGCAAGACACGGCGGCAAGCACGACACATACAAGAGGGGCAACGATGAAGAAAAGATACCGCGGCACAGGGAAGTCAATGAAAGGCTTGCAGAAGCAATATTGAGGAAATGGGGATTATAAAAGTTCCCATTTTCCGGTACATTCTGAGGGGAGGAGTATTAAATGAAAGTGACTTATCCGGTAATATTTACAGAGGTGGATACGAATATATTGATTGAGGTACCTGATTTGGAAGTATTGACAGAGGCAAATGAAGAAGGCGCGGAAAAGGCCTCTTTCGCTGATGCCATTATGATGGCAAGGGACGCGATAGGGATTTCGTGCATTGAGGCAGAAGATAAGGGGGAATCGATCGCAAAGTCATCTTCCTTACACGATATTAACGTGAGCAAGGGAACTTTTGCAGAAGCTGGTGAAGGTATTGTTTCGCTTGTGGATGTGGATTTGGATGCGTATCGCAGAAAACTTGACAATAAAACAGTGCGAAGGAACGTAACCCTCCCTAACTGGTTAAATCAGGAGGCAGAAGAAGCGGGCGTTAATGTTTCCAAGATTTTGCAAGAAGCTTTGATGCAGCAGCTTAACGTGGTTAGGTGAATTTTGTAAAAAATGATACTGAATGATACTTTTTGCTTGTGCTATAATGGTACCAAGGAACGATGGGCAAATGCTTGTACTTTCATATTTGGTTTCTCCTGAATTATGGCTATCCAAAGGACACCCGCAGGGGTGTTTTTTGGCAGGAGGGGGACATACAGGGACGGTGATGCCGTCCCTTTTTATATGCAAGGAAAGAAGGTGTTGCAGGATGGCAAGGATGACCGCCAGGCAGAAGCGGTTCTGCGACGAGTACCTGACAGACCTTAACGCAACACAGGCAGCCGTCAGGGCGGGGTACTCGAAAAAGACAGCAAAGCAAATAGGGCAGCAAAACTTGACTAAACTTGACCTCAAAAAATACATAGAAAAGCGCATGGGGGAAAAGGAGAAGGCGCTCATCGCAGGGCAGGACGAGGTCATGGAGTACCTGACGCTGGTCCTGCGGGGCGGGAGCCAGTCAACGGAAATCGTGGTGGAAGGCACGGGCAAAGGGCGCAGTGAAGCAAGGACCGTGGAAAAAACACCATCGGAGAAAGACAGGCTCAAGGCTGCGGAACTGCTGGGGAAGGCATACGGCCTGTACACCGACAGGATTGGCATGGATGCGGACATGGAGCTGAACATCACGGTTGATTACGGAGGGGAAAATGAAAAATAACCAGGGGGCGGGCTGCCCGTGGACATAAGGGTGCAGGCAAACAAATGTTTTGCGGAAGCAGACAAGAGCCGGAAACGGTACATAGCCATGAAAGGCTCCGCCGGGAGCGGCAAGTCGGCCGACACGGCGCAGAATTACATCCTGCGGCTGATGCGGGACAAGGGGCGGAACCTCGTGGCAATGCGGAAATCCGACGTCACGAACCGCGACAGCACCTTCGCGGAGCTTGCGGGCGCAATTCACAGGATGTTTGGCGACAAGGCCGGGGCTTACTGGCAGGTCACCAAAAGCCCCCTGGCGCTGACCTGCCGGGCCAACGGCAACCAGGCCATATTCAGGGGGATGAACGACGACAAGCAGCGGGAAAAGCTGAAGTCGATCACGTTCCCGAAAGGGAAGCTGACGGACGTGTGGATGGAGGAAGCCACGGAGTTCACGCAGGCCGACTTCGAAATCATAGACGACCGCCTGCGGGGCGGGCTGCCGGAAGGGCAGTTCTACCAGATACGGATGACCTTCAACCCGGTGAACAGGAACCACTGGATCAAGAAGGCCTTTTTTGATATGCCCGATCCCAACGTGCTGGCCCATCACAGCACGTATTTGGACAACCGGTTCATCGATGCGGCCTATAAAGCGAGAATGCAGAGGCGGAAGAAGGTGGACCCGGAAGGCTACCTGGTGTACGGGCTTGGCGAATGGGGCGAAACCGGGGGGCTGATCCTCCATAACTGGGAGGCCAGGGAAATATCGCAGTGCCTGGGCGATTACGATGACATTGCAATCGGGCAGGACTTCGGGTTCAACCATGCGGACGCCATCCTCCTGCTGGGAACGAGGGACGGGGACATTTATGTCCTGGACGAGATATACGAATTTGAAAAAGAAACGGCGGAGATCATACCAATCGCACAAAGGCACGGCATTCCGCAGGACAGGGAAATGTGGTGCGATTCCGCCGAGCCTGACAGGATCAGGACATGGAAAAAGGCCGGGTACCGGGCGAAAGGCGTGGACAAGGGGGGTTCTTCCGGCTCCGTCAAGGCGCAGATCGACTGGCTGAAGGGGATCGTGTCAAAAGACAGGGCAGTAAAGCGCATGGTTTACGTGCACCCTTCCTGCGTCAACACCATAAAGGAATTGCAGCAGTGGAAGTGGAAGAAGGACGAAAAGACAGGCGAATACCTTGACGAGCCGGTGGCGTTCCAGGACGACGCGATGGCGGCGCTGAGGTACGGGATAGAACGGTGGAGGAAGAAGAAAAGCGTCGCAATATAGCGGGGCTTTTTTGAATGGGGTGACGGATTGCTTAAAACAGCGGAAATTAAGAAGTTCCTTGATGAAGACAGGAATTCCAGCAGGAAACGGCGCGCAAGGAAGGGGCAGCGGTACTATGAAGGGAAGCACGACATCCTGGATTACAGGCTCTTTTACTACGATGCTGACGGCATATTGCAGGAGGACAAAGCGCGTGCGAACGTGAAGATCCCGCACCCGTTCTTTGCTGAGCTGGTGGACCAGGCGGTGCAGCACGTCCTGTCGGGGAGCGGGGGCATATTCAGGGCGGACGACCCGGCCCTGCAGGAGCAGCTTGACTTGTATTTTAACGACAACGAGACGTTCATGGCGGAACTTTCCGAAACGATAGCCGGGATGCAGGCCAAGGGCTTTGATTATATGTACGCACATAAAGGCGATGATGACCGGCTGGTTTTTGAAAATGCGGACAGCCTCGGCGTGGTCGAGGTGGAAGGCAGGTTTGCGGAAGACGGGAAGGACCACAGGATTTACAAATACCTTGACCGCGTGGACAAGGACGGGCGCAGGCAGTGGAAGGTGCTTGTGTTCGATGCCGAATGCATTGAGTATTTCTGCCAGGCGGAGAGCGGCGAAATCGTGCGGGATGAAGAGGTGCGTGTCAACCCGGTCCCGCACGCCGCCTACTGCAGGGATGACGGAAGCCTGCACTGGAAGCAGACGGGATTCCTCCCGTTTTTCAGGCTTGACAACAACAAGAAGAGGCGGAGCTGCTTGGAAACAGTGAAGCCGCTCATAGACGATTATGACCTGATGGCCTCGGCGCTTTCCAACAACCTCATAGACTTCGACACGCCAATCCATGTGGTGAGGGGCTTTGAGGGGGACGACCTCGGGGCATTGCAGCAGAACCTGAAAACGAAGAAAATCATCGGCATGGAAAGCACCGATGCCGGCGCGGGCGTGGAGATCAAGACGGTTGACGTGCCATATGAGGCGCGGAAAGCGAAGCTTGAACTCGATGAGAAAAACATTTACCGTTTTGGCATGGGGCTGAACATGGCAGGGCTGAAGGACACTGCGTCCACCACGAACATAGCGATCAAGGCGGCGTATTCCCTGCTGGAGCTGCGCTGCGGCAAGATCACCATACAGCTGAAGCAGTTCCTGCGCCAGATTTTAAAGGTGGCCATCAGGGAAATAAACAGCCAGAACAAGACCGATTACAAGGCATCGCAAGTGAAATTCTGCTTTAAGCCCGAGATCATGACGAATGCACAGGAAAATGCGCAGAATGCGCTGGCGGAGGCCCAGGAGCAGCAGACCCGGGTCAATACGCTCCTGAACCTGGCTGCGCACCTTGACAATGAAACGCTGATGCAGAACATCTGCGACGTGCTTGAAATAAACTACGGGGAAATCAAGGGCAGGCTTCCAGACCCTGACGAAGCGGAGCATGAAATCAGGGATGCACAGCAGCGGATTGCCAAGGCAATAGAAAGCCAGGCAGGTGATGCTGATGAATAAATGCCAGAAGGAAGTGCAGCAGCAGTTTCTTGAGAGCGAGAGGGAGGTACTCAGGAAACTGAAACAGGGTTACCGCACTGCGCTTTCAGGCATCAATGAAAAGCTTGGGCAGCTCATGGGCAGGCAAGGCGCAGATATGCAGCACGCCATCTACCAGGCGGGATACCAAAAATCCTTGCATGGCGGGATTGAAGGAATACTGGAAAAACTCCAGTCGGATGAATTTGCGACGATATCGGCTTACTTGGCTGGGGCATACGAGGACGGGTTTGTTGGCACAATGTACGACCTGCAAGGGCAGGGGATGCCGCTTGTCATTCCAATGGACCGGGAACAGGCGGCAGAAGCCGCCCGGCATGGGACGCCGCTTTCGGGAGGCTTGCACGGGACTCTTGGCAAAAATGCGGGGGAGCTGAAAAGGCAGGTTGCGGCAGAGATAAGCAGGGGGATCGCATCATCCTTGCCGTATGCCGACATCGCCCGGAACATTGCCGCCCATGCCGGGATAGGCAGGAACAAGGCAATGCGGATCGCAAGGACGGAAGCGCACAGGATACAGTGCAGGGCTGCGGCCGATGCGCAGCACAAGGCCAGGAAGGCCGGGGCAGACGTGGTGAAACAGTGGGACGCCGCCCTTGACGGGAGGACAAGGAAAAACCACCGCAAACTTGACGGTCAGACCAGGGAGCTTGACGAGCCGTTCGAGATAGACGGGAAAAAGGCCATGCATCCCGGGGGCTTCGGCAGGCCGGAAGAAGACATCAACTGCCGCTGCGCGTTGCTGCAAAGGGCAAAATGGGCTTTGGATGAAGACGAACTGGAAGCGCTGAAAGAAAGGGCTGCATATTTCGGGCTGGACAAGGCAAAGGATTTTGGCGATTTTAAGAAGAAATATTTGAAGGTGGCTGATGATATCCCATCATATAAGGCAAACATAACTGGTGGATTAAAAAAGTATACTGAAAAGGAAGTAAAAGCCCTGACTAAAGAAATGGGGCATATCGCAAACAAACACACGGATATAGCGGGTAAATGGAGCGGCAATACCATAGTGAATGACTTTGTAAATACATGGGGAAAGAAGTGGAATTGCGATATATTAACTAAGATGACAACTGCCCCAATAATCGTATTACACGAACAGCTCCACGCGCGGTCAATCAGTCTTTATAGCAGAAAAAAAGGCAAGAAAATATACAAAGCTTTTGCGAAAATTGAAGAAGCCACGGTGCAGCTGGTGGCGCAGGAAATTTGCAAAAAAGAAAATATTATAATAATAAAATCAGCGTATGATAATGATGTTAATATTTTAAGGCAGATAAATGAAATACTAAAGATAGAAAACACCGATTATGAGTTTGGAAAACAGCTAATCAAAATGCCTGTTCCAGAAAGAATTGACTGGTTAGAAAAAAAGGCCTATAATATTCTGATGAAAAACATGAAAAGTGTTTCTATCGATAATTATGAGCGTGTAAATGATTTGATTGAAGAGTTAAGGTAGAACAGTATGGACGCACATGAAATGGTAAATAGAATAAGGCACGGCAAAGACCTCACTGCTGCAGAATGGCTTGACATAAAGGCGGAAATTCTTGAATTTTTGGACAGTGATGCACCAAAAGAGGAAAAAGAATTGTTCGCACCTTTTGGATACTTGGAAGTAGTGTGTATGATGTGTGATGATTTTGGTGAATAATTTAAAAGCATTTTGCAGCAGATGCAGGGTGTTTTTTTGTGCCGTCCCGTTGGCATTTGCTGTTTCCTTACAAAGCATAGCGCAGGGCGCAGGGAAAAGAATGACAGGGATAACTTAGCAGATAAAATGGTAATTGATTTAATCGAAGGAGCTTTGGAATGAATTTAAAAGAACAGTTTTTGGCTATTGGCACATATGAGGAATATTGCAAAAATAAACCGCTTTTCAAGGAGTTGGACTTTAATGATGATGAAATAGGGGCGCATTATATTGAATTGCTCCTGGAATCGGGCGCCCCCAGGAGCGACCCTTTTGAAGTAAACGGCGTGCATACGGATAACATTGATTTTAGAATACCGCCCCAAGATCCGTTCTAATTTTTTTTTATAAACGCATTGCCGCCAAGGCCAGCCCGGAGGCTGGTTTTTGCCATGCAACGCATAGCGCAGGGCGCAGGGGAAAGAGGGCCAAAAGAGAACGGCTTTGTTGGGGCAATGCAAGACCTGCAAGGGCAGGGGATGCCGCATATCATCCCAATGAACCAGAAGGAGACATTGTGCGCTGTTGCAAAGGGCAAGGCAGGATTTGGGCGGGGAAGAACTGAAAGCGCAGAAAAAAGGCCGGCTTATTTCGGGCTGGACAAGGCGAAGGATTTTGGTGAGTTTAAGAGAAAATACTTTACTTGCTTAAAAAACAACTTTAAAAGGGTGCGGAAAAGCGGTAAAATAGATCTAACAGAACTAAAGGCAAATACAAAGACGCTGCAAGGGGCATTGTCGGCAGACGATTATGACGAATATATTGACATTCTGTCAAAAAGCCCTGACGTTGCCAACCTTTATGCTCACCACTTTGGCAATTTGCAATCTATCAAAAGGGTGAAAAATGGCGGTGCTTATAAGCCGTCAAGCAAAAGCATTGAATTTGATTTTGATTCGGCAGAAAAAGGAAAGTTTTCAACGCTTGCGCACGAGTGTGGGCATTATTTCGATGATGTAGTAAGGTTTACGGTTGATTTTGGAGAGATTGAAAAGATTCAGTCCAAAAGTCCTTTGTTTGCACATTTTATAGAAAAGAAAGCCAGTAGCAGCGATGACTTTCTTGAAGGTGTGAGAGCGGATAAAAAGCATCTGAAGAAGATTCTCACAGCTGACGCTAAAGCAGAATTATATGCAGACGATGCGTCTGCAGGTGTGCAAGACGCTATTGATGGGCTATTTGATACTCGTATTAGGTGGGGACACGGTAATAAATACTACAATAGAAAGTATGACAAGATTAAGTCGATGGGGCTTGAAAAAATGATGAAAGAAGCATATCAAGAATTAGGCTACGATGCATCATCACAGGTAAAAGTCAAGGCAATTTGTAGAACCTACGGAGCAGCGTCTGAAATGTGGGCGAACATCGTGGAAGCAGTTACCAACGGCGGCAAAAGCCTTGAATATGTAAAAAAGTATCTGCCTAACAGTTATAAGGCATTTTTAAAGATATTGAAAGGGGTGAAGAAATGAGCAAGGCGTTAGAAAAAGCACTGGCAGCATATAAAGCGAAGTTTGGCGATGAATTCCCAACGTTTCCATATAGGACATCAGGCGAATCAGACATGATTGAGATTATTAGGAAATGCATTAAAAACAACAGGGATGTGTATGATTCCGGATTTTTGGAATTGGACGACATTGAATATTAAAAGCATTTTGTAGCAGATACAGGACACTTTTTAGTGCCGTCCCGTTGGCATTTGCTGTTTCCTTATCAAGCATAGCGCAGGGCGCAGGGACAAAAATGACAGGGATAACTTAGCAGATAAAATGGCAATTGATTTAATCGAAGGAGCTTTGGAATGAATTTAAAAGAACAGTTTTTGGCTATTGGCACATATGAGGAATATTGCAAAAACAAACCGCTTTTCAAGGAGTTGGATTTTGATGCTGAAATAAGGGCGCATTACTTTGAATTGCTCCTGGAATCGGGCGCACCCAGGAGCAACCCTTTTGAAGTAAACGGCGTGCATACGGATTACATTGATTTTAGAATACCGCCCCGAGATCCGTTCTAATTTTTTTATAAACGCATTGCCGCCAAGGCCAGCCAGGAGGCTGGTTTTTTTGTGCAGGGAAAACCCTGCGTTTGATGCAGAATAGATTTTTGTACAGCATAAAGCATATTGAGGACGGGGAGTTGAAATGCCAGTAAAATTTAAGGTCAAAAACCAGGCCATATCCTGCACCAGCCACCGCTTTGTGGCGGCGGATTCGGTGAACTTTTTGAAAGCGGAATTTTCTTTTGACGGGGGCTGGGAAGGGCGCGCGGTAACGGCAACATTTACCAACCTGGACACGGGGGAAAGCCGGAAGGCGCTGCTTGATGAAACACGGTCCTGCATGATCCCGCATGAAGCGCTTGCAGGGGCGGGGCGGCTTGCCGTCTATGCCGAGGGGATGTGCGGTGATTCCGTGGCAACCACGGCCATGATGGAAAAACCGCTGCCCGTCAAGGAAAGCGGGAAGGCGGAAGCCGGGGAAAGCGCCCCGCCGACGCCGGACGTTTACCAGCAGATCATGGCGCAGTTCAACAGTTTCCAGGAGGGCGAATCCCTGGCGGGGAAAATCGCGGATGCGGTAAGCTCGTACCTTGAAAGGAATCCCCTTCAGGGAAACGGCAGGGGGATAAAGTCCGTCGGGATAGACGGGGCAGGGCATCTGGTCGTGACGCTGACGGACCATTCCGTGGTGGACGCAGGCCTCCTGCCGCAAGGCAAGCAGGGCGTTCCCGGCATCCAAGGCGAAAAGGGGGACAAGGGCGAAGACGGGCAGGACGGCGAGGACGGGTACACGCCGTCCATAGAAGTGGGCGCCGACACTGATAGGGAATACAGGCTGAACATTGTAAACAAAGCGGGGACCATAACCACCCCGAACCTGCGGAATGACAGCGCCCCCGTGGGGACGGTGATAAGCTACATGGGCCTGGCAGCCCCGGCAGGATACCTCGCCTGTGACGGCGCGCAGTACCAGGCAGCGGATTACCCGCTCCTGGCGGCGCACTTTAAGGAGCAGTTCAAGGCCGCAAATTACTTTGGCGGCGACGGCGCGGCGACCTTTGCCGTCCCTGACCTGCGGGGCGAGTTCCTGCGGGGCGCGGGGGAAGGGGCAAGGAAAACGGGGGCGGGAAGCGCCGCAGGCGTTCACCAGCACCCGACGGAGTTCCCCTACACGGCAGTGGGCGCTTCCCAGAACAAGCTGTATTTGTTCCGTGACGGGACTGCGGAGTACAACGAATGTTACTACATAGACAAGGCGGTCAGGTCATCGCCGCTTACCGGCCTTGACATGGGCAGGGGCGCAACGTACACGCCGAGCCACAATCTGCTGCGGTACACGTCCCGCCCTACGAACACCTCGGTTCTGTGGTGCATTAAATACTGCTGACATGATGCGTTAATTTAAGGCAGCCAGCGCGGCTGCCTTTTGTTATATGGAAACTGCCCCGGGCATGGCACATAAACCGCCCAAAATAAGTCCTGCGCCATGACTGAAAAACTGGCGCACAGGCGCGCAAAGGCAGCGACTGGAAAGGAAAAAATGAAATTAGGGGAATTATTGGGAGCAGAGCTGTATGCACAGGTCAAAGCAAGGATTGATGAAGTAAATGGGAACGAGCCGGACCAGCTCAAGCACGTAAGGTATGCGGACTTATCGGAAGGCGGGTATGTCAGCAAAGCAAAATATGAAGCCTTGAAAGCGGAGCATGGCGGCCAGGCGGCGGAATTGCAATCCGCAAACGAACTGATTGCGCAGCTCAAAAAAAGCGCAAAGGGCGATGAAGGGCTCCAGGAGAGGATCGCTGGATACGAGGGGCAGGTTGCCGGCCTTCAGGCGGAACTGGAAAAAACAAAACTGCAATCCGCAATCAAGGTGGCGCTGCTGTCCGAAAAGGCAGCCGATGTGGATTACCTGGCGTTTAAACTCAATGAGGCCGCCAAGGAAAAGGGCGAGGCGCTGGAGCTTGATGAAAACGGCGGCATCAAGGGATGGGACGCAAGGCTTGAAGGGCTTAAAACGCAGTTCCCGAAAATGTTTGAAAGTGAAGCCGGGGAGGGCGGCGGATACAGGCCGCTCAACACTGGCGGACTCCCAAAGGGCGAACAGGATGCGGATGAAGATCCGAAAAGCCTGGAAGAAGCCCTGAAAATGAAGTATGAACAAAATGATTAGGAAAGGAAAAGGTGGTTTTTATGGCAATGACGTTAGCGGAAATGAAAGTCGGGATGCACGACAAGGTGGCGCAGCAGGTGGTGGACATTTTCCTGCGGGAATCGGAGGTCTTGCAGATGCTGCCGTTTGACAACACGGTATCACCGCAAGGCGGCTCAACGCTCACGTATTCGTACATCCAAAAAAAGCTGCCGGCGACTGCGGATTTCAGGGAGCTGAACAGCGAGTATGCAGCATCGCAGGCAACGGTGGAAAAGAAGTCTGCGGAATTAAAAATATTTGGCGGGAAGTTTTCAATGGACAGGGTGCTGAAACAGGCGGAAGGGAAATACAACAACATGGCCTTCCAGATGCGGGAAAAAATACTGGCTGCCATTTCCCTGTTCCACTATACGCTCATCAATGGGGATGCGGCGACAAGCACGAAAGAGTTTGACGGGCTGGATAAAATGCTTGCGGGGACTGCAACGGAGTTTGGCACGGACAAAGCGCTTGACGTGTCCACGGCAGCCAGCCTGAAAGCAAATGCGGATGAGTTTTATGAGGCGCTCCAGAACCTTATCAGGACAACTGAATGCGATGCGCTCCTGATGAACACCAGCACCATATCCAAGGTGCAGACGCTGGCCAGGATTCTTGGCTACAAGACGGAATCGGAGGAAGCGTTCGGCAAAAAAGTGGTTGCGATGGACGGGGTGCGGTTCATGGATCTTGGCAACCATTACACTGTGGCAAACGGGGCGGCAACTGCAAATCCTGTCGTGAAGGCGGGGGTTTCCCGCATGGTCGGGCCGGTCGAAGAAGGCAAAGCAGGGACGGCAACAACCGGGCTTTCGGACATCTACGCCGTAAAATTTGATGCAAACGACGGATTCCACGGGGCGTCCCTTGCGGGCAGCAACGTGATTTCCCAGTATGTCCCGGACTTTACGAAGCCAGGAGCGGTAAAGGACGGGGAAGTTGAGATGGTAGCGGCCACCGTGTTGAAAAACACGCGGCATGCAGGCGTATTGCGGAACATCAAAATTGCATAGCCAAAAGGGCGGGGAAAGGCGCGGCAACCCCGCTGCGCTTATTTTTCAGAAAAGCCTGCATTGGGTGCGGGAAGGTCTTTTGAAAGGAAAAGGAAATGGGCAAAGAAAAGAAATATACCATTACGGTAACGGAAAACCCGGAATTTTGCGGGATCGGGGCGGCAGGCATACAGTTTGCGCACGGGAAGGCGGAGACGGCAAGCGAAAGGGCGGCCGCATGGCACAGGGAACACAGGGGGTATGCGGTGGAGGAAACGGATACGGCCGAAAAAAACAAAGACAAGAAACAGAAACCTAAAAAATAAGGAGGGTGCGCCATGCTCATGACGGTTGATGAACTGAAAGCGTACATAGACACGGACGAACTCGAACCGGCCTTGATCGCCAGGCTGGATGCGCTGGAACTCCTGATCAGGAAGTATGCCAACAACAATTTCCAGGACAGGGGATTCCGGGTCCGGGCCAGCATAAGCTGCGGCATATTCATGGCAACGGGCGCAGTGCCGTTTGTGTCCGGCGATACCATCATGGTATCACAGTCCCAGATGATGCAGGGGCGGCTGTTCACGGTTAAAGGCGTATCAGAAGAAGCATTTTCCGTGAATGAGCCGGCTTGCGATGAAGCTGGCGTCCTTGTCACAAAAGTTGAGTACCCGGCAGACATTAAGCTGGGCGCGGCAAACATCATAGGTTGGCAGCTCAAAAATGCGGCGGCGGGCAGCGGGGATTTATCGAAAAGGGAAATCCAGTCGGAAACATTGTCTCGCTACAGCGTGACATATGCCACCGATGTCACGGAATCGGACATGGACGCATTTTTCGGAGTCCCGAAAAAGTACGTATCATTTCTAAGGCTTTACAGGAAAGCGAGGTTTTAACGTGATTGGCAGGGGGAACGCCGAACTTTGCTTGCAGGTAAAAGGCGAAGCAAAGCAAAACGGGATAGGGGAGAGAATCCCTAGCTGGAGGAATGAAGCAGTGCTTACAGGCTGGCTTGACCTTTCGTCAGGCGACAGCAGCTATGCAGTTTATGACGCAAAAATACAGGAGTCTACCCATGTGTTCGTATGCGGGTATACCGACCTTGGCGGCGTCGCGGCGGAGGAATGCCGCGCCGTAATCGACGGCAGCCGGTATGATGTGGTGCTGGTTGACGATCCCCTGGGGATGCACCGGCAGCTTGAAATTTATTTGAAGTACACAGGAGGGCAGGATGCCTGACGTTAAATTCATCGACAACAGCATGAACGTAAAGGCTGCCCTGGGGGATGCTGCCGAGGCTTTCCTCCATGAGGCCGCCGGGGAAGTTGCCAGCCAGGCAGCACGGAACAGCCCCGTGGACAACGGGCAGCTTAAAGGTTCGTGGGCTTACCGCATGGATGGCAGCGGCAGGGAGGCAGCAATCGGAAGCCCGCTGGAAAATGCAGTCTGGAATGAGTTCGGGACGGGGGAATATGCCCTGAAGGGCGACGGCAGGAAGTCTGCATGGTATGTGCCGGCCGAGGGCTACGCAGGGGCGAAGAAGCCGACGTATAAAGGTGAAGTCATCATCGTTTATGGGCGGGGCGGCAAGCAGTTTTACAAGACGGACGGGAAAAAACCGAACAGGTCGCTATGGAAAGCTTTCCAAAAACTGCGCCGTGCCATCATAAAACAGGCGGAGAAAAAGTTTAAGGAAAGGATGAAGTGATGAAAGACGCAATGGCGGCCATAGCTTCCGGCATGGAGTCCCTTGGCCTGAATTACAGTTTCATGGAATGGGAAGGAAAGCCAAAGTACCCATATTTCGTGGGGGAGTACCAGGAAGCGGAGGCCGCCACGGAGGACGGACTCCAAGAAACGTCGTTTATCCTCACGGGATTTACGCGCGGGCCGTGGGCAGGGCTTGAAGATGCAAAGGAAAGGATAAGGGCGCATTTTCATCCTGTAACGGGGCTTGTGGCCGCCGCTGGGAGCAGCACGGCGGCCATTTTTTATGCTTCCGCATTCCCCATACAGACAGGGGATGCGGAGCTGAAAAAGATGCAGGTTAATTTAACGGTGAAAGAATGGAGCGTGGAGTAACATGAGAAAATCAGGAATCAACAGCAAGACGCCGGATGAGGTCATGCTGGGGTCAGGGACGGTTTTTAAGAACTTCCGGCATATTTACCGGAAGGTTGAAATCGGTGAAGGCGGGGAAGCGCCGGATGGCGTCTTCCAGGTAGTGGAGGACGGTACAAAAGAAACGGAAAGCACGATACAGATCGGCAAGCTTACGAGCGGGCTGTCGTTTATCGGGCTTGCAGAGGGGTATACGCCTGCGGTAGGCGATTATGTCAGCGGCGCATGGGATGATTCGGAAGAGTGCCTGCTCGGTGCCACGTCAGGCGGCAACAAGCTGTCCATAGCATCAGAACTCAAGGACGTGGATGTGGACGGGGCGACGGTGAAGGTAGCTGGCATGACGCATAAAGTCGGCGAGACGGCAAGCCTTGAAACAAACCTTGTGCAGCATAACATCGAGAGCCTCAAGCGCGCAATCGTCGGGGAGGAAGTGGAAAGCCTCATAAAAGGATACAGGCAGGTGCAGACAAAACCTTTGGTTGAGCTGTCCGACTACCTTGACAACATCGCTTATGTAGGGACAAAAGCCAATGGGGAGGAAATTATCATTATCATGGAAAATGCCATATGCACCTCCGGCTATGAAATAGAAGGAAAGAACAAAGAGGCATCCGTGGTAACGACCACGTTTGAACCATCGGCGGACTTCAAGAAAAATGTGTTTGATTCACTGCCGATTTATGTGTTTGTGCCAGATGAGAGGCAATAGGAAAGGAAGTTCATATGAGTGAAACCACATATAAGCTGCGGAAGCTGCGGGCGGACGATATTTTTACGATGTCGGCAATTATTAGCGCTGTCGGGCTGAAAGAACTAAAAAAGTGTTTCAGCCCGCAGCAGGTGCAGGCGTTCATGGATGCAGCTGGCGAAAATGAGGAAAGGGAGGATGCTGGACCTGGCGGGAAAAAAGGCATGGACGCATCAGCCCTGGGAATGAGCGTGATCATTGATATGGCGGGATTGATCCTTGAAAACCTGCCAAAGTGCAAAAAAGAACTGTATGCTTTCCTCGCAGGCCTTTCAGGACTTGACAGGAACGAGATCGGCTCTTTGGGCATGGCGGCGTTTGCGCAGATGGTGGCCGATGTCATATCGCAGGATGAGTTCAAGGATTTTATCAGGGTTGCTTCAGGGTTAGCCAGATCGGGGAAATAAAGTTTATGGATATGCTGTTTAAACGGTATGCGAATCCATTTGTTTTGCTGGATCAGGCAATCGGCACGGGAAGGCTTGCGGAATTTATCGGGGAGTGCGTGAGGATTCACAACGAGGAACAACGGGAAAAAACGAACTGGGAGTTTTTTCTCCATAAAGTATTCGATAAATCCTTTGAGGAGTTTTCGGCGGAGCTTGAGAAACAGGGGGCAGCGCCGCAGCCGGAAGAATTCGATGACAGGTACGTTGAAGCAACCATACAGAAATCCAGGAACATATTGAAAAAAATCAAAATCCGGTAGGAAAGGAGGCGGCGCATGGATTTATTTCAACTGGTGGGGAAAATTGCGATAGATAATGAAAAAGCCAACAGGGAAATTGACCAGACGACTGAAAAGGCGGGCGGTTCGGAACGCAGCATATCCAAATCCTTCAAAAGCGTCGGCGAAGGCGCGATGAATATGTCAAAAAAATTCGGGGCTGCCGGCGCTGCGGTTGGCGGCGCTGTCCTTGGGCTTGCTGAAGGCACGAGGGACTACCGGACGGAAATGGGAAAACTCGAAACGGGGTTCACGACTTCCGGCCACAGCGCCAATGCCGCCACAAAGACATACCAGGGGCTTTATGCAGTGCTGGGCGAGTCCGATACATCCGTGGAGGCCGCAAACCACCTTGCCAAGCTGTGCGATAACGAGGAGGAATTGAATACCTGGACAGATATCTGCACTGGCGTTTTCGCTACCTTTGGTGATTCCCTCCCGATAGAGGGGCTGACGGAAGCCGCCAACGAAACGGCAAAAGTCGGGCAGGTTACCGGTCCCCTTGCCGATGCACTGAACTGGGTAGGGATCAGTGAAGACGAGTTCAATGAAAAACTGGCTGCCTGCAGCAGCGAGCAGGAACGCCAGGCGCTCATTACCAAAACGCTGAACGGGGCATATTCGGAAGCCGCCCAAAAGTACAGGGAGGTAAACGGCGATGTCATGGAAGCAAATGAAGCCCAGGCAAAGTTTACAGATTCGATGGCCAAGCTGGGCGAGATCGTTGAGCCGGTTGTCACGAAAATAAAAACGGCCATTGCGAAGGCTGTAAGCGTGCTTGCGGGAATGCCGGAAGGGATGCAGAAAGCCATAATTGCCATTGGGCTTTTCGTGGTGGCGGCAGGACCGCTGCTTGCGGGGTTCGGGATGATTGCCACGGGCATAGGCAGCGTCATATCCGTGTTTGGGAAACTGGGCAGCGCCATAAAGGCAGTGCGGACTGCATTTGGCGTACTGCGCACTGCCCTGATGGCTAATCCGTTTACGCTTATCATAGCGGGTATTGCGGCCCTTGTGGCGGGGTTTGTCTATTTGTGGAACCATTGCGAGGGCTTCCGGGAGTTCTGGATCAACTTATGGGAGACAGTCAAAGCGGTGGCAATTGCGGTCTGGAATGCCATCAGGGACTTCTTCACGGGGATCTGGGACGGCATCAAGCTGGCCGCAGAAACCATATGGGGCGGCATAGCAGCATTCTTTACCGGCCTTTGGGACGGCATGAAAACAGCCGTCGAAACTGTATGGAATGGGATATCTTCCTTTTTATCCGCCATATGGGATGGAATAAAGACCGTTGCCGCAGCCACATGGAATGCCATAAAACAAGCAATCACAGCGGCGCTTGAAGGCATAAAGACAGCGGTGTCTGCTGCTTGGAATGCCATTAAGGCTGCAATCACAGCGGCGCTGGATGCCATAAAAAGCATTGTAACTGTGGGATGGAACGCTATTAAGTCGGCGGTTGCGGCAGCGCTGGGCGCCATTAAATCGGCAGTAACCACGGCATGGAATGCCATAAAATCCGCCGTAACGGTGGCCGTCAATGCAGTCAAATCCACTGTAACAACCGCTTGGAATGCCATAAAATCCGCTGTCATCACAGCTATGAATGCCATAAAGTCCGCAGTAACCACGGCATGGAATGCCATTAAATCTGTTGTCACCACGGTGCTGGGGGGCATCAGGAATGCGGTAAGCACCGTGTGGAACGGGGTGAAGTCCGTCATAACAGGCGTCCTTAATGCGGTCAAGAATGCCGTTTCAAGCGCTTGGGGCGGGATCAGGAACACGACATCCACGGTCTTTAATGGCATTAAAAGCATAGCGTCGAAAGCGTGGAATGGCATAAAAACCGCAATCACGAAACCAATCGAAAAAGCAAGGGACGTTATTAAAAAGATCATCGATACGATCAAGGGCTTTTTTAGCAAGTTCAAGATCAGCCTGCCTAAAATCAAGCTGCCGCATTTTTCTATAAAGCCGAAGGGATGGAATATCGGCGATCTTTTAAAAGGGTCGGTCCCGAAGCTTGGGATTGAGTGGTATGCAAAGGGCGGCGTATTGAACCAGCCCGCTATTTTCGGGGTAAACCCGGTTACGGGCGCAGCCATGGCCGGAGGGGAAGCAGGCGCGGAAGCCGTGGCCCCGGTGGAAACCCTGATGGGGTTCATCAGGGCGGCCGTGCAGGAGGAAAACGCCGAGAGGACGGAAATCCTTGAAAGGATGCTGGGCGTTTTGCAAGCGATCCTGGACAAGGATACAACAATCTGCATTGATGGGAAACCGCTTATCAAGGTGCTGGACAAAGGAATGGGGGGAATGTACTGATGGCGAGCAGGTTCTGCCTTATGAATGAAAAAAAGCAGAGATGGGATTTAAACAGTCAGGCAAGCGGAGTTTTCACGAAGCCGCAGGGCTTTGGCATGGAAAACAGCAGTTCCTACCTGAAAACGGGGGATGTCTGGCTGACGGACAGCAAGAAACTGTCGCAGCCAAAAATTTCCGGCATCATTGTTTTCCCTGAAAGGATGTATGCCGTTTTCCAGGAATTTATGCAATTTCTGAACCAGTCAAAAAAGACGGTATTCGTGTATAAGCCTTCTGGCGTGGATGCGGAATATTTTGCGGATGTGGATCTGGTGGGAATCGAAAAAGGAAACTACGCCAGGGGGCAGCGTTTTGAAGTGTCGGCTAGTTTCGTGTGCAAATCGCTCTTTTACACCGAGGAGCAGTTTGAGTACCATATCAAAAGGGCAGACCGGGAAGTGCGCTGGGATTTCAGGTGGGAAACAAGATTCAATGACTTGAATTATGTCTATTTTAGGTTTGAGAACACAGGGCATGTGGAAAGCCCGTTTTCTTTGTCTTTTACGGGGCATTGCACGGATGCGGCGATGATGGTTTACCAGGAAGGCAGGCTGATAAACCAAGTGCGGTTTAACTTGACCTTGCTTGGCAGTGAGACCCTGTCCATCAGCACTTTTGATGACGACCTCCGGATAGAGGTGGACGGGGCAGACCGCAAGGACTGCCTTGATTTTACCAACGATAATTTTTTTAAGCTGCCGATTGGCGCTTCAGAGGTTTTTTTCCGTTCCCGCACAGGGAAGATGAACAACATCATCCTTAACATGGAAAAGTATTACAAGGCGGTGTAACTATGCAGGTAAGCGTGATATCAAAACATTCGTATGCGCTCCGTGACGTCATTACGGTGTCAGATTATGAGGCTGCGCAGGATTCGGAATACGATGGAAAAAGCCAGGTCACGGTACATAGGAAGCCCGTTGCCGAGGAAGAGGACTTTATCATTTTGCGTGACGGGAAAAAGCAATGGCAGGGAATCGTAAGCAACATTGAAAATGCTGAGGATGAAGCCCATTATACGATTACTGTGGTTGAAATGCCGAAGCTGTTTGACCAGAAAGTGATCCTCGCAAACGAGGCGCTGCTTAAAACAGGCATTGAAGATTTTATTGCAGACCAGATCACTGGGAATTTCATTGAAAACCCTGACGGCATCGTGAACATCAGCTACTTGGACGTGATTGTGAAAACCCATACGCCGGTAGCGGCGAAAGTGCCGGCAGAAAATGGGATCTTTAACCTTTGCACGTACATAGGGAATGCGCTGACGAATTACGGGGTGTTCATTGATTTTATTTTTACGCCCGGGCATTTGGAAGTTACCTTGGAAAAAAGGGATACGGGCGTGCTGGAAATAGATACGGGGGTGTCGGACATAACAGGGCTTTCAGAGACTTATGAAGTGAGGGCGCTGTCCAAGCTGACCGTGATATGGAGGCAGGAAATCCCGGACGGGAACGGCATAGGCGCATCCGGGGCAGATGAAAGCACCAGGCAGTTTTTCCTGCGGACGGACAGGACGATCACGGAGGACGTGGATGATCCTGACAGGGCGAAAGGAACGGCGGATATAATAATGGTGCAGGCGGAGACAGAAGCAGCAATGGTGCAGGAAGCGAGAAACCAGTTTGCGAGCAATGCGTACCAGCATAAAATTAGTTTCCGGCTGTCTGCATCATCAAAACTGGTGAGGGCAGAAGACCTGTGCATAGGGCGTGCCTGCCGCGTGAAAACAAAAAATGGGATCAAGGATTCCATCATATCGGGGCTGGCATACAGCAGCAGAAGCCATGCCATTGACATAACGCTTGGAAAGTTAAAGGTTGGGCTTATAGAAAAACTGAAAGGGGTTGGAAGACAGTGATCAGGGGGATTACATTTTCGGAACAGGCGTTTTATTCAGCCGATTTTGCCCATTACCAGAATTTTTTCCTGAATGGCCGGAGCGGCATTACCAAGGGATGCCAGGTCACGCATAGCGGGGGAACGGTCACGATCGGCACGGGCTTCTTCATTGCCTGCGGGCGCATGCTGTGCGTGGAAGAAGCGGAAACGGTTGAAGCTGCCCAGGGCTTTGCCGAGGGATATAACCGCATTGTGTATGAAATTGATTTGTCGAAGGAAAACACTATTGAGGAGTTCAGGCAGGGAAAGATAAAAGTTCTGGATGATGCTGGCCTGGTACAGGAAGACTTGGATGCAGGCGGGCATGTATACCAGATGCCGTTCTGCCATTTCCAGTGGGACGGGGCGGCGGTTTCCGGGTTTGCCATTGATGCGCCGACGCTGGTGCTGGACAATATTTTTGCTGACGTGTCGGCAAATTTTGAAGCCGTGAACCAGCAGTTCATGCAGTGGTTTGACGGGAAGAAAGCCGTGGTTTCCGGCATGGTGGAAGAGCTGGAAAGCGAGGGCTTTGAAAAAGCGGCAGTTAAAACGGCCATGACGCTTGCGGCAGGAAACTGGGATGCGGAATCAAAGACATACAGCTTCGAGGAAGCATACCCGCAAAGCGCCTACGATGTGGGAATTGAGCCGGTGGACTGCACGGCGGAGCAGGCGGAGGCATGGGGCGCAATGGTGCCGATGGGGTCTTCTGCGGAAAATGTCCTGACTGCCTTGGGGGAAGTCCCTTTGGTTGACATCCCGGTATTGTTAAGCGTGAGAAGGAAACAGGAGGTTTCAAATGCTTGAGGTAAAGA
Organism: uncultured Eubacterium sp.; assembly: GCA_946555345.1. GTDB lineage: Bacteria > Bacillota > Clostridia > Peptostreptococcales > Anaerovoracaceae > Lentihominibacter. The sequence continues at coordinate 70,847 of CAMNSS010000003.1, read as the reverse complement.
ATTTGCTGGGCGGGGGTAAGAAAGGCATTGAATTTTTTGATGGTGGAAAGGGCGTTTTGTATTACCAGGACACCGATGTGCCGAGGAAGGTGACCAAGATTGAATCGGTGATGGATCATGTGACTGCGCCTGATGCACAAGAGTTGGTGATTGCTGATAATATACCCCGATTTGTTTGCTATGATGACCAATATGACTACATATATGTTGCCAGGCAGGTACAAAATGGCTCTACCTACCAGCTCAGTTTGTCCAGGTATAATGCAAACAGCGGTCAAAAGGTAAGCGATGGTTCTCCTCTTGCGGTAGTAAACAATTCAGCACACTTTATTATGCATATGCAAATGTTAGGCGGATACATATATGCGGTAAACCAGAATGGAAGCATATATAAAATTAACCCCAGCAAATATTTTTTTAATTCGAGCAGCGCAGTTGAAGTGATCTTCAATAATACAAGCTACCCTAATGCTTTAGTGGTAAACATGGATTTGTTGGGCAGGATACTGATCGTTAATACAGGGAAATACCTTGAGATATTTGACATTAATGGGGCGTTTTTAGGAGGCTTCAGCACCAATGCGGACCAATGCAAGTTTGTGGGCGGACTAGCCCAGAGATCAGAATGCTATGTTGTGGATTTGCAGAGCGTGAAAAAGTTTTCGGAGTCAGGCACTTTGATGTCCAGCTACGATGTTAACCTTAATACGGACACGGACACATTTTCAGGCAGTAAAATCATGGCAGCATGTACTGATAATGCATATATATATGTGTCAGGCGTTAGCATGGGCAAGTCAGGCGTGGCATCAAAGAGGTTCATAGAAAAATTTGATGCGGATCTGAACAAGGTGTTCCGGATAGAACTGCAAGGCAGCACGACTAATTATGATGTACATACTTTTACAGTGGATGAGGATGGATATATATACCAGTCGGACGGTGAATTTACGCTAAGAAAGGTATCTCCTGCCGGCAAAGTGGTTTGGTCTTTTTCTGGCGGGCATAACGTCTGCAATGGATTTTTTGTGGATTATTTTCGCACAGGCAGAACACTGGACGTTAGATATTTATTTTACAAAACCGGTCTTGGATATACGCCCATGTACAAGCTACCCGTGGCACAATTTGGCGGCAACATCGCTTATTTTGAATAACGCTAAAAGGTGAGAAATGAAAGGGAGGTCTTAGAAAATGTCAAAAACAATAAACAAAAAATGGTGGAAGGCTGCGGCAACGAGGGCAATCAGGACGGTTGCCCAGGCGGCCGTGGCAACGATCGGCGCATCTACGCTGGTCACGGACGTGAATTGGCTCGCTGTGGCATCCGCAGCGCTCATGGCTGGGGCTTTGTCCCTGCTGACGTCGGTGGCGGGGCTGCCGGAGTGCAGGGAAACGGACGGTGGAGCCGTTGATGATGGGGACGCCAGGGGCAAAAGTAAAAAAGGTTGTTGAAAATTTGATGGAGGGAAAATAAATGCCATACACGATAATTGACCTGCCGGTACCGTCCGGCAAGTACGGGAAGAAAAGCCCGTACAAAATGACGCCGCAGTACGTCACGGTGCATAACACGGCAAACGACGCAAGCGCAAGGAACGAGGCGAATTACATGAGGAACAACAGTTCTTCGACATCTTACCACGTGGCAGTGGATGACAAGGAAGTCGTGCGTTGCCTCCCGTTTGACCGAAATGCGTTCCATGCCGGGGACGGCGGGAACGGCACGGGAAACCGCAAGTCGATTGGGATAGAAATCTGCTACTCGAGGTCCGGGGGCGCAAGGTTTGATGCGGCAGAGCAGAATGCGGCGGCGTACATCGCCTCATTGCTAAAATCTTACGGCTGGGGCATTGACCGGGTAAGGCGGCACAAGGACTGGAGCGGCAAGGACTGCCCGCACAGGACGATGGCTTACGGATGGCAGAGGTTTTTAAATATGGTGACCGCTGCGATGGGCGGCGCGGCAGACACAGGCGAAGCCCCATCAGGCAGGCTGCCGGGGAAGCTGGATGAGGATGGCAAGTGGGGGAAGGACACCACAAGGAAGACCCAGGCGGTGATGGGGACGCCTGCTGACGGCATCGTGTCAGGGCAGCTCATAAGCTGTAAGCAGTATTTGCCAAACTGCCTTGTGTCTTCGTGGTCTTTCGGGAAAACAGGTAACGGTTCGCCAATGGTGCGGGCAATCCAGGGGCTGGCAGGGGCAGCGCCGGACGGCAAGGCAGGAAAGCAGACTGTCACGGCCATGCAGGGGCTTTTGCAGGGCAAAGGCTTCCCGTGCGGGCAGATTGACGGATACATGGGAGCAAAAACCGTCAGGGCATGGCAGCGCTACATCAACAGCAGGCTGTAGGAGGGGGAGCTATGGACACGGAAATCATCGTTGCCGCCATTGCGGCGGCGGGGGGTCTTTTAGGCTCCCTGTTCGGCGTGATTGCGTCGAGCAGGCTGACAGGCTACAGGATCGGGCAACTTGAAAAGAAAGTGGACAAGCACAACAACCTCGTGGAGCGCACTTATCTGCTTGAACAGGCGGTGGGCATTAATAAAGAAAAGATAAAAGTCGTAAACCATAGGGTCAGCGACCTTGAAGAATTTCATAAATAATTTTCAAAACCTCTTGACTTTTGTCATAACATAATGTATAATATAATTACAGTTAAGGGAAAACTTAACAAGTAAGGCAGGCAAGAAGCCGGAAAGGAGACAATATGCAGGGCATGGGAATGACAGACAAGCAGTTCAACGGGTTCATCCGATTTCTGATAGACGACCTGAAAGAGGCAAAGGAAGAAACGGATGAAAAAAAGAAAAACCAAAGGCTTGAAAAGATTTTGGACAACCTTCAAAGCACTTTGGAAGACTAAAAAGGGGCATAACCCAGCAAAACAGTAAAGGGCGGGCTTGCCACCGCCCAATTACTAAATATATATTATCATATATATGTTTATCATGGCAAGGGTCAAGAGGTGATGAAAATAGAAAAGAAACGGATGGGCAGGCCTACTGACAATCCTAAAAGCTACCGGGAAAGTTTCAGGCTTTCCGAAGAAGATATGCAAAAGATAAGATTTTGCATGGAAAAAACCGGGATGACAAAAACCGATATCATCAGGAAAGGAATCGATTGTGTCTGCCAGGAATTACAGAAATAAGAAACAAACGGGCTGAAACTGTTGTGCAGCCCGTTTATTTCTTTGCAAAGCGCCTTTTGTAAATTATCATATTGTAAAATAATAAAAAATCCCAACGAACATTTAAAAATGTTAATTGAGATTTTGGACGAGCTAGCCGCAAAGCCTTCACAGGGAGGCTGAAATCCTCACTGTGAGACAACATCCTAACGTGATTACAAATAAAAGGCAGCAATGATTTTACGAAGGCGGTGAAACATTTGGCTGAAAGGCAAATTTCTCTGGCATCGCTTATATGATACTGCCCTGGAAGGCAACGGCCTTGCCGAGAATCCGTATGTGATCCAGTTGCCCGCCCTTATAGCACTCCGGCGGGTATTGCGGATTTTCGGACAGGAGCATCAGCAGGCTTTCGTCTTTGAAATAATAAACCCGTTTTAATGACACTTCATCGTCCATTGCAACGGCGGCAACTTCCCCGTTGTCCACCGTGCTGGTCTTTCTGATAAATACGATGTCCCCGTCGAGTATCCTGGCGCCAATCATGCTGTCCCCCCTGGCTTTGAGGCAGAAATCAGCGTCAATGCCCGTGCCTGCGAGGACATAGCTTTCCCTGTCCTCGCCGTAGAACAAAAGTTCTCCATTGGCTAATCCGGCCAGCAGGGGGATTTTCTCCGCTGGGAGGGGGGCTGTATTGCCGCAGGGATTGAGGCCGCCGGTGGCATTATTAGTGAAATCATGTTCTTCTATCAGGTCAGAGCGATTGACATTAAAGTATTTTGCTAAAATTTCAATCTTATCCATTCTTGGAAGCCTTGTTCCATTACACCATGTAGAAACAGCGGATTTATTGAGTTTTAAATCATTAATCAAATCTATTTGGTTTTTGTTATTTAACGCCATGTATCTCTTTAGGTTTTCGGAAAAAATTCTTTTATATTGATCATCATTCATAATTAGAAAAATCCTCCCTGTATAGAAAAGTATATTACATAAAGTAGAAAAAATCAATACAAAAATTAAAAAAAGTTTACAAAAAGTATTGACATCTACATAAAGTAGAGTTATAATAAAATTACAGACAAGAGGAAAGGAGAAAACGATATGAAAGATGAAAAAGAAAAGCTATCCAAAAAGGAAATAGCAAATATCGTTATCCAAAGTGTTGCCACCATTGCCGCTTTGATAACAGCTATTAAGTCCTAAAGGATAGCCAAGGGCAGGGGCGGAAGCCCCCGTCCTTGTAAAAAGTCTATCATATCGTAATAGATAAGTCAATAGATAGGGAGGGTTATCATGAACAAGGCAAGAAACTGGCTGGCAGGGGCATTAGGCGTAAATCTGGTAATAGCAATAACGCTTGAATGGACGGTGTTTTGTAAAGTGGCTGTTTCGTTGAATGCGTTGGCGTTGCTGGGGTGCATCGTCAGGGATTTGGTTAGGCGGTAGGCTGGGGAGACGGATAGGCGGCAAAGAAAAAGCGGGCTTGTTTTTTATTTATTAATTTCTGGTTTGTCCGTCCTGCCGAGGAGGTAGTCAACGGAGCAGCCGAGGTAGTCGGCGATTTTGGCGAGATTTATAGAAGACATGGTCTTTCCTTTTGCCATTTCAGATACGGCGTTAATGCCGAGATGGCATTCTGAAAGAAGGGTTTTCATGGGAATTTTCTTGGCTTTTGAAGTTTGTTTTATGCGAAAAGCAATTAGTTCTAAATCATACATGACACACCCCTCCTAAAAAATCACGCTAAAACATGAAAAAAGTATTTACAATCACGTAATAGCATGATATAATATAACCAAGTTAAGAAATTAACTAAAATATACCAGAACAGGAGGCAAAAAGCAATGGGCAGGAAAAAGAAGCGCAAAAAAAGCGAAAGCAAGAAGAGTTCACACAGAGAACACATACTTCTTGCAATCGCAATACTTGAGCTCATTGAGATACTGATGGAAATCATCAAAGAACTCATTGAGTAAGGGATGGGGCGAAAGCCCCTCCCTACGGAAATGATAACTTTTTCGAGGCGCATTGTCAATATAAATATTTTAATGAAGGAAGGATGGCGGACATGAATATTTTGTATTGGGTTTTTAAAGGAATTGAAGTGGTTTTTTATCTGTCAGTAATTGTCTATATCGCAAGAAGGTGGAATGGATAATGGGCGCAGGGGACAACATCCGCCGCATCAGGGAAGAAAAGGGGCTGACGCAGGCGCGCCTTGCTGAACGGGCGGGCATCTTCCAGGCGATGCTCTGCCAGGTTGAAAGGGGGGACGAAAAACCCGTCACTGCAGGCCGGGAAGGAAATAGCGGACGTCCTGGGATGCGGGCTTGAATGCCTGCTTGCAAAGGGAAACCAGCCCGCCAAAACGGAACGGGAAAACTGACGAAACTGTATAATATAAAGAAGGGGGCAGGAAATGAACGGCGCATTGCCTGCAATCCTGATGGCAGGGAAAGGAAACAAAAAGAAACCTAACGGTTTACTTCTGGTTTGTCCGTCCTGCCGAGGAGGTAGTCAACGGAGCAGCCGAGGTAGTCGGCGATTTTAATTAAGGTTTCACCATTAGGGAGTGTCCCAACATTTTTCCATTTAGTTACAATTCCAGAAGAAATGCCGATTTCTTTGGCAACAGGGTTTGGCTTTGTGCCTTTTGCAACGCACATACTGTAAAAACGTTCCCAAAACACAGGTTTTGCCCTCCATTCAAAATCTCATAAAAATAAGAAAAATACATTGACAATCTCATAAAAATAAGATATAATATAACCAAGTTAAGAAATTAACTTAAATATATCACAAAAAGGAGGCAGGAACAATGGGCAGGAAAAAGAAAAACCGCAAAGAGGATACCAACGTTGAAAAAATCATCCTCGTCACGGTTTTAATTCAGCTCATCAGCGCAATCATAACACTGATTGATAAGCTGATTGAGTAAGGAGGGCAGGGGCGAAAGCCCCGCCCTAAGAGAATGATAACTTTTTCACGGCTCGTTGTCAATATAAATCGTCACAGGGAGAGGAGGAAGGAAATGGAGATCATAGGAATTGTAGCGGACATTGGCATTATTATCGCAGATATCGTGCTGATCGCAGTAATCGTCAGGAGGTGGAAGAACTAGAAGGCGCTGGGAAAGCATTTGATTCATGAAAAAAGGAAGTCGCGCAAGCTCATTTGGCGGACGAGCGGAAATCCTGGAATCAGCAAAGCCCTGTTCTTGCAGGCTGGGGTGCATGGAGCAACAGATGCTTGCAGTGAAATGCCGCCGCCCCTCATGCGATGGGCATCGAGGGGCGGCGGTTTCTTTTATGCGGCAAAACGGCATGGCTTCAACAAAAAGGAGATTGTCAGTGCGGTTTTCAAGCATTTTCCCCGCTCTCCATTTTTCTCTTTATGGCTTGGTTTCTATATTCGTTTGCGCTTTCCCCAGCTGCTTCCGCTTTCTCTTTGGCCGCCGCTTTTTTTATTTTGCGGCCAGCCCTGGCGATGGGGGCTTTTGTCGTTATAATCCAAGACGGGTTTTTAATCCTTCTTGTAAAACCTTGGACAGGCTAAGATTATTTTTTTCTGCTTCATCGGCGAGCCATTGCGGTATGGATAACGTTTTTTTAACCGCCTTGTTATTTCTGCGGTACTTATCCATGTTTGTGGAAACATATGATACAAAGCCGTCGGTTTTTATGTCTTTTATGGGTGATGGGAAAGGAATTTCAAGGTCTTCTTCTGCAAGCGTAGCAAGATAAAGGCAAAGCGCCTCTTGCGCAAGCTCCATAGTTTCCTCAAGGGTGTTTCCACAGGCATTGCAGCCATCAAGGTCCGGGAACTCGACCCGGAAACCGTCTTCTTCATGAAATATGGCAGGATATACTTTTAACATAATATGCGTTCCCTTCAATCAAAGCGATGCTAGGTTTATTTAAGCTCTGCCCGCTTTCGTATTTTATTTGCCAGGCCGATTGGTATGCCGGTGCTATGTACTGGGATTACTTCAACCTAATTGCCTTTTTTCATCACATGATGGCTTCCTCTTACTCTGGTCGCTTCCCAGCCATCTTTTTTGAACAGCTTTACAAGCTCTTTGCCTTTCATAACCAACCGCCTTACAATGCATATTATATTACATAAATTACGTATTGCTAATATGTATTATCTAATTTACGTAATATATATTGCATATTCATACCTTCCTCTCCTCATAAAAAAATTATGCTTTTTTAATTAGTACGAAATATGTATTGACATAGTACGAAATATGTTGTATAATAAAGACAGTTAAGGGAGATACATAAACTTAACAAATAACTGGGCGGCAGGGAAAGGAAAAAAACATGGACGAAGAAATGAATGTAGGTGAAATCCTTAAAGAAACGGCAGAGGAAAATCAGACGAGAAAAATTCTTGAAATCTTAAATGAGAGTAAAGACCTTGCAGAAGCAAAGGAAAAAGTAAAAGCCTTACTCAATAAATAGTAAGGCTTCCAAGAAACAGAAAGGGCGGCGGACTTGCCAAAGCCGCCCATATCTGTAAAATAGATTATACACGATTTGGCAAGGGAAAGGAAGAGGGCATAAATGCCAAAAATAAAAAAAGAGTTCGACCAAGTGAAGTATCAGAACGAATACAAGAAAAGAACTTATGACCGCATGGAATTGCTTGTGCCAAAGGGGGAAAAGGCAATTATAAAAGAAAGGGCAGCGGCGGCAGGGCAAAGCGTGAATGAGTTTGTATATTCGGCGGTAAAAGATAAAATGGAAGCAGCAGAACAAGAAGAATAAAAAGATCGCTTTTTCACGGCTCGTTGCCAACATGGACCGTCACAAGGAGAGAAAGAAGAAAATGAAGGTCATAGGAATGGTAGCGGACATTGGCATTATTATTGCAGATATCGTGTTGATCGCAGTAATCGTCAGGAGGTGGAAGAAATAGAAGACGCCGGGGAAGCTTTTGCTGCATGAAAAAAGGAAATTACGCAAGCTTATTTGGCAGACGAGAGAAAATTCTGAAATCGGGCAAGGCCCGCTTTGATGGTTTGGAAACGGGCGAAAGCCCCGTTCTTGCAGGCTGGGGTGCATGGAGCAACAGATGCTCGCAGTGAAATGCCGCCCCTCATGCGATGGGCATCGAGGGGCGGCGGTTTTTTATGCGGCAAAACGGCATGGCTTTCATAAAACGGATTTCAACAATGCATTTTTCAAGCATTTTCCCCGCTTTCCATTCTTTTCTTTATGGCCTGGTTTATATATTCGTTTACGCTTTCCCCGGCTGCTTCCGCTTTCTCTTTGATCGCCGCTTTTTCGCCTTTGGGTACGGTTAAATTGATGCGGTCGTACTTTTCTTTGATGAATTTGTTTTGGTATTTGATCTGGTCAAATTCTTTTTTTTCTTTTTGCATCCGTTTCCCTCTTCCTTTTTCTTGCCAAATGATATACAATATATTTTACAGTCTGGGCGGCTTTGGCAAGTCCGCCGCCCTTTCTGTTTTCCGGAAGCCTATTCGTTAGGCTTTTCTTCTTTTCTAGGCTTTGCATCCACGATTCTTCTGATTAAATCCAAAATTTCATGTTCGCTATGCCCTTTTTCATCACACCATTCAATGACTTCTTTTATTTCCTTTTTGTCCATGTCTTCCATGCTGTTCTTCTTTCTCGCTTGCCCGGTATTCATTAAGCTTATGGATCTCGCTTAACTATCTTTATTATACTACATATTGCACAATATGTCAATGCGTATTGCAGCGTATTTTAAAAAAGTTTGGCGAAAAGATAAAAACGCAATTTATTTTTTGATGTGTTTTTCGTTTATGGCGAATGGTTTCAATCGATGTTTGCTGGCTGCAGCATAAGGCCTGTCGACATCTGGATGCAGGGCTTCCAATAAGAATATAATTCCGGATTGGTTTGCAACTGGCACGGAATCGCCATTGGGGAGATGGCGGGCAGGCTGGCTTCTGATCGTAGGCGGCATCCCCCTAATTGCTGTTGCGGCGCGACGGGGAATAACGATTTCTCCTTATGTGCCAAGATAATGCGGTTTTGATAGAATCATACTAATTTTAGGATAAAACCCATTGGCGTTTGTATGCCGGAATGTTACGATTGCAAAGTAAGGAGGGAAAGGCAGTGATACGGTACAAAATAGATGTTTTTGAAGAGATGAAAAAGCACGGGTTTAACCAGACGCGGATACAAAAGGAGAATTTATTGCCGCGCCAGACAATGACAAATATAAAGGCCGGGAAAAGCATAACGTTGGATACGCTTAATAAAATTTGCATCATGTGCAGAAAGCAGCCGGGGGACATTATAGAGATGGTCATAACGGATGAAGAAAAATTGAAATATTTTTAAAAAATATTTGAAGTTATACCAATATTAGTATAATACAATTAAGTTAAGGCATTAACTTAATTGCTGGGCAAGCAGAGAAAGGAGAAAACAATGGAAAACATGACGGACAAGCAGCTTGGCAAAATACTGAAAATGGTAGCTATGATCCTGGATGGGTGTGAAGATTTAGCGGAAGCAAAAGCGAAAGTAGCAGAACTTCTCGAAAAAGAAAAGCCTGCTGAATAGGCAGCAGGCTAAGAAAATGTTTGGGGCGGGCTTGTCACCGCCTTTTTGTTATTATACAAAAAAATGATGCCGGAGGCAATGATATCTTTCATGCAATGCGTTGCTTATATGGATATTGAAAGGGATGCAAAGGTTAATAATGACCTCTTTTGGGGCGTGATAAACAGGCTGGATTTTGGGCAAGGGAAGCGCCTCGCCAAGCAACAACGGGGAAGCATTTTATTTTATAATTCTTTAATAAAATGCAAAAAATTGCTTGATGATTATGCGTATTATGCGCATAATGTGATTTGCAAGGAGGTCGCAGCATGGGATTTTGGGAAATAAAAAAATATTTTAGCGGATGGATGGCGGTACAAGAAAGCAAAGGGTTCGCATTGTCAGTACACACACCCATCAAAGGCGGGCAAGGCCACAATTCCTAAGCATCCCGGAGACATTGCCCTGCAAATCGTCAAACAAATTTTCAAGCAGGCCGGGCTGTAAAACCCGGCGCTGCAATATCATAAAGGAAGTTTCGTCTATGAAATTAACGTATCCCGCTTGTTTTTACCCTGATGAAGAAAAGCAGGGAGCTTATGCTGTTGAGGTTCCGGACCTTCCCGGTTGTGTCAGTGGAGGCGGCACGCTGGCAGAAGCTATCCTCATGGGCATGGATGCCGCGTCTGGCTGGGTTCTCGATGAACTGGAGGATGGAAAGCCTGCGCCCGCAGCAAGCCCGTTGGAGGACGGGGCAATGTTTTTTATGCGTGGAAAGCGCCGGGCGGGGAGCGTCGGGTGTTTCTTTGATAATCATCGGCAGGATTTTTTTATGAAAAACAAGGAAATGTTATGAACGGGCGTAATTTCGCCCAGGCCTGCTAAAATCCTGCGTCCTATTTTCCGTCTTTTTCTTTTATGCTTAAAGAAAGAGGAGGCGAAAAACATGGAAAAAAGTAATTTATTGTCGAAAGAAATGGAAAATGTGCAAGAAATTGCGGGCGCTGCCCTTTCTGGGGGTTGTGAAAATGGAGGCGATGGCGGACAGGTGGATCATGAAGCCTTTCAAAGAATGTCGCTCATCTTATTCAGGCTGGGGATTACGATTAATTATGCAGGGTTTAATTATATGGCTTGTGCTGTTTCGCTTTGCATCCAAGAGCCTGACCGATTGCTCCTTGTAACCAAATGGCTTTACCCTGACATAGCCAGAAGGTATCACACAAGCCCTGAATGCGTGGAGCGGAACATCCGTACGATTTGCAGGATTTCCTGGGAACGAAATCCCGGTTTTCTTTGCGAGATGGCAAAGCGTTCGTTGGCTGAAAGGCCATCCAATACGGAGATGATCGCAATTTTGACAACGTACCTTTCATTTGATGCTGGCTTGGGTGAAGGCTAAGTGATGCGGTATGCGGTAAACTTGTAAGCAAAGGGGCGGTTCATTTCGGTTTGTGTTCCGCCGTTGTTTTGTTTGGGGTGCAGATTTGTGAAAGCCGTCCGTTTATGGCAATGCCGCACGCCTCCGATTGCATTCCCTTTCATTGAGGGTGTTGTTTAAAATGGCATTTGTGTTTTCCTTCATGATTGTGCTGGCGCATGGGGCGTTTCTCCATATATAAAATAATGGAAAAAATGATAAAAAAAGCAATTTTGCACTTGACAAATCACGCCGAACGACGTATAATAGAAATATAGAAAGGAGGTGGGGAAAGATGGATATAATAAAATCTCTGATAGACATGGTTACATCAATCGTTAGTTTGACCGCTTCGATTATAACATTAACCATAGTTACCAGAGATAAGAAGGGGAAGAAATAAAACTTCCCCGCCCCTTATGGGGCATATGTTTATTATATCATCCATCTTTATAATATGCAAATAGATATGATCATGCGAATCGTGAGCCTGTGCATCAGCATTGCGGCTTTAGCTGTTGCGGTTACGGCATTGAAAAGGAGCAAGAAATGATGAAGTTGTCGGAAATTATGAAGGAAAAGAAGGTTTCGTCAAAGCAGTTGGAAGAGATGACGGGGATCAGCGTCAGGACGATAGAGGGATATCGGAGCGGGCGCAGGGAGCCGAACTTAAAAAACGGCCTCATCATCGCTAAGGCGCTGGGCCTTGATCCATATGAACTGTACGATGATATCGAATGAGAGGGCGGCGCATTGCCGCCTTTTCTGTGCAAAGAAAACCTTGTGCTTGGCGCAGGGGCGGGTTTTATCCGAACATCCTTTTTGGCAGGGAATTGCTCTTCCATGAAATTTATTTTTTGTCTAAATTTGTCGAAAATAGTAGATTTATGAAAAGCAATGTGATATAATAAATATAGAAGGAAACAGATAATCCTTCCTCCTTCTCGGATCAAGAAGGAGGGAAAAGATGAAGAAAAGAAATTTGTTGTCAGAAAACCTGAAAGCATACCAAAAGTCGCAGCAACTTTCCCTAATGGAATTTTCAGAAGAGCTTGATATACCGAAATCGACATTGAGAGCCATTTTGCGGGACGGGAACACGACCCTTGAAACAGCGATTCATATTTCAGAACATATGGGCGTGGGGCTGGATGCTTTGGTATATGACACTCACTTTTCGGATAAGCAGTTTATCATCAAACATATAGACCAGTCAGGCAAATGGATCGCAGAATTTCCTGGGGAAAAGAAAGAGGCGATCGCCGCATTGCTTGCGGAAATCTGGCTGGAAATAAGCCGGTGAATGCCATATGCTTTTGAAAAGGCGCTGATGATGCTGTTTGGCTATAAGGATATGTATCATTTGACCGCAAGTATTTACAGCTTGCTGTCCACAGGGACGGGATACTCTCTAACCTGCTAGACAGAACGGTTACGTTGGCGGTTATATGACTAAGAAGTTAGTCGAAATGGCTGAGCAGCAGCTGGCTGGCAAATAAGAGATTTATGAAATGCTAAACTAATTGAAAAGGGAGATATTTATTTGCAAAAGTAAATATCTCTTTTTCAATTTGGCTGGAAGTTTTGCTCATGGTGCTGGAATTGAAAAGGTTCAAGATGATGGAAAAAGCAAAATTTGTATGTTATAATGAACGCACTGATTGGTACGGCGTTGCCGGGCGGGAGCGTTCACTGAAACTCGCCGCCAGGCCTGCTCGTTATAATGAACGCACTGATTGATGCGGCGTTGCCAGGCGGAAGCGTTCACTGAAACTCGGCGCCGGGCCTGCTCGTTATAATGAACGCACTGATTGATGCGGCGCTGCCGGGCGGAAGCGTTCACTGAAACTCGCCGCCAGGCGCGTATGTTATATACATACCATAAACAAATGCTCGTGAAAAATTATGAAAGGAAGCCAAAACAAGATTATGCCAACTTTGCCCAAAAACACTTTCCGGGATTTGGAAATCATCCCAGCTTATGATCACCCGGAGGAAATCCGTATGTTATTCTCAGAATATACGGATATGCTGATCGCAGGCGACCCTGCTTTCAAAAAATATCTGGACATACAGGATTATGATGAAGAATTGCAGCATTTGCAAGAAAAATACGGAGGGGCAGGCGGCAGATTGTACCTGGCTTACGATCATGGAGACTTGGCAGGCTGTATCGGCCTGATAAAAATTGATGCGCAAATTGGAGAATTGAAGCGCCTTTATGTCAAGCCCCGGTTTCGCGGCAGGCAGATCGGAAGCTGTTTAATCCAGCAGATCATAGATGATGCAAAAGAAATGGGCTATTCGTACATAAGGCTTGATACCTTGCCGTTTTTGAAAAGCGCGCTCCGCTTGTACCAGCAATTTGGTTTTTATGAGATTCCGCGCTATAATGATAGCCCTATGGAGACTTCGGTTTATTTGGAAAAACCGTTGTATGCCTTTTCGATTGTTTGCGCTGCGGCAGATGATGGAGAGCGGGCTGCCGCATATGTGAAGAAGCTGGCTGATTATATGAACGTATCCGGTACTGCAGCGGTCACTGCCGAAAAGATGAAAGCGTTTTTGGAATCCGGTGCAGGCAAGGCGGTTTTCGGGATGGCGGGAGACGAGGTGGCGGCCTTTCTGTATTATTATGAGACTGCACCGGCATTGCTGGGGGAGCGTGGCATTTATATCGATGTCCTGTATGTAGAAGAAAAATACAGAAAATGTGGGATCGGCAGGCAGATGATGGACTATATCGCCCGCCTTGCCGTGCAAAAAGGCTGCAAACGATTGGAATGGGCATGCCTTGACTGGAACGGACCGGCGATGGATTTCTATCGAAAACTGGGGGCGAAAACGATGGACAGCATTATTTTGCACCGCATGAACCCGGAAGATTTGCAGGGCAGGCGATAGGGGTGCGAAGGCAGGCAGAACATCAAAGGCAAAAGATGGGAACGCCAGAAGCGGCTTGGCAGGGTAACTGGCTGCAGGAGCAGGCGCAGCGGCAAAATAACGGCATATGGCAGAAAACAAGGCAAAGCGGAGGGAATGCCATGCGTAAAATTGCTGCACGCCCGCATAGCGGGTGGTTTAACATTGCGTACATTTCCGTTTCCCTGTTGAGAAACTCCAGTGCGCTCGACAGGGTCTATCCGACCAATAATAAGCGCTTCCCCTGCTTGCGCCGCATAAAAACAAATGCTTGCGCTGAATCAATGCGAAAGGAATGAGTGGTTAAAATGAAAATAGGGATTCTATGTGCAGACGACAGGGAAGCAGCACCTTTTATTTCCATGCTAAAGGATTGTGAAACGACAGAAAAGGCGATGCTGAAATTTCACCAGGGAAAGATTTCCGACGTGGAAGCAGTGGTTCTTTTTGCCGGGGTTGGAAAGACCAATGCTGCCTTGGCAGCGCAGATCCTGATCGATTCTTATGATTGCGATGCGATCATCAATTCCGGGACGGCGGGCGGCATGGATGAATCCCTTGCAATTTTTGATACCATAATCTGTACGGAATCGGCATACCATGATGTCGATCCTGCGATTTTGGCTGAAAATCCCCCGATGCTGGAGTCTGCTTCTTTTCAATCCGACGCCGGGCTTGTAGAGGCGGCGAAAAAAGCCGTAGCCCAAGCCGATACGGACCACAGCGTGTATTTTGGCAAAATGGTGACGGGGGATCAATTCGTGGGACAGGCTGGAAGGGTTGCCATCAACCAGGCGTTCGCGCCGCTGGGCGTGGATATGGAAACCGCCGCTGTCGCGCATGTGTGCCATGTCAATGGAATTGCCTTTCTTGCAGTCAGGACGATAACTGATACGGCGCAGTGCAGCGGCGTGCAGAATTATGAGGAAAACTGCGTCCAGGCTTCCCAGATCACGGCAGAGCTTGTCAAAGCGGTTCTTTCCTCTTTCCGTGAAATGCATTATTACAATTTGGCGCTTTCCGGTGATGCGGGGCAAGCGGTGCAGGGCAATGCGATGAAGGAGAAGTTCATTGCGTTGCTGGCGGCGAAAGGGATTGCGGCGGAGATGGGCCTGACTCCCGTAACCTCGGTATTCGTGATGCATATGGAGCAGGCGGATGCGGATGTCAGCGATTATTGGTTCGTGGAGAGCGATGGCGGCATTGAAGCCAGGATCACTAATTTTATCAGGTGGAATATCAGTCATTATATTTTTGCTTGCGTTGAGAACGGCGATTATTTGAGCGGCAGGTATGCGGTCGGCCGTGTTTCGGATTTGAAGGATTTCAATAACCCGCAGGGCGTCAGTGAGGCAAAGGGCTTTATGACGCTGGATTTTAACGGTCTGGTACAGCGCTTAAAGCAGCCGCAGCGATAAAAAGATGATAAGCGTGGCAGGAACGGATGGAGCGGCAATGCGCAGGCGCTGGCCGGAGCAGGGGCAGGAACGGATGGAAAAGCGCAACCGCAATGGAGGAGTAAATGCGGCGGAAGCGGTGCAGCATCGAGGACGGCAGGGGATAACCGCAAAACCATGGCCGCTTGCGGCAGGCGAAATGCTGGCGCAGGCTCGAAGGCTTGTAACTAGCCGTTCATCGAACAGTGGCGGATTTGCATCGATCAAAAGCTTGCAGCTCATGCAGGCCAAAACTTGCAGGTCAGCGTTAATTTTCTGATGGAGCGTATGAACATGGAACTTACGAAGGAAGACAAGATGCTCCTGGCGGGAGCAGAGGATAAATATCAGCAATGCTGCCAGCAGTACCGGCTTACGCATACTGCTTTTTTGGATTTAAGGCAGCGTTCTTTGGTGGAAAAGCTCTGCCAGAAGCTGTGCCGTGGAAATGCGGACGTACGCTGTGTGTTTTATGGCGGCTATGAGGATGCGGAACGTACGCTGGCGGTATTTTTGCCGGATTACGCAGCGCTTGCTGATTGCCCGGTTTCCGTAATTCGCATCAGCACAGCGGCGGGCGGGAAAATACTGACGCACCGGGATTATCTCGGCTCACTGCTCGCATTGGGGCTGAAGCGGGAAATGACGGGCGACATTCTGGTTACCGACGGCGGCGCGGATCTTATCATTTTGGATGAAATCAAGGATTTCCTCCTTCTCAATTACGATAAGGCGGGGCGGACAGCCCTAAAATTGGAAGCTGTGCCGATCGGCGGGCTTTGCATCCCGGAGCAGAAAACGGTTTTGGTGAAGGATACGGTCGCTTCCCTCAGGCTCGACAATGTGATTGCGGCGGCTTTTTCGCTGTCCCGCGCCAAGGCGGCTGAGGCGATTCGCAGCGGAAGCGTGTTTGTCAACAGCATGGAGGCGGAAAAGCCGGATATGCAGGTGGCGGAGGGCTGTAAGCTGGTTCTTCGCGGAAAGGGCAAGGCGTATCTGCGCGAGGTGGGGAAAAGGACGAGAAAAGACCGGCTCGCAGTCGTGATCGAGCGGTATGCGTAACGTGCTGGTCCAGCAAGGAGACGGTCCGCTTTTGGAGCGGGATACCTTGCTGGGAGACTCATGGTTTCGCTTTTGCGGGTTTCAATATGCAAATCGGTGATTGCGAGGGGGGGAATTATGTTCATAAGGAGAGAAAAACCGAAGGAATATGAAATCGTATATTTTGTAGTGAAAGCTGCATTTGGCAGCGCCAAACACTCTGATGGAAATGAACACGATTTAGTAAACGCATTGAGAAAAGGGGAAGCGTTTATTCCTGACTTGTCTTTAGTTGCCGAAATGGACGGCAAGATTGTAGGGCATATCATGTTTACAAAAGCAAAGGTGGGAGATGATGCTGTTTTAGCATTGGCTCCCCTGTCTGTCCTGCCAAAGTTTCAAAGACGGGGGATAGGACTGTCTTTAATGAAAGCGGGGCATAGCGCTGCTGGCAAATTGGGTTATGGATATTCGGTTGTATTGGGCAGTGAAAAATACTATCCAAAAGCAGGATACGTGCCGGCTGGCAAATTTGGGATTAAGCCGCCTTTTGATGTGCCAAGCGAAAACTTCATGGCTTACAAGATAAGGGAAGACGCAGCCAATCTAAGCGGCGTTATAAAATATGCGAAAGAGTTTGGCATTGAATAGTACAGATTCCAGTTTATAGGAAGTGTTATTGAATCGTTACAAATCGTTACAGGTTTCAGTTTATAAAGAGGGCTTGCGGCCTGCAAAAAAGCATCAAAGGTCTTTAAAATTTACTAGGGCTATGCTCTGGTTTCCCGCTTCGTGCGCCTTTATTTATCGGGCGCAGATGGATGCGGGATTTTTTTTGGCAGGGAACCGGCAAAGCGGGTTTTGTTTATGCGTGGAGCGTCACAGAATGCAGCGGCGGGCCATCATGCGGAAAAACGTCGGCAGGCCGCCATTTGCATGAACCCTCGGAAGACTGTCTTTTGCGTGGTCCTGAGAAAATCCAGTCAGTATTCCGGCGGGAAAACGGCAAGAACTCGCATTCCCACAGGTTGGGTTTTCCTAAAAAGCTTATAAAGAGGACTTGATAGAGAAAAACCAGCAAAACCAGTGGATTGCCTTTTGCATCAAAAATGCTGGCGGCATTGCATTTTTTGAAAAAACCTATTGACATCCTTAGATGGTTTTGTTATTCTATCATTGTCATAGTGACATAGGACAACAAAACAGTAGCACAATAAGACAATGAGACATTGAGTGAAGGGGTGATGCGCCAAGTGCAGGAAAAAGGCAAACGAATGGATTTAAAAGAAGGGAGGAGGGGCATATGGACTGGAACTTGGATGATAACAGGATGATTTGGCCTCAGCTGAAAGAGCAGATGATGAGAAGCATCGTAGCCGGGCAATACCCGATGGGCAGCGCTTTTCCAACGGTGCGGGAACTGGCGGAGGATGCGGGGGTCAATCGGAATACCATGCAGCGGGCGCTTCGCGAGCTTGAGAGCGAAGGCCTGGTCATAACTAACCGGACTTCGGGCAGGACTGTTACGACGGATGAAAATTTGGTGGCACAGATGAAAGAGAACATAGCAAAGGACAGAATTGAAAATTTCATGGAAGAAATGGAAGCGATCGGGTATCGTGCGGACGAGGTCATAAAAATGATTGAAGAGAGAGGGGTTGAACATAAATGAGAACGGAATTACTGGTAGAATGTAAGGGGCTTACCAAGAATTTTTCCGGCAAGAAAGCGCTTGACTGCGTTGACCTGAAAATCGGCAGGGGAAAAATCATCGGGCTTTTAGGTCCGAATGGAAGCGGCAAAACGACATTGATCAAGCTTTTAAGCGGGCTGTTGCGGCCAACCTTTGGGGAGGCGCTCATAGATGGGGCGCATCCGGGCGCTTATACGAAGGCGGCGATCAGCTACCTGCCTGACAAAACGTATTTTGCCAGCTGGATGACGGTAAAGGATGTGCTGGATCTGTTCAGCGATTTTTATCAGGATTTTGACAGGAGCAAAGCGGAAGAAATGTGCGCTTCGATGGGAATCCAGCCAAAGGACAGGATCAAGACGATGTCCAAGGGTACGAAGGAAAAAGTGCAGCTGATTCTCGTCATGAGCAGGAAAGCGCAGCTTTATCTCCTGGATGAGCCGATTGCGGGCGTCGATCCGGCGGCGAGGGATTATATTTTAAGCACGATTATCAACAGCTATAATGATGAAGGCACGGTGGTGATATCCACGCATCTCATCTCCGATATCGAACGGGTTCTCGATGAAGTGGTTTTCATTCGGAACGGCGTGATCGTCAGGCATGAGTCCGTCGATGAGATCAAAGAAAAGGAAGGCAAATCCATCGATGATGTATTCAAGGATACTTTTAAAATGATTCCGTATATGGGGGTGAACGGATATGACAGGTAAATTGATTAAATATGAGATAAGGTCGAGCATCAGGCTCATAGGGCTGATTTGGATTGCCTTGTTGGCGGTATCCGTTTTATTAGGGATTGTCATGGGCATTTTCGACAGGCTGATGCAGGCGCATGGCGCGATCGCAGTGCTGGGAAAACTTTTGAGCGTTATTCCACCGCTTCTTTATACGGGGATATTCATCGCGATGTTTGTCATCACGATACTCCTTGTCCTGTTGCGGTTTTACAGGGGGCTTTTAGGGGATGAAGGCTACTTAATGCATACGCTTCCCGTAAAGCCGTGGCAGCTGATTACTGCCAAAGGGGTCGTGGCCGCAGGCGTTGTGATCGTCAGCAGTATCGTAGCGGTTTTGTCTATCATGATACTGGTGGGCTTTGATGATTTCAGCGGCATGATGCGGGGGATTGGCAATATGCTGGAAAGTCTTGCCGATGAACCGAAATATATCCTGGTGGTCATCGAGGGCGTGATCCTCATGGTGCTGTCGGCGTTGCAGTCGGTCTACCGCATTTATGCGGCGATGGCGATCGGGCAGCTTGCTGATAAATACAGGGCGCTTGCTTCCCTTGCCGCCTATATTGCGATCAATATCGCATTGACGGTGCTTTTCGTAGCGATCATCTTGATCGGGGATGCGACGGGCTTGGATTATGTACTTGGAAGATGGCTTATGGGCGTTGACTTTACGGAAAAGACCTTTACCATCATACAGATGACGATGGGGGCGATGTTCCTTGTGACGGTTGTGCAGCTTGCCGCATTCCATGTGATTACGGAGCGGATCTTGTCCCTCAAGCTGAACCTGCTTTAGGGAAGCAAAACGACTTGCTGAGGCGGCCGCTGCTGGTATCTTTCAGGTCGTTGAATGAACCGCAAGCAGCATTTCACTAAAATGAAATCGCTGCCGAAACAAAGCTAACAGCTTAAAGCTGCCGGATGAAGACCGCCGCTGGTTGAATACGAAAAAGATGCAAAGCTTGGACCGTCTGTGAATTGGCAGTGCGTAAGCGATGAATCAGCTGCGATCATAAAGCGGCAAATCCACGGTGATTATGAAGCGATACGGAAACTAGATTTGGATTTCGTATCGCTTTTTTGACGCTTTAGCGGCAATAAAACCCTTGGTTTTACCAAGGGTAGGTAAAAGACTTCAGTATACGTAAATAAAACCTCCGTGTTACAATGATGCTGGTTTGGCGACCGCATCACTTAGATGCAACAGGAGGTTTTTGACAATGAAAAATGAAATAAAACACACAGCACATTTAAGCTGCTGTTTGCGAATGCCATATCGTTTTTGCACCGAAATTCAGGAGAAAAGCTATCATGGGGAGGCTAAAAAAGACATTGGTGCAGGCCAGGGGAAGCGGCAAAGGCCATTTTCACGATGAAGACGTGTGGATCGTATTTGAAATTCCAGGGCATATTTTCAGCGAGCGGCTTGATGAAACCAAGAAGAGACATGGAAATAGGGATATCAAAGCGGAGCTGGCTATTGTGCCGGAATCATAACGGAGGCGGCTCATATGAAACAGAATTAGCGAAGCTGGCTTTGTTCTGCAAGCAGGGGATATCAAGCTGGATGTGAGAATGGGAAGTCCGATGAGAGGGGCAGGGATCGGTTTATGGGCGGTGCAAGTGTGGGAAAATATGTTATGAATGCGGAAATTTTATTTGATGATGCAGTCAAAGGCAAGGACTCTATAAACTGGGTTAATTGCCCAAACGGTGAAGCTTGGCGCAGGAAGCAGCTATTTGGCATGAATCCTGCGCTTGCCATGATGTGAGGTTCACCGTTAGGCCTCTTGCTGGTAATTTGGCCATTTGCCTAAATGCACAGCTGCGTTTTGTGGATTTTATATACCGAAAAGACTTTTGTGGTATATGCATGATTTTACCGGCAATTACAAATAATAGTCACAAAATCGTTCGGCGATTACGATGTGGATGGTTTTAAAATCGTTCAGCAATTACGATATGAAGTGGAGCGGCCGTGCTTTGCGCTTATGCAATGGCTGCCCATCTTATTTGATCGTATTGCCGAAAGGAAAAGGGGATTCTATGGGAAAAAATCAAGTGACAAACCGTCGGGGGAAGACTGGTGAAGAAAGCGGCACCAATCAAAATAACAATGCCCAGCAAGAGACTGGCAAAAGGGAAGCAATCGGTGCGGGGCAGGCAAATGGCACGAACCAGGCAGGCGGCGTCCGCCAGTCCAACAGTACAAGCCAGGCAAGCAGCGCCCATCGTTCAAACGATTCAAATCAGGCTGATGATATTCACCAAATGAGCGGTGAAAGCCAAGCGAACGCCGTCTCTCCAACAGACACGGCAAAACAAACAAACCAGCTTGGATTCAGCGGGCTTACCGCCATGATCATCGGATCTACCATCGGCGCAGGGATTTTCACCACCGCCGGTGACATGGCTTCAAACGGCGCGCATACCGCCAGCGTTCTCATCGGCTGGGGCATTGCTGGGATTGGCATGTATATGCTGATGATGTGTTTTTTTGGCCTCAATAAAATCAGGCCGGATCTAACTAATGGCGTTTATAGCTATGCGAAGGAAGGTTTTGGCGAATTTGTGGGTTTTACATCGGCGTGGGGTTACTGGATGAGCGCCCTGATCTGCAATGTATCCTACATTACGCTTCTGTTCGGGGCGCTGGGGTATTTTTTCCCGGTATTCGGCACGGGCAACAACCTGGCTTCGGTAGCCTGCGGTTCTGCGGCTGTGTGGTTCATGGTGTGGCTGGTGCTTCGGGGCGTACAGCAGGCGACGATCATTAACGCCATCGTTACAATCTGCAAGCTGATTCCTATTTTCGTGTTCATGGTAGCGGTTCTTCTGCTGGGCGCATTCGATTTGGATACGTTTATGCATAACTTTTGGGGAAATGGGACGATGCCGCTGAGCCTCCAGGTCATGGCGACGACCGCATCGACGGTCTGGGCGTTTATCGGCGTGGAAGGCGCAGTGGTGCTTTCGGCGAGGGCGAGGCGTTCCAGCGATGTCGGCAAAGCGTCCCTTACAGGATTTTTAGGGATTTTGGCGCTTTATGTTATCGTCGCAGTATTGAGCATGGGCGTCATGACAGCGGAAGAGCTGGCACAGCTTGATAATCCGCAAATGGCGCAGATCCTTGAGTCGGTAGTTGGTCCATGGGGTGCGAAGCTGGTGAATGTCGGCGTCATCGTTTCGATTTTGGGCGCGCTTTTGGGCTGGACGATCATCGCCGCCGAATGCCCTTATGAAGCCGCCAGGCAGGGCGTCTTTACGAAGGCGTTTGCCAGAAGCAACAAAAATGGATCTCCATCCGTGGCGCTTGTGATTACGAACCTTTTGGTGCAGGCTTTTCTCCTGATTATTTTGTTCAGCGAGTCTTCCTATTTGGCATTTTATACCATTGGCTCGTCGATGATTATGCTGCCGTACCTTCTGAGTGCGCTTTATTATGAAAAGATCACCAGAAAGCGGGAAGGATTTGAGACCGTGCCGCAGGGAGAAATTGGAAAGGGCAGGGTGTTTGCGATCGTGGGAAGCATTTACGGCCTTTGGATGATTATTTCTGCCGGGATCGTGCAGTTCCTGATTACGAGCATTCTTTATGCGCCGGGAATCTGGGTTTATATCAAAGGGCGGAAGGAAAAAGGCCTTCAGGCGTTTGCGCCGTTTGAGCGGAATATCGCAATCCTTTTAGTGGTGCTGGCGGTGGCTTCCCTGGCGCTGATCTTCATGGGGGTTATCAATCCGTTTTGATTCATGCAAAGCGCAGACGGGGATGAGAAGACAAGCCGTTTTTTAAAAGGCAAAAGGAATTGAAGTGTAAAAATGGCGCAGGAATAATTTCCTGCGCCATCTTGCATGAATAGCCTATTGCTGCCGGCCTGGCAATGTTTCGCATTATGGAGATGCCAGCGTTTTGCATTGCAAGGCTTTCCGCATTTCACATCATTGTGATGTCTGCGCTTTGCGGTATCACGCAATGACCGCCCGTGGAGATGATTCTTGCGTTAGTTTGCGGTTATTTCCCTGCGCTGCCCTGCACCAGCATTACAGGCTTTTTTTGCAATTCCTTGCGCCGGCCGCCCAAAAGCGCTATAAATAGTCCACCTGGACCATTGCCGCATCGCTTGTATTTGTAATAGAATCACCATTATGTAATTATATCCATTACAAATGCGAGGGAGGAGAAACCAGCAATGAAAAAATCACTTTTGAAAAAGCGTATTTTAGCCGGTGTGGCCGTATGTATGATGACCGGTGCGACGCTGACGATGGCGACGGGGTGCGGAAACGAAAGCAAAAGCTCTACGAGCGTTGCCGCGGACGATATCGCAGCCATCGAAGAGGCCGCAGACGAAGAATATGCGAAAAAGATGACGGAAAAGCTCGCTTATGACGAGAAGCTCAACGATGTTGACACGCTTTACAGGGGCGGCGGAAGCGCTTCTGAAATTGCGGCATCCGAGTATCTGGCTAAGGAATTTGAAAAAATCGGCCTTAGCGATGTGACGCGGGATGAGGTCATTGTAGACGGCTGGGCGACGGGCGAAAGCTACATGAACGTAGGGGACATCAAGGTCAAGGACATGGTTTCCTACCAGGCGACGGGTTCCCACAAAACGAATGGCGAGGTCAATCCTGTATCGATCCGGGATCTAAGCCAGGGCGAGAGCGGCGATCGGGAAAAGACCATTGACAAGGACTGGTCGAATATGGAAATCGTCAACGTCGGGACAGGAACGCAGGAAGAGTATGAAGGCGTGGACGTTGAGGGAAAGATCGTTTTAGCGGCGGTGAACCAGTGGACGGAAAACTGGATCGACCAGCCGTATACGGAAGCTTTCTACCATGGCGCTGCGGCAATCGTTACATATCAGTACGAGGAAGATAAGATGGGCTACGGCATGTATGACCTCATCGACAACGAGAAAAACTGCGACACGATCAACGTGCAGGATATCTGCTGTGAAGACTTGATTCCGTGCGGCAGTATTTCCCCGAAGGATGCGGGCAAAATCCTCGCCAAGATGAAAAAGGAGAAGACGGATACCCTCGGCGATGTTGATTTTAAACTGACCTGCGATATCATGCTTGATACGCCTGCATACAACGTAGTCGGAAAAATCAAAGGAAGCGAGAACACGGGACAGCAGATCATCATCAGCGGCCACTATGACAAATACCATGGCGGCGTAAACGACGACTGTACGGCAGTTGCCTTGACGGCATCCATTGCCAAGGCGATGATCAATTCCGGTTACCAGCCGAAAAACGATATCTATTTCGTGGCGCATGCAGCCGAAGAATGGGGACGTTCCGGCGCAGCCGACGACTGGGCGATCGGTTCATGGGAGCAGATTACCGAAAAGCACCCTGAATGGCAGGGTACGACGCTGGCGTTGATCAATTTCGAGATGCCTGCGATCAAATCAGGACAGGCGGAAGGGACGATCCAAACAAGCTATGAGTTCAATACGGCAGTCGGCGGATACCTCGAAGAGGATCTTCTCAGCGGCTCATATTACGCTGATGGCGTAAAAACGGCTAACGACCATAACATGGGAATGAGCGACTGCATTTCATACCAGAGGAACGGCGTTCCCGTTATCATCAACAGTCCTGACTTTGAAGAACCGGAAAAAGGCGAAGTGAGCAGTACCGATAATTGGATGATGGACAGATACCATACCGTATACGATGACATGAGCACGTATTCATCCGAACTGATGCAGTACGATATCGGCCTTTATGGCGGTCTTGCGGTATACCTCGACATGAATCCTGCCCTGGAACTTGATTTTGCATCCAGATGCGGGACGCTCGAAGCGCAGGTTGAAGGGACGGAAGCGTACCTGAACGATGACCAGAAGCTTCTCATCGATCAGTACAAAGAAAACCTGAAAGCGATGAAACAGGCTGGCGCAAAACAGCTTGAAAAAGCGCAGGAAATCAATGCGGAATACGAAGAAGCATATCATAGTGAGGCTTCCGCAGAAGACTTGTCTGCGATTATCGCAAAAGGCACAGAGCTGAATAAAACGACATTGCAGGCTTTCCGCGCGATGGAGGATGAGCTGATGGGCATTATCGGTTCGGATACGACGATGGCGCTGCATATCACGGCGCAGAGCACGCTTGACGGATACAGCAGGGTAATCGAAGACATGAAGTCGGGCAAAGTGACGGATGAAGGCGACGACCCGACGCTGGCAGCAATGGCAGGGCTTGGCGGCGGAACGGAGTTCACCGCTTTCGGATACAGCCATTATTCCTATGAAAAGCTGCTGGAATCCGTAAATTGCGACGTTGTGCAAGATACGTGGGGATTTGGCAAATCAGTTCGTTTAAACGATACGTATGATGCGACGCAGAACGCATTGGCACAGCTCTACGGCGAGGGCGAGGCTGATTACAGCGCTTCGATCGCAGGCTATGAAGCGTCGGCAGAGCTGGTGAAGGCGGAGCTTGTAAAGGCGCTGGAAAAGGAAATCGCTGGCATGGAAAAGGTGAGCGGCATTTTGCAGTAGCTATAAGCAGGTAAACAGATTCATGATAGTCATGATGCAAAGCGGCAAAAGATGGCAGCCGCGATGCAAAGCGGCGGAGGGAGGCTTGGAAACTGGCGGATGCAGCTAGTTTTGGGCGTTCCCCTGTCTGTGGGAAATGATTAGCTGCGCTGGAATAGATGGAATCGCACAAACTGTTGAAAAAAGCAGCAAGCGCTTAAAATAATGCATTTGCTGCTTTTTTAGTGGTTATGCCATTTTTTTATTTTGCTATTTGTTAAAAATCTGTTTGCCAGAACCCCGTTCCTCAATGGAAAGGCTTGACAAAAGTACGAAATCATACTATGCTAAATGAAGTACGATTTCGTACCCTGCTTGGTGCGTTGCGGCTTCGTATCGCTTTCAGGAAACGAAGCATCCATGGGCAGCATTCGGGTTGTTTGGAAGTTTTGGCGGCTCGCATTTGCATGGCTTGGAATTTTGGCCCGAATCCGCCGTATAGCTTCTGAACGCTTTGGCACACAAAAGCGACAAAAATGCACGAAAGCGCATAAAAGCGGCAAAGGCTCACAAAAGCACGTTGGCAGTTTTTAAAATTCTACACAGAAAAGAGGTCGGGCAATGCCGGATTTAGTGTCAAAAAAATTAAAGCGCTTTACTTATATCTGCGAGGAGATGGATGCCGCTTACCATAAAGCATCGCTCAAGCTGGGGCTTTCCGACAGCGAATGCATGATCCTTTACAGCATACGCTCCCGAGGAGAAAGTTGCTCGCTGTGCGATATAACGGCGCTGGGAATCAGCAAGCAGACGGTCAATTCGGCGTTGCGCAAGCTGGAGCGGGAAGGTATCGTATACCTGGAAACGATCGGCGGAAACAGAAAGAAAGTTTGCCTGACAGAACAAGGCGTCCAGTATGCCAAGGATACCGTTGATAAGATGATTGGGATAGAAAACGAAGCGTTAGCAACGTGGTCTTCGGCGGAGCTGGAACAGTACATTGCATTGTCAAGACGGTATTTGCGGGATTTCAACGAGAAAATAAACGAGCTTTAAAGAAAGAAAAGGGAGATTTTATGGGAAAGGCACAGATAAAGCTTTCGGATCACTTCGATTATAAACGCCTTCTGCAGTTTGCACTGCCGACCGTCGCCATGACGATTTTTACTTCTATCTACGGCGTAGTAGATGGCTTTTTTGTATCGAATTTCGTAGGAAAGACAGCGTTTGCGGCGATTAATTTCATCATGCCCGTGATTATGATCATCGGCGCTGTGGGCGGAATCTTTGGCGCAGGGGGAAGCGCCCTTGTAGCAAAGACGCTCGGCGAAGGAGACCGTGAGGCGGCGAACCGGCTTTTTTCGCTGTTCGTCTATGTGCCAGCCGTATGCGGAAGCGTCCTGGCTCTCGCAGGTTTTGTTTTTATCCCGCAGATTGCGCAGCTTTTAGGCGCGCAAGGGGCGCTTTTGGATAACTGCATTCTCTATGCCCGCATCAGCATGGTTTCCGTTCCTGCTTATATGTTGCAGTATGCGTTTCAGAACTTTTTCGTGACAGCGGAAAAGCCGCATTTGGGGTTCGCCGTCACCGTTGGCGCGGGCGTGGCGAATATTGTCTTGGATGCGTTGTTTATCGCAGGCTTTCACTGGGGTGTGGCGGGTGCGGCCGCAGCGACGGCTGCTTCGGAGTTTGTGGGCGGGATCGTGCCGTGTGTTTATTTCGGCAGGAAGAATGCGAGCCTTCTGAAACTGGGCAGGGCGCGAATCGAATTTGACGCGCTTTTGAAAGCGGCGACGAACGGTTCTTCGGAATTTGTGACAAACATCGCAATCTCCGTTGTCAGTGTTTTATATAATATGCAGCTTCTGCGCTATGCGGGTGAAAATGGCGTGGCGGCGTATGGCGTATTGATGTATGTCAATTTTATTTTTCACTCCATGCTCTTTGGCTACAGCATGGGGACCGCTCCGTTATTTGCCTATCATTACGGGGCGCAGACGCATGATGAATTACATAATCTCTTTGTGCGAAGCTTGAAAATCATCGGGATTTTGTCCGTCGTTTTGTTTGCCGCCGCCGAGCTTTTGGCAAGGCCGATGTCCCTGCTCTTCGTGGGCTATGATGCAGAGCTGATGGCTCTTACCATATCGGCATTCCGCATTTATTCGTTTTCATTTTTGCTGGTGGGGTTCAATATTTTCAGCTCGGCATTTTTCACTGCGCTGAACAACGGGCTGATCTCGGCGTTTGTCTCTTTCATGCGCACGCTGGTATTCGAGACAGGCGCGGTTTTGCTGTTGCCGCTGTTTTTAGGCGTCCGTGGAATTTGGAACGCGATTATCGTCGCAGAGTGCGCAGCGTTTATCCTGGCCGTCGTATTCGTTGTGGCGAACAGGAAAAAATATCATTATTGATAGCGCCTGCAACGGTGGCTGTGTTGGCGTATTTGTATGCCCCTTTTGGGTGGATGGGAATGAATTATCCCCGCCGCAATGACAGCGGCTGTATTGGCGCATTTATATGGGCAGTGAGCATGACTGGGGCTTATGTGAGTGGCGTTTGCTGTCGTGCCTTCGCCGAGCCATTGCGGACGGCGTTTGTGCCAGCGGGTTTGCAAGCTGGGGCGGGCGCATAAAAGGGGAAAGGCCTCCGGACGGGCGGATTAGAATTTGCTTGCTGTTGGGGCGGTCAATAGGAAGGCTGGAGCCGCCGAGGGCGTATCGCAGGGAAATAAGCTGGTCAGGACCGCATGAACGGCAAAATTGGATTGTTGGGCCGTTGGACCCCAGGGGTGTGAACCGGCTGCGAAACCGAAATTTGCCTAGCGCCGCCAGCCGCAGATCAGAGGGCTTTACTTTTTCGCTTCTTTTGCGTATAATCTCAAAGGAGCAGGGAAAAGCGGGGTCATCTGCGTTGTTTTGCAAAAGGGCAGGAAAACGGGGATGTCCGCATTGCTTTGCAAAGGAACGGAAAAGCAAATGAATCCGCATTGTTTTGCAAAGGAACGGAAAAAACGGGAATCTCCGTTTTGCTTTGCAAGTGAAGTGATGGAAGGAGACAAAAAGCCAAATGATAACGAGCAAGCAGAGAAGCTATTTAAAACGCCTGGGCCACGACCTCGATCCCGTGGCGTACATCGGCAAGAACGACCTGACCGATAACGTGATAAAGGAAATCGATAATTTGCTGGAAGCGAGGGAACTCGTCAAAGTAAAGATACAGGAAGGCAGCCAGATGCAGCCAAAGCAGGCGGCAAATGAAATCGCAGGAATCCTCGGTGCGGAATTTGTCCAAGCTATCGGCAGGCGTTTTATCTTGTACCGCCGCTCTAAGGAAAATCCACAGATTGAACTGCCGGGGAAATAAGCGGGCGAAAAGGCTGTTTGGCGATTTGTAATCCGGTTTGGATTGCCTTAGGGTATTTCCCTGGTGCGCATGGTTTATCTGCCTGTGAAGGCTTTGCATTTCCTGAATTTAGCCCTTGCAATAGCCTGCAAACTATGATAATATAAATATGTTAAAACGAGTGTGATTTAGCAAGAGTGGGTAAAGCCCACTCTTTTTATGGCTTACCTATAGTTTAACAGGCGGCGTTTGCGCTTGAAACGGGTATGCTGTTTTGATAAAAATGATAAATGTTTTGCACTGCGGCGGTCTTTGCCGGTTCGGTAAAAGGAGAGGCAATGCGATGCAAGGCGGCATATTAAATCGTTGGCAAAACGGTCTTGCGAAATGATTGCCAGCGGGGCAGCATAGGCGGTTCATCGCATGGCTGCTTTGTGAAACGGCCGTTGGCAAAACGGTCTTGCGGAATGATTGTCCGTGGATTGTCTGCTGGCAAAAGAGCCGCCGCTGCCCAGGCAGGGCGCAATATGGTTGCTGGCGCGATGAAGGGGAAATATATGGCGAAGAAAAAGATTACGCAAATCGTATCGGAACTGCTTTCCGATTTTTTAACGGACGAAGGCTATGCACTTTATAATACGGAATTTGTCAAGGAAGGCAAGGACTGGTTTTTAAGGGTATATGTGGATCGCGTTTCAGGGGATGATTACATGAGCACGGAGGATTGCGAGAAGGTGAGCCGGTTTCTCAGTGAGAAGCTCGATGAGAAAGACCCGATCGAGCAGAATTACTACCTTGAGGTTTCCTCTCCGGGAATGGACCGGCCGCTTCTGCGGACGGAGCATTATGAAAGGTATGCTGGCAGTGAAATAGAAATCAGGCTTTACCAGGCAAAAGACGGGACGAAAGAGATCCATGGAATCCTGGATGGGATTTCAGGCGGACAGGTTACCGTCACCGATCACGATGGGAAGACATGGGAACTGCAATTATCAGAAATCGCCAAGGCGAATTTGGCTGTTATTTTCTAAATTAGGAGGATATGGAATAAAATGAATAAAGAGTTTATTGCTGCGATTGACGATTTAGTGAAGGAAAAAGGAATTTCCAAGGAAGTCCTGATTGAAGCGATCGAATCGGCGCTGGTTTCTGCCTATAAGAAAAATTACGGAACCTCCCAGAATGTAAGGGTAAGCATTGACAAGGAGGAGGGGGATGTCGATGTCCTGATGAGAAGGGATGTCGTGGAAGAGGCAGAAGATCCGTTTACCGAGATTTCCCTTGCGGAGGCGCTTGAAATCGATCCGAGATACCAGGTGGGCGACGTGGTGGAATACCAGGTGACGCCGAAGGATTTCGGGCGGATCGCAGCGCAGACGGCGAAACAAGTCGTGGTGCAGCGCATCAGGGAAGCGGAGCGCGGCATGATATTCGATAATTACATTGACAGGCAGGGCGATCTCATTACGGGCGTGGTGCAGCGCATCAGCAACGAAACGATTTTTGTCAACATGGGAAATACGGAAGGCATTTTGGTAGCGGGCGAGCGGGCGTATGGCGAACGCTATCGGGTGAACGACCGGATCAAGGCTTATATTATGGACGTGAGGAAGAGCGCAAAAGGCCCGCAGGTATTCCTCTCCAGGACGCACCCCGGTTTTGTGGAGCGGTTGTTCGAGCTGGAAGTCCCTGAAATCGAGGATGGCACTGTGGAAATCAGGAGCATTGCCAGGGAAGCTGGATCGAGAACGAAAATTGCGGTATATACCGATGATGAGAATGTAGATCCCGTGGGTGCGTGCGTCGGTACCGGCGGCTCCCGGGTCAAGAACATCGTGGATGAATTGTTTGGCGAAAAAATAGATATTACGACCTGGGATGAAGACCCGGCCGTGCTGATTAAGAACGTATTGAGCCCGGCGAAGGTTGAGGAAGTGATCATCGATGAAGAAAGCAGGTCTGCAACGGTTGTCGTTCCTGATTACCAGCTATCTTTGGCAATCGGCAAGGAAGGGCAGAACGTAAGGCTTGCGGCCAGGCTTTGCGGCTGGAAAATCGATATCAAAAGCCATACGAAGTATTTTGACGAGGAAGATGCGGTGGAAATTGAACGCCTTGATGAAGCTGGCGAGTACGAAGAGGATGGCATCGCATATGCAGGCGAGGCGTTTGATGAGGATGCATTTGAAGAAGATGATTTTGCGGAAGAGGGCGATTTTGCAGAAGAACCTTTTGAAGAAGCACAGGAAGGGATGATGGAAGAGGATTCCTCCGAGGATGATTTTGAAGAAGAATCGTTTGAGGATGCGGAAACTTCCGAAGATGTCCTGGCGGAAGGGGAAGCGGCAGAACCAGAAAACGCATTGGAAGAAACTCTTGAAGAGACGATGGAAGAACCCGTGCAAGAAGCGGCGGAAGCATCCCTTGCAGACGAGGCTTTCGCAGAAGAACATTCCGCACCGGATGCAGAAGACAGGGGCGATGGCATTGAAGAATAAAAAAACGCCGATGAGAAGATGCGTGGGATGCATGGAGTCAAAACCGAAGAACAGCCTGGTCCGGATTACATGCTATGAAGGGAATATCAGCGTTGACCCTACCGGAAAGGCGAAGGGAAGGGGCGTATACCTTTGCCCGGATCGGAAGTGCATGGAAAAAGCGCGCAAAAAGCGCGCGTTGCAAAGAAACTTTGAGATGGAAATACCGGCTGAAACGATAGAAAAGATATTTGCAGAATTGGAGCAATATGAACAAGAAAGTGATTAGCTATCTGGGATTTGCCAAAAAATCAGGAAACCTTATGGCGGGCGTCAATACCTGCACCTTTGCACTGAAGAAAGGAAAGGTGCGCTTAGTGATATTGGCGGAGGACATTTCCGAAAACAGCGAAAAGAAGATCATGAAGGAAATCAGGCGGCATGGCGCCAGATATGTGAAATACGGAAACGGCGAAGAAATGTCACATGCGATAGGCTCGCAAGGGCGGAGCGTATTCGCGGTGTGCGACAGAAATTTTTCAGAAGCTATATTAAATGAAATAAACAGGGAAAATCAGTGAAGGAGGAAGTGCATATGAAAATAAAGGATCTGGCGGCAGAGCTTAATTTGACCGGGAAAGAGGTGCTTGAAAAAGCGAAATCCATGAATATCAGCGTGTCAAAGATAAGCGATGAGCTGTCAGCGATCGATGCGACTGCGGTAAAAAATACGATTATGAGGAGCGGTACGCATACCGAGACGAAAGTGGTCAGGGCAAAGGCTAAAAAATCAGAAAAAGAAAAGAAGGGCGACGAACCGAAAGTAACGGTTAAAGCCGCGAATATCAAGCTTCCAGAAGTCAAGAAAACAGCGAAAGCATCTGCAAAATCCTCCGTTAAGCAGACGACAGCGAAACCACCTGTTGGAAAGCCGATTGTTCCCAAGGAGGTTGAAGGAAGGCCAAAACCGCCTGTTGGAAAACCTGTTGTATCAAAAGCGATGCTGGAAGAACGATTAGCCAGGGAAGAAGCAGAAAAGAGAGAAAAACTCGCACAGGCAGAAGCGAAAGCCGCACCGGAAAAAATTGAAAAAACGCCTGACGGGAAGTCAGATCCTGCTGGGAAGCCTAAGGAAGAAATGGCACGGCCTGCGGACGCCAAAGAAACGAAAGAAGAAAAGGAAAGCAAGGCGGCAGAAGCGGCAAGGGAAGCCGGGGATGCGAAGGCCGTGAAGGAAGCAAAGGATGCTAAGACAGCAGCGCCAAAAGAATCAGAAGCAAAAGGAGCAGACGCCGCGCCAACGCCTGAAAAAGCAGAACCAGTACGCAAGGAAGCGCCTAGGCGGCTCAGCAGGCTTAAAATCGTTAAGCGGGCAGAGGATGTGAGGCGTGAAGATGCCGAGGCGGCGGAACGAAGGGCAGCAGAAAAACGGGAAGCGGAGAAAAGGGCTGCCGAAAGGAAGGAAGAACGGCTGAAGAAACGAGCCGACAGGAAATCTTCCGACCGCAGGACAGGTGCGGACAGAAATCCTTCCGACCGCAGGGCGGACGGCAGGAAGCCGGGTGAGCGAAGAACGGATGGACGCCCTGACAGGAGACGGGATAAGACGGAGCGCAGCGGCAGGCCGGAAAGACCGGCAAGGCCTGCGGCAAGGCGGGACGATAAGCCAGCGTCTGACATGATGGGCAGCAAGCCGGGCATGGGACGAGGCGATAAGAAAAGCAGGGAAAAGGACAAGGAGCGGGATAAGTTCGCCAAGCTAGAAAGAGGCGGCAAGAAAACATCCAGGCATCAGCCGAAATCCCTTGAAAAACAGGTGCGCAATAAGAGGAGCAATAAACCGAAGGCTGCGCCTGAACCGGAAGTGGAAGAAGTTGTATTGCCGGTAGGAACCGTTCTCATCAACGTGCCGATTACTGTAGCAGGTTTTGCGGAGCAGACGAAGACCACTGTTTCACAGATCATCATGACGCTGATGAAGATGGGCGTTATGGCCAATGTGAACCAGAATCTCGATGAGGATACCGTCGTGCTTTTGGCAGAGGAAATGGGCATCCAAGTAGCCATCGGCAAGGTCAAGGAGGAAACGAAGGAAGAAGGCATCGAAGATTTTGAGGATAAGGAAGCGGATCTGAAACCGAGAGCGCCGATCATTACCGTTATGGGACACGTAGACCACGGCAAGACTTCATTGCTTGACGCGATCAGGAAGACGAACGTTACGGCGCAGGAATCAGGCGGCATTACGCAGCACATCGGTGCGTCCGAGGTTGAAATCAACGGGCAGAAGATCGTATTCCTCGATACGCCGGGACACGAAGCATTTACGGCGATGCGGGCAAGGGGCGCGCATTCGACCGATATCGCAGTGCTGGTCGTAGCGGCGGATGACAGCGTGAAGCCGCAGACGGTCGAGTCTATCAGCCATGCGAAGGCGGCGGGCGTCCCGATCATCGTTGCGATCAATAAGATCGATAAACCGGGTGCGAATCCCGATGTGGTGAAGAGCGACTTGGCGAACAACGGCATATTGGTCGAAGACTGGGGCGGGGAAGTAATCAGCGTTCCCGTGTCGGCGAAGACGGGCGAAGGCATCGTAAACCTCCTGGAAATGATATTACTGCAAGCAGAAGTGC
Organism: uncultured Eubacterium sp.; assembly: GCA_946555345.1. Classification (GTDB taxonomy): domain Bacteria; phylum Bacillota; class Clostridia; order Peptostreptococcales; family Anaerovoracaceae; genus Lentihominibacter. The sequence goes on along the minus strand of CAMNSS010000003.1, from coordinate 36,946 downwards.
TTGAATTAAAGGCAAACCCTGACCGGCTGGCGCTGGGTACCGTATTGGAAGCCCGGCTGGATAAGGCGAAGGGTCCTGTGGCAAGCCTTTTGGTACTCAACGGTACGCTGAAATCAGGAAAGAGCATTGTTGCCGGGACTTGTTCCGGAAAGATCAGGCTGATGACAAACGACAAGGGCGAAAAGGTCCGCTTGGCAGGCCCTGCTACGGCGGTTGAGGTTTTGGGACTGACGGAAGTCCCGCAGGCAGGCGATGTGTTCAATGCGGTGAAGGATGACCGCACAGCGCGGGAAATCGCAGAAAAGAGACAGTTAAAGCTTCGGGAAGAAGTGCTGGCAAGAAATGCGAGCACGACGCTGGAAGAACTGTTCAGCCAGATCCAGGAAGGCGAGGTCAAGGAACTGAACTTGATCATAAAAGGCGACGTGCAGGGCTCTGTCGGTGCGATCGTATCATCGCTTGAAAAACTGTCCAATGAAAAAGTACGGGTTAGAATCGTCCATACTGGCGTAGGGACAGTCAATGAATCGGATATCATGCTGGCGGGAACGTCAGGTTCGATTATCATCGGCTTTAATGTAAGGCCTTCCGCAGCGGTTGCCGCCATTGCGGAGCGGGAAGGTATCCAGATCAGGTCCTACAGGGTTATTTACGATATCATCGACGATGTAGAAAATGCCATGAAGGGTATGTTGGATCCTGAATTTAAAGAAGTGATTCTGGGAACAGTAGAAATAAGAAATACGTTCAAAGTTCCGGGTGTTGGCATCGTAGGCGGCGCTTATGTGACGGACGGTAAAGTGGTCAGAAACGAGCAGGTACGCCTCGTGCGGGACGGGATCGTGATCCACGAAGGCAAGATCGCATCCCTCAAGCGGTTCAAGGATGATGCAAGGGAAGTCGCACAGGGTTATGAGTGCGGGATCGGCATCGAGAATTACAACGATATCAAAGAAGGCGATGTCATCGAATGCTTCACCATGGAAGAAATTGAGAGAAATTAGGAGGCCATATGGGCAAAGGACACAGACAGGGAAGGCTGGGTGAGGAAATTCGGCGGCTCATAAGTGAGTTGCTTTTGCGGGAGCTGAAAGATCCTAGGCTGTCTGCCATGATCAGCATAACGGCAGTAGAAGTAACCAGCGACGGAAGCTATGCGACGGTATACCTTTCGGTGCTGGGGCTGAATCCAGAGGAAAAAAAAGCGGAATCCCAGCAGCAGGAAACCCTGGAAGCCTTGCGGAATGCGAAGGGCTTTATCCGTAAGGAAATCGGCAGGCAGGTTAAGCTCAGGCACGTGCCGGACTTGATCTTTAAAATCGATAAATCGATGGAATACGGCAGGCATATATCTGAAATCATAGACGGTCTGGATATTCCGCATGACGAGGACGAATTGCATGGCGAGGAAGAATCATGAAGAGCAATGCATCGCTGGAAAAAATAGCTGGCCTGTTAAAGCCCGCACAGAGCATCTTGATTTTTCCGCATATTAACGTAGACGGGGATGCGCTGGGATCGGCGGCGGCTCTCTGCCGCGCATTACGCAACCAGAAAAAGGATGCTTGGATTTTGCTTGAGGGGGAAATCCCGTCGTATATCAGCTTCATGGACACGGCGTTTTGCACGAAAGATGCGGATTGCATCATGCAGCCGGATCTTTGCATTTGCGTTGATTGCAGCGAGGAAAGTCGGATGCCAAAGCGGGCGGCCAAGTACAAGGCTGGAAAGGTGCGGGTCTGCATCGACCACCATGTCACGGGGGAAGGATTCGGGGATTACTATTATATCGATGGCGATGAAGCGGCGACTGCGCAGATTATCTATAAGCTTCTTTTAGCGATGGAGGCGGAGATCGATCAGGTCATTGCGGAGTCCATTTACATTGGAATCAGCACCGACACGGGAGGATTCCAGTTTTCCAATACGACCGCCGAAACACACGCCATTGCGGCGAAGCTCTTTGAAAAGGGCATTGACCATACGGGCATCATGGTGCGGTTATACCAGACCGTTCCGTTGAAAACCGTACAGCTCCAGGCGGAAATCCTGGAGCGCATGGAAGTGCTGGCGGATGGGAAGGCGGCAATTTCTTATGTTTCAAATGAAATGATGCAAGCGCTTTCAGCGAGCCTGGATGATGCGGAAGGAAGCGTCGATTTGTTGCGCAATATAGAAGGCGTGGAGATGGCGGCATTCTTAAAAGAACAAGATGATAGCGTGCGGGTTTCCATGCGGGCGAAATCTTTCTCTAATGTGCATCAGATTGCGGCGAAATTCGGCGGCGGCGGCCATGCAAAGGCGGCGGGCTGTACGATTCATCTGCCGCTTGCGGAGGCCGTGGAGGTAATGAAACGGGAAATGACGGCTTATTGGGAGAATCAAGGAAAATGAAGGACGGGATATTGGTCTTGAATAAACCGCAGAACTGGACGTCCCATGACTGCGTGGCGGTTTGCCGCAGCGTACTGCGGAAAGCTGGCGTGAAGAAGGCCGGGCATGGCGGTACGCTCGATCCAATGGCTTGCGGCGTTCTGCCGGTTTTCATCGGCAAAGCGACCAGGCTGATGGAGTATACCGACTTGGATGAAAAAACGTATCGCTGCACGGCCAAGCTAGGGCTTGTCACGGACACGCAGGATATCTGGGGACAGGTTTTGGCGGAAAAAGATTTTTCCGGGATCACGGAGGATGCGGTGCGAAAAGCATTGGGCGCTTTCCATGGGGAGATCGAACAGACCCCGCCGCGCTATTCAGCGGTCAAGGTGGACGGAAAACGGCTCTATGAATACGCCAGGAAAGGGATCGAGGTGGAGGCGAAGCCGCGCAGGGTTTTTATCAATTCCCTGGCGATCGAGGATATCGATTTGGAAAACGGCGAGGTTTCCTTTGAAGTATCCTGTTCCAAAGGCACATACATAAGGACGATCTGCAGCGATTTTGGGCAGGCTCTGGGATGCGGCGCAACCATGTCGCAGCTTACCAGGACGGCCAGCGGGGTGTTCCGGCTTGCGCACAGCATAAGCCCGGAAGCGTTGAAAACGATGGAGGCGGGGGAAATCGAAACGCTTATGGTGGATATCGACCAGCCGCTTGTTTTTTTGGGCAAGGCGTGTATGCCTTCTGACAGGGCGAAATATTTTGCTATGGGAAATAGTATCCGCTGGAATCAGGTGACCGTGCTGGAAACGCCAAAGGTCACGGACAGCGGACGGCTCAATAAGCGGGGGCGCAGCTACGGCAGCTTGTATCGTGTGTACTGTTCGGATACGAGCCTGTTCCTGGGCGTCGGCTATTATGACCAGAAGGAGAACCTTTTGAAAGCAGATAAGATTTTAACGGCCGGCCAGCAGGCGGTAAAGTAGAGCTTGGCCAGCAGGCGGCGGGGCATAAGTCTATTAGCGGCCTGCCTTTCATAAAAAGAATTGCGGGCGGAGCTTTTTGTGCAGTTAGGTTTTGCAGGATAATCTTTGTGCAGATGGTAAAGAGGACTAGAAATGAAAATTTTCAATTCATTGGAAGAAGTGAAAGAGATAGAACCAACGGTGGTGGCTCTGGGAAATTTTGACGGCGTGCATAAGGGCCACCAGCAGGTCATCAACAGGACGGTGAAGAGCGCAGAGGCGGCAGGCCTGAAAAGCGCCGTTTTTACGTTTTCAAACCACACGAGGACTTTATTGAAAAAATTGCCAGCGGTGAAAAATATTCTCTATGCGGAAGAAAAAGCTGCGATCATGGAAGAAATGGGCATTGATTACCTGTTTAACATTCCCTTCACGCAGGAAATCCTCCATATGCCGCCGGTGCAGTTTATTGACGAGATTTTGGTGGAAACATTCATGATCCGGGAGGCGTATTGCGGGTTCAATTACAGCTTCGGGCATAAGGCGGCGGGAACACCGGAGCTTTTGATGCGGGAGGGCTTGAAAAAAGGGTTTGCCATCCATGTGCAAGCGCCTTACAAAATCGATGATATCATCGTCAGCAGCACGTATATCCGGAAGCTGATCGAAGAAGGAAGCATGGAGGAATGCGCCAGGTTTATGGGCAGGATGTACGCGATCGGCGGCGAAGTGGTCGTAGGGAACAAGCTGGGCAGGACCATCGGGTTTCCGACGTCTAATCTCGTGCTCGATGAAACGATGGCCGCACCGCCAAACGGCGTGTATATCACTTATTGCAATTACAACGGCGTGAAGTACCCGAGCATCACTAATGTGGGGCATAAACCGACGATCGGAACATATAACAAGAATGTGGAAACGCATATTTTTAACTTCGACAAGGAGCTGTACGGCAAGCATATTAAAGTGGAGTTTATAAAACGCACGCGGGAAGAGCGGAAGTTCGACAGCGTCGAGCAGTTGAGCGGCCAGATCAAGAGCGACTGCATCATGGCGAAGGCGTACCATCGGGAGAAGGGCGTTTTGTAAGCGGGCGGAAATAAGGCATGGTTTTAAGATGGGAGTTATCGGCCGATAACCCCCATCTTTTTTGTGCAAAATCCCAGATTAGCACTTTACTTTCGGTAATGCATATGCTAATATACACGTAAGAACTGCTAAGAATTACCGTGTTTGTTTTGGGAACATATCGATGTTTTTTTCGGTGAACAAGCATTTTGTGGATCAAACATGGAAGGCGGTTAGGTGGATAAGGAGCGCATGGCAAGATTCCGTTAGGATGAAACCGATACCGTGCTTTTGAGGGGAAACAGCCCCTCCCCCATTTTCTGGGGGGGGGGTATTATAATTGTCATAGGATGTCATAAAAAGCGGGGGAAAAACGGAAGCAAGAATCTAATTTTCAGCCCTGGGAAAAGCGGAGCGGGTTTTGGGCTGGAAAGCTGAATATGGCTTAGCGGATATGTGCCGTGATAGCTGGCATTGGCAGAACAATAATCCGGACGGGTTTAATTGTTAATGAAATGGAATGTGAATTAGTATAGCAGGCGGTGATAGAACAATGGATGTTTTGCTGATTGGCGGCGTTAGCAGAATGATGGATGCGTTAATCGATAAATTCAACAAAACAGGTCATCGTGTTTTTTTGCTCACGGGGCGCAGGGAAAAGAAGTTGTTTTATAGGCATGTATATGAAAGATATAATTTTTCTTATGATGATGACAGCATTCAGGAAATTTTGCAAAGCATAAAGCCGGAAATCACAGTATTTTTAGGAAGCTACGATTCCAATTTCGATTGGGGTAAGACGCAGAAGGAATCGATGCGTTATACTGCGGGGCTGACGAATCTCTTATCCGCTCATTCTTTGAGCGGAAGCGGGCGTTTTGTGTATTTTTCTTCCCAGGAAGTATACGGGGATTCTTATGCTAATAATATTCCCGAAACAGAGGAAATTTCTCCGAAAGGATTGAAAGCGCTGACCATAGCGCAGGGGGAGTCCTTGTGTGGAAATTATCGCAAGGCACAGGGTATGGATACGCTGATTCTGCGCTTTGATGGCGTCTATGGCATTCCAAAACGCGGAAAAAAGCAGGAGGACGCCTGCTTTAAAATGTGCATGGAAGCGATTAAAAACAGCAGTATTTCCGCCAGCAGCCGCAATAAATTTTCCATGCTGTACTTGAATGACGCAGTGGAATTGGCATACAAGGTGATCGTTGACAAGATGCCGGCACAGCCTCTTTACCATATTTCCTCCATGGAAGAAATTACGGAACTGCAGCTTGCGGAAGCGATATGCCAGAGCATGGGACCAGGCGTTGAAATCATCGACAATTCCATAGGTGAAAATTACAAGCTGGTGCTGGACGGGCAAATCTATCAAGAAGAATATGACCAGAAAATTTTTACGAATTACCAGCAAGGTGCAAAAAAAGTAGCTGACTTTGTAAAACGTTACAGCAGTTTCTTCTCCACGGCAGACGATGCAGGAGCAGGATGGTTTGGAAAATTAAAGCAGAATCTGAGGAGCATTTTCGGCAGGCTTCTTCCTTTCATTGAAAACTTGGTTTGTTTCATCCCTTTTTTCATGCTCAATAACAGGGCTGTAGGGAGTGAATTTTTTGACAGAGTTGATTTTTATCTGTTATACGTGCTTTTGTTTGCCATCGTTCACGGACAGCAACAAGCGATTTTCTCGGGCTTGTTGTCGGTGGCAGGCTATTGTTTCCGGCAGATGTATACGCGCAGCGGGTTCGATGTGCTGTTGGATCATAATACATACGTATGGATGGCACAGCTTTTTATCTTGGGCATGACCGTAGGCTATATGAAGGATCAGCTGCAGCATATTCGGGAAGACGACGAAGAGGAATTGCATTATCTTCGGGGGAAGCTGGAAGATATCTCGAATATTAATGATAGCAACGTACGGATGAAGCAAAATTTTGAAAGGCAAGTCGTAAACCAGAAGGACAGTTTGGGAAAGATTTATGAAATCACCTCCAGCCTGGACAGGTACAGCCCGGAAGAAACCCTGTTTTATGCTGCGCAGGCATTGGCAAAGCTGATGGACAGCAGGGATGTCGCAATCTACCTGGTAGCAAACCAAAACTATGCAAGGCTTTTTTCCGCAACGTCTCCCGAAGCGAGAAAGCTGGGAAATTCTATTGCGTATACAGCTATGGAAGAAATGTCTGCGGAATTAAAGGCAAATCATGTTTTCATCAATAAGACCATGAACGATAAGCTGCCTTTGATGGCAAGCCCTGTTTTTGAAGGAGAGCGAATGCAACTCATTCTGATGGTTTGGGGGCTTCCATGGCAGCGCATGACATTGGCAGAAACGAACAAGCTGACCATTATCGGGCGGTTAATCCAAAACGCCGTGCTGCGGGCCAACCGCTATTTGGATACCTTGAAGGACCAGCGGTACATGAAAGGTACGAATATGCTGGCCAAAAATGCATTTACGCTTTTGGTAAGGGCTTTTTTCGACGCCAGGGCGAAAGGGTTGACGGAATGCACGCTTTTGCGTGTCTTGACAGAAGATGGTTCTCCTGCGCAGGCAGCGGCAGCGCTGAGCCAGAATATGCGGCAGACCGATTATATGGGAATGCTGAAAGACGGCGGGCTATACGTGCTGTTGTCCAATACGGATGACAAGCATGCGGGCGTCGTCATTGAACGCTTTCGGGCATTGGGCTATGAAAGCCGCCTCGTTCGGATTTCCGGTTATGAAAGCCATCCTAGAAAGGAGCTGGCGGTATGATATTGGCAAGAGAGGAATTTATTTTCTTGATTGTACTCATCGTTAATCTGCTAGCGGCATTAGCATATTACCTGTGGAACGCTATATTTGCTGTTTCTGTGAGATCGTTGAAAAATAGCGGGAAAACAGCAGAACGCCTCCATGAGAATAGAAGGACTTATCTCATTCGGTTTATCATTATGCTGATCTGCCCGGTTATTGGTCCTTTGTTTTTTCTGTTTTCACACTTGTTATGTTTGGCGTTTTTCTGGTCGCAGGTGGATCTGGAGGATGTTATTTTTAGCAAAGAACGTGTCAAGATCCAGATAAAAGCAGATGAAGAACGGGAACGAAATGTGATTCCGATTGAAGAGGCGATTTCCCTCGACGATAAAAGGAACTTGCGGATCGCTATGCTGAATACGCTGAAAGGCGACATCACGGAGTCCCTGTTTTCCATCGCAATGGCTTTAAATGTCGAGGATTCCGAGTCTTCGCATTATGCGTCATCTGTGCTGAGCGATCAGTTAAATGATTTTCGCCTGAACGTGCAGAAGCTTTACCACAAATCACAGGCAGATGATCAGGGAACAGAATACGAAAGAATGATGATTGACTATATGGACGGGGTTTTGAAACAAAAAGTATTTTCTGAGATTGAACAAAAACGGTTTGTGCATATGATGGAAGAAGCCGCTGGGCGGATTTATGAAAAGGGGGATGCCGGCCTTACCGCCGGGCGGTATGAAGGGGTGATCCTGCGGCTGCTGGAAATCAGGGATTATAAAAAATGCGAAAAATGGTGCTTGCGATTAACGGAACAGCATCCTGGCGAATTGCCATCTTACACCTGCAAGCTAAAACTGTATTTTGCGACAAGAAACAAAAGCGCTTTTTTTGAAACCTTTAACGCTTTAAAGAAATCAAATGTCGTGATTGATAATGAAACGCTGGAACTGATTCGGCTTTTTAGCTGAAAAGGAGGGTGGAATGGTATCGCGCCGAATTTATTTTGCAATTGTGGCTATCATGTTTACCGCCTTTTTCTTGTTCCAGTTTTCGGTCGTTACGGTTGAATTTTGGAATGATTACGATAAGAATCCGTATGTGAAAGATATGCGCGGGCTTCCGGGGAAAGAAGATGCATATCAGGCGGTACAAAGCGAAAATGTGGAAACGCGCATGACCATATATATCGGAGACACGGAAGACAGCGTTGGAAATATGGCGGGAGCATGGGCTTTATACGCAAAACGAATGTTGAAAACATATGCTTCCATCGATGAATTTGAAAAAAGCGAAGATGCGGCAGTCAGGGATGCGCCCGTTTCCCCGATGGTAATAATAAATCCCGGCAGTGTAAATTGGGATGGGCAATCCGCCGTGCAAAGCTTGGAAAAATATGTGGAATCCGGCATGAACCTGGTGTTCTGCGGATTGCCGGATGTCGATGTCCTGGAAAAGAATGCGTCTTTGCGTCAGCTTTTGGGGATTCGTGAGATAACAGCGAAAACGACGACTGTAGCCGGAACGCATTTGTACGAAGGCTTTCTTTTGGGCGGCGAATTTATCTACAGGACGGAAGATAAGAAAGAAAACCGGAAAAAACAGGATATGGACCTGACTTTTCCCTGGTACCGCCTTGCGTCAGGAACCAGGGTTTACATGAAAGGCGTGCCGGAAGACAAGTCGATCCAGCCAGAAGATTCTCCTCCTGTAATTTGGGAAAAACGCTACGGGAACGCATCTGTCTTTGCCGTCAACGGAACCTATATGGAGGATGTAACCGGGCTGGGGATTTTGTCAGCGATGGAAGCGAAAACGAAGGATTACACCATTTATCCCGTCGTAAACGCACAGAACCTGGTGGTGGCGAATTATCCGGAAATGGCTGCGGAAAACGACGATGAAATGATGAGGCGCTACAGCCAATCCATGAATCATGTGATGCGGGACATCATATGGCCAACGCTTGCCGAAGCACAGTATGGCAATCCTTTGGGGCTTTCCTGCATGATGTCGCCGCAGTTTGACTACTCTGACAACAATGAACCGGATCGGGAGCTGCTGGTATATTATATGAAGCTTTTAAACGAACGGGGTGCAGAGGCAGGGATTTCAGCCGGCAATGTGTCGGATACACCGATCGGGCAAAAGCTGGAACAAGACCGGGCATTTATCCAGGAAACGCTTCCGCAGTATGTATTCACCTCTTTTTATGCAGGAAAGGAAGATGGGGACGCTGTAGCGGAGGCTTTGCAGCAGGAAGCCTTAGCGGGCGTCAGGACGGTAGTTGCCGATTATGATGGGGATAGTGAAATTTTAGGCTATGCGACGGAATCCGTGACGAAACAAAAAACGGTTGCCGACGGATTGAACTATACATACAGGCAGGATTTCCGCACGAAGAGCCTGGAAACAGCCCTTGGGTACAGCAGCGTGCTGGTAGATGTGATGAGAGCCGCATACCCGCAGGACAAAAGCGATGATACCTGGAAAGATATCGCCGAGGATATGGAGCAGGATCTTGCTTATTATTGGAAAAATTTTGCCGCTTTTTCCGGGACGACCGTGTCGGAATGCGATGAGCGAATCCGCAGCTTCCTTGCGGTGGATTATAAAGAATGGCGGGAAGAAGAAAAGATTTGCCTTGACATTTCAGGCCGTCATGGAACGGCATGGTTTATTCTCAGGACCAATAACAAAACGATTGGAACGATCGAAGGCGGGGAGTGGGAAAGAATAGAGAATGATGTCTTTCTCGTCAAGGTGGATCAGGATCATGCCGCCATCACATTAGAACCGGCGGGAGGATTGAATTACATCTATTGATCGTGAGGAAAATGCAGAATGAAAATTTGTATGATAGCGGAAGGCTGCTACCCTTATGTGGTAGGCGGCGTGTCAAGTTGGATACATAATTTGATCCGTTCTTTTCCAGGACAGGAGTTTGTGATTTTAGCGATCGTGGCTGATCGTTCCTGGCGCGGGAAATTCGTGTACGATTTACCGGATAATGTTACGGAGGTACACGAGCTTTATCTGGAAGATTCCGACTGGAAAAAAAAGAAAAAATGGCACAGGACCCGCATGAACAAAAAGGAATACCATGCGTTGCGGAGCCTCCTATTGAATCAGCAGGTGGAGTGGGAAAACCTATTTGACTTATTTCAAAACAAAGAATTTTCGATCAGCGGCTTGCTCATGGGGGAAGATTTTTTAAATGCCGTTACGGAATGCTATAACCTCGATTACAGCCAGATCGTATTTTCTGATTTTTTATGGACGATGCGTTCCATTTACCTGCCCCTGTTTTTGACGCTGAAAATGAAGACGCCAAAGGCAGATCTGTACCATTGCGTGTCTACTGGCTATGCAGGCGTGCTGGGGAGCATGGCAAAATATATGCATGGGGGACGGCTTTTGGTATCGGAACACGGGATTTATACCAGGGAACGGGAAGAAGAATTGATTAAATCAAAATGGATACAGGGGATCTATAAGAACATCTGGATCGGGCAATTCCGAAAAATGTCAAAGCTGGCCTATGCGAGCGGCAGCTTGATTACCAGCTTGTACGAACATGCTAGGGAATTGCAGATAGAACTCGGCTGCCCGCCAGAAAAGACGATGGTTACGCCAAATGGCGTTTCAGTACAGGATTTTCAGGGCATTGCGGGCAAACAGGAAGAGGATGCAGGGAAAATCAATGTAGGCGCAGTGCTGCGCATATCGCCGATCAAGGATGTCAAAACGATGATTCAGGCATTTGGCTTTGCGAAAGAACAGGAGCCAGCGTTGAAACTATGGATTATGGGTCCTTGGGAAGAAGACAAAACGTATGCACAGGAATGTTTTGAATTGGTAGATGCCATGGACTTACAGGATGTGGTATTTACTGGGAGGATTGATGTGAGGGATTATCTTGGCAGGATGGATATAACCCTTTTAACCAGCATCAGCGAGGGACAGCCTTTATCCATCCTGGAGAGCTTTGCAGCAGGAATTCCAGTCATTGCAACGGATGTGGGGAACTGCAAAGGCTTGGTTTTCGGAGATCGGGATGATTATGGCAGCGCCGGAATTATCACCCATATTATGAATGTGGAGGAAATCACCGAGGCGATTCTAACGCTGGCGCATGATGAGCCGTTGCGCCGCAAGATGGGCGGCATCGGCCGAAAAAGAGTGAAGGCAGGCTATCAAGCCCATCAGATGGAAGAAACCTACCGGAACATCTATCGTGATTTTTCAGCCAGCATGGCCCTGGCAGGCAAGACGGGAATATAATTCAAATAAAAGCGGAAAGGAAAGAAAAAGTGGCAGGCATAGGCGTTAAGCTGAACAATATTTTTGAAAAAAAATCCATTTTAGCAAATTTTATTGGAGCTGCCTACAGCACGGTCATCACAGTCGCGCCGATGTTTGTGGTAATCATTGATATTCTGTTCATGGGATACGTGCTTGGCTTTGATGAAGTAAGCTATATGGAGCGGGAGCTGTTTTCGTGTACGGTTTTATACACCTTCATTTTCTCCCTGCTTGCGGTTTCGCCTTTCTGTGCAGTATTGTCAAAATATGTGCAGGATGCGATTTACGAGGAGCGGTATCAGGATATTTTGCCGTGTTTTTATCTGGGCCTTGCGATGAATCTTGGCCTTGGCTGCCTGGCAAGCGTCCCGTTTTGTATCTGGGAATACTTTGTAGGCGGCATAAAAATACATTATGTGTTTACTGGATTTTGTACCTTTCTTTCCCTGGTCATGGTGCTTTATTCCATGATTTATTTGTCCATTTGCAAGGACTATCAGAGGATATCCGTTTATTTCCTGCTTGGAATGGCAACGGCATTTTTGATGTCCTTAGGCTTGAGGTTTTGGTGCCAGTGGAGCATCGGGTTCAGTATGTTGTTTGCGCTCATGACTGGGTTTTTCCTTACCGCTGCGTTAGAGTTTGCCACGATCAAACGGTATTTCAGGCAAAACAGCAACCGCTACAAACCAGTGTTACAGTATTTTACGAAATGGTGGCAGCTAGTGGCGGCGAATTTTCTCTATATCCTGGGGCTATACATCCATAATTTCGTATTTTGGACTTCAGATATGCGGATGGTGCTGGTGAAAAGTTTTGTATGCAACCAGCCTTATGATATGGCGACGTGCATCGCTTTGTTTACCAATATATCGGCGACCATCCTTTTTATCGCCCGGGTAGAAATGCATTTTCATGAGAAATACAAAGCTTACTCGGAGGCGGTAATCGGAGGAAAGGGTGTGGATATTGAGAATGCCAAGAGAAGGATGTTTCGGCAGCTGGCCAGCGAATTGATGGCTTTGGCGCGGGTTCAGTTCATCATTTCCGTTGTAGTCTACCTGGCCTGCACGGTGATGCTGCCGCAGCTTGGATTTGCAGGGCTGATCATGCGGATCTATCCAACGCTTGCCGCCGGGTATTTCATCCTCTTTCTCATGTATGCGGCGATTTTATTTCTTTATTACTTCAACGACTTGGCAGGCGCATTGATGACGGCTTGCAGCTTTTGTGCAGTGACTTTTGCAGGAAGCATGATTGCCGTGCATCTGCCGGACATATGGTATGGCGTTGGCTTGATTGCAGGCGCTTTTACAGGCTGGACCGTGTCTTATCTGCGGATACGCTGGGTAGAAAGACATTTGGCTTCCCATGTGTTTTGCAGGGGGGATTTATTAAAGCGGGAAAACGTTCCAGAGCCTTCTGGCAAAGTGTATGATAAATATGCTTTACCGCAAGAGCAGCAATAGGCGGAACGCATCAGCCAAAGATATGGCAGGAAAGGAAGTGGAGACGGATGGAAATGGCTGCCATCATGAAAATCGGAATTATCATATTTGGAATAATAATGCTTTTAGCCGGATTCTGGTTTCATTCGGTCAAGATGCTGACTGTTAATTTTGCGCTCTGCTGGACTGTGCTGGGTGCGGTTTTTGTCTTGTCTGGCGCAGTCCTGCCGATGCAGGCCTGGAGCAGATTGTTTTCTGTATGGCAGGGAATCCTTTTTCTATGCTTGGGCGGTATTCTTTTTATTGGAGGATTCGCAGTCAGCGTGATCCTTTCGCAGTTAATTACCCAAAATCGCGAGCTGGCCATGCAGGTGGCCCTTCTGATGGAAAACCGGGAACAAATGGAGATGAAGCTGGGGGAGGAATCGAAGGACTATGAAAAAACTGCTGTTGGTTATTAATACCTTGGGGCGCGCCGGTGCGGAAACGGCGCTTTTAGGGCTTTTGAACAACCTGGACAGATCGAAATACGATATCTTCCTTTATGTGGTTATGGCGCAGGGTGAAATGATCGGACAGTTGCCTGGCTATGTGAAGGTGCTGAATGAAAGATTTTACCCCCAGTCGGTGTTATCAAAGCGCGGGTGGCGGAGAATGGTAAAAACGAGCATTGCCGCTTTTTTTCGGAACGGCGCATGCGCTAAAAAGTTAGGCTGCCTGCTCAAAACCTCTGCCGCCATGCTCAGGACGGGCAATTTTCAGGTTGACAAATTGCTTTGGCGCATGCTTTCGGATGGGGCGCAGCGTTTTGATGAGATTTTTGATTTGGCGATTGCTTACATAGAAGGCGGTTCTGCTTACTATGTGGCAGACCATGTGAAAGCTAGGAAAAAAGCAGCTTTCATCCATATTCCTTATGAAAACGCTGGATATACCAGGGAGATGGATCAGGATTGCTGGAAGAAATTCGATCGGATTTTTGCGATTGCTGGCAAAGTAAAGGAACATTTTGTAGCATTTTATCCTGAATATGCGGGGAAGGTTGACGTGTTACATAATATCATTGACAGGGATGCAATCTGTAGCAGGGCTATGGAAAAAGGCGGCTTTGATGATGGTTATCAGGGCTTGCGCATCCTGACCGTGGGAAGGCTGGTTTATCAGAAAGGGTATGACATTGCAATCGATGCCATGAAGATTTTACAAAACTCCGGGTGCAAAGCGAGATGGTATGTGCTGGGAGAGGGAGGGCAACGAAAAAAACTGGAAAAAAAGATTGCGGACTTGCAGCTGCAAGACTGCTTTTTTCTCATGGGCGCTGTTGAAAATCCTTATCCTTATTACAGGCAGGCGGATTTATACGTCCATGCGACCAGATTTGAAGGAAAAAGCATTGCAGTCCAGGAAGCGCAGGCTTTAGGATGCACGATTATCGTCTCTGGATGCAATGGAAATAAGGAGCAAATCATTAATCACGAGGATGGGATTGTTTGCGAATTGACGCCACAGTCCATTGCAGAAAATATCAGGCTATTGCTGAACGATGAAGAGAAAAGAAGAAACCTTGGCAGGGCGGCAAAAGATAAGGCAATATCAGAAAATCCAGAGATGCATTTGCTGGCCGCATTGCTTGCATAAAAAGAAGGCAGGACTCATATGGACGCAAAAGATTTGTTGATTATCATACCAGCATATAATGAAGAAAAAAACATACGAAGCGTGTTGAACCAGTTGGCGCAGCCCGAAATTGCAAACATGGCAGACATCCTTGTGATCGACGATGCGTCTGTGGATTTTACGGGGGAGATCGTAAAATCACAGCATCGTAAAATGGTAACCCACATTTTTAATATGGGCTATGGGAGCGCTTTGCGGGCAGGATATAAATATGCGGTGAGAAACAATTATCAATATGTGATCCAAATGGATGCTGATGGGCAGCATGATGTATGCAATATTCCTGTGATTTATCGTACATTGCGGGAAAAAACAGCATATGCAGAACCCCCGGATATTGTCCTGGCTTCCCGCTTTATGAAAGAAAGCGCTTATTTTCCGGTTTCGGCCTCAAAGAAAATAGCATATCGGTTTTTCCGGCGCCTCATTTATATCATGACGGGAAAAAGGATTTGTGATCCGACAACCGGGTTGCAAGGACTCAATCGGAAAGCTTTTTTCTATTATTCAAGATATGATTGCTTTGATGACAGGTATCCGGATGCCAATATGATCTTGCAGATGATTCTCCTGGGATTCCGGGTGGCGCAGATTCCAGCGGTTATGCATACGAGAGAAGCTGGCCGGAGCATGCATTCCGGGTTAAGACCCATCGGGTATATGTTTCGGATGTTTTTCAGCATGACGTCGATCTTGTTTCGGATTAAGGTTTTGAAGATTGATGCAGAAGGCAGGGAACACAGTGTGGGGTGAAGGAAAGAAAAAAGTACGGTTTTATAAGGCGGATCTTCCGGAAACCAGCGAGCCGCTGCACAATCCAGGCTGCGGCTGGTATCATATTTATCATTTTTGCGTCGGGCAGCCATGCGGGCAGGAAGGCTTTTACCTGGATGCGGGCAGCGAGGACGAACAGCTCGTGCTGCTTTTTATGGATATCGGGGATTTTCGGGAGCAGGAGTTTTCGGAGGATGCGCTGGCTTATGTGGAAAGCATCTTGAATTTTTTCCGGGAAAGGGGAAAGCAGATGATCCTGCGTTTTGCTTATGATGCGGAGGGAAAAGGCGCAGGGAACGAACCGCAGTCCATATCCCTCGTGAAACGGCATATGGAGCAGCTTGGCGGGATCGTCAAGCTGCATGCGGCGGATATCCTCCTCATGCAGGGAATCTTTGTCGGAAGCTGGGGGGAGATGCATGGCTCAAGGTTTCTTTATCAAAGCGCCATGGTTGAACTGGCAAATGCACTGTATCAATCGACAGGGGGAAGCTGCTATCTGGCAGTGCGCACCCCGGCGCAGTGGCGAAGCATCCTTGCAAGCCCTGCGGCAGAACCGGAGCTTGAAAAAATCCTCGCTGTTTTTAATGATGGGATGTTCGGCTCTTCCACAGACCTGGGGACGTACGGTGCGGGCAGCAGGCAGGAAATCGGCGAATTGGGTTCGTGGAACAGGGATGAAGAGCTTTGTTGGCAGAACGAAACGCTGCGGCGGCGGCCAAACGGCGGCGAAGCCCTGCGGGGGAATCCGCCAGCCGGCTATGAACAGGCAGCGGAAGAGATGGCGAAAATGCACGCAGGCTATTTGAACAGCGTTTACGATCCTGCACAATTAGGATATTGGAAAGAGGAAATCGTGAAAGGGCGGGGGATCTGGAATGGCTTGAGCGGGTATGCGTATATCGGCAGGCACTTGGGTTACCGGTTTGTTGTCTGCAACGTGCGGCTGGTGAAAAAAACGGTTTTGGGGATTACAGTAAAAAACTGTGGGTTTGCGGAGCTGTGCGAGGAAGCGGAATGCGTTTTGCTCCTGGAAAAAGGAGATGGAACGATCCGCCGCCAGTTGATCGATACGGATGCACGGAACTGGGAGAGCGGAAAACAGGCGCTTTTACGTGCTGGGCTTCCCCAAGCGCAGGATTTAAAGCGATGCAGGTTATTTCTGCAATTAAAGGGAAAACGGAGCGGGCGCATAATTCGTTTTGCGAACGGGGCAGGATGTGAACGCATCCTGCTGGGTGAGCTTAGGTGAGGATTTTTATGAAAGGAGGAACGGGAAATGATTGCGATTCACTGGATGCTGGAATATGCCGCCGTGCTCTGCGGTTATGTGTTTTTGCTGTTCATATGGCCTTCCATCGTTTTTCGCAACCATCTTGCGGGCAAAAGCAAAGCATATTGGTTTTGTTTCTGCGTGACAGTGCAGATCGTATTGGCAAATCTTGTTGTTTTGACGTTCGGGTTGATCCATATTCTCCATCGGTGGACAATTTTTGCGTTCTTTTTTGGCACGCTTTTGGCGGCAGTCCTGCGCAAAATTGAATTTAATGCAGAAAAAATAGAGAAACTCCGCCATTTGGTAAATGGCGCTTATGGCGTGAAATGGTTTTTGTTTCAGGCTGTTATTTTTGTACGGACGCACCTGAAAAAACAGCGCTTGAAAATATGGGGCATGGTATATCCGCATCTCGGAGAATATTTGGTTCTCTCTGTGCTGGTCGTTTTTGCCATGATTTATTTTTCATATGGCGCATTTCAGGACTATTCTTACGGATTTGGCGATGCATATGTCCATCATAGCTGGATCTCTGGATTAATGGAAGGAAAAATTTTTTCAGGAGGAATTTATCCGGAAGCGATGCATTGCTTCATCTACTGTTTATATGCTCTTTTTGGCATTAAAGTTTATAGCAGCTTGCTCTTTTTTGGCGGTATCCACGTTGTTATTCTATTGGTTTCCGTGTACTGTTTGCTGCGGGAAGTGTTCCATTGGCGGTATACTCCCTTTTTTGTATTGGTGATATTTTTGACGATCGACTCTCTTTGTGTAGATGCTGTATACAGTATGTCGCGCCTCCAGTGGCCATTGCCGCAGGAGTTTGGGCTATTTACGCCATTTTTATGCGCATTATTTTTGATCCGCTACCTGAAAAATGCGAATCATATTGTCTATAAGGGAAAACCATCAAAGCTTTACTGGGATGAAAATTTGTTTTTGTTTGCCATGGCGTTTATTGCATCTGTCGTAACGCATTTTTATACGACCATTATGGCGTTTCTTTTGTGTATTTGTTTTGCCTTATTTTTCATCCGCAAGGCATTTTATTACAAGCGGCTTGTGCCGCTTGCCGTTGCTGTCTTATGCGGTTTGGCCGTTGCTGTTTTCCCGATGGCCGGCGCTTTTGCTTCCGGCATTCCGTTTGAGAAATCCATCGGCTGGGCGCTGGGTGTCATGAACGGGGCAGATCCGGAAGCGCCAGAACCGCCGCCGCAAATCGAACCGCCGCCGGCAAAGGACGAAGATGGATCTATGGCCGGTGCGTTTATGGAGGGGCTAAGCCAGGTTTATGAAGATAATTACCAGGTCGTATATGGGGTGGAGAGAGGCAAGTGGGTCGCCGCATTAACTGCATTTGCTTTGCTCTTGTGGCTTATCGTCCGGTTTGCCATGGCTTTATTGCGCCGGTATTCAAAGCTGAAAGCGGGACAAAATTGTTTTTACGCATATCTGCCCATGATCTTAGCTGCATTTCTTTTTATGGCAGCGTATGCGGCGCCGGCAGGGTTTCCGCAGCTAATCGCAGGGGCAAGGCTTTGTTCCACGGAGCAGATCCTGAACCTTGCCGTGATCATGATGCCGGTTGACATGGTTTTTTCCGCACTGGCATTGTGTTGCCGGAAGCGGATTTTGCAGGCAGCATCAATCATTGCTGTAGCGGGAATTTATGTTGCGGAAATGGCGTTAGGCGTATATCACGGTTATCTGTATATGGAGCTGTCGCAATACAACTCAGCGGTGATGGTGACAAATTCGATTACACGGACGCTTCCGAAAGACAGTTATACCATCGTATCGCCAACGGATCAATTATATGCGGTGCTCGGATATGGGCGACATGAAGGGCTGCTGGATTTTGTTGAGAAGAGCAGCAATGACATCGAGTATACGCTGCCGACGAAATACATATTCCTGTACATTGAAAAGAGACCGATTCATTATGCGCAATCCCATTTCTTTGCGGGTCCTTGCTGGCTGGCGGCGGAAAAATATCCGGCGTTTTTCCCGGCTGATAATACGAGCCAATGCCCGGAAATACGTGCTGCAAGGATTTCCGGGGACGCTGCATCCGCAGGGCTGGATTATGAAAATCCATGGCATGCTTATGCGAAGCTTGAGAACCGGACGATTTTAGAATCAAAGGCATATGAATGGTGCGAATCCTTCTCAGCATTATACCCGCAGGAGTTGAAAGCTTATTATGAAGACGATGATTTTGTATGCTACTATTTTGAACAAGAGCCGAATGCATTATACAATTTGGCGATAAAGTGATGGGAATGGACAGACGGTATATCGGGATAAAATGGAGGCGGGCTGCCATCGCCATGATATTGGGCGTTTGCCTGTTGTTTGGAGGCTGCGGACGAAGCGTGGATGTCGAGACTTGTACCTTTACGGAGTCGCCTGCGGAGCTGGATAACCCAAACAGGGGCTTTTACTATATTCATGGGTTTCGCATTACGGATCGGCAAGAAAATTACCAGCAGCTTGTGGCGAATGATTATGCGCATGATACGGATACGGCTCTTTCTTTGGTGGAAGTCAACCTTCAAAATTACACGGACAGCGCGATTTCGGAAGCAGGGATTGCCAATATCGAAGCCCTGCTGGACGCCCTGGAAGATACGGATAAGCAGTTAATTCTTCGTTTTCTCTACGATTGGGATGGCAACAACGAGGAAACAGAGCCGGAAGATTTGGAGATAATCTTGTCGCATATGGAGCAATTAGGACCGGTTCTGCGCAAGCGCCATCAACAGCTTTTTACGATGCAGGGGCTTTTTATCGGAAACTGGGGCGAAATGAATGGAACAAAGTTTTTGCAAGCAGAAGCTTTGTGCCGTCTGGCTTCAAAACTGGCGGATGTGACGGATGCATCCACCTACCTTTCGGTTCGTATGCCTGCACAGTGGCGGAATATTACGGGGAATAATTTTTTTTCGGCGGATCAGGAGACTGCAAAGGATCTGAAAATGCGATTAGGCTTGTTTAATGATGGGATGCTTGGCAGTGAAAGCGATTATGGCACTTATGGCAGTGAAAGCGCCGATGCGGCTGGTTGGCATTCGTGTTGGTCTAGGGAAGATGAGCTTGCGTTTCAGAATGAGTTGTGCGCCCGTGTTCCCAATGGCGGTGAAGTGATCCACGAAAACGCCTTTAATGATTTTGAAAGGGCCGTGGATGATTTGTCGGCTATGCACGTCACGTATTTGAACCGGGATTACGACAGGGAGGTTTTTCAAAAGTGGGCGGAAGAGCGGGTTTCGGAACCAGGCTGTTTTTTCGGCATGGATGGGCTTTCCTATATCGAGCGGCATTTGGGCTACCGTCTGCTGATTACGGATGTGCATTTAGAACATGAGCCTGTCAAGGGAGCGTTGTCAGCGGACGTTACCTTCCAAAATGTGGGCTTTGCGCCGCTCTACCGGGACATTGAAGTTGCGCTTCATCTGTACAGTGAAGAAGATGATGAGCTTTTGTCTTATGAAGTGCCGCAGAATTTGCGGAAGCTTTCCGGCGGGGCGCAGGCGGACGAGACATTAACGCTCCATCGGGAAATCCCTTTACTAGAGCTTTCGGATACCAAATACCAGATATATGTATCGATTACGGATTGCCAGACGGGAAAGGATATTTTTCTGGCAAACGGGCAGAAAAAGGAAAAGTATGGTTATCGCATTGGCGCAGCCGATGTTGAATAAATATTGGGGCATAAAATTTTAATGGCAAGGAAAGGTCATGAAAGAGCTAGTTTCAGTTATTATACCTGCATACCAGGAAGAAAAGAGAATTGGGCGGTGTTTGGACAGCATCCTGAAATCCTCATACCATAACCTGGAGCTGATCGTAGTAAACGATGGCTCTACGGATAGGACGGGCGAGATTGTCCGCTCCTTTATAGAAAAAGCCGATGCAAGCGGGCCTGTGATTAAATTGGCCGATATTCCGAATGGAGGGCTTGCCCATGCGAGAAATACAGGCTTGCAGAAGGCCCGGGGGCAGTTTATCGGGTTTGTGGATGCGGATGACATGATTCACCCGCAAATGATAGAAAGGCTAGCGGAAAGCCTGCGGCGGGGCAGCGACTTGGCCGTTTGCGGACAGCTCGTCTGCAAGGAAAATGGAAAACGGGCATGGCGGCAATCCCGTCTCAGGGAGCAGTACCGAAGATGTCCGCAACAGGCGCTGGGGATGGTTATGTGGGAGCAGATCTTAATGAGCTGTAATTCTGCTTTGTTTTTACGGGAGAAAATCCTCGATGAAGCTGGCAGGCTTCTGCTCTCTTTTTCAGAAGATGTGGTTAATTTTGAAGATTTTGCTTTTGTTTGTGAATATTTGCACAGGTGTAATGGTTTTTTGGAGGTGTTGCCTTTTCATGGCTATTTTTATTGTAAGCGCCCGGGAAGCCTTACGACGAAAAGGCATTCAGCCGGGGATCTTTGCCAGGCTTTACAGCCGATACTCCGGGCAGGCGAAGCAATCGATGATTGTCATTTCACAGCGCATAAAATTCAGTATGCTTTCCGGTTCATGGCTTTTTGGTATGAAGAGGCCCGGTACTGTAGCAGGCGGGAATTTTCACCAGAAAGCGAAAGCTGGAAGATCTGTATGCGGGAGCTGGAGCGGTATGCGGATATTTATATGAACGCTCCCAATGTACTGCCGCACCGGAAACTGGCTATGCGGATCGCCAGGCAATATCCAAGGCTGGGATGGTTCTTGGCGAAAACAGCGGGGAGGGTGATATTATGAAGCGCGCGGATCAGGAAAGCCCTTTTTTTTCAATTATTGTGCCGGCATATAATAACGAGCATGAATTGAAAAGATGCATCGACAGCATTCTGGCGCAGCATTCTGCGGATTTTGAATTGATTATTGTGAATGACGGGTCAACAGATGCCACGCCAGATATATGTGATGCGTATGCTTTGCAGGATAGCAGAATACAGGTTGTCCATAAGGAGAACCAAGGTGTGGCGGCGGCGAGAAACGATGGACTGTTTCGCGCGGCGGGAAAATATGTGTACTACGCCGATGCTGATGATTGGATTGAGCAGGGGCTGTTGCAGGAGGCAATTCACGTGTTGGAACAGCCGGAGCCGCCGGATCTGTTTATTTTCGGGCATAAGAGGAGCCTGGAGACCGGAAAACTGGTTCATTGCCCATGGCCGCTTGCACCGGGTTCATACAGCAGGGAACGGCTGGAGGCGGCAGTGTATCCTCGTATGCTTCAGGCTTTTGGGACGGGGAGGGAGGCAAGAAACCTGGTTTGCCCCGTTCTTTGGGATAAGATCATTGCCAGGGATTTGCTCCTGGCACATTATTGCACGGACATATCGCTTTTTTACGGGGAGGATCTCGTTTGCGCTTATGAATGCGTTCGTTTTGCAAAGGAGATCTATTTTTCCGGTTCGTGCTATTATGTGTATGACCAGTACAGTGAAAGTTCCATGTACCGGCGATATCATCCGGGTTTGTTTCGGAACAATATTGCGATGGCGGCATACTTGCGCAGCCGTGAAAATGGGCGGAATGCTGCGCTAGCCAGGAAACAGGTTAACGAGCTGGCGTTTAACGGCTTGATTACGGCAGCATGCCAGGAAATCCGGTTTGCCTCATCTCTCCGCCAGGCCGCGCGCAGATGGAAAACGATTTTAAAGGAGGAGGCGGCATTTCCTGTAAGTCCCCTGGAAGGGTTATCGTTTCCAGCGCGTGCCTGCATCTTGCTATTCAGCTTTCGGATCGTATATCCAGCGATGTTGATGATAAAGCTTTTGTGCGGAAAAAAAGGCATCCCGGTAAAAACAAGCGGTGCGGGGACTTTGCCTGAAGGAAAATAGCAGGGGGAGACTGAAAGCGCATTGAAAATTGGCCGGATGCATAACGATGCGTTTTGCGGCGGCGCATCAGAATAAAACGGAGTTTAAACGATGGAGCGGAAGATTGGAATCAATATGGGACAAGCGAAAAAATTGCGGAATCATGCAATTATCCATGAAAAAGGCAGGGAAAAGCAAAATGCGAAATATAATACCTAGGTTTTTTCCAGGCGCATATGAAAAACTCCGAAGGCGGGAAGCAATGCGCTATCAGCAAAGAAAACGAAAAAACTTGAAAAACGAGGATTTTACGATCATTGCTTCAAACTGCAATGGAACATTTATGTATTATGACCTGGACCTGCCTTATCTTTCTCCGACCATCAATCTCAGCATCGGCATGGACGATTTTGTGGAGATGGCAGGAAATTTAAAATGGTATATGCAGCAGGAAATCACGTTGTCCGGCGGGCTGGAAGCGTACCCGGTTGGAATGCTGGCGGACGTCAGGATTCAATTCGTGCATTATGCGGATTTTGCGGAAGGCGTAGCGCAGTGGAACGAGCGAAAGAAGAGAATCAACTGGGATAACCTGTTTATTGTTGGAACGCAAAAAGACGGATGCAGTTATGAAACCTTGCAGAAATTTGACCAGTTGCCATATGAAAACAAAGTGGTCTTTACCAAAACGGAATACCCGGAGTTTCAATCAGCCTGCTACATGAAAGGGTTTGAGGCGGAAGAAGAGCTTGGGGTTTTGACAAATTACAAAGAGCAGTTCCGGCTGCGGCGGTATTTGGATGATTTTGATTATGTTTCTTTTTTGAATAAAGAATGGCGGGAGAAAAAATGAAAAGAGTATCGGTGATTGTTCCTGTCTATAACGCAGAATTATTTATTGGGCAGTGCTTAACGTCCCTTGTCAGCCAGAACTATCCGGAACTGGAGATCGTTCTTGTTGACGATGGATCGGAAGATAAAAGCCTGGAAATTTGCCGCAAGTTCAGCGCTGCCGATGAACGAATCCGCATCATCTGCCAGGCGCATCGGGGCGTGTCGGCTGCAAGAAACCGGGGGCTTGCGGCTGCGACGGGTGCGTACCTGTTATTTGTCGATAGTGACGACATGATTCATCCTGGCTTGACGGAAACCTTTGCCAGCCAAATGGAAAAATGCGGCGCTGATCTGGCGTTTTGTGATTGGCGGGAATTGGAATCTCCTGAAATGAACAGGGCATGGGAGCAGTTGGCGAAGCAGGCGCCGGCAGGCAAATGGGAGCTGGCCGAAGGAGAAGCCGTTGGGGAATGGTTCTATGTAAAGTTTAAGTATATCCTTTCAGGGATTGGCGGTAAAATGATCCGCAGGAGCGTGATCGGCTCTTTGGCGTTTGATGAAAGCTTGCCCAGCGGAGAGGATACGCTGTTTCTATATAGCTTGCTTTGCCAGGGAATCCGCATGGCGCACCTGCCTGGGAAATGGTATCTTTACAGGCGGCATGATGCGAGCATTACACGCTCCTTAAAAGGGGCGAAAGGCAGCAACTATTTTGGCATATGCAGGATAAGAAGGGATATTGCGTATGCGAAAGGCTGGACTTCTTTTGCAATGATCTGGGAGCAGGAATTATCTGCGGTGATTGGAAACCTTTTCTTAGAAAGGAAAGAGGCGGGTGACCGTGATGGGGGCAGGCGCTTAAAAAAAGAGGCCGCTTGCGAATTAAAACAGCCTTTGTTCTGGAAGCTCGATTTGGTGTTTAAGGCCTGGTTTTTAAGCAGTATCTTCGGCGGTCCCCTCTACGGGATTTTAAGAAGGCCTTATCTTCTGGCGCAAAAGATCTTTCACAAAGAGGCTGGAAAAGAAGCTGGCGAAAGGGCAAAGGCTGGGATCTTAACATTTCACTGTGCGGATAATTACGGTGCGATGCTACAGGCATATGGCCTAAAGCGGTATTTATGTGATAATGGGATCAACACCGAAATCGTAGCTTATGAACCGCCGTTTATGACGGGAAGGCATTGGTGGTTTCCTTATATCCCGCAAAGGGGCTGGAAGGGCAGGTTATGGCGTATCTACGGCCAGTATAAAGGATGGGAATCCAATTTATCCATGAGAGGGGATTTTTTCCAAAGGCGGGAAAATATGCGGAATTTCCGCAGGCAATATCTCTTGGATGCGGGGCAGAAAAGGATCTTCTTTGCCAAAAAACTAAAACAACTTCCCTATTCTTGTTATATCGCAGGCAGCGACCAAATTTGGAACCCGGACATAACGATCGGGCTAAGAAGGGCGTACTTCGGTGCATTCGAGAATAAGCGGAAGGAAAAAGTGATCGCTTATGCCGCCAGCTTGGGAGGCGCTGCGCTTTCGCCTGCATATGACCGGGAATTTGCGAAGCTTCTGCGCCATGTTGATGTTGTATCCCTTCGGGAAGCGGAAGCTGTGCCGTATGTAAAAAAGCTTTGCGGCAAGCCTGTGGAAGCGGTTCTTGATCCGGTCTTCCTTCTGGCGCAGGAAAGCTGGGCGCACATTGAGACCCTTCCAGGGCGTTCCGGGTATATTTTATTGTATCTTACAGAACGAAATGACGAATTGGTTTCTTATGTAAAGCGTTTATCAGCGGAGAAGGAACTACAGGTCGTGGAACTGGCAGGCGATATCGGAATTGCAGACAGAAGTTTTGAAACAGCGTATACGGCCGGGCCGTCAGAGTTTTTGGGCCTGATTCATAAAGCCGATTACGTGATAACCAATTCCTTCCATGTGACGGCGTTCAGCATCATTTTCCAAAAACGGTTCATCGTGTTTCCGCACACCAATCGCGGGGCGAGGCTTCGCGATATCCTGCGGGTTTGCGGGCTTGCGGACAGGCTGCGCAAGGAAGGGCAAGCGATCGATATCGATGCGTCCATCGATTGGGAGGAAGCTGGGCGAAGGCTGGAAGGAGCAAAAAAAGCCTCTAAAGATTTTTTGATGAAACATCTGGGGGCGGAAAGATAGAAAGCGGGGAGAATCACGATGAAAACGCATGGCGCAGATGGAAAAGAGATGTGCTGCGGCTGCGGCGCGTGCGCCGATCGCTGTGATGCGGGCGCAATTTCAATGGAGCAGGATGAAGAAGGATTTTTTTATCCGCAAATCGATCGGGCAAAATGTACGGGCTGTGGCTGGTGCGGGCAGATCTGCCCGATGAAGAAATACCAGGCAGGCAAGGGGGGGAGGCGGTGTTCCGACGGCCAGAAACGGGAACAGGGCCATTCTTTCGGCGTACAAGCAGAATTGCCGAATCGCTATTTCGGCGCGCAGGCAAAGAATCCGCAAATTCGTTATGACAGTTCGTCGGGCGGGATTTTCCCCCTGCTGGCGCAATCTGTTTTGGAGCGGCAGGGCGTTGTGTATGGCGCTGGATACGATGAACAGATGCGCGTGGTACATAAGGAGGCGCATAGCCTGGGGGAACTGGAAGCACTCAAACGCACAAAGTATGTCCAGAGCAGCCTGGAAGGGATTTACGAACGGATTGAGCGGCAGTTAAAGGAAGGTAAGCAGGTGCTGTTTTGCGGGACGCCTTGCCAGGCTGAGGCTTTGCGGCTTTTCTTAAACAAGCCCTATGAAACGCTGCTTCTGGTGGATCTGGTATGCTACGGCGTCCCTTCGCCGGGCATCTGGCGGGATTACGTGCAGTACCTGGAGCATGAGCACGGCGGAGCAATGAGGGATTTTTCCTTTCGGGACAAGAGAAACAAGGACAATGGGCATATGCGTTCGTTTTTTATTGACAGCGCTGAGTATGTGGATTCACTTTTTTCGGATCTTTATTGCAAGCTGTATTTCGGCAATTATATCCTGCGCCCGTCCTGCCATGCTTGTCCGTTTTGTACGACAGTGCGAAACAGCGATTTTACGATCGGGGATTTTTGGGGCATGGAACGCATCCGCCCGGATATGGATGACGGCATGGGGACTTCGCTCGTAATTGCCCATACGGAGAAAGCAAGGCAAACCTGGGATGGAATAAAAGCGCATACCGCCTGGTTTGCCTGTGAAAAAGAACAGATCATCCAGCCGCGCTTGCAAAGCCCAGCCGGGGCGGCAAGGGGGCGGCGGCTGTTTATGGCGGCATACAAGGCTTTGCCGTTTGCGTTCTTGCTCAAATTGTTCATCTGGGCGGGTAAATGTAAGTTTGGGGCGGCTCTGGCGAGGAGAAAAGTGAAATGAAGAAAATGTTCCAATTCGTGGTAGATGCACTGGGAAGTGAGGAAGGCAGTTCTTGGAAGAGGCTGGCTTTTGCCAGCTTTGTCAGTCCGCTTTTAAGCGTTTTCAGCTTTTCCGCAGTGGTGTACATGATTAACATCGTGGCGCACAGCCAAAAAGCGCCGCCGAAAGTGATCGTCGGTTTTATGCTGTTTATGGCTGCCGCCTCTGTCCTGATCGGCTGTTTTTCCCTGTACCAATGCAGGCTTACCAACCGTTTTATCTATGGGGGCGCACAGAAATTATCGCTCAAGCTATATGAGCTTTTGATGAAAGAAGATTTAGCGCAGCATAACCGGAAGAGCGTCATGCAGGCTGTTGTCCTGGTGCGCAGCGATACGACCCGTTGCGTCCAGGTCGTCACAAATTATATCGGCATTTGGGTTGCTGTGTTTACCGTGGCAGGGTATACTCTTATGCTGGCTTATGTTTCCGGCTGGATTGGGCTTGTGAGCTGTATCGTGATATTCTCTTTTGCAGCAGGGCTTTTTTTCCTGGCCCGCAGAAAAGTGAACGCCTGCGGAGCAGCAAGCAGGAAGTATGAGATTCAGTCGAATGCGCAGGTCAGTATCGCCTATGGCATCTTCGAAGAGCTGAAGATGAGCGGCCGGACGGATTCTATTACAAGGGGATACCAGGAAGCGAGCGAAGGTTATGCGCAGGCGCAAAGCGAGTTTTCCTATCAAAATAGTTTTATTAAAACCATCATGCAGGTGCTGGTTCAGTCGGTGATGTTCCTCGTATTTGCGATCCTGCTCATATCGGGAAGGGGGCTGCTCTCCATTCTTGCGCCGATCGTCGCTTATACGGCGGCTCTGGGGAATGTGGTGCTGGCGGCATATAGCATCATAAACCATATGAACGAGCTGGAGTTTACAAAAAAATCCTATGAGATGGTGAGGGACGGGCTTATCAGGCATGATGCGGTAAAGGAGGCGGAGAAAAAAGCCGCCGGGCTGCGGCAGAAAACGCTTACCTTTGAACGGGGAATTTCCGCAAAGCATATCACATTTGCTTATGAAGGCGGGGAAGTTTTGCTGCGCAATGCCTTCCTTGAAATTCCAAAGGGTCGTTCCGTTGCCGTCATCGGAGCGTCGGGAGCGGGAAAGACGACCTTGCTGGGGCTTCTCCTGGGGCTATTAAAACCGCAGGAAGGAGAGATTTTTTATGATGATTACGATATCGTTGCAGAGGCGGATGCGGCAGGAAGGTGCAAGGGAAGCATTGGGAATCTGGTCAGCTATATTCCGCAAACCGTATACCTGAATGGCGCAACGGTACGGAAAAACGTGGCTTTTTTTGAAGAAGATGATGAAATCGATGATGCGCGTGTCCTGGAATGCCTGGCTTATGCCCAGGTCAAGGAAGATGTCCTGAAAATGCCGCAGGGGGTATACACGCTGATCGGCGAAAACGGGACGACGATTTCAGGCGGGCAGCGACAGCGAATCGCTCTGGCGAGAGCCATTTACAAGGATTTTGCGCTTTTGGTCATGGATGAAGCGACTGCCGCCCTCGATATGGAGACGGAAAAAGCGGTCATCGATGCCATCAGGCAGGTAAAAGGCGATAAAACGATGCTGATGGTAACGCACCATATGAGCTTGGCGAATGAATGCGATATTATTTATAAAATAGAGGATCAGAAGCTTGTGCGGCAGCGGTAACGGAGGAGCAGGCAGGAAAGTGTTGGCATGAAGAGGAGGAAGGCGCAGGCGTGAAAGGGATACGATGAAAGAATGCAAGGCGCAGGTGCGAACGGGATACGATGAAGGAGACGGAGGAGGTGAAGGCGCAGAGATGAACGAGCAGGAAAAATTTGAAAAAGGCAAAGTTTCCATCGTCACGCCGATATTCAATGGGGCGGCATATCTGCCGCAGATGCTGGATTCCGTGCTTTCCCAGACGTACGGGCAGGTTGAAATGATCCTGGTCGATGACGGCTCAACGGATGAAACCGTGCAGGTTGCAGAGCATTACCGCAGTAAATTTGCCGCCAGGGGGTATGATTACCGCATCGTGCGGGCAGTCCATCAAAATGCTTCCGCAGCCCTCAACTGCGGCTTTCCATATGTGCGGGGGGAGTTTCTCATCTGGCCGGACGGCGACGATGTGCTTGCGCCGGAATCGATCGAAAGACGGGTGTCCTTTTTACAAGAAAATTTACAATATAATTGTGTCCGTTCTTTATCCTATTATTTTGATGCGAAGACCGGCGCTTTGGTGGAACGAAACGAACAGCAAGGGGATTTGTCAAACGAAATGCTGTTTTGGGACATTCTGGAGGGGCGGACGTATGTTTGCTGCGGTTGCTATATGGTGCGTTCGGCTTGTTTTTTTGACATTTACCGGAATCGGCATATTCCCGAATCCGATGCAGGGCAGAACTTTCAGATGCTGTTGCCTTTTATGTACCGCCATAAATGCCCGGCCATCCGGGAAGAATTATATGGCGTTTGCGTCAGGGCTGGCAGCCATTCCAGGCAAATCTTGAATGAAGCGGAGGAAGAAGAGCGGTATGATGCGTTTGAACGCCTGGTCGACGAGCTTGCGGCGATTTGCGAAATCAAGGATGAACCGTCAAAAGACCGCCTCATGCGCTGGAAGCTTGAACGCAGATATAACCTGGCGGTAAAATACGGCAGGAAAAAGCGGGCGGGAAAGATCCTCTGGCGGATGTACCAAACAAAAGGGTTTGGAAAAAGAGACATCATGAAGAAATTCTTATGGGCTTTTGCCCATCATTCCCGTTAGCCGCAGGCTGAAAAAGAGCCTGCGGCTTTTTTTTGCAAAAAACGCTGGATTTCCCAGGCGTATTTACAACAGACGAAAGATGCATAATGGCAACTGGGTTGCGCACAGGAAACCCATCGGCGAAATTTCCCAAAAAGCAAGGGCTGGCGGGCATGAAATATGCAAACATCCAGAAAATTTAAAAAACGGAGTTGCCAAACGGCAACAGGAACACAGCGCAAATGTTGAAAAATGCGGGTTTTCATGTTGGCACGATAATTGCTTTTATTATGGTTGTGCAAGATACGATACTGCATTCACAAACAAATGGACATCTTTTGGATTTAAGGAGGTAAAAAATGGCGAGAATTGAAGCAGAGAGAAAAGACATGGTAAGCGAAGTGAAAAAGGGAAGCGATGCGACGGAATTAAAATTCAGGCTTTCCATCCATGGAGAGGATATGCATTATCCGGGCGAAATGATTTCGGGATGTAAGCTGATGGAAAAATGCATAGACTGCTGTACGGAGCTCAGCAACCTGCGGGACAACGGGGACGGCGGCCTTTTCGTGAGGACGGAAGGCAATATTTTAAGGCCCGTACATATGCTGGATGCGGTGGAAATCATCGTCTGGCTCATCGAAGAAGGCAACCGGTCGAGGTTATACGGATATGAAATGTACAAAACGTCGGAATATAACCAGGAAACCGACCGTTCGGAAGTATTTGACGAGCCAATTCTTACCGTGAAGGGCGATGTGACGTTTGTCGTTCATAAATAACGGCATGTGAAGGCAAGGGGGAGAAGGCCATGGACTACAGTCAATTTTTCAGGGAAAACTATGATGTGCTTTTGACGATCATGAACGGATTTGACATAGGCATATGGATTACCGACGGAGAGGGAAACGTGATTATGGTAAACGACAGATCCCTGAAAGGCGGAAAGGTTTCCCGGGAAGAACTGATGGGCCGGAACATGGTCGAGCTGGTAGAAACAGGGTATGTGATCCATGAATCGTCAGTCCTGAAAGCGATCGATAGCGGAAAGCGGGAGAGCATCATACAAGAACTTGGCGAGGGCGGGTATTGCCTGGCTACCAGCACCCCTTTGTTTTACAAGGGCAAAACGAATATTGTCCTCTGCGTCGAGCGGAATATCTCGGAAGTGGCAAAAACGAGGGATTTGCTCACGCAGCAGCAAATCTTAACGGAGAAATTCAGCGTGCAGCTTGCGGGACAGAAGCAAGAAAACGGCATGGAGCGCGAGGAAATGGTCGCCCATGACATCAGCACGATCCGGCTGCGGGAAAAAGCGATCCAGATCGGAAAAATCGACGCTACGGTGATCATCATCGGGGAATCGGGAACGGGAAAAGAGATCGTAGCGGATCTCATCTATCACAACAGCGACAGGAAAGGAAGTCCCTTTATCAAGGTCAACTGTGCAGCGATCCCGGATACCCTGATCGAATCTGAATTTTTCGGTTATGAAGCAGGCGCGTTTACGGGAGCGAGCCAGAATGGAAAGGCAGGGCTGTTTGAAATGGCGCAGGGCGGCATCCTCTTCCTCGATGAGATCGGGGAGCTGCCACTGCTCATGCAGTCGAAGCTCCTGCGGATTTTGCAGGATAAGGCCGTAAGAAGGATTGGCGGGGAAAAGGAAATTTCCGTAGACGTCAGGATCATTGCGGCGACGAACCGGAACTTAAAGGAGGAAATGGAAAACGGGAGCTTCCGCAGCGACCTGTATTACAGGCTGTTTGTCGTTCCGATTGAAATTCCCCCGCTCAGAAAGCGGCGGGAAGATATCGCGCCCCTGGCACATAGTTTTCTTAGGCAGTTCAACGAACTGTACGGCATGAAAAAGAGGCTGAATGCGGATGCGATCAGCGCACTAGAGTCGTATTCATGGCCGGGCAATGTCAGGGAACTGCGCAATGTGATCGAACGGCTGGCGATTAGCGGAGCGGGCAGCGATATCTCAAAATTTCAAGTGCAGATGTGCCTGGGAAATAAAGAGGACTTATCCGTTGATATGATTTTATCCGATGGCGAGGAAACAGGCCTTGAAGAGCTGGTCGATGCGTATGAGAAGCATATTATCACAAGGTGCATTGAAAAATATGGAAATGCTACGGAAGCAGCGAAAAAACTACAGGTTAACAAATCGACAATTTCAAGGAAAATGAAGAAATACAGGCTTTAAGCAGAAGAAGATAAGATTTCATTTGAGCGTTAAGCGTTTTGCGTTTTAGAAAATATTGATGAGTGGAGAAAGAGATGGCAAAGATTTTAGACGGCGTCAGGATCATAGATTTTACGGAAGGGCAAATGGGCACGTACGGGACGATGCTGCTTGCGGACTTTGGCGCAGAAGTGGTCAAGATTGAAGACCATAAAGAAGGCGGCGATGCGATGCGCACGAGGTTTCCCAAGAACGAAAAGGGCAGCGCGTACCATGCTTACATAAACCGCGGCAAAAAGAGCGTGTGCATCGATCGGAAGGCGGAAGCGGGGCAAGCGCTGATCTTGAAGCTGATAGAAAAAGCGGATGTCGTATGCGACAGTTTCCCCGCCGGGGAATTGGAACGGTGTCATTTAGGGTATGAAGACGCCTGCAAAGTGAATCCCGGCATTATTTACGCATCCCATACTGGGTATGGGAAAACAGGTCCGCTTAGCGGTACCGCAGGGAGCAACCTCACTGCGGAAGCATTATCGGGACTGATGGAAATTACAGGCCATGAGGGTGCGCCGCCAACGGCGCATGGATCGAGGATGGCGAACCAGTTTGGCGGCGTATTCTTTGCAATGGGCATTGTCTCGGCGCTGATTGCAAGGGAAAAGACCGGGCAGGGACAGCAAATAGATGTAGCGTCGGCGGATTGCATGTTCACCGCATTGGAAGACATTTTAGTGAATGAATTGTTCACTGGGGAGATCTTTGAGCGGGAAGGAAATAAATCAAGGGCGATTGCGCCTTATGACACGTTCGAGGTAAAGGATGGATATGTGTCAACCGCCGTTTCGACGGATGGCCAATGGGCGAAATTCAGCGAGGCGATGCATATGCCTGAGCTTTTGGAGGATTCCAGATTTAAAACGAATGAGAGCAGGGGCGAAAACTATATCAAGGTATTGCAAAAGCTATTAAGCGACCGGTTCAAGGAGATGACGAGGCAGGAGATGGAGGAAACGCTCCGTCCGCTGAATATCCCGAGCGGGCCGGTGCTGACGGCAGCCGAAGCCTTTGAAAGCGAACAGCTCAATGCCAGGAATATGGTGATTGAACTTGCGGATAAAGCGCTCGGCAAGCTGAAAATGCCCGGCATTCCGATCAAGATGTCAGGGATCGAGGACGTCCCGGCGGATTCAGCCCCGTTATTGGGCGAGGATACGGCGGCGCTTCTCCGGGAGGCTGGCGTCAGCGAAAGTGAGATCACGGCAATGCTGCGCAATGAGATCATTCTGTGCAAGGGAGGTGTGAAATAAATGGGACCGTTGCAAGACATGAGCGTATTGGATTTTACACAGGCGTATAATGGACCTTATGCGACGATGAACCTGGCGGATTATGGCGCGCGGGTCATTAAAGTGGAACGTGTTGACGGCGGCGACCAGTCCAGGTTTTGGAACCCGTACACGGAAGACGGCGAAAGCGGATATTTCGCGACATATAATCGGAATAAAGAGGGAATCGCAGTTGACCTGGGAACGGCGGAAGGAAAAGAACTGATTAAAAAGCTCTATGCGAAAGTGGACGTGGTGATTGAGAATTTTAAATTCGGCACGATGGACAAGCTCGGAATCGGATATGAGGTTGCGAAGGAAATCAATCCGGGAATCATCTTTGCATCGAGCGCAGGCTTTGGGCAGACAGGACCGCTGCGGGCTAATACGGCGTACGACAATGTGATCGAAAGCATGTGCGGCTATATGGATATGACGGGCTTTCCGGAGCAGCCCCCGCTTCGGTCGGGCGCATCGATCGGGGACAGCTATACAGGCCTTACAGCGGCGGTTGCGATCGTCCTGGCTTATTACGGAAAATTAAAAACGGGAACGGGCCGCCGCATCGATGTGGCGATGCTGGATACGATCTTTGCCATTCTCGAAGATTCTTTATTGACCTATTCGCTTACCGGGAAGGCCGTGAGCAGGACGGGCAATGCGAAGCCGAGGGAAATCGTGCCGTATGATACATATACTTGCAAGGATGGTTATATCGCTGTTACCGTTACCGACGAAAAAATGTGGCCTGATTTTTGCCGTGCGGTCGAAATGCCCCGGCTCATCGACGATCCTGCATATGCGACAAACGACCTGCGGGTGCAGAACTATGAGGCGTTTACCGAGATGATGCGGCAGTTTATGGCGGGAAAAGAAGAAGCGTGGCTTTTACAGCGGTTTGCAGAATACAAGATCCCTGCACTGAACATCGTCACGCCGCTGGATGCGCTGGAGCATCCGCAGCTAATTGCCCGCGATATGGTCGTGGAAGTAAACGATAACAACGTGGGCAAGATGACTACGTTTGGAATCCCGGTGAAATACAGCAAAACGCCGGGCAGCATCAGGAAGTCTTCGCCGAAGCTGGGGGAGGACACGGCGGGCGTGATGAAAGAGGCTGGCTATACGCAGGAGGAAATCGACAGAATGATTGCGGATGGGGTTGTTGTTGTTCCTGAAAAATAACCTCCGTGTGCGCAGCTTGCGCAGTTTAGGATAGCGTTAGTTGTGAACGATTCGTTTGGAAGCATTAGTCGTTGTGAAGTATTTATTTGAGAGGAGAAACGTATGAGTAATGGGTTAGAATGGTTATGCCTGCTCCCGCCGATCATGATAATCGTATGGGCAGTGGTAACGAAAAAGACTTTTTCAGCTCTGATCATCGGCGTGGGCTTATGCTATTTGCTGATGGAAGGCGCCGGCTTTTTCGCTGCGGGCGTTGACGGCATGTATGCGGTGCTGATGGATGGAGATACGGTGTGGGTAATCGCGCTTACGATTTTCATCGGCGTGTTTATCGAGCTGGTGACAAATTCCGGCGGCGTGGATGCGCTCACGCAGTATATTTTAAAGGTAGCGACAAACCAGCGGAGGACACTGTTAAGTACATTTGTATTGGGTTTGTGCTTCTTTATCGGTGATGTTTCCAATATCGGAACCGTGGGTGCGGCAATGAAGAAGACTGCCGATAAGAATAAGATTCCAAGGGAAGCTTTGGCATATGTCCTGGATTCCACGGCAGCCCCTGTATGCATCATGGTGCCGATCAGCTCCTGGGGCGTATTTTTCGCAGGAATTTTCATGGCGGAGGAATCGCTTGGATTTTCGGGCAGCGCCTTATCGAATTATGCGCACGTAATTCCGTTCATGTTCTACTCCATGGCGGCAATATTGGTCGTAGCGCTCTTTTCAGCGGGCGTGTTGCCGAAATTTGGGGCGATGAAAAAAGCTTACCAGAGAGTGGAAGCGGGCGGACATGTCTATAGCGAAAGAAGCGCAACATTGAATGAAGGCGATACGGATGAGGAAATAGCCGATGTACCTGCTTGGAAATCCCTGATGTTCATCATCCCGTTAGTGATTTTGGTCGTATGGGCAATCAGGGGGATGTTCATGGAGGGTGCGATGATTGCGATTGCGATTTGCTGCATCATGTATATCCCGCTTAAAATCATGACCTTCACGGATTTTTGCAAGCACTGCATGAACGGGTTCAAAAATATGATATCGCCTGCGATTATTATCATCGGAGCGTTTATGGTAAGGGATGCGCTGGTGGCGATGGGGCTTCCTGAGTACATAAGCGGCGCTGTGGAGGGGATTTTAAGCCCTGTTATTTTCCCGGCTATTGCGTTTGTGGTCGTGGCGGTGTTGTCGTTTACGACGGGGAGCAACTGGGGCGTGCCTGCCGTGATGGTTCCGATCGTTGTGCCGATTGCGATCAGCATTGGCTGCAATCCGTATCTTATCCTGGCTGCGATCGGCTGCGGCGGGTGCTTTGGCAGCCATGCTTGTTTCTATTCGGATGCGACGGTATTCACTTCCGCCGTGTGCAAAATCGACAATATGGATCATGCGCTCTCGCAGCTGCCGTATTGTTTGCTCGCAGCTGGTCTTGCCGTAATCGCATTCCTGACGGCTGGGTTCATCGTATAGGAAGCAGGCTGGCGGTTGCGTATGGCGCAGTCGGCTGAACGCAGATGGGGCGTTTCAGTCCTAATGCGGGTACAGTCGTTATGGTGCAGATGCATGAAACTTGCTGCATTTTGTTAATTTTATTGTAGCGCAGTTGCCTTGGATTTGCAGATTTCACCGTTGTGGATGCATAGAATGCCCATAGCGGTGAAAGTGTTTTTTGTTAAAACATGAATCATTGGCAATGGAAACTGGTATTGTAATTACATTTCATCTAATGCATTATTCCACTCCTCTATTGTGATTTTATGGAAGGCCTTTATTGCTTCTTGTGGCGCAGCTTTTTTAGATATTCTTCACAAAATCTATAAGCTTTCCGTGGCGGAATATTATCTGAATTGAAGGTTTTAGAAAATTCCAATTTAAATTCAGTGTATTCTGCTGGATCTGCCGAACCCTCTCCTTTAAATAAAAATGGATTTAGGCTGCTTAGGTAATTGCCTAGCTCTGTATTTGGCGTTTCATCATATACAGCATCTAACGAATAGAACATCATAATAAATGTTTTGTATGCATTCATAAAATCATTTCTCCTTTTTCTTTGGCTGCTTATTGCGTTGTATTGGATTTTTATTTAATCCTGTTTCTGTATCCCATTGTTTAGGCGTATCGTTTCTGCCGCCCTCATTTATAACTCCATTCTGGCTTCTGACCCATATCTGCCGTCCGTTTGAGTCCATTTTTATGTGCCATTGGTTGCCGTATTTATCCGTTCCTTTATAATACTTATTATTAGATGCGAGGAAGGGAATTGGTGTTTATTGTGTCGCTTGTGCGAGATAATAAACAATAAGAAAGTTGGATAACTTTAAGAATTGTTTAAATTTTTATATACCACTTGGTTTGGCCGGGATGACAACGTTCGGCACGGCCTCGCTCCACGGGGCGGATGCTTATGGCCGCAATCCTCCCCGTGCTGTCGGATTTTTAGTCAAATCGCTGCGTTGCAGCTCTTTGTGAAAATCCGCAGGATTCTTCGCCTGCGCCGCAGGTTCAAATCCTTTTGCATAAAAAAATCGTCCGTCTGGACGATTTTTCTTGGCCGGGATGACAACGTTCGGCACGGCCTCGCTCCACGGGGCGGATGCTTACGGTCATCATCCTCCCCGTGCTGTCGGATTTTCAGTCAAATCGCTGCGCTGCAGCTCTTTGTGAAAATCCGCAGGATTCTTCGCCTGCGGCGCAGGTCAAAATCCCTTTGCATAAAAAAATCGTCCGTCTGGACGATTTTTCTTGGTCGGGATGACAGGATTCGAACCTGCGGCCTTTGCGTCCCGAACGCAACGCTC
>CAMNSS010000002.1 GCA_946555345.1 uncultured Eubacterium sp. | reverse complement strand
GTGCGGCGCAGTTCATTATGGAGCTTGCCGCTTACCAGGATGCGGACAAAGAAGATGCAGGAAAGGCAAGAAAGGCGCAAGGCGCAGGGTTTCAGGCGGCAGAAGAGAATATTGCAGGAGCATTTGTGGCAGAATCGGGATCTTGCGGCCATGCTGATGCTTTGTACGGTAAGACCGCCGGCAATATTGCGAGTAATAGCGATGTTGCCAAACTGGTGAAAGCCCCGCTGGCGAAAGTTTCGGCGGGAAAAGCATACATCTTCTGCGGTAAGGGCAATAACGGCGGGGATGGTTTTGTGGTGGCTCGCCTGATGAGCGATGCGGGCTATGATATTACAGTCATCCTGGTCGAAGGCAGTCCGAAGACAGCCGATGCGATCACGAATTTTGAACTGCTGAAAAAACGCCCGGTCAGGATTCTCAATATGGATAGCAATAACAGGGCGCTCATGGAACTCGACGGCATCCCGGATATTATCGTGGATGCGATGTATGGCACAGGTTTTCGCGGGCGGCTGGAAAGCAACGGCCTCAAGGCTGCGATCTATATAAATCGGTATGCGCGTAAAGATATTGACGGAAAACCTGCGACGCCGGTCATTGTCGTGTCGCTGGATATCCCGTCGGGACTTGGCGGCGATCTGGTCGAGGAAAAGGAGCTGGATGAAAATGCGATTACTGCGCATCATACGATTACGTTCCACGCCAAAAAGCCTGTCCATTTGCAGAAATTTGCTTTGAAATACTGCGGGGAGACTGCTGTTGTCGATATCGGGATCGATGAAGACCGTTTGTGGAATATTGCATTTTAATTTATGCAATATCGCCTTTTAGCGGGAAAGCGGGAAATTATTTTGGCAATGCCAGATAAGGAAGCAATTTAGAAAGAACGGTGAAGCCTCTTTATTGATGCAACACCATTTTTTGATATTGGGAAATCTCAATACAGTTTCCCTGCTTGTTATGGTATGCGATATCATTGCAGCCATCTTTTTTCATCTTGAAAGAAAAAGATGCTGAAACATTATTTGTGTAATTTTTCGGGGCGAAAATAGGGGAAATCTCTTCCTAAGCCCTTGAAAATATCGCACAAGGTAGTTCATGCTAACTTTTGGTTATATATTGAATTGCAGGTTTGGGCAACAAAAACTATAACAATGAAATTTTTTTCAAAATATCTATACGAACTTGTGCTTTTTCTTCCACAGAAGCCATATATTCAGTCATAAATTGCCAATCCGGTATAAATCCGGCATCATGATATTTTTTTTCATCTTCAATATACAACGTTCCATCTTGTTTTTTTTTGGCGGGCAGGGGTATTCTCAACGTTTTTAAATTGTCACTTGTAAATGCGTCCGAATAATCGAATTTCGTTGCACAAATTTTTATAACGGTACAAATAAACAAAGCATTATATTTTGTTAAGTTGTCATTATATAACATTGATATCGCTGAACCCGCACCACCTCTCCCAAGAAAATCAGTATCTTGAAAAAAAGCGGGCGTGCCTTCTAATGGACTAACCGTTATACAGTTGCCCTTTTCAAGTTCCTCATTTTTTTTGGGTTCCAAGTAAGAAACAATTCCATTGTTTACACCACCCGAAGAAACATAAGGAACGGTACCTTCCGTATATGTTTTTATGCTTCTTGATGCAGGAGATTTTATGGTAAATAATCTTGAAACTTCAAATTCTTGCCATTCATTATAATTCATGGTCGTCATTGCTCCTTTTTATGCTTACTTTAATATCTCCATCATCCTCGCTTAATTCGCTATGGTATACTATTTTGTTGGAAATAGAATTCATCAGTTCTTTTACATCAATTTCTCCCTTGAATAAAAGATAATCAGTCATTGTTTTTACAAAATCTTCTTCCGTAACAGAAAACGGTATCTCATCTTTTTGATAACTCAAACACTCGCTTGGCTTAATCCATTTAATGCTATCATCTCCGCTTTGTTTTTTTATTATATTTACCCAAGCGTTTTCGATGCTGCGCCACTTGTTTTTTATATCTTGCCTCCCTTGATTTTTTACCCTTTCCAATCCGTCATCTTTTATATAACAAGTGAATATCTCTTGATTATTTTGTGGAATGCCTGCTTCAAAAATAAAAATGGAAACCGTAACTCCCTCATCAAAAGTTTTTTCTGGCAACTTTATTATCTTTGTCAGCCTATGCTTCTTTAGGACATCTTTTCTCCAAGCTTTGCTGAATTTTTCAAGTTTCTTATCGGGCAATAAAAATGCAGCTTTCGCACCTGTATTACAATGATCTAAAACATTTTTCATTATGATATCAGGATGATATTTTCTCTCGTAAGGCGGGTTCATTAATACCTTTGTAATTTTCTTTTCCTTAATCCAATCACAAGCCTCTTGTGATGTGCTGTCCATCTGCTCAAGATTAGTTTTCCCATCTTTATGAATGAGCATATTAGCGCATGCTAAAGAAAAAACCCTTTTATCTATTTCAATCCCATATAGTTGTTCTAACATAATTTTTTTGGCTTTGGCAGTAGTAAACCCTCCAGCTTCTTTTATCATATTTGACATAGCCTTTGTAAGAAAAGCTCCGCTGCCACAAGCAGCGTCAAGAATGTTATCATTCATATTTGCTTCTACAAGCCGATACATTAGCGATGTGACGTGTCCAGGCGTAAATACCTGTCCATTTTCAGATTTACCTTTATATCTGTTAAACTCATTAAAGAAAATTCCCATCACATCTTCGCCATTCCAGTACTTAGAATTTATTAGTTCAGATATTTTTTCTACACATTCAATGAAATCGTCTATTGCTTGCTGGTTATCGGTAATATTCATCTGTATTTTTGAATACATATCCAATAAAATCCTAAGTTTTTCATTTTGTTTAATAGCTGAATCTAAAGATTTTGAGAGAGTATTCAGTATTGAATTGTGCAATGTTGTATAGTCCCGGCCTTTATCCAGCCAAGCGCCATATCTTTTAGCAACCAAGGCACAAGCAGTAAAAATCATTCTATCATAATAATCATTCACACCAAATTTAAAGTGTAAAAGATTATTAATCTTCATCGTCGTTAAGTATATTTCCTGTGTATCTATTTTTTGATTAGAAAATAAATCCAAATAAAACTTCTTAGATTGAAGTTCGTGTGGAATTTTCTTGTATTCATCAGCATTCAAAAAAATTCTTTGTTCCTTTCCATTATAAAGGATACCTACACATTTTTTATACTTTGTATTTGCTATTTCAATATTTGTAAGTAATTCATCTACCCATTTTTGATTGGATAAATCCTGCATTTCAGACTTAGCTTCAAGTATAATTGCAACTTCATTTGCATCGTCTGGCAAATACCATCCGTCGGGTTTATGATTATTCATTTTACAAGTGAAACCTAATTGCTTAAAAGTTGTAATTTGCCCCGTTCCTTGTTGAATCCCTATTTCAGCAATGTCAAACCCCATTTTAATTTTCGCGGAATCCCTAACCTCATCTTCGGTCATTTGTTTAACTGCTTCCATTATTTACCCTCATAA
The DNA here is from genome assembly GCA_946555345.1 of uncultured Eubacterium sp. Classification (GTDB taxonomy): domain Bacteria; phylum Bacillota; class Clostridia; order Peptostreptococcales; family Anaerovoracaceae; genus Lentihominibacter. The sequence goes on along the minus strand of CAMNSS010000002.1, from coordinate 231,997 downwards.
TTTCGTTTGCACAAGCTTGACAGAATTATATTTTGATGTGTGTTAAAATTGCTTCTTTATGTGGCATTGCCGCTTCCCGCTTTCTCTTTTTCCTTCATGGCATTCCAAAGCTCTAACCCTTCTTCAAGGGAGGAAATTTTCACGTCGCCGAAGACATATGGGTGACGCCTGATCATTTTTTCCGAAACGCCCTGTATGACATCCGCAATGGTAAAACGGTTTTCCTCTGCGGCGATCTGTGCGTGCATCACCACTTGGAGAAGCAGGTCGCCCAGCTCTTCACAGAGGTTTTCGTCATCCTTTTTGTCGATTGCGCTGATCACTTCGCCGGATTCTTCAACCAGGCATTTCTTCAAGCTTTCATGGGTCTGCTTGATATCCCATGGGCAGCCGTCAGGTGCGCGCAGGCGTGCGATAATGTCGGTGAAGCCGCCGAAATCATATCGCTGGCCATCGTCTAAATTGTATGTTTTGCGGCCGCTGTGCGTTTGTTTGTCGTCAGGGCTTTTATCCTGGCGGTCTCCAAGATAACCGGAGTTGCAGTTATTCGAGAGATTGGCTTGTTCGCTGATAGAATTGTGGCTTTTTCGGCCGCTAAAGCCGTTAGATTGACTGCCATCGGCAAATTTGTTTAAATTCCCCATTTGGTATCCGCCCAAATCCAGTGCGGCGAAGGAAAAACCGCATTTTTTGATTCCCTCGTTGACTCGATCCATAAAGTTAGCATCGCAGAATTTGCACCGCTCTTCTGGCAGTACTTCAATTCGTGCGACGTCTCCGTGATGGCGTACCCTTACCTGTGAAAGCCCCAGGCTTTGCAGGAAAATTTCCGCTTCGTAAATGGCGTTCAGTTTTTCGGTCGTGATCAGTTTCCCGTAAGGAATCCTGGAAGCCAGGCATGCAAACGCTGGTTTTTCCCAAACTGGTGCGCCGTTTTTTAATGTGAGCGCAGCGGCGAACCGTTCATCTTCATCCGCTAAGGCTTTCAGCGCTTGCCTGATTTCTTTTTTTGTCAAAGCGGCGTCCTTGAGCGGGCTGGCAATTCCCAGCTCCTGCAGCGCCTGATATCCTGGCCTGTAGTCATCCAAATCATCCAGGTTTGTTCCGTCTGCCAATACGTATCCCCTCATATCGGCGCGTTCTTTTAGGCGCGAAAAAATTTCTTTCTTGCATAGATAGCATCTGTCGGGCGGGTTATGGCGGATTTCGGAAAGCACATCATCCGCCTTGATTCGTTTGTGGCTGACGCCTAAGGCTTCGCAAAGCTGCTTGGCATATGCCAATTCATCGTCTGCAAAATGCGGACCTGTGGCAGTCAGGGCGGCAATCCGGTCATCGCCCCATAGTTTATGGGCGAATACTAGCAGAAAAACGCTGTCTACGCCGCCGGATAAAGCGACCAGCATCTGCCCATAGCTAGTCAGTATTTCCGCCAGTTTTTTTAATTTATCATCTAATGTCATTTTCTATCATTCCTTATTTTTCACACGTGCGCATGGCGAGGATGGTTTCTTCAAAGAGCTTTTCCAGTTCCCAGCCCAGCATTTCTGCGCCTTGCCTAATAACGTCCCTGCTGCATCCCGCAGCGAATTTTTTGTCCTTGAATTTCTTTTTTACGGATTTTACTTCCATATCCTGGACACTCTTGGACGGACGCATCAATGCAGCAGCGCCGATCAGCCCGGTAAGCTCGTCGCAGGCGAAGAGAACTTTTTCCATCTCATGTTCCGGTTTCGATGCGCTTTCTGTCAGGCCATACCCGTGGGAAACGATGGCGTGGATCATTCTCTGCTCAACGCCCGCATTTTCCAGCAGTTCTACCGCCTTGACGCAATGTTCGCCAGACCACATTTCAAAATCTATGTCGTGGAGAAGGCCGACAAGCCCCCAAAACTCCACCTCGTCTGCGTAACCCAGCTTTTCCGCAAAATAGCGCATCACGCCTTCCACGGTTTCTGCGTGTTGCAGGTGGAACGCCTCTTGGTTGTACTGTTTCAAAAGTGCAAATGCTTCGTCTCTTGTCATTGTGTGATAAACTCCTTTCGTTTTTTGTAATATTAGGGAATGCCGCTGTAGGCGATACAAGGGCTTATCCTGGATATTCCGTGAATGCTCATGGCCTGTCCTGCGTATCCGGGGAAGGCAACAAAATCAGCCGTTGAGAAAACCAGTGAGGCTGGTCTTGCCCTAAGTTTCGTTTATCCTTGCTCATTTTTGTGGGATCTGGCTTGTATCCGTTCTTCTTTGCCCGGAAGCTGTGCGGCGATGATTGCCGTGAACATGATGATGCAGCCGATTATTTCCCGCAGCGCCATCGCTTCTCCAAGGAATACCATTCCGGCGATTACGCCGAACACTGACTCCAGGCACAGAATCATGGCGGCGGCCGTAGGGTTGGTATATGATTGCCCGACTACTTGGAAGGTGTAGGCAACGCCGCAGGACATGATGCCAACATAGCAGAGCGGAAACCAGGAAGCGAGAATATTGTGCAAAGAAGGCAAGCCGAAACCCAGCGCAGGGTCCAGCGGGAACATCAATAGGATCGATACGATCCCAGCTACGAAGAACTGTATGCAGGACAGTTTGATTCCATCGACCTTTGGCGAGAAATAATCCACAGCAAGGATATGTATTGCGAAGAAGAAGGCGCAGACAAGGACGCACATATCTCCTTTGTTGATGCCGCCAAAGCCTTCGCCGGCCGGAATGCACAGAAAATATAACCCAATGATTGAAGCAAAAACGCACATCCACATGATCGGGCGGATTTTTTTCTTGAGGAAAACCCCAATCAGGGGAACGAGGACAACATATAACGGGGTAATGAAAGCGGCTTTTCCGGCAGTGGTATAGAATAGTCCTACCTGTTGGATGTTCCCTGCAATCATTAAGGCCAGGCCGCAGATTATGCCGCCTGCTACGAGAAGCTTCCTTTCCTGCTTTTCGGAGACAGCTTGTTCCGCTTTTGCCACATTTGCCTTTCCTGCCTTTTTTATGTCTGGCTTTTCCGCTGCGTTTTGCTCATTTGATCGCTCTGTTTCGGGCGATTTGCCCGCTGTACCCTTGGATATATGTTTCCTTCCCATAAAAAAGATAACGGGAAGAAGAACCACCCCGCCGATGACCGTACGGATTCCATTAAATGCGATCGGGCCGATCAGATCCATTCCGTTTTTTTGGGCGACAAAAGCAGTTCCCCAGATAATCGCCGTAGTCATCAGCATCAGGTTGCCTTTCATTTTTCCGCTCATCGGCCATCTCCTTTCGCTGTGGCAAAAAATAAATTCATATGTTGGATTTCATATCCTGACAATCGAAAGTATACCAATAACTTCATCCAACATCAAGTAAATCATGGGAATCACTTGCGATGGATTAGAAAAAGATTACAATAGAAATTTCGTCTTTGCAAGATAATCCGGTTTTGGCTGCGCGCGCCTTTGCTTGTTATAAAACAGCCGCTCCGTTTGAAAATGTGTTTTGCCCGAAACTGCGTTTTGCCCGTTTGCGTAAACTGCGGCCTGCCTGTGCGCGCATTCCCTCGTTTTGCCCGAAACTGCGGCCTGCCCCAATGCCCCTTGGCCTGCAATCGTACCCCCCGCTTGAAATTTTCAATCAATATTGCTATACTGTGGTTAAGTTTCAGCCGTGCTGGGGCTGGGCTTTTGCCGTAATGCTGGCATGATGTGAAAGGGGCGTGTACGGGATGATAAACGTGATGGATCTGCTGTCGCTTCCGCAATTTAACGGTTTCAAAATCATTTCCGATTCCAAGGGTTTGCGCAATGTTGTGCGAGGTACGGGAATTTGGGAATGGGAGCGGCCGGAAGTGATCGAACAAACTTTTTTGCCAGGGGAATTTGTTTTTACGACGTTGAGCGTATGGCGGGATGATGAGGCTTGGGCGGTCGAGGGATTAAAAACCCTGATCCGGAAAAAGGTGTCCGCAATTGCGATCAAAACCGTTTATTTCGATCGATGCCCGGAAGAAATCCTGTCGCTTGCCGGTGAATATAAAGTCCCGGTTTTGACGTTCAGCGAAGCATATATGGACGATTTGATCTATGTGATAAAAAATGCGATCCTTTCCAGCAATTCCAACAGCATTATGCTGGAACGCCTCAAAGAAATCATGCGCTGTGAAAATGAGGAGATGATCGCAGAAAAGAGCAAGCGGCTGAATCCTCTTTTCTTTAGCCATCTGGTTTGCTTTTGCTGTTTCGCGCAAGGCGATGAGGAAACAGACCTTCTGAATAAGGCTCTTTTGGATTATCAGAACAGCATTGTTGCAGAACAGGCATCACCGGAGGCCTGCTATTCGTTTATCCGGTGCAATCGGTGCATTATCATTATTTATACATTTGAAAACAGCGGCGCGGGCGCTGGCGGGGCGCACTTCTGCGGGGCATTTACGGGTGCAAAAGGACAGGCCGTAAATGTAAAAGGCGCAGATGCGGGTTTTGACGGAAGCGTTGAACGGCAAAATGCAAGCCAAAAAAGAAAGCTGGCAGGGACGAAAGCAAAAGATGCAAACCCGGCAGAGCCGTATGCAGGTTCAAGGGATGTGTTTGCAAGCCCTAAAGAGGCGTGTGCGGAACTTTTAAACCGTTTCATTCCGAATGCGAAAGCATTCCATGCCGGGGCATCCAGCGTGAAGCATTCCCGCAGGGACATGAAGCAAGCCATCGACGAGGCAGTGATTGCGGCATTGAGCGCTACTTTGGAAAATGAAACGCTTAGGCAGTATGATGAGATCGGGGCGGATGCTTTTTTGCTGTCGAATATTGAAAACCGGCATTTTAGGGCGTTTTACAGAAAAACGCACCAATGTTTGTCCGATTACGACGATAAACACAATTCGGATTTGATGAAGACGCTGATCTGTTATGTGGAAAGCGAATGCGATATCGCGCTTACGTCAAAACGGCTTTTCCAGCACAATAATACCGTGCGGTACCGGCTGGATAAAATAAAGAAACTGCTGAATATCATGTCTTCGCTGGATACGGAAATCCAGTTTTATGTATTCGTCCGTATGCATAAGCTGGAGATGGAAAATCTTTTGGCCAGGGGGGCGGTTATATAGAAAGATGCTTTGCGCAAGCATCATACATAGGGAAATTGTTTATCAAGATCCGTTTTTGCCAAGCGCCGCACATTAGGAAGCTTTGCGCTTGCAGGAACGTCCCTGTTGGCAGCCGCCCATGTAAGGAACTGCGCATATGGCGAATCGCTTGCCAATCGTTCGTGCAAAGAGCCGTTCATATAAGGTTATCGCATTAATGGAGGTTCCATGGACTTCATTGGGCTTCATTGAATTTCATTGCAAAGGATCGGGTTATATAAAATGAACAAAAAAATTGAATCGAATATTTTTCTTTTTCTGACTGCTATCATCTGGGGTTTTGCGTTCGTTGCGCAGCGTTCGGTCATGGAGCATATGCCGCCGTTTTTTTATAGCGGCATTCGGATGTACGTGGGAACGGCGAGCCTTTTGATCGTCATTTATTTTGCCTATAAATTCCCTAAATTTCAGAAGGTGATCGGCGGCGACCCTGTGGATGAAAACGGACAGCCGTATAGCAAGCGGCAGCAAAAAAGATTTTTGCTCAAAGCGGGGATTTATTTCGGGATCGTCATGTTCTTTGCGGCGAATTTGCAGCAGGTGGGGCTGGTTTTCACGACGGCGTCAAAGACGGGGTTTATCACAACCTTATACATTGTGCTGGTTCCCCTGATGGGAATATTTTTGAAGCATAAGACAACGGCAAATACGTGGATTGGCGTGATTTTGGCGACGATCGGGCTGTACCTGCTCTGCATCACAGAAAGTTTTTCGATTACTTTTGGGGATTTCATCGTATTGATCGGCGCATTGTTTTGGGCGATTCAAATTTTGTTGATGGATGACTATGTGAAGAAGCTGATGGTGATGAAGATTGTGGCAGTGCAATTTTTCGTATCGGGGACGCTCAGTTTCATTGCATCGCCTTTCATCGATCCATTTTTTGCGACGCCGGTTAATGTGGAAGGCATTGTCCACGCAATTCCATCGATTCTATATGTAGGCGTTTTATCGACTGCCGGCGCAGCTACCTTTCAGGGACTTGGACAGCGCCATGCAAATCCGGCGACTGCCTCCATCATCTTGAGCATGGAATCCGTATTCGGGGTGATTTTCGGTTTCCTCGTGATGCATGAAACCTTAACGCCGCGTGAAAGCATCGGTTGTGTCCTCATGTTTTTAGCGATTTTGATCGTGCAGCGTCCTGTGAAAAAGCGAAACGATATTGGGGACGGAGCAGATGAGAGTGGAATGAATGAGGGTAAGCGTGAGTAAATGCGAGCGGGTGCGGGCGGCGGGCGCAGAGCGTGCAGCCGCCGTTTTTTGGCCGCAGCCATTTTTCCCAGTTAAGGCAATTTCTTTAAGGCATTCCAAATATCTATGTTGTTTTCCGAAACGATATAAGCGCTCTAATGTAGTGATTAAACTTCCTATCGAGGCAGCCTGGTGCAAACCTGGCGGTTGATGCTTGCCCGCTGGCAAGCATCTTTTTTATTTCGCATTCCCTGACGAGGCGGTTTCGTATTGCCCCATAGATCCCTTTCTTTTCATCTTGACAGCGTTTTCTGCGCTCCTGTTTGTCTTGTGCAAAAATCTCATTTACCGTCCTGCTGGACTGGTTTCTTCCCTCGCATTTGCCGTATCGCTTGTCTGGTCTTTTCATCCTCTTGCGGCCGCTCTCCCCAAAGTATACAAGCCTTCAACTTTCTGAATGCCGTAAAGAATACTGTAAGAAGTTTCAATGACAGTATAAAAGCCCTCAGCAATTTTTTAAATCAGTAATAGCCGCCTTTGTGAAACCTCCAAAAAAAGGCGGGAATCTTTGGAATGGGGACAGTTGAACAGCAATGAAAGGGGGGGGTACAATAGGGGTAAATAAAATATGCAGAAAATTCAAAGCAAAGCGTTTTTTATGATTAACGAACGCCTGCGATGCATTCCGTTTTTATTTCCGTGTGTTTTCCGCCGGGAAAACCCGGACAGGGCGAACCAGGAAGGACGAGACCGAGCAGAGATCAAAGAAACGCTAAATGCAGGCTCTGCATATTTTGCACGGCGCCGCTGTTATCTTTAGGATTGCCAGCCACGAACACAAGGCGCGGCCAAAAGCCATAAATACACGTCATGGCGGCAAGCTACACAAGTCCGCAATGGCCACCTGTACAAGCCCGCAATGGCTGCGGCCAAAAAGTGCAGCGGTGAAAAGCCCGTCAGGTAATTGAAAAGGATTTGAAAGAAGAAAGGAAGTGATCGCATGACAGAAGTAACGGATTTTGGAATTTTTTGCTTGATACCAGCTATCGTCATTTTAGCATTCGCACTAATTACCAAGCGAACATTTGAAGCGCTCTTTGTCGGATCGGTTGTTGGGCTGATTATGTATTACAAGCAAGGGTTCTTTTTCCCGCTTGTCGAGATGGTGCAGGCGGTAATCGCCGATGAAGTTTGGATTTTCGTGGCGTTTGCCCTGTTTGGTTTTTTTGTCGTACTGCTCGAAAAATCCAAGGGAACGATTGGGTTTGCCAATTTCCTGGTACGGTGGGCCAATACGCAGAAGAAGACGCTGGTCGCATCATGGATTTTGGGTATTATCGTGTTTTTAGATGATTTTCTCAACATTCTCACCGTATCCTCTGCGATGCGGAATCTCGCAGACAGGCACAAAACGCCCCGCGAGATGTTCGCTTATTTGCTCGATTCGACTGGCGCGCCGGTATGCGTGCTGATCCCGCTTTCCACATGGGCGATCTTTTATGCAGACTTGGCACAAACGGAGTTTGATACGGCGGGCGTCATGGCATACGGAGACGGAATGAGCGCTTACATTCACTCGATCCCATTTATGTTCTACTCGTGGATTGCAGTTATCATGGTTCCGTTGCTTGCGATTGGCGTGATGCCAAAAATCGGGCCGATGAAAAAAGCGTTCCAAAGGGTGCAGGAAACGGGGAAGCTATGGTCGGATGAGTCCGATAAATTCAATCTCGCAGAGGCAACGGATGAAAAGTCCGATGTGCAAAGCGCAGTGAGCCCGAAAGCGAGGAATTTCATCGTTCCATTGATCGTGGTGATCGTAGCGATGCTGGTGACGGAGGACATGGTAGCGTCCCTTTTGATTACGTTCGCCGTGATGTTTCTGATGTATATCCCGACAAAGGTGATGACATTTGGCGACTTCTGTGAGGCGTTGCCGAAAGGCATTAATAATATGCTGCCTGTCATGATTATCTTAGTGGGCTGTTACATGGTGCGGGATACGATGAACCTGATTCAGATGCCGCAGTACGTCGTAGAAGCAGTCGTGCCGTATTGCAGCGCGGCGTTGCTTCCGGCGATTACGTTCCTGGTAGTGGCGTTGCTGGCATTCGTAACGGGCAGCAGCTGGGGCGTTCCGGCGATCGCCGTTCCGATCCTGATGCCGCTGGCTTTTGCATCAGGCACAAATCCATTGCTCGTATTAGGTGCATTGGTCGCAGGCGCTTCCTTCGGTTCGCACGCGTGCTTTTATGCGGATGCGACAGTATTATCATCGCAGGCAAGCAAAATCAGCAATCTGGACCATGCCTTGACGCAGATCCCATATGCGCTGATCAGTGCAGGCGCAGCGACGGTATTGTATTTAATCGCAGGGCTTTTGTTGTAAATGTTTTGAAACCGCGGCGATTTTATTGGAAACGTTTTTAAAATGCGCAGGGCGATTTCGCCATAAGCGCTTTGAAACCGTACCAGGCGGTTTTGCCCGCGCGAAACGGGTTTGTCGTAAATATTGTCAAATTGCGCCGAATGATTTTATTTTAAATGTTTTCGGAGCGAACAAGCCGCTTTTATTCATGTAAAAGCCTGTAAAACTTTTTCGGCATTTGTTTTCCGGCATTTAGGTGAAACGTTTGGGCGAAATGATTGGGTGAACCGCTTGAACGGACCGTTTGCAAGAAAACGTTTGGCGAACCGCTTGCAGGGAAACGTTTTGCCGATTTGTAGAGATGAAAGGAGATAAAAATGGAAAGAAGACATTATAAGGATATCCCGCTTTGGAAGGATGTGACGGATGAGCAGTGGAACGATTGGACATGGCAGGTGTCCAACAGGATTACCAGCGTTGACCAGCTCAAGCAGGTAATCAACCTGACGGAGAAGGAAGAAAAAGAAATTTCCGAGGTTATCGCAAATTTCCGCATGGGAATCACGCCTTACTATGCGTCGCTGATGGACCCTGATAACCCGGATTGCCCGGTCAGGATGCAGGCAGTTCCCCGCATTGAAGAGATGCATAGAAGCGAAGCGGATATGCTGGACCCGCTGGGGGAAGACGCCAGCTCGCCAACGCCGGGATTAACGCATAAATACCCGGACAGGGTTCTGTTCCTCATGACCGACCAATGTTCCATGTATTGCAGGCATTGCACGAGAAGGCGTGTCGTGGGCGAAACCGATGGTTCAAGACGCAGGGAAATCATCGACCAGGGAATCGAATATATCAGGAACACGCCTGAAATCCGCGACGTTTTGCTGTCCGGCGGGGACGGGCTTTTGATTAGCGATGAGCGGCTGGAATACGTCATGAAAAAGCTGCGGGAAATTCCGCACGTGGAAATCATCCGCATCGGCTCAAGAACGCCGATCGTTATGCCGCAGAGGATTACGGATGATCTGGTCAATATGTTGAAACAGTATCATCCGGTTTGGCTCAATACCCACTTCAACCATCCGAAGGAAATCACGCCAGAATCCACGGAGGCTTGCAGGAAATTGGCAGATGCAGGCATTCCGCTCGGAAACCAGTCCGTATTGCTGCGCGGCATCAATGATTGTCCTCACATCATGCGGGATCTGGTTCAGGATCTGGTCAGGATCAGGGTGCGCCCGTACTATATTTACCAGTGCGACTTATCGCAGGGCATTGAACACTTTAGGACGAAGGTCGCTGCGGGAATCCAGATCATCGAAGCGCTGCGGGGGCATACGTCCGGGATTTGCATTCCGACATTCGTGGTAGATGCGACGGGCGGCGCAGGGAAGACGCCGGTGATGCCGAATTACATTATTTCGCAAACGCCTGACAAAATCATCCTCAGAAACTATGAAGGAACGATTACCTCTTATACAGAGCCGAAGGATTACGGCGATCGCAAGTGTACTTGTGATTATTGCAGCGGCAAGAAGGAATTTACATATTCGGGCGTAGCAAGCTGCGGCATGGCGCCTGGCGATTCCGTCGTATTAGCGCCAGAAGGCGTATTGAGGCTGGAGCGGCAAAAGGAAATCGACAAGGCGAAGAAAAAATAGAAGTTAAATTTTTTACCCACATAATTTGATCAGATAAAGGAGCGTATCGCATATGGAAAAAAGCCAATGCGGTGCGCTCTTTTGTGTGGGTTTTGCCACAGCAAATAAAAATTTCAGCAAAGATGTTGACGCAGTGTAAGGATAATGCTATTATATATTTACACAATGTCAGAACGTATGGGGGATATATGCAAAATGCGCTTCAAATGCAGTTGAAGTGAAGTGAAGCGGGGCGTATATGAAATGTATGCATAACGTGTGATGGGCCGCCCCGGAACGTATGCGCAGAATGCGACGAAATATGCGAGTGGAGGGAACGATATGCCGAAAGGTTCGCCGGAGCTTACTGAAAAAAGAAAGAATGAAATACTGGATGCTTGCGAGAAAATATATAAAACACAAGGCTTTTATGGCGTCAACATCAAGGAAATCAGCACGGAGATCAGCCTTACAAGACCTTCTATCTATAACTATTTTGAAACAAAGGAAGAAATTTTGCTAGGGCTTTTGATCAGGGAGTATGAAAGCTGGTGCGAGGCGCTTGAAGAAATCGCTGGCTTGGCAGGCGAATTGGACCGGACAGGCCTTTCACGGCGTATTGCGCATACGCTGGAGGATAAAGAGACGCTTCTGCGCATTCTCAATATGAACCTCTTTGAAATTGAACTGAACAGCCGGGTCGAAAGGCTGGCCGAATTTAAAGTGCAGTTTAAGCGGGAAATCACTGCGTTCCATGCAATCCTGCGTGCTTATAAAGCGGATATGGCGGATGCAGAATGCAGGGAGTTTTGCGAAACATTTTCGGCATTTCTCTTTGGCGTATTTCCTTTTACGAAGCATACGGAAAAGCAGAATGCGGCGATGCAGATGGCAGGCATTTCCATGGAGGAAGCGAGCATTCATGAAATGGTCTTCCATTGTTTGATGAAATTGCTTCCCGCAAAGAAATGAATGATTATGAAGCGGGAAGCAGCATTCTGTGGACGGCTGCTTGGGCGCTGAACACGCTCGTTTAAGGGGAAAAAGGTGCTATGCTGGGGCAGGCGCATACAGTGATGCGATGCATGGCATGGCCTTGCCGGCGGTTTGCCTGCCATGCTACGAATTTATCATGCCTTATGGCGCTAAGAAATTTGCCCGCTTTGCAGTCAACGTATTGTCGTGAAGCGGCGGTACAATAAAGAGAAAACAGAAATGGAATGAAAAACAGAAAGGTGGTGTTTTTATGGAATATCGGAAGCTGCCCCATGGCGGGGAACGGATCAGCGTGATCGGCATGGGTTCATCCGTTGTAGGCGGGCAGTGCGAAAAGGATATGATTGAAACGGTGGAATTTGCATTGGATGCGGGCATCAACTTTTTCGATCTGGCAGGCGGCCATGCAGGTATTTTTTCCGCATACGGCAAAGCCCTGCAAGGGTGCAGAAGGGATGCGATGCTCCAGGTGCATTTCGGGGCGGACTATGCGACGGGCGAATATGGCTGGACGACGGACTTGGAAACCGTCAAAAAATCGATCAACTGGCAGATGGAGCAGTTGAAAACGGATTATATCGACTTTGGCTTTATCCATTGCCTTGACGAAGAAGTGGATTTGGCGGCTTATGAAAAAAATGGAATCCTTGATTTCCTCATGGACATGAAAGCGCAGGGAGCGGTGCGGCACATTGGGCTTTCCACCCATGCGCCGCAGATTGCAAACAAGCTGCTGGATCGGAACATTCTCGATTTATTGATGTTTTCCATCAATCCGATGTATGATTACGGGCAAGGCGATTATGCCATCGGGAGCGATAACGAGAGAAGGCGGCTTTACCAGCGTTGTGCAAAGGAAGGCGTCGGCATATCGGTGATGAAGCCGTTTAATGCAGGGCAGCTTCTCGATGCGAAGCAGTCGCCGTTTCATCAAGCGCTGACGACTGTGCAGTGCATCCAGTACGCCCTTGATAAACCAGGTGTTTTGACCGTAGTGGGCGACCCGGGCAATATAAAACAGCTCAAGGAGATGCTCGCTTATCTCGATGCAACGGCAGAGGAGCGTGACTATTCCATCATCGGTACGTTTACGCCCGATGAGTCCGTAGGAAAATGCGTTTACTGCAAGCATTGCCATCCGTGTCCCGCTGGTCTTGATATTGGGCTGATCAATAAATATTATGACCTTGCGATGCAGGGGGACGCTTTGGCAAAGGAGCATTATCTGACCTTGGGGAAAACGGCAGTTGATTGCACTGGCTGCGGGCATTGCGACCGCAGGTGTCCGTTTAAAGTTAGGCAGATGGAGCGCATGGGTAAGATAAAGGACTATTTTGGAAAGTAGCGGCTGTGCGGGGTGATTCGCCCGATGTTTGAATCCGCCCGGTATCGGAAGCGAGCTCTTCGCCGATAGGCGGCATCATGGATGAAATTGAAATTTTGAACGAAGGAAAGGAGAAAAACAATGGGAAAAAGTTTGGTAGCATATTTTAGCGCGAGCGGGACAACGGAAAAATTAGCGGAGAAGCTTGCCCCTGCGATTGGTGCAGATTTACACGAGATAAAGCCGGAAGTAAAATATACGGCGAAGGATCTGGACTGGAATGATAAAAAGAGCCGCAGCAGCGTGGAGATGAGCGATAAGTCTTTTCGTCCGGCGGTGGCAAACGCAGTGGACAATATGGGGCAGTATGACACGGTCTATGTTGCGTTTCCGATTTGGTGGTATGTTGCGCCGACGATTATCAATACGTTTTTGGAGCAGTATGACCTTGCGGGCAAGACGATTATCCCGCTTGCGACTTCTGGCGGCAGCGGCATGGGAAACACAAACAGGGAGTTAGCGCCATCTTGCGCAGGCGCTGATTTAAAGGAAGGAAAAGTTTTTTCGGTTCGCGTGAGTGAAAATGAATTGAAAGGATGGGCGGAAAGCTTTAAATAGGAAAGTGCGGGCGACATGGGCTGGCGGTTCATATTTGCTGTGATTCTGGCTAATGGCGTGCAAAGCGCAGGCTGTGTGGGTCGTTGCGTAGTGGAAGCGGCGAATCGCACGAGTTGGTGTGTGAGTTGCTGAGGTACGGAAACTGCAAACCGCATGGGCTGTTGCGCCGTGAAACCTGCAAAACGCTGTATCAATGAGAATTTTTGCCTCATTTATACAGCGTTTTATGTTTACGGTTCTATCATTCCAGCCCTTGCGAATGAAAACCGGCTCTTCCCTGGCGATTTTGCTAAAAACACCAGCAAATAAATACGAAATTGTTTCGGCAAAGAGCAACTAAATGCATGAACGCCCTGCTGGCCGCCAGCCCCACACGCATAAGCTTTTGCAATTCCGCTCAAATTCTGTATATTTGCAACAAAAAAATCAAAATATACAGGGCTTGGAATGATTTTCCAGTCTATTGATGGGACAAGGGGAGTACGAAAAAGCCCTGCGCTGAAGTGCGCAAGGGCTTTTCATCATATCGGGAAAAACATTAGAAACGGGATGAACTGCTAAAGCTGTTCGTTTTGCTTGGGATGCCCAGTGGATAGCCTGGGTTTTACCGCCGTATGGCCAAGCTTGCCCAAGGAGCAGCCAGCTTAATCGATGACAGGCTTGAAACCGTCGTATTCGCCCGCTGCGATGGAAGCGATGGTGCTGAGCGTCCTGTCGATGTCCCCTTCCGTGCAGTAAGGGGCAAGCCCCAGCCTTACGACGCCATCCGCCAGCCCCAGCGCCTTCATGGTTTCGATTGCATAAAAATCGCCGTTCCAGCAGTTGATCGCTTTCGAGCCTAACACCTTGGCGATAAACTCATTGGAATAATTGTCCATCGTAAATACTACGGTAGGCGTTCTTGGTTGTCCTTCGGCAGGCCCATAGACATTGACGCCTTCAATTCTTCGCAGGCCCATTCGCAGTTTCGTGCCGAGCGGCTCTTCATAAGCGTCGATTGCCAGCATGCCTGCAACGACATATTTTCTCCTTCCTTTCAGGGTTTTGACCTCATCTTCAAAATATTCTATGTACTTTTTTCCGACCGAAGCGATGAAGTCTACTGCCGCTTCACATCCGCGCAGGTGTTCATATTGCGGCGTTCCCATATGAAACTGCCTTGCGCCTTCTGCAATATCAGGTGCGCCAGCGTTGTTGATTTCCAGCTTGTCAAGGTGTTCCTTCTTTAAATAAATGAGGCCCATATGAGGTCCGAACCACTTATACGGCGAACATACGAGGCAATCCGTATCGAGCGCCTTTACATCGATCGGCAAGTGCGCCGCATAGTGGACAGCGTCGATTACGGTGAACGCCCCGGTTTTATGCGCTTCGTCGATGTATTTCTTTACATCCGTAATCGTTCCGATGCCGTTGGCAGCCCAGTTGACGGCAACCAGCTTGGTTTTTTCCGACAGCTTTGATTTGAAGTCTTCGAAATCGAGCTGCTGTGTTTCAGGATCGAGGCGGACTTCTTTGATGATACAGCCGTATCGTTTCAGGGATTTCCATGGTGCGATGTTGCATTGGTGGTCGATCTGGGTGACAATAATTTCGTCGCCCTCTTTAAAATTTTTGGAAATATTGGCGGCGAGGTTGTAGTTGTTTTGCGTGGATGAACAGTTGTAGCCGACTTCTTCCACGTCACATCCGAGGAAATCCGCGCCTGCCTGCCTGGCGGCGATTTCGATATCCCCTTGTTTCAGCCCTGCCCGGAAATTGCCGTCTTCGTTGGCATTATCATAGATCATGTATCCAGTGATCGCATCCAATACGCTCTGCGGTACTTGCGTTCCGCCCGGTCCGTCCAGGTATGCGATCGGTATTCCGTTGATTTGCAGCTTGCATGCGGGAAATTCATCGCGCAGCGCTTCTACATCAAATTTAAAAGCCATTTTTATACCTCCATCATCATCAATATTCGATTTTACTTCATTATATCTTGTCTGGTTGGGATTACAAGTGTTTAAAATCACAATCCAAAGCGTTAAATTTGTAAAAAGTACAAAACGCCGGATAAAAGGACAGCGGCGGGGCGTACGCGCATGACAGTAGCGCATGGCGCAAGCGGTTGCAGGGGAGAGGTTGTCCCGATGCAAAATACGCCGCCCCGCAATCCCGCCCTTTTTGCGGCTGTGGCCGTTTTGTTTTGGTTTTTCGAGTAACGCGGGGCGTGGGATTGTGGTGCGGGCAGGCGTCAGCCGTTGCCGTTTTTTACTTCTCACAAATGCCGTCCCGCCTTTTGAACTTTTGCAGGCTTTGTACAATTTACAAAAAAATGCGCAAAATTTTGGAGCAGGGACAGTTGATGGAACGCATTACGGGAGCGTATAGTAAACACAAGGTATAGGGGTATTGCATCATTTTATAGATGATAAATGTTTGAAAAATTGTACGCAAGGGGATCGTGCAAGAACTTTTGCAGGCGATCGTGTAAGAGGAGGAAATGCCTATGGATCAAATCAATAAGTCTTTATACCCTATGTTGGCGATTGACCTTGAAAAGCTGCGCAGCAATATCAGCACAGTAGTAAGAAACTGCCAAAAACAAGGCATTGAGGTGGCTGGTGTTGTAAAAGGCTTTAACGGGATTCCCCGGGCAAGTGAACAGTTCCTGGCGGCGGGCTGTAAGCAGATTGCAACGTCAAGGCTCCGCCAGATCGTTGAGATGAAAGAGCAGGGCATTGCGGCTTCATATATGCTGGTCCGGATTCCGATGATTTCCGAAGCGGAGGAGGTCGTGATGTATGCCGATATCAGCTTGCAAAGTGAGCTCAGCGTCCTGGAGGCGGTCAACTGCGCTTGCCGCAAGCTTGATAAAAGGCATGGCGTGATCCTTATGGCTGATTTAGGGGATTTAAGGGAAGGGTTCTGGGATCAGGATGAACTGGCGCAGGCGGCGTCTTACATAGAAACACAGCTCGAATACATTGATTTAAAAGGCGTGGGGACAAACCTTGGATGCTATGGGTCGATTAAGCCGACTGTTGGCAAAATGGAGGAATTGTGCCAGCTCGCAGAGAGGATTGAAGGCGAAATCGGACGAAAACTTGAAATCATATCAGGCGGCGCAACAAGTTCTTACCCGCTTGTCCTGGCGGGAAAAATGCCGGAAAGGGTCAACCACCTCAGAATTGGCGAGGGCATTATTTTGGCTTATGACTTAAAGGTAATCTGGGGTCTCGATATGGATGATATGCACCAGGACGTGTTTACATTAAGAGCGGAAGTTATTGAAATCAGCGTTTTGGGAACATTTAGGCGCAAAGATGCCGCTTGTTCACCAGTATCAACCGCATCGCTAAAAGTCCAGATTCCCCTAACGTAATAAAGCGATACAAAGAATATCACAAGTAAAACCGCTAATAACAAAAATCAAGCCATTCGGGCGATATCCTTGTACCTCCAAATTTTTTTCGTTATAATAAAAAAAATATAATGAAGAGAACAGGGAGCGGACAGAAATGATTCGGATTGCGGTTTGCGAGGATGAACGCATTCTCCTGGAACAGTTGACGGAGGACATCAAAAACATATTAGACAAACATTCCATTCCATATAGCGTCAAGGCATATGCAAATGGCAATGCGCTTCTGGCGTGTGAGGAATTTGATCTTTTATTCCTCGATATTGCCATGCGGTCGCTCAACGGCTTGGAACTGGCAAAAAAGCTGCGTGCCAGGGGAGATGAAAGCAAGCTGGTCTTTATTACGGCGCACCGGCAATATGCCGTAGATGCGTATGATGTTCAGGCATTTCATTACCTTATTAAGCCTATAGATCTCAAGAAGCTTGAAGCCGTGCTCTTAAAGCTGTGTTCCCTCCTCAAAGGGGAATCTGAACAGGCGCTTATCTTTCGGCAAGGGACGCTGGTAAGGCGAATCCCTTTTGAACGGATCTTGTATTTGGAGGTTGTGAATCGAAAAATATATCTGTATAAAAGCGAAGAGTCTGTTTCCTTTTATGGCAAGTTAAATGAACTTGAGCCAGTGTTGCCGGATACATTTTTCCGTTGCCACCGGAGTTATATTGTTAATTTGGATCATGTGAAACATTATAAAAAAGAAGCGATTTGGTTAGACAATGAATGTATCGTGCCTTTATCCAGACGCAGGCATCAGGCATTTGGCCTGGCCTTCATGCATTATCTAAAAAAAAGGGGAGATGTTTTTTGATTGCTTCTATAATATGGACAACAGGCTGGGGGCTTTTCTGCACTTTTTATCAATATCTCTTTTTAAAAGAAATGCTTGGCGTGAAGCATCGTTATACGTACCTGTGGTTTTATCTGGGAACGTGGCTGTATGGGCATATCAATGCATGGTTTGGAATCGCTGGCACTGCATGGGGAAATATGCTCTATTTATGTGTCTGTGCATTTGTGCTGAATATGCTATTGTTTCATGGGAGCGTCATAAAAAAAGGTTTTTTAACTTTGTGGATATACGGGGTACAGGAAGTGGCAGGCGGTGCATTTTACCCGTTGTTTATGGCCGCCGCAAAGTTCATGGGATGGGAGGGCTATTTTGACTTCACATTGAATGCCGTTGCGTTAATGACAGGCCTCGTGCTTTTTTCCATGATGGAAGTGTTAAAACGCAAGCTCCATCTGCTGAAACGTGATTTTGAGGATCGTGATGGCATTTATCTCATGTGCATTATTGTATTTATCTGTATTGCGGTCAGTATGCCATCAATGACATTTGACAAGGTGAGTAATTGGGATGCCGAATATATGTATGTCGTTGTGATTCCAAGCGGTTTGATTGCAGTTGGAGGAGAGTTCCTCAACATATACTGCATTATTATGTTGGAGCGGCGTTTAGTGGAGAGGCTGGCAAAACAACAACATCAGATGCTGGGACAGCATTTGGAGCTTTCCAAAGAACAATATAAACAGTTTATAAAGCTCCAGCATGACATGAAAAATCATAGCTTATGCCTTGCACAGTTGTTGGAAAAGAAACAGGCAGAAGAAGCCAGGCATTATCTAAAGCAATGGAATGCCGCCATGGAAGAGGGGGAAGATGTCATCCAGACAGGCTCTATTTTTGCTGATGCCCTGTTGAATCCAAAATACCGGCAGGCAAAGAAGCTTGGAATCGATATCCTGATTCAGATGAGCGTGCCGGGTGAAGACCGGATTGCTCCCGTCGATCTTTGTTGTCTATTGGGAAATGCGCTCGATAATGCGATAGAAGCTTGCCAGCGGGGGATTCAGGCGGGGAATCCTGCTGGATGGATACGGATGAAATCACAAATATATCCGAATTACTGGGTATTTGAAATATCGAACAATATTTGCGTACCAGTTAAGCGGCACGGGGGTATATTCCTGTCTTCTAAACAGACTCCGGTAAGCGGGGTTGGCCTGCAAAATATCAGGACAGTTGTTGAGCGGTATGAAGGCGTGCTTGACCTAAAGGCCGAAACAACTTTTACGCTAAATGCGATGTTTCCATTGCCGCAGACACCAAAAAACAATCCTTCTGCATCATCTATATAAATGTATCTGTTGCATTGACCGATACACCAATAGGAGGATTTGGATATGTATATGAATGTTGGCAAAGCAAATGGATTATTTTATACGGAGACAATAAATCGTAAATTCAATCAAAACACAGGGGTCGGAGAAGAAAAAAAGGGCGTGTTTTTGCGCAGTGACGTTGCCACGATATCGCAGAAGGGAAAGGCGATGAGCGCGGTGGAACGGCTCATGAAGCAGAAGGATTTTATCAGCGAATGTAAAGAGTCCTTGCTGAAACAGATGGCAGATAAAGAAAGCGGATATTGTGACGCGGAGATTACGAAAAAAATAGAAGAATATGAGAAACAGTTAGACTCACTTGATAGAGAAATTGCAAAAGAACTGGCAAAACCGGCAAGTGGGCCAGATGCAACCCAAGGAAACAATCGATATAAAGGAAAACAGGCATTCACAAAGCAGGAATTAAATAATAAAAGGATGGCAGAGCTTACAGTGATGTCTGCGAAGTTAGACCAGAGCAAATTAACGGATTCGGTTAAAAACAGATTGGAAGGAGAAAAGAATGTATTAAAGGCCGAATTAAAATCCAGTGATTCAGAAAGCAAGAGGCAAAGAATATCAGAAATCGATGAGAGAACGGCAGAACTTGACAAGGAAATTTTCACTAAAACTGGAAATATTATAAATGAGCTTGCGGATGAAGAAGCATTCATTAAAGAAGAGAAGAACGCAGATGAACAGGAAACCGGTTCTGCGGAAGAAGATGCTCAAAGCTGTAGCGGACATATAAACGATTTCGCCAGCCGTGGGATATAAATGCTTTCGATGATTGTTGGCATAGAAATTCAATAGAACCATATATGCGAGATGATTGCAAAGGGAATACGTTATAGATGCACATTTTATGTGAATATAACATATTTCCTTTTTTCATGTCAGTTTTCCGATGCTTGTAGTGTTGTCTACAAAAGCTCTTTGCATCTTTCGCTGCCTACTTTGCCCTTCACTCTTTTCGATCGGTATGATATCATAGGGAAAGGAGAAATACAGCGCATGGATAAAGCAAAGACTGGAAATCGAGAAAGGCTTCGGAATAAAACAGAAACCAGGAATAGAGCAAGAATTCGGCATAAATCAACCTCACGGAATATCAAGAACCGATTATACATTGCCACCGCTTGCGAGCAGCATTGGCAAATACTGACAGAATATGGAATCGGCGTGGAATTGGATCAGCTTTGTATGCCGGAAAACTTGGACGGGGATGCGGCGGCTTCCGCTTGCCGTGAAATCGAAACGCTTTTGCCGCTTGCCTCCGGGTGCGTTTTGCATGGCCCTTTTCATGAACTGTTTCCGGCAGCGATCGATCCGAAAGCAAGGAATCTGGCGATGGAAAGGCTCAATGCGGCGGCTTTGCAGGCGGATTCTTATTGCGCGAAGAAGATGGTCGTGCATTCGGGCTATGCGCCGCAGATTTATTTCAAGGAGTGGCAGCGGGACAGGTCGGTCGAGTTTTGGCATGAATTTATGGCGGAAAGACCGATGGATTTTCAGATTGTGATCGAAAATGTAATGGAGGATGAGCCGTATATGCTGGCAGAGCTGGCGGAACGTTTGGCGCATCCGCGCATCAAGCTGTGTCTCGATGTGGGGCATGCCGCCTGCGCAAGCAAAGTGCCTGTGCGTGAGTGGGTTCAGGTGTTAGCGCCATATTTGGGGCATCTGCATCTTCATAATAACGACGGGACGGGCGATTTGCATCAGCCGCTTACAGAGGGCGTGATTGATATCAAAGGCGTGTTGGATTTGGTGCTGGATTTGTGCGATGCGGATACGAGCATTGCCATCGAGAGCATTGATGGACTGTCTTCTATGGTGTGGCTTGCGGCGGAAGGATATTTGTAAGATTATTTGTCGGATTTTGGTTTTGCGCGGCTACGTTGTCGATGGATGAGGCAGGACTGGATTTTTGGGATTTTGATGTTTGCAGGGCGTGGGCGGCTGTATGCCGTCCGGCGGCGCATTTGGAGAGGCACAAGCGAAATGGTGCAAAGCTGGGCAAGGCGGGCTGCTCGCCGTGTGCATGGAAATTTGGCAGACGGGAAAGAGGAGACGTATATGGAAACGGTGGGGCAAAAGGAACGGGAACTATTTGAACTAGCGGATCGGATCGATGCCGTTGACCGAGGCGTGATGGAAAAGGCTGCTAGAAGACAGGCGTGTTTGGCGAAACCGCCGGGCAGCTTAGGCGGCCTTGAGGAAATTTCCATTCGCATGGCGGGTATTACCGGCGAGGTTTTGAACGCAGTTCAAAAAGGCTGCGTTGTGGTGTTGTGTGCAGATAATGGCGTTGCCGATGAAAAGGTAGCGTCTGCACCGCAAAGCGTGACGATGGCGCAGACGGTGAATTTTACGCGAAGGCTGACGGGCGTCGGTGCGCTTTCCGAAAGCTTTGGCAGTGAGCTTCTCATCGTGGATATGGGCGTGAAGCATCCGATTCCAAGGACTCTTTATGATGATATTCCGTTGCGGGATACCCATAAGATTGTTGACAGGCGGGTAAGGACCGGCACCAGGAATCTCGCAAAAGAGCCTGCGATGACGAAGGCGGAGGCGTTGCGCTGCATCGATGTTGGCCTGGAAATGGCAAAGGCGGTAAAGGATCACGGGTTTGATATCGTTGGCGTCGGGGAAATGGGCATTGGCAATACGACCACCAGCGCCGCAATTTTGTCGGCTGTCACGGGGAAGGATAGCGGCTTTACTTGCGGAAAAGGCGGCGGGATTAATGCGCAGAGCTATCGGCGGAAGAAGGAAATCGTGGACGCGGTGTCGGAAGCATATCGAAGGCAGGGCGGACTTTTGGCGATGATGGAAGCGTGCGGCGCAGGCGGGAGACAATCCACTGTACGGGCCGTCTCTGGGAATTATGTGGTGACACAAGGGCAGGCCGCACCTGAAATCACGGACAAGGGGGCGGCGGGTTCGTGTGGGCGAAGGGGCAGTGTGGAACAAGAGTTGGCCGCATCGTCTGGCAGCGGCGCGCAGACTGTCCCTGGAATTGCGGCAAACAAGCTGACGGCCGCAGATGAGAAAAGAGACGGCGTGGCGAAAGAGACAGCCGTTTGTGGCGCTGGCGCACAGGATGGCGGCATCCCTTGCGATCTGCGCAGTGGGATGATTGATATCCTGGCTCACATGGGCGGCTTTGATATTTGCGCAATGGCGGGTGTTTTTATCGGCGCGGCGCTTTACCGGCTTCCGGCCGTGATCGATGGATATATTTCGGCAGTGGCGGCGCTTTCGGCAGGAATCATCGCACCGAAAGCGATCGATTATATGTTTGCTTCCCATAAGTCCTGGGAGAAAGGCTACGAGCTGGCGATTCAGCAGTTGGGGCTGAAGCCGTTTCTGGCGCTCGATATGCGCCTTGGGGAAGGAAGCGGCTGTCCGATCGCCTTTGACATCATCAAAGGCGCTTGCGATGTGATGCGAAATATGGCGACTTTTGCAGAAGCTGAAATCAACGACGATTATCTGGAGGAAATCAGGAAGGGAGACTGCTTTTAAGCAGTAAGAGCGTTTCGCCAGGAGGCTGGATGCTTTGCAAGGGAACTGGGCGCTTTGCAAGAGACCGCAAAAAGGTTCGCAAGGGACTGCGAAAAGCCTTGTGAGAAATCGGAATTGCTCCAAAAGAACGGCTAAAAACCATACAAAGACATTCCCCCAAAGAGCCGCCCCCAAAGAACCGAAAAGACTTTGCAAGAGCCGACCCAAAGAGCTTGTGAAAGGGAGAGCATGGAATATGAATATATTGATCAGCGGCGGGTGCAAAAACGGCAAATCCTTTTATGCACAGCGCAGGGCGAGGGAAATGGCGGACCGCTTGGGCGTACCCCTTTATTATATCGCCACGATGATTCCGCATGATGAGGAGGATCGGGCCCGCATCAAAAGGCATATTGCCGAGCGGGAAGGCTGGGGCTTTGAGACAATAGAGCAGGGACGCTCGCTGGCGGCGCTTTTGCATTGCGAGGACGTGGATCGAAGCGGCGTGTTTCTCATGGACAGCGTTACGGCGCTTTTAAATAATGAAATGTTTGACGAGCATGGATGTTTGGATGAAAATGCAGCGGGCAGGGTAAAAGCCGATGTGCTGGCATTTGCGAAAGGGACAGGAAATACGCTGTTCGTGTCGGATTATATTTATGCAGATGCTGATGTGTACAGCTCTGCGGTGGAGGGTTACAGGCGCAGTCTGGCTGCCGTTGACAGAGCTTTGGCTGCATTTTGCGATGAGGTGATCGAGATCGCTTATGGGAGAGAGGAGCGGTGGAAATGAAATATTTGCGGGGGTTTCTCATGGCATGGGGAAACTTTTCCGCTATCCCGTGTCCATACAGGGGCTGGCATGATGATTGCCGGAAAGCGATGCTGTGCATGCTGCCCCTAATCGGTACGTTGTTGGGCGCAGTTTGTACAGCGGTTTGGGCTTTGATGGATTGGCTGGGGCTGCCTGCGCTTTTGGCGGGCGTGTTGCTTGTGGCATTGTATTTTTGTTGTAATGGGTTCATTCACCTGGATGGGTTCATGGATTGCAGCGATGCGATTTTGTCTAGGAGGCCAGAGCTTTCGCAAAGGCAGCAGATTTTGAAGGACTCCGCAGTTGGTGCATTTGCTGTCATTGCGGTGGCGCTGATGCTTCTGGTCTTTGCGGCGTCCATGGTAACGCTGGCGGCGGAATTTTCTTTTCGGCGGGCGGGGATGCTGGTTGTCATTTTGACGGTTTCACGCGGTTTGGCCGCTGACTGTATCGCCCGCAAGCCTGTCATGCAAAGCAGCCAATATGCGGATTTGGCGGATGCTGATGCGGGGCATACAATTCTTGCAGAAAAGGTGCAGCTCGGCGAACGGGCATTCAGGCCGTTGGAAAGCTTGGTCCTTGCCGCCATGACCGCATGGCCGATCTTGCTGGTTTCGGCTGTCACGGATTATGCCGATGTGCCGTTTTGTTACGTGGCATATTATATAACGGCTGTCGTGTCGGTGTTAATCGGGGAAAGCGCAGCCGGCGCATATGCCAGGCGGCAGCTTGGCGGGATGAGCGGCGATATTGCAGGGTACATGATTGTTTTGGGCGAGCTTTTTGGCATTGCGGTTGCGGCAGTGGCCGCATCGTGTTTTGGCATATGATGGATGTGCGGCGGACGGGCGTGCGCTGTGCGTGGAATGCTTGGCATCGGCGGTGTGCAGGGTTATCGGTGGCTCGTCTGGCCGCCTGTTGTGGAAGCAGGGCTTGGCTCGGATGTCGATGTGCGGCGGGGTGAAGGAAAACGCATTGCCGCTTGCGCTTAGTGCAATGTATGTTGAGCCGTTTGCGGCTTGATTGAATATGCCTGGGCAGTGTGTGCTGAGCCGTTTACGGTTCATTTGCGTACGCATTAAAGGATATGCCTGAAAAAGAGGGGCGTGATAGTTATCCGCACCTGGCAGGGGAGGAATTATGGTTTTGATTTTTGGCGGGGCATTCCAAGGTAAGCTGGATTATGCCAAGGAAAATTTTCATATCGGCACGGTATGCGATTGCAGTGATGGCAGAATGCCTGACTTCACGAAAGACGCTGTTTATGGCATTGAGAAATTTGCATTGCAATGCGCCCGGGAAGGCAGGGAAGCGGCTGATTTTTTCCGCAAACATAGAACGGAATGGCAGGATAAGATCTTGATTATTTCCGACGTTTCGCAGGGCATCGTGCCGATGGATGCGAGCTTGCGCGCTTTCCGGGAAATGAACGGCAGGCTCATGCTGTACCTTGCAAGGGAAGCAGAACAGACGATCAGGGTTTTTTGCGGCATTGGAAAGAAGGTAGAATAGATGAAATCAAAGATTTGCCTCATAAGGCATGGGATCACGGAAGGAAACAAGAAACGGCTCTATTACGGCCACGCTGATATTGATTTGGCAGAGGAAGGCATTGCAGAGCTGACCGCTTTGGCGGCGGCGGGTCTGTACCCGGATGGAACGGACGCCGATTTTTATACGACTGATTTGAAGCGGACGCATCAGACATTGAAGCTCATCTATGGAGAGCAGGAGCATCAGCAGATGGAATCGCTCAAGGAAATCAACTTTGGCGATTTTGAGATGAAGCGGTACCAGGATTTAAAGGAGATAGAGGCGTATCAGACTTGGCTGAAAGACCCCCAAGGGGATTTAGCGCCGCCAAACGGGGAAAGCGTGAAGGCGTTTTATGAGCGGATCGCCGCCGGGTTTGAAGATTTGAAAAACCGCCATGCGTTGAAAGAGCTGGCGATGCGGCATAGCGGCGGGGAGGCGCTTTCCATCGTGGTGTGCCACGGCGGCACGATTTCGGCGATCATGGAGAGCATTTTTCCCGGTGAAAAGGATAATTTTTACCAGTGGATTCCAGACCCTGGGCATGGTTATATGTTGACGCTTGAAGATGGAAAGGTCATAAAGGCGGAGCTGTTTTAGGTTTTCTTTTTGCGGGGCTTTGTTCAGGCGTTTTTCGGCTTGTCAGTCTTGCGGGGCTTTGCTTAGGTGGTTTTTTGCCGCCGTTTGGCAGGTTTTCGCTTAGGTTGCTTTTTTGGCTGTGAGCGTGCAAGTTTTATGTTATCAGTTGGGGAGGAGCATGGATGATGAATATTAAAAATACCGTAACGGAGCTGATCGGCGGTACGCCGCTGCTGCGGCTTCATAAGATGGAAGAGGCGTTTGGCGCAGCGGGGCAGATGATTGCCAAGGTGGAATTTTTTAACCCCGCTGGAAGCGTGAAGGACAGGGTCGGTTATCGCATGGTGATGGAAGCCGAGCGCGAGGGAAGATTAAAGCCTGGCGGTACGATCATCGAGCCGACGAGCGGGAACACGGGCGTGGGGATCGCCATGACGGCGGCGGCAAGGGGTTACCGGGCGGTGATGGTGATGCCGGAAAGCATGAGCATGGAAAGGCGCGCGCTGTTAAAAGCATTGGGGGCGGAACTGGTACTGACGGATCGAGCCTTGGGGATGCAGGGAAGCGTCGATAAGGCGAAGGAACTGGCGAAGGAATGTCCGGGCAGCATTATCGCGGGGCAGTTTGAAAATCCTGCTAACCCACAGGCGCATTATGAGGCGACAGGACCGGAGATTTGGCGGAATACCGATGGTGAAATTGATATTCTGGTAGCTACGTTCGGTACTGGCGGCACGATTACGGGAACAGGGACATATTTAAAGGAGAAAAATCCAAATATCGAAATCATTGCGGTAGAGCCAGCCGCTTCGCCGTTGCTTTCGGAAGGCAAGGCAGGACCGCACAAGATCCAGGGGATCGGCGCGAATTTCATTCCGTCCGTGCTGAAGCGGGATATCATAGACGAGATTGTGACGGTGGACGATGCGGATGCGTTGCAGACGATGCAGGACACCGCCAGGATGGAAGGGCTGCTCGTGGGGATTTCCTCCGGTGCGGCGGTATACGCCGCGGGACAGGTTGCGGCAAGGCCTGAAAATGCAGGCAAGAAAATCGTGATAATTTTGCCTGATACGGGGGAACGGTATCTGAGCGTCTTTTCGGAGCTGGATGAGGAGAGGGAGCGATAGGAATAATGGCTCGATGAGGGCGCTTGAAAACCACGGTAGATTTATGTTATCAGGAGAAGCATTCTCTCTTTGTGTTTTTGTCATAAGTTTTTTCATGAAAAATGGCGCTGGAAAGGGAAAACTCCAGTGCCATTTTTGTGATGTTATGACAGGTGAAAAATGTAAGCATTTGAAAACCCCGCAATCATTGGAATCCAGAGTTTTATTGAGAAGCCTTGAAATGCAAGTTTTCATCATGATTGCTTTCATGTAAAAAACAATCCGCTCATGCACAGGCATATTTTTTATTTCATTTTATTTTTGTAATTAAATTTCTTGGAAGACAGGATAAACCTGATGAAAAAGGATATAAACAAAATGCCGGCGCAAATCCAGAACGGAACGATATACGACCCCATTACGTCATAGAGCTTCCCTACCAGCGATATTCCGATTGCGCCGCCAACGGATATAAATAAATTGATGTAGCCGATGAATGCGCCGACCTCTTTTGGTCCAAACATGTGATTGGCAAAAAGCGGGGAAATGATATTTACGGCAGAACACCCAATCCCGTAGAACAGAATAAATAACACAACCATGATGATTCCGGCATTCGGGATGAAAATCTGTGCGATATAAGACAAAACAAACGCACCGCTGCTGACGATTACAGCCGCCTTCAAGCCATATTTGTCATTTATTGCACCGATCAATGCGCAGGTGATGACGCAAATTCCGATCATAATGGAAGTTACATTAGAAGCAAAAGTAGCGCTGTAACCATTCATCATCAGGAACGGCTGTGAATGTCCGAGAATAGCGCTGGAAGCGATCACCAATAGCGTGCCGGAAAGAAACATTAGCCATGTTGCCGGGGATTTCAGCCCGTTCTTAAAAGAAATGCCTTCCAATGCGAGTTCATTTGTTTCTTGCTGATTTGATGCCCCTTGCTGATCTGATGAACTTGTTTTGAACGCTTCGCCCGTTGAAGCAGGACTCCACTTTACAAATTTCAAGATTAATGGCAGGCATATTACAAGAAGTATGGCCGCCAGAATGTAATATGCTGTCCTCCAGCCCAAGTTCTGTACAATTGCGTTCAGGATAGGGATGACCCCCATGACGACGAGGGAGTTGCCGCCAAAGAGAATCCCCAATGCCTTTCCTCTCATGGATTCAGGAAACCAGTTGTTGGTCAATAAAGCGCATGGCGTTGTGGTAAGCCCTCCAAAGCAAATTCCGAGGGGAATCGAAGCGATATAGAACTGCATCAGGCTGTTTGACGTCGCAAATCCTACAAAACCAATTATTCCGCAAAAGCAGCAGATCACCATAATCTTTTTTATCGTTTTCTCTGAAAGCACTTTGCTGATGATTGATAAAAAGATAATTGCAACGACGCTTAGAATGGTAACCCAAATTGAAAAATCACCGATGTTCAATCCCAGATCGCTCGTTACAGGAACCATAAAAACGCCCGTTACTGAAACAACACAAGAATATGCAAAGGTCATGAGCACAATTCCCATTACGACAATATACCAGCCGGTGAATATCTTTCCCTCCGTGTTTTTAAGATTAATTTTATTCATGACAAAATTCCTTTCCCTATTATCAAAAATGAAACGGTTATAGGGCGTGAAAAAGTCAAACAATTCTCACTGTTTATCATAATTGAATGAAAATAAAAATCAACTGTACAAAAGTATAGTTGATTTTATACTTATTCTTCATTTCGTGATTGTAAGTGGAATTTTGGCAGGTATCGATATCAAGAGAACAATATTTTAAATAGTTCCGTCCTGTTTTTTATGTGCATTTTTTTATAAATGTTGCTCAGGTGCTTTTTTTGTGTGCTTTCTGTGATGCATAAGGTTTCGCAGATCGTACTTGCGTTCTTTCCTTCCAGCAGGCATTGCAAAACTTCGACTTCCCTTGCAGAAAGCTGATATTTGGCGATGATGTCCGGAAGGTTTACGCTTGATGCGTCCGTTTCTTTTAGCTTTTCGATTTCATAAATGTTGTAACAATAGCAGGCGATATGTTCCGCCAGTTGTTCCGCAATATATATTTCCTTATCAGAAAAATCAACGCCGTCTTTTTCCCGGAAAAGGGTCAACACACCGATCGGCATATTGTCATGGCACAGTGAAATCGTCAGTGCAAACTTTATATTATGTTTCGTTAATAAGTCGAGATAATACAAAGAACCTGATGGGGTAAGCTCATCCTTAAAATCCGAATCGCGCAGCACAATGCATTTTTCATAAAAATGGACCCAGACTTGCGGCAGCTCGCTTTCAAGCGTAATGCGGCGGGATTTCAAATCTTCCATTGGGAAATGAATCGATTCGGGCTCGCATAGCAAGGAGCCTGCATTGTAATTGCGCCGCCAAAAGGTTGCCTTATCATAGGGGATCAGATATTTTAAGTTCTGCATTGCATCGTTTTCAAGAAGATGATTTTCTTTCTGGGAATACATTTTCAAAAGCAAATGGTTGATCGCAAGCCAATCATTTTCAAACAATTTCATTTTGAAATACTCCTTTCCCGTCGGTCATGTTACCTTTTAGGCAAGCTCTGGGCGTGAATTTTTGCGAATAAAGGACACCATATTTCGTACTTTGGGACTATAGAAAGATTTTCAGCGTCAAGTAAAATTATATTGCGGGGCAATGATTTGTCAAGCAATTCTCACAATAAACAGAAAAAGGAGAAAAGCAAAAGGAGGGTTACGATGAAATTCGACTCGGTTTATTATAATGCCAACATTATCAGCATGAACAGCAACGATGAAACCTTTTCATGGCTTGGCATAAAGGATGGAAAAATCGCTGGGATCGGAAAAGGCGATTTCATATGCGAGGATTCTGAAACCTTAAAATACGATTTGAAAGGAAGCACGGTGCTGCCGGGATTGAGCGACTGCCATGTCCATGTCTTAAGCGCAGGGATCAGTTTCAAAAGCGTTAATCTTGCTCATTGCACCTGTATCGAGGAGGTTCTTTCCGCGCTGGAAGAGAAGTGCGCCGGCGAACCGGGAGATGGCTGGGTTTATGGTTCGTGCTTTTTGCCCCAAAACATGAAAGAAAAACGCTATCCTACGAAATATGAGCTGGATGAAATATCGCACGGCCACAAAATACTTGTTTTCACCGCAACCATGCACGGGAATGCGTACAACAGTTCCGGGGCGGAAATTGCCGCAATTCCGGATGATATGCCCGGCGTTGCGCTGGAGGGCGGCAAGCCAACCGGTGTCTATACTTCGGATGATTCTGTTTTTTTAGGGCAACGGAATGTATTTGGCTCTTTTTCGGACGATGAAATATGGGATCTGATGAAATGCTGCGCTGATTATGCTGCAAGCAAAGGGGTTACCTATATGCATGGCCTGTTTGGGCAGTTCGTTGCGGGCGACCGGGACGTGAAGATCGTATTGGAACGTATCGGCGAACTTCCTGTCGATATGACGGTATTTTACCAGACCTGGGATGTTGAACAAGCGAAAGCGTTAAACTTGGAAAGAATTGGCGGATGTTTAACTTTAGATGGCGGGGCTTTTGAACATACAATGGCAAATTGTCATCCATATGATGACGCTCCGTCGGTGCGGGGGTTATTATTCCATAGTGACCAGGAAGTATATGATTTTATATCCAAAGCACACGCAAATAATATGCCGTGTACGATGCATGCCGTCGGGGAGAGGGCGATTGACCAGTTATTGTATGTCTACAGGCAGGTTTTTGCCGAGCAGGGCAAAAAGGATTTGCGGCACAGGCTGGAACATTTCTGCTTGCCGACGGAAGAACAAATCGAGTTAGCGAAAGACTTGGGCATCGTATTATCCATGCAGCCGGGGGATTCCTATTTGTGGGACGGGCCTAATGGTGAGCTTGCAAACATATTAGGGCGCGAGCGGGCCGACCGGATGTACCCGTTTCCTAAAATCGTCGATGCGGGGATCGTATTATTATCCGGCTCTGACTGCCCCGTTGCGGATATTCAGCCGCTTATTTATATCGCTCATTGTGTCAATGGCTATAATCCGATTCGGAATATTTCGGTCACGGATGCGATTAAGATGTGTACGGTAAATGCGGCATACGCATTGCATAGGGAAAAGGAAACCGGTTCGCTTGAAATGGGCAAAAACGCTGATTTTGTCGTTACCAATCTTGATCCATACCAATACGCCGATCGTCCTGAACTATTTCATATGCGTGCATTGATGACAGTAAAAGATGGCGTTGTTGTATATCAGGAAAAATAATATGGATAAAATGAAATATGCAGATTTAATCATCAAAGGCGCAACCGTATTTGCCGAAAAAAATTTACCGAAGGATTATGATTTTGTTGCCGTGAAAGACGGAAGAATCATCAAGTGCGGCAAGACAAAGGAACTATGCGGATATGAAGGCCCGGGGACGCAAGTGTTGCAGTTCGGAAAGTCGCAGCTTCTGATGCCGGGATTTAATGATAGCCATGTACACCTGATCATGGCGGGCATGTATCAGGAGTGCTTGAACCTTGAAACTGCAAAATCCGCTGATGAATGCGGAAAAATGGCGGCGGACTATGCAAAGACCATACCTGGCCAAGAGTGGGTCATAGGATGGAAATGGTATCACCTTTACTGGGAGGACAAAAGCCTGCCGACTGCGGAAACGCTTGACAAATATATTCCTGACAGGCCGGTCTTCCTGATGAATGCAGAGCTGCACGGGGCATGGGTAAACAGCAAGGCGATGGAGGTTTGTGGAATTACAAAAGAGACACCTGATCCTGCATATGGAAAATTCATGAGGGATTCTGCGGGCAATCCGACCGGGTATCTCGATGAAATGGCGTTGGGCATCGCAGGGAAGGCCGCATTTGATATGCCTGCGGCGGAGCAGAAACGGTACATAAGGGCAATGCAGGAAAGATGCAATCGCTTTGGCATTACCGCATTGACGGATGTAGAGCCGTTCTTTGGCATCGGTTTTGGCAATCACCGGGCCTTGCATGAAATGGACCAGGCTGGAGAATTGACCTTGCGGATTCATTCTGCGCCGGATTTGTTCCATGATCTCGATGAAGTGCTTGCGGATGCGGAACGGTATAATAGCGATTCGTACCGCATTCAACACGTGAAGCAGTTCATTGATGGCGTGGCTACGACGTATACAGCGCTTCTCATTGAGCCGTATAGCGATAACCCTGAAACCAAAGGCAGCACCCTTATGGATATCGAAAAGCTGCCGGGTTATGTTGAAGCTGCGCATAAAAAAGGACTTTCCGTTAAGCTCCATGCCTGCGGGGACGCCACGGTAAGGGCGGCGCTCGATGCTTATGAAAAAGCGATCGGGAAGTATGGCGACACAGGTGCAAGGCACGCGATAGAGCATAACGAAATCATCCACCCGGACGATCTTGACAGATATGCAAAGCTCGGAGTCATTGCTTCGGTTCAGCCTGAGCATATTGCGATCACTGAGGATTTTGCCTCAAACGGGTATACCGACAGGCTTGGAAGCGAAAGAAGCAAGCTGACATGGCCGATAAAATCCCTAATGGATTCAGGCGCTGCCGTCTGTTTTGGCTCGGACTGCCCGGTCGTTTCGAATGACCCGTTCCTGGAAATATACCGCGCGCTTACCAGGCTTTACGATGATGGACTTCCTGAGGGCGGGTGGAATCCGCAGGAAAAAATAAACATAGAAGAAGCCCTTGATGCGTATACATATGGTTCGGCGTATGCGGCGAACAGGGAACATGATATCGGAACATTAGAAGAAGGAAAGCTCGCTGATATGATCGTTGTTGACAGAAACCTTTTTGAATGCACTCCTCAAGAAGTTCGCGATGCTGCCGTCATGGCAACGATTTTTGGTGGTAAAATCGTATATCGTAATTTTTGATCAATAAAAGCGGTTCAATGGCTTCGCTGAAAGCGCTTCTTTTTGTGTACTGTCGTCTTCTGCCGCACCTGTTACGGGTGCGGCTCTTTGTATTTCGTCCGAAACGCATCCTTGCATCCCGCCCCAGGCGCATCTTTGCACTCACCGCATTGCGCTTGCCAGCGGTATAGCTCCCCTGCTTGAAACACGAATATTATAGAAACTAAACACTTTAAATGTTCGTAAAACGTTCAAATTTAGAGATTTGACCGCAATAGGTGTTGCGAAAAGCGGCTAAAAATGCTAACATTATAGTGGAATTTTAATCTTTGCGGGTTTTCATGCCTGCCGCAAGCGGGAACGGCTGCCAAAGGACAGAGGAAAGCATATGCCCCTGCTTTTGGGAAACCCAAGAAAACTACAGGAATAGATTTTTATAATAGAAACAGCACTCGCGCAAAACATAGAAAGGACAGTGAATCCATGGTAAGAAGAATTTACGTTGAGAAGAAAAAAGGGTTTGATGTAGAAGCAGAAGCCCTGTTTCATGATGTGAAGGAAAACTTGCATCTTCCGAACCTGACAGGAGTAAGGATTTTGAATCGCTATGATGTGGATGGGATCGACGGCTCCACTTATGAAGCGGCGAAATTTACCGTATTTGCAGAACCGGCCATAGACGTCGTGTACGAAGAAACGATGCCTGCGGAAGTGCGTTCTGCTATTTATTTTGCGGTAGAATACCTGCCAGGACAGTACGACCAGAGGGCGGATTCGGCTGCCCAGTGCATCAAGCTGATGAATGCTGGGGCGGAAGCGATCGTAAAATTCGCGAAAGTGATCGTGCTGGAAGGAAACCTCGATGCGGGGCAGTTAGAAGCCGTAAAGGGATATTGCGTGAACCCGGTGGATTCGCAGATTGCGGCCAATGAGAAACCGGATGATCTGGCGATGGAAACCACCGCCGCCGCAGATGTGGAAGTGATTGAAGGCTTCCGATCGATGGATGAAAAAGCCTTGGAGCAGTACAGGAAGGACATGGGGCTTGCCATGAGCCCTGCCGACATCAAGTTCGTGCAGAAGTATTATGCTGAGGAAGAGGACAGAGAGCCGACGCTGACAGAGCTAAAAGTAATCGATACATATTGGTCGGATCATTGCCGCCATACGACGTTTAATACGACGCTGGCAGAGGTGGCGTTTGAGGACAGCCCGTATGGAAAGCTGGTGCAGGAAGCATTCGATCAGTACATGGAAATGAGAAAGGACGTCTATGGCGACAGAAAGAAAAACGTGTGCCTGATGGACATGGCTTGCATCGGGGCAAAGTATTTGAAAAAACATGGAAAGGCGGACGACCTCGATGAATCGGAGGAAATCAACGCTTGCAGCATCAAAGTGAAAGCGGAGGTCGACGGCAGGGAAGAGGACTGGCTGGTAATGTTCAAGAACGAAACCCATAACCATCCGACTGAGATCGAACCGTTTGGCGGCGCGGCAACTTGTCTTGGCGGCGCCATCAGGGATCCGCTTTCTGGCAGGGTGTACGTATACCAGGCGATGCGTGTGACGGGTGCGGCAGATCCAAGGAAGCCGATCGAAGAAACGCTGGCAGGCAAGCTGCCACAGCGCAAGATTACCCAGGAAGCGGCGGCTGGATATAGCTCGTATGGAAACCAGATCGGTCTTGCGACCGGGCTGGTCGATGAAGTGTATCATGAAAATTACGTGGCAAAGCGCATGGAAATCGGTGCTGTCGTAGGCGCTGCCCCTGCTTCGCATGTCGTTCGGAACGTGCCGCAAAAGGGCGACGTGATCATTCTTGTCGGCGGCAGGACGGGCCGGGATGGCTGCGGCGGCGCGACTGGCTCATCCAAGGAACACACGGAAGAGTCTATTTTACAGTGCGGGGCGGAAGTCCAGAAGGGCAATCCGCCAGTCGAGCGAAACATCCAGAGGATGTTCCGCAGGAAAGAGGTTGCAACGCTGATCAAACGCTGTAACGATTTTGGCGCAGGCGGTGTTTCCGTTGCCATTGGGGAGCTGGCTGACGGCCTTGAGATCAACCTCGATCTCGTGCCGAAAAAGTACGAAGGGCTTGACGGTACGGAGCTTGCGATTTCCGAATCACAGGAACGGATGGCAGTGGTCGTGGAAGCGGACAAGGAAGAGGCGTTTATCGCATACGCGCGGGAAGAAAACCTGGAAGCGACGACGGTGGCGCAGGTTACGGATACGAACAGGGTGCGGATGCACTGGCGGGGGACGTGTATCCTCGATTTAAGCAGGGATTTCCTCAATACGAATGGCGCACAGCAATTTATGGCGGTTCGTGTAGTTGCGCCTTCTGGCATAGCGGCGGACTGTGCAGGCGGCAAGAAGGAAGCTGGCGCAGCAGGCATGGAGACGAAAGATGCGGCGGATGGTGCAGTGAGCAGGGAACTGGCCGGCGCAGCGAAAATGGCGGCGGGTAATGGAACGGCTAGTGCAGTGAAAACGATGGCCAATTCGGCAGCCGCAATGAAAATGGCGGCGGGTAATGCGCCGCTTGCAAATCTGCTGAAAGAGACGAAAACAAAAGAAGAACTGCTTGCGGATTTGAATTGTTGCAGCAAGAAAGGGCTTGTTGAGCGGTTTGACAGCACCATCGGAGCGGCGACGGTCCTCATGCCGCTGGGCGGGAAATACCAGCTTTCCCCGGCCGCAGGAATGGCGGCCAAGCTTCCTGTTGTGGCAGGGGAGACCAATACGGCAACGCTCATGGCTTACGGCTTCGACCCGCAGGTGGCGGTAAAAAGCCCGTTCCACGGTGCGCTTTACGCCGTCGTGGATTCGGTGGCAAAGATCGCCGCAATGGGCGGGGATTATAAAACCGTGCGCCTCACGTTCCAGGAATATTTCGAAAAGCTGGGGGCTGATGCGGCGAGATGGGGCAAGCCGATGGCGGCGCTTTTAGGAGCGCTCAGGGTGCAGAAGGAATTGGAAATTCCGGCCATCGGCGGCAAGGACAGTATGTCCGGTACATTCATGGATATCGATGTTCCGCCGACGCTGGCATCGTTTGCCATTACGACGATCGACGCAGCGCAGGTGGTTTCCACGGAATTTAAAAAAGCGGGCAGCAAGTTGGTAGCCCTGACGACGCCGGTCGATAAAAACGGTATCATTGATTTTGAAGCATTCCGCAAGAACCTGGCGAAGATGCGGGAACTGGCGGAAGCGGGAATGCTTCTTTCCGCCAATACCATCGGGCGGGGCGGTTTGTACATCACGCTCGTGAAGATGGCGGCAGGAAATGGCATTGGGGCAGATGTAACGGTGCAGGGCGACATCCTTTCGCCGATGTACGGATCACTGCTTTTGGAAATCCCGGCTGATGCGGATCTTGCAAAGCTCATGGACGGTTCGATCTTTGCGGAGGTCGGCGTGACGGCAGCGGACGGCAAGCTGACGGTAAACGGTGAAGCGGAGGAGCTTGCCGCCATTCTGGCGACATGGCAGATGCCGCTCGAGGGCATATTCCCGGTAAGGACAGCGGAATTTAAAACCGAAGCGAACAAAGCGCAGGTTGCCAGAACGTTATATACGGATAGGAATCAAAAAGGACCGGCAGTGAAGGTGGCTTCTCCGAAGGTTGTGATTCCTGCATTTCCGGGGACAAACTGCGAGATGGATTCCGCCAGGGCGTTCCGCAAGGCCGGAGCAGAGGCAGAGATCCATATCATTCGGAATTTAACGGCTGCTCAGCTTGAAGACTCCATCCGGGAGTTGGAGCAGAAAATCAGGCAGAGCCAGATCATCATGATCCCAGGCGGATTTTCCGGCGGGGATGAGCCGGACGGTTCGGCCAAGTTCATCACTGCGGTATTCAGGAATCCGGCGATCAAGGATGCAGTTTCCGATCTTTTGGAAAACAGGGACGGTCTGATGCTGGGTATTTGCAATGGTTTCCAGGCGCTGATTAAGCTGGGGCTTGTGCCGGATGGAACGATTCACGATATGGGTGAAGACAGCCCGACCCTCACGTATAACGAAATCGGCAGGCATGCGTCTTGCCTAGTTAGGACGGGCATCGCCTCGGTGAAATCCCCTTGGTTAGCTGGTGTTGGCGCTGGGGATGTGTTTACGGTTCCGGTTTCCCATGGGGAGGGCAGGTTTATCGCAAGCCAGGAGCTTTTGGAACGGCTTTCGGAAAACGGGCAGATTGCGACCCAGTATGTGGATTTTGACGGCAACCCTTCGATGGATATCGCCTTTAACCCGAACGGTTCGATGATGGCGATCGAAGGCATCACATCGCCGGATGGGCGGGTACTCGGCAAGATGGGACATTCGGAGCGAATCGGAGAAAACCTCTACAAGAATGTAATCGGTGAAAAGGATCAGAAAATTTTTGAGTCCGGGGTAGCGTATTTCAAATAAGGAGCGAATTGAGCGGGATAAGGGAAGCGCTCACGATTAAAAACACCCGCACGCAATAGAATAAATGAATGGAAACAGTCCACAACGGCCGGAATAAACAGGGCGGTACTGGATGAAAAAAGAATTGTAGTGGATGCAAATACGTGAAAATGCAAGTGGAAAAATGCGCAGGGATGAAGCAGGGCATAAGGCTGTAAGCGTGAAGCAGGAAAAATGCGGGACGAAGCGGGGAAACCTGCGTCAAGATGAAATTGGAAGAAACGCGCACGGGCAGGTCTGGAGGAAATGCATGAAGGCAGGACCGGGCGCAGGACTGCAAGCATGAAAATAGAAGGCAAGAAAGAAAGGAACAGGAAATGAAGGTAGCAATTATCATGGGAAGTAAATCGGATTATCCGGTTGTCCAGAAAGCGGAAGCGATGTTAGAGCGGTTCAATGTGGAATATGAGACGAGGATTATATCTGCGCATCGTACGCCAAAGCAGGCAGAGACCTTTGCGGCGGGCGCGGAGGAAAACGGGTTTGGGTGTATCATCGCGGCCGCCGGAAAGGCAGCACACCTGGCGGGTGTGCTGGCGGCGACGACGCCTCTGCCGGTGATCGGAATCCCGATGAAGTCCAGCACGCTGGATGGGCTGGATTCCCTTCTTTCCGTTGTGCAGATGCCAAAGGGCGTTCCCGTCGCTACAGTGGCGATTGACGGCGCGGAAAATGCGGCGCTTTTGGCCGTGCAGATTCTCAGCACAGCGGATGCGAAGCTGCGGCAGGCGATGAAAGATTTTAAGAAACAGCAGGAAGAGGATATTGCCCGCCTGGATGCGCAGTTTCAGGCGGAGCGGCAGGCGCAGTCGTGACGGGAAAATGAAGCGGATGGCAGGCGTAGCTGCATCAAACGGCGTTTTTTGTGGCAGGTGCGACGAAACTCCAGCAGATTGGAGCGGTGTCCGTTTGACGTGGCAGGACCTTTTTCGGCAGGCATGATAGCTTAAAATGGTTGCCGCAAATGCAAGAGACGGACCATTCGAGGCGGGGTGCGGCCGCTTAATGCCGTGGCCGTATCGAGTGGCGAGAGAATGAATCTGATAGCAGGTGCAGTCGCATCAAACGGCATTTTTGCGGCAGGCATGGCGAACGGGCCGCTTAAATCCGTGGTCGTATCGCAGCGGAATATGAACTTTTGAATTTGGCAGGAATCATGGAATCGGAGGAAATCATGAAAGAAGAAAAACTGACATACAAGGACGCTGGCGTTGATACCAAAGAAGGGGAACGCGCCGTTTCCTTGATGAAAGAACACGTGAAGGGGACGTTCAACGAAAACGTCCTCACCGGGCTGGGAAGCTTCGGCAGCCTGTTTAACCTGGATGTGAAAGATATGAAACGGCCGGTGCTGGTTTCCGGCACGGATGGCGTGGGAACGAAGCTGAAAATCGCCTTTCTGATGGACAAGCATGATACGGTAGGAATCGACTGCGTGGCGATGTGCGTCAACGACGTTCTTTGCCAAGGGGCAAAGCCGCTCTTCTTCCTTGACTACATTGCGACAGGCAAGGTCAAGGCGGAGAAGATCGCGGATATCGTCAAGGGGATCGCCGACGGATGCAAGCAGGGCGGCAGCGCCCTGGTCGGCGGGGAAACGGCTGAAATGCCCGATTTTTACGGGGAAGGCGAGTACGACATGGCGGGCTTTTCCGTAGGCGTCGTGGACAAGGATAAAATCATCACCGGGGAAAAAGTAGCGGCGGGAAACAAGATCATCGGCATCGCTTCCAGCGGCATTCACAGCAACGGGTATTCCCTGGTGCGGAAGGTATTCTTCGATAAGATGCAGATGCAGGTCTCCGATTATGTGGAAGAATTGGGGCAGACGCTTGGGGAGGCGCTTCTGACGCCGACCAAAATCTATGCCAAGGCTTGCGATGCGGTTTTGCCGCATTATGATGTAAAGGGCATCGTCCATATTACGGGCGGCGGGTTTTACGAAAACATTCCCCGTATTTTGCCGGAAGGGGTGGCAGCGTCCATCCAGGTAGGCACGTGGGCTGTGCCGCCGATTTTCCCTTATATTAAGAAGTGCGGCAACATCGACTGGGAGGAGATGTTTTCCACTTATAATATGGGAGTTGGCATGATGATGGTAGTGGATGCGGCCGATGCGGATGCGGCCGTAGCGGCGCTTTGCGCCGCTGGGGAGACGGCCAGCGTCATCGGCGAAATCGTAGCGGACAGCGGCAAAAAAGTCGTATTAAATTACAAGGATTAGCAGAGCGGGTGCGCCGTGTTGCTTGTTGAAATGAATGTGCCGCCGCAAGTTTTGAATTTGCGGAGCGGGTGCACTGCATGACCTATACAGTGTGCAGTTTGGGCGCATTGCATGGCTTGTGTCGGGGCAAAGCATCCATAGCGAATGGAGCGGGAATTGTGCGCGGAGTTTTGCCGGCACAATGCCGATGTGGGCGCAGCGCATAATTTGGACGCATTGCATAGTGTGCGGTTCACGGAAATGAGCGCATCATCGTAGGCTTGAATTTGCGGTGCATTGACGACAGCTTATGGAATTGCGTACCGCACGAAATATGGCGCAATGTTAGTGCGGGCGTAGCGCATTGAAAGCGGCGCACGTGATACGATGCGGTGCTGGTGCGGATACGCCGCATGGTCTGTACAGTGTGCGGTTTGGGTGTGACGCATGGCTTGCATCGTATGCAATGCATTACAGAACATACGGAGCGGGAAATGCGTGAATGCGTGCATCCTGTGTTTTTGGGGCAGTGCATCGTTTTGGATGGCGCATAGCTTGCACAGTGCGTAGTTTGGGTGCGGATACGCCGCATGGCACGGGAACTGGCGCACGGTGCGCTTTACAGAAAATATAAAAGGATAACAAAATGAGTGAAAACGAAAAGACAAGGGTTGCAGTGCTTGTGTCCGGTGGCGGCACGAATTTACAGGCGATTATCGATAAAACCCAGAGCGGGGAGTTGGAGCAGATCGAACTGGTGAAAGTCATCTCCAGCAAAGAGGGCGCTTTTGCATTAGAACGGGCGTCGAAAGCGGGCATCCGGACAGCCGTCGCCAAAGAACAGGAAGACGTATTGCGGGAGCTTGAAGAGAGCGGCGCACAGATTGTCGTGCTGGCAGGCTATATGAAGGTGCTGTCGCCGGAAATCATCAAGCATTACAGAAACAGGATTATTAACATCCACCCGTCGCTGATTCCCAAATACTGCGGTAAAGGCTTTTACGGGATCAGGGTCCATAGGGCGGTTTTGGAAGGCGGCGAGACGGAAAGCGGCGCGACCGTCCATTATGTGGACGAAGGCGTGGATACGGGTGAGATTATTTTGCAGAAAAAAGTGCCCGTGCTGGCGGGCGATACCCCGGAAGAGCTGGCAGCGCGCGTTTTGCAGGTGGAGCATGAAATTTTAGCAAAGGGATTGGCGTATGCTGCTGAAAAATTGCAGGAAGCGTAAGTTTTGGGATTAAAATGGTGAAAAAAATGAATGCGGCGTTGTTGAATGGCGCAAATAGGACGCAGTAGCGTAACCGATGTTCAATGGTGCGAAGGGGATGCAACAGCATAACCGGCATTTAGCGGCGAGCTATGCGATGATGTCAAAGATATTCAATGGCACAAATGGCGTTTCATTTGATATTTTGGCATTCGATCGTTAAGGCAGGAAATCGACGGGAATTTGCAAAAAAGTGATGAGAAAACCGGCGGAAAATTGACGGAGAAAGAGCGACAAGAAGGAGGAACACATGGGCGGAGTTATCGGATTTACTTCGAAGAAGGATTGCGTGATGGATTTGTTTTTCGGGACGGATTACCACTCCCATTTGGGGACGAAGCGGGGCGGTATGTGCGTGTTGCAGGAGGACGGGTTCAACCGCACGATTCACAATATTGAAAACGGACCGTTTCGCAGCAAATTTGAAGAAGACTTGGAGGAAATGAAGGGCAAGATGGGAATCGGCGCAATCAGCGATGGCGACCCGCAGCCTTTGACGGTTTACAGCAGGCAGGGCGATTATGCGATTGCCACGGTCGGGAGAATCAACAACAAGGATGAACTCGTCGGTGAGCTGTTGAAGGACAGGCCGACCCAGTTCATGTCCATGAGCGGCGGCAAAATCAACAATACCGAACTGGTTGCAGCCATCGTCTCCACGGGCAGGGATATCGTAGATGGCATCAGGAAGGTGCAGGATAAGGTGGACGGTTCTCTGACCATGCTGATTTTGACGGACGAAGGGCTTTATGCGGCGCGGGATAAGTACGGCAGGACGCCGCTGATTATCGGGGAAAGTGAAGACGGTTACTGTGCCGCTTCCGAATCCTTTGCGTTTATCAATCTCGGCTATCAATATAAAAGGGAATTGGGTCCGGCGGAAATCGCATTCCTGACGGCTGATGCGGAAAAAACAATCGGCGAGCCGCAGGAGGGGATGCGGATTTGTTCCTTCTTATGGACGTATTTCGGTTACACGACTTCCATTTATGAGGGAAGGAATGTGGAGCTGGTGCGGAATAAAAACGGCGAGCTTTTAGCCGAATTTGATGAAGATTTGGATGTGGACTACGTGGCGGGCGTGCCAGACAGCGGCGTGCCGCATGCGCTGGGATATGCCAATAAATCGCGGGTTCGCTATGCAAGGCCGCTGATCAAGTATTCCACGACATGGCAGAGAAGCTTCATGCCGCAGAACCAGAAGGCGAGGGAACACGTGGCGAAGATGAAGCTCGTTCCCGTATTCCAGATTATCAATGGCAAGAAGTTTGTCCTCATCGATGATTCCATCGTGCGGGGAACGCAGCTTTCGGAGACGATTTCATACCTGCTTTCGGCAGGCGCGGAGGAAATACACGTCAGGTCTGCTTGCCCGCCAATCATGTATGGCTGCAAGTTCCATAATTTTTCCCGCAGCGTAAGCGATATGGAGCTGATTACGCGTCGCACGATCTGCGAGCTGGAGGGTCTCACCGATACGGATCTTCCGCGCGATCTTTTGGACGAATATGCAGACAGCACGACGGAAAAGCACGCAGCGATGATTGAAGAAATCCGCAAGAAATTGAAGTTTGACAGCCTGAAATTCCAGACGCTGGAAAATACCGTAGAAGCGATTGGCGTGGATTCCTGCAAGCTTTGTACTTATTGCTGGAATGGAAAGGAGTAAAAATATGCAGAAGCTATCGTTACAATCGGAGCTAAAGGGAAATTCTTACCCAGGACGGGGGATCGTGATCGGCCGTTCCCAGGACGGCAAATATGCGGTATGCGCTTATTTCATCATGGGAAGGAGCGCCAACAGCCGTAACCGTGTCTTTGTCACGCAGGAGGACGGGATTCGCACGCAGGCATTCGATCTTTCAAAGCTGGAAGATCCAAGCCTTATCATCTATGCCCCGGTGAGGACGCTGGGCAATGCGACGATCGTTACCAATGGCGACCAGACGGATACGGTATATGAATTGATGCAGCAGGGAAAGACCTTTGAGGAAGCTCTTAGGACTCGTGAATTTGAACCGGATGAACCGAATTATACGCCGCGGATTTCGGCGGTGATGAACGTCAAGGATGGGCAGTACGATTTCGCCATGTCCATTCTCAAAAGTGCGGACGGCGACCCCAAATATTGCATCAGGAATACCTTTTCTTATCCGGGCTGCCCGGCGGGAGAGGGCAGGTTTCTTCATACGTATGTGGGGGATGAAAGCCCGCTTCCGAGCTTTGAAGGCGAGCCAAAGAAGGTGGACGTTTTGGGAAATATCGATGAATTTACGGAGCTGGTTTGGAATAGCTTGAACGAGGATAATAAGGTTTCCTTGTTTGTGCGGTATATCGAGATTGCGACGGGGCGGCACGAGACGAGGATTGTCAATAAAAACCAATAAGCGATTGAACTTTGCCTAAACAAAGCGATGAACGGCCAGACCGGGCCACGGTAAAGCGAGTAAAGCATATCAACCGAAAGCAGGCGGTCAAATAGCGTCAGATACAAGTGGCTGTATTGCGCTAAAATAGAGTGAATGGCTGAACCACGCTCATCTAAACCAAATGGTTAAATTGCACAAGGATAAGGCGCGCAGGCGAATTGCGCCAAAACAAGCAAGCAACTGCATTGCGCTAGAACAGATACTAGGAGAATTGAACATGAAAGAACTGGAATTAAAATACGGATGCAACCCTAATCAAAAGCCTTCCCGCATCTTCGTGGAAAACAGCGAGCTTCCCATCAAGGTGCTGAACGGCAAACCAGGGTATATCAATTTTATGGATGCCTTTAACGGTTGGCAGCTCGTCAAGGAATTGAAGGCAGCGACGGGAATGCCTGCTGCAACTTCCTTTAAGCACGTTTCCCCTGCTGGGGCGGCCATTGGCCTTGCGCTTTCCGACGTGGAAAAGAAAATTTACTGGGTAGAGGATTTAGGCGGGTTATCGCCGCTTGCGTGCGCTTACGCAAGGGCAAGGGGCGCGGACAGGATGTCGTCCTTCGGGGATTTCATTTCCCTTTCCGACGTGTGCGATGTGGATACGGCGAAGATGATCAAGCGCGAGGTCTCCGACGGCGTGATTGCACCGGGGTATGAGCAGGAAGCCTTGGAAATCCTCAAGACAAAGAAAAAAGGCAATTACAATGTGATCCAGATCGATCCTGCTTTTAAGCCGGATGCGGTGGAACGCAAGCAGGTCTTTGGTATCACGTTCGAGCAGGGAAGGAACGATATGCCGATTGACGAAGCGTTTCTCGGCAATCTCGTGACGGAAAACAAAGCGGTTTCGGAAGAAGCCAGGCGCGACCTGATTATCGCCCTGATTACCTTGAAATACACGCAGTCTAATTCCGTGTGTTATGTAAAGGGCGGGCAGGCGATCGGCATCGGGGCGGGACAGCAGTCCCGTATCCATTGCACGAGGCTTGCGGGGCAGAAGGCTGACAACTGGCTGCTGCGGCAATGCCCGAAGGTGTTGGGGCTGCCGTTTAAAGAAGGTCTTGGAAGGCCTGACCGGGACAACGCTATCGATGTGTATATGAGCGAGGATTATTTGGACGTGCTGGCGGAAGGCGAATGGCAGAAGTATTTCGCACAGAGGCCTGAGCCGCTGACGAGGGAGGAAAAGCGGGCGTGGCTCGACCAGATGGACGGCGTGGCGCTGGGCTCAGACGCATTTTTCCCATTCAGCGATAATGTGCAGCGGGCGTACCGCAGCGGCGTGAAATACATCGCGCAGCCGGGCGGCTCGATCCGGGACGATCTGGTGATTAAAGCTTGCGACGAATACGGGATTGCGATGTATTTTTCCGGCATGAGATTGTTCCATCATTGATTTCGTGCGGGGATGATTTCATCATCAATCCGGCATGAGACCGGGTTTCATTCAAATTTGATGAAAGAGGTTTCGTAAACGTAATTTTGCAAACGTGTTTTTGCAAGCGGGTTCACGGAAGTGTTTTCGTAAAAGCAGTTATGCGGGAAGGAAAAGACATATTTAGGAGGTTAGGATGAAAGTTCTGGTAGTTGGCGGCGGCGGCAGGGAGCATGCGATTTGCTGGAAGCTGGCGCAAAGCCCGAAAATAGATGAACTGTACTGTGCGCCGGGAAACGCAGGAATCGCGGCGGTAGCGGAATGCGTTGATATCGGCGCAGAGGACATAGAAGGGATCTGTGGCTTTGCGGCGGATCAAAAAATTGACCTGGCAGTCATCGGCCCGGAAGTGCCGCTGGCGATGGGAATCACCGATGCGCTGGAAGCGGGCGGCGTGAAGGTTTTCGGGCCGAACAAAAAATGCTCACAGCTAGAGGCGAGCAAGTCTTTTACGAAGGATTTTCTTGCCCGGCACGATATCCCTACGGCGGGGTATCGGGAGTTTACGGATAAAGATGAGCTGATGAATGCCGTCGGCATATACGGCTATCCCATGGTGCTGAAAGCGGACGGGCTTGCGGCGGGAAAAGGCGTCGTCATCGCTGAAAATGAGGCGGATGCAAAGAAGTCCATCGAGGAGA
This sequence comes from uncultured Eubacterium sp., assembly GCA_946555345.1. Classification (GTDB taxonomy): domain Bacteria; phylum Bacillota; class Clostridia; order Peptostreptococcales; family Anaerovoracaceae; genus Lentihominibacter. The sequence continues at coordinate 187,285 of CAMNSS010000002.1, read as the reverse complement.
TGATGGGGCAGAAGGTATTCGGCGCGGCGGCTGATAAAGTCGTTGTGGAAGAGTTTTTGACGGGCGTTGAAGCTTCCATGCTGTGCTTTGTGGACGAAAACACCATCGTCCCGATGCAGTCCGCACAGGATTATAAGCGGATATTCGATCAGGATAAAGGCCCGAACACGGGCGGGATGGGGACGTATTCGCCGAGCCTTGTATTTACGCCGGAGCTTGAACAGCAGATCCGGGAACGGATTTTAGAACCGACCTTGCGGGGATTCCAAGAGGACGGCCTCGATTTCAAGGGCGTTTTGTTCATCGGATTGATGATTACGGAGGACGGCCCTGCGGTAATCGAATTTAATAACCGTTTTGGCGACCCGGAAACGCAGTCAGTGCTGGCGCGGATGGACAGCGATTTACTGGACATTTTTCTCGCGGTAACGGAGAACAGGCTTGCGGATGTGGAAATCAAATGGAAGGAAGAACGGGCTGTCTGCGTCGTGCTAGCGTCGGGCGGATATCCGGGAAGCTATGCAAAGGGCAAGTTGATTAAAGGTCTCGGCGATGTGGAGGAAGACGTGATCGTGTTCCACGCAGGGACGAAATTCGCTGAAATGCCGGAAGGAAGCAAATGTGCTGTATGTGATGATGACTGCGGCTTAAAACGCGGGATTGTCACCGCAGGCGGCAGGGTTCTCGGCGTGACCGCACTTGGAGCGACACACGAGGAAGCCAGGGCGAAAGCGTATGAGAACGTGAAGCGGATCAGCTTTGAAGGGATACAGTACCGCACGGATATCGGCGTTGTTGATAGAAGAAACTCAAATAATCTTCAATAAGCTATTGTAACCTCTGGCAACTTTCGGTATAATATAGAAAAAGGGAAACCGATGAACGGTTGCCCCAAAGTTTAGTAGTTAAAAAGAATAACCGCTAAGTTAGGTGCTTGGGCGGTTATTTCTTTATGCGGAAATATTAACGCTTGCTTGTCAGCAAGGCGGTCAGAGCAATAACGAACATCCCAAAAGCCAGAAGCTCTGAAAGTGTTATGTACATCTGCATCACCTCCCCTCGGAATGAGGGCGAACCGTCCACCGTTATAATGGTTTCCCTAAAACTAATTATAACGGCTTCCATGTTGAATTTCAAGAAATTTTCTTATATGTAAAAAAATAGAATACACTCAACCCGCATACTGCACGGAAAAATTCACGCAGAGGCAGGGCGGCGCAGTCTTTTGCCGCAAGCCTTAAAATCTCGATGCCCTTCGGATTCTTCCTATAATTTCCCCGGGATTTGTGGTATACTGATTCATAGAAATCCAAGGAGGCACAAGAATGGATAACAAGAATAAGAGAATCATAACGATCAGCCGTGAGTTTGGAAGCGGCGGAAGGCTCATCGGGAGGCGGCTTGCCGAAAAACTCGATGTCCCTTACTATGATAAGGAGCTGTTGGATAGAATCGCAGAGGAATCCGGCTTTTGCAGGGAAATGATGGAGGATGCGGAGCGGAAAGCGAAGAACAGCTTTTTGTACAGCCTGGCATCGGCGATGGGAACTGGCGAATCGGGACCGGAAAGCCTTTCCCTGAATGAACGGTTTTTCCTCGCACAGTTCGATACCATTAAGAAGATTGCGGAGGAAGGTTCGTGCGTTATAGTCGGCAGATGCGCTGATTATATCCTGCGCGGAATGCCGGAAGCGACGAATGTGTTCGTTTATGCGGAGGAGGCGGATAAAATTAAGCGGGCAGTGCAGGAATACGGTGTGCCGGAAAATTCCGTCAAGAAAATGATGAAGGATACCGATAAGGCGAGAGCCAATTATTATAATTACCATACCGGGAGGAAATGGGGGAAACCAGTCAATTACCACCTTTCCATGGACAGCGGATATCTTGAGATCGAAGATATCGTTGATCTGATCATAAGATACACGGAAATGAAGCTCTACCGTTTGGAATCGTATTGATTTCATATTGTCCCATAATGAATGGCGGCACGGCTGTATCTGGAAACGCAGCCTGCTGGAGGCGGAAGGGGCGGCACGTTTTATCCCGTAACAAAGCCCGTCATTATGGGAATGCGGGGCGGTTTTGCTTTTTTATACATGAGAGGATTGCAATGGAAAAGAGAATCAGGGCGATGTACTTCACCGGCACGAACACGACGGCAAAGGTGACGGCAAGCATCGCATACAAAATGTGGCAGCAGCTTGCTGGCGGCGGGAATCAGGCCGATGCAGGCAGCCCCGGCGGGAAAGCAAGCTGCGGAAAAGCGGAAAGCATTCGTTACACCAAGGCTGAAAACATCGATTTTTCGCCGAGAGAGGCGAGGGATAAAGCATATGCCTTTGATGAAAACGATATCGTGGTATTCGGCACGCCTGTTATTGCCGGGCGGGTTCCGAACGTGCTTTTGAAATTTTTGGACACGCTGCAAGGCGGCAATGCGATGGCAGTCCCCGTCGTGCTTTATGGAAACCGCAACTTTGACGATGCGCTGATTGAGCTTCGCAATATCTTGGAAGCAAGGGGCTTTCATACGGTGGCGGCTGCGGCCTTTATCGGAGAGCATTCCTTCTCTAAAGCGCTGGCAGCAGGAAGGCCGGATGCGCAGGACATGAAGCTTGCCGATGCATTTGCAGCAAAAGCCGCAGCCAAGGTGGGGCGTTTGATTGTGGAAAACGGCGGTGACAATGCACGGATTGCCGTTGCGCTTTCGGCGGCAGGTCCTGTGGCGGTGGCGGGGGAAGAACCGCTGCGCCCGTACTATAAGCCGCGCGACCGGAAGGGGAATTTCATCAATATTTTGAAGGTGAAGCCGAAGCTCGACCGGGAAAAATGCAATGGATGCGGCATATGCGTTACAGCCTGCCCGATGGGTTCGATTCAGGCGGATACGCCAGGCGCAGTGAGCGGAATCTGCATCAAGTGCTGTGGGTGCGTCAAGAAATGCCCGCAGGGCGCATTGTATTTTGACGATGCGGGATACTTATACCATAAGGAAGAACTGGAAATCGAATATGCGGCGCGAAAAGAGCCGTCGCTGTTTCTTTAAGAAGAGCCGATGCCGTTTGCGTGATCGGCGCTGTCCCGGATGCCTTATGGGCTTTCGGGGAAGTTTCAATAAAGCCGCTGCCCATTTGCAGCGCAAGAGGAAAGGAATGATGAACGAAATGGCAGAAAACAAGGGAACGTATTATATCACCACACCGATCTACTATCCGAGCTCAAACCTTCATATCGGGCATACTTATTGCACGGTCATGGCGGACGCCATGGCCAGGTTTAAACGGTTGTGCGGATACGACGTGCGCTTTCTGACGGGAACTGATGAACACGGGCAGAAGATCCAGACCATCGCAGAGGAAAAGGGCGTTTCGCCGCAGGCCTATGTGGATGAAGTGGTCGCAGGCATTAAGGATCTGTGGAAGACCATGGAAATCTCCTACGACGATTTTATCAGGACGACAGAACCAAGGCACATCAAACGGGTGCAGGCGCTTTTCATGAAGATGTACGAAAAGGGCGATATCTATGAGGGCGAGTACGAGGGAATGTATTGTACGCCTTGCGAGTCTTTTTGGACCGAGAGCCAGCTCGTTGACGGGAAATGCCCTGACTGCGGCAGGCCTGTCCAGAAGGCGAAAGAGCCTGCGTACTTTTTCCGCCTCTCTAAGTATGCGGACAAGCTTTTAGACCTCTTTGAAAACAATCCGGAATTTTTGCAGCCCGACACGCGCAGGAATGAAATGATCGCCTTCGTGAAACAGGGACTGGAGGATCTTTGCATATCGAGATCGACCTTTGACTGGGGAATTCCTGTGCCGATCAACGAAAAACACGTGATGTATGTCTGGCTGGATGCGCTTTCCAACTACATCACTGCGCTCGGCTGGCCGGATGAACCGGAGCTTTACGAAAAATACTGGCCGGTAAACGTGCATCTGGTGGGCAAGGAAATCGTCAGGTTTCATACGGTAATCTGGCCGGCAATGCTGATGAGTGCGGAATTGCCTTTGCCGAAGCAGGTGCTGGGTCATGGCTGGCTCTTGCTGGAAGGCGGCAAGATGTCAAAGTCCAAGGGCAACGTGGTCGATCCCGTGAAGCTGATCGAACGCTACGGCATCGACGCCCTCAAATATTTCCTGCTGCGGGAATATACCTTCGGGCAGGACGGCATTTTTACCAATGAAGTGATGCTGAAGCGGATGAACTACGACTTGGCGAACGACCTCGGCAACCTGGTTTCGAGGACGGTTTCGATGATCGAGAAGTACAATGGCGGGTTCGTGCCTGACCTTACCGATGCAAAGGAAGCTGTCGATGAAGATCTTGCGGCGGTTGCGCTTGGCGCGGCTAAGAAGGTGGAAGCCAATATGGACGAATTTAAGTTCAATATGGCGCTGGAGGAAATCTGGATCGTCGTAAGGCGGGCGAATAAATACATCGATGAGACGATGCCTTGGGTGCTGGCGAAGGATGAGGCGCAAAAGCCGAGGCTGGACAATGTCCTGCATCATTTGGCGGAGGCGCTGCGCATCATTTCGGTGCTGATCTACCCGTTCATGCACACGACTTCCGATGCCATCCGCAAGCAGCTGGGTCTTTGGTATGCCGATGTTGTCTGGGAGGATGCGTTTACCTTCGAGATGATGCAGGGCGAGCAGGTCAAGAAGGGCGCGGCTATTTTCCCAAGGCTGGATATCGAGAAGGAGCTTTCCGAGCTGGAAGCGATGAAGGGCGGCGATGAGGATGCGAACATTCCGCTGGAGCTGAAGCCGGAAATCGAGTTCGATGACTTTGACAAGATCGATTTCAGGGTTGGGACGATCCTCTCGGCGGAGAAGCACCCGAAGGCCGATAAGCTGCTGGTATTCCAGGTGAAGATGGGAACGGAAAAACGCCAGATCATCTCCGGTGTGGCGGAACATTTCAAGCCGGGGGAGTGCGTCGGGCAGAAGGTACTCGTGGTGGCAAATTTGAAGCCGAGGAAGCTGCGCGGGCTGGAGTCGAAGGGCATGATCATGTTTGCCGACAATGTGGTTGACGGCAAGGAAAGCCTCGCATTTATGACGACCTTGGCGGAGGATGGAAATTCGGTAACGTAAGGCCGAGGATATGGGACGGCGGTATAATGCGGTAGCGGCATAGCGTGACATTAACGTGTTGTGGCATCGTGGCGTTGTAGCACCGCAGTAGTGCGTTATCGCATTACCACATTGTAGTATCATAATGGTATTGCGCTGTCGCGGTACTGTGATGTAGCGTTGTGTTGCTCGACACCGCCATCGCAGTGCAATGGTAGCGTACCATTGTAGTGCGTTGCGGCCGCCGAGGCGGCCGTGCGGGAATTTGGCGATAATTTTGAAACGAACGGGGAGGCAGGAACAAGTGTTATTTGATTCTCATGCGCATTTGAATAACGACGGGATGTCGGATGCGGATAGAAATGCGATGGTAGCGGCGATCGAGGCTTCGACGCTTGACTATGTGATGGACATCGGCTTTGACCTTGCCAGCTCGAAGCTGGCGGCGGATCATGCGGCAAAGTATCCATGGTGCTACGCCGCCGTGGGTTATCACCCGCATGATGCGAAGGATCTGGATGAGATGAGCCTGGCGATGATCAAGGGGCTGGCGAGAAAACAGAAGGTGATGGCGATCGGTGAGATTGGGCTTGATTTTCACTACGACCACTCGCCCCGCGATGTGCAGCGGGAGGCTTTCCGCAAGCAGATCCGCCTTGCCAACGAATTGAAAATGCCGATCGTGATCCATTCCCGTGAAGCGGATCAGGAGGTTATGGATATCCTGAAAGAAGAAGGCGCTTTTTCCGATGAACGAAAAAGCTGGTTTCCGAAGCGTCCTGCCCCGGAAGGGTGGGAAACGAAAAGCGCAGGCGGCGCTGTGGGCGGGCTTTGCGATGATGCACGGGTGCTGCTTCATTGCTTTTCCGGCAGCGCAGAGCTGGGCAAGCAGTATGTCAAGCTGGGGGCAACCCTTTCTATCGCAGGCCCGGTGACGTATAAAAACAACCGCAAGACCTGTGCGGTGGCAGAAGCGATTCCGCTCGCATTCCTGCTGGTGGAGACGGATTCGCCGTATCTTACGCCTGAGCCTTTCCGCAGGAAGAAAAATATGCCGCCTTTCGTGGAGCATACCGCCCGCAAGGTGGCGGAGCTGAAAGGGATTTCCTTTGAGGAAGTGGCGGCGGCGACTAAGGAAAACGCCATGCGCTTTTATGGGATCAAAAAATAATTGCCGTGACAGCAATTTTGGCAAATTGTGACACGGACAAGCTGTATAATGTGCCTGTATTAGGATTGGAGATTTTTAACATGGAAAATACCACCAAATCAGGCGCTTTTCATTTGCCGAAAACGAAATTGATTAAAGGCATTGCATTTATGCTGCTCGCTTTTGCCTTATGCCGCAGCCCGCTTTTGGGAAGTTGCTTCCCAGCAGGGATATCGCTTATCGCCTATATGCTGTCAAAAGGAGCATATCATTTGTATTTGCTCGCTCCGGCAGCAGCGGGGATGCTTTCTTGCCTTGTGAGGGGATATGATCCGTGGGGAGAGCTTGCCGCCATGGCTGTCTGCGCGATTATCTTTACGGCGGCCAGGCACATAAGGCTATCGCTGTGGCAGCGGGCGGCTATCGCAGCTTCGATCGGGATCGTTTGCATCAGCATATACAGGCTGGCGACGGCGACTGTGTATAAAACCAGCATCGAGCTTTTGCTGATAGAAGGCCTTCTGATTTTTTTTATGGTATTCTTGTTCGATGCTTTCTTCGGGATTTTCGAGCGGGACGCAGGTGGGCGGCCGGAAGATTTTGAACGGGACGCCAGCGACCGAGCAGAGCAAGGCGCTGGGCATAGCGATAGCCGTTTTGCGGCGGAGTCTGCCGGACGGGGTGGCAATGGCTTTGCGGCGGAGTCCGCTGGACGTTCTGTTTCCGGCAATCCTGGGCGCCGTTTCTCATTGCGGCCGTACGCACAGGAGTTGAGATTAGCGGCTTTTACATTTGTATGCATTATGTTAATGAATGGATTGGGGTTATCCTTTCTGGCTTGGATTGCTATACTATTTTTTGCGTTATGGGTGCAGGCTTATGCCGATACGGGAATGGCGCTTTTCGTTACGGCATCAGGCGGCATCATGGCCGCACTTTTAGAACAGGCACAGTGGGGATTGATGGCTACCGTCATGACAGGGCTTGTTGCGGCGTCGTTTGTGAAGAAATATGGCGTGTTCTTTTCGGTAGTTATCTTTGCGGCAGTCTGCCAAGTGCTCGGCAGTGCGGAAAGCGGCGTCATATTAGGCATTGACAGCTATAGTTTGTTCTTGGCTTCTGCGGCGTTTCTGGCGCTCAACTGGCGGTTTGGCAGCAAGATGCGCCGGATCATGCAAAGGCTCTTTTTCGGTTATGCCACGGCGGCAGATGTGGGCGACAACCGCATGGAGGCGGTTTTGTGCGGCAAAATTGCTGAGATGGATGATTTGGCCGAGCTTTATGCGACCTATTTCGATAGCAGGTCGGTCCTTGCCAATCAGTTCAGCATCACCAGGCAGATCATCGACGATATCAGGCGGCAGCTCGGGCAGGGTGAGAGACGGGCGGCGTTGCAAGCACATGAGAGGTTTCAGGTCGATTTAGCGATTTCGCAGTGTGCAGCCAGCGGAGCGATCAATGGGGATTGCTGCGGCTGGCAGGATATTGGCGATGGAAAGACTGCGATGGTGGTCAGCGACGGCATGGGAAAGGGGAAAAAGGCGGCGGCGGAGAGCCTCATGGTTACGAAAACAATTATTTCCCTTCTCCGGGCAGGCGTGAGTACGGATCTTACGCTCAAGATGATAAATACGATCATGCTGATGAAGGAGGATGAGGATTTTTACGCAACGGTAGATTTAATTACGATAGACCGGAAGACAGGGAACGCCAGGTTTTATAAAATTGGAGCGGCTCCCACGCTGATACGGAGAAAGAGCAATGTGGAGGAAGTAAAGCTTTCGGCGCTGCCGCTGGGTATCGTAAATGGGCTTAAAATCCGTTATGTGGAAACAACATTGAAGAAAGATGACTGGATCATCATGATGTCCGATGGCGTCAGTGACGGCGGCGATGGTTTGCTCGGCGCAGTGACGGGAGCGGATGGACGGCGGCGGGATGCCGGAAGCTTTCTGGGCAGGATCAAAGAGACTGCCGCCAGCGTCAGGTCTGAAGACCCGCAGGCCATGAGCGACCTGATCCTCAACCAAGCGGCGGACAGTTATATCGGAAAGGAACGGGATGATCTTACGGTTATGGTAGCGCATATTCTCTGAATGTGGTACAATGTCTTTGTTTGGCGATGCCGGCCAGGGCTGGTAAATCCATGACCGCGAAAAGGAATCCAGATGTTACCGGATATCACGAAAAAAACAGAAGATAAAGTCAGAAAAACCATAGAAGAACAAGGCTTGCTGACAGAAAACCAGCACATTGTAATCGGTCTTTCGGGAGGTCCTGATTCAGTGTGCCTTTTTCATGTGCTGCTGGCTCTTCAAAAAGATATGAACTTGGCGATCCATCCGGTTCACGTCAACCATAAATTCAGGCTCTATGCAGCGGAACATGACCAGTGGTATGTGGAAGAGCTTTGCCGCCGGAATGGCCTTTCCTGCCATTCTTTTGTGGTGGATTGCAACAAGCTGGCGGAAGAGCTGCACATGACGAGCGAAGAAGCCGGGCGCAAAGCCCGTTATGATGCTTTTTACGAGATTGCAGAGCAAGTCTCGTTGCAGCTCGCAGACGAGGAACGCACGAAGACGGCGGATGGCATGGCGAAAATCCGCAGCCGCATAAAAATCGCAGTGGCGCAGAATGCCAACGACCAGGCGGAAACCGTATTGTTCCGCTTGCTGCGGGGAACGGGCATCGACGGGCTTTCCGGAATCGCATACAAACGGGACGAGCGGGGCTTTGAAGTAATCCGCCCTTTGCTCGATCTTTACAGGAGCGAAATCGAAGCGTATTGCAGCCATAACCAGTTGCATCCGGTAACAGACCATACCAACCAGGAAGCTGTTTATGCCAGAAATAAAATCCGGCTAAAGCTGATTCCTTATCTGCAAACGGGATATAATGAAAACATAGAGGAAGCCCTCGTGCGCCTTTCCCAGATCGCCGCGGACGATAAAGCGTATTTGTGGCAGCAGGCGGATGATGCGTATCAAAGGCTTATTACCCCCGAAGCAGGCGGGTTTGAAGCGGGTGGAATTGCAGATAGCTCCGTCGGAGCAGGCATTGGACCCGCCCGGACGGCCGGGGCTTGCGGCGGTTCATGTTCTGCCGTTACGATGAAGCGGGAGGAACTGGCTGCGCTTCCGAAAGCGTTGCGGCACAGGGTCATGCTCAAGGCCTTCCGCAAGGTAGGCCTTATGCGGGATATTTCGCAAGAGCGGATCAGGTCGGCAGATGTGATTATCGAAAAAAAGCAAGCGCCGAAGACCGTCCAGTTTCCGCATGGATACAGCGTTACGGTGGCAAAAGGCAGCGTAACCTTTGCAAAAATGCGGTAAGTGCGGGGCGGCGGGCGCAAGCAAAGGAAAAGGTGCAAGTACGAAGCAGGCGCAAGCCGGTGGCATACGCAGGGATAGTGCGGCCTGTGCTTAGGGACATTACAAGCGTACCGGCAAGCATAAGATGATATGCCTGGCAGTGATGCGTAGCATTACCGGCCGTGCAAACGTGCAGGCGGGTGCAAGCTGGCGTGCGCATGGGATTGCCGCAAAGAAAAGTGCAATAAAAGATGAAAATTTTGTGAAAATATAACCGAGCAGCCGTTGTTGCTATTGAAAAAAATTGGTTTTCATGATAAAATATTGAATTAATTTTGTTTGATAATAACAAAGGTTCAGATAAAGGATATTGCTGGGAGGAAAGTAATTTTGAAGAAAACGAGAAATATTGTAATTTACTTAGTCATATTCGGTCTCGTGTTTGCCATGGTCTGGTTTTACAACAGCGATGCGCCGGAAGAACAGCAGGAAGTTAAAACCTCCACAATGGTTAAGCACCTCAAGGATGATGAGGTGGAAAGCATCAACGTGACGGATACGAAGCTGACGGCGAAGCTGGAAACGGGCGATACGGTATACGCATACGTGAACAGCGTTGTGGATCTGAGTTATATCTACGATATGTATATCATGCCCAAGGTGGACGATGGGACGCTGAAGCTGGAAAGCGATGAACCGAAAAAGGAATCCATTTTCCTGAACCTTTTGCCGACCCTGATCATGATCGGCATCATGATCTTCTTTTTTGTGATGATCATGAACCAAAGCGGCGGCGGGGGCAAAGCGATGTCCTTCGGTAAGAGCAGGGCGAAACTGCAAAAGGACAGCGAGCTGAAAAAGATTACATTTAAAGACGTGGCAGGACTCAAGGAGGAAAAGGAAGAACTGGAGGAAATCGTCGATTTCCTGCGCCATCCTGCCAAATATAACAGCCTGGGCGCAAGGATTCCCAAGGGAATCCTGCTGGTAGGTCCTCCGGGAACAGGAAAAACCTATATTTCAAGAGCGACCGCAGGCGAAGCAGGCGTGCCGTTTTTTACCATAAGCGGTTCGGATTTTGTGGAAATGTTCGTCGGCGTCGGCGCATCGAGGGTGCGGGACTTATTTGAGCAGGCGAAGAAGAATGCGCCTTGTATCGTATTTATCGACGAAATCGACGCTGTAGGGCGCAAGCGGGGCGCAGGCCTGGGCGGCGGCCATGACGAACGGGAGCAGACGCTCAACCAGCTTCTGGTCGAGATGGATGGCTTTGCCGAGAATGCGGGAATCATCATACTGGCGGCGACCAACAGACCTGATGTGCTTGATCCGGCGTTGTTGCGGCCGGGAAGGTTTGACAGGCAGATCGTGATCGGAATCCCGGATATCGTAGGACGGGAAGAGATATTCCGGGTACATTCCAGGAATAAACCGCTGGATGACGGCGTCGATGCGAAGGTGCTTGCGAGGCGGACGCCGGGATTTTCCCCTGCCGATATCGAAAATATGCTAAACGAGGCTGCGCTTTTGGCGGCCAGAAGAAACGGCATGAAAATCAGGATGGATGAAATTGAAGAAGCGATCACCAAGGTAATCGCAGGACCGGAAAAGAAGAGCAGGGTAATCAGCGAAGAAGAACGCAAACTGACGGCATACCATGAAGCGGGACATGCCGTGGTTGCCCACGTCCTGCCAAAGACCGACCCAGTCCATCAGATTACCATCATTCCGCGCGGGCGCGCCGGCGGCTTTACCATGATTTTGCCGAAAGAGGACAAGTATTATGGCACGAAGGAGACGATGCGGGAGCAGATTATCCACCTTTTGGGCGGGCGCGTGGCCGAACTGTTGACGCTGGATGATATCAGCACGGGCGCAAGCAATGACATCCAGCGGGCGACCGATATCGCCAAGGAGATGGTGACGAAATATGGATTCAGCGACAAGCTAGGTCCTGTGAATTACAGCTCTTCGGATGAGGTCTTCCTGGGGAAGGACTTCTCGACAAGGCAAAATTATTCGGAAGGTACTGCCGCAGAAATCGATGCGGAAGTGAAAGCGATTGTAGAGGAGGCATTTGAGGCGGCGAAAAAGATCCTTTCAGAGCATATGGAGCAGCTCACGGCTGTTGCGGAGGGGCTTTTGGAAGTGGAAACGCTGGATCACGATCAGTTCGTGCAGCTTTACGATGGCGAAAAGTCGCCGCAGGAGCTGGCAGAGGCGCTTCGCCTGCACATGGAGAAAAAGAAGGAGCTTGACCAGCAGGAGGCAGCCGAATCTGCAAAGATGCGCAAGCGGGAAGCAGAGCTGGCGAAAAAGCGGCAACTGGAGGAAGCCGCAAAAGCGTTGGAATCATCGGGCAAAGGCGGAAAATCCAAGCCGAAGCTCATGACTTATAACGATGTGACGAAGACGGCCAAGCCGTTTGATCCGATGCATTTAGCAAAGGACGAGCCGGAGGAAACGGAAGGCGCTGGCAAGAAAACGCCGAAATTTGACGGAACAGGCAAAGATCCGGTAGATATTCCTCCTTACGATGCGCCGGATTCGGATGAAGCGGAAATAGACGAACCGGAGATGGACGATGACGATATGCCGAGCGAAGAAGAGCTGGCTGTATACGATACGGATTATCTCAACGATGATGATGACTATGATGATGAAGCTGGCTTAACGGCAGACGATGAAAGCGATCTGGCAGACAGCGAGGGCGGCGGCAGTGGTTTGGCAGACGATGATGAAAGCGATTTAACGGATGGGGACAAAATCGATGCGGAAGACACCGATTCAGCGCCGGATGAAGATGAGGGGAAACGATCATGAAGGTTACAGTAGCGGACTGCCTTACCCTCGATGCGTTTTGCGGTGCGGAGGTAGTGGCTGGAAAACTGAATCTTGCAAACGATGTTAAGGCTGTATCCGTGTTAGACATCTGCCGGGCGGAAGATATCAAATTTTGCGGAAACGTGAAAACGGAAATTTTGCTCACGGGTTTTTTGGGCGTTAGGGATGATGTGGAAAAACAGTGCGATATCGTCAGCGCCGTGGCGGCGGAAGGCTGTGCGGCGCTTGCTGTTTATTATGTTGGAAAAGCCGTTAAAAAACTGGACCAGCGGGTTATCAATGCGGCGGAGCGGGCGATGCTGCCGCTCCTTCTGATGCCGCAGGCGGCGGAATATTCGCAGGCTATTTCCGATGTAATGGACAAGGTGTTGTACGGAGACAATTTTAGCAATAGCCTCATCAGCAATACGGTTTTTCATTTGTTGAATTTCGAGAAACATAGCAATTTTCAATCGGCGGTGCGGGAAGCTGCGATCAACAACGATTTTCAACTGATCATTTTGAGTGAAGATTTCAACCCTATCCTGACGGTGGAAACCAGGCACAAGGCGACGATTGCGGATGCGATCAAGCTGGGCAAGGAAAGAAACGTGGAGAGCAATTCCAAGGTCTATACCATGATCGATGTCAATGGCGTATTGACTTACTGGGGTCCGGTCGCCATTAACAACGATAAGTATTATATGTTTATCGTGGATAATGAAGATTCCTATACCGCAGGGGAAATCACGAAGCTGGCTGAAATCATCGAGCTGGCGATGGGAATGTGGAAATATACGCCGGAGCGGGATGCCAAGGCAGAGTTCATCAAGTCCCTGATCCGGGGCAACAAGAGCCTTGCTTATACGCTTAAAGATGAAGCGAGAATCAGCGGTGACGAAATCCTCAGCGTGTTCTTTTCCAAGGGAATCGGACACGAGGCGGAGAGCCAGATTTTCGCAGAATTTGAGAAGGAAGCGGACTTGAATATCATGAAAATCACCGAGGGGGATGAGACCTACGGCATGATATTGACCTATGAAGACGAAGGCATCAATCCGAGCGTCAAGAATAGCTGCGTACAGCTATTCAATAAGATGAAAGGAAATAAAAAAGCCCGCATTTTCCACGTGACGGGGCTGAATGGCATCGAAGGCGCGGGGGATGCTTACAGGCTGATCAGCGAAAGCTGGTCTTTCGTGCAGAATGTATTTCCGTATAAACGTGTTTTCACCAAATATGAGCTTACGCTTGTCAGCAACTGCATCAATATCCAGATCCAGGGCGGTTTTGTGAAGAAGAATTACATTGAGCTTTTAGAGCCGTTCAAGGAGGCTGGTGAAAATAAGGGCAAGCAGCTTTTGGACACGCTGGAGACCTTTGTGCTGGATGCTGGCATGAACAGCGGCAAGACGGCGGAATTTATGGGAATCCATACGAACACGGTTCAGTACAGGCTGAAAAAAATTAATGAGATGTTAGGCGTGGAAATCACGGGAAACCGCGTTATTCCAGGGCTGACGATGGCACTGGCGTTAAAGCGGCTGGAGCGGGTCGTAAGCTAGAGCCGCAGGCTGGCCATATGGGTCGTTCAAACGGCTGGGGCGGTTTCGATAGGCAGGCAGTTATTCGCATGAAATTTCATGCAAACAGGAAAGGAGCTTTACAGCAATATGTATTTTAATTATCTCAAGCAGGCAGATCCGGAAATAACGGCGGCAATCAAACGGGAGATAAACAGACAGGAAACGAAAATCGAAATGATCGCTTCCGAGAATTTCGTCAATTATGAGATCATGGAGGCGGCGGGCAGCGCATTGACCAACAAATATGCGGAAGGCTACCCTGGTAAGCGGTATTATGGCGGCTGCGAATTTGTGGACGAGGTGGAAACGCTGGCGATCGAGCGGGTGAAGGCGATTTTCGGCGCAGACCATGCGAATGTACAGCCGCATTCGGGTGCGAACGCCAATACTGCGGTTTATCAGGCTGTATTGGAATATGGCGATACTGTGTTAGGCATGGATTTATCCAATGGCGGGCATCTTTCCCATGGTTCTCCGGTTAATATTTCCGGCAAATCGTATCATTTCGTATCCTATGGGCTTGATCCCGAAACGGAGACGATCAATTTTGACAATGTGCGCGAGCTGGCGCGCAAACATAAACCGAAGCTCATCGTAGCCGGTGCATCGGCATATCCGCGTACGATCCATACCGACAAGTTCCGGGAAATCGCAGATGAGGCAGGAGCGATTTTGATGGTGGACATGGCGCACATCGCAGGCCTTGTAGCGGCTGGGCTTCATCCAAATCCGATGGAATATGCGGATATCGTCACCAGCACGACGCACAAGACGCTCAGGGGACCGAGGGGCGGCCTGATCCTTTGCAAAGAAAAGTATGCGAAAGCGATCGATAAAGCGATATTCCCAGGAACGCAGGGCGGTCCGCTGATGCACATCATTGCGGCGAAGGCAGTGTGCTTTAAGGAAGCGATGGAACAGGGGTTTGCGGAATATCAAAAACAAGTTATCAAGAATGCGGCTGCGCTGGCGAAAGCGCTGCGGGAAAAGGATTTTGAGCTGGTTTCTGGCGGCACGGATAACCATTTGGTTTTGGTCAAGCTGGTCAATAAGGGCGTGACGGGAAAACAGGCGGAAAACCTTCTTGACGAGGCGAATATCACCACGAATAAGAATACGATTCCAAATGATCCGCAAAGCCCGTTCGTTACGAGCGGCCTGCGCCTGGGAACGCCTGCGATGACCAGCAGGGGATTTCAGGAGGCGGACGTCGTAAAGACGGTGGAAGCGATTGCGCTTGTGATCGATAGCCATGGAGAGGCGAAAGCGATGGATGAGGCGCGGGCGATCGTGAAGGAACTGACGGACAAGTACCCGCTTCATAAGAATCCGGAGCAGCAAGAGGCGTGCAGCCGATAAGCGATAAGAAAATAAGTAGCTAGCGGCCGATGGACAATAAGAAAATAAATGGCTGGCGGCCGTTGCGTAATGGGAAAATAAATGGCTGGCGGCCGATAGGCAATAGCAAAATAAGCGGCGTGCGGCCGATAGGCAGACGGCTGACCAGCGGAAAGAAATTCCGGCGCATATGCCGGGTATTTCTTGCAAATCTGGCTGGCGCAGCATTTTAGCGTTTGCAGGAAAATGTTATCAGGCAGGAGGATGCATAAATGAATAAGCTTGAGCAGCTCCATGAAATGAAAGCGAAAATCATACGGGGCGGCGGCGAAAAAAGAATCGATGCGCAGCATGCGAAAGGCAAGCTTACTGCAAGGGAACGGCTGGAAATTCTCTTTGACAAGGATAGCTTTGTTGAAATGGATGTCTTTGTCAAGCATAGATGCAATAATTTTGGCATGGATGAAAAAGAATTGCCGGGCGACGGCGTCGTTACCGGGTATGGGCAGGTGGAAGGCAGGCTCGTGTTTGCTTTCGCACAGGATTTTACGGTAAGCGGCGGTTCCCTGGGCGAGTATCATGCGGAAAAAATCGTTAAGGTGCAGAACATGGCGCTTAAAATGGGCGCGCCCATCGTAGGCTTGCAGGATTCCGGCGGAGCCAGGGTGGAGGAAGGCGTGGCGGCTCTTTCGGGTTTTGGGAAGATTTTTCGCAATAACACGGTTTCTTCGGGCGTGATCCCGCAGATTTCCGTGATTATGGGACCGTGTGCAGGCGGCGCGGTTTATTCGCCTGCGATTACCGATTTCGTCTTCATGGTGGACAAGACCAGCCAGATGTTCATCACCGGACCGAACGTCATCAAGACCGTTACAGGCGAGGAAGTGACGGCGGAGCAGCTTGGCGGGGCAATGACTCATAACAGCATCAGCGGCGTGGCGCACTTCATCGGCGAAGACGATGAAAAGACGCTGTTTCTGGTGCGGGAGCTTCTCGGCTATATGCCATCCAACAATATGGAAACGCCTCCCGTCAAGTCTTCTGGCGATGATGCGAACAGAATCATCCCGCAGCTTAACGAGATCATTCCCGATAATCCAAATAAAGCATATGATATGTACGCTGTAATCCGCAGCATTGCAGATGACGGCAAGATTTTTGACATTATGCCGCATTATGCGAAAAATATCGTTACTTGTTATATTCGGTTGGACGGCGCTACGGTGGGCGTCGTTGCCAACCAGCCGATGTTCGGTGCAGGATGCCTCGATATCGATGCGTCCGACAAAGCCGCACGGTTTATCAGGCGATGCGATGCGTTCAATATTCCGCTTTTGACGATAGAGGACGTGCCTGGATTTCTCCCTGGAACAGGGCAGGAACACGGCGGCATCATCAGGCATGGGGCGAAGATGCTCTATGCCTACTGTGAGGCGACCGTTCCGAAGGTGACGGTTATCCTGCGGAAAGCCTATGGCGGTGCATACATAGGAATGTGCAATAAAGAGCTGGGCGCTGATGTGGTTATGGCGTGGCCGAGCGCGCAGATTGCAGTCATGGGCGCATCCGGCGCGGTCAATATCATTTCCCCGATCAAAAAGGAAATCAAGGAAGCGGATGATCCGCAGAAGGTCCGGGAAGAGAAAATAGCAGAATATGAAGAGAAATTCAATAATCCATACCGGGCGGCAGAACTCGGGTATGTCGATGACATTGTCGAGCCTGCGCACACAAGGCAGCGCGTGATCAGCGCCTTGGATATGCTGCGTACGAAGCGGGAGTCGCTTCCTGCTAAGAAGCATGGCAATATTCCGCTTTAGGAGGTGATCGGATGGGTTTAATGGAAAAGTTTTCAGATCCCGCACTGTTTGGCTCTTTAAGCTTTGGTGAAAAGATGGCCGGGTCGGCTGTTACTATGCTCATGGGCATGGGGATTACTTTCGTTATTCTCTGCATCCTGTGGGGCTTTGTCGCAGTCATGGGAAGAATGATGGATGCTGTGCAGAAGAAAGATAAGGCAGTTTCCCCGGCGGAAGCAGCCGGATCACAAGCGGATGCGCCGCCTGCCGCTGGTGTATCGCAAGAAGATTCATCGCTTGGTGTTGCGGGCATTGCGGCAAATGCGCAGGAGCAGGGAAGCGATGAGGTGATCGCAGCGGTGATTGCGGCAGCCATCTGTGCATATCAGGAAAGCGGCGGCACGGGCAATCTGGTCGTTAAAAAGATCAGCAGGGTTTCAGGCGGCACGAATCCTTGGGTCAATGCGGCCAGGGCGGAATGCATTCGGAGCAGAAAGATTTGACTATATTTCAATCAGGGTGAAAATGCATTGCGCAGGGACGAAAGTTTTAATTGGCTCGAAACGATTCCCGCAGGGCTAAAAGCTTTGGCCGGAGATAGGAGCTTTCATCAAACACAAGGATTTTGCCCAGAGCCAGAAACCTTTAAATTGAGCGCAAAAGCGTTGCCCGGGAATCAATGCTTTAACTGAACATAAAAATGTTGCCCGGGGATGGAAGCTTTATTTGGGCATAAAGCGTTGCGCAGGGGATAAGGTCCCTTCATCAGAGAGCAGAATTTCAACCGAAGATAAAAGCTTTCATCAGGGATAAGCGCATGAATCGGGTATGGGCTTTGCTCGCATATAATAGCGGAGATCAGGTCGAAAGGAATGGATATAACGATGAAAAAATATAATATCACGGTGAATGGAACGGTTTATGAAGTGGAAGTGGAGGAGGTTGGCGCAGGCGCTACAGCCGCATCTGCCCCTGGGTCTTTTCCGGCAGCAGCGCCAGCTTCTTCCCCGGCGCCAGCCTCTGATCCAGCGCCGATGCCGGGAACTGTCCTGGACATCAAAGTCAGCCCGGGACAAGCTGTAAACAAAGGCGACGTGCTGGTAATCCTGGAAGCCATGAAGATGGAAAACGAGATCATGGCGCCAGCGGCGGGAACGGTGGATACGATTCCTGCATCAAAAGGCGCGTCCGTAAATGCGGGCGCTGTTCTCGTCACCTTGAAATAATCACGAAAAGGAGAAAGTCATGCTACTGGCATTTGATGTAGGAAATACCAATATCGTATTGGGCGTATTTAAAGATGGCAAGATGATTACCAACTGGCGGCTGGAGACAGACAACAATAAAAGCGCCGATGAATACGGCATGATTGTAGGGCAGTTATTTCAGCATGAAGGGCTGAAACCGGAAAGCGTGAAAGATGTTATCATTTCCACGGTAGTCCCATCGGTCTTGTATACGCTACAGCATCTTTCCATGAAATACTTTAACCGCAAGGCGATCGTCATAGGCCCGGGCATTAAAACAGGGCTTGTCGTAAAATACGATAACCCGAAGCAGGTCGGCTCGGACAGGATTGTCAATGCCGTTGCAGCGCATACCAAGTACGGCGGTCCTTTGATCATCATCGATTTTGGTACTGCTACGACATTCTGTGCGGTTACTGCCAAGGCAGAATACATCGGCGGGTCGATTGCGCCCGGGCTGAAAATCGCCTCGGAGGCGTTGTTCGAGAAGACCTCGAAGCTTCCAAAAGTAGAATTGGAGGAACCGGGACACGTGATTTGCAGGAACACCATCAATAGTATGCAGTCGGGTTTGGTATACGGGCATATGGGCATGGTGGATTATATCGTCAAGAAAATGAAAAAAGAGCTTCAGGCGTATAGCTGTGATGAATCGCAGGAGGTCAAGGTGATCGCCACAGGCGGCCTTGCTTCCATGATCGATTCAGGGATCGATTGCATTGACCATGTGGATAAGATGCTGACGCTTGAAGGGCTTGAGATGATATATGAGAAGAACAGAAAAAACAGGAGAACGGAGATAAAAGGCGATAAAGAGAGGCATGAGTGCAGTTATGAAGAACAGGCCTATTGAAATTGGCTCGCTTCAGCTTGAAACGCCTTTTGTGCTTGCCCCTTTGGCGGGAATAACGGATAAAGCGATGAGGAGTCTCTGCGCACAGCAAGGGGCTTCTTTGACGTATACGGAAATGGTGAGCGGGAAAGGGCTGTGGTATGGCGATCGGAAGAGCCGGGACTTGCTGGAAATCGGAGAAGGAGAAGGTCCTGTCGCTTTTCAGCTCTTCGGCAGCGATCCGGAGATCATGGCTTTTGCGGCAAAGGAGCTGGCGGATGAGGCAAATCCGCTCCTGGATCTTAACGCCGGCTGTCCCGTTCCTAAGATCGTGCGGAACGGGGAAGGCTCGGCGCTGCTGAAACAGTTGGACCTCCTCTACGATGTGGTGAACGCCATGGTAAAAAATGCGGGAAAACCCGTTACCGCTAAGATTAGGATGGGCTTTGAGCGGGGAAGCAATACTGCGGTGGAAACGGCGAAGGCGCTTGCGGCTGCTGGGGCTTCGGCAGTTACTGTCCATGGCAGGACACGGGAGCAGTTTTATGAAGGAAAAGCTGACTGGCAGGTGATCGCCGATGTAAAAAACGCCGTGGGTATTCCCGTGATCGGCAATGGGGATGTGGCTTCGGGCAAGGATGCTGTGGCCATGCTGGAGCAGACCGGATGTGATGGTGTGATGATCGCCCGGGGCGCATTGGGCAATCCATGGATCTTTCGGGACGCTATTTGCCTGTGGCAAGGCAAACCGCTTCCGCCTCCGCCGTCTTGTGCGGAAAAGATGCATATGCTGCTAAAGCATTTTGACCTGGTTGTTTCTGATAAAGGTGAAAACATAGCAGTGCGGCAGATCCGCAAGCACGTAGGCTGGTATGCAAAAGGGATTCGTGGTGCGGCGGCTCTGCGAAGGCAGATCAACACAATCAGCGATGCAGAACGGCTGCGCCAGGCGGTCAGGCAGGCGGCTGGCGGCGAAATGTAATATGCATCGTCCATCCGCTGCGCTTTGCATTCGCTATATGCCTTTGAATCGAAACGGATACAGGCAGTATATCCCATTTTTTTGAGGCTTGTCCTTGCGTGCTTACCGTTTATAAAAAAGGAGAACTGCTAAAAATAGCCGCTTTGCGCGGCTATTTGTGATCGTGGAACAAATGTTAAACTTGCACCTTGCATACCAGGCGGATGTCGTTTTTTATGGCAGGGAGCAGTTCACAGATTTTATGCTGGAGCGCTTTTCCCTGCGCTGTCTCATTCTGCGCGTCTTCGCCTTGCGAGATTCCGATTTGTACCGTATCGTTCTGCCTGGCTTTTCCCTGCATTGCCTTGCCCTGTGGCATATCGTTCTGTACATTTCCGCTTTGTGCCGCTCCATTCTGCGCATCTTCACCTTGCGCTGGGGGTGCGGGCATTTTATTGAGGCATTCTTCCAATGCGATCATATGCTCATAAAGCGCAGTAAGGCCAAGCATCCCGGAGAGTCCTTTGATCGAGTGGCAAAGCACGGAACACTCAGGGAAATGGTTTTGCTGAACCAAAGATTCCATGCGGAATGCCAGATCCGCATTGTTTCGCTTGAAATGGTTAAAATGCTTTTCAAAGAGCCGGAAGCTTCCGCCCATATTATCGACTGCCCGCTGGACATCGCAAATTTGCGGATCGACTGCAGGCGTGCTATCTTCCTTTTTTTGCATGGCATTCGGCGCCAAGGAGTATTGTAATGCATTGTGGACATACGGGGAAATTGCGGTAAGGAATTCAGATGAATTAAACGGTTTAAACAAGAACGCATCAAAAAGCCCGCGCGCATCGTTCAGCCTGGCATCGTCCTTGCTGGATGCGGTGATTGCGATAATCGGGGCTTTCATTCCCAGGCTCCGCAGTTTTGTGGCCGTTTGAAATCCATTCATTTTGGGCAAATTGATGTCCATGAGGATGAGCGAGTAGTAATTTTTTTCAACTAAGCTGCATCTTGTTACCGCTTCCATGCCATCAAATGCACTTTCACATCTTACATTGATGTCGTTGAGAAACGTTCGGATTACCTCATGATTGGCTACAGTATCTTCAACGATTAATACAATATCTTGTGTTATATTGGCAACTATGTTCATAATAACCCCTTTCTTTTGAAGTTTTTCTTTTAAGCTGATTGTATCTGTAAATGAATTGGTTTTCCACATAAACCGTACGACGGCATCTGGCAGGAAACGACAAAATCCCTAAAATTATATTGTAGTGCAAAACTGAAATTGATAGAATAAAGTAGATATAGGAGGTTTTATGGAATGGTGGCCGTATTGTTTAAGATTGGAATAAGCCTCTTGCTGGGAATCCTGGCAGGCTGTGCCGCGATATATATTTTCAACAAAATGCCAGCTGCATGGCTGTGCGACTATGGGGAAAAACCATCCCAGCTTTTGCAAGATCCGTATGTGCAGCGGATTAAAGGCTTTCCCTGGCGGTGGGTTTATGCCGCAGGCTTTGCCTGCCTTTTGATCAGGCTTTCTTTTTTCGACGTTCAGTTTGCTGCGGCAGGCTTGTTTGCTTGCTGGGCATTACTGATCATCGGGCTGGCGGATTTAAAATATATGATCATCCCCGACCAGTTCGTCATCATGCTGGCAATATCGGCCTTCGGTTTTGTGCCGTACCACCAAAGCGTCTGGCAGCCTGTACTGGGCGCATTGATTGGCGGCGGCGTGATGCTCTTGGTAGCGGCGCTGGGTGCGGCGGCGTTCGGCAGGGAAGTGATGGGGTTCGGGGACGTGAAGCTTTTCGCATCGATCGGGTTGGCGCTTGGGATCAAGGGCGTATTGATCGTGCTGATTGGTTCGTCGATTTTCAGCGGGCTTGCCGCTGCCATCGGCTTGGCGTCGGGAAGGTATAAAAAAGATGATGTGAAACCGTTAGGACCGTATATCTGCGCTTGGGGTGCGCTTTACATTTTTATTTTGTTTCCATTGATGCCGTGATATGTTACAATAATATATTATGGAAAAGAATATCCTGCTGACAATTTCATATGATGGCTCTGGATTTTC
Organism: uncultured Eubacterium sp.; assembly: GCA_946555345.1. Taxonomy (GTDB): domain Bacteria; phylum Bacillota; class Clostridia; order Peptostreptococcales; family Anaerovoracaceae; genus Lentihominibacter. The sequence continues at coordinate 165,074 of CAMNSS010000002.1, read as the reverse complement.
CGGGTGGCAGAGACAGCCGGACAAGGAAACCGTACAAGGATATCTGGAAACGGCGCTGTCCTCGGTATTTCACGTTCCAGTCTTGCTGAACGGGACGAGCAGGACGGATGCAGGCGTTCATGCGCTGGGGCAAAGGGCGTCTTTTCGGGCGGATATCAAGATTCCGGTGGAGCGGATTCCGTTGGTGGTGAATAATGTTTTAGCGGGGCGGGAAAAGAGTTCGTTTGCGATTGCGCCGATCCGGATTACTGCCGCAGAGGAAATGCCGCTTTCCTTCCATGCCAGGTTTGACGCCAAAGGGAAAAAATACATTTACAGGATCAACAACACAGGGGTAGTCGATCTCTTTCAGCGGAATTATGTTTATCATGTGGACAGGCCGCTGGACATCAGCGCAATGAAAAGCGCCGCCGCTTATTTGAAGGGGACGCATGATTTCAAATCCTTTGAGAGCGCAGGCGGAAATCCGCGCAAGACGACGGTGCGGACGATATTTGATGCGGAGGTATTGGCGGTGCGGGAGCGGCGTGCGGGAAGGCCTCTTGCGGCGGCGTGCGGGCAACGGACGGCGGAGTTCTTGGACGAACGAAATCTGGCGGGGCTGCCGCTGGCGGGAAAATCCCCGGATGCGGGCATGAAAAAGACCGCTGGCAGGGCAGAATCTACAGGCAGGCAGAAGCCTGCACGCAGGCCGGATTTTGCGGGCGGCTTTGCGGGTGATGTAGAGATTCACATCAGCGGCGACGGCTTTTTGTACAATATGGTAAGAATCATAACAGGGACGCTTGTAGACATCGGTTTGGGAAAGAAATCCGCAGGCGGAATGAAACGCATTCTTGCATGCGGGGACAGATCCGCAGCAGGGCATACGGCGCCGCCTTACGGCCTGTACCTGGCGGAGGTTTATTACAGGGAACAAAGCAAATAAGGAGAAATGAAATGGACAACAGACCTGGATGGGACGAATATTTTATGGAGATGGCGGCGCTTACTGCCAGAAGGTCTACGTGCTTGAGGCGGCAGGTGGGAGCTGTGATCGTAAAGGACAGGCATATCGTAGCCACTGGTTATAACGGAGCGCCCAGAGGGCTTGCGCATTGCGGCGAACGGGAAGGCGGATGCCTGCGGCAGCAGCTTGGCGTCCCGTCAGGTGAAAAGCACGAGCTTTGCCGGGCTTTGCATGCGGAACAGAATGCCATCATCCAGGCGGCAACGCTGGGGCAAAGCATTGAAGGGGCGACGATTTACATCACGCACCAGCCTTGCGTAATCTGTGCGAAGATGATCATAAATGCGGGAATCAGGCGGATCGTCGTGCGGGATGGGTATCCTGACCAGCTATCGGTGGACATTTTGCAGGAAGCCGGGCTCAGAATTGTGATGTTAGGAGAATAGAAGTGACAGCGACAAGCATGGAATTATGGGGTCCTTTTCTAGTTGCCCTGGTGGTTTCCTTGGCCGTCACGCCCCTTGCGGTTTGGGCTGCCCCTAAAATCGGGGCGATGGACATTCCCAAGGATGAGAGAAGGATGCACAGCAAAGCGATGCCGAGATTTGGCGGCATTGCCATATATGCAGGGATTATGATCTCGCTGGCTATTTTTGCACATGGGAATATGCATCTGGTGAGCATCATGATCGGCTGTACGATGATATATGTTTTGGGATTAGTGGATGATTTGAAAAACCTGCGTCCGATCGTTAAATTTGCAGGGCAGTTGGTTTGTGCGCTGGTTTTGTATGTGCAGGGGATCAGGATCGAGTTCATCACCAATTATTTTGGGGATGGCAATATGATGTTCGGGGATGCCGCTTGTTTTTTAATTACGATACTATGGATCGTTGCCATTACGAATGCGTTGAACCTGATTGACGGGCTGGATGGGCTGGCGGCGGGGATTGCAGCGATTTCTGCGCTTTGCATCGGATATGTGGCATATATCAACGGCCAGTATTTTACGACGCTGGCAATGATGGTCGTCGCCGGGGCTGCGCTGGGATTTTTGCCTTATAATTTTCATCCGGCGAAGATTTTTATGGGTGACAGCGGATCGGAGCTTTTAGGGTTTTCCATCGCTGCGTTTTCGATTTTGGGAACGGCAAAAAGCACGACGATCGTCGTGGTAATCATTCCGGCCTTGGTGCTGGGGCTGCCTATTTTTGATACGGCGATGGCGATCATAAGGCGGCTTGCTAAGCGCCAGTCCATTGGCACGGCGGACAAGGAACATTTGCATCACAGGATCATGAGAGCCGGGTACGGGCAGCGGCGGACGGTGATGCTTATGTACTGCATCAGCGGCATTATGGGCGTCGTCGCAGTGCTGTACAGCAGGGGATTTGTGGTCGAGTACGTGGGTCTTACGGCGATTGCGGCCATGCTCATCTATGTGCTGCTTTCGGATACGAGCAACCGGAATGTCAATATTAAAGCAAGCAAGATAAAAAAAGAAAAAAGGACTGAAAAGCATGAGTGCGCCAGCAAATTTGAATACGATAAAAAATACGGAGCTGCTACGGATGATGGGGCGGATCGCCTTGCCGATCGCCATTCAGAGCCTGATCGCATCCAGCCTGAGCTTGATCGATAACTTGATGGTCGGAAGCCTGGGGGAACTGGAGCTTAACGCCGTCGGCGTATCGGTGCAGATTTTTTTCATACACTGGATGCTTTTGTTTGGCTTTACCAGCGGTTCGGCAACCTTTATCTCCCAGTTTTACGGAGTTAAGGATTTGAAGAATATCAAGCGGACGACGGGATTCGCCTTGACCGTTGCGATGGGAATCGGATTGCTCTTTTTCTTCGGGGGCATGGTTTTCCCCCAGTACATATTGCGGGTTTTCACAAAATATCCGGACGTGATTGCGCTGGGCGTCGATTATGTGCGGATCGGCTCGGTGATTTTCCTGCTGCTTGCTGTCACGCAGCCGTTTACCGTGGCATTGCGGGCGACGCAGCAGACGAGATTGCCGCTTTATGCCAGCGTGGTTGCGATTGTGACCAATACGTTTTTAAATTACGTGCTGATTTTCGGTAAATTCGGCGCGCCAGCCCTGGGTGTCGCTGGGGCCGCCCTGGCGACCGCCATTGCCAGGACGCTTGAAATGGGGCTGATTCTGTTTGTCGTTTTCGGGCGTAAAAATATTATTGCGGGGAAGCTTTCGGAATATTTTAGGTATGGACGGGAGCTGGCGGTGCGGATCGTGCGCAATGCGCTCCCTACAACGATAAACGAAACGATGTGGGGGATCGGGACGTCCCTGTATGTTGCCGCCTTTGCCCGGATTAGCATCACGGCGGGCGCAGCAATCCAGGCGTGCAATACCATCAATAACTTGTTTTCGATGGCGGCTTTCAGCATCGGCGATGCGGTGCTGATTCTCGTAGGGCAGAAGCTGGGCGAAGGGAAAACGGAGCTGGCTTATGAAATGTCGAAAAAAATGACGGTCATGGGCCTTTTAGCTGGCGTCGTTTTAGGCGTGGGCGTGATCCTGGCGGGCGAGCCGCTGCTCTCCTTGTTCGACTTTACGGCGGAAGGCGCTGAGTACGCTTCTAAAATTTTGATCATATACGGCGCTACGTTGTGGCTGGCTCTTTACAACGGGATACAGATTACGGGCAACTTGCGATGCGGCGGCGATACGAAGTTTGCCATGTTCACCGAGGTCGGGACGGTGTGGCTGATCGGCGTGCCGATGGCCTTTATCGCATCGCTTTATCTTGGATGGCCGATTTATTTCGCACTTTTAGCGGTGAAATGTGAAGAGGTTGTGAAAGGGCTGATTTTAACGAAGCGGTATCTGGCGAAAAAATGGCTGCGGAACGTGATCCATGATATCGAGGGCTAAAGGCAACGGGATGAAACCTTTGCTGTGCTGGCCGCGCTGGATGTGTTCCCGCTTAATGCAAGCAGGGAAAGGGAGCGCATGGTGCTGGCCGCGCTGGCTGTATCGCTTTCTTGCGGCGCTGATGTCCTGGCATGGGGCGCGCTGGCTGTGTTGGTTGCATTGGGCAAGGCAGGATATTGGGCATCCTATATCGCATAAAGCCTTCATTTTGTTTGCTTTGGAAGGCCGGGATTTTTAATACGGATTCCATATTTTCTCAATGCCTGTATAAGTGAAAATTTTCACCTCATTGATACAGCGTTTGTGGTTGCTGCTTCCGTAAATGAACGCTGGAGGGGCGAAAAATGCCTTATGCCTTGCAATGAAGTGGTTTTTCTAAAACAACAGAGAAAAACGCAAATTAGTTATTTTATTGGCGGCGGGAATGAAAAGATTCTGTATAATTGCAGCAAAAAAAGTGAAATGTGCAGAGTCTGCGCCGCTTTCCAAGATGAATGCAATTTATCATTTATCTTTCAGGGAAGATGGGCAAAAAATAATCAAATTTCTATAAAATTGTTTCACAATTTTTATAAATTGGTGTATAATTTAACCAAAATAGTCTGTGATATGGAGCGAGAGGAGCGGAAGTCGATTGTCTTATGCGGCAGGACTCATAACGGGATTGGTTTTGGGCGGTATCATCGGATATTTCAAAAACCTTTTCATATGGGAAAATTATTTACGAAAAAACGATGAGGCTTATGCGCCGAATGAGGCGGGATCGCTTTATGGCAGGATGTTCGCCAGCAATATCGTGAATGTCGCAGCGTTAGCGGCGGTGTTTTTTACTAGGGAACTCGTACCCTTTGACGGAATCACATTTTTGGTTGGAACGGCCATCGGGCTGACCGTCATGAGCCGCCGGCCTGCTTTTAGAAAAAAACGGGAAAACAAGCGGGAGGGGGAGCTTTAATATGATCGAAAACTTAAACGCGATGGGCATATCGAACGGCATGATAACGAGTGCAGTAATTACAGTGTTAATCTGCGGGTTTTCCATTTATGCGGGAAAAAGGCTTCAGACAGTTCCTTCGGGCGTGCAGAATTTTGTCGAGTGGGCGATCGAAAGCCTGTTCCGCTTTTTTGAAGGAATTATGGGAAACAAAGCGTGCAAACAGTATTTTCCGCTGATTGCGACGCTGTTCATATATATTTTGTTATGTAATTACTCGGGGCTTTTGCCGGGGGCTGGCCATATCAACGGCGTCGATGCGCCGACGGGTTCGATCAACTGTACGGCGGCGATGGCAATTATCGTATTCTTTGCCACGCAGGGCATAGGAATTAAGGAGCATCATGGATTAAGCTATTTCAAACATCTGACGCAGCCATTCGTCTTTTTGCTGCCGCTGATGATTATCGAAGAAATTGTCAGGCCGGTATCGCTCACTTTGAGGCTGTATGGCAATATTTTTGGCGAACACACGGTAACGGCGTCCTTTTTCGATTTGATTCCGGTCGGGCTTCCTGTCATCATGCAGGCGCTCGGCGTACTGATGGGGCTGGTGCAGGCATTGGTATTTTCCCTTTTGGCTGCGATTTATATCAAGGAGGCTTTGCCGGAAGAGGAACATCTGTAGGGTTGCGAAGCACGGCATCGGAAAGGGCAGGCGCACAGGTTTGCAAAGCACGGGAATGCCCTGCCGCCCGAAGCATATCGCATAAAAAGTGTTGCTTGCGGCGTTGCGGAGCATAGGCTCGCTTTGGCGTTTGAACGGCATCGGCTGGAAAGCGCAGGCCGGCTTTGCCGCCGGAGCGTCCCGCAAGGAAAAGCGCTTTTGCATAGCGGCTTGCAGAAAGCATAGCTTTGCAGGAAACATCGCCTATATGCGGAGGCTCGCAGGAGACTCCGCTGTAAAATAAATAAACTTGCAAAAATGAAAGGAGATCAATTATGGGTTTAATCGCAATAGGGGCAGCATTGGCTATCGGTTTAGCAACGATAGGACCTGGAATCGGCCAGGGAATTGCAGCTGCAAAGGCTTTGGAAGGAATGGCTCGGCAGCCGGAAGCTGCGGGTATGCTTCGTACCAACATGATACTTTCCTTTGCATTTATGGAGTCGCTTAGTATTTACGGGCTTCTGATTGCGTTTCTGCTGTTCTCAAAGATATAACGCAGGCTTTACGAAAAACTTCAATGGAAGGAAGGCGATACTATGGTTGAAGCATTGGGGATCAGTTTAACAGAGTTTATATTTTACCTGATTAATTTTCTTATCCTGGTAGGCGTTTTGGGGAAATTCCTGTATAAGCCGTTCCTGAATTTAATGGATACGAGAAAACAATCCATTCAGGATGCATTGGAGAATGCGGAGCTGACGAACAGAAGAGCCGACGAAAAGATGCAGAATTACAATAAGCGCATCGCCAAGGTGGAGGAAGAAGGCAGGGAAATCGTCCGGGAGGCAAAGGCCAAGGCGGACGAACAGGCCAGGACGATCATAGAGGATGCGAACCAGAAGGCTACGGATATTATGGCGAAGGCGGAACAGTCCATCGAGCGCGAAAAAGAGAGAGCCATGGAAGAAATGCGCCAGGAAGTCGCCGCTTTGGCGGTTCTTGTTGCTGAGAAGATCGTAGAACGCGAAATCCAGCGGGTTGGCCAGGAGGCTATCGTGGATGAAGTAATCAGACAGGCAAGGAGTAAGGGATGGCAGAATTAACCATTGATTTGACTTACGGCAGCGCATTGTTTGAGGCTGCGAAGGATACCGGCCAGACTGCCCGGGTCATGGAGGAAGCGACAGAGGTTCTTGGCATATTGAAGCAGGAGCCTGGTTTGCATACTTTCATGAATTACCCCGCCATTTCGGCAAATGAGAAAAAGGCGGTGATTGAGCAGGTCTTCGGCGGTAAAATCTGCGATTTGCTTTTGCATTTCATCTATGTGCTGATCGACAAGAGGCGAACCGGCCATTTTGAAAAAATGATCAAGGCGTACAAGAAGATGATGGATCAGGCAGAAGGGCTTTCCTATGGAACGGTTTACTCTGTAGAACCGCTTGACAAGGAACGGATAAGCGGGCTGGAAGCGGATATTTCCAAGCTGTTTCAGGCCAATGTAAGGCTGGAAAATGAAATCGATCCCAAGCTGATGGGCGGCGTTAAGGTTCTTGTAGAAGGCAAGATCATCGATATGTCCATCAGGAAGAAATTTGACGATTTAGGAAGTCAAATCAAATTGAACCAGGGAGGAAAGATATGAACTTGAGACCGGAAGAAATAAGTGCGGTTATAAAGGAACAGATCAAGAACTATAAGAATAAAATAGATGTTTCGGATTTTGGCACGGTAATTCAGGTAGGCGACGGCATCGCCAGGGTTTATGGGCTTGAAAACTGCATGGCGGGCGAGCTTTTGGAGTTCACGGGAAATACGTATGGCATGGCGCTCAACCTGGAAGAAGATAATGTGGGCGCTGTAATATTGGGATCTGACCGGGATATCCGCGAAGGGGACGTTGTAAAGCCGACTGGCACGGTTGTTGAAGTCCCTGTCGGGGAAGATCTCTTAGGGCGCGTCGTCAATGCGCTTGGACAGCCGATCGATGGGAAAGGACCGGTTAGAAGCGAAGGGACGAGACCGATCGAATCTCCCGCTCCTGGCGTTTTGCAGAGAAAATCAGTGCATCAGCCGTTGCAAACGGGAATCAAGGCGATCGATTCCATGATTCCGATCGGCAGGGGACAGAGGGAGCTGATCATCGGCGACAGGCAGACGGGAAAGACCGCCATTGCCGTCGATACGATCCTGAACCAAAAGGATGAGGATGTAATCTGTATTTACGTCGCCATCGGGCAGAAAGCGTCAACGGTAGCGCAGCTCGTGCAGTCCTTGGAGGATAAGGGGGCGATGGCGTATACGATCGTGGTTTCGGCAACTGCTTCGGACGTATCTCCCCTGCAATATATTGCGCCTTATGCCGGATGTGCGATCGGGGAGCATTTCATGTACCAGGGAAAGGACGTCTTGATTATTTATGACGATCTTTCCAAGCATGCGGTGGCGTACAGGGCCATGTCGCTTCTTCTTCGCAGGCCACCCGGACGGGAAGCCTATCCGGGGGATGTTTTTTACTTGCATTCAAGGCTTTTGGAAAGAGCTGCGAAGCTTTCGGATGAGCTGGGAGGCGGCTCGATTACAGCGCTTCCGATCATTGAAACGCAAGCGGGCGATGTGTCGGCGTATATCCCGACCAACGTGATTTCCATTACCGACGGGCAGATCTTCTTGGAAACGGAGCTGTTCTTCACGGGGCAGAGGCCTGCTGTAAATGCAGGTATTTCCGTATCCCGTGTAGGCGGAAATGCACAGATTAAGGCAATGAAAAAAGTTTCCAGCACGGTTAAGCTGGAGCTGGCGCAGTACAGGGAGCTGGCAAGCTTCTCCCAGTTCGGATCGGACCTGGATAAGGACACCAAGGACCGGCTGGAGCATGGTGAAATCCTGATGGAAATCTTGAAGCAGCCGCAGTACCAGCCTGTCGCAGTTGAAAAACAGGTGATGATTATTTACGCTGCAATCAACCACTACCTTACGGATATCGGCACGGAGAACGTCAAAGCCTTTGAGAAGGGGCTTTACGATTTCATGGATACGCATTATCCCGAAGTGGGAAAAGCGATCAAGGCGAGCGGGCAGCTTGAGAAAGAGACCGAGGAAAAACTGGTGGAAGGCCTTACGGTGTTTAAAAAGAGCTTCATGAAGGATTTAGGGTTGGAAGCGAATGACGAGACCGTTCAGCCGAATGAGGCGGAATAAGCGGAATAAAAGGACGCTATTTATCAATGAACGAGAATAAGGTGCGGCATATGCAGTCCTGCAGGGATTGGATGCGGCCGTTTGCCTGCGGGCAGAGGCGGCGGATGGAGCTTCTTAGCTGATTTCATATCAAAGCGGATACGGTTTTTGCCCACAGTAAAGGATGCGGCTTGAGGCTAAGGGCAGATCAGGTTGTTTGTAAGCATGAAGGGCGAAAGGCAGGCATAGCGGGCAGAACGCACAAGAAAAGCAAAAAGGAGGTGTGGGAATGGCAGCGGAAAGCATGCAGGATATCAAACGGCGAATCAAAAGCGTTACCAGTACGGAGCATATCACTAACGCAATGAAGCTGGTATCGGCGGGAAAGCTGCGAAAAGCGAAAGCGATTTTTGAAAAGACCAATGAAAACTCACACTATATCACACATACAATCGCAGAAATCTTTAACAGCAGCCAGGATATTCCACAGGAGTACCTTCTGGGAAACAGGGAGATCAAAACGACCTGTTATATTGTCGTGACGAGTTGCCGGGGGCTTTGCGGCGGTTTTAACAGCAATATTTTGAAGGAAGCCCAGCGGGAAATCGACGCGGACTGGGAAGAACCAGTTATCTTTGCGATTGGGACAAAGGCGAAAGAGTACTTTGAAAAGAGAAACTATAAGATATACGATGATTACCTGGCGCCGCCGGAAAACATTTCCTTCTTGGAAACCAGGGAGATGAGCAGGCCGATCATCGAGATGTATAACAGGGGCGAAATCGATGAAGTGGTGTTGATTTACACATCTTTTATCAGTTCGATGGAGCAGGAGGTAAAAAATGTAACCTTGCTTCCATTTGAGATTGAACGCGATCCCGAAATTATGAGAAACGCCAAACCGGTAGAGTATGAACCATCTGTTGAAGCGGTGTTTAATTATCTGATTCCAAAATATGTTGAAATGATGATTTATGCCGCTGTGGTAGAGTCCGCTACCTGTGAACACGCCGCCAGGAGGATGGCGATGGAAAATGCTACTGACAATGCGCGAGAGATGCTGGATAAGCTGTCCCTTAATTATAATCGGGCAAGGCAGGCGGCTATCACGGATGAAATCATAGAAATCGTTGCCGGATCAGAGGCACAAAATTAGGAGGAGGCCATGAATAAAGGAATCATACATCAAATCATAGGTCCTGTAATCGATATTAAGTTTAAAGAGGATGAAATGCCGGAACTGCTGAATGCAGTGAATATTCAATATGAAGGCCGGGTCATCGTCGCAGAAGTCGCACAGCACATCGGTGATGATGTGGCAAGATGCGTTTCCCTTTCTTCAACGGATGGGCTTACGAGAGGGATGGAGGCTGTCGATACGGGAGAACCGATTAAAGTGCCTGTAGGCAAAGAAGTCCTGGGAAGGATGTTCAATGTAATCGGGGAAACCATTGACGAAAAAGGTCCGCTTGAAACTGAACTTACGGCTGCGATACACAGGGCGGCGCCACCTTTTGAAGAACAGGATACCTCGGCGCAGATTTTTGAAACGGGAATTAAAGTAATCGACTTGATTGCACCGTATACCAGAGGCGGCAAAGTCGGGCTGTTCGGTGGCGCTGGCGTAGGCAAAACCGTATTGATCCAGGAACTGATTAATAACATCGCCAAGGAACACGGCGGGATTTCCGTATTTGCTGGGGTTGGCGAGAGAACCAGGGAAGGAAACGACCTGTATTATGAAATGATTGAATCCGGCGTTATCGACAAAACGTCGATGGTATTCGGGCAGATGAATGAGCCGCCTGGCGCAAGGATGCGTGTGGCGCTGACGGGACTTACGATGGCGGAATATTTCCGTGACCAGGAAAACCAGGATGTTCTTCTGTTTATCGATAACATTTTCCGTTTCACGCAGGCAGGTTCGGAGGTTTCAGCGCTTTTAGGGCGTGTGCCTTCCGCCGTAGGATACCAGCCGACGCTGGCGACGGAAATGGGCGCTTTGCAGGAGAGGATCACTTCTACGAAAAAGGGTTCGATCACGTCGGTACAGGCGGTTTATGTGCCTGCTGACGACTTGACTGACCCTGCTCCGGCAACGACGTTTGCCCATCTGGATGCGACGACGGTGCTTTCCAGGGCGATTACAGAACTGGGAATTTACCCGGCGGTAGATCCGCTGGAATCCACTTCAAGGATTATGGACCCGCTTATTTTAGGCGAGGAACACTATTCTACGGCAAGACGTGTGCAGGAAGTACTGCAACGATATAAGGACTTGCAAGATATCATCGCTATTTTGGGAATGGATGAATTGTCCGATTCCGATAAGCTTCTCGTGGCAAGGGCGAGAAGAATACAGCGATTTTTGTCCCAGCCATTCAGCGTTGCGGCGCAGTTTACTGGGATGGAAGGGAAGTATCTGCCGCTCAAGGAAACGATCCGGGGCTTCAAGGAAATCCTCGAAGGAAAGCACGATGAAATCCCTGAGCAGATGTTCTTGCTTGCGGGCGGTATCGATGATGTAGTTGAGAAGTTTGAAAATAGCAAGAAATAAGTAATAATAGGAGATTATTATGGCGAATAGCGTAAAATTGGAAATAATAACTCCTTCCAAGCTGTTCTACCGGGGAGATGTGGAGCTGGTTATTGTCACAACGCTGGAGGGTGACGAGGGATTTATGGCAGGGCATTCCTGGGCCTGCAAGCTCCTCGATATCGGGGAGCTTTGGATTCAGGAGGCCGGAGCTGCGCCAGATGACTTTCGCGTTGCCGCTCTTGCAGGCGGCTTTATCGATGTGAAGGACAGCATTATCATTTATACGGATGCGGTGGAATGGTCTGCTGATATTGACATGGAGCGGGTACTCAGCGAGAAGGCGAAAGCGGAGGACTGGCTTGTTAAACATGAAAGCCATGCAGATCCAAATGATGTAATGAAGGCGAAAGTTGCGATTTCCAAGTCGGCGATCAGGAGCAGCGTCGCCGAGGGTGGACACAGGCATAAAAAGTGAGCGTAATGGGCAGGCCTGGCGGGCAAGTGAAAGCGGTGCGGCCGATGCGTGCTTGTCATATGATACGGCAGGCTGTTTTGCAGGCTTGGATCACAGATGGCGAAGCAAGCGGCGGAAGGCTTGCAAACGGAGCAGTGCGGATCTTCCCGGGATGGAAAGCGGCAAGGTGTATTTAAAGACGCAGTGCGGAACGAATGGACTAGGAGAAATCAATGATGGCTACGGAAAACACGAGGACGGCTTTGATCGGGATTATCGTAGAAAACGAAAATTCTGTTGCAGCGCTGAACGCACTGCTTCACGATTACCGAAAATTTATCATGAGCCGCATGGGCGTTCCGCATCCAAGAAAGGCTATGTCCATCATCAGCATTGCGCTGGAAGCAGGCCCGGATACGATCAATGCGCTTTCTGGCAAGCTGGGCGCGCTCGAAGGCGTCAGCACGAAAACGATCTATTCAAAGAGCTGAAAGTAAGTGAAAGGGTGTTGCCCTGATAGATCCTGTATGAAGATATGATTCCTCCTAAACAGAAAATATTTTTTCCGCTTAGGAGGAATTTTTTATAAGGTATTATATTTATCCAGTAATAGCAATCGGCGTTTATCATTTCCTGGAAGAAAACCCGCAGCCTGCGTCCGGAATGTTCTTTGTAGGCGGGTTTGCGGCGGGAAAACTGAATTTGTTATATTCCAATACGGAAAAACGGAATTAGGCTTTGTACTTGCCTGACTTGTAGTTTCGTGCGCTTTGCAATTTGTCCATAAGTCCGATATAATCAAAATCAGCGGAATTGTGTATTCCACAAGCAACATTTGTTCACAAAGTGATTCCGTAAAATCGGCGCACTGGCGAAAAAAGTGAAAAAAGCGGACAAAGCATTGGCGGAAGCAGCAAGCAGCGTACTGGCGAAAATAGTGAATAATGCATTGATGAAAGCAACGGGCAGCGTAGTAACGGAAAAGGCGGTCGAAGCGCTGGCGAAGCACTGGAGAAAGTAACGGGCAGTGCAGCAATGGGAACAGCGATTGGCGTGCTGGCGGAAGTGGCGGGGCGGATTGATAGGATTGGGAAGGGGCGTAATTTCAGAATGTGCAAAGAATTATCGGAAATGTCTTTTGAAGAATTATGGGAGCTGTTTCCCATATCCCTTGTTGCCCACAATGACAAGTGGCATATGGATTATAAGGAAATGGAAATTTTTTTGAAAGACCTATTGTCTGATTGCCCCGTTGAACGAATCAGCCATATTGGGAGTACTGCGATATCTGGCATATGGGCAAAGGATATCGTCGATATCCTAGTCGAAATATCGCAGGATTCCGTCCATCAAGACGGGAACGCTCATAAGAATATTTCATCCGAGGATTCTGCCCAGGGGAAGCCTCTGTTTGCGGGACTCTCTTCCATAAGAAATCCGCTTGCGAATCACTCTCCCATAAAGCCCTTGCTTGCCAATTCCTCTGCGAACCCATCTCGTGCGAATCGCTCTTTTATGGCCGCCGCCCTTGAAGATACGGCAAAAGTCATTGAAAACAATGGCTTTATGCGGATGTCAACGAAACCGGGCAGAATATCGTTTACTCGTGGATATACGAAAGCCGGGTTTGCTGACAAGGTTTTTCATATCCACCTTCGCTATGCGGGGGATTGCGATGAATTGTATTTCAGGGATTATTTGAACGAGCATCCGCAGGTTGCCAAGGAATATGAAACGCTAAAATTGAAGCTGTGGAAGTTATTTGAACATGATCGGGATGCGTATACGGACGCAAAGGCAGCTTTCGTCAGGAAATGGACTCTTGAAGCGAAAAAAATTTATGCAGGGCGATATCGTTAATTTGCAAGCTTATTGTGTTTTCATTCAATTTTTTTTATAATGATTTTTGAAATAGCAATATATTAAGGCTTGTGCAGAAGGAGAAGGATGATATTGATTAACCTGTTGAAAAGATTGCAGCATCTTCAGGAAACCCCGTTTGATATTTCAAAGGATAAACACCGGATTATGGAATTGTATGATGCCGTTTGCCAGGTTGCGGATAACAAGAATGATTTTGTGCGCCAGTCATCGGGAATCATGGAGGCGCTACAAAGCGGAACGCTATCGGACCATGAAGAAAAAAGTTCGCTGCGCTATGCCGGTGAAATATATGCTCCCTATGCCGCTGTAAAAATATATGAAAGCTTCCAGCAGGAAACGATCAATCTTTCAGATGAAGAACTGGCTCAGGTGCTTTCTTTTTATTTACAGGGTGAGTTTTCGAAAGAGATCACTGCGATGGGGATATATGTATGCGCACGGCAGATGGCCGAAACAGATCCGATGCGGGCATATGAACTGGCGGAACAAGCATTTACGGTTTATCCTGGCCTGGCGAATTTTGGGGTAAGATACCATTACAAAGGGCAGGCAGCAGCGGAAGACATTACAGAAGAATGCCCTTGGTGCGGCAGCAGCGGGGAAGAGCTTATTCCTTATTATTGTTCGCCGCAAGTGATGGATTTAGATAATAGGCCGTTATTCCCTTCGGCGAAACTTTGGATGAAATGCAAGAACTGTGGAAATTATTTTGTATATAATTTCCCTAAGTCAAGCGTAGGATTGATCAATGGGCATTATACCAGCAAAAGAAATGATAATCAGTTAAAGCATTCGTTCCCGTTGGACGCTTATGATCCATATTCAATCAATTTCGGGTGTTCACTTCGGGAACGGACTATCTGGAAATCGGGACAGGCATCGGTGAAATGCTGGCCGTTGCTTAAACGGGGTATTTTGAAACCCAAGAGGCATTCTTGCGTCTTTTTCTTTGGGGGTGATTTCTTGTTTTTGGGCATTTCCATTTAAGCTTTAAATGGATCTTCGTTTGAAGCCGCATTTGAATATCTGCTTAAATCCTCGCCTGTTACTCCGTTTGCCTTTGTTTACAGCTCCAATATAATTGCGAAAACCGGTATCGTCAGCAGAGAAAACACCGTGGAGAGCAGTACGCTCTTCGTGGCAAATGCGATTTCACCATTATATTGCTGGCTGAAAATTGCCGAGACGGCAGCCGCTGGCATTGCAAAGGAAATGACCAGCACCTTTTCCATGAGGGAAAAATCCCCAGCAAATAATTTTACGACGAGAAGCGCCACCGCTGGCACTGCCAGAAGCCGCAAAACCAAAACCGCATAGACCTGCCAGTCTCCCACGACTTCCTTGATTTTCAATCCTGCAACCTGGAAGCCGATGACGAACATCGTCAACGGCGTGGTCGCATTTCCGATCATTTCGATCGAGCCGGCCAGCAGGGACGGAAGCTTGATATCCAGGAGGAATAAAGCCAGGCCGATGATAACGCCGACAAGCCCGGGACTTAAAAACTGCTTGAAATTCATCTTGGCATTGACGCCCGCCGAGAGCTGGATCAGCAAGATTCCGACGGTAAACAACAGGATGTCGTTGATCAGTTCCACGATTGCGGCGAAGAAAAGAGCGTCGCCGCCGTAGAGTGCATTGATGACGGGAATGCCGATAAAACCCGTATTTCCGAACAGCAGCATAAATGTAACGAGATATTGTTTGGATTTGGTGAGGCGAATCAATTTTGTAGATGGGATGCTGATGAGAAACAGTGCGGCAAATATCGCAATACAAAATAACAATATGCAGCCGCTGTCTTTCAGCGTCTGCATATTGAAGTCTATCTGCATTGCATCGATGACGAGGCACGGCCAAGTCAGGTTGACGACGAAGCTGTTAAGCCCCGCCGCCTGATCATCTGATAATAGGTTGGCTTTCTTGAAGACAACGCCCGGTATGATTAAAATGAAGATCATAATCAGCGAACGCAGGATTGACCATACTAACATCGAAAAAACCTCCCTAATCTTCGTAAATTTTTTTCAGGCCTTCGCAAGCGCCTTTTTCGGCTTTCGCAAACGTCCCTTTTCATTTTCAAGGAAATTCCGTTTGGCTTCCATAAAACCTCATTTGCTTTTTATGGCGTTCACGCATAGCCTTCGTAAGTTTTCGTTTTGGCTTTCACAATTTTCTTATTGGCCTTCACAAGTTTTCTTTTGGCTTTCTGCAAATTCTCTTTTGCCCTCCGCAAGTTTCTCTTTTGCCCTTTGCCTTTTGCGTGAACCGCACAGTGTGCTTTCCTTACCCTTCGTAATTGCCCCTTGGTGCGTAGTGCGTGTGCAGGAGCTGGTGCGCCCTGCTTCCGCCCGCCATGCCGAGATACTCTTTATAGAGTTTCTTCACGGAAGGATTGTTGTGGGATTTTCTGATAAAGGTGTTTCGATCTTCCTTGTACAGTCCCTTTGCGCGTTCTTCCCTGATGTCGATCCAGTTTCTTACATCGGATAACTGGAGCGGCTGTCCGCCGCCGTTGACGCATCCGCCTGGGCAAGCCATCACTTCCACGAAGTGGAATTCCTCCTCGCCCGCTTCGATTTTTTCCATCAGCTTTCTGGCATTGCCAAGGCCGTGGGCAACAGCAGCCCGAAGGGTCAGGTCGCCTGCTTCAATGGTGGCAACCTTGATTCCCTCAAGACCGCGTACGTCTTCATATTCAAAATTGTCTGCAGAGCTTCCCGATAGCAGGTCTGCCACCGTCCGCAGCGCCGCTTCCATTACGCCGCCCGTTGCGCCGAAAATTGCGCCAGCGCCGGAAGCCTTGCCAAACGGATTGTCAAAGTCCGAATCGCCCAGTTCAGGGAAGTCGATACCGATATCGTAGATCATTTTGCCCAGTTCCCTGGTCGTGAGGACCACATCTACATCAGGTATGCCGTTTGCCTGCATTTCCGGCCTTGCGGCCTCGAACTTCTTTGCCGTGCATGGCATGATGGAAACCACGAACACATCCTTCGGATCGATGTCGTTCTTCTCCGCATAGTAGCTTTTCAGGATTGCGCCAAACATCTGGTGCGGTGATTTGCAGGAGGAAAGGTAATCCAGCATATCAGGGAAATTGTGTTCGCAGAATTTGATCCAGCCAGGGGAGCAAGACGTGATGAGCGGTAATTTACCGCCGCCCCTGATCCGGTCGATCAACTCTGCGCCTTCTTCCATGATGGTCAGGTCTGCGCCGGTATCGGTGTCAAAGACTTTGTCAAAACCCAGCATCTTGAGCGCAGTTACCATTTTTCCCGTCACAGGCGTGCCGATTGGCATATTGAAGTCTTCGCCCAGCGCGACCCTTACCGCAGGCGCAGTCTGTACGACCACGTGCTTGGATGGATCGTAAATCGCCTCCCATACTTTGTCGATATCGTCCTTTTCATGGAGCGCACCCACAGGGCAATAGCTGATGCACTGTCCGCAGTTGACGCAAGGCGTTTCGGAGAGCGGCATCCCGAACGGGGAAGCGATCTGGGTGTTGAAGCCCCGGTTTACTAAATCGATGACGCCCACGGTCTGGATGTTCTTGCATACGCTGACGCATCGCCTGCAAAGGATACACTTGTTCGGGTCTCTTACGATGGAAACGCCTACGTCGAGCGGCAGTTTTTTCTGTTCGCCTTCAAAACGCACATCGTTTACCGCCAGCTTGTTGGCAAGCGCTTGCAGTTCGCAGTCCATCCAGCTCCTGGTGCAGGTCTGGCATCTGGAATTGTGGTTGGAAAGGATCAGCTCCAGGTTGACTTTCCTGGCTTCCATAACCTTTGGCGTATGGGTGAATACCTCCATGCCCTCCTTGACCGGATGCACGCAGGCCGCTTGCAGCGCTTTCGAGCCTTTTACTTCGACAAGGCACATACGGCAGCAGCCGATTTCGTTTACATCTTTCAGGAAGCAGAGGGTAGGGATGCTGATGCTGGTTTCCTTCGCAGCTTCTAATATCGTATAATCTTCCGGCACATACAATTTGATGCCGTCTATGGTAATGTTGACTTTGTTCATATCTAAGCAGCCTCCTTCTTATGCATTCTTGAGTATGGATTTGAATGGGCATTTCTCCATACAAATTCCGCACTTGACGCACTTATCCTGATCGATAACGAATGGCGTATTTTTGTCGCCTGAAATTGCGCCGGTAGGGCAGCCCTTCTTGCATATGCTGCAACGCTTGCAGACATCTGTATCGATGATGAATTTCACCATGGACTTACATACGCCCGCAGGACATTTTTTATCAACTACGTGCGCAACATATTCGTCCCTGAAGTATTTCATCGTGGAAAGCACAGGGTTCGGTGCGCTCTGGCCCAGCCCGCACAATGCGGAAGCCTGGATGTTTTTCGCCAGCACTTCCAGCTTTTCGAGATCTTCCAGTTCGCCTTTTCCTTCGGTGATCCGCACGAGGATTTCGTGCATTCGCTTCGTTCCGATTCTGCAAGGCGGGCATTTGCCGCAGGATTCATCTACCGTAAAGTCGAGGAAGAACCGCGCTAAATCGACCATGCAGGTATCTTCGTCCATGACGATCATGCCGCCTGAACCCATCATCGAACCGAGCTTGGTCAGGGAATCGTAATCGATCGGCGTGTCGAGGTGTTCCGCTGGGATGCATCCGCCGGAAGGACCGCCGGTCTGTGCAGCCTTGAATTTCTTGCCGCCCGGGATGCCGCCGCCGATATCGTAAATGATCTCCCGCAGCGTCGTTCCCATCGGAACTTCCACGAGGCCGATGTTGTTGATTTTGCCGCCGAGGGCGAATACCTTCGTTCCCTTCGATCCTTCTGTTCCGATTTTTGTGAACCAGTCCGCGCCGTTGCGGATAATCTGCGGGATGTTGGCATATGTTTCTACGTTGTTGAGGACGGTCGGTTTTTTCCACAGTCCTTTTTCTGCTGACCTTGGCGGCTTCGGGCGCGGTTCTCCGCGCTTGCCTTCGATGGAGGTCATCAGTGCGCTTCCTTCTCCGCATACGAATGCGCCGGCTCCAAGCCTTACTTCCAGGTCGAAGTCAAATCCTTTGCCGAGGATGTTCTTTCCAAGGAAGCCGTATTCCCTGGCCTGCTTAATCGCAACACTGAGACGCTGCACGGCAACGGGATATTCAGCCCTGACGTAGATATATCCTTGGCTTGCGGCGACGGCGTACCCATTGATGATCATCGCTTCGATGACGGAATGCGGGTCGCCTTCGAGGATGGATCTATCCATGAATGCGCCGGGGTCGCCTTCGTCGGCATTGCAGATGACATATTTTTCATGATCCTCAACTACTGCCGAGGACGCCCATTTTCGCCCGGTCGGGAAGCCGCCGCCGCCTCTTCCGCGCAGCCCCGATTTCTTGATTTCGTCGATGACGTCGTCCGGCTCAAATTCATTGAGGACCTTGGATAATGCTTGGTATCCGTCCAACGCTATGTATTCTTCGATGTTTTCCGGGTCGATGATGCCGCAGTTGTTCAGTGCGATTCTCTTCTGCATGGAAAAGAACGGGATCTGTGGCAGCCTGTCTTTGATTTCTTCATATTCCTTTTCCCCGGCCAGGAGGCGTTTTACGATTTTGCCGCCTTTGATATGGCTTTCAAAGATTTCGGCCACATCTTCTTCCGACACTTTCGTATACATGACGTGTTCTGGGCAGATCATCATGATCGGGCCTTCCGCACACAGGCCGAAGCAGCCGGTTTTGATCACTTTCACTTCTTCGCCCAGTTTGTTTTCCTGGATCTGCGCTTCGATTGCGTCTGCGATTTTTAAAGAGCCGGATGATGCGCAGCCAGCTACGCCGCATACGAGGATATCGATTTTATGATTCTCCGGCGAAGGCGCTGCTGGCCTATCTAAACGGATTTCCATTGCTTTGCGCGCGAAATCCCTTAATTCAGTCAGTTCTTTTGCATTATTAATCATATTGTACTCCTTTTTCTATCGTGCTTCGTAATCATCAAGTATTCCATCAACGTCATCTGCGGTAAGCTTGCCGTAAACTTCATCGTTGATGGTAACAACAGGAGCCAGTCCGCATGCGCCGATGCAGCGGCACGCTTCCAGCGAGAATTTGCCATCCTCCGTACATTCGCCCACATCGATAGAAAGCCTGGTCCTGAACTTGTCCAGGACTTCGCTGGCGCCTTTTACATAGCATGCAGTCCCCATGCATACATCGATCTGGTATTGTCCTTTCGGGTAAATGGAGAACTGCGTGTAAAAGCTCACGACGCCGTATACCTCAGCAAGCGGTATGTCCAGCTTTTCGGCGACGTCCCTCTGCACCTCCAAAGGCAGATATCCGTACACCTCCTGCACTTCATGCAGGACGGGAATCAATGCGCCCCGCGTGTCTTTGTACTTGGCTACGATTTCGTCAAGTTTCTGTGCTTTTTCTTTTGCCGCTGCACATGCCGTGCAATTTTCACTCATGAAAAACTCCTTCCTTTGTATTATAAATAAAAACGATTTCAAAATTATGAACGGTAACGGTTTGTAAGTTTATGCAAAACGCGCTGCGGCGTTTGTGCCGCCAGTTGCGGCAGAAGAACTTTTAGTCGCTGCGCCTGCCGCCGCTTCATGTCCGTTCTGGTCACCCCAGTGCCGCCAGTACAAAAGCTTTCGCCTCCTGCGGACTGCCGCATTTCTTGCCTGCCAGTTTTTTGGACGCCATGCGGATTTCCTGCTGCCACCCGCCGTATCCCCAGATGAGGCGAATCTCGCAGGCGTCCGCCGCCTTTAGCTGGATATCCGCCAGGACATTCTTGGATATCACAGGTGAATCTCGCAGGCGCTTGTGCGCCGCCCCTAGATGCGGGCGAAGCTTATGGCACGCTTGCTATGCGCCGCAGCCTGTGCAATGTTAAACCTTTAACAAAAATAGAATACTGTGCCAAGTATGTTTTTGTCAATCAAAATCGATCATTTTGTATCAAGATATATTTGGCAGTGAAAGCATGATTTCCCCTTTGGCGAGAATTGCGGCCTTGCCGCCTGTCTGAATGCGGATTTCAGGAGCATCAGCGCATTCGTTGCCCGTCCTGCTATCACCGCAAATGCTAGCGTCATTTTTGCCCGTTTGGCCGCAGTTCTTGTCCGAATCAGCGAAATCCCTGCCCGCTCCGCAAGCCTCGCTATCACCGCTATCGAAGCTGTCGCCAACAATGCTGCATTCATCGAAGCCGCCTCCGGTACTTCCGCAGCCCATCCTGCCTGTTCCGCAAACGTTGGCGGGTTCGCTGGCGCAGCCGCAGGTTTTGCTGCTCCGCTCTGCAGCCTTTATGCTGGCGAGGATTTTTGACGGCCGTCCCATTGCTTCTCCCTGGATGAAAGATACAGTGCTGTTTTCCAGCAGGCCAGCTTTGTATAAGTAGTATGCGAGCGCTCCGCTGGAAGTACCTGTCGCCGCCTCCTCGTCGATGCCATACAGCGGGGCGAAATTCCGGCAATGCGCCGTAATGCCAGGCATATTGCTTTCCAGCGTGAACGCATGCACGCCGACAACCTCGTACTTTTTGGAAAGTTCGCTTAGCCGTTCAAAGTCAGGCGCGATAGCGGTAAGCGCAGAACGGTTTGGTACTGGCATGATAATATCGGCAAGCCCGGCGGAGATGATCATCGGGATCAGGTTTCCCGCTCGGACGGCGGATTTAGCCTGACCGAAACAGCCCGTTTTGGCAGCGGTTCCAGATCTCCCAGGACAATCCGCCCGGCCGGAAATCCCGGCCATTTCATCTGGTGCGGCTTCATCCGGTGCGTAAGGAAGCCCCATCGTTTCATAAAGCTCACGCAGTGCAGGCGCATCATCAATGGTAGCGATGTGCTTTGGCGGCGCCATATCCATCATCACGAGTCCGTCTTGTATTTCAATTTGAAGCTGCCCAGCCAGCGTATGGTTCGTGTACCTTTTCCCGCTCTTTGCAAGGCCTGCATCCATCAGGCAGGCAAAAGAGGCGATGGTAGCGTGGCCGCATAAGTCCACTTCGGCGGCTGGGGTGAAATAGCGTATCTGAAATTCATCTTTCCCAAGCTGTTTGATAAAGGCCGTTTCTGAATAACGAAGCTCGGCGGCAGTTTTTTTCATGATTTCATCAGGCGGGAAATCGTTACCGTTTTCCAAAAGGACGACTCCGGCGGGATTGCCGCCGAAAAGCGTTTCGGTGAAAGCATCCGCAATATATAATTTCATCCAAATTCCTCCTCGTGAAGCGCTGCGCCAAACATTCGGCAAAATATCAAACGATTCTACCTTAAATTATAAGGCTTCCCATGTGAAATAGCAAGAATGAAACGAGCCAGGCGATGGCGGTTTGCCCAAGAAGCATCATCAGGCTGATGCTGATTCTGCCCGTTTCCTTGCGGATGACCGTCAGCGTGGCGATGCAGGGGACATATAGAAGGCAAAACACCATAAAGGAAAATGCGGATAAGGGCGTGAAAACTTCTGTTAACAATGACGCCAGGGATGCGCTGCCCGCAGAGCTGGAAAGGATGGCCAGTGTGCTCAGTACCGCTTCTTTGGCGGACAGCCCCGCAATCAGTGCAGAAGCCGCGCGCCAATCTCCAAAGCCAAGGGGCGTAAAAAAAGGCGCGGCCGATTTGCCGAGAAAGGCAAGGATGCTGTCTTCGATATCGGTGGTCATGTGCATATGCATATTGAAATTTTGGAAAAACCATATGATGATAGACGCTGCAAATATGATCGTGAATGCTTTTTTGATGAAACCGAGGCAACTATTGGCAACAGGGCGCATCACTTTTTTCAGGGAAGGAAGCTGCAAAGGCGGCAGGGGCTTTGCGGAGCAATGCCCCTGCGTGGCGGCGGGGCTTCCTGCATGGCAAGCTGTAGCGCGGCGGCACGCGGCGCGGCATGGCGCGGCATGGCGGGACGCAGCATAGAGGGATGCGGCGTGGCGGGAAGAATGCAGGATGCGGTTTAAGGCGGCGCAGCATAGTGTGGCCGTCAGGATTCCGATCACATAGATTGCGATAATGGCGGTCATTCTGTGCTGGGAGAAAAACGCACCCGCCAGCGCCCCATAGATTGGAAGCTTTGCACTACAAGACATGAAAGGAATCAGAAGCATCGTCAAATAGCGTTCTTTTTTTTGGGAAAGGGAGCTGGCCGCCATGATAGCGGGAACGGAACAGCCAAAGCCCATGATCATGGGAACGGCAGCTTCGCCGGAAAGCCCGATGCACCGGAACGGCCGGTCCAAAAGCATCGAGACATAAGACAAATAGCCGCTTTCCGTGAGAACGGAAAGCAAGAAAAACAGTACGGCGATTACAGGGATGAAGGACAGGACGCTTCCCACGCCAGCGCAGACCCCGTCCACCACGAGGGCATGAAAGACGGGGTTTATCCCGGCTGCAAGAAGCTGGCCGCTGATGCACTCTGTCGCCGCATCGATGAGGCGGGCAAGAAGGCTGCTCAATTCCTTGCCCGCTACATTAAAAGTCAGGTGGAAGACAAGCCCCATTATGAGAAAAAATATAAATAGGCCGGGGATTTTATGGGTGAGTATCCTTTGCAGCATGATTTTACACTCCTTAAATGGGCATACTTATGGTACAATAGATGTGTTCTTTAGAGAATAAGATGAAATGATGAAAAATATTACAGGAAACTACAGGAGGAACGTATAGCGTGGTATTTTCCTGGCATGGCAGCGGAATTTTTTTGACATGGCGCGCATCTTTTGCATGATGGAAAAGCTGTATTGTATCATGGAAAGGCTTTTCGCATGGCGCTGGCGCTTTCTGGGCATAATGCCAAGGAATTTTGCGTAACGCCGAGGCTTTTCGCATGGCGCTTTCTTGGCATGGCGGCGAAGTCCTCCAGCATATCGGGGGCATTTTCGCATGACGCCGAGGTTTTTTGCATGGCACGAACGCTTTCTTGACATGGCGCTGTGATTTTCTGGAAAACTGCCAAGCCTTTTTGTATGGCATGGAAAACTACGCTATATAATGGAATTTATGGAAGACAAAGTTTTTAGGATTGGGCCGATCAGGCCGCCCAGCGAAGCGGACAGCCTGCTCTTGCAAGTGACCAATGGATGCACGTGGAACAAGTGCAAGTTTTGCCAGCTATATCGGCATACGAAATTCAAGGCGTACAGCGCCGACAGCATCAAGGCGGATATTGACAACATGGTTTATCACGCCGAGCGGGCGAGGCAGTACCAGAATGCGGACGGTTCGTGGGACATCGACGGGCTGAACGGGGAGCTTGCACGCAGCGGCGCAGCGGAGCGGGAGTGCTTTTACATGGTGGCGAATTGGCTGGTGGGTGGCGGCGAGAACGTTTTTTTGCAGGATGGAAACACGACGGTGTTGAGCAGCGGCAGGCTGGCCGATGTGCTGGTTTACTTGCGGCAGGCGTTCCCGTCGATCAAACGGATTACTTCTTACGGCCGGGCGCAAAATCTTGCAAAGGTCAGTGCGGAGGAGTTCGCAGAGCTAAAGGCGGCGGGGCTTGACCGGATTCACTCTGGCTATGAGACCGGTTCGGATGCGGTTTTGAAAAAGATCAACAAGGGCGTTACTGCGGCGGAGGAAATTACGGCGGGCAGGAATATTAAGGCGGGCGGCATCGAGCTTTCGGTGTACTTCATGCCGGGCGTCGGCGGAAAGGAGCTGACGGCGGAGAACGCCTTGGGGACGTCTGAGGTGATCAATGCGGTGAACCCTGATTTTCTCAGAATCAGGACTGCGGCGGTAAAGCCGGGGACAGGGCTTTATGAGGATTATGTTAACGGCGAATTTACGTTGTGCAGCGATGATGAAAAGTTGATTGAGATCAGGACGGTCATAGAGCGGGCCAGCGGCATCGATACCCGCCTGGTCAGCGACCACATTATCAATTTATTGCAGGGGCTGAAGGGCAGTCTCAAAGATGATAAGGAAAAGCTTCTGGCGATGATCGACGAGTACCTTGCCAAGCCGGAGGTTGAAAAGCGGATGTACCAGGCGGCGAGAAGAATGGCGCGCGTGGTAAGCCCGAAAGAAATGGGCAGGCTTTCGGAGCGTGAGGCGGCGGAGTTAAAGCGGTTTGCAGAATCGGTGCAAGACCCTTATGAGTGGGAAATCAAGATGAACGATATGATTGCGCGGTATATCTGATAGGCAGGCAAGGTGCATCTGACGCAGGCAAGGTACATCTGGCGGGCATTAAAGGCATATTCGATGGGACGGCAAAGGTGTCTTTGGCGATGCGGCAAGGATGCTTTTAACGGTGCGGCAGCCGCGGCATCCAGTATATATGGAATAGAGTGTATGGAGTTGTTTTCTATGCACGCTGGCTTTGTGTTGCTTATCCGGTCTTGATTAGGATGTTGATTGTTCCGATAAATCGGAATTGGCCTATTCCTTCGTTATATAATTCGTTAGCGCTGCTTCGTTATCGTAATTATATTTCCATCAAATCCTATTAGGCTTTTCCCTTCCGTTTCGATTTGTCCTGCCTGCTATGTTGCCGGCTCTTGTTGTTTCCAAACAAAAATGAAAAAGATATCCGGCGATGGGCATATTGTTTCGCTGGTGTTGAAAGCCGGACCAAGAGTGAATTGACTGCGTGCGCTGCCGATAGCCCGCACCTTTGCATGAATTGCCCTTTGCACAAATCAGCTATGCGCAAATGGCATGGATGTGAAGCAGGCAAGAGACCCTAGCTTGTCTCAATAATAAGAACGTGTATTAAAAATGTTACAAAAAAATGGCGCTTGCAGCGGAAAAAAGAGGAAGGACACATCGGAAAAGAATAATTATCAAGATTTTTTTGCGATAATGTAACATTGGAATTGCAATATAGGCAGAAGATTATCAGAAGATTTGATTATTTAAAAAACAAGAAAGTCATATTAATTCCATGACTTGGCATGAAAATTGAATGTAATATAACCAGAAGTTATACCGATACGCCGTTAACTTCAGGCGGCGAAAACATTAACACTTATAGTTACAAGAGGGAGGTCAATACTAATGACTGAAAGAAACATGAAGTTAGCTTTAGAAGAAGCAAAAAGAGTTGTTGATATGATCGAAGCTGATGAGCTGACAGAAGAACAAAAAGCTGCAGTTATTTCAGACTCGATCGCAAACTTCAATGAAAACTACAATCCAGGCTGGCTGGAATACAGAAAATCAGTATCAACTGACTCAGCGTTCGTAGAATGGGGCGACGGTGGTAAAGATGGTTCCTTATTCGTAGACGTATATGGAACAGAATTTATCGACTGCTTAGGCGGATTCGGTATCTATGCTTGCGGACATAACAACCCGGAAATCAAGAAGACTGTAAGAGCGCAGTTAGACAGATACTGCTTGCATTCACAGGAACTGGTTGACCCGCTGCGAGGTTACCTCTGCAAACTGTTAGCCCTGATCACGCCGGGAGATTTACAGTACTCCTTCCTGACAAACGGTGGCGCTGAAGCAATCGAAATGGCATTGAAGCTGGCTAGACTGGCTACAGGCGGAAGATGGTACATCTCCACTGTTAACGCTTTCCACGGAAAATCCATGGGAGCTATCTCACTGGGCGGCAAGGGCGCTTACAGAGAAGACTTCATCCCAATGGTACAGCAGGTACAGCACGTTGAATATGGTAATGCAGCAGCTACAAGAGCAGCAGTTGCAAACTTGACGGCTGTTGGCGAAAAGGTTGCTGGTATCATCGTTGAGCCAATCCAGGGCGAAGGCGGCGTTATCATTCCACCGGATGGATACCTCAAAGAACTCAGGGCAATCGCTGACGAGTATGGCTGCTGCCTGATCTTCGACGAAATCCAGACTGGCCTTGGAAGAACTGGCACGATGTGGAGATGCGACCACGAAGGCGTAACTCCTGACATCATGACATTTGGTAAAGCTTCCTCCGGCGGCGTAGTTCCTATCACTGGTATTATCGCAAGGCCTTGGACTTATGAAAAGTCCGGCGTTGGCACTGGAGCAGAAGGCAAGATGTTTGACAATCCATGGATCTTAGGTTCCCCTACATTCGGCGGAAACCCTCTGGCTTGCGCAGCATTCATCGCTACGATCAAGTATATGCTTGAACATGATATCCCTGGACAGATGAAGGAAAAAGGCGACTACTACATGGAAGGCCTGAAGAAATTGCAGGAAAAATATCCTACAGTCCTCATCGACGTTCGAGGCGCAGGACTCCTGATCTGCATGGAATTCCCAGAAGCAGAAGTTGGTCACGAAGTAACAAAGGGCTTGTTTGCTAGAAAGGTTATGACTGCTGGTACATTAGTAAATGCTAAGACAGTAAGAATCGAACCACCTGCAACGCAGAGCAAGGAAACAATCGACAAGGTATTAAAGGCTCTTGACGAAGCGATCGCAGAAGTAAAGGCTGCTTACAAGCTGTAAAATAGTAGATTAGAATATCGGTGTAATATTCATCTAAATACCTCAAAACCCCGTCATTTGGCGGGGTTTTGAATTTGCGGGGAAAGCGGCTGGATTTGAAGGGATGCGGGGTTTTTCATAAATGCTGTAAGGCGAGGGGGAAGCAGGAAAAAATAATGCATAGGTAACACGCAGGTAACAGACTTTAGTCGGCTTCCACGATTTTTGATTTGTTCATTTCTGCTTTCAGTTCTGGCAGTAGCGCCTCCGGGTGGGGGGTATGTATCGTCAGTGATGTTGTCATTGCGCCGGCCGATGATGAATGCCCGGAGGGCATTGCCTACAACCGTTTTTTTTTTTTTTTTTTTGGTAGCCTGCCCGTTTATTAGCTGGCGGATTTTTGCATTTTCTTTCATAAAAGAACTTCGTCTTTTTGCAAAGCGAGCCGTCCCAAAACAGGAGGGTTTTCCCTGATTTCCCTTAAATGGGGCTGGAACACAAAAAATCCATGTGTTTATCGGCATAAATGGTGTGAATATACATAAATTGCCCCGATTGCCTATAAACCTTCCGCAAACTATGGTATAATGAATGCACAGATTGAACACGGCGTTGCCGCAGGGAAGCGTTCATTGAATCGTGAACCTCGGTGGAAACACAAGGAAAATTCATGATGCAATCTTAACGATCCAGGCATGGGCAAAAATTCATGGGCACAAGTTCCCGTGATGAACAGGGTTCATGCGAAAAAACGTATGATTGAGAAGAAAGGAGAGGAAGTTATTATGCAAGAAAAAAATGGCAAGAAAATAGCTGGGTTTCTGATTCCATCGATCATCGGCATTATCTTGTTTATGATTCCGGTGAAGTACGATGGGAATTGGACAGTTACGGTAAAGATCATTGCTGACTTGATTGGCGGCGTCCTAGGGACGGTCCTGCCGATCCTTTGCGTCATCATTGTTACTGTTTCAGCGATTGGTTCTTTGATTGGATTGGCAAAACCTAAGTTCATAACAGAACGCGCAATTTTAGCGGATACTTTTTGCACGAGTCCGGTTTGGGTTATCGTTAGGGTTGTTGGAGCTGTATTTATCTGGATGACTTACATAGGCGCGGGGACAGAAGGCGGAGGCGATATCATCAGCATGATTACGGATGGCGGTGCAGGCGGATTCGTATTAGGCGATTTGCTGACTGTGCTGGTTATCATTTTCTTGATTGCCGCCTTACTGCTTCCGCTCCTGCTGGATTTCGGGCTTCTGGAGTACATCGGCGCAATGCTGACAAAGGTGATGCGCCCGCTCTTTAAGATTCCTGGCCGTGCAGCCGTAGACTGTATCACGTCCTGGATTGGGGATGGTACGCTGGGCGTTATGCTGACTTGCAACCAGTACGAAGGAGGGTATTATTCTGCAAGGGAGGCGTCGGTTATTGCGACGACGTTTTCGGCAGTATCCATTACATTCAGCATCGTTGTGCTGGAACAGGTTGACCTGATGCAGTATTTTGGCGTTTACTATCTGCTGATTTGCCTGGTTGGCGTGGTTTGCGCCATTATCGTGCCGAGAATCCCGCCGCTTTCCATGAAAAAAGATAAATATGTAGTGGAAGGAAAAGCAATGCCGGATACATTGCCGGAACCATATAAAACATCTCATGAATATGGCATGGATTTGGCGATGAAAAAGGTTGGCGAATTTAGGGGGTTGGGGCAGTTCTTTGAAAACGGGATGAAGAACGCTGTCGGAATGTGGTTTGGCGTACTGCCGACCGTTATGGCAATCGGTACGCTGGCGCTGGTGCTGGCAAACAACACGCCGATCTTTGAAATCTGCGGCAAGCCGTTCTTACCATTGCTGGAACTGTTGCAAGTGCCGGAAGCCGCTACAGCTTCCAAGACGATGATCGTCGGATTTACCGATATGTTTACGCCATCAATTATCGCAGCGGAAGGAATCGCAAGCGAGATGACCCGATTCATCGTAGCGACCGTATCCGTAACACAGTTGATCTATTTGTCGGAGGTTGGAGGACTGATTCTCGGCTCGAAGCTTCCGGTGAATATCGTAGAGCTGTTTGTTATTTTCTTGGAAAGAACGATTATCAGCTTGCTTATCATCTGCCCGTTGGCACACCTGCTCTTTTAAGCATTAGGCTAGTTGTATTTTAATGTTTTGTAAAAGCAACCCTGCGTCAGGCGCAGGGTTGTTGGTTTTCTGCGCTTTCGTTTGCAAAACTTGTTCTTGCCAGGGCTGGGTAATAGCGGGTGAGGCCTTTTTTGCGGATATGCTCGATAAGTTTTTTTTTAACGAGAATGATGTGCGCTGTTAGGGCGCAGCATTCTCGTGGTTCGGGACGGGTGGTCTCTGTTGCGTGTAAATGCTGTGTGGAATGAGCGCAGCGTGAAGGAGTAATGGGGTTTCTTTGAGAAGGCGGCTGAATTTATAGCAGAATTATAATTTTTTAGAAACACACGGGGGCATTGCGGTTTTGCTTTGGTTAAGGTGTGGTTTTATCTCCCGCAGTCTTTTTTCATTCCATATGGATTGCTGGTATGTTATAATGAACGCACTGATTGGTACGGCTTTGCCGGGCGGAAGCGTTCAATGAAACTCGCAGCGGCGGGTCTGCTCGTTATAACGAACGCATCGATTGGTATAGGGCAGTAAAAAGGAAGCGTTCATTGAAACATGAACTTGAGTGGAAAGGACAGAGGAGGTTCATGTTATAATGAACGCACTGATTGGTATGGCGCTGCCGGGCGGAAGCGTTCAATGAAACTCGCATTTGCAAAAAACCTGCCTGTTATGGCGGGTCTGCTCGTTATAACGAACGCATCAATTGGTATAGGGCAGCAAAAAGGAAGCGTTCATTGAAATATGCGCAGGCAAGCTCGCATATTATGATGAACGCCAGGCATTCTAATGGCATGGCTGCGCAGGGAAGCGGAGGGTTCTATGGGATACAGGGTAAAATTGAATACCTTTGAAGGTCCGTTTGATTTGCTCGTGTATTTGATCGAGCATGCGCAAATGAGCGTATACGATATCAGCATTTCGGAAATCACCGATCAGTATATGCGTTATGTAGCGGACATGAAGGATGCGGATATCAGTGTTTCCTCTGAATTTATGGTGCTTGCAGCGGCGCTTTTGGAAATCAAGTCAAAAATGCTGTTGCCGAGAAGCGTGGCGGAAGACGGCACAGCCGACATCATGGAAGACCCGCGGACGGAGCTGGTGGCGAAGCTGGTGGAATACAAGCGATTTAAGGCTATTTCGGAAATGCTGGAAGCCAGGGGCAGGGAAGCGGCAATGCACCTGGAAAAGCCACAGGAAGACTTAGCGGAATATACGGGCGAGCCGGACGAACACCTCTGTTTGGATCTCGATAAATTTAAATCAGCCTTTGAGCTTTTCCTGCAACGGAAAAAAAAGCTGGAGGAGATACAGGCTCATCCCAGGAGAAGTGAAAAACAAAGGATTACAACGGAAGCGCGCATGGAAAGCATCAGCGATTTTTTCCGCAATCACGATGCGGGCGAAACGAATTTTAAAAACCTGGTGCAGGATAAGACGGATATGTATGATGTTGCCGTGACCTTTTCTTCCGTTCTCGAAATGATCAAGGCAAGGCGCCTTGACGCAGACCAGAAATACATCTTTGGCGATATCACGGTAAAAGCGACACCGCACATTTTTGATGCAAAGGGCGGTGCATTTGCGGATGTGCAAGGCGATGCGCTGGGAGAAAATCGCACGTTGGCGGCTGCAAAGAGCGGCGCACCGAAAGAAAGCGGCACACTGGCGGATATGCAGGGCAGCGCATCGGCAATGAATGATGAATCGGCGATAAGAGGCGAAGAGGCGATAGACGGCGCATTGGAAGAATACGGTGCAGAGGCAGATGCGCAGGGGGCGGAAGAATACGGAGCGGAGGAACAGGCAAATGTGCGGGAAAAAGACGGTTAAATCAGCAATCGAATCCATGATGTTCATCTGGGGAAAGCCCCTTGACGTCAAGGATGTTGCGGAGATCTTTAACCTCGATAAAAAGCTAATATATGATTATTGCAAGGAGCTTCAGGCTGAATACGAGCAGGAAGGCAGGGGAATCGTGATCCGGGAAGTCAACAGGAGCTTCCAATTTGTTACCCGAAAGGAAAATTTGGATTATATAGAACGGCTCTGCACTCCGGTTAAGCACAAAAAACTTTCGCAGTCTGCCCTGGAAGTGCTGGCGATCGTAGCCTATAAGCAACCTGTGACCAAAGGCGAGATCGAGGCGGTGCGAGGAATTAAATGCGACCGGGTGATAGAAGGACTTGTCAGGAAGAACCTGGTGTCGGAGGTGGGGCGTTCCGATTCGGTGGGAAGGCCTGTCCTTTATGGCACAACCGATGAATTTCTGAAAAAGTTCGGGTTTGAAACGCTCAAGGAGCTTCCTGCAATCGAGGATATCGAAGGGGTGCTGGCAGAGGACGAAAGCGGCGCTTTTGAGCAAAGCGGCGTGTATATGCAGCAGATCGCACTGGATCTTTCCGAAAAAAAGTAATCTGGCATTTGGAAAAGGGCAATTTTTGCCGCTTTTTTGGGAAGCAGAGCATATTTTGCCGCCTTCTTTGGAAAAAATATGCTTTGCGGTTTTTTTGAAAAGGATGACCCCCCTACAGGCTCTTCGTGCGGCAAAGCGGGTCTTCTCGTTCTTCATGCGGCAAAGCGTGTCTTCTGGCCCTTTTTGCAATAAAGCGAAGCTGTTGGCTTTCCTTGCAACAACGCAGATCTTGCGGCTTTCCTTGAAAAAACGAGCAAGCCTTGCGGTTTGCTCCATGCATAAATTCCCCCAGCAGGCGTAAGTTGACAGAGGGGATTTTATTTTGATTCCAAACTTGTCATGGAGGAAGCGTTTTATGAGAGGCAGAAAATTTATTTTCATACTGGCAGTAATCCTTGCAGTGGCAGCAGGTTTTTTTCTCTATGTGCAAAAGCATGGGGTCGTGGATACCTCTGGCGCTGACGTAGGCGTTTCAGCGGGTCAGGCGATTCTGATCGACGGCGGCGACGGGAAAGTCCTTTACGAAAAATGCGCTGATGAAAAAGCATATCCCGCCAGCACGACGAAAATCATGACGGCTTTGCTCACCCTCGAGGTGCTGGAAAAGAACGACAGCCCGATTCAGCAGAAAGTAGCGATTCCACAAATCGCGCAGGGCGTGGAAGGCTCATCCCTTTATTTGAAAGCGGGGGAGAAGATATCCATCGAGGATCTCCTGTATGGGCTTATGCTGGTATCAGGCAATGACTCCGCTGTCGCTTTGGCGGAGATCATAGGGGGGAGCCAGGAAAATTTCGTGCGGATGATGAACAAGAAGGCGAAAGAGCTGGGATGCAGCAATACGCATTTTGCCAATCCTAACGGGCTTTTCGATGAGAACCATTACACGACGGTAAGGGATATGGCGCTGATTGCCCATGAAGCCATGAAAAACGACACCTTCCGGCGAATCGTATCAACGGCTGACTGGACAGCGGACAGGGAGGACAATGGCTATGTGACATTCCATAATAAAAACAAGACCCTTTATGAGTATGAGGGAGGCTGCGGCGTGAAGATCGGTTATACCCAAAGCTCCGGGCGGACGCTGGTAGCATCGGCAAAGCGAGGCAAGAAAACCATGATCTGCGTCGTGATGAGCGCGCCTGACTGGTTCGACGACGCCTACCGTCTGATGGATTACGGATTCAGCCAAAGCAAATAAACACCTTTCTTCCGAAAAGGCATATCTTAATATGTAAGAAACATACAGAGCATACGCAGAAAATTTAAGAGGAATCTTTGCAAACTGTGCAGAAATGGAAAAACTGATTCTTGCAAAACACGCATAAATGGAGAGATTGGTTTTTGCAAACTATGCGGAAAGGTTGAGGCAAATCTTTACAAAATACGCAGAAATTAAAAAAACGCTCTATTCAAAACATATTGTATGAACCTTTGGGAGGAAAACCATGACATATATGAATAATATCTGTGCTGATGCGGGTACGGCTAATTGCCCGTGTCCTTTGGCAGAGACTGGGGATTGCCTGATTTGCAACAGGCTGGCCGGCGAGGAAAAATGCGATTGCAGATGGCCCGGCTTATGTATTTACAATGAATTTATTCAAAATGACGGCGTTGTCAGAAACAAGCGGAATGAAAGCAAGGCAAAGATCGTCAAAAAAATACGCTATGGCAGGGATCTGCTGGTATTGGTGCTCAGCGTGCCGAAAGGGTTTGCCCTGAGCGCAGCAAACCCCGGCTCTTTCGTATTTTTGCGGGGCATTGGCAAGAGCAGTTTTTCCAATGTTCCGGTGTCGGTCATGCGGGCGGATGCGGAAAATGGACATTTGTACCTGGCATTGAAAATTATTTCTGGAAAAACCAAGGTGATTGCGGAAGCCGAAGATGCGCTGATGCTCCGGGGCGTATACAGAAATGGACTGCTGGGAGGCGGGGTGAAAGGCCTTGCGGAGGATGTGCATGGCGGAAGGCCGGATGGCCTTGGAGCGGGAAAAAGCAAATGGCTCATCATGACAAAGGGCATTGGCTTTGCTCCCGCCGTGAACCTGCTACAATGGGCAGATGCCAGGGCGGATGTC
This sequence comes from uncultured Eubacterium sp., assembly GCA_946555345.1. Taxonomy (GTDB): domain Bacteria; phylum Bacillota; class Clostridia; order Peptostreptococcales; family Anaerovoracaceae; genus Lentihominibacter. The sequence goes on along the minus strand of CAMNSS010000002.1, from coordinate 131,546 downwards.
CAGATGGTGATCGATACGGAAAAAATCAATGAGGAATTGGTACATGATTCCTTCTGCGGGTGTCCCGGCATGAAAACAGGCGCAGTCAGCATCCGGCTGGATTCCCTGGCGGGTGCGGAAACGTACAATGCGGATGAATACGACAAGGTGATTCTTTTAGCATCCGACTATTATATCGGGCATATTGCACAGACGCTGGAAGTGCCGGCGCACAAGCTGGTCTTTTGCAATAATTTCCATATTTGCTGCGGGGAAGGAATCTGCGGCGCTTGCGGCCATGTGGATTCACAGGGAAATGTGAGCAAAATGTGCAAGTGCAGGGAGATGAACGTGAACGAACTTTTTTAACAGAAGGATTTATGGAGAAACAGCTTTGACAAAGGGGATTAAAGGGAGAAATCAGTTTAGGGAAAGAAAAATTTGATGAAGATTTTCGTTTTTGGGGCTTGTGGAAAGCTTCGATTTCTGGGGATGCTTTTTTCTTCCATAGTCATCGGAAAACGCCAGGGCGGTTGCAGGGACGCCGCTTTGGCGTTTTTCGTTTAGGCGGATGGAAATCGTTGGCGTTCCGGCGGCTGGCTGGGCAGGAAAACGAATCTGCGTACTGTCAGTGGTTGCCTTTGTAATTGGTTTTGCCGTGCGGAAAGCTGGGCAGGGATGTGGCAGGCGGCTGGCGGTGTTGCAACAGACGCGTGATTGACGTTCCCTGGCAATCATAGTATAATGTTACTGAATATGATGTTGGTTCATGCAACATCCCTGTGATTGCCGGCCGTCCCATCGCTGGGATACCGACAAATCAACAAGAGGCAATGCCGCATTTGGAGAACGAATATATGAATAAAAGAAGCAGGAAATTATCAAAAGAATTATTGTTTATTGCTATCGTTTTGATTGGAATGGTACTTATCTTTGGCTGGTATGCACACCAGAACCAGAAACAAACGCTGGAACAGAATAAGAATTACGCCCAGGATTCCGCGCAGCAGGTTTCGGTCCACATTAAAGGAGAATTGGACGGCGCTCTTTTGCGTTTGGGCAATTATGCTTATATTATGGGCATCAGCTTGGATGAATTGGATGTCGATCAGGCGTTGCTAAAAGATATGGAAGAAAATGCAGTATTTGATGCGATTCAGTTTGTCGATAAAAATGGCGCTGTCCTGACCTCCAGCGGCCAAGTTTATGATGTTTCGGATTCTGATTATTTTAACCGCGCCATGCAAGGGGAAAAAGGCGTGGATGTCGTCTTTCATTCCCCGGATACAAACCAAACCATGGTGACGTTTTATGCTCCGCTTATACATGAGGGGGAGATTTATGGCGTGTTGCTGGGCCTCTATTTTGCGGAACGCTATCTTCAGGATATGCTCAGCGTGACTTATTTTGAAGAAGAGGCTGGATTGGCGCTTTGCCAGTCGGATGGCACGGTGATCGCAAGCTCCGAGGGTACTGATTATGAAGGTGATTTGATCGATTCCCTGTTGGATGATGGTGTAATTGACAGCGTTACGGCCGATGAAGTACGGGGCGTTTTTGCGAAGGGCGTAGACGGCGCATTTGTCTGTGACTCTGACAGCAAGACGGACAATATCTGCGTAACGCATTTACAAGGATACGATTTTATGCTGGTGCAGACCTTCCCGAAAAGCGTAACGCAGCGGATGATTCAGGAGCAGAATGAGATAGGGCTGGTCTTGATCGCTATGCTGGTAGGATTGTTTATTCTCTACATCATTGCCTTGATTGTCCGCACCGTGCAGGATAAGAGAGTCCTCAAGAAAGAAAACCGGGAGATGGGGTATATCATCGATGGGGTCAATACCCTGTTTTCCCGCTTTATCATGGTTGATTTTGCGGATAATACGTATCAGTTCCTGGCTGGAACGAGGCCGGAGGACGACGGGTTTGCCGTCAGCGGTGAATATGACGCATTGGTGGGTTATTTTATCTCCAGCATAGCGGATGAAGAAAAGCGCGGAGAGTTTGCCGAGGATATGAGACGGGATGCGCTTATCGAATCGCTTAGGGAATCGAATGACCATCGATTGGAGTGCCATGTTCTGCATGATGGGAAGCTGGAATGGGAGCATGTGAACGTGATTTGCCTGGAACGGGAAGATGGCGATGCCAGCAAGGTTCTATTTATTCGGCAGAATATTACGGAAATTAAAGAAAAAGATCTGCGCATCCAAAGGGAAATCTCCCTTGCGACCCGAAAGGAACGCCAATATCAGGTTGCGCTGATTTCCAGTTCCTTCTGTACGTTTGAGTTTAATTTGACGAAGGATTTGATCGAAAGCGACATTATCCATACGATAAACGGCAAGGCAATATCCTTGCTCAATAAAATAGGGTTAAACGTGCCGTGCAAGGCTTCCGAGTGTTTTGAAAAGTGGAAAGAATTTATTTTGCCGGAATCCGTAGAAGCATATAATGCGATCGTCAATATAGCGCATCTGCAGGAATGCTTTGAGCAAGGGCTTGCGGAAGTCATCGCTGATTGCTGGTGCCAGGGCAGCAAAGGCGAACCGATGTGCGTCCGCCAGTCCTTTATCATGGCGAAAGATAGCGATACGGATGATATCATGGTCATGGTTATTTCCAAGGATATTACCGAACAGGTGCAGCAACAGCGGGAACAGACGCAGGCGCTTCAGGATGCGCTCATGCAGGCGCAGCATGCGAACCGGGCAAAGAGTACGTTCCTATCGAATATGTCCCATGATATCCGGACGCCGATGAATGCGATTATCGGGTTTACGACGATTGCGGTAAGCCATATTGATAACACCGAGCAGGTGAAGGATTGCCTGCAAAAGGTTCTTTCTTCCAGTAACCACCTGCTTAGCCTGATTAACGATATTTTGGATATGAGCCGGATTGAAAGCGGCAAGGTGCAGATTAAGGCACAGGAGTGCAATATTTCTGAATTGATGCATAACCTGGTCAATATCATCCAGCCGCAGGTGAAGGCGAAACAGCTCGAATTGTTTATCGATACCTTTGAAGTCAACAATGAGGACGTGATCGCAGATGCCTTGAAATTGAACCAGGTCTTCATCAACCTGATGAGCAACGCCGTCAAATACACGCCGGCTGGCGGGATGATTACCTTCCGCATCATTCAGAAAATGACTTACCGCCATGGATATGGGGATTATGTGTTCATTATTAAAGATAATGGGATTGGAATGTCGGAAGAATTCCTGGAGCATATATTTGACCCGTTTACACGGGAAAGTACCGCTACTATGAGCGGTATCCAGGGGACTGGCCTTGGCATGGCCATCACGAGGAATATCGTGGAAATGATGAATGGCACGATTAGCGTGGAAAGTGAAGTCGGGAAGGGCAGCACGTTTACGGTGGAGATCAGCTTGAAATTGCAGGATATCGAAGCGGATGAAGAACGGCTGGAGGAGTTGCATGGATTGCGCGCCCTGGTTGTAGACGACGATCTCAATACGTGTGATAGCGTCAGCAAAATGCTCAAGCAGATCGGGTTGCGCGCTGACTGGACTGTTGTCGGCCGGGAAGCGATTTACCGCGCGAAAATTGCCAATGAAGAAGGAGATCCGTATAATACGTATCTTATCGATTGGCAGATGCCGGACCTTAGCGGCGTGGAAACAGCCAGGCAGATCCGCCAGGTAATCCAGAGCGATGCGCCGATCATCATTTTAACGGCGTATGACTGGATGGATATCGAAGAGGAAGCGAGAGAGGCGGGCGTAACTGCGTTCTGTGCAAAACCGCTTTTCTTATCGGATTTGAAATCGGCGCTTCTGTCAGCGAACAATTTGTCCGTGAAAGCAGAAGAGCCGAATGCTTCGTGGATGCAGGTCGATTTTAGCGGTAAACGCATTTTGCTGGTGGAGGATATTGAATTGAACCGCGAGATCGCTGAAGTGATATTGACGGAGGCAGGCTTTATGGTTGAATCAGCGCCTGACGGGACAGATGCAGTAGCGATGGTAGAAAAGTCAGAAGAAAATTATTATGATGCGATTTTGATGGATGTACAAATGCCGATCATGAATGGCTATGAAGCAACCAGGGCGATCAGGGATTTATCGAGGGAGGATGTTAAAAAGCTTCCGATTATTGCGATGACGGCAAATGCGATGGATGAGGACAAGGAAACGGCTTTGAAGAACGGCATGGACGCACATCTTGCGAAACCGCTTGACATCGATGCATTCATTGCAATGCTGCAGAAATTCCTTCAATAAAAGGCATATTATGAATCGGTCGTTTGCAAAGATTATCAGCCTTATTACGGTATTTTCGATCAGCGTTGCCATTGTCGTAGGATATATCTCCATCGCGAGGGGAACTTCTTATTTAACTGCTGAGATCGAAGAAAAAATATTGATTACCGCCGAAAAGTTTTCAAATGATTTCAGCGCCAAGTTCAATCATATGGAAGGGCTGACGGATTCCCTGGCTTCCCATGTGGCGACGACTTTTGACGCAGAGCGTCTTCAAGATGACCCGGAAGCATATTTGCGGCAGTACGAAAAATCGCTTTCTGAGCTGATCGAGACGAACATGAATACGGTATCCAATGCCCATAGCCTCTATGTGACATTTAATCCGGAGCTGGCGGAGAGGGAGCATGAGGTGTGGTATGCTGTCGTGGATGGGAAGGTCCAGAAAATTTCAGCGGATTTTCAGGCGAACCGGCGGGATTTCCAGCTTCCGTATGTAGAGGACATGGTCTATTTTTTCGAGCCGCAAATTCAGTATGCTGGCGTATGGACAGGCCCATATTACGATAAGGATATTCAAGAGGATGTGTTTTCGTATTCGCGGGCGATCTATGCTGGCGATTTGTTTATCGGTGTTGCGGGTGCGGATATCAATGCGGATGATACCATCAGCATTATCGAGGCGATGAAGCTCTACCCGGAAGGGTATTCCGCATTGCTGGATGAGGATTTTGAGTTTTTGGTGTATCCGAAGAAGGACACCTCCGGGGAAGAACCGGTCATACGGAAGCAGTTGCAGAAAGAAGCCAACGCTAATCATGCAAAAAAATCGGGCAATATCAAGTATACTTTTGCGGAAACGAAAAAAATATTAGGGTATTCAAAAATGGATAATGGCTGGACAATGGTCATCGTCCAGCCGCAAGAAGCGGCCTATAAGCCGGTCAAATCATTGACGAGCGTTTTTTTTGTGATGGCGTTGATTCTCGCCGTCGTGCTGATTGCTTTTCTCGGCGCTTTTTCAAGGCCGTTTATCAGAAGGCAGAGTTCGCTTGAAGCGGAAAACCGTGAAAAGGATATTCTGCTTGCGTATCAGTCCAGACAGGCGAAAATCGGCGAGATGGTGGGGAATATTACGCATCAATGGAAACAGCCGCTGAATACGATTAAGCTCATCCTGGCAAACCTGCTGGATAGTTACCGGTATGATGATTTAGATGAGCGGCGTTTACAGAAGAGCGTCGATAAGGTAGACGGCATCATCGATAAAATGTCGGAAACCATAACGGATTTTTCCGGTTTCCTGAAACCGACGAAGGAAAAGGAACGCTTTCCTGTGAAGCAGTGCATTAAATCCGCCCTTTCCCTGATGGAAGAAAGCATTACGTTTCATAAGATCGAGGTGGCTATTTCATGCGAAACCGATGAAGAGGCATTTGGCTATTACAACGAAACGGTACATGTCATATTCAATATCCTCAATAATGCCCGGGATGCGATCGTATCCTCCAGGGCTTGCGGCAGGATGGCGGATAGTGCAAAAGGCGCATCTGCACCTACAGGCATCACTAGCAGGAACGCAGGGCGTTCCAGTGGCGAATCCATGCCCGTGGGACCTTTAGGCAGGAAAATAGATATTTCCGTTGTGCGGGCAGGCGATATGATAAAAATTGCCATTGAAAACCCTGGCGATCCGATTCCTGCGGAGATCATGCCGCTTCTTTTTGAGCCGTATTTTACGACGAAGGAGGAATCGGGAGGCACTGGGCTGGGGCTTTACATATCGAGGCAAATCGTAGAAGAGCGGATGAAGGGCAAGATCTTTATCGAAAATATTCCCGGGGGCGTGCGCTGTAGCGTGCTGATCCCGATGAAAGGCGAGTGAAAAGCGCAGGACAACAGGCGGGCAAGCAAATGACACAGGAGAACAGGATGATGAACAAGGCAAACGATGAAATTTTGAAGACCATGAAGATCCTGTATGTCGAGGATGATGCGCAGGCGCGGGTGGAGCTTGTGGATGTGCTGCGCAGGCGTGCAGGAAGGGTAATCTCTGCGGAGAACGGCAGGCAGGGGGTGGAGCTTTTCGCTGATTTTGAGCCGGATATTGTCATTGCGGATCTTTATATGCCCGAAATGGACGGGCTTGAAATGATACATAGGATCAGGGTGCAGGGCTACGCCCCGGCGGTCATCGTCACGTCGGCGGTGGAGGACGTGGACACGATATTGCATGCGATCGATGAAGGCATCGTCAAATACATTTTAAAACCGGTTAATTTGCAGGAACTGCTTGCAGTGTTGTCGGAGCAGGCAGCCGCCATTTATGGGCGGCGGCGGAAAAAAATTGCTGTGCTGCCCGAGAACAGGAAAAAGATAGAGGATGAGATGAAAAGAGAGTTCGCCTCCCTGCTGAAAACCATAACGGGGAAAGGCCCGCGGGATGTACATGTATTTATGAACGATGAGCGGATTGAAATCGTCGCGACGGAAGTTCTTACCGTGCTGGAGAAAAATCTCCTTGACAATTATCAAAATATTGCTATAATCAAATATGTTAGAAAGCTGTTCTTTTCCGTGAAAGCTGACGAAATTTGTCGGATGCTCTCTCGGGTATCCGGCCGGGAAGTATCGCTGAAGGAAGTCCTGATTAACGTGGAAAAGGACAAAAACAAGTTGATATTCTCCATTGAACGCGAGGTATGAAGCCCGATGCAAGGCCTTAATCAACGGCAGGCGGAGGGAATCGTCACGATTTAGTGGTTTTGGTTTTTTGGATGCCGAAAGAGAAAACACGAAGTTAGCTTTTTCCGACCATGCAACAGGTATTTGCATGGTCTTTTTATCTTGTAGGAAATATCGCTGTAAGCGATATGGCGGCTTGTCCTGAATATCCAGTGGAGTTCAGGGAATGTAACAAAGCCCGCCACTGAAAAAGGAGCGGAGAAGCTGGCTTTGTTCATTCGTTTCTGGTTCAGGCTATATGTTCCGGCCGCATTTACAGGCGCTGCGGCGAGGACATCGCAATATTCACATCATTAACTGTTTTATTTAAGAAAGGAGAAGAAATGACAGAAAAACTGCAAAACGAAGTGAAAAACTTCAACCCGCTTCGCACATTGATCATGATAGTTGTATCGATTGCAGTTGCTTATGTTCTGGCCTACACGTTAGTGCCGGCGGAGAACCTGGAAGCAGAAGACGGGAATCTGGGAATCTGGGCGTGTGTACCTGCCGTATTCTTGGTCGTGTACATTTTTGCAACGAAGCGCGTGCTGGAAGGCTTGATCCTGGGTTCTGTTGTCGGCCTGATATTTGCAATGCCGGGTACCAACGTAATCGGATCGTTCAGTACCACTGCAACGGAAGTCATGATGGATGAAGATACCGGATGGCTGATACTTGTCTGCGGACTTATGGGTTCCATCATCAAGCTCATCGAGGTAACAGGTGGAGCGCAGGCTTTTGGCGATTGGGCGTCAAAGAAAGCAAAATCGAGGGAAGCGACATTAATGTGGACTTATATTCTCGGCTGTGTTATCTTCATCGATGATTATCTCAACTCCATGACGATTGGTTCTTGTATGAAGAAGCTGACTGACAAACACAAGGTATCGCGTGAATTACTCAGTTACGTTACATCTTCTACAGCAGCCCCGCTCTGCGCCCTGATCCCGATTTCAACATGGGCTATTTTCGCAGGACGTATCATGGTGGCTAACGGCTATGGCGTTGATGGAAAGGAAATCCAGTCATTCGTTCATACAATTCCGTTCAGCTTCTACGCATGGGCTGCTGCAATACTCGTTCCGCTGGTAATATGGCACGTGGTTCCTATCTTCGGACCGATGAAGAAGGCTGAAGAAAGAGCTATGTCAGGCGGTCCTCTAGCGCCTCCGGGATCGGAAAAAATCGATCTGAATGCCGGTGACGTTGAACTGAAAGCGGAGCCTAGATTGTATAATCTGCTTATCCCTATTATAGGCATGATATTCTTTACGATTATATTTGACCTTGATATGCAGTACGGCGTAATTGCTACAATGGCGCTTTGCTTCGTTCTCTTCGTAGGTCAGAAGCTGGTGAGCGCCGAAGAATTCTGGGATTACAGCGTTGAGGGGATTAAGAACATGATTCTTCCGCTCATGCTCATGGTTTTGGCGTATATTTTCGCAGCAGTAAACGATCAGATCGGCTTTACCCGATTTATCATTGATATCGCTGTTGAACATGCGTCGCCGCAATTACTGCCTGTTTTGATTTTCCTGCTTCTTGCAGTAACAGAGTTTATTACAGGAACGAACTGGGGAATGTACATAATTGCGCTGCCGATCGTAATTCCAATTTGCATGGGTACGGGTATCCCTGTTGCGCTCGGATGCGGCGCTGTAATTTCAGCCGGCGTACTGGGAAGCCACTGCTGCTTCTATTCTGACTGTACCGTAATTACTTCTTCCGCTACAGGATGCGATAACTTCGCACACGCATGGACTCAGATGCCATTCGGTCTTCTGGCTGGCGTAGTGGCTGCTGTCGGTTATCTGATCTGTGGATTTGTAATGGTATAGCAGAAGTTCATCATAACGGTTTATCGTGCGGTTCGACATATCGGGCAATGTTGCCGAGTTGTTTGGAAAGGCAGCCGCTATGGTCATGCGTCCCATAATCGCACGGTCCGCAAGGATGGCAGATAGGTGATGCTATCGTGCGTCCCATATAGGGAATGTGGCATGAATATTACATTTTGATAAAAGAATGTGCTTGCCTGTGGGAACGGGCAAGCACATTAGGCCGATGAAAAATCCCGGCGCCTGATGGCGGCCGGGATTTTTCTGTGCCAGGAAAACTGGCGGATTGATTCATTGATTCATGGAAAACTGGCGGTTCGCTTCACATTAAATTCTGCCGTTATCCTTCGTAGATGACTTTTCCTTCCGAGATGGTTTGGATTACTTTGACCGTTCCAATTTCATCTACAGGAATATCGAAGATATTCTTTTCGATAATTACCATGTCGGCGCGCTTTCCAACCTCAAGGCTTCCGCTGATGGCTTCGTCCCTGCACGCCATGGCATTGTTGATGGTAAAAGCTTCGATCATCTGTGCCACCGTTGCCGCTTCTTCTCCCCACAGCACGTTTTCAGGGATGGAAGAATCCTGTCCCTCTTCTGTTCTCGTTACGCCGAGCTGGATTCCCCTCAGCGGGGCAGGAACAGGCGTTACGTTGAAGTCGCTGGCTGCGCCCACTACAATTCCCGCATCAAACAGGGATTTCATCGGATATTCGTGGTATGCCCGCTCTCCCAGGTAAGGTACCTCGATGTCGGTGAAGTATCCAGGCGCTTTAAAATGCCAGTATGGATTGGTGACAGCAACGACATTGTTTGCTGCAATCCGTGGGATGTCAGCAGAATCGACGACTTGCAGATGCGTGCATACCGGGCGCCTGTCCTTGCGGCCAGGATTTGCAGCCGCCATATCCTCGAGACAATCCAGCATCATGGCTGCCGCCGCATCACCGATGATATGGTAATGGACATCCATGCCTTTTTGATCGACTTTTTTGCACAGGTCAACCAGGTCGTCGTAATCCCAGATTGGATCGCCGCAGTAATTAGAACTGTCGTCGCTGTAAGGCTGTTTCAAATATGCGGTCCGGCCTTCTACAACGCCGTCCACCATGATTTTGAGTTGGTCAAAGCGGACCATGTTGCCATCTGCCTGTTTTCGGAGCGCATCGTATTTATCCAGGTGCTTCAGCGGCTCGTCTTCAAAGCCTTGGAACGCAGCCCTGATCTTGCAGATCAGTTCTCCGTCGTTTTGCATTTCGATCAATGCAGGCACTGCCTCCCCGTCCGGATTGAGCAACGGGTCGAGCATCGTGGTGATTCCATACTGCGCCAGGTGTTTCTGCACCCAGGCCAGCGCTTCTTTATAGTTGTCCTTGCTGAATACGATCCTGGCAGGGTTGATCAGGTACATCGCTTGCAATTCCCGGAAGCAGCCGGAAGGCGTCCCGTCTTCTTCTTTTTCGATTACATTGCCGTCGGGAACTTCCGTGTCCTTTGTAATGCCGCAGATTTCAATGGCTTTGGTATTTGCCCAGATGGAATGGTGGTCTCCTGATTCCATAACCATCGGTTTATCTGCACAGATCGCATCCAGCGCCTTTCGAGAAGGTCCTTTTTCCCCGAAAGCGGGGTTGATCCAGCCAACGCCTTCATAGACAGGCAAGTCAGGATGATCCTCTACAAATTTTTTGATGATTTCCAAGTATTCCGGTTCAGTCGCTACGTCAAAGAGCTGTACCTTGAATACGCTGTCGGTTGCGGCCATCGTCACATGGGCATGTGCTTCCACAAATCCCGGAAGTACCATTTTGCCTTTTAAATCGATGACCTCCGCCGCATCGCATTTGAGCGCCTCTGCCTCTTCATCGTTTCCGACAAATGCGATCTCATTTCCGGAAATGGCGATCGCCTGCGCCCAGCTTCTGTTTTGATCCACCGTATAAATTTTGCCGTTTACAAACAGTTTGTCGTACTTGCTGCCACAGCTTCCGTTACAACAACATCCCATATACGTGCCTCCTTTCTGATTCTCTAGAAAATAGCGTTATTTTATTTCATTGCGATTGCAATCATTTCTACGCTGCACTTGCCGGCAAGAGCCGATGTTCCATAGCAAACCCTGGCGGGCCTTCCGCCTGGTTTCCAGTGTTTTTTATATTCTTCGTTCATTTCATCCCGCTTTGAAAAATCCGTCAGCAGCACATCGACGCGCACGACCTTATCCATGCCGGAACCGTACTTTTCAAGGATGGAAGCCATCTGCTCCAGAATATCCCTCGTTTCCAGCACGATGTCCTCTTTGTCCGAAACTAGCCCGGACAGGTAAATCGTATCGCCGGTTACCACTGCTTCTGCATATACAGCGTCATCGTTTGTCATATAGTGTTTCACTTCCATTATAACATCCTTTCTGCATTTAAAACGCTTTTGTTCCAATGGCAAAAGCCCGCTTTCTCTTTGTTTATCATATACCCATACCCTGGGGCAGTGTCAATGTATGGCTCGCAGGCAGGCCGTTTTCACTTTGCCGGGCTGCTTTTCGGTTTGCAGGCTCGCGCCCGCCTGCCAGGCCGCTTCGCCACCGCCCGCCGCCTGACAAACATAGAATATGCCCCACGGGTCCGCGCCCGCCTGCCAGGCCGCCTCGCCACCGCCCGCCGCCTGAAAAACATAGAATATGCCCCACGGGCTCGCACCCGCCCGCCAGGCCGCCTCTTTCCGCTTCACCGTGCCGCCCTTTGCCGCGGCGATTTGCTTCGCATTTGCGGACGAAACGGGCAGGCTTTGCATGATAACAGGATAATTTAGCACTTTCAGCAATTTAATCGGGAAATCTTTTCCCCGTTTATTGACACTCATACGGTAAAATTGTTAAAATATTATTACAATGTCCATCGGACAAAACAATCAGCAAGTAAAGTAAGTTATTTATCAAGTGAAATTAAACGGAGGCAATTATGAATTTGATGAAAATGACGTTGAACATCAACGGCGCAGACCGTACGTTCATCTGTGATCCTGCGAAGGACACGCTGGCTTCCGTATTACGCCGTCTGGGCCTTACCGGCACGAAGGTAGGCTGTGGCACAGGCGTATGCGGGGCATGTTCGGTTATTCTGGATGGAAAGGTGATCCGTTCCTGCACGAAGAAGATCAAGACGGTAAAGGAATATAGTTCCGTAATTACCATCGAAGGAATCGGGACAGCAATGCACCCGCATCCATTGCAGTATGCATGGGTGAACCTGGGCGCCGTACAGTGCGGGTTCTGCGTGCCTGGATTTATCGTATCGGCTTACCAGCTTTTACAGGAAAATCCGGACCCAACGAGGGAAGAGGTGCGCGACTGGTTCCAGAAGCACAGGAACGTTTGCAGATGCACAGGATACAAGCAGATCGTTGATGCCGTAATGGCGGCTGCTGCAATCATGCGCGGCGAGAAGACTTTTGACGACATCACTTATGACTGGAGCAAGGATGTTAAGGATGGCTATTATGGCAAGCCGCTCGTTCGTCCGAATGCGATGGCGAAGGCCTGCGGCGTATGCGACTACGGCGACGACATTGAATTGAAGATGCCGGAGAACACGCTGCACGCTGTCCTCGTTATGCCGATGAAGGCGAACCATGCGAAGATCCTCAATATCGATATCAGCGAAGCGGAGAAGATGCCGGGCGTTGTCAAGGTGATCACGGCGAAGGACATCCCTGGTGCAAACAGGTTGATGGCTTACCAGTTCTCACCGAGAACCGTTGTGTTTGAACAGACGCATAAGCTGATGCAGGATGAAAAAATCGTAAGATGGGGAGACCCGGTTGCGATGGTTGTGGCCGATACCAAGGAACACGCAAGGGCGGCAGTAGGAAAGGTTAAGGTTGAACTGGAACAACTGCCTGAAATGATGAGCTATCTGGAAGCTGTACTGCCTGACGCTGACAGGGTGCATCCTTCCATGGATAATATCTACAGCCAGCAGCCTGTCTTAAAAGGCGACTATGAACATATTCCTGAACTGATCGAAGATGCGCCTTACTCTGTAGAGGGTTCATTCTATTCATCCAGGGAACCGCATCTTTCCATCGAAGGCGATACGGTTCAGGCTTACTATGATGAAGACGGCAAGCTCTGCGTGCATTGCAAGACGATGACGTTGTACTTTGACCGTGACGATATGGCAGAAGCGATCGGGATTCCTGTGGAAGACCTGCGCGTGATCGAAAACCCGACCGGCGGTTCATTCGGCTGGGCAATGTGCGCGGCATCTTATGCATTGTGCGGCGTGGCAACGAAGGTTACGGGAATGCCTGTTGCGCTCAGCATGACTTATGCGGAGTTCATGGCATTATCTGGAAAGCGTTCCCCGTCCTACATAAACGGCAGGCTTGCTTGTGACGAAAACGGCAAATTCATCGCTGGGGAATTTGATGCAGGGCTTGACAACGGCGCATATCCGGAAATGGGCGACGACAAACTGACGAAGATCCTGCGGTTCATGTTCTTCCCTTACAATATGCCAAACGTAGCCGGTCTGGCAAGATCCGCCGTGACGAACCATAACTTCGGCGTGCCTTACAGAGGATATGGAGCGCCGCAGGCATATACCGCATCGGAAGCGCTGGTCGATATGCTGGCAGAAAAGATGGGCATGGATCCATTTGAATTTCGGTATAAGAATATCGCACAGCCGGGCGATACGAACCTGAACCAGAGAAAATTCCTCCAGTACCCGATGAAGGAAATGATGGATAAATTAAAGCCGCTCTATGATGAAGCGGTGGCAAAAGCGAAAGCAGAGGACACGCCTGAAATCAGGAAAGGCGTCGGTCTTGCATGGGGCGGATATAACGTAGGCCTTGGCGGTGTTGACGAAGCAAACGTAGCCATCGAGCTGATGCCGGACGGCACGTTCCGAAAATACGATACATGGCAGGACCAAGGACAGGGCGGAGACGCAGGCTCGCTCGTCTGCACGCTGGAAGCATTGCGCCCTTACTTCCCTGAAATCACGCCAAACGATGTGAAGCTGGTTCAGACGGACAGCAAATACTGCCCGAACACGGGGGAATCCGCAGGCTCAAGATCCCACTTTGCAAATGGAAAAGCCTCTATCTTAGCGGCAAAGAACATCGCGGAAGCCATGAGGAAGGAAGACGGAACGTACAGGACCTATGACGAAATGGTAGCAGAAGGCATTCCGACGAGATATGAAGGAAACTGGGCTGCTGCTGATGAATGGGATTACTTCGACTTCCTCGATCCGAACGACGGGCAGGGCGAACCGACTTACGCTTACACTTACGCACTGTTCATGGCTGAAGTTTCCGTGGAAACCGCTACTGGAAAGACCACGGTTGACAAGATGACCTGCATTGACTGGGTCGGCAAGGTCGGTAATATCCAGTCTGTAAACGGTCAGGCTTACGGCGGTATGTCCCATGCGATCGGATTTGCGCTTTCCGAAAACTACGAAGACGTGAAGAAGCATACGAATATGTTCACGGCTGGCGTTCCTTACATCAAGGACATTCCGGACGACATGACGGCAATCCATTTGGACGGATTCGACGAAAGAGGACCTTTCGGTTCTTCTGGCGCATCCGAAGCATTCCAGTCCTCCGATCATATGGCGGTAATCAATGCGATCAACAATGCCTGCGGCGTGAGGATTTACGAGCTGCCTGCTTCGCCTGACAAGGTAAAGGCAGGAATCGACGCACTGGCCAAGGGCGAGCCGAACCCGAACGTACCGAAGAAGTACTTCCTTGGCTCGGATATGTATGAAGAGCTGGAAAACATCAAGGCAAATCCATTGAGCTGGGAAGAATAGACAGTTGATTCCTTGAAGTGAATATGATAATTTGAAGATAGACCGCTGCTTTTTCGCAGTGGTCTATCCTTTATCAGCGGAACTGGCGCATTGAGGATGAATGCAGGAAGCATGGCAAATGAATGCGGTAAATGAAAACGGCGTTGCCGCAGGGAAACGTCCGTTGCATCATGGCTCTTGATTCCCATAGCCGTGATTAATTCTTTTCATGCGCAAGTTCCTTTCAGAAAATTAGGAGGGGTGCAAAGCATGGATATGCAAACATATTATGATCAATTTGAAAACTGTATGCAGGAGGAAAAAGCTTTCTGTGCGGACGACTGCCCTTTTCATATGGATGTGCTGGATTTTGAAGATAAAATTGCTAGCAAACGATATGGCGCGGCATATAAAGTGTTTCGCAATGCTGTCGTGTTTCCCGATATCGTCGCCAGCTTGTGTCCACAGTATTGCGCAAGACGCTGTCCGGGAAAGGAAGCGGGCGGCGCGATCCAGGTTAATGCGATGGAGCGGACGTGCCTTGTGCAGGCGAAGCGTAAAGATCCCAATGAATATAACCTGCCGCCGAGAAAAGGCAGAATCGCGATTATCGGCGCAGGACTTTCGGGGCTTTCCTGTGCGCTTCGTTTAGCGTCTAAAAAATATGATGTGACTGTATATGAAAAGGATTCCGTCCTCGGCGGGCAGCTAAACAAGGCGCTTCCCCGTGAAATGTTTATGGAAGATATTGAGCGGCAGTTTAAATATGAGGATTATACGCTTCGTACGGATATGGAGGTTGCTGCGCTTGATGAACTGGCGGCTCAAGGGTTTGATGCGGTTTATATTGCGACAGGCAAAGGCGGCGATGATTTTGGCGCGCTTTCCTGTCCGTCTGCCGCTGACGGCAAGTATTGTTTTTTATTGGCGGGTACTGCGGCGGGCTGTCACGGGACTACGGCTGTTTTTGCGGGCGGAAGCCTTCTAGGCAAGGAGCTTATGCCTGCGGCCGCCGATGGGGTTCATATGGCGCGTGAGATAGAGGGATTTCTGAAAACGGGCATTATCCGCTATCCTGATGCGCCTGCAAAGACGCAGGTTACGGTATCGGAGGCGGATGTAAAACGCATGGCGGACTGTCTGCCCGTAACGCCGACGGAGAGCGGGTTTTTGAGTGGGAGAATGCTTGGCGGTGAGGGAAGCGGTATTGATAAAATTGCTGTAGCGGGGAGTACTGTATTAGAAGGCGCCACAGGCAAAAAAGCCGTAGAGGAAAATGTTTCGGAAAGCGCTTGTGGCGGGGATGCGGCAGGCGAACACGCTGCGCCGCTTGATGCCGAGGGCGAACATTTCACATTTGCGGAGCGGGATAAGTTCTTTACGCCGGATGAGGCAGCGGAGGAAGCCGCCCGATGCATCCGCTGTCAATGCAATTCCTGCATGACAGTCTGTGACCTGACCGCCTATTTCAATAAGTGGCCGTTGCAGATGCGCGATGAAATCATGACGACTACTATGCCTGCCAATTCGATGATCAGGAAAGCGCCCGCCATCAGGCTGATCAATATGTGTACGCAGTGCGGTCTGTGCGGGGAAACGTGTCCAGGGCAGATCGACCTGGGCGGCATGATCAAAGAAGCGCGGCGCATGATGCATAAAATCGACAGGATGCCCGGCGCATATCACCAGTTCTGGGTGAGGGACATGGAATTTGCCAATGGAAAATATGCGGCTTTAGCCAAATGCCCGCCTGGAAAAAGTTCATGCAGTTATGCGTTCTTTCCGGGCTGTCATTTGGGGGCGGCGAACCCGTTCTATGTGAAAAAGGCGTATGCGGCTCTGCTGGCGGCGAATGGTGATACGGGGCTTCTGCTCAGGTGCTGCGGCGTTCCTGCAGATTGGGCGGGAAATGAGGAGATACACGAGCAGGCGATCGCTTCCCTGCGTTCTGATTGGGAGGATCTGGGAAAGCCGGTGATGGTCATGGCTTGTCCTTCCTGTATGCGGCATTTCCGCGAGTATTTGCCAGAGATTCCGCTGGTTTCGCTTTATGAGGTGATGGATGAGCAGGGGATTTGCGAGGCTGGTGAAGGCGGCAGGATTGGTGGAGACGGAAGGGGTTTTGTGCCTATTTCGGATGAGGCTTATGCGGCCGGAGCTTGCGAAAACAATAACAATAGCTTTCGTGCAAATGGCAATTTTCGTGCGGCATTGTCTGATTGCTTGTGTGAAAGCGTCCGGCGGCATGAAGACGACGGGTCTCGTAGCGGCGATTGCTCCTGTGCAAACCGTATTGGTGAAGCTTTGCCACTAACCAGCAAACTCGGCGAAACAGCAGACTGCAAGGAAGGTAAATCGATATCAAGTGAATCAGTGTCAGGCGATTGCCAAAAGGACGCAACGGTTTATTCGGTTTTCGACCCTTGTGCCGCCAGGAACTGCGACGAAATGCAGGAGGCGGTGCGGCATCTGTTATCGGCATCGGGAACGGCTTACGAAGAACTGCCTTCCGGGGACAAACACGGCTGCTGTGGTTTTGGCGGCAATATTGAGGTGGCAAGCCCTAAGCTGGCGGCAAAAATAGCGGATGAAAGAAGCAAGCTCCATGAAAATCCATATATTACCTATTGCATCAACTGCCGTGACGTTTTCCACGACGATGGCAAGCCTGTCAGGCACATCTTGGATATTTTGCTGGATATCCAGCCGCCGCAAGGAGCGCTTCCTACCGTGACGGAACGCAGGTGCAACAGGGTCGCGTTAAAGGAAGAATTGTTAGAGGAAATATGGGATGAACCGATGAATGAAAAACCTGAAATGAAGTACGAGCTGATTATAAATCCTGACGTGAAAGCGAAGATGAACGCGCTGCGGATTTTGGAGGAAGATGTCTGTTATGTCTTGGAAATGGGCGAGCTTTATGGCAGAAGAACGTTCTTCCCGCAAACGGATTCCTATAAATGTTACCGGGAAATCGGCCGCATTACCTGCTGGGTGGAATATAAGCCGCAGGATGGCAAGTATGAGATATGCAACGTGTATACGCACAGGATGAAAATCGAACTGGAGGTGGTTTTCAATGGCCGAAAAACAGATCTTGATCTGCGATAAGTGTAAGGTGGAGATGGAGGAAATCGAGGCTAATTTTTCGTACCTTGACAGGACCTTCCGCCATAAGGTTTCCAGGTGTCCGCAGTGCGGTCAAGTGTGCCTTTCGGAGGATATCGTCACCGGGCGCATGAGCGAAGTGGAAGCATTGATAGAGGAAAAATAAACACGCTCGCCATCAATGGGCGCAAGAAAAGCAAAGGGATGCGGCGGATGGAAAAATATGCGGCGGGAAACCTGCCGTATGCGGGGAAGCAGGAGGATCAGCCCGCCGATTTTGCCCCTGCTCGCCGCTGGCAATGAAAGAAGAGTGCGTAAGCGGGGAAGCCGTGAGGCAGACGAAAGAAAAAATGCGGCCAATATGAAACTATAGTAAAAGAAGCAAATGCGGTGAATGCGAAATATGCAGTGGGAAAGGTTTGTGGCAGATACGAAATATGCAACCAATGGAAAGAACTGCGAGCCTTGCTTTTGGCTTTGCCGCAACATGAGGGAAATAGATGAGTTATTTTTATGTGCAAGTTTGCCCAAACGGGCATTTTCGGATTACCAATAAGAAGCTGCAGTCAGGCGCTGTGTGTGAAGCCTGTGGGCTTCCGTTGATGGATAAATGCCCGGAATGCGGGGAATATGTTAAGAAATGGACGCTGTATGGGGCGACGCCGATTTTACCGGGAAAGGATGCATACGAGCTTCCCGCTTTATGCGGCAAGTGCGGAAGCAAGTTTCCATGGGGCGGGGAAAATCATGCGAAAAAGCCGTTCAGGGAGGCGGAAGGTTCTGGCGAGGCGCAACCGTTTCGGCAAGATGGAATTTCCAGCGGGGCGCATGCCAACACACTTTGCTGCCCTGATGAGCAAGATGGGATTGCTAGCGGACTGCAACCGCTCCGACAAAATGAGGCTTCCAGCGGGGCGCAACTGTCCCCAAAAGGCTCGTCCCCAGATTACCAATTTTTGCTTGCGGATATGCGGCAGGCAAACGGGGAGGCCGCTTTGGTGCGCAAGGCATATGATGAAGCAGGCCAAAAAGAGTATGAAACGTGTTCCTATGCCTTTTTTCCAGGCTGCCAGCTTGGCGCCGCAGAACCCGAAATCGTGATAAAGGCGTATGATTCCATTCGCTTCCAGCATCCTGATACAGCGATGTTTTTGCAATGCTGCGGTTTTGCGGCCGATATGGCTGGCAATCACAGTAGTTTTGAAACCGTGCTGGATGGAATCAAAGAAAAGTGGGCGTCGCTGGGAAAACCGACGATGATCATGGCGTGTCCTGCTTGCCAGGGGATTTTTCAAACGCATTTGCCGGATGTTCCCGTGATATCACTTTATAAGATATTGCAGGATATGGGCGTAAGCGGCGGCTGCCATTCGGAGGATTTTATTTTTTTACGGATGGGCGCAGATGCGGAAGGCGGTGTGGGCGCACCAAATGCCGAAGCGAAACTGCATCCGGGCAATGATTCCAATCCCATCGTGGAAGCGGTGCGGGCATTGGCGGAGGATATGGGAGCGAAGCTGCACTTCACCGAAGAAGGTAAAGCGGCGAAATATCCATATATCGTTTGCTCAATTAACCAGCGCGATCAACTGAAGCGGGAAGGAAAAGAAGCGGTTCATATTTTGGAGTTGATTTTTGGCATGGGAGAATCAAACCTACACCTGGAACATGAACACTCGCACGGTCACGGCGATGACCATGCTAGCGGGAATGTATGCGGGCATATATGTGAATCTGCGGACGGGAATGAGAGTGAGGATTTGCAGGCGATACAGACGGATGAGATGGAGCAGGAGCTGCAGCCAGGGAAGGAAGAACGTTCCGCTTTGAAAATAGAGCCAGGGAATGGAAGTGTCCCGGCAACCGCTTCCAAAACCGCATCAAAGCCAGCGGATGCACCCGTCCCGAAAAGCGGCGTTGCTCCTGCTTTGATAGATGCGCCTTGCTTAAAGCCGGAAACAGCATCCGCCCTGCTTCCTTCGACTGCGGAGAGATGGCAGAACCGGCTGGAGTTGAAACAAACCTTGTTGGAGTTTTTCTGGAATGAATCGCATGAATAATGGCTACTTGAAAAGCGTCGCCATGTCAGGGCTTTTTAAGTACTTGGATGAGACAGCCTGCCGAAAGGCTTGGGATGAACTGAACATGATGCCGCGCCGCTATGATAGCCAGCAGGTTATTTATGGACAGGATGAGCCTGTTTTTCGCCCTGGCATTGTTCACAGCGGCCTTGTGAAAGGGGAACACCTTCATGCGGAAGGCGCTTCCAATCTGGCATATTACTATGGAAGGGGCGAGGTGTTCGCCTTTGAAGGCGCGCTTTCGGGCAAAAAGACCTCGCCGTTGCAAATTACTGCTGATGATGATGCGTGCGTGATTTTCTTTGACGTGCAGAATGTATTTAACAGCACGTTTGAAAGATTTTTGCTGAAAGGGTTGATGGAACTTTTAGCAAACGACGATATTAAAAAGCTGTACCGCATCGAGATCCTTTCAAAGAAAGGGATACGGGAACGCATCATGGCGCACTTTTACGTGATGGCTTCGAAAACCGATGGGCGCAGTTTTGCGCTGAATATGTCGCAGAAACAATTGGCGCAGTATTTGTGTGTCAATAGAAGCGCGCTTTCCCATGAGTTGAACCAGATGAAGCGGGAAGGAATTATTGCATTGGAAAAGCGGCGGGTGACGTTGCTGGAGCGCACGGGTATCGGGGGCAGAGGCGGTGCGGACATAGAAGATGGAGGCGGCGCAGTGTTTGGGTGGAAATTATAGAGGGCAGAAAGAACAGCAACCGGATCGTACCTTTCCCATAAGAATCGGCTGGCCTGCATCTTTGCGTGAAAAGCTGGGGCAAAGGAACATTTGTATATAAAATTATGGCATAGTTTTCGTGGCTATGCTATTTTTTTGGAGCGTTGTCTTGCCGCAGGCGGTATATGTGCAAAGGAATCTTTGATTTGGGCGGTAAATGCAGGCGTTCTGCTTTCTGCGATTTCGGACATGGAAAATCCGCGCAGATGGTTCTTTTGGGAAAGCCCGCAGGCAAAATAACGGGTAAATCTTTTTGAAATCTGAGGCAGGCGGCCGTTTGGGGAAGCCCGCAGGAAATAGGAAGCAAACCAAATAATTATTTCCGAAAAATGTTGTTTTAACAACATTTTGTTCCAGCTTTTTATGATACGATAAAAATACGTTCCGTGACGGAAATTTTGGCTGGCCGCCAGCGGAGTGAAAAATCATGAGCAGAGGCCTATCGCCAAGCTGGAAACATCATCTGCCGCTGCCAAGATTTTCTCCGCATGGGGTTTTCCGCCCCGCTAGAATTTTTACCAAATGACAGAGTTTGCCGCTGAAAAAATCGGCGAAGCTGGCTTTGTCCTAGCAAAGAGAATATCAGTAAAGCTTACCGATAAAGAATCGGCGAAGCGGACTTTATTCAAAAAAGGAGAATGTAACAAATGAAACGAATTACATCAATCATCGTTGCCCTTATCCTTGCCATATCCATGCTGTTGATGACGAGCTGTGGCGGCAACGGGGATGCTGACAAAGCAGAAGAAAAAACGGAAGTTACCGTTTTGGCGGCCGCCAGCCTCACCGATGCGCTGGATGAGATTATCGCCGAGTTTGAAAAGGATTCCGACTGCAAGATTACGCCGAGCTACGCAGGGTCAGGCGATCTCGTGCAGCAAATCGAAGGCGGAGCGCCTTGTGACATCTTCATTTCCGCCTCTAAGGGCAATATGGATCAGTTAGAAGAAGGCGCATATATCGATGCGGACACAAGATCCGACCTGCTCGAAAATACCCTCACACTGATTTCCACGATAGAAAAGAAAGACGCTGTAACCATGGATTCATTGACCTCGTCTGATGCCGGCACGATCGCCGTGGGCGAGCCGGAAACCGTCCCAGCGGGCAAATACGCTTCGCAGGTGTTTGACAATATGAATATCGCAGACCAGATTTCGGGTAAAATCGTCTATGCAAAAGACGTCCGTGCAGTGCTGAACTATGTGGAGAGCGGCGATGCCGACTGTGGTTTTGTTTACAGGACCGATGCGCTTTTGATGGATACAGAAAAAGGCGCGATCATCGGCGATGTGGATGCATCCTTGCACGATGCGATCGTATATCCTGCGGCTATCATGAAAGAAGCGCCTGTCGGGGAACACGCAGCTGAGTTCTTTGAATTTATGAAGAGCGATTTTGCAAAAGAGACGTTTGAAAAGTACGGCTTTACGGTAGCTGGGGCGACCGAGTAAACGGTAGCAAGAAAAGAGGGAAAGGTATTGGAGGCCGTAGCGCTTTTCATTGTAAAAGCGGCCGTTTGCACAACCTGCCTCTTTGCATGACCCGCCCTTCGCTCGAAGGGAAGTATAAAACAAATAGGTATTAAGCAGATCATAAGTAATCGAAGCCACAGGGATCAATATATGTTTGCACCAGTCATTTTATCTTTAAAAGTTGCCTCGCTGGCAACCATAATTGCCTTTTTTCTCGGGACATTCTTTGCATACTTGCTGACGAAGAAGAACATCCCTGGGAAGAGCATTTGGGAGACGGTTTTGATCCTCCCGCTCATTTTACCGCCGTCAATCGTCGGCTACCTGCTGCTCAAGGTATTTGGCAGAAGAGGTCTGGTCGGGGCTTTCCTGCTGGATACTTTTGGCGTACAGGTGGTTTTTACGTGGATTGCCTGCGTGATTGCGGCGACGGTGGTGGCGCTTCCGCTTATGTACCAAAATGCTAAGGGCGCTTTCCAGAGCGTTGACCGCACTTATGAGCTGGCGGCGAAAACACTGGGAAGCAGCCCGTTTAAGGTTTTTTTGACGGTTACGTTTCCCCTGTCGTGGCCCGGCGTGATCAGCGGCATTATCCTGACCTTTGCACGAGCCATGGGGGAGTTTGGCGCAACGCTCATGCTGGCCGGCAATATCCCCGGGAAGACGCAGACGATTCCGACCTCCATTTATTACGCTGTGGTGACGGGAAAGGACGAGCAGGCGAATACGCTGGTGCTTGTGATGGTGATTTTTAGCTTTGCCTTGGTTTTCGGGCTGAATGCTTGGCTCAAGAAAAAAAACGATCGGGGGCTTGCGGTATGAGGCTTTCTTTTCAGGTACAAAAGCAGTTGAATTACTTTGCGCTCGATGTAAAATGCTCGATGGCGGATGAATTTCTGGTCATTGAGGGCGCATCGGGTGCGGGAAAGACGACGATCCTCAACTGCCTGGCGGGTATCGTAACGCCTGATGAGGGGGAAATTACCCTTGGCGGGAGGCGGCTTTTCCATCATGCGGAAGGGATTAATGTCCCGGCGGAAAAACGAAATATCGGGTATCTGTTCCAGAATTATGCCCTGTTTCCGCACATGACGGTAAAAAATAATGTCCTTTACGGGCTGAAAAACAAACGGGAATACAAGAATTGGCAAATGCGGCAGGAGCTTTTGGAGGATGCGGCGCAGACGATGGATGTGCTGGGGATTTCCCATTTGGCGGATAAAAGTGCCGCAGCGATTTCCGGCGGGGAAAAGCAGAGGGTCGCTTTGGCACGTGCGATGGTGACAAGGCCTGCTTTGCTCTTGCTGGACGAGCCTTTTTCGGCGTTGGATGAGGCAACCCGTGAAGGCATTTACGAGGAATTTTTGCAATTTCGGAAAACGCTGCGCATTCCGGCAATCCTCATCACGCACAACCACAGGGAGACGGAATTATTCGCAGATCATTATATCAGGTTAAAAGACGGCAGGATTGAAGCATGAAAAATAGCAAGATTATAACGTGAAAAAGACGGTTGGGATTATCGTATGAAGCGTACGGCAGGGCTATAGCATGAAACAAGACGGCAGGATTATAACATAAACAGACGGCAAGATTATAATGTGAAACGAGATTATAGTGCGAAAAAGAAAGCAAGATTATAATGTGGATAAGAAGGAAAAATTGTAACGTGAAAAAGGAAGGCAGGATTGTAGCATGAAAGAGGTTGCTGTAAAGCAGGCAGTAGGGACTGTATTAGCGCATGATTTAACGCAGATTGTTCCGGGGCAGTACAAAGGCCCGAAGTTCAAAAAAGGCCATATCATAACGGAGGAGGACATTCCTTTGCTTCTTTCGATGGGAAAGAGGCATCTTTTCGTTTTGGAAAAGGACGATGCGGACGTCCATGAAAACGACGCGGCGCAGCGGATTGCGTCCAAGGCGGCCGGGAAAAGCATCAGGCTTACGCAGCCTTCGGAGGGAAAAATCGAGCTGATCGCAGATGCGGAGGGGCTTTTTAAGATCGATCGGGAAAGGCTTTATCAGCTCGTGGCGCAGGATGAGATCATGCTGGCTTCCATTCACGATAACATTGTGGTGCGCAAAGGGGAAAAGCTGGCAGGGACGAGGATCATCCCGCTCTTTGTGGCGGAGGCCGTCATGCAAAAGGCAGAGTCCATGCTGGCCGCTGGACCGATTTTTGAAATCGTGCCGCTAAAGAAGATGAAGGTCGGCATCGTGACGACTGGGAGCGAGGTTTATTCGGGGCTGATCAAGGATGCTTTCGGGCCTGTTTTGGTGAAGAAGTTCCGTGCGCTGGGAAGCGAGGTAAAAAAGCAGCTTTTTTCAGATGATGAGGAGGAAATGATTGCGGATTGCATCAAGCAGCTCGTCGATGAGGGCATGGATATCATCGGCATCACGGGAGGGATGTCGGTCGACCCTGATGATAAGACACCGTCCGGCATTCGTCTGGCGGGGGGAGACGTGGTGAGCTATGGTGCGCCGGTGCTTCCGGGTGCGATGTTCATGCTTTCTTATATCGGGGATGTTCCCGTGATCGGCCTTCCTGGGTGCGTGATGTACAGCCGCACCAGCATTTTTGATTTGATCGTCCCCCGGCTTTTAGCGGGGGAACGGGTGAGCAAGGCGGAGATCAACCAGCTTGCGGTTGGCGGGCTTTGCTTGAATTGCGAAACGTGTACGTATCCAGTGTGCGGGTTTGGGAAGGCGTAGGCGGGACATTTGTGCGCGGCGGGCGAAATTTGTGGGGATTGCTTGGTTGACGGCGGAATCCGATAGCGGCTCGCAAGCCGTGCCACATTTTGTTAGCTGGCGGCGAGTTGCGGCGGCTCGAATAGCCTCACTGTGGTTCATTCCGCTTATCTCTTTGCTTAGCGGGGAATTTGCTGGTGGGCTGCAAGCTCCGCCCCATTTGCCTGCTGTTTGCGAGCCAGGGTGGATGATGGCGGAGCGTAAGCCTATAGCATATGCTGGCTGCTAGCGGGCTGGCGGGACGTAAATCCAGCCGTATGCATTAGTTGATAGCGGGATGGAAACTGTTTTTTTCACTGTGCAGGAAATATCATTTTGATATTTCCTGCACTTTCAAGACAGCGTTTTGAGAAGCGTCGTTAGGAAGCGGTGCAGATACTTCTTTGATTGCTTCACCGTTTTGTCCCTGAATTTTTATGGAAACGGTGAAATAATTCATACGGGAGAACATGGCAGGGTAACTGGTTTAGTAAATTTCCCTTTATTTCCGATTGTTTCACCGTTTTGTCCCTGAATTTCTATGAAAACGGTGAAATAATCCATACGGGAGAGCATGGCAGGATAACTGGTTTAGTAAATTTCCCTTTATTTCCGATTGTTTCACCGTTTTGGTTTGTTCAGACTGTAAAACGGTGAAGCTTCATGTTGTCGGCACAAATGATATCCGTTTACCTGGCTGTAATCAGCTTGATACAAGAAAACCTTGCAGAGCCGAATCTTCTGTCACGAAACGTTAGTGAACATTTGTGATTTCGCTTACATTGGGCAGGGATGCTTCTATATCTTTCGCAAAAAAGGAATCCTCTTTACAAAAAATGCAGGTCTCGGCAAAACATCAAATCTGTACGTATGCGGCGCAACTGCGTGCCGCATTTTTTTATTATATCGAAAATATTTTTTTCGGTATTTTCCAGTCCGCCCCGGATGTCCACTGGACATCTGGGACATATCAAAAAAGCCTGCCGCTGAAACAGAATCAGTGTAGCCACGCATCGTATTTTTCATTGATTTGAGCTTACTTGAGCCATTACAGAAATCTCTATAGCCCGGATTGAAGAAAAATGTTAAAATGAATGCGGCGTAAGCAAGGAATAGCCTTCCATCAAATACGCCAATTATGAAATTAAGAAACTATTTTTTGATAAGGGTGAAACCTTTATCAAGGAATCAACCGGAGGAAGCCATGACGAATGCGGAACAGAGGGAAGCGGCGCGCAGGTTTATCAATACATGGAAAGGCAAGGGCTATGAAAGGCGACACGCAGCGTTTCTGGATGTCGCTCCTTTCCGACGTCCTGGGCATGGGCCATGCAGCGGACAAGATAGAATTTGAAAAGGAAGTCGTGATAGGCGGGCAGACAAAGTTCATCGACGGGTACATAGCGGGGACGAAAGTCCTCATCGAGCAGAAGAGCCTTGGCAAAGACCTGGACAAGGCGATCCCGCAGTCAGGCGGCAGGCGGCTGACCCCGTATGAACAGGCAAAGAACTATGCCAATAATCTGCCCGTCGACGAGGTCCCCCGCTGGATCGTTGCCTGCAATTTTGAAACATTCCATATTTATGACATGAACAAGCCAGGGACAGAACCGGAAATCGTACTGCTGGAGAATTTGCAGGCAGAGCTTTACCGTTTCGGGTTCCTGTTAAATGAAAAAATCGAAAGCACCAGCAAGGAGATGGAAGTCTCCATACAGGCAGGGGATTTAGTCGGCGGTTTATATGACGCACTGCTGGAGCAGTACAAAGACCCGACGGATGAAGAAAGCCTGAAAAGCCTCAATGCGCTGTGCGTGCGGCTGGTGTTCTGCCTGTATGCGGAAGATGCAGGGATTTTCGGCAGGCGCAACATGTTCCATGATTATTTAATGCGTTTTGAAACCAGGGACCTGCGGAAAGCGCTGATTGAACTGTTCCAAGCCCTGGACGCCAGGCCCGAGGACAGGGACCCGTACATGGATGAAGAACTGGCAGCCTTCCCGTACGTAAACGGCGGGTTATTTTCTGATATGAATATAGAAATCCCGCAGATGACGGAAAAAATCAGGGAGATTATCCTGAAGAAAGCCAGCGAGGACTTTGACTGGAGCGAGATCAGCCCGACGATTTTCGGCGCAGTGTTTGAAAGCACGCTGAACCCGGAAACAAGGCGCGCGGGCGGGATGCATTACACATCCATAGAGAACATACACAAGGCCATCGACCCGCTGTTCCTTGACGGGCTGACGGAAGAACTGGAAGAAATAAAGGCAATAGCTGTTGCTAAAACAAAGAAATCAAGACTGGAAGAGTTCCAGAAGAAGCTTGCAGGGCTAAGCTTTTTAGACCCTGCCTGCGGCTCGGGGAACTTCCTGACGGAGAGCTATATTTCATTGAGAAAAATAGAGAATGAAATATTGAAGATGACGATGGAAGCAGAGAAAGGGCAGGTCGCGGGGCAGATCATGCTGGGCGGCATCGGTAGCACGGAAAGCCCCATCAAAGTTTCTATCGGGCAGTTTTACGGCATTGAAATCAATGATTTTGCCGTTACCGTTGCCAGGACTGCGCTCTGGATCGCTGAATCACAGATGATGAAGGCGACGGAAGACATCATCCACTTGAACCTTGATTTCCTGCCGCTGAAATCCTATGTGAACATCGTGGAAGGGAACGCCCTGCGCATGGACTGGAATGACGTTGTCGCAAAAGATGAGCTGGATTATATCATGGGGAATCCGCCGTTTCATGGATTCACTTTTATGACGCCTGAACAAAAATTAGATATGCAGGCATTGTTTCCGGGAGTAAAAAATCTGGATTTCGTATGTGCATGGTTCAAGATAGCATCAGATTTTATTGTCAGTACGAAAATAGAGGTTGCGTTTGTTGCGACAAATTCTATTGTCCAGGGGGAAACTGTATCTCGCTTTTGGGACTTCATGGAAGGGGATGTGTTGAACTTCGCATATAAAACTTTTGTGTGGGATAGTGAAGCAACTATAAAAGCTCATGTTCACTGTGTTATTATTGGATTTGCGAAATTTCACAGGTCTTCAAAGTATTTGTTTGATGATGGCGAAAGAAAATTAGCCCGAAATATAAATTATTACCTTTTTGATGGTGAAAATATTTTGGTTAGAAGCAGAAATAAGCCGATTTGCAATGTACCCAAAATGATATATGGCAATAAGCCTGCAGATGGTGGCAATTTGATTATAGAGGATGCAGATTATGAAGAATTTATAAAAAAAGATCCATATAGCAAAAAGTTTATTTATCCATTATTGGGCGCATCTGAATATATTAAAGGGCAAAGATGATGGTGCCTTTGGTTAGAAGGGGTTTCCCCGGAAGAAATAAAAAAATGTCCGTTGGTGTTAGACCGTGTGAGGAAATGTAAGGCTGCAAGAGAAAACAGTATTGCTGCGGTGATCAGGAAATTTGCGGAAACGCCAACTTTATTTGCACAGCGGACACAGCCTGTCAGAAAGGATTTTATTATTGTTCCTCGAGTATCTTCGCAGGCAAGAAGGTATATTCCAATGGGGTTTATAAAAGCGGGAACGATTGTTACGGACAGAGTTCAAATTATACCTGATGCGTCATTATATGATTTTGGAATAATCATATCCAATGTACATATGGCATGGACACGCGTAGTTTGTATGCGGTTAAAAAGTGATTACAGCTATTCTAAAGATGTTGTCTATAATAATTTTCCATGGCCACAGATAACTGAATTACAGAAATCAAAAATAGAGGATACGGCACAAGCAATTCTAATGGCACGTGCATTATATCCAAATAGTACCCCGGCAGATTTATACGGTGAAGAAATGTATCTTTACCCAGAACTATTGAAAGCACACCAGGCAAATGACAGGGCTGTCATGCAAGGCTACGGATTTAATATCAAAGAAATGTCGGAGGCTGATTGTGTGGCGGAGCTGATGCGGATGTACCAGGAATTAACGCAGGCGTGAGGCAGGATTAGGAGAAGGTTTTTCTATGGAAGTGTCCATAGGAATAGTGGATTTCTGATTACGGAACGCATAATTCCGTTTCGGGATGGCCGTTGCAGGTTTTTGGCGTTGTGATTAAAAGTAAAAACCCGGATGGGCAATCGCCCTTCCGGGTTTTCGGCGGTACGGGGAAGCGGTGATGAGCCGCTTCCCCTCAACAAAGCCTGCCTCTGACAGAGAACCGGAGAAGCCAGCTTTGTCCGTATGCAATTTCAATGAATTACGCAATTTTTAGATAATCATTTTCAGTCGTTCATTTTCGGTCATTCGCCTCGGTCCGCTCGCCTCGAATCATTCATCTCGATCAGTTTCTTTCGAGTTGCTCGCCCCAAGCCATTCATTTCAAGTCATCCGCTCGAGCCGTTCATTTTCGAGATGTCCTTTTCAAGTCATTCATCGTCATGTTTCCATACGATGATATTAGGCTATGTAAGGCGTATGCTTATCTGTATTTCTTGTTCAGCACATGTGCAAAGCCTTCGGTGTTGTATTCTTCCCCAGCTCGCTTCTTTTCCAGCTGTGCGTAGAGCTTCTTGTAAACGTCGCCCTTGAGTGGATATGCGATCATGATGATCGCAGCGATGATGAAGAATATGCCGGAACCCAGACAGAACATTCCCTGGATTGCATCCAGTACGTTCTGCGGATTGTCTGCGCCGAGGGTATCGTCATAGCCTGTAGCAGCCAGTACTTGGCCGACTACGGAAGCTGCAACAGCGTATCCGACTTTTTGGATGCACAGGTAGATGGAGAACATCGTTCCTTCTCGTCTTCTTCCGGACTGGAATTCATCTACTTCCACCGTATCATACATCATTGGCATATTGAGCGACCAGTATGCGCAGCTTCCGAAGAGATAGAAGATGAACAGGATCATTACTGCCCACATGCTAGTAAAGTGGATGAAATTTGCGATGATCATCACAACGCCGATAAAGATGTTCAGTATCCAGAATACTTTTACCTTGTCAACCTTATCAACGACCTTCATCAGGATAGCGACAACGACGACTCCGCCGAAGGAGATAACCATGTTGCAAGCGCTCATTTCCATCGTGGAAAGCCCGCAGGAGTAGAGCAGGAAGTAAGCCATGCAAGTGATGATGAGGCAGTAAGCGATCCTGTAAGCCAGGTTCATCACAACGAGCATCAGGTAAGGTTTAATTTTCAATGCTTCAACAGCTTCCTTGAAGAAGTTTTCCTTCTTTTCTGCCCTTGCTTCTTCCTTGGCCTTTCTGGATTCTTCTGTTTCGATATCCAGCTCGATATTTTTGGTCGAGATAACGACCACGATCAATGTGATCACACAGAGGATTGCGGCCATCCATGCCGTATAATGCCATGCGTTATAGTCGGAGAAGCCCCTGCTCAGAAGCAGCGTAACCATCATGGTAGGCGCTACGTTGGAGAAAAAGATGCCTACATACTGGATGATCATGCCCAGCATCCTGATCTTGGAGCGTTCGTTGTTGTCCATCGTCATCGATGCGCCCATCGAATAGTAAGGTACGCTGAAGAATGTGTATCCTGTCCAGAAGCACATGGACAATACGATAAAGTATGCATTCTTTGCGCCTGCCGACATATTGCCGAGGTCAGTGAACAGCAACAAATAGGATACCAGCAGTACAGGGACGGCTACGATCAGCCATGTCCTTTTCTTGCCGAACCTGGTTTTCGTCCTGTCAGCGAGGGCGCCGACGATCGGGTCGGTGATTACGTCCCAGATGACGCCCAGCGATACGATCGTGCCTGCTACTGCTGGCGAAACGCCTGCCATATCGGTCATGAAGAACATCAAAAACAGTGCGACAAAGTCGTATGCCAGCGTATCGGTCGCGCCGCCTACGCTGTAGCCGATTTTTTTCCAAAATGGAATTTTGATCATTAGATCTTGTTTAGCATTAGTTTGATTTTCCATAATAACCTCCTTTGCTTTGTAATTCATGATGAGTAATTGATTTATTGCACGGTGTCACTCTACACTATGCCCCATGGGCAAAGTCAATAGAAAGCAAGAGCATTTTCTGAATTTTATTATTTTTCTTTTGATTTTGACACCGGTATCTTGACCCAGCCCCAAGGACATACGATATCTTCATGGCATGATGAACGTATTTGTTGATACGGCATTGCCGCAGGGGCGTTCATTGAGCCATGAACGCTGGTGAAAAGGCAGAAAAATTCATGGCATAATGAACGCGGGGCATTCTAACGGCGCCAGCGCAAGGAAGCGTTCATCGAATCATGAATGCCGGTGAAAGGGTATTCATGATATAATATATTGAGCCGTTAAAATGATAAATGAATTTATTTTGAAATGAGGTGTTTGTCATGAAAGCAACAAAGGTATTTCTGAATGGTAAAATCTACACACTGAACAAAAACAGGGACTGGGCGGAAGCCGTTGCCGTTTCAGGGGATAAAATCGTATGCGTCGGCGCAAATGATGAAGTGAAGGCGTATATCGGTGATGAGACGGAGGTGTTTGACCTTGCGGGCAAGATGCTGTTGCCGGGCTTCACCGACGGCCATTGCCACCCATTCCTCGGCGCTTATTATGCCCTCGGCCTTGTGATCGATTTTGAATGGGATGCGGAAACGGTAAAATCGGAGCTAAAGAAGTTCATCGACGCGCACCCAGAACGGAATGCGTATTTCGGCATGGGCTATTCCGAATGGCTGTGGCATGATGAAGAGCCGACAAAGGAAATGCTGGACGCTGTATGCCCTGACAAGCCAGTCATTCTCCTTTCTGGCGGCGGCCATGAGGGCTGGTGCAACACCAAGGCCTTGGAGGTGGCGGGGATTGACAAGAACACGCCTGACCCAGTTCCAGGCTTTCAGTATTTTCAGCGTGATGCGGACGGCAATCCGACTGGCTGGGTGAAGGAGACGGCAGCCGAAAACATGATCATCCGAGCGATTAAACCATTTGACCCGAAACTATTGAAGGATTCCTTAAAGGCGATCTTCGACCGCTATGCAGCGGCAGGCGTTACGAGCCTTGGCGATGCGGCTTGCTTTGATTATATGGAAGATACGATTTTCGACATCGTTAAGAAGATGGAAGATGCGGGAGAACTCAAACAACACATCAGCGGTTCGACATTCTGCCTAGCGGAAGTTCCTTTTGAAGATGCGATTGCGCACTTAAAGGATTTGCACGAAAAATACCATAGCGATCTGTTTTCCATCCATACGTTAAAGATTTTAAACGATGGTACGCCGGAAGCGCATACGGCGGCTTTGACCGAACCGTTCCCAGGGGATGATGAATTGATCCCAACCGTATTTGAAGGGGAAAAGTTCGCCAACATCGGAATCGAGACAGCGAAGGCTGGATTTGACATCCACGTCCACGCCATCGGGGACAAAGCAATCCTGGATACGCTGGATATGGCAAAAGCCGTGCGTGAAGCGGGATACAAGGAAATGCGCATCACCAACGCCCACACGCAGATGGTGCTTCCTGAAGACAGGCATCTGTTCAAGGATTACGATGTGATCGCCAACACGACCACAGTATGGTTCTTCGGCGGCGATATGAGCTTCCTGCCGGAAAAATTACAGCCGCACCAGTTCAATTTCAGGGAAATGGTCGATATGGGCGTTATCCTGAACCTGGGAAGCGATTACCCGGCGGATTACTATGGCATCGAGCCGCTGAAAGGCATTGAAATGGGCTTGACAAGAAGGGTATACGGCCAGCCTGACGCACCATTCCTTACGAGCATGGACGAGAGCCTTTCCATCGATGAAACGCTGGACGGTTATACATACGGCGCGCTTTACACGCACAGGCTGGAAAACATCACGGGTTCAATCGAGGTTGGCAAGTGTGCGGATTTTGTCGTTTTAGAAGAAAACCTGTTTGATGTAGACAAGTATCAGATCCATGCGATTCCAGTCTGCATGACATTCATGAATGGCAAGATGACATATGAAAGGAAGTAATGCTATGGGCATAGCTGGATATACCGAAACGCTCCGTGCGCACCGCAGGGCTTTGCATCAAATCCCTGAGCTGGACCGGGCGCTTTACAAGACGAAGGATTATATCATGCAGGCGATCGGCGGGTATGGCTGTGAGATTACAGAGCATTGTGAAACGGGTCTCTGTGCATTTTTCGATAAGGGCGCGGACAGCACGCTGGCGTTTCGTACCGATATGGATGCGCTGCCGATTACAGAGTGCAATGAGGTGCCGTACAAATCGCAGCATGAGGGAAAAATGCACGCCTGTGGCCACGATGGGCATATGGCGATGCTGCTGGGGCTTGCCAAATACGTGAACGACCATGATTTGCATTATAATATCCTGCTCATGTTCCAGCCCGCAGAGGAGTCGGGCGGCGCAAGAGGCGGAAAAGAACTGTGCGAAAGCGGCATTTTGGAGCGGCATAATACGAAGGCGGTTTTTGGCATTCACCTCTGGCCATTCCTTTCTGCAGGTGAAATCGGGTCAAGGCCTGGCGTCCTCATGTCCCGCTTTACGAAAATGCTGGTGCAGGTTAAGGGAAAATCGGCTCATGCGACTGCGCCTGAAAAGGGAATCAACGCACTTCATGCCGCTTGCAGGTTCGTGGACAGGGCGTATGCAAAGCACGATGCGCTGATAGAGACGGTGAAGGCGGCGGAAGAAAAGACGATTTTTTGCGCAGGCGTTTTAAACAGCGGGGCGGCGTTCAATATCATCCCGGACGCCGCCCGCATTGACGGGACGATCCGTGCGTTTGAGGATGAACGATTTGAAAAGGTTCAGGCGCTTGTGCAGGAGGCGGCAGAGGAAGCCGAGGCACGGCTCGGAGCAAAATTTTCCATCGAATATACGGAAGGGTATCCGATTTTGTGCAACGATCCTGCGCTTTACAAGTCGCTGGATTTCCTATCGCTTACGGAGCTTGCCGAGCCGCTTCTGATTTCAGAGGACTTCGCATTTTACGGGCTTCGTGTTCCCTGCGTTATGTTTATGCTGGGGACGGGAAACGATATTGCGTTGCATTCTGAACGGTTTGATTTTAATGAAGACATCCTTGTGAAAGGGCTGGAGGCGTATATTTCTATTATTGAGAATTTTTGAGGCGTTTTGCTGGCTCATGGCGCACTAGGCAGACGAGACGAGCGTTTTGCATATGCCGTTGCGGCGAAATGTTTTAAAATCTTCCCTATTGACCCAAACTTTAGGGCAGGGTATAGAATCAAATCACAAAATAAAGTGTTTTATTACGATTGGAAAAATGAATCAGGAGGAATTGACATGGCAGACATTAAAAATGAAGCGACAAAGTATTTGGACGATGTGACGACAACTTCGCTGCGGGCAGGAATCGAGCATAGGGCAAGCTGGTTTTATTTGCTTTTGGACGAGGCTCGCAAGAGAGGGCTTGAGTGGGATGATTTCGCTAGGGAAGCGATCAAGTGCTGCGGGCTTTTCCACGGGGAAAAGAAGATTATGGAGCCATGCCCAGAATACCAGGATATGACGAAGTTCTATGATGCGTTCATCGGATCGCAGACGGAAAAGGTTCTGGAGGTTGAACAGGTTGAAAAGACGCCGGATAATTTGACGCTTGATTTCCACTATTGCCCGCTGATTACGGCATGGCAGAAGCTGGGCGCTTCGACGGAGGATATCGAGCATCTCTGCGATATCGCAATGGATGGAGATAGGGGAATCGCCGAAAAAATCGGTTTTGATTTCGTAATCGACAAGAAGATTGCAGAAGGTGACGATGTTTGCCGCATCAGGTTTTCCAAGAAAAAATAAGCGTTTGTTAAGGCGGAGATATTTGCAGGAACTGGACGGCGGACGGGGCAAAGCCGCTGGCGGAAACCGGGCGGCGTTTGCGGAGCGGCGCTCATTCATGAGCGGCATATGTGCATAGAAATTTTCGGTTTCGCCATATACTTTTGTCCTTGGATGAAAATTTGACATAAAAAGAAGGGTTAGATGATGATGTACAGAGAATTTGACAAAATATTAAATCATGAAATGATGCCAGCGCTGGGCTGTACCGATCCGATCGGGATTGCGTACTGTGCTGCAACAGCTAGAAAGTATGCGCGAGGAGAAATTCAACAAATTGAGGCGATCTTTTCCGGCAAGCTGGTTAAGAATGCGATTGCGGTCGTGATCCCTGGAAGCGGCGGCTTGTGCGGCGTTTCCATTGCGACGGCTCTCGGCGTTACCTGTGGCGACGCCGATAAAAAGCTCGAGGTTTTGCAGGGGATTACCGAGGCACAGGTGCAGAAGGCGATTCAGTTGGAAAAATCGGGCAAGCTCCATGTATCGATTGCAGATAATGGCATTGCCCTTTACATGGAGATCCGTTTGGCGACGGATCAGGATGAAGTGACGGTGGTTTTGCAGGATGGATATACCAACATCGTGAAAATCGTTGTAAACGGTGAGGTGATTCTGTCAGCGGATGGCGATGCAGGCGATGAGGGGTATCGGTATGACCTCTTGAAGCTGGATCATATTATTGATTTTGCGGAAAATGCACCGCTGGACAATATGAAGATTATCCAGGATGGACTGAAAATGAATGAGGCGCTTGCTGAGGCTGGCCTTTCGCGGGATTTCGGTGCGAACGCAGGACAGCGAATCCGTGACCGCATGGCGCACAACTGCACGGACAACCTTTCTTACAGCGCAATGATGTGGTCCGCCGCTGGCGTGGACGCCAGAATGTCTGGATGTGAGCTGCCTGCGATGAGCAATACGGGAAGCGGCAACCAAGGGATCGTGTGCACGATGCCTGTATATGGCGCAGCGAAAGCGCTGGGTTCTCCTTGGGAAGAAACGGTGCGCGCCACAGCGTTGAGCTGTCTTGTAAGCATTTACATTAAACACAAGATCGGTGCGCTTTCCACGGTGTGCGGCTGTGTGGTAGCTGGGACAGGTTCTTCTTGCGGCATTGTATACCTGCAAGGCGGGCGGAAGGCAGAGATGCTTAATGCGGTAAAGAATATGTTTGGCAATTTGGCGGGCATGGTCTGCGATGGTGCAAAGGCTAGCTGTGCGCTGAAAACCGCTACTTGCATCAATGCGGCGTGTATGTCCGCTGATCTGGCGCTGGATGGGTTTGGCCTTGAAAGCACCAACGGCATCGTTGGCAAAGGGGAGGACGATACGATTGATTATTTCGTCAGGACTTCCAAAGAAGGGCTTGCGAGCATGGATGGGGTAATCATTGATATTTTGCTGAATAAATGAGGTTGGGCGGATGATATTAAGTGCGACGCACGATGCGGAAGAACGGTAGAAGTGAAATGGCGCGCGGGGAGAGCTGCGGCAGAAGAGCTGGGACGGGCCGCATATGGCTGGCAATGGAAGGGCTGAGGCGGGTTGTGATGGTGTTTGTCTGATTGGCGGTTATTGATTTTCCGGTTTTGCCAATAGGAAAGGGTTTTGAGGGAATTTCGGGCTGCTTTTTAGGCTTTTTCGTGCAAAGGCTGCCCGTTTTCTCTTATTTGGATTGAAAGTTTTTCATTTCAGAGAATTTTTGGTGGGGGATGGTGGTTCTCTCTTAACTGCGTTTTTAAAAAATTTTCCAGAGAATTTGCTCTTGGTAATCGTGGAAATGCCCGGCTAATGCATGGGGTTTGTGTGTTTTCTCTGGAAATGAAATTTTTAGAAAATATGAGAGAATACACATATGGCTGTGGGGCTTGCAAGGGATGTTTTTATTGGGGGGGTGCATGGTGTGGGTGTGTGCCTGTGGCATGGCTTTTGCCCAGGCTCGCACCAGTTTTATGGCGGAATTGTTGCCGTACTGTTCTTGCGGCAATATTTCGATTATAATGAATTTCGGGAGGGATGAGGGGGTAAGCTTTTCTTAGGGCATTTTCTAAAGCGGCATCAAATTCAGGCATCGTATTAGCTGGCGTGGAAGCTTTCGAGATTGTTGTGTTTGCTGGCTGAATGAAGTGATGGTTTAGAAGCGGTTGTGTTCGTTGGTCGAATAAAGTGTGGCCTGGAAAAGTCTCGTTTGTTAATTGAGCGAAGCAATGGCTGATGGTACGGTTGCGTTCGCTGGCCAATGAGATGGAATTGTTGGCTTTTGGTAATCAGGGAAGCGATTAGCAAGTGTTCTTGGAAAGGAGAACGAAACTTTTGCATGAGTTGTAAGATATGATTTTTGAGCAGCAAATGCAGTATTTCGGGTAACTGCTGCTTTGTTTTCAAGGATTGTGGCTGTCTGTGTGCCGTCATGAAAGCTATTTTTTCTATAAGGTAAAGGCTCAGCGGTTAGAATCCTTGAAAAGAGAGTAGTAATTGCATTGAAAAGACCGCTTGTCACTCTTTTTTAATAGAAGTGCGGAAAAAGAGGATTGCTGAAAACGGTGAACATTTAGAAGCCTGCGCTATTTTGCCCTGGCTGTGCAAAAATGGTGAATGGTTGTTAATAGGTGGCATGAGTTCAATCTGCTATGTTTTTAATTGGAGTTGGAAGTATAGGATATTTGGCTGTTTTGGGCGGCCAAACAGTGAAACTTGATATGAGCAGTGTTTGCCCGGCGTTAAATTTATTCTTTCCGTAATGTGTGTTTCACCGTTTTGCTTGATTTTATCCCATAAAACGGTGAAACTTTTGCGTTGTCGGTGCGTTTTGTGCCTGCCTGCCGTTATCCCTGTTCTTTCCATGAGCTGTGCTTCACCGTTTCGCCACCCGATGCTTGCTTAAACGGTGAAATATTAATGAGATGTGATTTTTGCTTGAAGGAACTGCATCTTCAAATTTTGCGGTCCGTCCTATTTGTACCACCTTGCGCAAACTTTGTGCTGTTTTTGCTTACAGGCCTTGTGCCGATTTTGCTTTTGCTTGCACTCTGCCCTATTTGCATTGCCTTTCGGTTAACCTCCGCCAGTCCCGCTGGAAAAGGCCGATGTTCTAAATAAATCATTTTTTGCCATTGTCAAGATGAAAAAATTCGTTTGTCGTAAATAAATGGTTGCGTTTTTGGCTGAAAAGACTATAATTAATATGTTATTTTATACCGTTATTGTTACTTATTGTTTTAGCCTGCCAAGAACGGCAAGGCTATCTTGAGAGAAAGGAGAGTAAAAATGGCTCAACCTAAGTATACCGGCGGGCAGGTCCTGACGGACCATATCCCCGGTCTGAAAAAGAAGCGTTTCTCGCTGTTGACGATGACCTTCTTTATCTATTGTGCGTGTGCTGGAGGTGCATTCGGAATCGAATCGATGATTTCATCATCCGGTCCGGGGCTTACATTGGTGCTTCTGGTTCTGATTCCGATCCTGTGGGGGCTGCCAATCGGCCTTTATTCCTCGGAACTGTCAAACTTGGCTCCGGTAGAATCCGGTCCGTATGTCTGGACGAAGATGGCATTCGGCGAGTTTTGGGGCTTCTCTATGGGATGGTGGATTATCCTGGCAAATTACCTGACAGGCGCAGCATATGTTGTGCTAGCGGTGGATTACCTGGGAATGTTTTTCCCGATGACGCCTGCCTTGGCCTTTGCGCTAAAAGCGGCAATCATCATTATCTTTACGATCATCAACCTAATGGGGCTGGAGGAGGTAAGCATAGCGAGCACCATCTTCAGCATTATCATCTTGATTGCATTTGCGGCAGTGGCGTTTGTCGGTTTTGCTAACTGGCAGTACAGCCCGTTTGACCCGTTCATTCCAGAGGGTTCGGATGCATTATCCAGCTGGGGCGTTGGCATTGCGGTCGGCATTTGGATGTACTGTGGCTATATTGCGATATCTTTCCTGGGAGGAGAGCTGGAAAATCCTGAAATCCTGCCGAAGGGCATGAAGCTGGGAATCCTGATCATTGCGCTCAGCTACATAATCCCTACGCTGGGAGGCATCGTATCGACAGGACCATGGTATGAATGGGGAACTTCCATCGACTATTCAACTGTGCTGACGGAACACGTTGGGGCGGCGGCAGGCATGGCGTTTATGGTGGTAGCGGTAATCGGGCAGTGTGCGATTTTCAATGCGGCAATCACCTCGGCGTCCAGATCCTTTATGGTGCTGGCTGACGACCATCTGTGTCCGAAGTTCCTGTCCAAGCTGACGAAAAAGAGCAAAGTGCCGGTTTGGCCGATTTTGATCCTGGCAGCGTTGAACCTGGTTCTGGTAAACATGAACTTTGAAATACTGGTTACGATTCTTTCGCCGTTGCTTTTCGTGCTGTATGTAGGCCTGGCTTTCGCATTTGTAAAGCTCAGGAGAATGTATCCGGTGGAATTGAGAGGAGATCTCTATTATGTAAAGGGCGGCAAATGGGCAGAGATTTACATCTGTGGCGGTCCGTTGCTTCTGGGCATTATCGGATTTTTGGTAAACGGAACGGAATACTTCCTGCTTGGCTTCATCGCCATCGTAACGACGATCATATTCTATATTATCTTCAAACTGGTTTACGGCGGCTTTTACAAGCGCGATCCCGAACAGTATCCGATCAACCCGAAGACAAAGCTGGCTGTGGGCGATATTTGCAGGTTTGGAAACTTCTTGGTTTTATTTGGCGTGATCGCATTCCTCGGTTCGTTCTTCCTGGTATGGTACGAAGGCTCATGGGGACCTGAATACTATCTGGAAACGTATGGCTCCGGCATCATGAGCAACTTCTGGGCAATGATTAACATTGCTCGCTGGGCCGGCGTTGTGATGATGGTTGCCGGGGTTATCCTTTGGCTGGTTGGCAAGAAGGTTGATCCGATCGAAAAGGAATAGGCCTCTGCGCTTTATGCAAAGGTCTGCGGTATGTGTTTTGTCCGGATGAATCGATTTCCGGGAGGTTGCTTTTTGGCAGATTGATTCTCGATGGATTGATTCTGGATGAATTAATTGGAAGCGCCCTTGGTTGTGGATAAGGTTCCATGGCTAAGGGCGCTTTTGCTGTGCGGCGTCAAGCCGGTTGAGAATGGTTGAGAATGTGAACGCACGACATAACAAATAAAGAAACCACTCGCTATATGGACGGCGCACAAGAGAAAGGTGATGGCATGAGACATAACATATGTGCAGCTATCTGAAAAAATATCAAAAACTCTGCATAAATAAAGATTTTTACCGCATTTATG
The DNA here is from genome assembly GCA_946555345.1 of uncultured Eubacterium sp. Taxonomy (GTDB): domain Bacteria; phylum Bacillota; class Clostridia; order Peptostreptococcales; family Anaerovoracaceae; genus Lentihominibacter. Next base: position 91,726 of record CAMNSS010000002.1, on the reverse strand, counting down.
CAGAGTTTTTTGTTATTCTTCACTCGTCTTGATTAAACAGGCAAGAAATCGATTATTCTTTGATGGATTCTCTTGCGAATCAGCAAATGAGCATGAAATAAATCTTAATAATGAGCAAATAGATAAAAACCTTTTTGCCAATCAACTACGCAGCAGTCGCCGGTTTCCATAAACTCTGCATTTTGCAGTGAAAATAGTAAATTATACAGAGCTTGCGTGCTTATGGTATCGTCGAACCGTGGCAAGCCGCAACTAGCGCTGGCAAGCCAAACATTTGTTAAGCCTGGCTACGGTCTTTCTTTTGATGCGGACAAAAGGACGGCACAGAAAGCCGCAGCCGAGGCCTATCCGCAAGCTGCAACTGGAATCAGCAAGTTACACCTGATGCTGGCAAGCCAAACATTTGTTAAGCCTGGTATATCGTCTTTCCTTCGACGATGGTTTCACATACCTTGACCTTGTGGATTTCCGCAGCCGGGATATCGAAAAGATTTTTTTCCAGGATAACGAGATCCGCATATTTGCCTTTTTCGATAGAGCCTAGCCTGTCTTCCACATGGAGCTGGTAAGCGATATTGATGGTATAGCCTGCGATGCAGTCATCTACGGAAAGTTTTTCCGATTCCGGTTTTAACACAGGCGAATCCGGCTTGTCGTAGAGCTGTCTGGTAACGCCCATTTCGATGCCTTTGAGCGGCTCCCTGCCGTACTCGTCAACCGGGAAATCACTTCCAAGGGAGAGTTTTGCGCCGCCGTCGATGATCGATTTTAATGTGAACGTATCGTCTGCCCGTTCGCCAATGACAGGAATCATGTCCGGGTTGCCGTAATGCCATACGTTGGTGGTGTTGGCAATCAGGTCATATTTGCCAAAGAGCGGCCTGTCTTCTGGCAAAACCATTTGTGTATGGGCGTTGGTGACACGCATATCACTGTATCCAGCTTCCCTGATCGCCTTCATCATCTTGAGCGATTCCCTGGCGGAAGCGTCGCCCAGCGCATGGATATGCATATCAAGGCCTCTTTTCGCGGACATAAGGCCGATTTCTGCCAGCCTGTCGCCGCTAATCATCGTTTCTACTACAGAACCGTCTTCGCAGTATGGTGTCGTGAGAGCGGCAGATCTGCTTTCGAGCGTGCCGTCGTTGATGATTTTTACGAAGCTGATGCGGAATCTGTCATCATCGTATTTTTCATGCAAAGAGACCAAATGGTCGAGATGTTCTTCAATGGCGTCGTCGGATTCTATAATGCCGCCGCATCCTGTGAACCGCTGGGCGAATGCTCCGCTGTCGATGGCATCTTTCATCATGGTGATGCTCTTATCTGCCATAGAGCGGAAAATTCCCATGTCGGCAACGGCAGTAACGCCCATCGCCGCATACCCTGCGGAGATTTCCGCAAGCAGTCCTTTGATTACGCTATCATCGAAGAACGGCAGCTCGCCCATGACGGACAGCAGCGGAATCGTTTCCATCAGATGGCCGGAAGGGTTTCCTTGCGCATCGCGTCCATAGTATTGGAATCCAGGGATTGGATCAGCAGTATCCTTCGTGATGCCAGCCATTTCCAGCGCCTTGGTGTTCGCCCAGCCCTCGTGGCCGCCGCTTCCGACCATCAGCATCGGTTTATCGGCGCAGATTTCATCCAGCATTTCCTTTTTCGGGCCTTTTTCATCGAAGAGCCACTCCGCATAACCCAGCCCGAAATACGTTTCTTTCTCAGGATGCTCGCTTACGTATTTGCGGATTTCCGCCAGGCAGGTTTCCAGGTCGTAGTCGATTTCAAGATAAATGCCGGACGTGTAATAGGCGGCAAGGACAGGATGGCAATGCCCGTCCATGAATCCGGGGAGCATCATCTTGCCTTGCAGATCGACAACCTCAGTCGATTCGCCGATATAATCCTTGGCGTCCGCATTGCTCCCCACGAATACGATCTTTCCGCTATCGATGGCCACGGCCTCTGCCCAGTCCCTGTTCTCGTTGACCGTGTAAATTTTACCGTTTGTAAATACCTTTTCTGCGTTCATAATAAGCACCTCTTTTCTTTTTTAATCATAATAAAGCTGGCTTTTATTAACCGTTTGATAGGATTTTTTGAGGGCTAGCCTCAAATTCCGCAAAGCGCGCGAATGCTTCCATGCAAATGTTCCCGTTTGCCGCTAACTCGCTGTGGCAGGTTTTGCCACCGTTTTTGCTGTCGCTGGATTTATGCATTCGGTTTTTTCGCCAATGGATTTATGCGCTGGTTCTTTGCGGCAAGTCTTGCTGGCGCTTCGTTTGCGGCCGTTGGCTCGTTGCAGCCGGTTTCGCCAATGGCTTTCTGGCTGGTTTTTTCTGGCTGGCTTTTGCCAGTGGCTTGCTGCCTGGCTCTCTGCGCATTAGAGCTTTTCATCAATGGGCTTCCGTCGCATTGTGCTTGTTTGCGGATCATATCTTTATTATTTACTATATAATAAAAAGTTTAAAATTACCAGTGCGGTTATCGTTTTTATTGAGTATGCAATGCTGTTTTTCAAGCCGTGTTTAATTCTGGGGATATCGCACAGTTCCCTCGATGCTACGATTTCTGCACATACTGTGGGGGTTCATTGATTCTCCATTTTCGATTTGAGCCATGTGGGTTCATCAATTTTTCAGTTTCAGCGCATACTGCGCGGCTTCATTGATTCTCCGATTTTCGATTTGAGCCGTGTGGGTTCATCAATTTTTTAGTTTCAGCGCATACTGTGCAGTTTCATTGATTCCCCGATTTTAGCTCGTGCTGTGCGGCTTTACTGATTCCCTGTTTGCGGCCTTCTTTTTGCTTGTCCTGTTTGAATGCTTCCTGTGCGTTTCGTTATCGCCGGCTCGATTCCGCTGATTCGTTTCTCCATTTACTGTTTCATTTCGCATGGCTTTTCCCTTTCCCGCTCTTTGGCTTTCAGCTCGCTCAAGTTGTACAAATAAAGCCCGCCAATGACGCAGACGCCGCCAATCACCTGATTGATGCTGACGCTTTCCGACCAGATCAGAAAACCATAAAAAGTCCCGATAATCGGCTCTAGAAGCGAAATGCTCCCCACGAAGGTTGCCTTGACCCATTTTAACGCCCAGTTGATGATCCCTTGCGGGATGCATACCGACAGGACTGCCGAGCAGAATACCCACAGATATTCCCTTGGCGGGAAAAACGCCCCGTCTTCAAATGCGAAAAAGGAGTGGCCTTGGATCATGGCGACGATAAATGCGAATACAAAACTTCCAATATATACGGCAAAAAGCTTAGCCGGCACAGGCACATCGGAAAACTTTTTCATGGAAACCATGTAGATGGCCGAGCAAATGGCGCACAGCAAAGCGCAGATATTGCCTGTCATGGAGTTTGCGAGGCCGTTGGTTTTTGTCATGACGACGATAATGCAGCCGATAAAGGCCAGAAGTATCGCAAAAAAGCTTCGCGGCGCAATTTTTTCTTTTAAGAACAGGAACGAGAACAGCACTACAAATATGGACATACTGCTGGTTAAAATCAGCACGCTGGAAAGCGCTGTCTTTTTGAGTGCGATAAAGTAGACGTAAGCGCCAAAGGAAAAGATAAAGCCGATGACAAAGAGCGCGGCAAACCGCTTTGGTTCGATTTCCAGGAGTTTGCGCTTTGCAGAAACCGCCCTGATGGAGAGAACGCCAAAGAATACCAGCGCACACAGGAAAAAGCGGTAGCTGACGAATACCATCGCCGGGACGGTGGACAGCTTAAAAAATATGGAATTGCATGAAGTGAAAAGCACATTGACGAAGACAATGGCTTTCGGGTTTAGTATCGGGTCTTTTGCATTTAATGTAGTCATTTGATATACCTGCTGTAGTTGTCGTGAAATATTGTTATGCAAAGCGCAGGCCTGCCGCTGGCTGAAAGATAAAACCTCCGCTCGCCGAGCGGAGCGTTGGCCATTCCCGCTAAATGCCGGCTATTTCCGTTATTTGCAAAGCTCTGCGATTTTGGCGCACAGGACTGCTCCGCCGTCCAGATTGTCTTTTGTCCTGTCCGCAATCCAGCTTGCCCGGCCTGTCTTGGCGATCATGCCGCGCGTCTGCCCTGCCCCGGTTTCTGCGGCATTTGCACCTTTGCGGTAGGCTTCTTTGATATCGCCTGTTTCGGCAAAGGTTTCACGCACCGCATCTGCCATCGGGATAAGCGCATCGAGAATGGTCTTGTCCCCGAGGCTGGCTTTTCCGCGTTTTTTGATTTCCTCTGCGAGAAGCTGGGGAATCGCCGCAAGATCTTCATCTGCCAGGTCAGTTTGTCCCTTGAATTGCTTGCCGAGCGACATTACGCCTGCCGCCAGCAGTGTCCCCATGGTAGAAGGCGCTTGCTTATTCATTTCCATCCCTGTTTTCATGAAAAGCATTCCAAGGTCAGTGATATCGCTTTGCGCCATTTTTTCGAGCGCCTCTGATAGTTTCACTGCAGTAATTCCCAGGTCGCCGTCGCCGGACAGCCCATCAAGCTCTGCTAGAAGTGTTTCCTGCATCTTTATCTGTTGTGCTATTTTTTCGAGCGTCTTTTTAATTTCCAGCGTTGTATACATGAAGTTCCTCCTTTGCAATAAAGCGTAAAAATTATTTGAAGAATTATTTTAGAGCAATCATTACCTGGTAAGTTAATTCTTGTCTGCAAGGTAGCCAGTGCTTATATGATATCATAGTCCCAGCCCTAACGGCAGTGTCAATCTGGGATTTCCTGTAGCGGTTGCCGGCTTTTTCGGTGTTTTGGTATTGGGATGGCAGTCTTTTTGGTTTCGCTGGTCGCTTTGCTGTGATTTCAGTCTTGGATTGGCGTGCTTTCTGGGATTTTCGGCATTGGCTGGCGTGCGTTCAGGCTGTTCGCAAGATAATGTCTGTTGCAATCTGGGTGTTTGGCTGTTGTGGCTGGCGTGCGTTCAGGCTGTTCAAGCTTGAGCTGACGGATTTTTCGGTTAACCAGTTTTTTTTGGTTGGCGGCTGTCGTCTGGAGGCTTTGTTGGCTGGTTCGTTTTATGGCTGCCGGCTGATGGAGTCTCTTTTACTGGTTGTGGGGGATTGGCTGGTTCTTTGGATTTTTTCATTTTTTTGGTCCCAGCTCATCCACATCGCCTATAATTGGCGCATTGATTTGGGGCGTTGACTTCGCCCTAAGGACAAAGTGTAATCTGACCCTGCAAGCTTTGGTGAAAATGTGGTAAAATAACTTTGGCAGGCATGGCCGGAATCTGCATTTGCCTGTAAATGGGAAGCGCAGAATAAAGACGGGTTTCCCGATTCTTTTTATCGGCAAGCTTTGTTGCGTTTCTGAATCTGAGGGCGGGCTGTTATGCCGCCTTTGAAATTCCCGCTGGATATTCATAATGAGTCTCGAATGCCCGCTGGATTTCCAGGACAGATCGCGAATATCCCATGAATATCCCGGGCGGGCTGCCATATCGCTTACAGCGATATTTTACATGATAAAAAATTGATGATTGGAGAAAATCTATGAACACGAAAATGGTTTGCCAAAAGCTGTCCGTCACGCCCAAAATGCTCCGCATTTATGAGGAACAGGGCTTGATTGCGCCGAAGCGGAAGGAAAACAATTATAGGGAATATACAGCGGAAAACCTCGTGGAAATCGAAACCATTGCGATTTTGCGCCACTTGGGGTTTTCCATTATGGAAATCAAGGACATCCTGGAGTTTGACAAGACAAAGAATGACCAGCTCGATATGTTCTACTTGCAGTACAAGGCTGTGGATGCGCAGATCAGGCAGCTACAGCGAACAAAGACCGAACTGCGGGGGACGATCAATAAATTTTTGGGAAGCGGCGATCGGGAGTCGTTTTCGCAGATCGTCCTCACTGACCGGGAGAAGCGGTACACGAAAATCAATTATGACGATCTGGCGCAAGAATGGGATTTTGATGCCATCGCTTCGGATTTTATCAACCGGTATTTGAAAGAAGATGTCCCTTACCGGAAAACGATCAGGAGAGTGCAGGAAATCTTGGGCGAAATGAAGGGAAAGAGCTTTATTGACGTGGGGTGCGGCACGTGCAATTTATGGCAGGAAAGCGACGCTGGCACGAAACTGACCGGTCTTGACATGAGCCTGCCGATGCTGCTGGAAAGCCGCAAAAAGCTTCCGTGGGCAAAGCTGCGGCTGGGAGACATTCTCGATTTAGCCCCGGAAGAGACCGATCAGTATGACGTGGTGGTATCCACCTTCACGCTCCATCATATCGCGCCGGCCGATCAATATAAAGCGATCGACAACATGATGAAGCTTTGCAAAGAGGGCGGCTGCGTGCTGATTGCGGACAGGTGCTACCAAAATGCAGCGGAAAAGGAAGCGGTAAAAAAGCGTTTGCAGCAGGAGAACGATACGGAAGGGCTGCAATTGCTGGAGTCCGAATATTTCATCTATGCCGATGAGGTAGAAGGCTATCTGAAGCTGCGGGGGAGGGTGCAGGTAGACGCCGAATTTACGGATCGGAATATGGTTATTTATAAAATTGCAAAATAATGAAGGGAGAATGAACGGAATGAAAAAAATAATGAACAGCGCAGATACGTTTGTAGATGATAGCTTGCAGGGGCTGGTAGCGGCGCATGCAGATAAGATCAAATTCTGCGCAGAAAGCGAGCGCGGGATCGTGCGGGTGCAGAAGAAGGAAAAGGTCGCCGTGATTTCGGGCGGCGGCTATGGGCATCTTCCGACCTTTACGGGATTCGTGGGAGAAGGATTCCTGGATGGCTGCGCTGTCGGCAATGTGTTTACGTCCCCATCGAGCGAGGCGATTTATGAAACGGCAAAGGAAATGGATGCGGGAAAAGGCTGCCTGTTTCTGTTTGGCAATTATTTCGGCGATACGATGAACTTTGAAATGGCTAGGGATATGCTGGAAATGGATGATATCCGTGCAGAAATTGTAAAAGCGGCGGACGATATCCTTTCCGCCCCGCCTGAAAACAAGGACGCCAGAAGGGGAATTGCAGGAATTTATTTTCCATACAAAATGGCGGGTGCGAAGGCGGAAGAGGGCGCAAGCCTGGATGAAGTAAAGCGTATCGCCGAAAAGGCTGTGGATGCGACGTATACTGTCGGTTTTGCATTTTCACCGTGCCAGCTTCCGGGACAGGCAAAACCTATCTTTGAGATCGGTGATGAGGAAATGGAAATGGGCATGGGCATCCATGGCGAGCCTGGCGTATTCCGCTCTGCGGTAAAGACTTCGGCAGAAATTGCCAAAGATATCGTGGCGCAGTTTGTAAAGGAGCGGGATGATTTCGATGAAATCGCTGTGCTGGTTAACGGGCTGGGCGGAACGTCCAGGGAAGAGCTGGCAATCCTCTACAAAGATGTGAAAGCGTGCATGGAAGCGGAAGGAATGAAAATCCAGAAAGCGATTTTGGGTGAATTTGCGACCTCCATGGAGATGATCGGCGCATCGGTCAGCATCTGCCGCCTGGATGATGAGCTGAAAGAACTGCTTTCCCGAAAAGGGGAAATGGTATTCAGCATCGCATAGTGATTGGCTTTGCGGGGGGAAAAAGGGGGATAGCAAAAATGTAACCGGCGGCAATGAAACCTTTGGAAAGCGGGCAGGGAAAAGAATCTGGTAACCCGAACCGTTTTCCCGCCTGGTTATCCTGGTTGATATTGCCCGCTCCGGGCATCTTTAGGGCAAGGCGCGGATGCGGGATTTTGCTCTGGCCGCTATCTCAGCCATTGCCTTTGATAAAATTTATAAAGAGCAGCGTTTCTAAACGAACTTAAATGGCCGGATATGAACCAGCGCCCTGCCCGCTTCGGCTGGAGCTTGCGGCAAGGCAGGAAAAAGCCTGACTGCGCACTTTTCTATGTAACAATCAGCAAGTAAAGCGCAAAACAAGTGAACTCAAACAGAGTAAAAATTTTGCGTTTTTATTACAATAAAAAAGTGCGCAGTCAGGCTTGATTTATAATTGGACAATCAAGTCTCCTTCGCACAATGGCAGGCAGCAAAATCGCTTCTGCTACCCTAACGTTCCTGCCGGCAACGGGTGTCGTGCAGGAATCGGAGAAATTTATCGCTGAATCTCAGACGCAGCAACATATATTTTTAGTTGATGTATTCAGAGCGAACGCATATGCGTCAGATATATGAGCAATGAATCCCCGCCCTCTGCACTTTATTGTACTTTGAAACCATGGGTGTTGTCAACTCCCATTCTGAAAAATTTCCAGATGGAAAACATATGGATGGCTTTTTCAGAAAGCTTAATCGCTGTTTTTTCTATTCATACTTCCGCAACAGCTCGACGATGCTCCCCTTGTTCCATATTTTATCCGTTGCCGCAGAGATTCCCGCCGCCAGCATAAGGCAAAGCATAGAGGCGGCTATCGCAGGAAACAGCGTGAAATGATATGCCATGAACCACAGCCCGCTGGTTAAATTCCTGACCAGCGTTACCGAGAGCAATCCGCTTAATGCAAGCCCTGCCAGGGCGGAAAGCGCCGCATAGAGAATGCCTTCATAGATCATCATCCGCCGAAGCTGCCTGCGGCTCATGCCGATGCTTCGCATGGAAGCGAACTCCTGCTGTCTTGCGATTGCCCCCGTCATGATGACGTTGATCAGGTTCAGGATGCCGATCATGCCCAGTATTGCGGCGGCAATGACGCCGGCCATGTTGTAAGTATTCTGCATTTCCTTAAAGTCTTCCTCTGCTGTCAGTTTGGTGATGACCGATAAGCCATGCCCTTCGGCGAAGCCGCCGATTTCTTCGTTCAGCTCCTCAAATTTGCCGGGCTTTGCATTAAAAATACAGTGAATGGGATTTTGCATAGCGGGGAACAGGCCGAGGAACACTGGCTCTGCGAATACCATCGATTCATAGCCGCCCTTGCTGTAGCTCATGTTCAGCGAGCTTGCCGCACCCACGACTGCCATGACCGTATACTCCCGCACATTTCCGTTTATCACAGCTTCGATGGTATCGCCCGCGTGAAATTCCTGGCTGTTGTAATCATATTCTCCCGTATCGCTGAGGAAGCCTTGCATGATGATGTAATCTCCGGTGCAGAGCTTTTCATAATCAATGCCGCCTTCAATCAGCTTTGTCTGCGCCAGGGCGTTTTCATCAAAGCCGTACAGCATCCTGTTTGGGTCAAATGCTTCGATGCGTCCGGGCGTTTCATCCGGGTCGAATGCTTCGATGCTTTCGGGCATATCCTGCTGGTTGATGCGGGTGATTTTCGCCGTGTCCGCAAAGTGATCCGGGTTTTGTTCCTCCGGCAGCATATAACAGTAAATCTTGCCGAAATCCGTGACATTTGCAAGCCCGCTAAGCTCCTGCGCCGTGCCGCTTTGCACGATCTTCTGGTAATCCTTGGACATCGGTTTTAACAGCTCGGCATTGCTTACATTAAAGTCTGTAACGGCTTCCCGGCGGATGTATGTTTCCTTGTCCATGCTGCCCGTGTAGTTTAGGATGCTGTTTAGAAGCACTGCGCTCATGGAGATGGAAAGCACGACCAGTATGGTTTTTCCCTTGTTTCTCGCCAGGTTTCCGTATGCCATGGAAAGCAGCCGGTGGGCGGACTGCCTGCCTTTTTTCTTTGTTTTCAGGATTTGCTTCGCCCCATGGTATTTCAATGCTTCGATCGGGGAAATTTTCCCTGCGGTCCTGCTCGGCTTGCCGCAGCTGATTCTCACGGTAAGCAGTGTGAAAAGGGCGGATAGCAGCCATACCCAGACGGATGGTATGATGAATGCCGTTTCATCCGCCCATGTGTTCGACATGACGAACGGCAGGAATGCGTTTCCCAGGAGGCATCCGAGGATGAGCCCGGCGGGGATTCCTGTTATCGCAAGGCGCATTCCCTGCCTGATGACCAGGGAGCGGATTTGCTTCGGGGATGTGCCGATCGTTTTGAGCTGCCCGTAGAGGCGGATGTCCTTTTCAACGGATATTTTAAAGATGTTGAAAATAATGAGGTAGCCAGCGGCAAGGATCAGCAGTATGGCGATTCCGCCGATCAATGCTGATTCTGCGGGGTTTTTTGCTCCTGCCGCTTCGTATGCCGGATTGATGTGGTGAATGAGAAAGCCTTCTTCGCCTCGTTTGGCCTTCGGGTCGTAACCCAGCTTTTCTACCAGCTTGTCGAGCTTTTGTCCAATATGCTTTTCATCTGCAAAGCTGCCCCTGACATCGTAACTGGTTTCTTTGAAGGCGGCATACTCGCCGTCGTAGTTTTGCAATGCTTCTTCGACGAATGCTTCGGATACGAGGATGGATGCGTTCTGCTCATATTTTTTGCCTTTCCAGATGCCGCAGACGGTCATCTGTTTTTCCATCGTCTTTTCGCCTGCCGCATATTGCAGGGTAAACGTGCTTCCCGTCTTGTAAGGCAGCCCCAGAAGCCTGAGTACCTCGGAATCGCAGGCAAGCTCGTTTTTCTTTTGCGGATAGCGTCCTTTTTCCAGCTCCATGAAGCTGTTTTCGGCATTCGTTTGGCTGACCCATCCGGCGATGGCGTTCATATTGTTTAATTCCGGGTTGATGGCGTTCGCAACATACCGCTCGATGCCTGCTTCGGTAAGTGATTTGTCTGAAACCAGGCGTTCCGCTTCCTCTTTTGTCAGGTTTTTGATGGAAAACATGAATTTCGTTCCTGCCTGCCGCAGCGATTGTTCTTTTAAGGAAACCTGCATTCCCTCATACACGGTGGCGAGCGCCATGAACAGCACCGTCGTCAGGATAATGGCGAGGATGGCGATTTTGTTTCTGCTTTTGTTGGCTTTTAAGCAGTTTGTGGACAGGGTTTTGATAAATTTCCGGTTATTGTTTTCTAACATTTTCATAGCGCTTTTGCTCTCCTTTCCGGTCTTTTATGTTAGAGTTTTTTTATGCTTCTGCGATTATGCTTCTGCGACTTTTCCGTCTTCGATACGGATCATCCGGTCTGCAATCTGTGCCAGTTCCGGGTTGTGCGTGATCATGACCAGCGTCTGTCCAAACTGCGTGCTGGTCATTTTGAGGAGCTGCATGACTTCAAGGGAAGTCTTGGAATCCAAGTTTCCCGTCGGTTCGTCTGCTAGGAGGATCGCAGGCCTGCTTGCCAGCGCCCTTGCGATCGCTGCCCTTTGCTGCTGTCCGCCTGACAGGCTCGACGGGAGGTTATCGAGCTTTTCTTCCAGGTGGAGGAGATTGATGATTTTGTCTACATAGGGCTTGTCTATTTTGTTGCCGTCCAGCTCGATCGGCAGGACAATGTTTTGGTACACGTTCAGGATCGGCACGAGGTTATAATTCTGGAACACGAAACCGATGTTCCTGCGGCGGAATACCGTGAGCTGTTCATCGTTCATTTCTGCGATTTCTTTATTGCGGATTTTGACGCTTCCGGAATCTGGCACGTCGAGGCCGCCGAGCATATTGAGCAGGGTTGATTTGCCGCTGCCGCTCGTGCCGATGATGGAGACAAATTCGCCTTGCCTTACGGCTATGCTTATGCCGTCCAAGGCCTTGGTGATATTTGGCTTGCGCCCGTAATATTTTTTTAAATCTGTTGCTTCTAAGATGAAATTCATTTTGTTTCCTGCCTTTCATTTGGTTTGATGTTGGGCCGGGGGCGTCCGCCGCCAGACTGCCGCTTTTCTTTTGGGCTGCGCCTGCCCGCTGGGCTGTGTTGGGGCGATGCGCCGCCCGGCTTCCCTTGGAGCCGTTCACTTCACTTGTTTTCGGGATGCTACACACCTCGTTCCCTTTGTTGGTATCAGCATATAAAAAGATTATCTCAAAATGTTCTCGAAAAAGTAACAGTTTTGAGATAATCTGTTTTAGAAGCTTTCACTGCCTGGGCAGCAGGCGACGGCTCAATCATCCGGCTGCCACGGGCAGATTTACATAAACTTGTGTCCCGATGCCTTTTTGTGAACGCACTTCGATGAATCCCCGCTGTTGCATGATGATTTCCCGCGCGAGGTATAATCCGATGCCGACTCCTTCTACGTCCTTGGATTCCGGTTCCCGGTAAAAGCGTTTAAAGATATCGGGAAGCCTTGACTGTGCGATTCCCCGGCCATTGTCCGCAATTTTGATGCGCACGAAAAAATCCGTTTTTTGCGCCGAGACTGTGAGCTTTCCGCCAGGCTGTTTTTTGGAGGAATCGGAAATGGAGGGCTTTTTATCATCCTGCTTTTCGGCGGCAACTGTAAGTTCGCCGCCAGCCTGTTTTTCAGCGAAGACCGCAGGATTTCCGCCCGCCTGTTCTTTTGCGGATGCCGTGCGCTTTTCATCATCCTGCTTTTCGGCAGAAATCGTGAGCATTCCGCCAGGTTTTGTATATTTTACGCTATTATCCAAAATATTGACGATCGCTTCCGCTGTCCATTTGCTGTCGAAGTACGCAGATAGTGATTCATCGCAGTCCACTTCAATAGCCATGTTTTTTTCTTCCGCTTTCAGCGCAATATCGCAGACCGCTTGGGCAATCAAGGCGTGAACTGAATTTTCCCTTGGCGTCACCTTGATGATGCCCGCTTCCAAGCGGGACATCCGAATCATGCTTTGCATAAAAAAATCCAGCTTATCCACCTGACGTTCCATGGTGGATAAAAATTCTTCCCGTTTATCTTCGCCTGCCTCTTTTCTTTTCAAAAGATTGTTGTACATACGGATGCTGGAAAGCGGTGTTTTCACCTGGTGGGAGATGTCGGAAATCATGGATTCCAGCCGTTGGCGCTGCCGGAAGTTTTCTTCTGATTTCATTTCCATGACTTCATAGAGCTGGCGTATTTTTACTTGCACCTTTCCCATTAGCGTTTCCGCATCCTCCTGAAAATCAATTTCTTTTTCACCCGCCAAGATCGCATCCAGGCAATCCGTAAGGCTTCCGGTGAAACGCACCAGCCGGTTTCTCGTGTAAAATGCAATGCCGGCGCTGCCAAGAAAAAGCAGGAGGGAAAGCGTAAGCAGTATCCATTCCATTTCATGACCTGCCTTTCCACTGATATCCCATGCCATATAACGTCTTGATATAAGTATGCCCGTCCGCTTCGATCTTCTTTCGCAGGCGGTTGATGTTGACGGCGACGGTGTGTTCATCCACGAAATTCCCTTTGCTGTCCCATATTTTTTCCAACAAAAGGCGTTTCGTCATTACTTGGTTTGCATTGGCGGTCAAAAGGCGGAGGATTTTGTATTCCGTGGGCGTCATGGACAAGGTTTCATTCCCGCGTGCGGCGGTCAGGGCATCAAAATTGATTTTTAAATATCCGTCGTCATATAAATTTCGTTTGCCGATCGCTTCTGCTGCGCCTGTTCTTGCCCCAATCGTTTCTGTTTCGGCTGTCCCCGGGCCGCTCATCGCTGTTTTGCCTGTTCCTGTTTTTCGAAGCGCTGCTTGAATCCTCCGGTGAAGGATGGGGACGTGAAATGGCTTGGTAATGTAATCATCTGCGCCGCAGTCAAAGCCTAGCAGCTCATCCTGCTCCATATCCCGCGCTGTCAATAAAATAACAGGGATATCCCATTTTGATTTTATGGTCTTGCAAAATGCGAATCCGTCGCCGTCAGGAAGGTTTCCGTCCAGGAGAGCCAGATCCACTTTATTTCTTTTCAAAAGCGTCATTCCTTCCCAGATCGTAAATGCGGAATAAACCTGGTAGTTTTCCAGTTCCAGGTCGTAGGAAAGCGCAGTGTTTAACGCTTCGTCGTCTTCAACTAGCAAAATTTTTTTCATAGGTCCTGCCTCCTTCCAATCGATGCCCGTTCAAGGATAGAGTATCACATTTTGGGAAGGATGGCTATAGGGAAAGGGGGCGTGGCGGGGTGAAATCCATGCTGTGTTTTCAATGCATATGTAGGTTTTGAAAGGCGTTCACGTTTTAAGAATTGTTGTGTTAGATATGATGTGATTATTTTTGGATTTTCAAGAGAAAAACAAAGTAAACAAATTAAAAATATTGCAAAAACACGATATGTGATGTAGAATGTAAACAAGTGTTCGAACAGGAGGCAATCGTGTGCCTCTTTCATATAAGAACTGTTTACGTTACTAAATTGACAAAGATATAAAGAAGCAAGATTTGCGTGGATTGGCAGGAATAAGCATAGCTTCTGTTTCAAATCTAGGGTGAAACTAGAATGTGGATACCGAAATATTAGAAAAAATTTGTGCTAGACTTGATTACGGAATAGGGAAAATTGTCGAAATGGTTCACGAAAATGGCAAGGAGATGATCGATGAACAGTAGTTTGAAAGAGAGAATGAAAAAGGAAAAATATAGCTTGGTTAGTATAGATTTATTCTCAGGTCCAGGCGGGCTATGTACAGGCTTTAAGTGGGCGGGAATCCTTCCTTTGATTGCGGTGGAGTGGACAGATACAACAGTAGAAACATATTCGGTGAGCCATAATGCGGAAGTGTTCGAGCTTAGCGAATATGCATCTGAAAGCAGTGTTGATGATGAATATTTGAAATCATTTATGAATGAGAGTACGCAAAGCTTGGTTATTCATGGAGATATCAATTTAGTTAGTAGCAAAATGATTAAAGCTTTATTGTGGACGCGATATGGGATAGATTCAGTGAATGAGACTGTAGATATTGTTTCAGGCGGCGCTCCATGTGAAAGCTTTAGCATAGCTGGAACGAGAACAGCGAATGATGAGCGGGATGATCTGTTTAGTAACATTTTAAGAATATCAAGAACTGTCAAAAGTAAAATGATATTGTTTGAAAATGTAAAAGGTATGTTTTCTAAAGCAAAAAATGGCGTTAAAGGCGCGATTTTTCAGTTCATTTGCGATTCATTTGAAGATAGTGGGGCAGATGTCGTATATCGTTTAGCATCAAGGGATGCAGGTACAGTTTTATTGAAAGCAAGTGATTATGGTGTTCCACAGCTTAGAGAAAGATTATTTCTCGTAGGGATTAGAAATGACCTGAAAAATGTGAAATTTGAATACCCTGAAAAGGAGTATGGCCCGGGAACAGATAAACCTTATGTGACATCAGAAGAAGCTATTGCTGATTTGCCAATCGTTCAAACGGGCGAGGAAACGACCGTATATGAGAAACCATCTGCATTTATTAGTGAGAATCAAAAACACTTTGTGGAAATAATGCGAGGCGAGTATGTGGATGAGAATCTCAATGCAATGGTTCCGAAGCATTTAATTGAGACAGGTTTGTATCGTAAAAATTCCATAAGCTCCCATAAAGGTCCAGGACATATAAAACGAAAAAAGGAATTGCTTTCTTTGATTAAGGAAAATGAGAGCATGAAGTCGACTTTTGCAAAATTAACAGAGGACGGGACTATCGATCAATATAGGCACTTATTTCCTAATATCATTTATGGAAGCAGAAATAGGCGGTTGATAAAAGACGAGCCGAGTTTTACGGTAACATCACATTGTTTGGATGAAATATTACACCAAACCCTTGATCGGTCGATAACTCCTAGAGAGGCGGCCAGGCTTCAAAGCTTTCCAGATTGGTATCAGTTTGCGGGTCCTTATGTTCAGTTTCATGGCAGTAAAATTCAAGATAAATATGAGCAAATTGGAGACGCTATTCCACCGTTGTTAGCATATGCGATGGGGAAAAAGATGGTTGAGGCACTCAAGCAAGAAGAAAAATAGAGTTGCCTAATGGCAACTCTATTTTAATATTTTACACTTTAATTGTATGCTCTTGCCTCTTCGTTTTGATGGGTATGTCCAGCTAAATGGTGTTCCAAAATGAATGGGTTTTTCAAATGCGGCTAATAATTCGCAGTAGTCAGCTATTTTGTGGATTGATATATCACCTTCATTGTTGTCATAAGTCAAGATATAATTAGCCCACTGCGTGTCAGGATTTCCATCGCCATTTTGTCCGCCCAATGCCCACATTGATAACTCAGCAACATAAGGCGCAATAGATTTTTCCAACATGGCGCTTTTTTCTTTCCCTAAAGCGCGTATACTCCCGACGGCTTGAAAATCATGAAGCAATTTTTTCAGGGTATCATTTTCGGGATCAAGTACGTTGGAGAAAGATTCAGCAGTATATTGGTGGACGCTAACGCTTTTATCACTACTGCGTTTACAACTGATAGTATAATTAGAGCTAGAACCATCGCTAAAAGTAACCGTGACCAACACATCAGTCTTGGGGTTTCCGCCAGAAGGGAGTTTCCCAATGATTTTTTTATCGGACGTGGCATTAATTGTTTCGGTTGTGTTTTTATTTAACTCAAAGCATTCAATTATCTTTTGAAAGGTATCATAATGTAAACCTTCCAGAATATTTGAGCCTGTTCTCCACTTTTGCAGGTTTTCGGGGTAGCTGAGGGTTCGAGCAATTCTTTCTTCAAAATTATTGCCTTGAATATCTTTTTTTTGACCATCAGTTTTATCTTTAAGAGAGTAATCTTCGATTAGGTTTGCAATTTGATCCTGGGATACAATGGCATCAATAGCGGAGTAATCTTCCCGGTTTAAATATTTTCTGCATTGTTTAATAAATTTATCTTGTTCATCTTTTGGTAAGCCGTCAGGGTAAATTAGGTAGGTCCTTGTTATGTTACAATCAATTTCTTTTAGGTTTTTTGCATCCCATTGTTGTCCTTTTATTCGGTCTGTCCGCATAGATGTGGTGGTAAATAAAGCCCATCGGGCAGTATCAAGAAATTCGATTAAAAAGGATGCATAGAATTGTGTTTTATTGGTAAAGCCGGATTTGCCAACCCTATAGTTTGAAATGACTTTAGAAATATACTTTTGGTCTTTGCAGTATTCCAGAATCTGTTTTAAACTGTTTTGTGCGCTTTGCCCGTGTTGTGCTTTTTCTGCATTTGAAAAAGTCATAACATAACCTCCTTATGAAAAATATGATAATGAATTATAACACATTGTGTCAAATATTTACATAGATAACAGGTTTTCTGAAAAGAACCGGCGTTTTTTTATTTTTCAAAATGAGAAAATTTGATATGGGAAGAAAAAATAGTATAAACTGATTATTTGCGGCGGTATTATCGTTTTATCTGATGCAGAACTTTATTATATTTGTACATATAGGAATTTACATGGGATAACACAAGGTTTTCTTAATTGGTACATGGAACGAGTGTGTATATAATGATGTTCGATAAACCTCTTGCTTGATACAGAAACTTTGGCTAAAAAACGATGGCAGCGTGAAACATACTGTTTTACTATTTGGAAAAATATGGTATACTATTTTTGTTGCCACCCCGACACTGGTGACGGGAAGGGGGTGTGGAGATGAGTATACTTGCTACGCTAGTCGTTTCTATCGTAGCAAATGTGGTTGCTTACTGTATTTGCAAATGGCTCGACAGAAACAGTGGCAACTAAGAGCCTACATAAAAACACCGGGATCACCCTCCCGGTGTTTTTGTTTGGTGTGGAATAGATATACTTGCTACTATCTGCACCTATTATATCGTATACAATGCCATTTGTCAAATATCTTATTTTGCTGGTTCACATTATTTACGTGTTCTGACGTGCTGATTGCAAATTATATTTTGGAGATACTGGCACTTCCATGCTCTTTGGCAGGCGTTTTCCTGTTGCCCTGCCTTTAAATCAACAGCTCGCCTTCCACAAACCTGCGTGTCTCTTGCATTTGCGGATCGAGCAAGATTTTTTCACACGGGCCTGCTTCGACCAGTTTTCCCTCGTGGAGCATCATCACTTCATCGCAGACGCGCTTTGCCTGCGCCAAATTGTGGGTGATGAGGACGATGGTTGTTCCTTGTCCAGCGCCCTGCGCCCCCTTCTGTCCAGCGTCCGGCATTTCTTTCTGTCCGCTTGTTTGCTTATTTTTTGATGCGCCGCTTTCCTTCATATCCTTTGGTGCGCCAGCTTTTGGCGAGCCTTCTTTTGCAGAACGGGTCGTTGTCGTATCATCCTTTGCCGCCCCGATGGAAAGCAGCATCTTTTCGATTTCCGCCGTGGTGGACGGGTCGATATTGGCCGTCGGCTCATCCAAAAGCAAGAGCTTCGGCTGAAAGGACAATGCCCTGGCCAGGGCGGCCTTCTGGGTTTCTCCGCCGGACAGCTTCCACGCTTTTTGTTTCCGAAGCCCGGTCAGGTTTAATTCTTCCATCAGTTCATTTGTACGCCGTTCAATCACAGCAGGGTCATATCCCCGCAGCTTCATCGGATAGGCGATATTTTTTTCCACCGTGGTGGAAATGAGGTATGGTTTTTGGAAAACCATCGTGATATCCATGCGGGGGAATGTGGCAGAATCCCCATAGGACAAAGCGCCGCTGTCTGCTTGTTCAAGCCCGGCGATGATCCGCAGCAGGGTGCTTTTCCCCGCGCCGTTCGGGCCGATGATCGCCGTCCTGCTGCCGCTTTTGATCAGGCCCTGTTCAATATCCAGCACTTTCCTGCCGTCAAAGGATTTTTGCAGATTTTGAAATGTCACGTCCATTGCGAAATCACCTGCTTTCCCGTTCCTGAAAATGATAGAGGGCGGCAGTCACAAGGAAGGAGATGCATAATAAAATAATCCCGACTGCCATCGCCCGGTTGTAATTGCCCATGCCCTTTAGCTGGGAGATGTAAGTAGTCATAACCTGTGTCTTGCCTTTGATGTTGCCCCCGACGATCATGACCGCCCCGACCTCGGAAATCGCCCTGCCGAAGCCGGAAATGACGGAGGTCGTGATGCCGACGCGCATTTCATAGATGAGCAGCCACATCCTGCGCAGCCTGCCCGCACCCAAAGTAATGCCCAGGCTGTTCACCAAGGGCGCTTTTTCCTTGACGATGTTGTAGGTAAGCCCGATGATGATCGGTGTTACCAAGGTGATCTGGGCGATGATCATTGCCGGGACGGTATAATTGAGTTGCAAACTGCCCAGCGGCCCTCTGCGCATCAAAATAAGGAATACCACAAGGCCTGCGATAACCGGCGGCAAACTCATCAATGTATATATGATTCGTACAATCGCGCCTTTGCCCCTGAATTTTCGGATTCCTAATAAAATCCCCAGTGGGATGCCGATGAGCGTCGATATCACCACTGAGGAAAATGAAACGTACAGGGACAGGCCGACGATTCCGAATATTTCAGCATCTCCCGCTCCGATGAGCCGGAATGCCTCTACGAATCCCTGTCCAATCGTATCCATAACGTATCGGTATGCTATGCTTATTCAGCGTCAGCGTTTGCGTTTGGAACGAACAGCGCCTCGCCGTATTCTTCTGCGCCGTATTCACCGATGAGCTTTTGCGTATCCGCAGAAACGATCCATTCCTGGAATGCCTTCGCGCCATCGTGCTTGATGTTTTCGTTCTTTTCAGGGTTCACGCAGATTACGCCGTACTGGTTGTTCAAAACGCCGCTCGGATCTTTTTCGCAAAGGATCTTCAGTGCAGTGTTCTTTCCTACGTTGAGCCAAGTTGCCCTGTCGGATAACGTGTAGCCGGTCATTTCGTCAGTCATGGTGATAACATCGCCCATGCCGGCGGCTGCTTCCACATACCATTCGCCGGAAGGCGTCAGGGAAGCTTTTTCCCAGATGGAAAGCTCTTTCTTGTGCGTGCCGGAGTCATCAGCCCTGGATACGAACGTGGACTGCTTGTCCATGATTGCTGTAAATGCTGCGATGGCGTCGTCAGCAGCGTTCTCGCCGATTCCCGCAGGGTCGGATTCAGGCCCGATTACAACGAAGTCGTTGTACATAACGTCCATTCTGCCGTCTTCATCAGCGTGTCCGCCTTCCACGTATTCCTTTTCGGCAGCAGGGGAGTGAACCAGCAGCACGTCAGCTTCGCCGTTCATGCCCATTTCCATTGCTTCGCCTGAACCAACGGATACAACGTCAACTTCCCAGCCGGTAGCCTTTGTAAATTCAGGCAGGATTTCATCGAGAAGGCCGCTGTCCTTCGTGCTCGTCGTGGTTGCCAGCGTGATCGTTCCCTTGCTTTCCACCTCTGCCTGCTCTTCTTCACCGCCGCCGCAGCCGGAAAGTACCGCAGTCATGGCCAGCGTCATAACAAATGCCATGACCAGTGCAAAAATTCTTTTTTTCATGTGTTCCTCCTATTCAATAAAAAAAGAAAGTAATAATGTAAAGCAGCATATTTCATCTGCAAGCCGAATCAGCCGCCGGGTTAAGCCATAAAAACTTCGGAAAACAGGTTGCCAATACCTGTTAAGTGATTGAGAAAATGCTCAAATAACTATCAGGCGATTGAGGGATGCCGGAATTTCGGTACGAAAGCTCGTTCTGTTTGCCAAGCTTTTGCCAATAGGGCTTTCTGCGTTTTCCAAATCTTCGCAGAAATTTCCAAACCCTCATAAAACTTCCGAATCCTCACAGAATCCCTGGGAGGCGGGCCGAAAATGTCAGCCAGGTGCATTGTGGCAACGCACAAATGCCTGGCCTGCCACTGCGGCAGGCCGGAAGCGTTCCGAAAACGTCCAAGCAAGGACATACCGCTTGCTTAGCCGCTTATCCTGCACAATAAAAAGGTCTTTCGGAATGAAAGACCTTATGACTGAACCACAGCGTAAAACATCATTCCTTTCCAAACACGGGAGGCAGAAGGGTTTCCCCTCATACCCATCGGCATATAGCTCATAGCGTTTTGCAAAACAGGCCTTAGAACGATATGCTCGGAATATATTCAGTTTTGATTACGGGTTTATTGTAACGTATCATGGAATATTTGTCCAGGACTAAATACGTCATTTACGCTGATTGGAAAACGAGGGGGGATGTTAAATCGCCGCAAAGCGCCGTGAATTGACTGCGGGCGGGCTGAGCGTAAATTGCTGACAATCAGCTTTGCGCACATCCCAATCAATTCCAGACGAAGCTATCCGCCATGGCCTGCGCCGCTGCGCCCGCGCTTTCAGAACCCGTGAAATTGGTCAGGTGGATCAGGCAATACTGGTGATCCCCAACAATGTAATATTGCTTTGTAACTGTGTCTTCTTCGTTGATCGTAAAAATGTAAAGGACATCGCCTTGCTCCGTATAAGTGCCGTCGCCAGTCAAAGTGGCATCGACGCCCTGCAACTGCATGGTGAGTTGCCGCAGGATCGCATCGCGGAAATTTTCGTGTTCGTCCGCGCTGTATTTGTTTGTGCCAGCTTCGATGGAGATATTATCGGGCATCTCGTCATTCTCGTGGCCTTCTTCTACATAGAAGGTTTTATCCGGCGTGTAGCACTTTTCGGCCTTGACCCAGCCCTCCGGCACGGTGTAGCTTCCCGGAAAATCCGTTTCGCTTTCGGAACTGGATGCAGTTTGGCTGGCAGAAGCATTGTCGGCATCGTCTTTGCCGGACTCGTCGCCTTCTGCGGTTTTCGTGCAGCCTGATAGTGCGCCTGCCAGGAGCAGGAGCAACAAGGCAAGCACGGCTTTTGTGAGAATTTTTCGCTTCATTGCTGTACAACCTCCTTCTATGCTGTTTATCCTGCGAAGTATATGAAATTTTGGCGTTTTTTTGCATGAATGCGTTAAATTGCATTGAAAATTTTGCATCCAAATGCAGTCATGCGTGTTTGGCGATAAGTTGCAAACCATAATAAGCTGCAAACATTAAGTTGAAAAAATATTCTAACCAGATTATAGCAGAAAGAGGCTTGCTATGTAAAGGGGATCGGTTAAGCGCTGGCTGGGGTTGCTGTAGTGAGGGCGTATGGCTGGGCGCTGAGGGTGGTTGGTTTCTTGATTGGGGGGGTGCTGGCTGCAGTTGCCGGTCTGGAGCTGTTTGAGGGCTTGGTTTGCTGGCTGCGGCTGCGGATTTCACCGTTTTCGCCGTTTTTAGGGGCGGTTACGGTGAAAGAAAGCGGAAACGAACGAATTGTTTACATAATGTTTTACCCTTTATATGCATTTCCTGACAGTTTTGCAAAATAACAGGCTGTGGTATGATTTGGTGCGCTGGGAGATGCATTTTGTAAGGCTTTCCCTGGGTGTGGCTTCTTGTGCTTTCTTTATAAATGCAATGATTATGAAATTTTATGGCACATGGGTGTTTGCTTGTGCATTTGTTTCACCGTTTGAGATATTGTTTTGACGAAAAACGGTGAAAATGGGATGGAAGCGATGGGAAAAGCGGATTAAGCCCTGGGGAAGATGGATGGCTGCAGAGACGGCTGAAAGGAGGCCGCAGAGTAGCAAACGGGTAAAATTCCCTTGAATCTACGGTTGAAAATGTCTTTCACATCATGTATAATCCAGGTATCAGTAAGTAGTAAACCAGAATACAATTAAATATACTCCGATTTTCACATGACACTCGATGCCGGTGAAAACGTCAGGGTAGCGAAAGCGATTTCGCTGCCTGCCATTGTGCAAAGGAGAAACGAATCCTCAAATAGATGAGGTAGTTCTGCTTTGCTATTTTTTTGCAGAAAAAATAGAAAGGAAGATGCAAAATGAAAAGACTAAAATTCAACAAGGAAAGCTGCATAGGCTGCCAGCTGTGCGCACAGGTCTGTTCTGCATACAAGGAAGGCGAATACATTCCTTCCAAAGCGCGGATTGCGATTGAAACATATTACGATAAAGGGACGCTGAAATATGCGGATCATTATTGTATTTTGTGCGGTATCTGCGCCAAGGCATGTCCTGAGGATGCGATCAAAATGGGCGAGTACATAGAAGTTGATATGGATAAGTGCATCGGCTGCGGTATTTGCGAAGAAAAATGCCCGAAAAAGGTCGTGCGGATCAGGGAAGACAAGGCGTACATATGCGATACGTGCAAGGGCGATCCGAAATGCGTGAAGACGTGTCCGCAGAATGCGTTGACGTTTGAATAAACAGGGGAGGTATGAAAAATGACAATGTTAGGATATCAGAACAAAGTATTGAGAATCAATCTTACTGACAAGAAAGCCTCCACAGAACCGCTTCGCATGGATTTTGCGGAAAAATACATCGGTTCAAAGGGTTTGGCGATCCGTTATATGTATGAAGAGCTGAAACCGGGCATCGATGCGCTCGGTCCGGACAATAAGCTGTTTCTGACGACAGGTCCGATGACGGGAACGCCTGTGCCTTGCTCCGGGAAGCTTTCGGTGGCGGCAAAATCACCAGCGACGGGAACGATGAACGATTGCTCGATTGGCGGCCACGCAGGAATCAGAATCAAATTTGCTGGATACGACATGATCATATTTGAAGGCGTATTTGAAAAGCCGGGATATGTCCTGATCGAAGACGATAAAATCGAATTTGTGGAAGCGGAAGAGCTATGGGGACTTGGTTCGCACGAGGCCGAAGCGATCCTGGCTGAAAAATACGGGACGGATTACAGCATCATGTCGATTGGTCCTGCCGGGGAAAACCTGAGCAATATGGCCTGCATCAATTCGGATTATTACAGGCAGGCAGGAAGAGGCGGCATCGGTGCCGTGATGGGTTCAAAGAAGATGAAGGCGATCGTCATCAAGGGAACGGGCGGCGTGAAAGTGCCGGATATCGAGAAAACAACCGACAGAATCCTGGAGATTTTGCATGAGGATGTTTTGCAGGAGGACAATACGTTCGTATATGATGCAGGAACGACGGCATTTTTAGAGGCTTGCAATGACGGCGGTATCTTGCCGTGGAAAAACTTCTCGGATACGACGGATGTGCAGTGGACGGAATACAACGGCGATGTGCTGATTCAGCACAGAGAGGGCAAGCGGGGCTGCGGAAGTTGCGGCCTCGGCTGTGGTAATTTCCTCAAGATTGGCGACGCCGTATGCGAAGGTCCCGAATACGAATCGATTTCCGTCGCAGGACCGAATGCGGGCATTCGCGATCCGTACTCCATCGTGAAGTATAACCAGGTTGCCGATGATATGGGGCTTGACACCATCAGCGCTGGCGATACGATCATCTGGGCGATGGAAATGACGGAAAAGGGTCTGCACGATTTCGGCATTAAGTTTGGCGATGGCGAAGGGATGATCAGGCTGTTGAAAGAGATGGCGACGAGGACTGGCGTTGGCGCAGAACTGGCTGACGGCGTGAAGATCGCATCGGAAAAGTACGGCGGCACGGAGTTTGCGATGCATGTAAAGGGTCTCGAATATCCGCAGTATGAGCCGCGCGGCTCTTGGGGCATGGCGTTATCTTATGCGATTTCCGACAGGGGCGCTTGCCACATGAGGGCTTATGCGCCAAATGAAGAGGTCTTTGCCGCTTCCATTCCGCCATATACGCCGGAAGGAAAAGGACAACTGGTTTATGACCTCCAGCTCACCAATGCGGTGAAGTTCAGCCTTTGCATCTGCGACTTCTGGGGAACGCTGACGGGCAATTATGAAATGATGGCAGAGCTGATGCGCTTGGTTACGGGCAAGGATTGGACTGCGGAGGATATGCAGGCAGTCGGCCGCCGCGTGATCAATATCGCCAGGGCGTTCAACCAGCGGGAAGGCTTTAACAGGACGCACGATACCGTTCCGAAGCGAGTTGTGACGGAAGCATTGCAGAATGGTCCTGCGGCAGGCCAGGCGATTCCGCCGGAGGCGTTCGAGGATATGCTGGATCAGTATTATGAAGTAATGGGCTGGAATAAGGACGGCACAATGCCGGAAGAGCTGATTCAGTCACTGCTTTAGGAGAATTGTGCAAAGGCGGCCGTTTGCGGGCCGCGAACGGAAATTTAAATTGTTTGCGGACCGCTGGACCGCAGGAATGGAGAACTAGCGGGCGAAAAGCGGCTTGCGGCCACTGGCGGCTTAAGCGGAGAACCGGCGGCCGGAAGTAGCCGCCGGAAAGCGATTTAAACAAGGCAAGGCAGCTTGACGTTACGCCTTGGCGGCAGTTCGCCGGAAAGCGATTTAACGGACTAAGCAGAAAACAAGCTGACAAAGCATGATAAAATGATGTATAATCAGGGCAGATACTGGAATATCTGCCCTGTGTGTTTTTTGCGGGCGAGTCGTGTGCAATCCGTATAAACGATGGCTGCTTGTGGCGTTTGCAAGAAATAGCCGTTTTGCGGAATCGCTGGCGTTTGCGGGAAACGACCATTTGGCGAGAACGCTGGTATTTGCGGGATGAAGGCTGTTGGCGAGAACGCTGGCATTTGCAAGAAACGGCCATTTGGCGAAATCACCAGCTTTTAGGAGAAAAGAGGGAAATATGAAGGTTACGATAGCTTTAAGAGGCACATTAAAAAAGTATTTCGGCGAAGATCAGGAGCGTATTTATGAGGTGCCGGATGGCTGCACTTGTGACGAAGCGCTCCAAGCGGCTGGACTTAATTACAAGGAAATCAAGAATTTTGGATTTGTTTCCGTCAACAATAAGAGGGTGATGATTGACGACAGGCTCAATGACGGTGATTTTTTAAAAGCCTTTTCCAAGGTGTCGGGAGGCTGAGCGCATGAAGGCGAAGCAGGAAACAGGAAAAGAACGGGCTGGAAAAAAGTCCCCGGATCATTTCGCAGAACCACTGCTGGAAGGCTATGAGGCGTTGCAGGAAGGCTGTGCGGCGCAGCAAGAAAGCTATGAGGTGTTGCAAGCGGTCTATGAAGCGCAGCAAGAAGGCTGTGCGACGCAGCATTCGATGCGATATGATCGGAATGTGGGAACGGTTAGCAGGAAGGAACAGGAAGTTTTGCGGGAAAAATCCGTCTGCATTGTCGGCTGTGGCGGCCTTGGCGGCGGCGTGATTGAAGGGCTTACAAGGCTTGGCATTGGCAAGCTGACGATCGTTGACGGAGATGTGTTCGATGCCAGCAACCTGAACAGGCAGGTTCTTTCCCATGAAGGGAATATCGGACGGGAAAAGGCGGCGGAGGGCGCAAGGCAGATGAAAAAAATCAATTCGTCGGTGGAAATCCGCCCTTTGCATACGATGCTCGATGCGCAAAACTGTTGTGACATCATTCGAGGCCACGACGTGGCAGTAGACGCTTTGGACAATGTTCAGTCCAGGCTGATCTTGGAAGATGCCTGCGAGAAAGAGGAGATTCCGCTGGTGCATGGGGCGATCGCCGGGTGGAATGGCCAGGTGGCAGTGGTGCGGCCAAAAGACAGGCTTCTGCATATCATTTACCAGGGCAGCCAGGCGAAGGGTGCGGAGGCGGAAACGGGTAATCCCTCGTTTACGCCTGCGGTCATTTCTGGGATTCAGGTTGCCGAAACCTTGAAATTGCTTCTCGGCAGGGATGGGGTGCTGGAAAACAGGCTGTTGTTGATCGATCTGCTGAACCATGAGCATGAAGTGATAGAATTTGGGTAATAGAATGCGTGAAGCGTTTGATATGGCAGGCAGTTTTTGTATTACTTGTTCGCTTTTCGAGTATGGGCGATCGGGTTCAATTTAAGGGAATTATTGCTGGAAGGCTTGAACGCAAGACTATTGACGCCAAACATGGCGTCACAGATAATCCATGTAGCTGGGCGCATTTAGCACGGAAGGCGTCGGCATGGACCCGCATTACGTGTATTTTCTTTTCGGAAATGTGCAGTTTATTTAAAAGAAAGCGTGCAAGACGGAATCAAAGATTTTTTGCACATATGCGCCCGCTCAGGGGTGGCGCTTTGCGGCAAGGATCGGGCTTAATTCCATAACAATGTGTCCATATGCCGTTCGTTTAGGGGGGGCAACGCTTTGCAAAGCGTTTTCTTTGAAGCATATAGAAATAGCAGGGGACGATAGTTCCTGGCATGATTAAGAATGGGAAAATAAAATGAGAATCATTATGGTAAAAGGGTTTTCCAAAACAGGAAAAACCACCACCGTAACTTCACTGGCGCGCGAATTAAAATCCAGGGGATATAGCGTGGGGACAGTCAAGGACATTCATTATGAAGGCTTCCAGGCTGACAAGCCGGGCACGGATACCTTTAAACACGCCGAAGCGGGCGCAAGAAGGGTAACTGCCAGAGGAGGCAAGGAGACGGCAATTATCTGCGGCAGGCAGATGTCGATCCACGAAATTTTAAAATATTACAAAGAAGATTTCGTGATTTTGGAAGGAGACTGTGGGTTAAAATGCCCGGCGATTATTACGGGAAGAACGGTGGATGATGTAAAAAAACGGATTTGTCCGGAGGCGATCGCCATATCGGGCGTGATCGCTGGCGGGATTGCTGGAGCAGGTGGTATCGATGCAGGCAGTGAAGAAGCGGGCGCGGCAGACGAAGCTTTTTTGGCCGCAAGCGGCGATGAAACAGGCATAGAAGACGAAGCACTTTCGGCCGCAGATGGCGCGGCTCATTGCCATGCGGGCGCAGAGCGTGAAGAAACGGGAAATCCGATCTTAGGTATTTCTGAAACGGGCGGCCGGACTGCCCGCAATGCGAAGCACAGCGATTTCTTGCTGGGGCTGTCGGTGATAGACGGTGTTACGGAGGTGAAAGAGTTGGCGGATTTGGTTGAACGAAAAACGGAAACGCAAAAACAGGATTTTGATGTAGAACTCACGATAGGCGGGGAAGAGATCTGGATGGTTCCTTTTGTCCGGGAAACCTTGAAAAACGTCGTCATCGGCGCAGTGAAAGCGCTCGACGGATATGAAGCGGGCAAGGAAATCGTTATCAAGGTAAAATAAGTGCAACGGCATTGCATAAATGGGATGATTGCTTTGTGCCAAAGAGGAAATTCTACAGAAGGTTTCTTGGGGATTCTTTGGCGCATATTTTGCCTGCAAAGAACGGCGTTGCGCAAAAAAATTTAAAGCTTTCCCGGATATTCGGCGGGCATCAGGGCAGGCGGAAAAATTAAAACCAACCTTTTTTGCAGAATAAAAATATAAAACAAATTTGACGAACGGTTTTTACCGCGCCAAAACGCAAAACGTGAAAGGCAGGACGAGAGGCAGGATATGAAATTACTAAAAGTTGATACGTTAGGGGAAGCAAGGGAAAAGCTGCTGGCAGCAGTGCCGCAGAACTTTGCCAAACGGGAAAGGATAGATTTTTTGCAAAGCCTGGGATGCGTGCTGGCGGAGGATTTACAGTCAACTGAAAACATCCCTGGCTTTTGCAAATCTACGGTAGACGGTTATGCGGTCAGGGCGTCCGATACGCAGGGCGTTACCGATAGCATCCCCGTATTTCTTGACGTGGTAGAAGAAGTCGCGATGGGGACAGCCCCGCAAAAATCCATAAAGCCTGGCCAAGCGGTGTATGTGCCGACAGGCGGGATGATCCCGGAGGGCGCTGATGCGATGGTGATGGTGGAGTATTGCGAGAAATTCGATGAACGCAGCATCGCTGTGTATGAACCGGTATCCGCCGGGCGGAATATCATTATAGCAGGAGAAGATATTACGGCTGGGCAGGTGTTCCTTCCGCAAGGGCGAAAGTTAAGCCCGCGGGAAATCGGCGTTTTGGCGTCAGCGGGCGTTCACCAGCCGCTCGTTTTTAAACCTTGGCGGGTCACGGTGGTTTCCACGGGCGATGAGCTGGTAGATGCACAGACCGTTCCAGCCAGCGGGCAGGTCAGGGATATCAACACATATGCCCTTTCTGCGGCAGCGATGCGGCAAGGGTTTGCGGTAATTCGCACGAAGGTTTTGCGGGACGATGCTTCCTTGATCGAATCGGCTGTCCGCGAGGCGATGGCAGACAGTGATTTAGTTGTGCTATCCGGTGGAAGTTCCCAAGGGGAAAAGGATTATACAGCGGATGTGATGGACAAGCTGGCAGAGCCAGGCGTCTTGACGCACGGTATCGCATTAAAGCCAGGCAAACCGACAATCCTGGGATATGATGAGAAAACGGAGACGATTCTGGCGGGGCTTCCGGGGCATCCTGCGGCGGCGCTTTTGGTTTTCGAGCTGGTCATTGGCTGGCTTTTCCGAAAGCTGACGGGGCAGGGCGAGCCTATGGCAGTTCCTGCGCAGATTACGGAAAATGTGGCGGCGGCCGGAGGCAAGACAACGTGTCTTTTGGTTGAACTTCAGCAGTGCGGGAAGCGGGATTGTGCGGATCATGCGTCTGTTTGCAATGCCTTGGAAGCCCGCAATCATACAGCCGTTCCAAACACACCAGCGGTTCAGGGCGTTGCGGGTTTCCAAAATGCTTCGGCAAACCAGAGAGTGGGGGCTTTGCACGGTGCAGCCGTTGAAAATGTTTTGGAAACTCAGGGTGTGGTGGCGTTGCATAATCATACAGCCGTTCCAAACGCTTTGCCGTCCAAAGATAGTACGGGCATTTGTGGCGTAGCGTCCCGGAATGCATCAAATCAGCGCGCGGCAGATTTGCAAAACGGCGCAGCATCCCGAGGCGATCTGCCTTGTGTTTACCAGGCTGTTCCGATCTTTGGCAAATCCGGCCTTATGACCACGCTGACTAGGGCGGATGGCTATGTATTGATCGACATGGATGCAGAAGGGCTGGCAGCAGGGCAGCAGGTTTTGGTGACGCTGTTTTAAACGCCTTTTGGCACGGGCGGAAACGACTGCCCGCTGTATAGCGATTTTGCACGGGCGGAATCATAGAAGCCATATGCGGGCGATATCGGCACGGGTGCGCCTCTATAGAAAACATTAGATTACAACAGATCTGCCGTTTGCAAAAAAGCGTGAACGCAGCTTTTGCAGGAAAGCGAGAACGTGGCCTTTGCAGGAAGTGAACCCTGAAAGACTGTAAAATAATCGCAAAAAAACTGCAAAACCGCCCAAAAACCGTTCCCAAAAAACGCAAAGGACCTGCAAAAACCGCCTAAAATCGCAAGCCTGCCGCACGAAAGCCTGTATAGACGAAATAACGAAGAAGCAAACAAGCGGAAAGACGTAAAAATATGGGAAGAAGAGGAAAATAGAATATGCAACGAAAAAGAAATTTATATTTAAAGACGATCCCGGTGGAGGAAGCGCGGGAAAAGTATTTCTCTGCCATCGCAGATCTGATTACGGTGAAACACGAGACGATCAAGGTGACGGAAAGCCTTGACCGGATAACGGGCAGCGCGATTTACGCCAAATACAGCTCGCCGCTTTATAATGCTTCTGCGATGGACGGCATTGCGGTGCGGGCGGCGGATACGGCGTATGCCAGCGAGACGTCCCCGGTCGTTTTAAAGGAAACGGATTATGTGGTGGTGGACACGGGCGATCCGATTCATCCGCCTTTTGATGCGGTGATTATGGCGGAGGACATCGTGGAGACGGAAGACGGGGTGCGGATTATCGCATCGGCGCATCCTTGGCAGCACATCCGCCCGATCGGAGAGGATATCGTCGCGGGGGAAATGATTTTGCCGGGCAACCACAAGATCCGGGCGATCGACATCGGGGTGCTTTTGTCTGCGGGTATTTTGGAAATCGAAGCGGTGAAGCGGCCGGAGGTTGCGATTTTCCCGACTGGCACGGAAATCATCGAGCCGGAGGAAGAGCCGGAGGATGGCAGCATCATAGAATCCAATTCCCGGATGTTTGAAAATATGGTTACGGTGGCGGGCGGCATCGGGCATAGGTTTGCGCCGATCGCCGATGATTATGCAAAGATCAGGGGTGCGGTGGCGCAGGCGGCTGGCCGTTATGACATGGTGATCATCAATGCAGGTTCAAGCGCAGGGACGGAGGACTATACCGTTCACGTGCTTCGCGAGCTGGGCGAGGTGATCGTCCATGGCGTTTCCGTCAAACCGGGAAAGCCGGTGATTCTGGCGGTGGTAGCGGGAAAACCAGTTATTGGGCTTCCAGGTTATCCCGTGTCCGCTTATATCGGATTTGAAAATTTCGTCACACCGCTCATCCAGATGATGGCAAGGCGGCCGGAACGCCTTGCGGAAACGGTGCAGGCGCACATTTCCAGGCGGCTGGTGTCGAGCCTGAAGCACAAGGAATACGTGCGTGTCAAGGTAGGCAAGGTGGGTGATAAATTCGTCGCAGCGCCGCTGGCAAGGGGCGCAGGCGCAGCGATGTCGCTCGTGCGGGCAGACGGGTTTTGCATCATCGAGCAGAACAGTGAAGGCATCGAAGCGGGGGATGTGGCGGAGATTGCGCTTTACAGGAGCAGGCGGGAAATTGAAAATACCGTGGTGGTGATCGGAAGCCACGATTTGATCCTGGACGTCATCGCCGATATCATGCCGAACGCATATAAGGATATGTTCGTTTCCAGCACGCACGTGGGCAGCATGGGCGGGCTGATGGCGTTGCGCCGGGGAGAAGCGCATATCGCGCCGATCCATTTGCTGGACGAGGAAAGCGGCGAGTATAATATTTCTTATCTGAAAAAAATGTTCCGCGAGCCGATGGCGCTGATTAAGGGCGTCCACAGGATTCAGGGAATCATGGTGAAAAAGGACAATCCGTTGCGGATCGAAGGGCTTGCGGATTTGCGCAGCGGAATGGAGATAGCTGGGAAAGAGGCGGATTGCGGAGATTCAGCTAGTGGTGCGGCGGCTGGCGATGCAGGGATGAGCGCCGGAAATGCAGGAACGGCCAGCGATGTAAGGGTGGATGCAAAAGAAATGGCTGGCGGCGCAGAAAGAGCGGATGCTGGCAACGCAGGAGCGAATGTTGGCGGCGTAAGAGCGGCTGGCAAAAAAATAGATGGCAAGGCGGCGGCTGGCGAATACGCAGAAGGAAAAAGAGCTGGCCGCATGGGAACGGCTGGCGGAAATGCGGTCCCGGTTCGTTACGTCAACAGGCAGCGGGGCGCAGGCACGAGGGTGCTCTTTGATTACAAGCTGAAACAGGCGGGAATTGACCCGGCGGAAATCAACGGATACGAGCGGGAAATGGCAACGCATATGGCGGTTGCGGCAGCGGTTGCAGGAGACGGTGCAGATGCGGGCATGGGCGTGCTTTCAGCCGCTAAGGCGATGGGGCTGGATTTCATCGAAATTGCGCCGGAGGAATACGATTTCGCAATCCCGGCCAAATTTTTGGAGCTTCCGCACATCAAAGCATTTTTGCAGATTTTGCAAAGCGCAGAATTTCACGACAGGCTGGCGCAGCTCGGCGGCTATGATGCTGGGCGGAGCGGCGAAGTGATATTGTTGTAAATGCAATCATTTCAGCAAATGCGGCCGTTTGAGCGGGAAAAAGTATAGGCGTATTTTCAGAAAACCGGAATGATTTGGGAAAAAGAAGCCGGATGACTTTGACAGACGGGAAACGAAATATAGGATTGTTTCATTGGATGTGGCTGCTTTAGCAGATGAGGAATGACAGGAAAATCCTGAAAGAAGTTTAGCTGGCGTGAAACGAATCGATTCGTCTCGATAGAAGGAACGCCGGAAACAAACGAATTGGCTTCGCCTGAGCAAGTGTGAATCGAATCAGCTCGTCTCGGCAAAAGCGAAACGAGTGGGATGCTGGTAACGAAGCAGAAATATTTTTATCAAAAAACAGAGAATGATTTTAGCAGGGAGGAATACAGATGACGATTATGAGGCCGGGAAGCTTTGCATTAACAGACCGGGGGCTTGCGCTTGCAAAACTGCAAAAGGGCGCGAAGGTGCTGGATATCGGATGCGGCGAGGGCGACGCAGTGGCGCACCTTTGCAAAGAAAAAGGCATGGATGCGGAAGGAATCGACATGAACCTGGCGATGGTCAGTGCGGCGAAGGAAAAACACCCGGGCGTATGCGTGAAATTCGGCGACGGGGAGTTTCTGGACGATTACTCCTCTTATACGTTTGATGCGGTGATGATGGAATGCGTGCTGAGCCTGATCAATATTCCCGACGAATCGCTTCATGAGGCCTATTGCGTATTAAAGAAGGGTGGAAAGCTGATTCTCAGCGATTTGTATTATAAAGACCCTGACCCGAAACAGATGCGGGCGGTGAAGATAGAAGCGGCGCGCCTTGCGATGAAGCCGCGCAAGGAGGGCGATTGTGAAGAGCATCCGGGAAGGTTCGTGGATTTTCGCTTAAACGGGGTGTTCTTTGAAGAGCCGCTCAAAGCGCAGCTTGAAGAGATCGGCTATCGCATCGTAGCCTTTGAGGACAGGTCTGCCGATTTGGATAATTATGTTGCGCAACGGCTGATGGACGGAGACAAGCTGGAGGATTTGATGCCTGGGCTTGCACAGGGCGGCAAACGCAATGAGAATGGAAACGGACGAATTGGCGGGCATAAGGACGGCGATGGAAATGCTAAAATCGGGTATTTTCTCCTCGTGGCGCAAAAACCGGAATAGCGGAGGCGCAGATCGCTGGAAAATCCGGGGTACGGCCAGCGCATAAAAGCGCATAGACATAAAAATGTGCGGATGAATAGAAGCCGTCGGCACGGCCAGGAAAACGAGCGTAAATGGACTGGCATGACAGAAACGATTGGGGAATGAAAATGTGCGGATGGATAAGCGAAGGGGAAAACGCCTGAAAACACGGAACTGGATAAAGCACGAAAGCGGAGCTGGCAGGGCGATACGGAATCGTTAAAGTGCGAAAGCGGAAGCGTCTGAGCGATACGGAAACGGCTGAAAAAATGGGTACATCAAAGACAGCGGATAAGATAAATCTCAAAATAAGTGACGGGAAACGCCGATGCCTGGATATCTGGACTGCGAAAAAGATTGGTGCAGCGCAGGATGGGATGACCCGCCAGATCCTTGATGGGTATACGATGGGGAAACTGCGGGAAACTTTGATTTACGCTGCCAACCGCAGCCCCTTTTACAAACGGAAATACAGCGGAATTATGCGGGCAAGCTGTAGCGGGTTCGTGCTGGCTGACGGTGATGGGATTGAAAAAGATGGAAATTGTGGGTTTATGCGCCCAGATAGAAGCGGGTGCATTAGCAGCCCTGTGGGAGATGCGGATTTTTTGCGCTTTTTCCAAAGCCTGCCTTTTACAACACAAGCGGAGCTGCGGGAATCTGGCATGGATTTTCTCTGTGTGAGGCCAGGAGAGATCAGCCGCATCGTTACCTTGGATACGGGAGGAAGCACAGGAACGCCGAAGCGGGTTCATTTTACGGAGGAAGACCAGCAACTGACGGTGGACTATTTTCAAAATGGAATGCAGCTTTTGGTGTCGGCTTGCGATACGGTCCTCATTTTGATGCCTGTGAAAATCCCAGGATCTATCGGCAAATTGCTTGCGAGAGGGTTAGGCGGTTTTGGCGCAAAAACGGTAGAATACGGATTGCCGCAGATGCGCCCGGGAATGGCGGAAGCGGAAATCCGCAGGGAGGCGGAGCGGTTGCTTGATCTTATTGAAACGGAACAAGTTACGGCTGTGGTGGCGTTGCCAACGCATATGCGGATGCTGGCAGAGACCGCCGTGAAAAGGAAGGGCGGTTTCGGCGGGGAAGCGTTCCAATATGGAATTTGCAACCGTTTTAGCAGGGAAGCGGGTAAGCCCGCAGGATCTGGGCAGGAGGAAAAACCGGCGGTTCTTGCGGGATGCAAAAGCAGCGGGCAATCGGACAGCTATGCAATAGGGAAAAGCGTGGCGGATCGCCTCGCTTGCACGGATGCGGAAGCACAGGCATATGTGTGCGGTCGTTTGAAGGGCATGGAAGCTTCGGGCAATCCCTTTTTTCCTGCAAATCATTTGCGGTTAAAATGCGTTTTGCTAAGCGCAGAGTATGTGGATGAAAAAGACGTGCAGTTTATCGAGCAGGTTTTTTCTTGCAAGGTTTATGAGCATTATGGAATGACGGAGATGGGGCTGGGCTGTGCCGTAAGCTGTGGACATGGCGCTGGTTATCATGTGCGGGAGGCGGATCTGTACCTCGAGATCATCGATCCTGGCACGCAAGCTCCTGTCAGGGATGGACAGCTTGGGGAAATCGTGTTCACGACGCTTACCAGAAAAGGAATGCCCTTTATCCGCTACCGGACTGGCGATTACAGCAGATGGATCACGGAAAAGTGTCCCTGTGGCAGCCTGCTCAAGCGGCTGGATAAGGTAAGGCCGAGAAATGCGGTAAAAGGTTATTTGCGGGAAAGGTGAGCCGTAAGATGCGGCAAAAGGCACTTTGGAAGAGCGGCGAGACCACAAGAGCTAGCAAAAGGCTCTTGGAAAAAACAAGGTCGTAAAATGCGATTAAAAAAAGCAGAATTGCGAAACACCAAAGAAGCGATTTGCAGGAAGCAAGGCTACAAAACGCCGTAAAAAATGATTGGAAAAAGCCAAGCCGCAAGATGCGGCAAAAGCTTATTTGCGATCCATCCGTGAGATCGCAATGCGATAAAATAAGCATGAGGAATCAATATGAAAAAAAAGGAGGGCGCAGCTTCGTTTTATTATGGAAAGATAAAA
Organism: uncultured Eubacterium sp.; assembly: GCA_946555345.1. Lineage (GTDB taxonomy): Bacteria > Bacillota > Clostridia > Peptostreptococcales > Anaerovoracaceae > Lentihominibacter. The sequence continues at coordinate 56,561 of CAMNSS010000002.1, read as the reverse complement.
GATGCTGCGCAAGATGATTATGGCACAGAAGGTATCTTATTTTGCGAGGGATTTGGTGGAACAGGGCAAGGATTTCGTCATTGCCAAGGTGGTGGATACGCAAGGTTCAACGCCGCGGAAAAAAGGCGCGGTTTTGCTGATGAAGCAGGACGGAACGACCGTTGGCACGGTAGGGGGCGGCCTCTTGGAAGCCGAAACAGAGAAGCTTTGCAGGAAGACCCTGGATACAAAAGAGAAAACCCATATATACAATTTCGTGCTGGATGAAAAGCAAAAAGATGCGCTGGATATGGGCTGTGGCGGCGATGCAACGGTTCAAATTGACTATATCGACGCATCTGACCCAGGGGATTTCATCCGGGAATTTAAGCTGGCTGATACAGCATACATTTTCGGCGGCGGTCATGTCGCCTATGCATTAGAGCCTGTTTTGCGCCATGTGGATTTTAAAACCGTCATTATCGACGACCGGGAAGAATATGCCAATGCGGAGCGTTATCCCCAGGCGGAAAAGACCGTCGTGGTGGAAAGCTTCGACCATGCGTTTGATCATATTGCGATTGATGAATCCAGTTATATCATCATTGTGACACGAGGGCACCGGGGCGACTTACAGGTGCTGCGGCAGGCGCTGCGCAAGCCATGTGCCTATCTTGGCATGATCGGGAGCAGGCGCAAGAACCGCTTGCTTTACGATACGTTATTGGAGGAAGGCTTTTCAGAAGAGGCGTTTAAGCGCGTTCACGCACCGATCGGGCTTTCCATCGGCGCAGAGACGCCCGAGGAGATTGCGGTCAGCATCGTGGCGGAAATCGTGCAGACAAGATCGCAGATCGATTCGGAATGAAGGCGGTGAAATTGAAAGTGCAGGGGATGAAGAATGCGGTTTCATTCGGTGCAGTTATTTTGGCGGGCGGGTATTCATCCCGGATGAAGGCGTTTAAGCCGTTGCTTCCGGTGGGGAGCGGTACTGCCATTGAGACGCTTATCGCCGCTTTCCGGGATGCTGGGATTGTGGATATCGCAGTGGTGAGCGGACACAACAGGGATAGGCTGCTGCCCGTGATCGAAAAGGCAGGCGTTGCCGAGGTTTATAATGCGGATTATGCCGAGGGGATGTTTTCATCTATCCAAGCAGGGATTGGATATGCAAAGGACACGTTCAGGCAGGCGCAGGGGTTTCTTTTGGCTCCGGTGGATTGCCCGCTTGTCAGTAAAGCGGTTTTGAAGCGGCTGGTGGAAGCTGCTGTGGAGGAGGGCAGCGGGGCGGCGTCCAGGGGCGCTGGAAGGATTGAATCGTGCGGAACTTTGAATAACGGTGAGACGGATAAGACAGCGGAATCCACAGAATCGCGTGGGCTTTCGGAGGCGGATGAATTATATGCGTCCTTGAAGGACGTTGAATCGTGCGAGCCTTTGGAGGGTTCTGAAACGGGTAAGCCTGCGAATGACGATTCTGATATACTTGATGTAACGGGCTTGCAGGATATTGTGCATGGGCTTGCAGGTGAAAATGATGCGGACGATGCTTTGCATGAGTTTGCAGATGAAGTCTCCAGCTTTGCACCGTTCGAGCCTTCCGTTGTCAGGGCGAAAACATTAAAAAATTTTTATGTGCCTGTCTTTGAAGGAAAAAAAGGACACCCCTTGCTGATTCCCGCCGTATACAGCGGGGAAATATGCCGTTATGATGGTTCTGGCGGGCTAAAAGCGATTACCGACAGGCATTGGGACAGGATGGTGCGTGTTCCAGTGGAGGACGAGGGGTGTGTCCTGGACATGGATACGCCAGAGGGATATGAAGAAATCCTGGCGTTCCAAAAGACGGGAGGCAGGCGGGAAAGCTTGCAGGAACTAGCCGCTGGAAGGCGCATTTTTTTGATCCGCCATGGGCAGACGAAACAGCATAGGGAAAAAATGTTTATCGGGCAGTATGATGTTCCGTTAAAGGAGGGTACATACGGGCAGGTGGCAGCCATGGCGAAGGAGATTGCGGGGCATCTTATGGAAACGGCAGGAGGCAGAAATGTTTCGGGCTGTAGCGGTTCAAGCGGCCAGAGGCCAGAAAAATATGGCGGCAGCCTGGTTTCCTGGAGCGGGATTATTTATACGAGCCCGCTGAAAAGGGCGGAGCAGACGGCGGAAATCATTCGGGATGTTTTTATGCGGGAAGCGGCTGATGGCAAGGAGTTTGCGGGCACAGAAGATGGGTCTGTGGATGGCGGAAAGCGAGTGAATGCAGCAAATGGGCAGGCAGGCGCGGCAAATGAGCTTGCGGGAACTGGAAAGCGGGCAGAGGCGGAAGAAAGCTGTGATGCGGGACAGTGGCGGGCCAGGGGAGAAGGCCGCAATATAGCGGAAAAAGCGGCGGCAGAAGAAATTCTCCTTGCAGAAAGAAAGGCGCATATGCAAGAAAACCGGCATACTGGAAAGCAGATGAACGAGCTGAACGCTGGGGAAAAAGAAAACCGCTTCAAATGGGAGCTTCAACAGGTATCCGATTTGCAGGAAATCGCTTTAGGCAACTGGGACGGAATGCCAATCAGCGAGGTCAAAAAAAAGTATCCTTTGGATTATGAACGCAGGGGGGATGATATTTTTTCATTTAAAATCGGCAACCGGGCGGAAAACTTTTATGACGTGCAGTACCGTGCGGTGAAAGCTTTACGTGAAATTTTGCAGAAGGATCAGTCGCGCGATATCCTTTTGGTAACGCATAGCACGGTCATCAGAGCATTAGAAAATAATTTAAAGGGATTGCGGGTGGACGATCCGTGGGATCAGCTTGCGAAAAATGATTTTAGGGTCATAAGCCTGTAACATTGAAGCGGGTTGGCAGTCAAGTTGACCGCACGATGAGATGAAAGGCGATAAGCAAACGCTGTATAAATCGGATGAACCTTCTCGCCTATACAGCGTTTGGAATAAATTTCTAATTCGCTTTTCTGTAAATCTACAGAGTCGATCAAAATTTCCTATCAAAGGGACCGTAATAATCCCCAGAAGACTGCAATAATTCCCCAGAAAACAGCATACCTTTCTCTTAGGGCATAAATCGTATATGCAATTTTATCGTATAGGAAATTTTTTGATCGGTGATGTGGGAATGAATTTGCCTCGAATCTATTGAATAGCCAGCGTTGGGGCGATATGGCAGATTGCTTTGGATATCCGGCAGATGTTTGGTGTTTGGGCGACATTCGATTGCACGATTTTCAGGTATCTGCGCATTCGCCATGGCAAGGATTGCTGTTTGCAAAAATAAAGTGCGGGTTTTGGAAAAAAATTAGAATGTGCGCCAAAGCGGTGCGATCTGCATGGTTTTGTAAAATAAATATGCAACTGCATTTTTTGCGGTTAAACGGTGGTGTTCTGTCCGGTGGCCGGCCGGGATTTCCTCAGGCCAGGGAGCCGTGTCCGATGGATCGATTGAAGGTTCTGATCTGGGGACAGCCAAGGATTCTGTTGCGGGGAAATTGAATTGAACGCTATATATTATGTCTTTATCCTTGTTTTTTTGGAGGCGGCTGCGCAAGTTTCTTCTTATTTTATAGTGATGCCATGGATTGGTAAATGAATCGTAATTTCAAAGATTTGATTGATAAATGGATAGCATTTTATGTCGATCTATGTTATAATTCTCAACATACGAAAAAAAACAGTCATTGTAGAAAACCGACTGGATATATGCTGATTTTATTGTAAAAAGCAAATCAAAAATTAACAAAAATACCCACGAATCATGCTTTTGGCGCATGGAATGCCAATGGCACGAAATGCCAGAAGCACAAATGGGGAGGAAGGAAGGTTTTTAAAATGGGACAGCAAGGGAAACACCTGAATAGCATTCATGTCAGCCATGAGAAGCATACTGCTGCTTGTGAAACTGAAATTATGGCTATTCCGGAAGCTGTTTGTATTTCCATGTCACAGCACATCGGAGCGCCGTGCAAGCCGCTGGTGGCAAAAGGCGATTCGGTCAAGGTTGGACAGGTGATCGGGGATACAGATGCATTTGTAAGCGCTCCGATACATTCCAGCGTGTCAGGCACGGTAAAAGAGATCACAACGATACGATCCGTCGCAGGCGGACAGGATCAGGCGATTGTGATTGAAACCGACGGCAAGCAGGAAGTTTGGGAGGGCGTAAAGCCGCCTGTCATAAACGACATGAATGATTTTATTGCGGCGGTTAAGGCGAGCGGGCTGGTTGGCCTTGGGGGCGCATCGTTTCCGACGCACATCAAATTGAATCCAAAAAATCTGGATGAAGTGGACACTTTGATCGTAAATGCGGCGGAGTGCGAGCCGTTCATCACCTCAGACCACAGGCTGATGCTTGAAAATGCACCGTATATCATCGAGGGCATTTTGGCCGTGATGAAATACCTGACGATCAGCAAGGCGTATATCGGCGTTGAAGAAAACAAGCCCGATGCGATCAGCAGGCTCAACGAAGTGATCAAAGAAAAAGGCCATGCGGACGATATTAAGGTGGAAGTGCTGCGGGCAAGATACCCACAGGGCGCAGAGCGGGTCATGGTTTATGAAATCACTGGAAAAACTTTGAAAGCAGGGGAATTGCCAGCACAGCTGGGGATCGTGCTTTCCAATGTGACGACCATCGCTTTTATTGGGCAGTACCTGAAAACGGGCCGGCCGCTTACCACGAAGCGGATTACGGTGGATGGAAACGCCGTGGCAGAGCCAAAGAACATCATCGTGCCGATCGGCGCAAGAATTGCCGATGTAGCGGCTGCCTGCGGCGGATATAAGGCAGAGCCGAAGAAGATTATCATGGGCGGGCCGATGATGGGGCGCGCTGTCTATTCAGATGCGTTCCCGATCGTGAAAAACAATAACGCCATTTTGATATTTGACGGGCCGCAGACGCTGATTCCGGAAGAGACAGGCTGTATCAAATGCGGGATTTGCACAAGGGCGTGTCCGTTTAACCTGCTGCCGGTTTCCATGGTCGCAGCTTATGAGCAGAAGAATATCGATAAATTGAACCAGCTTCAAGTGATGCAGTGCATGGAATGCGGAAGTTGTTCGTACGCCTGTCCTGCGAAGAGGCCGCTCAGTTTTACACATAAAATGGCGAAAGCATTTTTAAAGGAGGCGACGAGTAAATAATGGATAACAAATATCATGAAAAATTGATCGTGTCATCGGCGCCTCATGCGGTAGGCCCGATCAGCACACAGAGAATCATGGGCTTTGTACTCATAGCCCTGATCCCGGCGTTTGCAGCCGGAATTTACCAGTTCGGATACCGCGCGGCTGTGCTGACTATTGTATGCGTGGTTGCCTGCGTGGTTTTCGAATACTTGATGAACGTAATATTGAAGAAAAAACAAACGGTCGGCGATTTGAGCGCTGTCCTTACGGGCGTGTTGCTGGCGTTTAACCTGCCTGCGGGGCTTCCGTATTGGATTGCCGTTGTGGGAAGTTTTGCGGCAATCGTTGTCGTGAAGCAGCTCTTTGGCGGGATCGGGCAGAACTTGGTTAATCCGGCGGTAACGGCGAGAATTTTCCTTTTTATCGCCTTTGCGACGGAAATGACGACGTGGCCGACGGCGAGGGGAACCGGCGTCGATGCAGTGACCTCGGCGACGCCGCTGGGTGAGCTTTCCATGAACGATATGAGCCTCGATGCAGTAAGCGCTTCTAACGCAGACCTGTTTCTGGGCAATATCGGCGGCTGTATCGGGGAAGTGAGTACGCTGGCTCTGTTAATCGGCGGAATTTTCCTCATTTGCAGCAGGATTATCACTTGGCATATTCCTGTCAGCTTCCTGGCGACGGTTGCTGTGCTGGGACTGATCTGGGGCGGCATTGACGGTGCGATCTTCCATCTGTGTGCAGGCGGCGTGATGCTGGGTGCGTTCTTCTGTGCGACCGATTATGTGACCTCGCCGACACTTCCGGCAGGCAAGATCATATTCGGAATCGGTTGCGGCCTTTTCACGATGCTGATCAGGCTGTTTGCATCGTATCCGGAGGGCGTATCGTTTGCGATCCTTTTGATGAACATTTTGACGCCTTACATAGACAGGATTTGTGAAGGCCGGATGTTCCCGGTAGCGAAGAAGGCGAAAGGAGGAGATGGAAATGAAAAATAGCAGCTTTAAAGAAAACATCTTCCCTGCTCTCGTTTTGGTATGTATCTGTCTGGTGGTGACGCTTGCCTTGGCGGGAACTTACAGCGTAGCCAATCCGAAGATTATCGAAAACCAGATGAAGGCTGCTGATGAAGCCAGAATGCAGGTACTGCCTGAGGGCGATGCGTTTACGGCTTATGATGGCGAGCTGGCGGATGGCGTTGTGGATTGCTATATTGCTGATAACAAAGCTGGCATGGCGGTTACTGCGAAGTACAAAGGCTTTGGCGGAGATGTCAAGGTGATGGTCGGAATCGATGCGGGCGGCAATATTACAGGCGTTACCATAACGGAGCATGGCGAAACCCCGGGGCTTGGCACGAAGGCCATGACGGAAGAATACCTGGCGCAGTATCAGGGCGTCAGCGAGGTTGTAGGCGGACACATCAAGAGCGATGCTAATATAGATGCGATCACGGGTGCAACGATTTCTTCCAATGCTATATACTGTTCTATAGAGGAAGCCTTGAAGCAATTTGAGAAATGCGGAGGTGTGAAATAATGAGTAAACTTAGCATTGTAACGAAAGGCATTATTAAGGAAAACCCCGTACTGGTTCTGTTGCTTGGAACATGTCCGACATTGGCTACTACGACAAGCGCCATAAACGGACTGGGTATGGGCATTTCCACGATGGCGGTTCTGATCTGCTCCAATATCGTAATCGCCCTGTTAAAAAATATCATTCCTGCGAAGGTGAGAATCCCTTGCTACATCGTAGTGATTGCAGGCTTTGTAACGATCGTACAGTTAATGTTGAAGGCTTATTTGCCTGCGCTGGATGCGGCGCTGGGGCTGTTCATCCCGCTGATCGTAGTAAACTGCATCATTTTGGGAAGGGCGGAGATGTTCGCTTCCAAGAATGGCGTGCTGGATTCTGCGCTTGACGGACTGGGCATGGGGCTTGGTTTTACGCTTGCGCTAGGAGTGATGGGACTGATCAGGGAATTTTTCGGATCGGGGACTGCATTTGATATTCCGATCTATGCGGATACTGCGCTTACGCCTGCTGGCATCTTCATGCTGGCTCCCGGCGGGTTCTTCGTTTTCGCTTGCCTGATTGCCGCCGTGAATTATTTCAGCAAGGGCAAGGCAATTAAGAAAAAAGAATTCGGCTGTGAAGGCTGCATGATGGCCGATATGTGCGGCGGAACGTGCGATAGGAAGGAGGCTGATGCATAATGACTGAAATATTGATCATCATGATGTCGGTTATCCTGACAAATAACTTTGTATTATCGCAGTTCCTGGGAATTTGCCCATTCCTGGGCGTTTCTAAGAAATTGGATTCAGCAGTCGGCATGGGCGTTGCGGTAACGTTCGTAATGGTATTGGCAACGCTGGCAACATGGCCGATCCAGAAATTCATTTTGGATACATTGAACATCGGATATTTGCAGACGGTTGTATTCATTCTGGTAATCGCTTCTTTGGTACAGCTTGTGGAAATGACGCTGAAGAAGTATATGCCGCCGCTTTATAAGTCGCTCGGCGTATTCCTGCCGCTGATTACGACAAACTGTGCAGTATTGGGCGTTACGCTCATGAATATTACAGATGGCTATAACTATATTGAATCCATCGTTTGCGCACTGGGCGCAGGGATCGGATTCTTGCTTGCCATGGTGCTGTTCGCAGGGCTTCGGGAAAAGCTGGAAAACTGCAAGGGAATCCCGCAGTGCTGGCAAGGAATCCCGATTACGCTTGTAACGGCAGCGATTCTTTCGATGTCCTTCATGGCATTTTCCGGTGTCGTTGACGGTATATTTGGTTAAGGAGGAGGGATACATATGGGAACAATCGTATTACCTGCTATTATCGTAGCAGTAGTAGGCTTAATCTTTGGTATCATCCTTACCATTGCATCTAAGCTTATGTATGTACCTGTAGATGAAAAGGTCGCCGCAATCCGGGATGTACTTCCGGGTGCGAACTGCGGCGGATGCGGATTTGCCGGATGCGATGATTATGCGAACGCATTCGGTGATGATCCGGATATGAGCCCGAATTTATGCCCGGTCGGCGGAGCTGATGTGGCGATAGAGATTGCCGGGATTCTCGGCGTGGAGGCCGGAGATATAGAAGAAGAAGTTGCAATGGTGATGTGCCAGGGAAACTTCGGCGTTACCCAGCAGATTATGGATGCGGACAGGATTTATTCATGCAGGACTGCCGCTGCGTTTTACGGCGGCCATTGGGCGTGTCCGCATGGCTGTCTCGGCCTGGGAGACTGCCAGAGAATGTGCAATTATGATGCGATTAGGATCGTGAACGGCGTGGCGATGGTAAATCGGGATCTTTGCGTTGGATGCGGTGCGTGTGCAAAGGTCTGCCCGCATGATCTAATTGATCTCGTGCCGAAAAAGAAGATGGTTTTCGTTGCCTGCAAGTCTGTTGATAAAGGCGCTGTGACGCGAAAAACCTGTGAGAACGGCTGTATCGGCTGCATGAAGTGCCAGAAAGCATGTAAGTTTGAAGCGATTAAAGTTGAGAACAATTTAGCGTCCGTCGATTTGGATGCGTGCAAGAATTGCGGGCTTTGTGCGAAGGAATGCCCGACTGGCGCGATCGTGAATTACAGGAAGAAAGCGGCGGCCGCCAAGAAGCCAGAACAGGCGGAGAAAGCGGCGGCTGGCGCATAGAGCGTTTTAGCAGAGATGAGGCGAAGCGCAAGCGGCAAAAGTGGTGCAGTTTGTAGATTCGGCAGATGGGCGGAGCGGCAGTCGAGGCGGAGGTCGCTTTGTCAGTGCAAAGCGCAAGCTCTATAAATCTGCGGCGCAATTCGTTTAAAAGAAAGCCGGCGTGACGGAAGTCTCGCCGGCTTTTGTGCGTGATGTAGATGGATTAAGTGGAATGAAGCGGCGGTTTTCAGCCTGTCAGGGCGGGAAAGTAGCAGATATACCTATTGGCAGGTTTTTTGATCCAATCAGTACCGTTTTTTAAAATGGGGCAAAGCTTTCCTTTTTCCTTTGCCCTTCACACCGTCTTGTTTTGCTTTGTGCTATCCTGCCTAATCCTTTTCATTTTATGCCTTCTTTTTCATCCTCCTGTTTGATGTAAAAAACCCGGTTTTCTTTTCTGGCAGGCGTCTCGGGATATTCCCCGTCGATATAGCCGAGCGCGCAATGCCCGATCCCTTCATACTCGTCTTCAATTCCAAGGGATTGTAATAAATTTTTGCCCCATTCTGTTTCAAATTCTTCCTTCGCCCGGTGAATCCAACAACTGCCAACCCCAAGTTCGTGGGCGGCGAGCATGAGGTTCCCCATGACCAGGCTGCCGTCGTACACGTGGGTTGGCCAATCCTTTTTGGCAAGGACGATCAGCATTGCGGGCGCTCCGTAAAACGGGTCGAACCCGTCCTCCCATCCGCCAATCTGGCGGTTCATTTCTGAGATTTTGTCCCGGAGTTCTTTGTTTGTGACTTGAATAATGATCGTGTTTTGCCCGCCCTTGCCGCTTGCCGCATAAAGTCCCGCTTCGATAATCTGGTCGATGATTTCTTGCGGGATTAGCTCCTGCTTATACTTGCGGATGCTTCTTCTGGTTTTCATCTGTTCTAATAATTTGCTCATTTTCAATTCCTCCGTCAATTTTATATAAAAGTTGTTGCAGTTTGATTTACATAAAATATTCTAAACATTCCCCAATATTCCCCAATATGCCTAAATATTTGCATAGCTTTAAACTAAAAATCTATTTTTTCGGCTCAAATATGTCATGGTTTATTTGACATCGCCAACCATGCATAACCGCCATTTTGCATATGAAACTCGATGGCAATCCGGCGTTAATCCAGCTCGATTAAAATTCCCCTGAATGTTCCTTGGCTGTCCGCACACCCTGAAAAGATGTGCAACACATTTCGCTTCATTAAGCTGCCGGCGACTCGAATGCGGCGCTTTGCGGCAGCTTTTTAAGGACGAAGTACGCTACAATTCCAATCACTGCGCCGCTGATTACGCCGGAAATGATGAGCGCTGGAAAATAGACGAAAATTTTAATGTTTGAGACGAGGGCTGCTGCAACCAAGATCTGTCCCAAGTTGTGGGCAACGCCGCCCGCCATTGAAATGCCTGTCACGGAAAAGATATTTGTCTTTTTCAGCAAAACCATTACGAGAAAGCTAGCGAGCGCACCAGCCAGGGAATATGCTGCGCCAAATAGTCCGTTGAACAAAAGCCCGGCGACAAGAACCCTGACCAAATTAACGATCAGCGCATACTTTGCACCTAAAAAGTAAAGCGAAACCAGAATCACCAAATTGGCAATCCCCAGCTTGATTCCCGGAATTGCGGGGTGAAATGGGATTAGCACTTCAATATAAGAAAATATGAGCGCTAGAGCCGCCATCAGGGCGGCAATGGTTAATTTTTTTGTACTGCTGTTCGTGTCCATAGTCACTATTTTAGCATATCTTAACGCATCAGAGTAGAAAATCAGGTGAAATTTTGCGTTTGGCGGAAGAGGGCAGGGGAAGCCTGAAAATAGATGAAAAGGGAAAAATGCGGGAGCTAAATTAGATCTACGTTTTAGGATTGGCGGGATTAGGGCAATAAGCAAAAAAATCTTTACAGATGACTGCCCTTCCTGTACAATATATAGAAGAAATGGTGCAGGAAGCACGGATATAAACCACGAAGGTGAATGCCCGCAAGGCGATGTCTCCGTATTTTAAAGACATTGTCGGTAAGAGGTATTGTTTTTCGTGGATTTTTATTATGCGGGAAATATCGTTATAGGCGGGCGTGTGCTGCCGCTGTTTCGATCGGCTCTGGTTCTGGCAACGGATCGAAATATCGTGGCGGGAGGATATTGCCGCCTCGTTGAAAATTTTGCAAGTTCTGTTTCGCAGGCGGGCCACATTCAGGATGGGTTTTGCGAAGTCTCGCAGCGATGCAGGCGGCTGCATTTAGCGCAGGGTTCGTAAAGCATCACAGACGGTGCATTTGGCTCAGGGTTCGTAAAGCATCACAGACGGTGCATTTGGCTCAGGGTTTGTGAAGCATTGCGGGCGGTGTATTTCGTGAAGCGTTTGTGGAGCGCCACAGGCGGCCGCATTTAGCGCAGGGTTCGCAAAATGCCGCCTCGCCGCAAATGCGGAATACTCTTAAGGAAACACATATGGATCAGAAAAAAACGAAACATCGGGAAACAATCATTTATATTGCGAAAAAGCTGGGGCAACTGGTTTTGTCCCTCCTTGTATTGTCCCTGCTGGTGTTTTTCATTTCACGGCTTGCGCCGGGCGATCCGCTCCGCGCCTATTATGGCGAAGCAGTAGAACGGATGTCGCCGCAGCAGCTTGTGGCGGCAGAAGAACGCCTGGGGCTTAACGACAACCTTATCGCCCAGTATGTGGATTGGGCGGGCCGCGCCCTTTGCGGGGATTTCGGCATTTCCTACCAGTATAAACAGCCTGCTTTGGATGTGATTAAACAGGTTTGCGGCAACACGCTGGCATTGGCGGGGGTATCATTTTTTCTGATTTTCGCACTTGGCCTGTTGCTAGCGGTTTTTTGCGTCAGGCATGAAGGAAGGCCGATCGACCGATTGATCTGCAAAGCAGGCGTAGCGGCAAACAGCATTCCGGAGTTTTTTGCCGCCCTCATCCTCATCTTGATTTTCTCCGTCAACCTCAATCTGCTTCCGCAGAGCGGGGCGCATTCCATCGGCATAGCCACAGTTGGCGGGACACAGGCGGGCGCATTGCATCTTCTGGGAGACTGGGCGCTGCATCTCGTCCTGCCTGTAAGCGCCATCGTCATTTCGCATCTTTGGTACTGCGCTTACATGATGCGAAACAAATTGTCGGATGAAATCAGCAAGGAATACGTGCTGCTTTGCAAGGTAAAAGGCCTCAGCCAGCGGCAGATTATTTACAAGCATTGCTTGAAAAACATCATGCCGTCGGTGATCAGCATCATGGCCATATTTTTGCCGCATCTTCTGGGCGGCGCTTATGTGGTGGAGCTGGTCTTCTCTTATCCGGGGCTGGGCAGGCTCGGCGTGGAAAGCGCACAGTATCATGATTACAATTTGCTGATGCTGGTCTGCCTGATTACAGGCGCTGCCGTTATCATGGCGAATATGGCGGCGCAGATCGTCAACGAAAGGCTGGATCCCGCTATAAGCCTGGAAAGGGGGCGGATGCTGTGATGCGAAAAGGCACGGATCGCAAAAGTGCGGTTATTGGGGCAGAAAACGGGGCGGACGGTCAGCGTGGAAATCGGCACAGTGTTCCGCATGGCCGTTTTCGCCGCAGGTTGTCAGGCGGGCCGTATGTTGTGCCGCATGAAAAGCGGCCGTACATTTCCATTTCCATTTTGGCAGTCATTATCGCCGGATGTTTGTTTTGCGGGTTGTTTGTCCCCTATGACCCAGCTCGCATGATGCTGGATCAGATCAGCGCCGCACCGTCGGCGGCGCATTTATTCGGCACGGATGCACTGGGCAGGGATCTGTTTTCGGTGATCTGGCATGGCGGCAGGATTTCCATCACCGTAGGGCTTTTGGCAACTGCTGTCTCCACTGTTATTGCTGTCATATACGGGACTGCATCGGGGCTTGCGTCAAATCGGCTCGATGATGTGCTGATGCGGCTTTCTGAAATCCTCATGAGCATACCGCAAATCCTGCTGGTTTTGTTCCTGCAGGCGATCTGGGGCAAAGCCACGGTTTTTTCCATATCGGTCGTCATAGGAATTACTGGCTGGATGCCAATCGCTAAGATGGTTCGCGGCGAAGTGAGGCAGCTTCGGAATGCAGGGTTTGTCCTGGCGGCGCGGACGATGGGCGCAGGATTCTTTTACATCATGAGAAAGCATTTGATGCCCAGCTTTCTATCGGCAATCATGTTTATGGTGGTGACGAATATCGGCAGCGCCATTGCGATGGAAGCGACGCTCAGTTTCATGGGGCTGGGACTGCCGCCTGCGGTTATTTCATGGGGAAGCCTCTTGTCGCTTTCGCAAAAGGCTATGTTGACGGGCGCTTGGTGGATGCTGGTGATTCCGGGTGTTTTCCTGGTGGTAACATTGCTTTGCATTACGCAGATCGGCGAGTATTTGCGGACTTATGGCAGGAGAGGGCGATTGCTCTAGCGCATTATGGGCGAATGTTCCGCAGGAACGCAACGCTGTGGCGTGCCAACCATGGGAAAAATGGATGAAAGCAGGCGTAAACGGACAGGATTAGGGTATGCCGGTGCGGGTTGGATAAATGCGGGCGGCGCAAACGCTCAAGCGGTGAGAAAACCAGCTTTTCGCTGTCCGTATGGTAATCAAACGTAAGGGCTGTGCAGTTTAAAATGAAAAGGCGGCACAGTTCAGGATGAAAGGAATGTATGGCTAACATGAAAATGATAAGTGACGTGATAGGGAAAATGGGAAGGAAAACAATCAAGAGAGCGTGCGGGACAAATAGGAGAAGGGCAAAGCGGGGATTCCTATCAGCGATAATCCTTGCAATGGCGGCAGTCATGCTTTTGGGCGGCTGCGGGGGCGGAAACGGAGATGCAAATACAGGCAATGCCCTGGTTTACGGCAGCGGCGATTATACTGCGATTAATCCCGCCCTCTATGAACACGGGGAAATCAACCTCTTGCTTTTTGCGGGGCTGACCGCCCATGATGCGGAAAACAATGTTGTGCCAGGGCTGGCAGAGAGTTGGAGCTTTGATGATGAGAGCAACACGTACCAGTTTAAGCTACGGGAAGGGCTTACCTTTCACGATGGAGAGCCATTAACCGCCGAGGATGTTAAATTCACCATCGAAGCGGTGATGAATCCGGATAATGGTTCGGAAAACGCATCCAATTTTGAAGATGTAGAAAGCGTAGAAGTGATCGACGATACCCATATCAACATCAAGCTGGCGGCGCCGAATGCAGCCATGCCGGATTATCTGTCGATCGGGATTTTGCCGAAGCATATTTTGGAAGGCGAGGATATGACGACGGCGGCGTTTAACCAGAATCCGATCGGGGCAGGTCCATACAAGCTTACCGCATGGGACATGGGGCAGAGCATTACCATGGAAAAATTCGACGATTATTACCAGGGCGTTCCGAAAATCGATACGGTTGTATTCAAGATCGTGGAAGACACCGATGCGAGGGCGTTGCAGCTGGAATTCGGCGAGCTGAATTTTGCACAGATCACGCCGAAGGCAGAGAAAACTTTCGCTAACAGTGAGGCGGTTCGCGTATATCCGATGGCCACTGCTGACTACAGGGGCATCATGTACAATTTTAATAATGCGCTGTGGAAGGAAAATCGTGAATTGCCTGCTATTTTGAGCTATGCCATTGACAGGCAGTCCATCATCGATAGCGTTTTGCTAGGGCATGGAAAGGCGGCATATTCGCCATTGCAGATGGGCGCTTATGGAAATGATGCGATCGAGCGGTATGATTATGATCCGCAGAAAGCGGAGCGCCTTTTGCAAGAGGCGGGATGGGAAAAAGGTGCAGATGGGATTTACGAGAAGGATGGAACGAAGCTCGCTTTTACCATAAATTGCAGCCAGGGCGATCAGGTGCGTGCCGATATGGCGAATATTTGCGCCCAGAATCTGGGGGATATTGGCGTCGATGTGGCGGTGGCAACGCCTGCCGAGATTGACTGGAAGGGGCAGGACGCATTCCTCATCGGCTGGGGAAGCCCGTTTGACCCGGACGATCACACATACAAGGTTTTTGGCACGGGCAAAGGCGCAAACTACAACGGGTATTCCAATGCGGAGGTGGATCGGCTTTTGACGGAAGCACGGCAGGCAGACAACCACGAAGCCCGCAAGCCGCTCTATGCAGATTTCCAGGAAGCGTTGGCGGCTGATCCTGCGTACACCTTTATCGCCTATATCGATGCAATTTATGCAGGGAGTGCGGACATTACTGGCATTACGGCCGATACCGTGTTAGGGCATCACGGGGTAGGAATTTTCTGGAATATTCACGAGTGGGAAATCGCGGAGCAGGAATAAAGAACGAAAAGGAAGCGGAGCAGCAGGGGCGTCGTGATAAAAAGCGGAAAGCGCAGAGGCAAGAAAGTGAAACAAGGAAACCGCGATAAAGAGCGGAAACGAGGCCTTGGAAGAAGACTTCCGTGATGAAGGCTGAAATCGCTAAGAATAAGAAGCTGAAATGCGATCGGCGTGATAAAGCGTAAGCGCATCAGGAATAATAAGCGCCGTGATAAGGCGCAAGCGTTGCGAGGATGCGAAGCTGAAATGGCGATCGGGGCTGCATGGAGCTGCAAGCCCGAAAGAAAACGGGATTCTATTCGTAATGTAGCCGTGATGTGATTATGGCGCAGCCGTGATTCCGCCGCTAAAAACGGGGGCAGTCATGAAATAGGCGCACTGCGATGGAAATAACAGAGACAAGAGACGGGAAAACCCGGAGGCAAAAATGGAGAATTTGCTAGAAATTAATAACTTAATTGTAGCCTTTGAAAACCCTGGCGGAGACCTGACCGCCGTAAAAGGCGTTTCGCTTTCCCTGGATGCGCATGAAACGCTGGCGCTGGTGGGAGAGTCGGGATGCGGCAAAACGGTCCTTTGCAAGAGTATGCTGAAAATTCTCTGTGAAAAAGGACGAATCCGCCAAGGGGAAATCATGCTGGGAGGAAGGGATTTGGTGCAGGCGGGCGAGGCGCAGATGCAAAGGTATCGGGGCGGGGAAATTGCCATGGTGTTTCAAGATCCGATGATGTCCCTTGATCCTGCTTTCTCTGTCGGCGCGCAGATCGCCGAGGTTTTGCAAATTCATCAAGGGCTTGACAAAAGGGATGCCAGGCGCAGGGCATTAGAGCTGATGCAAATGGTGCAGATTCCGGAAGCAGGGAAACGGTATGGCCAGCGTCCCAGTGAGTTTTCGGGCGGGATGCGCCAGCGGATTGCCATTGCGGTTGCCTTGGCGGGAGAGCCGAAGCTGTTGCTGGCGGACGAACCGACTACGGCGTTGGATGAGGAAGCGCAGGAGGCGGTTTTGCGGCTTTTGAAACAGATTCAGCGGGAGACGGGCGTTGCGATTTTGTTTATCACCCATGATTTGAGTTTGGTAGAGGATGTCGCTGACCGGGTTGCGATTATGCGGGATGGCGTTATCGTGGAGGAAGGAACTGTCGCAGATGTTTTCGCTGCGCCGTCCCATGATTACACACGTAAGCTGTTGGGCTTTCTCGACTATAAAAAGGGCAGGGGACACCGCCACGGGGCGCATCGGACGGGAGATGTCCAGGCGAAAGCTGGCCGGTTGGACCGCTCGGCAGAGATGAATCGTTCGGACTGCCAGCCAGTGGAGATGAATCGCCAAAACTGCCAGCCAGTGGAGATAAATCGTTTAAACTGCCGGGGGAAAGATTCCCAGGAGAATGATCGATCCGTTTGCTTGGAGCAAATTGAACGATCCGATTGCATGGCTGGAATCGACTGTTCAAATCGCCTGGCGAAAAAATCATCCCAAAGCGATCAACTGCGGGAATTCCCGCTGCCAACGGAGCGAGCCTTGACGGAAAAGCCGCTGCTTTCGGTACAGCATCTGTGCAAATCCTTTAAGGTGGGCAAGTCTTACCGAAATATTGTGTTCGACGATTTTAATATGGATATTTACCGCGGGGAAATCGTCGGGCTTGTCGGCAGATCCGGGTGCGGAAAGTCCACGCTGGCAAGATGCATCATGGGAATCGAACCGTTTGAATCGGGAATTATCGAGATCGGCGGTGTGGGAAAAGGTTCAGGGGCTGTTTCTCATGGCGAGGGTTTTGATAGGGCGGAAGTGATTAATAGGATTGGTTTTCATGGCGGGGATTTTGATAGGGCGAAAGTGGTCGATGGGATTGGTTTTCATGGTGGGGATTCTAATGGGAGGAAAGTGTTTGATGTTAGTGGAAATTTGCAGGCTGGCCGTTTGGCGGGCGTACCCAAAACGAACGGCGCTATGGGAGCGTCTTTCCATGCTGGCATGAAGCCTGTTGCGGGTATTAATATTCAGATGATTTTTCAGGATTCGCAGTCGGCTTTTAATGATAGGATGACAATCGGTGAAATCATCGCTGAGCCTTTGCGGATTGCGGCGGGAAAGCGTAACTGGCTGGGACGCATGATGAGGAAGCTGATTAGGAAGGATGCGGCAATGGAGGACGAGGACGCAGCCGCACAGGTGATGCGTACTGTTGGGCTTTGCCAGGATGTGGCGGCGCAAGCAAGAGATGCTGCTGGGATTCGCCAGGATGCGGGGCAGGTAATGCGTCTCCCTGAATTTCATAAAGCCATGGTGGCGCAAGTGATGCAGGCTGTTGAGCTTCCTGCCCATATGGCAAGCCGTAAGCCCTATGAACTGTCGGGTGGACAGCGGCAAAGAGCGGCGATCGCAAGGACGCTCATCACCAGGCCGGATTTTATTATAGCGGACGAACCGCTGACCGGGCTGGATGTATCGGCGCAGGCACAGATCGTGCATCTTTTCAAGAAGCTGGCAGTCGAAAATGATCTTACGCTTTTATTCATCGCACATGATTTGCCGATGGTAAACCATATCAGCGATCGGGTGATTTGGATGTCTTAAATGGGGTGTGCGGGATGATATGGAAAGGTGTGCAGGTGGGTTAGGCGGAATGGCTCTTGTGATGGCTGGTTTGCGCTTGCATTTGCTGAGAATGCCTGGCAATGATAGGATGGAAATTTGTAAACTCTGTATAATCGGCGCTTTTCTTGGCGATTATACAGAGTTTTGTATATGAAGGCTGCCGCAATATTTGTATTTGGATGGAACTGCATCATCAGCTTTCAAACGGCGCTGTGCCATTTTGCATAAGCCGTTGCAACATTTGCGCATTCGGATGAAACCGCAGCATTCGCAGATAGACGTTGCTGCGCTGGTTGCATATAAATTTGCTGCCCTATACGCCTTCATATGTTTTCAAACGCCTAAATCCCGCCTTATCTTGCGATCGAATCATATTCTGTGCTGCCGCCTGCGATTTCCAACACGACCTGGTTAGGCAGGCAGACAATGCTTTCCCCGGTCTTCGAAATGGCGGCTTGCTTTACGCAATCCTGCCCCCGGCAATCAGAAAAACTCATTGAAACAATCCCATTCTTTATGGTAATCTTATTTATATGATTATTTCGTTCGACTACGATTTCCCGCTCTTCGAGCAGGGAGTAAGTGCCGAATCGTTCCCCGCCGCAGCTCACCAGAAGCTCTTGCCCGGGGGATGTGCCGGACGAAAGGAAATATGACATGGCAAACCCGATGATGATCAGGGTGGCCGCTAGTATGATATCAGCTTTTTTTATCATCAAAACCTCCGGAGGAAGATAGCATGAGATACATCGTTCGTCAAAAGCCCGCCGCACGGAAAAAGTCCGCCGAATGGAAAAAGCCCACCGCACGGGAAAAAAACGCCGAAAAAAACCGGAGGGGCGAGGTTTCTGCTCTTTTCAGCAAACTGCCTTCCCCTTTCAACAAGTGTTTTGCACTTTCCAGCAAGCCATTTGCCCATTTCAGGGCTTTCGGCTCTTTTGGGGGTTTCAATCATGCCGCCTCTTTTAAAGCGTTCGGCTCTTTCAGGGATTTCAATCATTCCGCCTCTTTTAAAGCGTTCGGCTCTTTCGCCCCTTCTCATCCATTTAATAAGCCGTTTGCGTTAAAGCTTTTTCTCATGATAATGCTCATGGCTGCCATTATTATAACACATACCGCTTGTGGGAAGAAAGAGCCGCCTTCGCAAATCGATTTTTGTCTCGATACTTCCTGCCAGATTACGATTTATGATGATGTGGGGGAAGGCACGGCGGAGGGGATTGCGCAGGATGCTTTCCAGGAAATTCACAAGCATGAAAAGCTGCTCAGCAAGACGGTGAGCGGCAGTGATGTCGATCGCATCAACCAGAGCGGAGGCACATGGACGGATGTTTCGGAGGAAACGATTGCGGTGATTAACATGGCAAATGAGATATCTGAAAAATCCGGCGGCGTTTTTGATGTCACCATCGGCGCAGTCAACGATCTGTGGGATTTTAAAGGCGAAAATCCGAAAGCGCCGGATTCGGCCGTTATTGCGAAAGCGCTTCCAAGCGTGGACTATCGGAGGATTAAGGTTGAGGAGGGCGGGGTGCTTTTGGAAAACCCGTCTGCCCAGCTGGATTTAGGCGGCGTTGCCAAGGGATATATTGCGGATAGGGCGGCGGAATTTCTGGAGGAAGAAAGGGGCGTTGACAGGGCGGTTATAAACCTGGGCGGAAATGTAGTCGTCCTCGGGGAAAAGGATGAGAAAACGCCGTGGGTTATCGGCATTGAACGGCCATTCACCGACAGGACGGAGATTATCGGAACGATCGAAGTGTCGGATGCTACGGTCGTAACCTCCGGCATTTATGAGAGAAATTTCGAGGAAAATGGCGTATTATACCATCACATCCTTGACCCGAAGACAGGCTATCCGGTGGAAACCGATCTGGAGGCTGTGACGATTACAGCGAAAAAAGGGCAGTCGGGATTTTGCGATGCGGTATCAACCGCTTGCCTGCTTTTGGGAAAGGAGCGGGCGTTGCAATTCATCGAGCAGATACAGCGCGAGTATCCCGATATCGGTTTGGAAGCGGCGCTTATTGACAAGAATGATGATATCGTGCAAACTAAGGGTATGCATATTCAATTTTCTGGGAAAGAGTAGTCTTTTTTTGAAAAGAAGCGTTGTTTTTTGGAAAGGGCAATCGGGTTTTGTAGCAGCCCGGTGTGAATATTTGCCATGGAAGGCCGTAATCGTTTTGACGTGCGGCGGGGCGTTGTGAAAGCCCGCCATGGGAATCACCAAAAGATATCGTAAGTGTTTTGAAGCGCACGGCGACGCAAGGATGTGCAATCGGATGCGGCAGGTCAGCGAAATAGATGCTATGATAGGATGAGCCGTAACAGCGGACTGCTATCAGGCTGTTGCTTCGGAGGGTGGCCGAGCTGTTAATTATCAAAGGAAATGCGAATGAGGGAAGAGGAACGCCGACAACTGAAAATGGTGGACATCATCGTTCCTTGCTATAACGAGGGAAAAAGCATCGATCTTTTTTTCGATGAGGTTCAGCGCATGGTAGCGGAAATAGATGGCTATCGGTTTTCTTATATTTTCGTGGATGATGGAAGTACGGACAGCACGCTGGAGAAGATTAAGGAAATGGTGGGCGGCGCAAACGAGAACTTTGCGAAGCATACGAAAAGGAATGGCGCCAGGGAGAATGCAGGGACTGCGGTCCATAAAGGGATTGGGTTTGTAAAAGATGGCGATTCGGTCAAATACATCTCTTTTAGCCGCAACTTCGGAAAAGAAGCAGCCATGTATGCGGGGCTTAAGGCGGCGGAACGGGGCGGGGCGGATTATGCCATTATCATGGATGCGGATTTGCAGCATCCGCCGCAGCTCATTTGTGAAATGATCCGCACGATGGAAGAAACGGGGTGCGATAGCTGTGCGGCAAGGCGGGTGAGCCGCAAAGGCGAACCGCGGATACGGAGCGCCTTTGCAAGAGCTTTTTACAAAATCATGAACCGTTACAGCGATATCGAGATCCTCGACGGGGCGGTAGACTTCCGCCTGATGAACAAGAAGATGGTGAAGGCCATCGTCAGTATGCCTGAAAGCCAGCGTTTTTCCAAAGGCATTTTTGCCTGGGTGGGATTCGACACCCGGTGGATCGAATTTGAAAACGTCAGGCGCATTTGCGGAGAAAGCAAGTGGTCCGTCTGGGGGCTTCTGCGGTATGCTATCGCAGGTTTTATTGATTTTGCCGCTTCCCCGTTGAAAGCCATCGGCGTCTTTGGCGGCATTACCACGGTAGGCGCTGCCGTATACCTGATTGCCGAAATCCTCAAAACGTTGATTTTGGGCAAGGACGTTCCCGGCTATGCGTCGATCATCTGCCTGATTTTGTTCTTTGGCGGACTGATCACAGCAGTTTTGAGCATCATGGGCGAATACATCGGCAGAATGTACATGGAAACCAAACACAGGCCAATTTATATAGAAAAGGAAAGCAACATAGATGAAAATCAAAGGGTTTCTGACAAATAGCAGATCCGTCGTGGTCTCATTTTTCTTAGCGGTAACGATCGTGGCTTTGGCGCTTGCGGTAACGGGCGTGTATCCTTTCGGTGAAAAACAAATTGCGGTCATCGATATGTACCATCAGTATGTACCGTTTCTCAGCGAGCTGCAATACAAGCTGCAAGAGGGCGGCAGCCTTTTTTATACCTGGCATGGCGCGGGCGGCAGCAATTTCTGGACACTGCTTGCTTACTATGGCGCAAGCCCGCTCAACCTGCTTTTGGCAATCTTCCCGCAACGATATATTATGGAGGGCGTTACCGTCATCCTGCTAATTAAAATAGGGCTGGCGGCAAGCACGATGGCCGTCTTCCTGCGCAGCCAGCGAAGGGGCGGCGGCCAAGAGGACGCCAACAGCCAGCGAAAGGGCAGTGCCCAAGAGGATGCCAACAACCAAGGAATTGCCAACAGCCAAGGGGAAATCAGTAATCAAGGAAACGCAGGCCAGGAAGATGATGGAAATCGGGGAAACTGCAATGCTTATGAAGGATTTGACGGCGTGGGGAATGATGGCGGCCAAGGGGTAATCTGCAAGCGAGAAGAACCTGGCGGCCAGGAAGCTGCTGGCAATCGGGAAAAAAGCGATGCCCGAGAGGATTTTAACGGTCAGGTAAATATTGGAAACCAAGGAAACGTTAACGGTCAAGGGAATGCCCTCAATCAAGGGAAAATAAGCGCCGGCGGCATCCAGCGAAAAGCTGGTGGCGCCAGCCGGAAAAATGCCAGCGGACAGAAAAAAGCCAGCGATGCGGGAATCGTGGCTTTTGCAACGCTCTATGCGCTCTGTTCTTACGTCATGGCATACTACTGGTGCATCATGTGGCTCGACGCTGTCGTGCTCCTGCCCCTTTGCATATTAGGGCTTAACCGTATCATCGGCGACGGCAGGGCGGTCATGTACACGGTGGCGCTGGGGCTTACGGTGTTTACGAATTATTACATGGCGATCATGGTGTGCATCTTCATCCTCTGCTACTACCCTGTGTTGTATTTTTTGAAGGTGAAAAACGGCGGCGCGCGGGTCTTCTTCGTTACGGCGGCAAAGGCGGCGGGGTATTCGTTTTTGGGTGTAGCGATGGGGGCGGTGATGTTGCTCCCAACTTATATCAGTATGCGCAATGCCTACTATTTTTCCTCGGATATGCCAGCGGACTGGAGCTTTTATAATGATGTGCTGGATATTCTCAACCAGCTTTTGCCATATGCGGAGCTGACCTACAGGGAGGGCTTGCCGAATCTTTACTGCGGGATGCTGGCCGTCATACTGGCCGTGCTTTATGTATGCAATAAGAGCATCGCCCTGCGGGAAAAGCTGCTCAATCTGGGATTTCTGGCATTTTTGCTGCTCAGCCTTAACATCAATAAGCTGGACTTTATCTGGCACGGGTTTCACTTCCCAAACCAACTGCCGTACCGCTATACC
Source organism: uncultured Eubacterium sp. (assembly GCA_946555345.1). GTDB lineage: Bacteria > Bacillota > Clostridia > Peptostreptococcales > Anaerovoracaceae > Lentihominibacter. The sequence goes on along the minus strand of CAMNSS010000002.1, from coordinate 33,869 downwards.
TTCGCCATATGTTTTCTTTTGATTGGGATGGCATACCGGGTTTTCCTGCGGATGGATACCGTCCGGGTGAAGCACCTGTGGGCTGTGCTAGCGGCGGGAATTGGCTATTATCTCCTGGCGCAGAAGCTGATGGACGAGCAGGTCGATGACATGAACCTGTTCTTTTATGGCGGCGTGGCGTGGCTGGCTCTGTATGGTATCGTTCTGATCCTTTATAGGAAAGGCATTATCATGAAAAGTTCTTTCCTGCTTCTGGTCGTCGTCCTGGTCGCGGCAGAAATGGGCGCGAATACGTGCGAATCATTTGAAAGGATCGGCAATACGTACAGGACTTCGTATTTTGAAAACAATCGGGATATCCGCAAGCTGGCAGAGGAAACGAACGAAGAATTTGCACGGACGGAAATGGACGAGCTGTATACATTAAACGATCCGGCCATGTACCATTATAAAGGGATGTCGCAGTTTTCCTCATCCATCAATGCCAACATGACGCGGCTGATGGAAAAAGTAGGGCTGGACGGTTCTCCGGGCAGAAACCGCTTTAACTATAACCAGACCAGCCCGGTCACGAATGCGATGCTCAATGTGAAATACATCATCGCCAAAAATTTGGAGGTGAAAGACCCTGATTTTACGCAGGTAGAAAAATCGGGGCATTCCAGGCTTTATGAAAGCAAATACCCGCTTTCGATCGGGTATATGGCGGGAAATGAGATCAGGACGTGGGATACGGAAAGCGTTAATCCGTTTGACGTGCTGAACGATTATGTGCGGGCGGCGACCTCCAATACGTACCGCAAGGTGTTTTATAGCGTTGCAGCCCCGGCTATAAGCGCGAAAAATGCGAAGGTGGAAATGACAGCGGACGGGACGTTTTCGGTCAAGTCCAGCGATTCCAATAAATCTGCGCGCGTGACACTGACATATACCTCTGATAAAACGCAGAAATACTATGTGTTCTTTGAGACGGCAAGTGCAAAGCGCATCAATGTCAGCAATGGCAACAAGATCGACGATATCGAGATTAGGAATGATTGCGGCTCTGTCGTAAATATCGGCAGCATAGAGGAAGGAAGATCCTTTACGGTCACGATCGATTATGAAAAGGGCAAGGACAGCACGATAACTGGCTATGTGTGCTATCTGGAGCAGGAGGCGTGGGACGGTGCGTATGGCATTCTCTCGCAGAACCTGATGCGGGTGACAAAGAGCGGCGATACTTTCCTGGAAGGCATGGTAGAGGCAGAGCAGGATGGGGTCCTGGTAACGTCAGTGCCGTATGAAGAAGGCTGGCGCCTTACGGTGGATGGCACGGAGCAGAAGATCCATGAGCTTACGGGCGGCGTGCTGATTTCCGTGCCGCTCAAAGCAGGCGAGCATCATATCCGTCTGGATTTCAGGCCGCCTGGCATTGCGGCCGGGGCAGCGGTAAGCGGGATCGCTATCGTGCTTTTGGCTATATTCCAGTTGATCGAAAGACACCGCCGCAAGCTTCTTTATGAGGTGCGTAAGGCGGAGGATGCTGCGATTGCTGCCCAGGAATCGATGAGCGATGATAATAGCGGTGAGATTTCCGATAGCGGGATGTGATTGTAATAAAACATGAGGAGATCTTCATCCAGTATGGTAACGGGGAGGCCGGCAGCGTCGGCCTCCTGTTTTAATTTGCGGACAAGATCCGGGGCGTGCGGCGCTTGTGCTGGATTGCCGCCGGGTTTTGCCTGCATGGGAGCGTCGGCGGCACGGGCGGGGCTTGCTTGGCTTTCGGGACTTGCGGCCGTGCGTGCGGGCTTTATTCGGCTTGCGGTGTTGCCAGCGGCACAGGCATCGCCGCCGCTGTCTTCGGCGCTTGTAGGGCTTGCCATTGCGCCGCCTGCATCCCTGGCGGAAGTTGCTGCGTCGTCGTGTTTGTTTTCCGCAAGCGCCGCTATGCTGCCGTGTCCGGTTTCGATGATTTGCAAGATGACGCTGATGCCCGACGCCGTGTTGCGCATGCGGATGAAGCCTGCCGCCTTTGCAGCAAAAATATCAGTAACTGCCGCCAGCTTCTGCGCATAGAGCTTCCGTAGCTTCTTGATATGCGTCTGGTAGTTTCCCGTTTCCATGAACATGGCAAGGGTCAGTTGTTCCAGCTTGGAACAAGTCTGCGTATAATCCTGCGCCATGGAAGAAAACAGCTCTGCCATTTCAATCGGAAGAACCATGTAACTGATTTTCACTGCTGTAAAAAGGGTGCTGGAAAAAGAACCCAGGTAGATAACCCTGTCATTGCTTTCCAGGCTTTTGAGTGCAGGCACTGGCCTTCCGAAATAGCGCAGCTCGCTGTCATAGTCGTCTTCGATGATGTAGCTGTCGTTGCGGGACGCCCAGTTGAGCAGCTCATACCGTTTGCCTACGGGCATGACTTCCCCGGTCAATACGTGGTTTGACGGACTGACATAGGCGGCAGTCCTGATGTTGGCGGGCAGTTTTTCGATCATCAGGCCTTCTTTGTCAAGCCCGACGGGGGTGATGGCGAATCCTCTGTCCCGGAAAATATTCTTTACGGGAATGTAACCGGGCGTTTCCAGCGCCACATGCTCGATGCCAAGCCGCCGGAGGATGGTAGCGAGCTGGTTGGTGATCTGCTGTGTTCCTGCGCCGATGATGATCTGCGAAGGCTGGCAGGAAACACCTCGTGATAAATACAGGTATTTGGCGATCTGCGCCCTTAGCACGGCTTCCCCTTGCGGGTCGCTTTCAAAAAAGAGGGCGGACGGGTATTCGGTAAGGATCTTGTTCATGCATTTTTTCCATTTGTTGAAGTCAAAACAGGCTGGGTCGTATTTCAGCATCCCGCACCCAGCCGAAAGTTCCTTTTCCATGGAAAACATTTGTAGAGAGAAAATCGATTTTTCAGGGGATACAGTTTTTCGGGAATGGGAAAAGACCTCGGCTGCATAGTACCCGGACTGGGCTTTGCTGTATACATAACCTTCCACCAGGAGCTGGTCGTATGCCTGCTTGATGGTGGTGATGGATAATCCCGTTGATTTGGCAAGGGAGCGCAGGGATGGCAGTTTTTCCCCTTCCATGATATCACCTGCTAGAATCGCATCCCGGATATAATCGTAGAGCTGTAAATAGTATGGACGGTTTCCGTTTTCGTCTAATATTGGAAGAATTGCTCTCATGGCAGAACTCCTAACTGTTATTATAAAAATAATTTTATCTGTATATTTATCTGCATACACTTATTGTGTATCATAGTATACAACGAACATTTGGAAAAGAAAAGAGGTTTTATTATGCAGACCAGGACAAACACTTACAAAATCGTACTGACAGCTTTGATGATGTGTCTCATTATGATATCCATTCTGTTTATCAGGATACCGATTCCGTTTACGCAAGGTTACGTGCATCTGGGCGATGCGATGGTTTTCCTTTCGGTACTGCTTTTAGGGTGGAAATACGGCGCGCTCGCTTCTGCGCTTGGCGGTATGCTTGGGGATCTGGTCGGCGGGTTTGCCATGTGGGCGCCGTGGTCCTTTGCCCTAAAAGGCATTATGGCGCTGATCTTGGGGCTTGCGATTGCCGCTCTTTCAAAAAACGAAAACATCACCAGGGCAAAGTACCTCGCAGGTGAAATCGCAGGGATGATTGCAGCCGGAATCGTCATGGTCATCGGGTATTACCTGGCGGAAGGCATTATGTATGGAAACTGGATCGCACCGGTCATGGGGATTCCGTGGAATATCGGGCAGTTTGCGGCGGGCATGGTGATTGCCGTCGTGCTAGCCGAAGCGCTTTGCAAGACGCCAGCGAAGACGTTTTTTGCTTGCAGGATGCCGGAGAAAAAGCAGGCGTGATTTTGCATATGGCGAAACCCTGAAAACGGAAAAAGCACTTGTTCCATGGGAATACCCGTGATAAAATGAATCAGCGGAGAAGAAGGCGGAACACGAAGGGGTGCTGACATGAACACATTGAAAATCAGGGATCTCGTTTTGCAGCCGGGAAGGCCGAAGGTGGCCGTGCCGATCGTAGCGCAGATGCCAGCGGAAATCGTAGCGGAATGCGAAAGGATTCAAGCGCTTCCGTGCGATCTGATCGAGTGGCGTGCGGATTATTACCTTTCCCAGATCGGAAATTTGGACGAGCATTTAGCGGACAAGAATACGTATCTGGATATGGTGAAGATCCTCGACGACCTCAATTACATCGCCGCTGGGAAACCGATTATTTTCACGATAAGATCAAGGCGGCAAGGCGGGCAGGTTCAGCTTACGAAGGAGCAGCTTGCGAGCATATATGGGCTGATCGCACAGTCAGGACTGGCTGATTTCGTCGATATCGAACTTTACGGCAGGCGAAAAGAACTTGACGGGGACTGGACCCGCGGGCAGATCGATGCAATGCACCGTCATCATGCGAAGGTCATTTTATCCCATCATGATTTTGACTGTATGCCGGACCCTGCCGAAATTGTGGATATCGTAAAGACTATGTACCGCTTGGGCGGCGATGTGTGTAAAGTAGCGGCCATGGCGTATGACAGCGAGGATGCGAAAATGCTCCTCAAAGCCACGGCATTTTTGAGTAAGAATAATATCGGACCGTTGATCATGCTGGCAATGGGAGACGCTGGGAAGAGCAGCAGGGTCGCCGGTGGAAGGTATGGCTCTTGCATTACGTTTGCGGCGGGGACAGAAGCGTCGGCGCCTGGCCAGGTAGATGTATATACCATGAAGAAATGGCTGGATGATTATTACGGAGAGGAATCGTAGATGGCAGATTTTATCAGGATTGAAAATCTGGTATTTGAATACGTAAAGAGTGAGGGCGGGCAGCCGCTGCGGGCGATCGATGACGTTAGTTTTCGTGTGCCTAAGGGTAGCTTTACAGCGGTCATTGGACAGAACGGTTCTGGCAAATCGACGCTGGCGAAGAACATAAATTGTCTTCTTGTCCCGACATCCGGCAAGGTTTTCGTGGATGGTTTGGATACTTCCCTGCCGGAGAATATCTGGGAGGTGCGGCAGCGTGTTGCGATGGTGTTCCAAAATCCGGATAACCAAATTGTATCGTCCATCGTGGAAGATGATGTGGCGTTCGGGCCAGAAAACCTGGGGATTGATCCCGCTGAAATCAGAAAGCGGGTGGACAGTGCGCTGACAGGCGTGGAAATGTACGATTACAGGAAAAAAGCGCCCCATCTTTTGTCGGGCGGGCAGAAGCAGCGGATCGCGATCGCAGGGGCTGTGGCGATGGAACCGGAATGCATCGTCTTTGACGAGCCGACGGCCATGTTAGACCCGAAGGGGCGGGGCGAAGTCCTTTCCGTGATCAAAAAGCTCAATGCGAAGGGCATCACCGTGCTTCTGATTACGCATTTCATGGAAGAAGCGGCGCAGGCGGATCAGATCGTCGTCATGCATGACGGTGTAGTGAAGATGAAAGGCGCGCCACGTGAAATTTTCCTGCGGGCGCAGGAGCTGAAAGAGTTGAACCTCGGCGTGCCGCCAGCGGTGGAGCTGGGAATGAAATTGCGGGAGCGGGGAATGGAAATCCCGGAAGGCCTCCTGACGATAGATGAGATGGTGAAACACTTATGTCGATAGAAGTAAAAGGGTTAACGCATATATACAGCGAAGGGCTTCCGCATGAATCGATTGCGCTTGCAGACGTCAGTTTCAAGGCGGAAGATGGCCAGCTCGTCGGGATCATCGGCCATACCGGTTCTGGCAAATCGACGCTGGTACAGCATTTGAACGGGCTGTTAAAGCCTAAGAGCGGGCAGATTATCGTCAGTGGCACGGATATTACTGCCGATGGCGTGGTGATGCGGGATATCAGGCGCAAGATCGGCCTCGTGTTTCAGTATCCCGAATATCAGCTTTTTGAAGAGACTGTTGCAAAGGACGTGGCCTTTGGGCCTGCGAACCTAGGGCTTTCCGAGGAGGAAATCGATGTGCGGGTACAGGAAGCGATCGAACTCGTGGGGCTTGATTACCATGCGGTTAAAAATATTTCCCCGTTTGATTTGTCCGGCGGGCAGAAACGCCGTGTGGCGATAGCGGGCGTGATTGCCATGAAGCCGGAGGTTTTGATTTTGGATGAGCCGACTGCGGGATTGAATCCCAAGGCGCATGCGGATATTCTCCAGATGGTGCAGGCGATCCATGACAGGGAGGGAAATATCGTATTTTTGGTATCCCATAATATGAATGATATCGCCCGTATGTCCGACCAGGTGCTGGTGATGGATCATGGAAAGGTTGCGCTGAATGGAACGCCTGCCGAGGTGTTTTCACAGGAAGGGAAGCTCAAGGCGATGGGGCTGGCGCTTCCCGATTCGATGGAAATCGTCTCACAGCTTTCGGCGGCGGGGCTTCCTATAGAGGGAAGCTGTTTGACGCTCGATGAGGCGGCGGATGAAATCGCGAAGGCGATGGGAAAATAGATAACGAGCCGAAGGCAATGGTTTGCTGTGCTGTATGCGGAGGACGACTGGCAAAAGCAAAGGGAGCCAATCGCAAACCGGCCGCAGGCAACAATCCGCTTTCGGCAATTACTCGCTGTGCTGTATGCGGCGGGGCTTGGCAAAAAATGATGGGGAGGCCAATCGCGAACAGGCGGCAAATCAATGGAAAACCAACAGCGCACGGGCAGCGCCCCATGGGAGTTTGCCGTAAATGAATCGAAGTTTGGAACGCTGTTTGCTTAAGACCCTGCCATTTATAGGCGCATGGGCAGCGCCTGTCTGGAGTGCAGGCCGCCGTAAGAATTAGGAAGAAAAATAAGCTGCAATAAGCTTGCAAAAGATAGATTAGCGTGTAAAATAAATTGGCGCGCAAAAAACTTTACAGGATAAGGATTAAATTGAATGATTAGGGATATCACGCTGGGACAATACTATCCGGGCAATTCGTGGATTCATAAATTAGATCCACGGATTAAGATTATGGCAACGATTTTATATGTCGTCGCCCTTTTTGTGGTGGATGATTTTATCGGCTTTGCCATTGCTTTTGTTGGGCTTGCCGGTGTCGTCCTGATCTCGAAAGTTCCGTTCCGTTTTATCCTGCGGGGGCTAAAGCCTGTGTTTTTGATCATTGCATTTACTTTTATCATCAACCTTTTCATGATCAAGGGCGAAGTTTTGGTATCGTTCTGGGTGCTTGAAATTACGAAAGAGGGCGTACGGACAGCGGTATTCATGGCGGTGCGGCTGGTGCTTTTGATTATCGGTTCATCACTTTTGACTTTAACGACGAAGCCGATCAGCCTGACGGATGGGATCGAAGCGTTGCTGTCGCCGTTTAAGAAGCTGGGGCTTCCAGCGCACGAGCTGGCGATGATGATGACCATCGCCTTGCGCTTTATTCCTACATTGCTGGAGGAAACCGATAAAATCATGAAAGCGCAGCAGGCGAGGGGCGCAGACTTTGAAAGCGGTAATCTCATGCGCCGGGCGAAAGCGTTGATTCCGATTTTGGTGCCGCTTTTTATCAGCGCATTCCGGATTGCACAGGATCTGGCGATGGCAATGGAGGCCAGGTGTTACGGCGGCAATATCAAGCGTACCCGGATGAACGGCATGAAGCTGAAAAGCCGCGATTTGGCGGCGTCTATCCTGTTTTTGCTATTTCTTGGGCTGATCGTTGCCCAGCGGATTTTGATGTAGGTGAGCCGATACGGGGAAATGAGAGCGGATTTGGATGAGATGGCGGAGGGCGGGAAAAGGCAGGCCCGGATGAACTGATGCGGCTAGAAGATGCGTGAAAAATGAAGGAAAATGCGGGTTCGCTGATGTGATGCGGGCGTGGATTGCTGGCGGAGGACGGACAAGGGCGGATGCAGACGAGCTGGCACGGTGGATAAGGGCGGATATCATTAGCAGATACGGGGAAAGTGGAGGAACGATGCGGCAACGAAAAGCGAAGGATTTGGAAAAACGGCTACAGGCTTGCAGTGGATATTTGACCGACTGCTCGGCAGATCATGCTAAGGGCAGTTTTTTTAACGATGATAAAGAGCTTTATCTTGAGATCGGGTGCGGGAAAGGGAATTTTATTATCCAAAAAGCGCTGGATAATCCAGACAAAAATTTTATCGCCATAGAAGGGCAGGAAACGGTAATCCTGCGGGCTCTGGAAAAAGCGGCACAGCTTGGCGCAAAAGATCCCGGCATACAGGCCGGCAAAGCGAATCTCCTTGGAGCAGGAGGATCGTTTTGCGGGGCGCAAGGTGTCGGTCGTTATACGGCGGGAGAAGCAAATGATTGCGAAGCAGGCTCTGCGGACGCTTGCAGGGCAGATAGCGTAAAACATTATATACGAGCGGAAGAAGCGGGGCTTCCTGGAGCGGAAACGGCGGGCGTTTGCAGGGCAGGTTCAGCAAATGATTGCGAAGCAGGTTCTGCAAATCTTTGCAAGGCGGAATCTGCGGGCCTTTGCAAGACGAATGGTGCAAAGCTTTCCAACTTGAAATTTATGCTGGTCTTCGTGCATCGCATGGAAGAATTTTTTGCGGAAGGGCAGCTCTCCGGCATTTATCTCAATTTCAGCGATCCATGGCCGAAAGCAAGGCATGCAAAGCGGCGGCTTACTTATAGGAAGCATTTGCAGGATTATGCATGGGCGTTGAAAAGCGGCGGGTTTGTAGCGTTTAAAACCGATAACGAGGATTTGTACCAGTTCACGCTTGCGGAAATCGCCGCAGTTGGATATGAAATCACGGAGCAGACGGCGGATTTGCATGGGAGCGGTTATGAATCCCGTTTTACCACTACGGAGTATGAGGAAAAATTTAAAGCGGCGGGAAAGAATATCAATTATGTAAAGTTTGTGGCGCCGTGAATGGTTTTGTGTGTTATCTGGCGGTACGGGCGGGTTTCTGGCTGATGGCGCTGGCATGGAAAGTATGGCGGGGCGGGCTAGCTGGTTTTGTCATTCCGCCTTTTTTAATTTTTTGGTTATTTCACCGTTTCGGTTGGTTTTTGGACCGCAAAACGGTGAAACCTAGCATTGCCCTCATATGGCCGAAATTAGTTCCGTGCTTTCCATTATGCTATTTTCACCGTTTTCGCCTCTAATGACCGTGCAAGCGGTGAAATTTCCCTGTTAAGGACGCAGAAAGGATTGGTGCAGGGTTCTGCGGCTGGTGGATTTGGTGCTGCAATGCTGTTTTTTTGCTTTCCGTTCACCATTTCGGGCGGTATTGAATTGCAAAACGGTGAAACCTCATATTGGCGGCACAAATGGCATCTGTCCGCTTACCGCCATCGGCCTGATATGAGGGCCCTTTATCGTCCTATTGAAAGGACGCCTTTATTTTGAAGCTTCAACGAATATCCATGATTTGGATTATGCTGGAAATGGTTATTTCTGAACCCTTTGCCCCAAAAGGGATTTTCGTTTACAAAGAAAAAGTATGGGTCTTAACTAGAAATCAAGGCTGCACGAACGTAGCGCAGCCGCATTTTTCATCATATAGAAAATATTGCCATGAGAGATATAGCGGACTGCCGCAGATGTTCTCTGGATATCCTGGAAGCTGACCCGGATATCCAGAGAATCTTCGGAGCTTTCCCTGAGCATCCAGTGGGTACCCAGGGGATATAACGAGGTCTGCCGTTGAAAAAGAATCGGTGAAGCCCGCTTTGCTCTTTATGTAGGAAATATCGTTTTCGATATTTCCAGCTTGCCCCAGATGTTCCCTGAACATCTGGGAACTGTTCTGAACACCTGGCGGATATTCAGGGCTTGTAATGAGTATCCAGTGAATCCGCATCAATGCAGCAAAGCGCGCCTTTCCATATCAACACGCGGACGCCTGAAAGCCTTATTTGATATAATTCCGCGGATCGATCGGCTCATCGCCTTGGTGCATTTCAAAATGCAGATGATCCGGATTTTCAAATTCAAACATCGCGCTGTGGCCGACTTTGCCGATGACTGTTCCCTGCACGACCACTTCGCCCAGTTCAATTAAGCCGTCGCTGGCCAGATTACTGTATACAGAAATCAAATTATCCCCATGGTTGATTTCTACCGTTACGCCCATCTTGTCGTTTTCTTCGATTTTTGTTACGGTTCCGTCAGCACACGCCTGTACCGGTGTACCCAGCGGTGAGGCTATGTCGATGCCGTTGTGGGTCATGTATTGATCCAGCGTTTTCCAGTAGATCGGCATATCAACCGAATGCTCCATGATAATTTCCCCTGTGACGGGAACAATATAATCAGAAGCAGGTTCTGGCTCGTCTGGTTCTGCCGGCTCGTTTTCCCGGCTGTCGATCACTTCGGCATTGGCAGCATCGCTTTTTTGGGGTTCATCTACCGCCTGTTCCTTTATGACATCGGCCGTTTCCCCGACTCCCATATTGTCCTTGACCTTGTCGATATTGGCCTTTACGACAAAAATTGAAACGAGGGCCATCAGGCAGAAGCACAGGACTAAAGCGACGGCAGGTTTATCTTTTCGTTGATGTTTTTCCTGTCTCATGTACGTCTCACCTCCCATGGGTTTAGTATCGACATATAAAGTGAATTTAATACTGCTAATTACTTGTAATAAAATTTGCAGCGTGGTATGATGGATGGGATTTTAATGAGCGAGGTAGGGTAAAATGGCAGAGTATATTTTAGCAAAAGAAAATGGAAGGAATATTCCGCAGGAAGATAAAATTTTTGGAATCAGCAACAGGGCGAAAAAGGCGATTGCCGAAAAAGGAGCAGGCCGGGTCATCAATGCGACGATCGGCTCGCTTTTGGACGATAATGGCGAACTGGTGGTGCTTTCTTCGGTAGCGGCGGTTTTTAAGCAGTTAAGCCCGAAGGATTATGCAGATTATGCGCCGATTGGCGGAATTGCTTCCTTTAAAGAGGCTGTGCAAAAGTCTGCTTTTGGCGCGCACCGGCCGGATGGTTTTGTCGAGGCCGTAGCAACACCGGGCGGGACGGGTTCTCTCCGGAACGTGATTTCAAATTATTCCGTTTTCGGGGACAAAGTGCTGACGAGCGATTGGCACTGGGCGCCATACAATACGATCGCAGGGGAGCTCGGGCGTTCTGTCGATACGTTTGAATTTTTTACAGCACAGAGGACTTTTAATGCGGCGGCTTTTCATGCAAAGGTTTCGCAGCTTCTGGATGTGCAGGAGAGTTTGGTCGTTATCCTGAATACGCCGGCGCACAATCCTACGGGCTATTCGCTGACGCTTTCGGATTGGGATCAGGTGGTGGATGCGCTCTGCGGGGCGGCAAAGTGCGGCAAAGCGATCGCCCTGGTCATCGACGCTGCTTATATTGATTTTGCGGGGGACGAGGAGGAATATAGAAGGTTTCTGCCGAAGCTGTCAAAGCTTCCTGAAAATGTCCTTCCGATCATGGCTTACAGCCTTTCCAAGACGTTTACGCTTTATGGCACGAGGTGCGGCGCGATGATATGCATCGCCAAAACCAAAGCGATTGCCGATGAGTTCAGGCGGGTTTGCGAATATTCCTCGCGCGGTTCCTGGTCGAATAGTGCAAAGGTGGCGCAAGTGATTCTGTCGAAGATTTACAGTGATCCGGAGCTTTTAGGGAAGGTCGGTAAGGAGCGGGCGCATTATCGGGATATGCTGCTTGCCAGGAGCCGTGCGTTTGAGGAGGAAGCTAGGCTCGTGGGGCTTGAGACAGTTCCGTTTGACGCTGGGTTTTTCCTTTCCATTCCGTGTGATAACCCCGATGAGATCAGCGCGAAGCTGGAACAGCAGGACGTGTTCATTGTGCCGCTTGCAAAGGGCCTGCGGGTGTCGGTCGCATCGATTTCGGAGGAAAAGTGCAGGAGGCTGCCAGCGCTGATTAAGGCGGCGATGGCATAAAGCTTTGGGGCGGGGTTTGCGAGGCAAATTTAATCGCTTGCGAGGCAAAATATGTTTACCTGGAGATTATGCGAGGAAGGCGATCGCAAAATATGGACAGAACGCAATAACGCCTTCATGGATGAAGAAATCCAAGACGATGGATTTTGGAATCATACAAATCATCAAGATGACAAGACGTTTTATGATACGTTTGCAAGGACTTTAAAATCGGATGAATTGATTCGCTTGCTTATATTTGAAGAAAAGGCTGTGAATCGTCAACGGCAGGGCTGCAAATTGCCGATTACAGGCGCATGAACAGACAGCAGGCAATATCGGAAATCCCTCTTAAATGAATAAACGGCGGGCAATAAGAAAATCTCTGTTTTGCAAGATGATGCAATGGAGATTTTTTTATGCCTGCAAAATCTGCTTTGCGGGCAGGGGTGGATTATGACAAGGAAACTTTTATATTCGTTAGCCAGGGCATAATGTGCTGCGCCTGTTCCTCTGAGAAAATCATTTTTCCTTTTCCGGCATGGATGCTCTTGATTTTTTGAAAAAAGTATTTTTGAGAGAGTTACGGTTAGGGGCAGAACGCTTTCCCTTCTTTTGCGCCTAAAAATAAAGCCCAGGTTCATAGAAATGGCAAATAGCAGGAGATAAAAATAAGAAAAATATGGAAGAAATAGAATAAAATAGTTGACAAAATTTTCCTGATGCGCTAAAATGAGTTTACCATTTATAAAAGAGGTATTGATTCAAACAAGCGAAAGGAGATTAATTATGGCAATGAATAATGATTTTGACAGGGAAATCCGTTTTGAAATCGTGGAGGAAATAGGCGTCATAACGGTTCATTCCACCGGCTGGCGGAAGGAGCTGAACCTTGTCTGCTGGAACGGTGGTTTGCCGAAATACGATATCAGGGATTGGTCGCCGGATCATGAACGGATGTCGCGCGGCGTTACCTTGCATGAAAATGAGATGCGGCATATTTTTGACCTGATGAAAAAGCGGCGGACGAAGAGAACGAGTAGGCGAAAAGACCCTGGAAACTCACCGTTACCGGCGGATGATGTGTCTTTTTGGGACGCAGATGAATCCATTATATCAAATGGAACGGATGAACCAAGTGAAGCAAGTGCAATCTGTGGGCGATGTGGAAGATGTGCATCAAACCAGGCGGCTGAATCAAATGCGTCAAGCGAAGCAGGCGGGGCAAGTGAAGCGCTTGGAACGCATGAATCAGATGAATGGCCAAGCGAATCAAATCAACGAAATGGGGCGCAGGAAGAAAGCGGAACGGGTGAAGCGCTTGAATCAGCGGGGATTTTATCGGATTGCGATCCGCCGTTGGCATCATTGGATTGCGAGTTTGACAGCATGGAAATCGATGGGTATGGCCAAAATCCAGGAATGTAATGGGAAGATTTGATTTTGCCTGGCATACCTCCCGCAATCAGTATGTCGGCTGGACCTGCCCGTTACAATGAAGCATTTGATTTTGTCCAGCATGAACGATGAGCGAATCGGGACAATGGGCAGCAAGGGAAATCGCCTGTACATATTTTGTTCATGTTATGTTCGCGGCGTTAAGGCTTTGTTGATGACAGGTTTTCTGGTGTTTACAAAACAGCCGTATGCGTTCGGCGTTTGCGGCTGTTTTGCAGTACCATATTTTTACGGGGTGCGTTGTTGGACGTTTTTTGGCAAAGCAAAGCCCCGCAAGCCTTACGCCATATTTTTGATGGTTTGCGTTTTGCGGTGCGGGGGGGATGAAGCGTGCCAAATTCGGACAGAAATTTGCATGATACAATAATAATGGGGAGCGTTTTCACATTCTGGTGATTCCAGCGTGTCAATATGAGTATTTCTATGGTATACTGATTCATACAGATTAAATGTAATGTGAAAGGAAGCAAATCATGAAAATAAGTTTGAAGATCAAGCCTGACGCAGAATACATGGAAATCATCCGTGAATCACCTATTACATTGGAGGCTTTGGTGAAAGAGTACGAGAGCCAGCTGCCCTACAGAATTTTGATTGCCAAAGTAAACGGCATAGAAGAGGAGCTGGCATTCACACTCCAGGAAGATTCGCAAGTGGAATTTTTGGATATGAGGAGAAACAGCGCTTATCTGGTATACCAGCGCACGGTTTCCCTCGTATACCTGAAAGCGGTCAGGGACGTAATGGGCGATGTCATTGTGGAAATTGGAAATTCCCTTAACAAGGGACTGTATACGATCATCAATACGGCAGAGCCTGTTACAGAGCAGCAGGTGAAAGAAATCGAGGCAAGGATGCGGGAACTCGTGGCGGCTGATTTGCCAATCGAAAAGGAAGAATACAATCGGCTGGATGCTGTAGAATTTTGCAGGGCAAATCATTTCCCTGCAAGAGAACGCCTTTTAGCCAATGCCAGGCACGTCCAAAAGGCGAAATTTTACAGGATCGACGATTATAGCGACTTCTTCTATGGCTTGATGACGCCGTCTACGGGATATGTGGAGCTTTTTGAATTGAAAAAATATGGCGATGGCGTTCTCCTGCGCTTTCCATATCCGACCAAGCCCGATGAAGTGCCGCGGTATGTCGATGATAAGAATTTACATATTGCCTTTAGCGAGGCGAAAAAGTGGCATCGGCTTTTGGACGTAACCTATTTGCCGGACTTAAACCAGAAAATCGCTGAGGGTGCGGCGAAGGATTTGATTTTGTTGTCTGAAGCGCTGCACGAAAAGAAAATTGCTGAAATGGCGGATATGATTACAGATGGAAAGAAGCGGATCATCTTGATTGCAGGACCGTCCTCTTCGGGGAAAACCACTACAGCGAAACGCCTTTGCGTCCAGTTGCGCGTGAACGGCCTGGAACCTCTTTACATGGGGACGGACGACTATTTTGTCGAAAGGGCTGAAACGCCGCTTGGACCGGATGGCGAGCGGAATTATGAGGACTTGGAAGCTTTGGATATTGAATTGTTTAACCGCAATATGAACGATTTACTGGCAGGAAAGGTAGTGGATTTGCCGGAATTTGATTTTATGACCGGGACGAAGCATTTCGGGAAGCGGTTTACCTCCATTCAATCCAATCAGCCGATCGTGATCGAGGGAATTCATGCGCTAAACGGCAAATTGACGGAATTTATTGATGATGATGAGAAATTTAAGATATATATCAGCCCGTTTACGCAGCTCAATATCGATATGCATAACAGAGTGCCGACTACAGATGCCCGGATGCTGCGGAGAATGGTCAGGGACTATAAGTACAGGGGGCATTCCGCAGCCGGAACGATTTCCCAATGGGCTAAGGTGCGGGCAGGGGAAGACAAGAATATTTTCCCGTATAATGGGGCGGCGGATGTAGTGTTCAATACTGCGCTGGTGTATGAGTTGTCGGTGTTGAAAAAATACGCAGAGCCGCTTTTGGAGGAGATCCAGCCGCATGAAGCGGAATACAGCGAGGCGGTCAGGCTTTTGAAATTCCTCAGATTTTTCGACGTGATTGAGAATGAAAAGGCGATTCCGAACAATTCTATCATCCGTGAATTTATCGGCGGAAGCATATTTGTGGAATGATGAGGGGCGGGAAATGGAAGGCTTCAGGCGAAATCAAATGAGAGAATGAAATGCGGGCTTGGTGTGGTGCGGGAGACTTTTGAAAAATGCGAGCCGGACGTAGGGCGGCAGGATTCAAAAAGGGGTGCAAAAATGCTGCGTTGTTTCGGTATGCCGGAGAATCCCGTTCGTTGAAACGTCCGCAAAAAGTACGGTGGCACGGAAAAGCGGTGCGGGAAACTTTGTAACGTATGAGCAGGGAGATGGAATTGATATGAATCAGGGGGATTGGAGCGAATGAACCCAAAGCGGAGAGCCGAAATGTGTGCGGCAGATTGCCCCAAGACGGAGGCTCGAAATGCATACGGCGGATTGCCTCGAGATAGAGGACCGCAAAGTGCGCAGCAGAATGATTGGAAATTTGCCAGCGGCATCTGGCGGCATGATGAAAGGAGATTTACAAGATGATTGCAGTGATAGGCGGCGCAAGCATGGCGGTAAGGATTAAGATAACGCCGCAGGAAGAGCCGGAGCATAGGCCTCTTGTAGGGGATTCTTTTGATTACAGTACGCTGAATGTGGCGGTAAAAACGCCGGGCAGCGATGATATTACGATGGAAGGAAGCGGGTGCGGATTCAATATCGCCTCTCATTTGGCGAAAATGGGCCAGCAGGTAGCGTTTGCTTCTGTCGTAGGCGATGATGCGCCCGGTCTCGGCGTTCTTTCCCAGCTTGCGCATCTTGGCGTCGATGCATCGTATGTCCAGACCGTGGCGGGACCGACCCCGGTAAAGGTAGAACTTTTGAATATGTTGAACGACCCGCAGATGGCATTTGGCAATGATAAACTGTATGAAAAAATGGATCTGGAAGCGGCTGCTGGATGGGAAGGGATTTTGGATTCGGCTTCTGCGATCGTGCTGGATGGAAATCTGCCGCAGGATACTCTCGAATATATTGTACGCAAGTATGGCGGCAAGAAGGGTGTGAAGATTTTCTTTGATCCTGCTGATTACCTGGGCGCAGCCAAAGTGAAAAATGTGATGAATCAGCTTTACTGCATCATGCCGGGGAGAGTCGAAGCAGAAGTAATGGCGGGCCGCACCGTCTTGAGCGAAGAACAGCTTATGGAGGCGGGGCAGTTGTTTGCAGACAGCGGCGTTTCGAAAACGATTATTACCATCAAAGGCGGCGGCCTTTACTATAAAGATGGAATGCGGGAAGGCGTGCTGCGGCCGGAACGGATCTTGTCTTTTGCAGGGACATCAGGCGCGGGGGACGCGGCTTCGGCTGCAATCATAGCGGCGGATCTGACGGGCAAGGATATCGAGGGCATGGCGCATGACGCTATGGCAAAAGCGGCGGCATTTTTGGCGGAGCGGAGCGACGAGCGGTTTGTGGATATCGTCAATGCGAAAAAAACTGGTGAAGCACAGTGAGCAGCACAGTGAGCAGGAATCATAATGGAGCAGAATAATGGATTGTTTTTGAATGTTGCTAATTTGAAAAAAACTGGTGAAGCGCAACAAAAAGTCTTGCGAGCTATGATGAAAAGACCCGCAAAGCGTTGCGGCTGGAAGGCGAAACAAAAAGCCGGCGGGCTGTAACATTATCCATGCGGGAATACGATAGCGATAATGATTTGAATTTGAAACGGAGCGGAATGGCGGGTCGTTTGCGGGTGTTGTTAATTTGGAAAAACAATGCGTGTAATCATGACGTTCGCAGTAATGATTTGAGAAAGGACATAGACCACCGTTGGCAACCAAATACGTTATATAAGGATATAAGGAGAAAAGCGCCGCATGAATGAAAATGTAAAAAAGGCAAATGAGATTAAAATCAAAACGGTAATTAAAAACCTGGAAAAGCGGAATATGATAGGGCATTATTGTGAAACGAAGGCGGAAGCTGTAGACGTGATAAAATCCCTGATCCCGGAAGGCTCTGCGGTTTCATGGGGCGGCTCGGCCACCTTGGATGAGATCGGAATCAAAACAGCATTGGCGGAGGGAAATTACAGCTTAAATGATCCGATGAAAGCGACAGATCCTGCGGAAGGATTGAAAGCACGGAAGGCTGCATTGCAGGCAGATGTATTTCTTTCCGGGCTTAATGCTGTAACCATGGATGGCGAAATTGTGAATATCGATGGGAGGGGCAACCGGGTTGCTGCGATCTTGTTTGGCCCGGATAAGGTGGTCTTGATCGCAGGTGCGAATAAAATCGTATTGGATGAGAAGGATGCTGTCGATCGAATCAGGAGCGATGCGTGTCCGCCGAATGCGCTCCGTTTGGGATTGCAAACGCCATGCGCTTTGACTGGCGTGTGCAAGGAATGCTTGCTCAAAGGCAATACGATTTGCAGCCATATCGTTACAACGCGGTTTTCGATGGCGGAAGGCAGGATGCACATAGTGCTGGTGAATGAGGCGCTTGGATTTTAATCGTAAAAGCTTTGAATCATGGGCGGCGTTGGGGGCGGTAGCGCTTGATGCGGAAACCTCGGCCGCTGTTTTGAAAGCCGCATCATTATTTTGGCAAAAACGACAGGGCGTTATTGTGAAGCAGATGTTGTATTTGTTGCGCTTTTTTGTATATCGAATACCATTAGCTGTACCGATATCGTTATTCGTGTGCAGAAAAGGAGAGTGTATTGCCCGTCTCATCGCTTTTCAAAACACGCAAACACTGGCCTGATCCCGCTTGATACAGCGTTCTCTTTGGAAAAACGGATCGTTTTATGAGCTTGGATTATATAAATGCGGATGAGTGGCAATGTAAAAAGGGAAACTCTGTATAAATGCAGCGAAATTATGCATTTATACAGAGTTTTGCTTATATGCGAAATGTAAATTCCGCCACCCGCTGTCAGCCTCAGTCATTTCGCTGTTCTCGCCAGCGGCCTGATGAAATAAACCTGTCGAAGCCGCCATTTGTTCCGGAGCGCTGAGCGGCATGGCCGTTGCCCGCTGCCCTGCTTTTTTGTATGCGCCGGACAGGCTGAAACCGCTGAAACCACCCGCAAATAGCATAAAAATAGAAACACCTGAATGCGTGTGTGAGATACAATCACTGAACCGCTTGGAAATACAGCATTCTTACCGCAAAAAAAACACGAAAAACTTTGATAAAACCTCTTGCATAATTTCGCCAAATAGGATATACTACAAAAGCTTGTGTAAGGCGATGAGGTGGGAAGTTACCTTGCTATAGGAGAATTTCCACTGAGAATTGTTCCCACAGAAGATGGGGGCGAAGGGATTCGTTGCGTTTTTATTGCGTGTCAAACATAAGAAACACACAAAACCGTGTACGACGCAGGCAAACCACTGTACAGGTTAAAAATTCAACATTTAGGACCCCTTGTACGAGCATAGCGAAAACAGTACAAAAAATTAGGAGGAGAAAATGAGCGAATTACAGAAAATCAGAATCAAGCTTAAAGCTTATGATCACGCACTTCTTGACCAGTCTGCAGCGAAAATCGTTGAGACTGCCAAAAAAACAGGCGCCGAAGTTTCCGGTCCTATTCCGCTTCCGACGGAGAAGGAAGTTGTTACAATCCTGAGAGCTGTCCACAAATACAAGGATTCCAGGGAACAGTTTGAACAGAGGACGCATAAGAGGTTAATCGATATCACAAGTGCGACGGCAAAGACGACGGATGCGCTTACGAAGCTGGACTTGCCTGCAGGCGTCGATATCGAAATCAAGCTGTAGCGAATAAATAAACACATGGCGAAGGGAACTCCCTTAGAATGAATGAGACCGCTGCCCACGCAGGCTAGGATTGAGCTGGGCTTTGGTACGGCTTTTGCGGCCAGCCGCCGGATGGTGCCGGAACAATCCGCATGAACCATATCCGGCCGGACAGGACAGGTCTTGTTCCGCTGTAAGAAACAAGGAGGAAAAATTATGAAAACTATTTTGGGTAAGAAAATGGGCATGACGCAGATTTTTACCGAAACAGGCGCAGTCGTTCCCGTGACTGTAGTCGAAGCCGGCCCGGTGACCGTAACACAGGTCAAGACCGTCGAGACCGACGGCTACAATGCGGTTCAGGTCGGATTTGAGGATGCAAAGCCGCAGAGGGTGAACAAGCCGATGATGGGCCACTTTGAAAAGGCAGGCGTTACGCCGAAAAAGCACCTGGCAGAGTTCCGGGTGGAAGATGGAGAAAAATACGAAGTCGGACAGCAGATCACGGTAGCCGATTTCGAAGAAGGCAAGAAGATGGATGTGACCGGCACTTCCAAGGGAAAAGGAACGCAGGGAAATATCAAGAGGCATGGACACCACCGAGGCCCGATGACGCACGGTTCCAAGCACAAGAGGCTTGCCGGCGCGCTGGCTGCGGGTACTTATCCATCGAGAGTATTTAAAGGGAACGCAGGCCCGGGAAGAATGGGCCACGAAACCGTGACAGTCCAGAACGTAGAACTGGTGAAAGTTATTGAAGAAAAGAACCTGATGCTGATCAAGGGTGCAGTTCCGGGAAACAAAGGCGGGATCATCCGCATCCAGTATGCAGTTAAAGGCCAGGGAAAATAGAGGATGACTTCAGAAAGGAGGAAGTAATATGTCAAAAGTGACAATGCTAAACATGGCAGGGCAGGAAGCCGGAACGATCGAATTGAAAGACGAGATTTTCGGAATCGAACCGAACCAGAATGCAGTTCATGCAGTCGTTAAAAACATTTTAGCCAACAGGAGACAGGGAACACAGTCTGCAAAGACCAGAGCTGAAGTCAGAGGGGGAGGCAGAAAGCCTTTCAGGCAGAAGGGAACAGGCAGGCACAGACAGGGAAGCTCAACAGACCCTTCACAGATCGGAGGCGGTGTAGTATTCGCACCGAAGCCAAGAAGCTACCGATACACGCTGCCGAAGAAGCTCAGAAGGCTGGCAATGTTATCGATGCTTTCCTCGAAAGCACAGGAAAATGAGCTCATCGTAATCGATGAAATCAAGTTTGAAGCGCCTAAAACAAAAGAAATGGTGCAGATGCTTGCAAATGTCAAAGCAGAAAAGAAAGCATTAATCGTCACTGCGGAGAAGGATTACAATATCGTTAAATCCGCAGCGAACATTCCAGGGGTAAGGACCGCGCTGGTTACGACGATGAATGTATACGAAATCATCAACCATACGAGCTTCATCGTAACGAAGGAAGCACTAGAAAAGATTGAGGAGGTGTACTCATAATGAAAACGCCTTACGATGTAATATTAAAGCCTGTCATTTCGGAACAGAGCATGGAAGCGGCACAGGCAAAGAAATACACATTCAAGGTTGCAGTAGATGCAAACAAGACAGAAGTGAAGAAAGCTGTTGAAGAAATCTTTGATGTGGAAGTTAAGAAGGTCAACATCATGAACGTTGTAGGAAAGAAAAAGAGAATGGGAAGATACGTTGGTATGACTGCCGCCAGCAAGAAGGCAATCGTAACCCTTACGGAAAAGAGTAAGGAAATCGAATTCTTCCAGAGTCTGTAATGTAGGAGGAGGTAGACGAAATGGGAATTAAAAAATACAATCCGACCACTCCTGGTTTAAGAGGAATGACGGTTTCCACTTTTGAAGAAATCACTTGCACAACACCGGAAAAGTCACTTACAGTAACTCTTAAAAAACATGCGGGAAGAAACTCCAGAGGCAAGATCACTGTAAGGCACAGAGGCGGCGGATACAGGAAGAAATACAGAATTATAGATTTTAAGCGAAACAAGGATGGGATTCCGGGCAAGGTCGCTACGATCGAATACGACCCGAACAGATCGGCAAACATCGCCCTGATTCACTATGTGGACGGCGAAAAAAGATATATCATCGCACCGAACAAGATTGCGGTAGGCGATGTGATCGTATCAGGTGCGGACGCTGACATCAAGGTCGGGAATGCGCTTCCGCTGGCAAACATCCCTGTCGGCACGATCATTCACAACATTGAATTGAAGCCTGGAAAAGGCGGACAACTGGCAAGATCAGCCGGAAACGGCGCACAGCTCATGGCAAAGGAAGACCAGTATGCGCAGGTAAGGCTTCCTTCCGGTGAAGTGAGGAAAGTAAGGATCGAATGCAGGGCAACGATCGGGGAGGTCGGCAACCTCGACCACCAGAACATCCAGCTCGGTAAAGCCGGAAGAAAACGGCACATGGGCATCAGGCCTACCGTGCGTGGTTCTGTCATGAACCCGAACGATCACCCTCACGGCGGTGGTGAAGGAAAGGCCGGAATCGGAAGAGTCAGCCCTGTTACACCTTGGGGCAAGCCGGCGCTTGGCTATAAGACAAGAAAGAAAAAGAAAGCATCTGACAAATATATCGTAAAGAGAAGAAATGAAAAATAACAGAAAGGAGCAAGGATAATGGGAAGATCACTTAAAAAGGGACCTTTCGTCAACGCTAAGCTGCTGAAAGTCATCGAAGAGATGAATGCAGGAGGCGATAAGAAGGTTATTAAAACATGGTCCAGGGCTTCCACAATATTCCCGCAGATGGTGGGACACACAATCGCTGTGCATGATGGAAGAAAACATGTGCCTGTATATATCACTGAGGATATGGTAGGACATAGACTGGGAGAATTTGCTCCTACAAGGACCTATAGAGGCCATGCCGCAGATAAGAAAGTAGTAAAGTAAGAAAAGGAGATAGTGAAAATGGAAGCAAAAGCAATTGCAAAATACGTAAGAATGTCTCCTATTAAGCTGAAGCCTGTTGCCGACCTGGTAAGAGGAAAAGACTTAACTGAGGCGTTGAATATTTTGAAGTTCACTCCCGGCAAGGGCGCTGAGATTGTAGAGAAGGTTGTAAAATCCGCAGCGGCCAATGCAGACGTGAAAGAAATGAACACGGACAATCTTTATATTGCCGAAGTTTACGCGAATCAGGGACCGACTATGAAGAGATGGAGAGCAGGATCGCAAGGTAGAGCATCGATAATCTTAAAGAGAAGCAGCCACGTAGGCGTTACGCTCAAGGAAAAGAATTAAGGATAGGAGGTTCAACGAATGGGTCAGAAAGTAAGTCCTCATGGACTGAGAGTAGGCATAATAAAAGATTGGGATTCAAAATGGTATGCTGACAAATCGAAATTTGCAGATTACCTGATCGAAGACAATGAAGTAAGGGAATTCGTAAAGAAGAAGCTGTATGCAGCGGGCGTGTCCAAGGTTTTATTGGAAAGAGCGGCAGAAAACAAGCTGAAAGTCATCGTGCTGACTGCGAAACCGGGTATGGTAATCGGAAGATCCGGAACGGGAATCGACGACCTGAAAGCAGACCTGGAGAAGATGACGGGCAAGACGATTTTAATCGATATTAAAGAAGTAAGGCGGTCGGAATTAGACGCGCAGCTAACGGCGGAAAGCATTGCCCAGGCCCTGGAGCGCAGGGTTTCTTTCAGAAGAGCGATGAAGCAGGCGATTGGCAGGACGATGAAGGCCGGTGCAAAGGGCATCAAGGTTCTTACATCCGGCAGGCTTGGCGGAGCGGAAATTGCGAGGTCTGAAAAGTACAGCGAAGGAAATGTTCCCCTTCATACTCTGAGAGCTGATATCGACTATGGTTTTGCAGAAGCAGATACCACTTATGGCAAAATCGGCGTTAAAGTTTGGATCAATCATGGCGAGATTCTCGATAAAGGCCTGAAAAGCGCTGTTCCTGAAGAAAAGACCGGCAGGAGAGACCGCAAGAAAGGCGAGCGGAGGCCGAGAAGGGATGGGGACAGAAGGCCGAGGAGAGACGACAGAAGGAATGAAAGGGCGGAAATGCCTAAGGCTGTCAATCCAAGGGTAAGAAAAACACCTAAGCCAGATCCGGCCGAAGCCGTAAAGCAGGCGGAAGAAGCACAGGTTGAAACAGTAACGGAAGCAGTTGCTGAAAGCTCTGCTACAGAATAGACATTGATAAAACCCCCTGCGGAAACCTTTATGCCGCGCGGGGGCGACAGAGTAATGAAACCCCCTGCGGGGATACCTTTATGCCGCATGGGGGCGACAGAGTAATGAAACCCCCTGCGGGGATACCTTTATGTCGCGCGGGGGCGACAGAGTAATGAAAGGAGGACACGCGTCATGTTAATGCCAAAGCGCGTTAAACGCAGAAGAGTCCACAGAGGCAGAATGAAGGGCAAGGCTACGAAGGGAAACACGATCACCTACGGTGAATACGGCCTGGTAGCAACCGAATGTGGATGGATAACTTCAAATCAGATTGAAGCAGCCAGAATTGCAATGACCAGATCTGTTAAGAGAGGTGGTAAGGTTTATATTAAAATCTTCCCTCATAAATCAGTAACGAAGAAGCCGGCTGAAGTACGTATGGGTTCCGGTAAAGGCGCTCCGGAGTACTGGGTAGCAGTCGTAAAGCCGGGCAGGGTCATGTTTGAAATAGAAGGCGTTACGGAAGAACAGGCAAGGGAAGCGATGCGGCTTGCCGGGCATAAACTGCCAATCAAGAGTAAATTTGCCATCAAGAAAACGGAAATAGCAAAGGGTGGTGAAGCATAATGGAATTGAAGAAAATGAGAGAAATGTCAGAAGACGAACTGAATGTGGAATTGTTGAAGATGAAAAAAGAACTTTTTAATTTCAGGTTCCAGCATGTTACAGGACAGCTTGAAAACCCGATGAAAATGCGTGAAACGAAGAAGAATATCGCCAGGGTGAAAACCATTATCAGGGAAAAGGAACTGGCCAAGACGAACGGCTAACGGAAAGGAGGATGGATTATGGCAGTTGAAAGAAACAGAAGAAAGACAAGAGTCGGTATGGTAACCAGCGATAAGATGGATAAGACAATTGTCGTAGCAGTTGAAGACTTCGTAAGACATTCCCTTTACGGAAAAGCTGTAAAGAGGACGAAGAAAGTCAAGGCTCACGACGAAAACAATGAATGCCAGATCGGTGATAAAGTTAGAATTATGGAAACAAGGCCCCTGTCCAAGGACAAGAGATGGAGACTTGTGAACATCGTTGAGAAAGTTAAGTAAAGGAGGCACCTGACAATGATTCAGACTGAAACAAGATTAAAGGTAGCTGACAACTCTGGTGCGAAAGAGCTTTTGTGCATCCGTATTCTGGGTGGAACGAGCCGCCAGTATGCCAATATCGGCGATGTAATCGTTTGTGCGGTAAAGGATGCGGCTCCCGGCGGAGTTGTAAAGAAAAGCGAAGTAGTCAGGGCTGTTGTAGTCCGGTCAAAGCATGGTGCCAGAAGGGCAGACGGCAGTTACGTGAAGTTTGACCAGAACGCAGCGGTTATTATAAAGGAAGATTTACAGCCGGTTGGAACCCGTATTTTCGGGCCTGTGGCAAGAGAATTGCGAGATAAGGGCTTCATGAAAATCGTATCCCTGGCGCCGGAAGTATTATAGGAGGTTACGAGATGCGTATTAAAAAAGATGATACAGTAATCATACTTACCGGTAAGGACAAGGGAAAGACCGGTAAAGTATTAAAGGCAATGCCAAAAGAAAACCGAGTGATCGTAGAAGGCGTTAACATTCAAACCAGGCATCAGAAGCAGACCCAGAAGGAAGCTGCTGAAATCAAGCACCAGGAAGGTCCGATCAGCGTTTCAAATGTTATGTACTACGATACGAAAGCAAAGCAGGCGAGCCGAATCGGGTATAAAGTAGAAAACGGCAAGAAGGTCAGGGTAGCGAAGAAGACCGGGACCGTAATAGACTAGGAAAGGAGGAGACGATTTTGACAGCAAGATTAAGAGAAACTTATAAAAATGACGTATTTCCTGCGTTAATGGATCAGTTTAAATATGAGAACGTGATGGAAGTGCCAAAGCTCGAAAAGGTCACCCTTAACATGGGCCTTGGGGAAGCGAAGGAAAATGCAAAAATCCTGGAAAGCGCTGTAGAGGAAATCAGCCTGATTACGGGACAGCGGCCGATCGTGACGAAGGCAAGGAAATCGATCGCAAACTTTAAAGTCAGACAGGGAATGCCTGTAGGCGCAAAGGTTACGCTGCGAGGCGACAATATGTACGAATTCATCGATAAGCTTTTCAACATCGCTCTTCCGCGTGTGAGAGACTTCAAAGGCGTTAGCAAGAATTCTTTTGACGGCAGGGGAAATTACTCAATGGGGATCAAAGAGCAGCTTATCTTCCCTGAAATCAACTACGATAAAGTTGATACTATCAAAGGCATGAATATCGTATTTACCACGACGGCGCAAACAGACGAAGAAGCAGCGGCATTGCTCGCAGGGCTTGGTCTGCCGTTTGAAAAATAGCAGAGGAGGAGAATAATGGCAAAGACATCTCTCAAAGTAAAGCAGCAGAGAAAACCTAAATTTTCAACGCGCGCATATACAAGATGCAGGATTTGCGGAAGACCGCATTCGGTGCTGAGAAAGTATGGAATCTGCCGTATTTGCTTCAGGGAACTTGCTTACAAGGGTGAGATTCCGGGCGTCAAGAAAGCTTCCTGGTAGGATTGATTGCCTGACAGAACCATCGTGGCGGCGCAGGCGCATTTCATGCCCTTTTGCCTGGAAAAGCGGGCTTGCGGGCTTGGCTTGTTTCATTTCTTGCCGCACATGGTTTTTCGGAGCGATTTAAAAAATAAGTTAACACGACTAACCGTAAAGTTGTAGCGGAAACGCCGCTTGCCGCCAGATGCGAAAGCATTGCGATATATACCTGAAAGGGTACAAGTGGCGGCGCGCATCCCGCACCATTCCCAAGGGAAATCGTGGGGACAGGCGCTGCAAAACTAACGGGGAGAGGAGTAAGAAACAATGACAATGACAGATCCAATTGCGGATATGCTGACAAGAATCAGAAATGCGAATACTGCAGGACATCCGACAGTTGATATTCCTGCATCCAAGATGAAGAAATCCATTGCGGGAATCTTGAAAGAAGAGGGCTATATCGAAGACTTTAAAGTAACAGAGGATAATAAACAAGGAATCATCACAGTTACGATGAAGTATGGCCCTGACAAAGAAAGAGTTATTAGCGGAATCAGAAAAATTTCAAAGCCGGGATTGAAATCCTATGCGAAAGCAAATGAAATCCCAAGGGTATTAGGCGGACTGGGAATCGCAGTTATCTCCACATCAAAGGGGGTAATCAGCGATAAGGAAGCCAGGAAACTGGGAATCGGCGGCGAAGTAATTTGTTATGTATGGTAGGAGGAAATAGAAAATGTCAAGAATAGGGATTAAACCGATCACTCTTCCTGCCGGCGTGGAGGTCAAGGTAGACGATAAGAACCTCGTTACCGTGAAAGGACCGAAGGGCGAACTGCAGGAACAGATAAGCACTTTGTTAACGATCGAAAACAAGGATGGCGTTGTCACCGTATCAAGGGATGGCGACGAAGCGGCAAAGAGGGCGCAGCACGGGCTGGCAAGGTCCTTGATTAACAACATGGTCATCGGCGTAACGGAAGGCTACTCCAAGAAGCTTCAACTGGTAGGCGTTGGTTACAAAGCTGAGAAAAAGGGCAAGACCTTGGTAATGAACCTGGGATATTCCCATCCGGTTGAGCTTGCTGATCCTGAGGGGATCGAAACGGAAGTGCCGGATGCCACCACAATAATCGTTAAAGGAATCAGTAAAGCGCAGGTTGGAAACTATTCTGCGAATATCAGGGCCTGGAGAAAGCCGGAGCCATATAAGGGCAAGGGCATTCGTTACGAAGGCGAATATATCCGCAGAAAAGAAGGCAAAACCGGAGCCCAGTAAGGAAAGGAGTAATGTAAAATGGCTAGAGAAAGCAGAAACGATAGACGTGTTGCCAGACACCAGAGAATTAGAAAAAATCTTTCCGGCACTCCTGAGAAGCCAAGACTTTGCGTTTTCAGAAGCAATAAAAACATTTCGGCTCAGATTATCGATGATGTTAACGGCGTTACACTTGCTTCCGCATCGACCATTGACAAAGAATTGAAGTCACAGGTTGCATATGGCGGCAATAAAGCGGCTGCCAAGACAGTAGGAGAAGCTATCGCGAAGAGAGCACTTGCCAAGGGAATCGAAGAGGTTACCTTTGACAGAGGCGGATTCCTCTATCACGGGAGAGTGAAAGAACTTGCCGACGGTGCTCGTGAAGCAGGGTTGAAATTCTAACAGGAGGTAAGTTGAATGCGAAATACTATAGATGCATCAAAGCTGGAATTAAACGAAACGATCGTCAATATCAGGCGTGTTGCGAAGACCGTTAAAGGCGGAAGAAACATGAGATTCAGCGTCACGGTAGTCGTTGGCGATGGCAATGGGCATGTCGGCGTAGGCCTTGGCAAAGCGCAGGAAATTCCTGAAGCCGTCCGAAAAGCGACAGAAGATGCGAAGAAGAATCTCATTTATGTTCCTACGGTAGGGTCGACGATTCCGCATAGAAACCTGGGAATTTTCGGCGCAGGAAGGGTTCTCCTGATGCCAGCCGCCCCAGGTACTGGCGTTATCGCAGGTTCCTCTGTCCGTACCGTTCTTGAAGCGGCAGGTGTGAAGGATATCAGGGCGAAGTCCATCGGCTCAAACAATACCGGAAACATGGCTTATGCGACGATTGCAGGACTGAAAGGCCTGATGACGGTGGAACAGGTTGCGGCCAGAAGAGGAAAGACGAAAGAAGAAATCTTAGGATAAGGAGGAAGAAACAATGGCAAAAATGATTAAAATCACATTGACAAAAAGTGTTATTGGCGCTTCCCCGAAGCAGAGAAAAGTTGTAGAAGCGTTAGGACTTAGGAAGATGCACCAGTCGGTTGAGCTTGTTGACTCCCCTGTAACAAGAGGCGCAGTAAACAAGGTATCGCATCTTTTGACTGTAGAAGAACTATAGGATAGGAGGTGCAAGGAAATGAAACTGCATGAATTGAGAGCGGTCAAAGGCGCAACAAAAGCGCGAAAGAGAAAGGGCCGCGGAACGGCATCTGGACAAGGAACAACTGCCGGAAGAGGCATGAATGGACAGAAATCAAGAAGCGGCGGCGGCGTAAGGCCTGGATTTGAAGGCGGACAGATGCCTCTTTACAGACGAATTCCGAAGAGGGGATTCACCAACATTTGGAGGACGGAATATACCATTTTAAACGTAAGGGATCTGGACAGATTTGACGCAGGCACTGTAGTTACCCCGCAGCTTTTGAAGGAACGCGGGCTTGTTAAGCAGGTTAAGAACGGCGGCATCAAGATCTTAGGCGATGGAACGCTGGAGAAGAATCTGACTGTCCAGGCTAATAAGTTCAGCAAGACTGCGGTAGAAAAAATTGAGTCTGCCGGAGGGAAGGCAGAGGTGATCTGATGGAGATGATCAGAACAGTTGCAAAGGCTTGGAACATTCCTGATATCAGGAAGAAGATCATATTTACGCTGCTTATGCTGCTGATCTTCAGAGTGGGCTCGCAGATCCCGGTTCCGGGGATCGACAGGGACATTCTTACTCAGACTTTTGACAGCGAAACAGGACTTTTTGCTCTGTTCAATCTGTTCTCCGGAGGTGCATTCAGCCAATTTACGATATTTGCGCTGAGCATTACGCCATATATTACAGCTTCCATCATCATCCAGCTCTTGACGATCGCAATTCCTTCCTTGGAGCGGCTGGCGAGAGAAGGCAATGAAGGAAGGAAGAAGATCGCCCAGTACACGAGATACCTGACAGTCGTATTGGCTGTCATTCAGGCGATCGGCGTGTCGGTAGGACTTTTCCGGCAGGCATTGATCAGTACCGATTTCTTCTCCATTGCTGTAATTGTTCTGGTTCTCACAGCAGGCACGGCGTTCCTGATGTGGCTTGGCGAGCAGATCAATGAACATGGGATCGGCAACGGCATCTCCTTGATTATCTTCGCAGGGATCGTATCGAGGCTGCCTTCTGCGATTCAGCAGATTTGGGTGAAGCTCCAGGATGGAAGCATGAGCATCGTTACGCTGATTATTTTCCTGATTTTCTGCGTGCTGGTAATCGTGGGAATCATCTATGTGCAGCAGGGCCAGAGAAGAATCCCGGTGCAGTATGCCAAGAGGGTAGTCGGCAGGAAGATGTACGGCGGCCAGGCGACGCATATTCCGCTCAAGGTCAACCAGGCAGGCGTAATTCCAGTAATCTTTGCGATGTCGTTCTTGCAGTTCCCGCTTACAATCACTTATTTTATGGATACGGAAAGCGGTGTTGCTGCATGGATCGAAAAGTGGCTGTCACCGATGGGAACGCCGGGCGTATGGGTATATGCTGCGTTTAACGTATTGCTGATCATATTCTTCACGTATTTTTATACTTCGGTAACCTTCAACCCGATGGAGGTTGCGCAGAATATGAAGGCAAACGGCGGATTTATTCCGGGAATCAGGCCGGGAAGGGCAACTGTTGAATACTTAAACAGAGTAATGACAAGAATTACCTTTGTAGGGGCAATTTTCTTGGCAGCTGTCGCTATTTTGCCAACGGTTGTCAGCCAGCTTGGCGGGCTTAACTTCCACTTCGGCGGTACGTCGCTGCTGATTGCGGTGGGCGTTGCGCTGGATACCATGAAGCAGCTCGAACAACAGATGGTAATGCGAAACTATTCAGGTTTCCTTAAGTAACAGGAGGTAGGATATGAATTTAATTTTATTAGGCCCTCCGGGAGCAGGCAAAGGCACCCAGGCAGTTAAAATTGTCGAGAAATACAAGATTCCGCATATCTCAACAGGCGATATATTCAGGGCGAACATCAAACAAGGCACTGAACTGGGCAAGAAGGCGCAAGAATATATGAACAAAGGGCAGCTCGTTCCGAATGAACTGGTTGTGGAAATTGCGACAGACAGGCTCAAGGCTGATGATTGCAAAGACGGATTCCTGCTGGACGGATTCCCAAGAACCGTTTTCCAGGCAGAAAAGCTGGATGAGTTTCTTGCCGCACAGGGGAAGAAGATCGATCATGTCCTCGACATCGAGGTGGAAAAAGAGGAACTGATGATCAGGCTGACGGGCAGGAGAGTCTGCAAAAAGTGCGGCGCATCTTTCCACGTCGTGAATATCCCGCCGAAAAAAGAGGGAATCTGCGATATCTGTGGCGCAGAACTGGAGCAGAGGAAGGACGATAACGAAGAAACGGCAGCCAATCGAATCGAAGTATACAATAACGAAACAAAACCGCTCGTCGACTACTATGAAAAAGCCGGGAACATCGCCCACATCGATGGCGCGATCGGGCTGGAAAACGTATTCAATGCAATCGCAGACGTATTAGGTGAGTGACGATGATCATTGTCAAATCCGATCAGGAAATAGAGCTGATGAGAGAAGCGGGCAGGGTGACAGGCCTTATCCTTAAAGATTTGGAGGATTTTGTAAAGCCTGGCATTTCGACGATGGATATCGACAGGTTCGTTGAGGATGCGATCAGAAAGCAGGGCATGGTTCCATCCTTTAAAGGTTTATATGGATTTCCGGCCAGCGCATGCGTATCCGTTAACGAAGAGGTTGTCCATGGCATCCCGCATAAAAAACGAAAGCTAAAGGAAGGCGACATCGTCAGCGTGGACATCGGGGCAACTTATCAAGGCTATGTAAGCGACGCTGCGAGGACTTATCCGGTAGGAAAGATCAGCGATACGGCGGCGCGGCTCATTGCGGCGGCAAAGGACAGTTTCTTTGCGGGAATGGAATTCTGCCGGGCAGGATGCCGGCTGTCTGACATATCCCATGCGGTGCAGACGAAGGTGGAAAGCGAAGGATTTTCGGTCATCAGGGATTTTGTGGGCCATGGCGTTGGCCAGAAGATGCATGAAGAACCACAGATCCCCAATTATGGCAAGGCAGGCAGGGGACCGCGGCTTGCCAAGGGAATGACCTTTGCGATAGAGCCGATGATCTGTGAAGGCGGATATGATGTGCAGACGCTCTCAAATGATTGGACTGTAGTTACCCTCGACGGGAAGCTATCGGCACATTATGAGAATACGGTCGTTATAACAGACGGTGAGCCGGAGCTGCTCACATTAGCTGAATAGTAGCGAGGTGTTGAAATGGCAAAGAAAGATGTCATAGAAGCGGAAGGCAAAGTAATTGAGGCGCAGCCTAACGCAATGTTTATTGTAGAACTTGAAACCGGACACAAGGTGCTTGCGCACGTTTCCGGGAAGATCAGAACAAACTATATCAGAATTATTCCGGGGGATAAAGTAAAGGTGGAATTATCGCCTTACGACCTTACCAGAGGCCGCATCACCTGGAGAGGAAAGGCATAAAAGGAGGAATTCAAATGAAGGTTAGAGCTTCCGTAAAGCCGATGTGTGAAAAATGCAAGGTCATTAAAAGAAAAGGCAGGGTAATGGTGATCTGCGAAAACCCGAAGCATAAGCAGAAGCAGGGCTAAATGGGAAAAATCGTTTGCTCCGATGACTGTCCTCGGCGCTTAAAGCTACGTGGCGGCCGTGCCTGCGGAGGTCATCTCCGCAAAAGATTTTCCCGCTGGGGGAAGAAGTGACTTGATTGCAAGGTCATTGAATTAGCAATCAGAGAAATCTTATGGAGGCAATCTCCGCAGGTGTGCGCTACATTGTGTCAGTGCGAACACCGAACCTTTTTGTCCGAAGAGCCTTAGCGGTTCGTTGACAAAACGGATAGCAACGAGTGCGGAACGCCCGTTGGAGCAACCAAAGGTTATGGTGGACCAATTGCAAAATAAGATTCCTTTCCTGCTAGCAGAAAAGTGGCTTGTAAGCACGTTCAGGCAGCAATCAGATTTTTCATACTGATTGTCCTCGGCGGCAAAAGCAAGTGATATAAATAAATTTATTTATATGAATTAGTTGTAACAAACAAAGAACATCCCGTTTATATTACGGCCTGCCTGTTTTGGTAAGGCAGGATGCGTGACGGAAGATGGGAACAGGAGGAAAATATGGCTCGTATAGCCGGTGTAGACTTACCAAATGAAAAAAGAATCGAAGCTGGCCTGACCTACATCTACGGAATAGGTTGGCCGACCTCAAGAGAAATCTTGAAGAAAACCGGAATCAATCCTGACACGAGGGTCAAGGATCTGACAGAGGAAGAAGCAGGTAAGATCAGAAAAGTAATCGAAGCGGATTACATGGTGGAAGGCGACCTGCGAAGAGATGTGAACCTGAACATCAAGCGCCTGATGGAAATCGGATGCTACAGGGGAATCAGGCACAGAAGAGGCCTGCCAGTAAGAGGACAGAAGACCAAGACAAACGCTAGAACTCGCAAAGGTCCGAAAAAGACCGTAGGAAGAAAGAAGAAGTAAAGGAGGTAGGACAATATGGCTAAAGCTGTAAAAAAGGCTGTCAGAAAGAAGAAAAGAGAACGTAAAAATGTTGAAAAAGGCCAGGCTCATATTCAGGCTACCTTTAATAATACATTGGTAACGCTGACCGATATGGCAGGAAACGCCTTATCATGGTCAAGCGCTGGCTCCCTGGGCTTCAAGGGTTCCAGAAAATCCACGCCGTATGCCGCACAGTCGGCGGCTGAAGAGGCTGCCAAGGCAGCGATGGAACACGGCTTAAAAACAGTTGAAGTTTACGTGAAGGGTCCGGGATCCGGAAGGGAAGCCGCTATCAGGGCGCTTCAGACAGCAGGTCTTGAAATCACGATGATCAAAGACATTACGCCGATTCCACATAACGGATGCAGACCGCCGAAACGAAGAAGAGTCTAATAGAAGGGAGGAAACATTCAAATGGCAAGATATACAGACGCTAATTGCAGATTATGCAGAAGAGAAGGTCAGAAGCTCTTTTTAAAGGGAGACAGATGCTATAGCAGCAAATGTGCGATCGATCGAAGAGCTTATGCTCCCGGACAGCATGGACAGGGCAGGTCAAAGGTTTCGGACTATGGATTGCAGCTTAGGGAAAAGCAGAAGGCAAAGAGGTTTTACGGCTTGCAGGAAACGCAGTTTAGGAATCTCTTCGATAAAGCAGAACGAAAAGCAGGCATTACAGGTGAAAACCTGCTGATCTTATTAGAAACACGATTGGATAACGTGGTATTCAGGCTGGGATTCGCTTCATCCAGAAAAGAAGCAAGACAGCTCGTTAATCATGGACATTTCCAGGTAAACGGCAGGAAGGTCGATATTCCGTCCTATACCGTTAAGCCGGGGGATATTATCAAGGTTAAGGAAAAGAGCACAAACTCGCCGAAATTTAAGGAAGTAAAAGAAATGTCAATTACAGTTCCTGCATGGGTAGCTGTAGATGTAGAAAAGCTCGAAGGAAAAGTTCTTTCTGTGCCGACAAGAGAGGAAATAGATACTCCTGTAGCAGAGCATCTTATCGTCGAATTGTATTCCAAGTAATCTTCTGTCAAGAGGCGGGTAGTATTTACTTCGTAAATCTCCACCCCTTATCTCTTGACAGAAGATTGATGCGGGCTTGGCGCAAGCCTAACCCCGCAATAATCTTCTCGATTAAGAGGCGGGTAGTATTTACTTCGTAAATCTCCACCCCTTATCTCTTGACAGAAG
>CAMNSS010000001.1 GCA_946555345.1 uncultured Eubacterium sp. | reverse complement strand
TTCTAAGCCCTGTAGGGCCTTACTACGAAGGCGGGCTGACGCCGACCAAAATTTATGTAGAGGATAAATATGTCCGCGCGACCGCAGGCGGCACGGGCGAGGCAAAATGCGGCGGAAATTATGCCGCAAGCTTAAAGGCGCAGGAAGAAGCGCATGAAAAAGGCTATGAACAGATCCTCTGGCTGGATGGCGTGGAAAGAAGGTATGTGGAGGAAATCGGCACGTCAAACGCTTTCTTCGTGATCGGCGATGAAATCATCACTGCTCCGCTCGACGGCACGATCCTGCCGGGCATCACGAGAAATTCCGTGATCGCGCTGCTGAAGAAAAAAGGCATGAAGATCAGCGAAAGAAGGCTTACCATCGACGAAGTCAGCGCAGCTTATGAAAAAGGGCAGTTCAAGGAAATGTTCGCATCCGGCACGGCAGCCGTTATCTCGCCTGTAGGCGAGCTTTGCTACAAAGGCGAAGCCATGGTTATCAACGGCGGCGGCATCGGACCGATCGCGCAGGAGCTGTACGATACCCTCTATGGCATACAGACCGGCAAAATTGCTGACGACATGGGCTGGACAGTAGAAGTAAAATAGCGCTTCTGCCCTGTGCGGGCTTAGCGGATTTAAAGGATATGATATTGGGGAACAGACCCAGCGGACAAGGGGACTGTTCCCCTAATTTTTCTACGGCAGTGCGGCAAAATCATGTAGCGAAAGCCTGAATCCTGAAAGGAACTGCGGCATTATCGCAACATGACAGCATGGCTCAACCGAGACGCAAAACAACAGCAAACATCGATTTGTGATGCGGCAAAATGTATGGCAAAATAGAATGAACCACGTTTGCGCAACGATGGAACATATTGATTTATGCGAAATAGCAAAACGGAATAATCAGCGGCAAAATAACGAAATGCGCAAAAATCAAAGCAAAAACAAAACAACAAAAGCACTGAAAAGGAAAGTATGCATATGTTAATCAATTGCCTGGCAGTAGGAGCGGGCGGCTTTATCGGATCTGTGTTCCGATACTTAATCGGCCTAATCCCGTTCTTGAACAAATGGGAGATCCCGTTTCACACCCTTATCATAAATGCCATTGGCGCAATCGTAATCGGCATGGCCGTCCGCTACGCTGATTCATGCGACACTGCAAACACTGCTGCCGTGTTGTTCCTGAAAGTGGGGCTGTGCGGCGGCTTTACCACATTCTCGACCTTTTCCCTGGAATCACTGGAGCTTTTGCAAAACGGCAAATGGCTTCTCTTCGGGCTGTACGCCGCATTAAGCCTTACCCTGTGCATCGCCGGGGTCTGGGCGGGAAAATCACTTGCAAGCTAAAGAACAATAAAAAGGAACAGCAAATATGTGTCTAGCATTTAAAACTTCCGCTAAATTCCCTCAAACAACGTATGCTTGAAAAATCCAGGGAATTTTTTAATCACATTTTTCTCAATTCTTCCTAACTCTGTATAAATGAAATTTTTTAGCTTATTGATACAGAGTTTTTTATTTGAGTTTAATTCATCTGGCTCCCGCAAATGAAAAACAGGTATTTGACATAGCTTTCACGAGAAACACGCTTCGATGGTTTCGGTAATTTTCTTTCCAAAATATATTGACACAACGTCAAAATAGTAGTATCATGCATTTACACGATGTCAAAATAAATATGCAGCAAACCCTGCTTCGCCGATTGTTTTCCAGCGGCAGGCTTTGTTGTAAACTCCGGACATCCACCGGATATTCCGAACAGTCCATCATATCGCTTACAACGGTATTTTCTACATGATAAAACGCAGGGAACGTCCAGTTTCCCTGCCCTTGGAGGTAAAACGCAATGCAAAAAAGAATAATCAGCCTGTTCCTGGCGATCATGCTGACAACCGTACTGGCCGTTTCCCTTACGGCCTGCAAAACGGCTCAAAACAATGAAAACACTACAGGCGGACAGACAGAAACAACGCAAACGGAACAAAACGATTCAACAAAAATCGCGGTAGTCTTCTTCTCTGCAACCGGAACGACGGCCGAAGCCGCAAACCTGATCGCAGATGAAACAGGCGCAGCACGCTTTGAAATCGTACCGCAAGAAGCATATACACCAGAAGACTTGAACTACACTGATGATAATTGCAGGGCAAACCAGGAAATGGGCGATACGTCTGCAAGGCCAGCTATTAAAAACGATTTAAGCCAAGCGGCGGAATACGATACCATCTACCTCGGTTATCCCATTTGGCACGGGACAGCGCCCCGCATCATCCAGACATTTTTGGAAAATTATAATCTAAACGATGCCACGGTCTACTTGTTCTGCACCTCCGGGGGCAGCGGTGTCGAACAAAGCATACAAGATCTGCAACGCTCGTACCCTGACATTAATATTGCCGGCGGAAAACGGTTCAACGGAGCAGATGAAGCCGAGGCAAAAGAATGGCTTGACGGGCTAAAATAAAAGCGCTTTTGCACTACGCCGCTTTTCCATCAAACCACTCTAACACGACGCCGCTATAGAGCATACAAAGCGCGGCGAAAACAAATTGCATTTTCCCTGCACCTGCCCCAACGGCTTAAAACAGCAAAATATGCAAAGCATATGAAACGCTATAAAACAGGAAATGCCAGAATGCCAGAAAAGGAGGGTTAAACATGGCTAAAAAGATAATCCAAACAGCAGGAAAAGAAGCTTTAGGGGAGTTTTCCCCTGAGTTTGCGCATTACAACGACGATATTCTCTTCGGCGAGAATTGGAACAACCAGGATATCGACGTCAAGACGAGAAGCATCATCACCGTTGTCGCATTGATGTCATCGGGAATTACGGACTCCTCATTGAAGTTTCATCTGCAAAATGCAAAAAATCACGGCGTCACGCAGAAGGAGATTGCGGCGATCATTGCGCACACCGCATTTTATGCAGGCTGGCCAAAAGGATGGGCAGTGTTCAACCTGGCAAAAGAAATATGGTCGCCCTGCGAGGGGGATTTCCCTTATGAAGATCCCGAAATGCGGGCGCATGCAAAAGCGATGGTCTTTCCGATTGGTGCGCCAAACGATGGGTTCTCACAATACTTTTCAGGGAAAAGCTTTCTGGCACCGATTTCCACGTCCCAGGCAGGGATATTCAATGTAACCTTTGCGCCAGGCTGCCGCAACAACTGGCATATCCACCACGCCAACCAGGGCGGCGGGCAAATCCTGGTCTGTGTTGCCGGCCGCGGCTACTACCAGGAATGGAACAAAGACGCCATCGAGATGAAACCAGGCGGCTGCATCAACATTCAGACAGGCATAAAGCACTGGCATGGCGCTGCACCGGATAGCTGGTTTTCCCATCTAGCAATAGAAGTGCCAGGGGAAAATTGTTCCAATGAATGGCTGGAACCAGTGGCAGAAGAGGCATACGGGTTACTAAAATAAACATATCCGCTACACACCAAACGCCGAAGCCCGGTTTTCCGAAGCTTCGGCATTTTCTATCCTCATCTCATTACGCCGCAAAGCCATCCAACATTTTACAGCTCATTATAAACGATTTCGCCGTTAAACACGGTCAGCTCCGTCTTCACCGACGGAATATCGTCTTCGCTCTCAAACACATTTTTATTGAACACATTGATATCCGCCAGCTTACCAGCCTCGAGGCTTCCGATTTTATCCTCCATGCCGAACATATAAGCAGGTCCCAGCGTGGAATGCGTGATCGCTTCCGCCAGGGTGAACTTTTCCTGCGGATTCCAGCCATCCTCCGGCCTGTCATCCTCCATGCGCCTCTTGACCGCCCTGTAAAGCGTATCCACCGGGTCGAGGTCAACGATCGGGTAGTCCGTGCCGAAAGCGACCGCCGCACCATTCCTTTCCAGCGTTTTGCCCGGCCATGCCAGCTTGATCCGTTCCGCATCCAGCATCTCGAAAACCGGATGCTTTTCCAGCGATTCCATCAAGATGTGGGTCGGCTGTATGCTGGCAATCGTCTTCGTCTCCGCAAAACGCTTCACGTCGTCCTTATGTAAAACCTCAATATGCTCGATCGTATTGCGCACATCCTTGTCGCCATATTCCTTGCGGGCCGCTTCATACGAATCCAACGCCAGCCTTACCGCACCGTCACCGCAGGCGTGAATCCTAAGGCCAATATCGTTCTTGTAGCATTCCAGGCTCTTTTGGCGAAGCCATTCAGGGTCAAGAAGCGGCTCAGAACGGAAACCCGGACGGTCGATATACGGCTCTACCATATATCCCGTATAACCCAACGGCGTCCCATCCGCAAACCCCTTTAGGCCGATGAATTTCAATTTATCAGAATGATACGCTTCTTTCAGTTTGATCGCCTCCTGCGTATCCATTTCGATGTGTGGTGCAAAGAACACCCTTACTTTCAGCTCACCTTTTTCTTCCAGGCGGCGGCAGGCTTCATTCTTCATGATCTTCAGCACCTGGACAGCTCCCACCGAAGTAACGCCCTTGCTCTGCGCTTTTTTTATAAAGCCCTTGATCAGTTCCTCTTCCTTTTCCGGCGACACATCCAGCGCTTTTTCCGTGACCATCGCCATCGCAGGCTGCTCCAGGAAAAATCCGGTCGGTTCGCCATTTGCATCCCGTTCCATCGTGCCGCCTACAGGATTCGGCGTGTCCTTCGTGATCCCGCACATTTCCATCGTCTTGCTGTTTACCCATACGGCGTGAAGTTCATCGTTAAAAGCAATGACCGGACGGTCAGGAAAATACTTGTCAAGGCTGGTTTTCGCCGGCAGTTTTTCATCCGGCCATCTGTAGTGCGACCATCTGAAACCAAGCAGCCATTCGTCATCACGCTCCTTGTAGAAATCATACATCCACCTTGCAGCCTCGTCTTCTGTCGCCGAATCGTATAAATCCACCGTCGCCGTGTGGAGCGAACCCAGGAACAAATGGATATGCCCATCGCAAAGCCCTGCCGTTATGGTCCGGTCCCCGCAGTCGATGAGATTGTACTTCGCAGTATCACTGTATTTGCCTGTGCTGCCCTTTACCACTGCTTTGATTTTTTCGTTTTCCACCTCGATGTATCCTGCAAAGGGCTTGTCGCTCACGCTGTCATAAATGCAAGTGCTTTTTAATACCAAGTTCATAATTTCCCTCCTTTAAGCGTTTTGTTTTTTGCTGCTGTGTCTTCCGAATCTATTATATAAATCCCAACGTAAGTATATCACTTACGGAGGCAATTATCCATACGCCCGCAGGCATTGTTTAAAAAATACTTAGTTCGCCAAACATATGTTACCCGGGCCGCAATAATTGTTTCGTGCTTCACCAAGAGTTTTCCATCCAAATGGGCGCATAGGAAAGCCGTTGCACCCCCTGCGGGAATACGCTTGAAGCCGTTTTGCAAAATCTCCAGATGCGGGAATATGCAGGCAGCGAACAGCAAAATGCCAGTCGTTTACATTGTCCGCATGATAATGTACGCCAGATATGCGCCGTACATTGCCAAGAGCAAAATGCCCCAGCCCCGCGTCAATGCCTGCTTTCTTGCCAGCGGAACCAGCACAATGAGACTGGCGATAATCAGAATAGATAAATCATAGACTGAAAACAGGGATACCCGGATGGGATGGATGAAAACGGACAACCCCAGAACCATCAATAAATTGAAAAGGTTCGAGCCGATGACATTTCCCACTGCGATATCCGTCTCACCCTTTGCCGCGGCTACGACGCTCGTGACCAGCTCCGGCAGGGAAGTGCCGAAAGCCACGACGGTAAGCCCGATCAACGTTTCATCGATGCCAAAGGCTTCCGCAATCGTCGTGGCGGAATCGACGACAATGTCGCCGCCAAAGATAATGGCTGCCGCGCCTGCGATGGTAAAAATCACGCCTTTTGGCAGGGAAACCGCTTGCGGACAATTTTCACCCCCATCCGCTTGCGGCGTTTGCAAATCCCGCGCCGCCTCATCCCCGCACCCCTTCATTCCATCTGCCGAAAGCTCTGGAGAATACGCTGTCGCATTTATTCCATGCTTTTGCTCCGCTTCATTCTTCACCAAAGGCTCTCGAAAGGTCTTAGCGCCTTCGCCCGCACCCGCCTTATCCACTCCACGCTCCGCTTCCATCTCATTTTCCGCCAAAAGCTCTCGAAAGCGCTTGCCCTCCTCGCCCGCACCCGCCTTGCCGCTTACAATCCCCCTTCTTTCTTCGGCCGCCCGCCGCACGGTCATAACGAGAAATGCAATCAAGACAGCCAAAAGCAAAAGCCCATCCAGCCTGGACAGGATCATGCCCGAAGCATTACGGCTTGCGCAAAGCAATAAAATAAGCGCTGCGGCAAAAATCGACAGGGGATATTCAAAACGCAGCGTGCTTTTGGAAACGGGACAAGTTTTGATTACGGAAGCCGCCCCCAGCACTACTAAAAGATTAAACAGATTAGAACCAAGGGCATTCCCTATGGTAATGCCATTTGCCTCCCGCATTGCAGCGGCAACGCTGATCGCCGCCTCGGGAAGGCTTGTTCCCAACGCTACGATGGTAAGCCCGATGATGAACGCAGGAATATGAAAATATCTTGCGATAGCGGAACTGCCCGAGACAAAATAATCAGCGCCTTTCACCAGCAAAACAAAACCAAGCAACAACAATAGATAAGTCATGTGCATCCCCTTTCCATTCTTTTGGCTAAATGCATTAACGCACACATCCTTTATTTTCAGGATAAGAGAATTTTTCTCAGTTCCCGCTGGTTTTATACTTCCCGCTGTTCATTCTCACATTGTCCGCATGATGATATACGCCATATAGATTCCATAGAGCAAAACCATTAAAATCCCCCATTTACGGTTTAACGCTCCATGTTTGGCAAACGGAATGTATACGAGCAAGCTCGCACCTATGAGGATCAGCGAATCATAGACAGAAAACAAAGCCGCCTGAATCGGATGGATGGTAACGGATAATCCCAGCACAAATAACAAATTAAACAAATTTGAGCCAATGACATTCCCCACTGCGATATCCGTCTTCCCCTTGGATGCCGCCACTACGCTCGTGACCAGCTCCGGAAGCGATGTGCCGACGGCTGCAATCGTAAGGCCGATCAGGGTTTCGTCAATGCCAAGTGAATCTGCAATGGCAACAGCGCAGTCCACGACGACATCCCCGCCAAAAACGATTCCGGCGACGCCGATCACAGAAAGCACAATGCCTTTCGGCAGGGAAACTGCCTTTCCTGTCTCCCCGGCCGCCCCTATCGCACCCATTGCCCGCAGAGAATCTGTCCCCCTTGCCGCATCCATGCTGACAGCGCCTGCTTTGCCTGCAGTTCCAAAAGCGCCCACAGCGCCCGCAGAACCATGCGCCCTGCTTTGCATCCCGCCGGTTTTCGAGCCATTCCGCATACTGCCCAACGCATTCTTTTTCGCCCGGCCCTGCGCACTGGCAACGCCCCGGACAGTCATGGCCAGAAAAAAGACAAACACCACAAGCAGCACGATGCCATCCGTCCTGGAAAGCGCCAGATCCATGCCGCCTCCCCCAATACACAAAACCGGGATGAGCGCAGCCGCTGCAATCGACAGAGGATACTCAAATCGCAATGTCCGTTTATCCACGGGGCATGGTTGAAACAATGCAGAAACGCCCAGCACCACCAGAAGGTTAAATAAATTAGACCCCAAAACATTCCCCAGCGCGATCCCATTTGCTTCCTTCATCGCCGCCGTCACGCTCACTGCAGCTTCCGGCAGGCTCGTTCCAAAAGCGACGATGGTAAGCCCGATGATAAATTCAGGGATGCTAAAACGCCGCGCGATATCCGAACTGCCCGACACGAAAAAATCAGCGCCCTTTACCAAACAGACAAACCCTATGATTAACAACACATATGTCATATCACGTACCTTCACATAAAAAATAAATTCTTCACCAGTATATCGCAGGAAAATAGAAAAAACAAGAACCCTGCACAAACGATAAAGGGGCGGGGGGCTTAATTTTCAAGGCAGATGTTACCCCTTCGGGAAATACGCACCCGCTGAGGTTATCGATATCCCTCCGCACTTTTTCTTCGGAAAATGCGAAAGAAATCAAAGCTGGGATTATATATCCAGCATAACCCATAAAGCAACCTAGTTATCAGGATAACAGCCAAAAGGCGGGACCTGGGCTGCAAGGGTGCTGCTACCGCAAAGAACGCCCCTATGAGCGGGCGAAACAGCAAAACGCTGTATAATTTGCAATTTTTGCCCTAATTGTACAGCGTTTGCATCTACTCGCTAAAGCTACGAGCAACGGCCGGCCTGTTGTGCTGTATATCCGTCATCAGCTCGCACAATTTTGCTGTTCCGCCTAGCTCCCGATCAAAAAAAGACTAATTTTCGTTTGCTTGGCGCAAAATCACGCCATTACAAATACAAAAC
The DNA here is from genome assembly GCA_946555345.1 of uncultured Eubacterium sp. GTDB lineage: Bacteria > Bacillota > Clostridia > Peptostreptococcales > Anaerovoracaceae > Lentihominibacter. The sequence goes on along the minus strand of CAMNSS010000001.1, from coordinate 283,423 downwards.
TCTGTATAAATCAAGCAAAAATCTTCATTTATACAGAGTTTCACGGTTTTTTCCACTTGAATCGCCCTATCGCACAAATCCTATAGCTTGCGCAAAAGATCCACGATTTCGATCTTCCCTGCGTCGGTATCCGCCGCATCCTTGATCACCCGCGCCGGAACGCCTGCCACCACAACGCCTGCGGCGACATCCTCAACAACGACCGCCCCTGCGGCGACAACAGCTCCTTTGCCGATGCGGCATCCCTCCAGCACGACTGCATTCGCACCGATCACAACGCCATCTTCCACGATGACGGGCTGTGCGCTCGGCGGCTCGATCACGCCCGCCAGGACAGTCCCCGCACCAATATGGCAATTCTTTCCCACGGTAGCCCTGCCGCCCAGGACAGCACCCATATCAATCATCGTTCCCTCGCCGATCACTGCGCCGATATTTATGACTGCACCCATCATAATCACTGCATTGTCACCGATTTCCACCTTATCCCGGATGATTGCACCCGGCTCAATTCTTGCTTTGATATCTTTCAAGTCGAGAAGAGGGATAGCCGAATTTCGGCAATCGTTTTCAACGACAAAATCTTCGATGTGGCCAGCGTTTTCATCCAAAACCTTTTTAATATCCGCCCAATCGCCAAACACGATCTTATCGCCGCTGCCGAAAACCTGGCAGCCTGCAAAATCAACAGGTGCGCTTTCCTTGACATATACTTTTACAGGTGTCTTTTTTTCTGCGTTTCCGATAAATTCTATGATTTCCCTTGCTTCCATCTTCTCTGTTTCTCCTCTTTTGTTTTTTTCGCCGGATTCAATGCGGCAAATGTACGCAAAACGCACCCTGGCGGCATCCTCACCGCCCCGCAAACCTTCCGCTTTTAACAAATGCCCAGGCTCAATCTGTACCACTCGCAAGTAGTCCGTTCCTGCAATATGCACTGCATCATCATTTGCGCCGCTCTGCAAGTGTTCCGATTTTCGCAAACACATAAATACCCAGTCACGCAAATATTTTCATGCACGTCCACCGCATTCTGATTCTGCAAGCGTTCGTCCCGCTTCTGCAAGCGCATAAACACCTGCCTGCACAAGCGCCTTTCGCTCGTTCTCACCGCGCGCTAATCTTGCAAACGCCTCACAGCCGCATGACGCTTTGCCTGAATCTTTATCCGAATAACACGTCTTCCATATTATAAAACCCTTTTTGGGCATCCGCCGCAAATTGTGCCGCTTTCAGTGCACCCGCCGCAAAGATCTTTTTCGATCCTGCCGTATGCTTAATCTCCAAAAGCTCGTCTTCTCCCGCATAGAGAACCGTATGCTCCCCTGCGATCGTGCCGCCCCGCACTGCATGGACGCCGATCTCCTTGCTGCGTTTCCTGTTGCCGTCCCTGCCGAATATATGCGCATACCGCCCCGTTCCATCAGCGGCCGCAAGCAGCATCTTTGCCGTGCCGCTCGGCGCATCCAGCTTCTTGTTATGATGTTTCTCTATGATTTCAATATCAAACGTATCCTCCAGAATCGGCGTAATCTCAGCAATGACCCGCTTCATTACATTGATTCCCAGCGAATAATTAGCCGAAAACACTACCGGGACTTGCTTCGACAGCGATTCGATCTTCGCAAGCTGGCTTTCCTCGTACCCCGTCGTTGCAATCACTGCCGGACACGTATTCGCCACACAGAAATCACACAACATATCCAGGTTCGCTGGATTGCTAAAATCAATCACGACGTCAATGCCACCTGCGCCGGATGCTTCCCCCGCCGCTTGTTCCAGCGTCTGCCCGGCCAGCGGATCGACCATCGCCACCAAGGTCATGCCGTCTTTTTCCTCTGTCATCTGAGCCAGCACGTTTCCCATTGCGCCGCCTCCTAAAATCGCTACATTCATATAATTCCCTCTCCCTTAAACTTTTATCAATCAAGCCTGGTGTTTCTGCCCCGGCCGCAGCTTTGCGTCATTTGCGCCGCCCGCTTTCCTCACCGGACGCTTCCTGCAAAGGGCTCAGGTTCGTGCCATGCAATCCAATCACTTTCTGCAAAGGGCGCAGATACGCACTTTTTATGCGAAACGCTTCCTGCAAAGGGCGCAGGTTCGCACGATTCACACCGGACGCTCTCCGCAAGCGCTTCGGGCCTTTCCCGCCGCCCGCTTCCCGTAAAGGCATTCTGCAACACCCGCAGATCCGCTCTTTCTGTTTTGAATATTCCGCCCGGGCCGCACAGAACACTCTGCCGCCTCGCATTTTTCACCGCAAACATCTTCACCCGTGCGCTCCGTCCCAACCGCACACCCGCGCTCTCTGCTCTGACCGCTCCGCAAAGCCCGCCGCTTTCTGCGCCAAACGCGTTTTACAAAAGCTCCAGCTTTTCCATCTCGCTGCGCAGCACTGCCCTCGTATCGTCCGCCATCGGGCAGAGCGGCAGCCTGTAGCCGCCCACGTTAAGCCCCATCAAATTCATAGCCTCTTTGACTGGAATCGGATTCGTCTCAATGAATAGCGCATTGATGAAATCCAAGTATTTCACTTGCAGGTCCCGCGCCCTTTTCACGTCCCCGGAAAGATAGGCATGCGCCATCTCATGCGTTTCCTCTGGCAATACGTTCGCCAGGACGGAAATCACGCCCGCACCGCCCATGGAAAGTATCGGCACATTGATATCGTCGTTTCCCGAATAAATATTGAAATTATCGTTAATCAACCCCGCAAACTTGCAGACCAGGGACATATCGCCGCTGGCTTCCTTGATGCCCACTATATTCTTATGCTGGCTGATTTCTTTCAATGCGTCATACCCGATCGATATCCCTGTCCTGCCCGGGACATTATAGACGAGAATCGGCAAGCTGACAGCATCCGCCACCTGGAAGAAGTGGTTCACAAGGCCTGCTTTGCTGGTCTTATTGTAATACGGCGTGATGACTAACAGCGCATCGACGCCCATCTTCTCGTATTTGATGCTCTGCTCCATGGCAACCATGGTATTGTTCGAGCCGCTGCCTGCGATAACCGGCACCCTGCCCGCCGCCTGCTCCACGGCAATCCTGACGATTTCATCCTCCTCCGACAATGTCAGCGTCGGCGTTTCCGCTGTCGTCCCCAGCACTAAAATCGCATCGGTTTTGTGTTCCACGTGCCAATCTATCAACTCTCTGAGTCTTTTGAAATTAACGCTTCCGTCTTCGTTAAAAGGCGTGATAAGCGCCACTATTGATCCCTGTATCATAGTAATTTCACTTTCTCCTTTCATCAATTTAGCCTTGCCGTTTTATTTGCAGGCTTCCCGGCCTTCCGCCGCCAGGTTTCTAAAAAAATGTTCCATCTAAAATCTTGACCGACGGACCTTCCATATAAACATCGCCGTCGTCGCTTATTTCTATCATCAAGCTTCCCAGCGCCAGGACAACCTCGGCCTTCTTGCCGCAAAGCCCTTGCCTATGCGCTACTACCACGGAAGCGCACGCACCCGTCCCGCAGGCCAGGGTCATGCCGACGCCCCGCTCATAGGTCTTCATCTCCAGCGTATTTTCACCTGCTGCCCTGACAAAATTCACGTTGGTTTTTTCAGCGAAAACAGGATGGTTGCAAATTTCCCGTCCCAGCCTCGGCACGTCCATGGACGCATAATCATCGGTAAAGACCACCGTATGCACCGTCCCCATGAACAGGCTGTTTATCTTATGGTAGATCCCGTCTCCCAAAATCAATGTCTGGTCGAGGAAATTGTCCCCGTTGAAATCCACCCCGATTGCCGCTGGATCGAAAACTGGCTTGCCCATGTTGATTCTCACCATAAACGGGCTTTCGCTTGTAACATCCACGATCATATCGCCTGCCAGCGTTTTGACCGGATAACTGCGCTTTTCGCAAATACCCTGATCCATGCAATAATGGGCGAAGCACCTGATCCCGTTGCCACACATCGGCGCCCTGCTGCCATCGCAGTTAAAGAACACCATTTCCAGGCAAGGTTCTTCCCGCACCACGATCAATCCATCTGCGCCTACGCCTGTATTAACGTCGCAGATTTGCCTGGCAAAAGACGGGTATTCCGTTTCGCCCGCCGTTTTACGGAGTTCCTTCTCTCTTACGATCACGAAGTTGTTGCCGCATCCGTGATACTTTGAAAATAAAATCATGTTCCTACCTGCTTTCGTCGCTTCTCTTTTCCTCTCAATCCTACCATTAAATGCCGGGATTTACAAGTGAAAGGCTCTGCAAAGGGCAATCGCCGCCTTCAATTTCTGTTCCATTTCCACGGTAACGGAGATGGAAATTTCCGAAGTCGTAATATGATAATACCTAACATCGTTTTCCGCCAGCACCTGGAAGACCTTGCTGGCCACGCCCGAATGGGTCGCCATGCCCACGCCTACCAGCGAAATCATCGCCAGGTCGCCTTCCCTGCCGACCTGGATATCCGCAAAAGCAGGCTTTTTCTCAAGCTCCGCCGCCAGCGCCTTGCCCTGCTCGATGCCGCAGCTAAAGGATACCGTGCAGGTCCCATCGGCAGCCATCTGCTGGGAAATCATGTCTACATTGATGTCCAGCTCGCCTAAACTGTTAAAGCACTCGGCAACGGCTTTTCCGTCAGCCGGTACGTTTCGCAGCGTGAATATCGATATCTCATCCTGAATGCCCATGCCCGTGATCGGCATATCCTCTACCAGAAGGTTTTCGTTTATTATCATTTCTTTGCTCATTATATACGTTCCTTTACTTTTATCCCTTTCCAAAGATTTTCCCAAAAACAGCTTAACATTATACTTTTTCGCCATTTCCACCGCCCGCGTCTCGATCTTATCCGCGCCCAGGTTGGTGACTTCCATCATTTCCTCATAAGTGATGGCTTTGATCGGCTTCGCTTGCGGATAGAGATCCGGATCTACGGTATACATACAGTCCGTCGTAGTGTAAAGCTCGCAATCCCAGCCGAGATGCGCCGCAATCCCCACTGCCGTCATGTCCGAGCCGCCCCGGCCCAGGGTAGTGAGATCGCCGTCCTCATTTAAGCCCTGGAAACCCGCAACGACAGCAACCTTGCCGCTGCCAACGATTTCCTCAACCCGCTCTGTGTTGATTTCCTTGATTTTCGCATTGGTGTGGTATTTGTTTGTCACAAACCCGCTCTGAAATCCCGTCATGGACTGCGCCTCAACGCCCAGGTTTTCCAGTGCGATCGCAAGGAGCGCCACCGTCTGCTGTTCCCCCGTCGCTAAAAGCACATCCAGCTCCCTTTTCGGAATATGATCGCCGGCCTGCTTTGCCATGCCGATTAGCTTATCCGTCGTCTGCCCCATGGCGCTGGCGACTACGACCATCCCGTCGTAATCCTTCTTCACCTCAGCGATATGCTTTGCCACCGCCTGTATCTTTTCCATGGAGTCAAGACTTCTTCCGTTATATTTCTGTACGATATTAATGGGTATCTCCTCCTTATCATAAATTATAATTATTTGTCATTCTTTGCCTGCCGTCATCTTCTATTTATCTGCCATTCCCCGGCCCCGGCTATCGTCATTGGCCGTCAGCATCGACGTTATTAGCGGCCGTCGTCATCTGCCATTGCCGTTTGCCAAGACCATTGTCGCAGCCATTTGCCGTTGCCGTTTGCCGCAATCGCTTGCCATGACCGTCTATACTTCAAGCCGGTATTGATCCTCATAGGTTTCCCGCCTGATGATCAATCTTGCCTGTCCGTCTCCCGCGAACACGACCGCCGGCCTTCCCAGCCTGTTGTAATTGCTTGCCATCGAATATCCGTAAGCGCCCGTCGAAAGCACCGCCAAAAGATCGCCCGGCGCCGCCTCCGGAAGCTGCATATCCGCAATCAGGATATCGCCCGATTCACAGTTCTTTCCCGCAATGCAGTAAGCCTTTTCCGGCGGCTGATCGAATTTATTCGCCAGAACGCCCGTATACTCCGCATCGTAGAGGGCATGGCGGATATTGTCGCTCATGCCGCCGTCCACGAAAATATAATTCTTGTCGCCGCTTTCCTTCATATCGCCGATGGTATAAAGCGTACAGCCTGCTTCCCCCACCATCGCACGTCCCGGCTCTGTGATGAGCTTGGAAATGCGCACGCCCTTTTCTGCCAGGCAGCGTTCAGTATGGGAAACGAGAACCTTGCACATTTCGCCCAGAGGCAATGGATCGTCTGCTTCCACGTACTTGATGCCGAAGCCGCCGCCGATGGAAAGCTCCAGATTGTCAAGCCCCTGTGTTTTTTTCATCTCCGCCAGAAAACCGATCATGGTATCCAGCGCCCTGGTGAAGGAATCCGCATCTACGATCTGCGAGCCGATATGGCTGTGAAACCCCGCAAACTTAACGTACCTGCTCTGCGACAGCTTTTGGATCACCGCTTCGATTTGCCGCCTGTTTTCTATGTAAATGCCGAATTTCGAGTCCGGCGCAGCAGTCATGATATACTCGTGGGTATGCGCCGATATGCCGGGGTTGATGCGCAGCAAGACTTTCGTTTGAAGCCGCTTGCGCCCTGCAATATCGAAAAGCCGCTGGCATTCCATCACATTATCCACGACGAAATACCCGATTCCCGCATCAAGACCCATTTCGATTTCCTGGTCGCTCTTGTTGTTGCCATGGAAATATACCTTCTTCATGTCCGCACCGATCCGCATCGCACAGTAAAGCTCTCCGCCGCTGACCACATCAAAACTCAGTCCTTCCTGCGCCAGCAGCCTGAAAAGAGCCGCACAGGAAAACGCCTTGGACGCATAGGCCACTTCCGTATCGAACTTTTCTGAACGGAAATTTCCTGTCGCCGCAGCGGCCTGCTGCCGTATTTTGTTTTCATCGTAAACGTAAAGAGGAGTTCCGTACTGATCTGCCAGCGCCCGGCTGCTCACCCCTCCGATCTGCAAAGTGTCCATCTTCCTGCCTTCCTTGTCCGTCTTCTTCACAGATGATAGAGGCTGCTTGCGGGTATATGGCGGGATGCGCCCGCACAAAACTTAAAACAGAAAAGCCAGTAAGGCTTCCTTACTGGCTTGTGAACAAAATGAATTTAAGTCTTTAAGTCATATAAGGATAGCACAACTGTCAAGCAGATGCTTGACAGACAGTCATATAGCTATTGACTATATGCCCACCAAAGCTTCATGCCTGAAGCCCTGGTTCGGCGGAGAATGCCTCCGGGTAAGTCACTGCCTGCCGGCTACTTAGCCCATCTTCTGCTCCGCGCCTCTATCATCTATCTTGTTGTCGATTAATTGTTGCCAGTATACTAGATAAGCTGGCATAATGCAAGCATTTTTGTGAAAAATCACGAAAAAATTTATTTTATGGCGCATCTGCCAGATTGCCTTACCATGCACCTGGCACAATTCTCCGCCGCTGTTATGCTTTCGCCGATCCGAGCGGGCTTGCTGCCGTCGCTGATCCGCCGCCAGGTCAAGCGATTTTCTGCCATCATGAATCCTGCTCCCGCAAGACGATCGGCGGCGGGGTTTTGATTTGAACTGCTGCCGCCTTGCCGCAATCCGCGCCTTTACGGAAATCCCCATTTCCGGGCCTGCTCCGAAAGGCGAGCGGCAGGCATCCTCTAAACCCTTCATTTATCCATCACGAGAAAAGCCCTCCCGTTACCAGCAGCAGCAAATTATTGTCATACAGCGTCCCAGCGATAACGGACCGTTCCAGCGCATCAGCCAGAAGTTCCGAAAATTCCGCGCCAGCTAAGCTTTCAACCAGTACCAGCGCCGTTAAAAAAACAAATACCAAAACGACGCCCTCAAGCAATCCCGCCACAAAGCCTAACAGCTTGTCCGCACCCCTAAGCGGCGCAAATCCGCCGCCCCTTGCAAGCGGCTTTACCAATATGCCTAAAAGCAGCCTCGCCGCAAATACGATAAGGACAAAACTGATGACCGAAACCAACGCAGAACCGAGAAGTTCAGCGAAAATATCCGCGCTGTCCTCTGCTCCGATCGACAAGCCCCCGCTGATGATATCCGGCAAGCCTTCCGAGGTTGTTTCGATGGCATCCGCCGATGCGGAGAATTTGCCGGACAATCTTTGGCGGATTAATTCCCGCAGGAAGCTGCCCCCGAGAACACGGGTAAAAATCCCAGTAAAAAGCAACCCGCCGAAAAGCGCGCCGATCCATCCCAACGTATGGATGAACATATGTGCAAATCCCCTGTAGATTCCGATCCCTGCCGGGACTGCTAAAATCAGCAGCACAATAATGTCTACTAAAATCATAGCCCCTCCCTTCTTTTCATATATTACTAAATATTACTAAATAAAAGTGAAAACCACAAGGAGGAGCATAATGGATATTTCAAAAACCACAAAAAATCCAATCGTACTGAAAGAAGAAAACAAAAAATATGCCTTCGACCCTGGCAAGGAAATGCGGGGATACGTCAAATTGGAACTGGATCAGGAAAAAAGCCTCATTATCGTCATCATGGATAACATTAAATTTTTCCCGGCAGGAGAATACGTGTATAAACTGCTTTTTGCCGGCATGAAGCATGAAAAACGCTGTTACCATATGGTAGGCAACATTTCCCTTTCCGCTTACGGCAAGGGAGAAGCGAGTTTCCGCGTCAACCCTGCGGATCTTGATGGCAACGGCATGACGCTTTCTGATTTCTCTACTGCGATCGTCGCCGCCATGTCCACGACGAACAGCCGAGAAGCGCTTCACCCTGTACTGAAAGGCGAATTTTGCCTTTCCGAAATCCCCAGCTCAAACAGCGTCCCTGCACCAAAGGACTACACCCCTTTCTACAGCCGCTTCGTATTGGAAAACTGCATAGAACTTGCCAAAATTCAGGATAATTTTGCGGATATCGTCCCATTTGACGATGCGCTCCCGGATATCAAATGGAAAAAAATCACCGATTGCAAACGCTTTCCAATGATTGCGCCGCAAGCCGATGCACCGATCAATAAATATGGGCATTTCCTGTTCGGCTGGCAAGAGACCCACTATTTCCTCGGCGTGCCTGGCAGGTTTTTCCCACAGGAGCAGCCGGACCAGGGAAAATCAGGCTTTGTCTACTGGCAGCCGATCATCGGCATGGAGAAAGAATCCGATGATAAAACGATTCCGATCGAAGAGCGGAGAAAAAATATATACGGCTATTGGATCGCAGCCATCAACAGATATAATGGCCATATTGAAGAAATTCCCTTGATAGACAAATAAAAGTGTGATACCATTGTAAGGTATATGAGAAAGTATATGCAAGCAGCTCTTGAGGAAGCAAAAAAAGCAGCCGCATTGGGGGAAATCCCCATTGGGGCAGTCATCGTCAGGGATGGGGCGGTTATCGCCTGCGGCCACAATGAAACGGAAACCCGCAAAGATCCGACGGCACATGCCGAAATGATCGCCATCAGGGCAGCAGCCAAAGCTTTGGGCGGATGGCGGCTTACCGGATGCCAAATGTTCGTTACTGCCGAACCTTGCAGTATGTGTGCCGGCGCCATCGTATGGGCCCGCATTGAAAAGCTTTACATAGGAACGATGGATCCAAAATCCGGCGCCTGTGGTTCTGTGTTCAATATTCCCCAGGAAAAAAAGCTTAATCATTTTACAGAAATCGAAACCGGCCTTATGCAGGAAGAATGCAGCTGCATAATGAAGGATTTTTTTAAACAGCTCAGAAAAAAGAAGTCGGAGGGACAATACGCATGAAAAGAATAGGGGCATTGGCATGCCTTATAATGATGATGATATCCATTCTAGCGCCCGCAAGCTTTGCGGCAAACGACGCCAGTTCACAAAAATCAGAGTTTAAAGTCGTATCTTCAACGCCGCATGACGGCGACCAGGGCGTTGCCGTAGAAAACCTCAGCGTTAAGATCTATTTTAACAAGGAGGTTATGCCCGATAGCGATAAAATCAGGAAGGCCAACGCCAAGGAATTTAAGCTCACTGATAAAAAAGGCAAAAAGATCCCTACTAAAGTATACTACAGTGAAAAAGAAGAAGGACTGCTGATGGTCGTATCCGACATTGCAAATTCCAAGATCACCATCAAAGGCGATACGCCATACACCCTCACCATCGGCAAAAACCTGCAAGCAACCGACGGCTCTAAGCTGGGAACAGCGCAAACAATCAAATTCCGGACGCTTGACCGGGATAAATCCACTAAGATCTACACGATCATGATGGTCGTGATGATCGCCGGCATGATTTTCTTCACCAGCAGAAGCGCAAAGAAGGCCATGCAAAAGGAAAGCCAGGAAAAAGGAAAATCGGAAACCGTAAATCCATATAAGGAAGCGAAGCGCACAGGCAAATCCGTTGAAGAAATCGTCAAAAAAGATGCGCAGCGAAAGGCGAAAGAAGCGGAATCCCTAGCCAAAAAGAAGGCTAAGGACGAAGAGATCCTCGCTTCCCTGGAAGATGACGACGAGCCAGCATCCGGCAACAAGCGGGTCGGCGGAAGACGGCCGATATCCGCCGCTGGCAGCGAATACAAAGTCAAAGTAGTAAAAACACAAAAATCGGAAAAGAAAACGTCCACCAATCCAAAAGGGCAGACCGGGAAACAGAAGAACACGAAGAATAAAGGCAAGAAAAAGTAAGCGAAACCTGCAGAAAGCGAAAAGAGAAAGCAGGAGGCAAGGGACAGAAAAAAGATTGCAGACTGGCGAAGGACAGGCGGGTAAAACTCCGGAACCGTAAGCCATCAAGTGCAATTCTGCGAAGAATACTGCGCCACGAAAGGCCAGGATTGCAAGAACGAAAACCACAGGACCGGCAAGCACAAGCTTTGTAAGAATGCAGGGAAAACATAACGTTGCAAAAACGCAAGATTGTAAAATTTTATAGAATGCAACACCGCAGGAATTAAGGGAAAACTTTAAAAGCAATACAGCGGCCCGGTACATGAGACATACAGGATATAGTTTATTTGTGCATCAAATTTTACTATATCCTGTATCTGTTTTTCCAAAGAACAAAACCGGCAAAGCAAACCTTCCCAAAGAAGCAACGCGCCAGCTTCCGTAAAAGGAGTTTTCATGAAGCAACAGATAAAAGAAAGCACAACACAAATCGATTTAAAGGCATTCGCAAAAATAAACCTGACGCTGGATGTGCTGGGAGTATTGGATAATGGATTTCATGAAGTTTCTATGGTCATGCAGCAAATCCTTCTATGCGATGATGTACGGATCAGATGGAAAGCAGATGCTGGCGAACCCAATCCAAGCCGTGGCATGGGCAACACAGCCCGCCCAGCGCATAGGATTCACAAAGAACCCGCTACAGCCATCCGCATAGAGCTTTCTACCAATAAACGATACCTGCCAACGGATAGCCGCAACCTAGCATACAAGGCCGCTGATGCGATGGCCGCCAGATTCGGGCAAATTAGGGAAAACGGGAAACCTGGAAGGTCCCGGACAGGCAAACTGCGCATCGATATCAAAAAAAGAATTCCCGTCGCGGCAGGCCTTGCAGGGGGAAGCAGCAACGCTGCAGCAGTTTTGCACGGAATACGGAAACTGTGGAATTTGAACCTCTCCCTCGAACAGTTATGTGAAATCGGGCAGGAGCTGGGTTCGGATGTCCCCTTCTGCATCATGGGACAAGCCGCGGCGAACGAAAATTTGAAGCAGGACTTCCCAAACGACCCGCTCGCCTGCCACTGCGCCCTGGCGACTGGAACGGGAACCGACCTTCGCCCGCTCAAAGGGCTTCGCAGCCATCTGGTATTGTCAAAACCACCAATCAGCGTTTCCACGGCAGAGGTCTACCGGGGAATCGATAATGAAACCATCGCCCGGCATCCAAACAATAGCGAAATGATCCGGGCGCTAGAAAAAAATAACATGCGCCTAATTGCAAAAAATATGATCAATGTACTTGAAAATTTCACATTAAAAAGGTATCCTATTGTTATGTATACAAAAGACAAAATGTCAAATTTATGCCATTCCGATTGTGTTCTCATGAGCGGAAGCGGACCTACCGTCTTCGGCCTTTGCAAAAACATTCCCGAATCAAAGGAAATTTGCAAAAAGCTTCTTCTCGAAAACAAGGAAAGCTTCTGGACGCGCACGACGTGGTGACAAGCGAACGCAGATGTTGGCGGCGAGTGCGAACAACATGGCGGCAGGCAGTTACAGGTTGACGATGGATTACGGGCGGCGGCGAACAACCATGAATGCTGGCGGCGGCTCAAGTCTTTAAAACGGGGTGAATTTATGTTAAATTTTGATATCCAAAACCACAGACCGCTCAGGGAAATGGTTTACGAAGAATTGAAAATGCAAATACTGACAGGGGCAATCGTTCCAGGCACGCGCATGATGGAAGTGGAGCTTGCCAAGGAAATCGGCGTCAGCCGGACGCCGATCCGGGAAGCGATCCGAAAACTGGAAAAAGAAGGGCTGGTTACGATCGAGCCTAGACGGGGCGCTTATGCATCGCAGATTTCCACCGAAGATATGGTGGAAATCCTGGAAGTCCGCCAAAATATGGAGGGCCTTGCGGCTTACTTCGCCGCCTCCAGAATGACGCCAGAACAAATGGCCGATCTAAAAGAGGTTTCCGCCAAGTACAACGCTGCTGTCCAGGAAGGCATCATGGAAAACATGATAAAATACGACACCAGGTTTCACCGCATCATCGTTGAATCCTGCAATAATAAAACGCTGATGCAGATGATCGAGCAGCTACAAGAGCTGGTGCTTCGCTTCCGGTACATATATTATGATAATTTTAGGCGGGCGGAAAATATGCCGGAGGAGCATAAAGCTATCCTGGAAGCGATTGAAAGCGGCGATGCAGACGCCGCCAGGGACGCCGCCGACATACATATCGACAGGCTCAAGGAATTGATTATCAAAGAAGGCGTACAGCAAAAACACAGGTAAAAATTTAAGCAAGCACACAAAGAAAAATTGCTTGCGCAAGCGGGCAATACCATGCAAAAGAAGCTTGCCGCGTACAAGCGGGGCAACACCATGTAAGAGAAGCTTGCCGTATGCAGAAGGCTCGCATTATACGCAGAAGCTCATATACAAAAGCAATGCGTTGCAAAAATTTATGGCACATAAAAAACCAAAGAGCGTATCACAAGCAATGCTGGTGATGCGCTCTTTTTGCAATAACCCGGTTTCGATTCATGCAACCCACCCTAAAAAATCATATTTGAGAATCGCTTTAACACTGCCTTTTATTCTTACAAAAATGCATAAACCCCCTTTTCGCAGAATATCTTGTATGAGGAAAACGAAAAGGAGGTCGCAATAGATGACTACATCCCCTTATGATAATCTGCCGGTAGGCCCGCAGCAATCCGCAGCCGGCCCACAAGAAGAACCACTTCGATATGTGGACGTGAATTTGGAATCTGCGGAGGAAGCGCCTGCCAACTTAACAGCCAATCAAAAGAAAACGCCTAAACCAGAGCCTGGCCGCTCCGCAAGCGCCCATTCAGCGCAGGCAGCGCCACAGCCTGCACAGGCGTCACAATCAACACAGCCTGGCAAGCAAACACCTACCTTTACAAAAAACAGCGCTTCACATCCAAGCGAACAAGCGCCTGTCTCCACGCAACCAGCCAGCCCAGCGCAATCCGGCAAATCGATTGCAGCGCCTGGGCAACCAAAGCAGCCAGCGCAGGCAGTACAAGAAAAACAGCCGCCACAGGCCGAACCACATGGAACGCCGCCACAGTCTGGACAATCAATGCAGCCAGCGCAATCCGGACAGCCAGCAAATCCGCCACAAACAGCACAGCATCAGAACCCAGCCGGCTCGCTGCAAGATTCAAATCCAGAGCCTGCCGCCAGGCAAAGCGCTAATCCGCCACAGCCAAGCAAACAAGCCCCTGCCCTTACACAGTCCAGCGAAGCGGTTACGGCTCCAGGGCAGCCAGCGCAAGCGGCACAAGCAAAACTACCGCCACAAGCTGCGCAGCGCAGAACACCGCTGCAGCCCATGCCGCCAGCAAACCTGCCACACCCGGCACAGCCTGCTTTTGCCAAAACGACACCTTTTGATAAAACGCCTAAATACGATAAACGAAGCATTCAAAACATATGGGGGCAACAGGAATATATCCTGCCATTTGAAGAATCGCTATTGGTTCCAGATACGATGCCGGACATGGAAGGGATTCTTTTCGTTGAAGGCCGGGTAGATTTGATGCAGCCTACAAAAAATAGCTATGAAAAAAGCGATTTCGTGTCCGGGGATATTACCCTTTACACCGTTTACAAGCCAGAGCCAAACGCAGGCGGCCCAGTCGATGTCGTCAAATCAACCATTGCGTTCAAAACAGATAAATGCTGGGATAAGGCAGAAGGCGATGACTTCCGGGTAACCGTCACCATTAAAAACATATCGGCTGAAATGGTAAATGAACGGAAATTCACCGCCCACGGACAGCTTCTTATCACTTTTACTGAAATCGCAAAAAAAGAACTCATGGTCTTCAGCGGCACTGATGATCCAAACCTGGTACAATCGGATGGACACATCTGCGTAACCGAGCTGGACTTTGAAACCGATGAAACGACGGAAATCTCACAAGAAATAAATTGCAGGGAAGAACAGCCCGCACCGGTAAAAATATTAAAAGAATCGATCCGCATCGTGGAAACCCACAGGCAGATTACCTCCGGAAAGCTGGTGATAAATGCATCCATCCATTCGCAGATTTTATATCTGGGCGAAAAAGACGGAGAGCAGAAGCTCAGCTGCACCATGAACAAAACCGATTTTACACAATTCGTGATGGTAGACGACAGCGCAGATACCGATCGGATGAAAATCACGTTCCGCAACATCAGCCTCAAAACAAAAATAGAAAGCCAAAACAAATTCCTCCTGCATGGGCAAGTAACCACATTGATACAAGGCTATAAAAACCAAGAGATTCCTATCGCCTGCGACGCATACCACAAAAACAGTGAAATTAAATTCGACATCAATGCGGAGGCATTGTCCACAATCATAGATACCGTAACCGGCGAAATATCTGCCCGCGAAGTGATCGCGCCTGGAGAAACTGAAAAGAAGCCTGAAACCTTGCTCTGCGGAAGCTGCCATATCGCTTCCATCGAAGGACACCTTGAACGCGACAGAATTATCATCGAAGGAGCAATGCCCGTGAAAATCCTTGCACTGGACGAAGAAAACACGCCGTTCCTGATCGAAAATTCCATCCCCCTGCGCGGATCTTTGGAAATGCCGTCAGCGGCAGAAGACGTGACGCTTTGCATTTCTTCGGCTCTAAAGGAATTCTGGTTTGATGAAATAAACAGCCGCCAGATGGAAATCAACGCCAGCATATCGCTCAATATCTGGGCGCTCGGCAAGGAAACCTTTAAGACCCTCGAAAACTTATGCTTTGTAGAAGCAAAAGAACCAGCCCGGCGGATCTCCATGGCGCTGTACGTCGTGGGCGCAGGCGATACGCTCTGGGATGTAGCGAAAAGGTACAAAAGCGATATGAGTGTATTGGCTGAATTAAATCAGATTGACCCGCAGAAGCCGCTATCGGAAGGAATGAAGCTCTTGGTTGCCAAATAGCGCATAAAAATTTCCAAAAATATGTATAATCTCCCTCCTGGCGGCAAATACTTACTGTACAAAGTAAACCAACTGCTGCAAGGAGGGATGAATTTGAAAAAAATATCCAAGATATCCGACGAAAAGAAGTGCGTAATATGCCTGGCGCTGACAATCATCATGGGGCTTCTGCTATTTTATACATATATCGGTGATACGGAAAACAATCACGAAGGGATCATCAGACTTCACGTCATCGCCAACAGCAATACGGCGGATGACCAGAATTTGAAGCTGAAAGTCAGGGATGCCGTCATCGAATATATGAACAAACAAGAAGACCTGAAAGATGTGGACGAAACGAGGGAATACCTGAAATCCAACCTAAACAGGCTTGAAAAGATAGCTGACGGCGTGATCGCATCCGAAGGATACGACTACGCTTCCAAAGCAAACATCGGCATAAGGTATATACCCGAAAAAACATACGGCGATATAACCTTTCCCCCTGGAAACTATGAAGCGCTCAATATCACCATCGGCGAAGGACAGGGCGAAAACTGGTGGTGCGTATTGTTCCCGCCTCTGTGCCTCCTGGATGAAGGGACTGTAACTTCCGACGAAGCTTTGATTACCGAAATGGCAAACGGCGAATCGGCAGATGAAACAGCGGAAGAACAAAAATTGACCGATGAACAGCGCCTGCATCTAAAATGGAAGCTTCTTGAACTTCTCAAAGAAGAAGATTAGACCTCCTGATCATTAAACGACAAAATGACACAATGACGAAAAACACTTTTGTGAAACGGTGATGTGCCAAATGCACGGATTGCCTTCCTGCAAAAGTGTTTTTTGTTTGCACCGAATCATGAATGCACCCGGCTGCCACGCCCTGCAAACTTTTCATTCCTTCCGCCCGCTTATTATGGTATACTGTTTCCTAGCACGCATGGGAGGTTATGCAAAATGCAAAGTGACGCAAAGACGCAGAACAGCACGACAGCACAAGGCAACGCAAAGGCACTGAGCAATGCGAAATCGCCGAATAAGGCTACACCGCAAGACGACAGCACACCGGGCAAAACCAGCCCTGCCAAGGCGCAAAACGATGCAAAAATGCCCAAAAATGCGAAAGTGCAAAACGGCGGCACGCCAACCCAAACCAGCTCCAGCAAAGCTAGAAAAAACGCCATGCTGCTTATGGTAGCCTGCGCCATTTTATGGAGCAGCGGCGGAATCCTCATAAAACTGATTTCATGGAGCCCGCTATTGATTGCGGGCGCCCGAAGCATGATTGCCGCATTCGTCCTAGGCACATACATGATCTACCAAAAAGTCCCGATTTATATTTGCAAATACTCCATCGGCGCAGGGATCGGGCTGTGCGGCTGCTGCACTTTTTTCGTCGTGGCGAACAAATTCACCACGGCGGCCAATGCCATTGTCCTGCAATATGCGGCGCCTATTTTTATCCTTCTAATGACCGCTTTTATCTTCAAGCAAAAGCTTCACAAGAAGGAAATCATCGTCGTTGCCATCACCATGGCGGGAATCGTGTTATTCTTTTTCGACCAGCTTTCCCCCGGCAATATCGCCGGCAACCTGTTTGCCATCCTGGCAGGGATTTTCATGGCTCTGATGTTTGTCATGGTCGGGCAGGGAGGAGACAACGATTCCATCCGCATGACAGGGATTCTGCTCGCGCACTGCCTGAGCGCCGTAATCAACATCCCCACCGGGATTATAGGAACGGCCTCCGTTACCGGAACAGAAATCCTGTACATTATTATACTGGGGATTTTCCAGCTAGGCATCCCCTACGTCCTGTATGCGATTGCCTCAAAAGACTGCTCGCCGCTGGCATGCTCGCTGATCGGAATGCTCGAACCCCTGCTCAACCCTGTGTGGGTCGCGATTTTCGTCGGTGAAATTCCGGGAATGTTTGCACTTGCCGGCGCCGCCATCATCATCGGCATTGTAACCTGGTGGTGCATTACCGACAGCCAAGGAAATCAAGACAGCTTCGGCGGGAAAGGCCTACAAGACGGGCAGGATTATCAAAGCTAGCAAGGCCGTTAAGGCTGGCAGAATTGTTAAAACTGGCGAAACGGTTAAGACAAACAAAATTATCAAAACCAGCAAAGCGGTTAAGACAAGCAAAGGGAAGATTTTACTTTTCTATTATCTTATACATATGTGCATCGCCGTAAATTTTAGCGTTGCGCCGCAACCTTTCATGATAAAATAGAAGAAATTTTTAAAATCAAATGAGGTGAATGATGAACATTTCACAAATTACTTTCAGCCCGGCTGGAGGAACGAATCAAGTCGCAGAAATCATAACAAAATCATGGCAAATGCCTGTCAAGAAAATCGATTTATCCCTTGCGGACACCGATGGCTCATCGCTTAATTTCGGAAAAGAAGATATTGCGGTGATTGCCGTACCCTCTTATGGCGGGCGCGTACCCAGCCTTGCCGCACAGAGAATTGCAAGGATTCATGGCAATCAAGCCTTATGCGTAATCGTTTGCGTATATGGCAACAGGGCATATGAAGATACCTTGATTGAATTGAATGACCTTGCAGAAAAAAGCGGATTTAAGGTTGTTGCCGCCATCGCCGCCATTGCCGAGCATTCAATCATGCATCAATATGCGGCTGGCAGACCCGATACAAAAGACGAAAACGAATTAACCGGGTTTTCTAAAAGGATTTTAGAAAAAATAAATAACAGCCCAACTGAACTTACCGCACCGAAAATTCCCGGAAACCGCCCCTATAAAGAAACAGGCATCATCAGTTTAACGCCCAAAACAAACAGAAACTGCATCGGCTGCGGCCTATGTGCCGGGCAATGCCCCGCAAAGGCAATCAGCACAGAAAATTTGAAATTTACAGATAGCAAAAAGTGTATTTCATGTATGCGCTGTGTCGTAAAATGCCCGCAGTCAGCCCGCAAAGTAAACAGCATTAAGGTTTCGGCCGCAGCAATCGCTATGAAAAAGGCCTGTGCGGCAAGAAAGGAAAATGAATTATACATTTAAAGCCCCCGTATTTGCGGGCAATCATAAAATCTTGATCCGCCTGGCATAAAAAACGAATGCTTTCTGCCCGTTTCCGTTAGGTTCTGCAAACAAAACCAGCTTTACCGATTCTGTTTCAGCGGCAAGCTTCGGTATATGTCCCGAAGATCCAGTGGATATTCTGGATAAGCCGCCATATCATTGACAGCGATATTTCCTGGCTAAGAACAAAGCCGTCTTCGCTGATCCTTTTTCAGCGGCGGACTTTATTGCATTTCGCCATATCGCCTACAGCGATATTCCCTGCATGATAAAAAATGTGCAAGGCGGAATCGTTGATTCCGCCTTGCACGCATACGCTACCCGCTCCAGGGCAACGCTTCGCAAAGCGCTTTTTCTAAAGAACAAAAATTATAAAAATGAGATTTCCTATTCTTCTTTCCCGCCACTATTCATCAAACAGCGCCGCTAGGTCATTTCGCTTAAATTCATTTTGCAGGATGCTTTGCAAACGTTCAAACTCTTTGTGCAGCTTGCATCCAATATCCCTGTTATGGCAACAATCATATTCTGCTTTCATGCATTCGATTACCAAAAATGTATTTTCAAAAGCACATATTACATCATACAATGTCAAATCATGACAATCCCTTTTGATGCTGTATCCGCCCTGTACGCCTCTCTTAATAACAAGAATGCCGGCTGACTCCAGCTTCTTTAGCACCCTGTAGATAAAAGGCGACGGTATCTCTTGTCTTTTGGAAATCTCAGAAGCAGACAGGGGGCTTTCTTTGTTCAGCTCGTTTAACACCCTGAATGCATATTCTACTTCTTTGATCAGTAAAATCTTACTCTCCTCCTGACGTAGCATATTTGACACATATAATTAGACTATTTTTATCAAATGTATCATACTATACCCGTTTTGTCAAGAATTGAACTCTTTTTCGATTTCAGCAGGCGACAAATGATGCTTCGCCAGAACCGTGCAATATGCAATCGTAAAACGAAAAAGCAATGGCCGCATAAATATGCAGTCATTGCTTTTGTTGCATAAATTGGGGTCAACCCCGGATATTAGTGTGCGTTACCCTCTCGTTTTTAAGAAAACGATCCATTTTCTGCGCTATGCCATCTTAATTGCCGCTGCAATCAGATCACCTGTCTTGGCCGTCCCGATTGCCGTTTCTCCTTCTTCTGCGATATCCGGCGTCCGATGCCCGTCCGCCAGCACCTTCTTCACCGCAGCTTCAATCGCATCAGCCTCTTTTCCCAGCCCAAACGTATAGCGCAGCATCATCGCAGCCGATAGAATCGTCGCCATCGGGTTTGCCATATCCGCCCCCGCAATATCCGGCGCAGAACCGTGAACCGGCTCGTACATACCGAAGTTGCCCTTTGCCAAGCTCGCCGACGGAAGCATCCCGATCGACCCCGTGATCATACTCGCTTCATCGGAAAGAATATCCCCGAAAATGTTGCTGGTTACGATCACATCAAACTGCTTCGGGTTTCTGACCATTTGCATCGCCGCATTATCGATATAGAGATTGTTCAATTCGACCTCCGGATAACGCTCGCCGACCTCCGCCACAATGCGCCGCCAAAGCCTGGAGCTTTCCAAAACATTAGCCTTGTCCACGCTGGCTACTTTTTTGCTCCGCTTCATCGCCATGTCAAACGCCACCTCGGCGATCCTGCGAACCTCTTCCTCCGCATACTGCTCCACATCGTAAGCCGCAGGACC
Source organism: uncultured Eubacterium sp. (assembly GCA_946555345.1). GTDB lineage: Bacteria > Bacillota > Clostridia > Peptostreptococcales > Anaerovoracaceae > Lentihominibacter. The sequence continues at coordinate 263,123 of CAMNSS010000001.1, read as the reverse complement.
CAGGTCAGTGTCCTTCAAGCCTTTTTCCCCAAAGTAAATGCCGCCTGTCAGCTCCCGCACGACGACGAGATCCAAGCCGCCTTCCACGATTTCTGCTTTCAGCGGGCATGCATCCGCCAGCACCTCAAACAGCAACGCCGGGCGCAGATTTGCAAAAAGTCCCAGCTCCTTACGAAGCCCCAGCAGCGCCATTTCCGGCCGCTCGTTTCCTGGCAGGTTATCCCATTTCCACCCGCCGACAGCGCCTAACAGCACCGCATCGCTGGCTTTGCAAATGTCTATTGTCTCTTGCGGAAGGCACTGCCCATGCACATCGATAGCGCAGCCGCCCGCTAGGACTTTCGTATATTCAAAGGTATGTCCGTACTGCTTCCCGACTTCGTCCAGGACTTTTAGCGTTTCCCTGATGACTTCTGGCCCGATTCCATCGCCAGGAATGACCGCAAGTTTCATGTTCATAAGCATTCTCCTTTATTCGTGTCAATTTTATTTGTCAAATCTTGTTTGTCGAATTTTTATCAAATTCTCCTAAAGTTCAGGAACTCGTTGCCCGGCTTCTCGCCTAATCGCTGTTTGTTTCCTTTGCCGGACTTCGCAAGCAATCCGCTACTCCCGCAACTTCTTCATGCTGTTTCCCAATGCCTCCGCTATTCCTTCAAGCTTTTCATCAAGCCGCCCTTTGCCATAATATCCTTGATGAAATCAGGAAACGGCAGCGCCTGATACGTCTCGCCCTTGCTTTCATTGGTGATGATCCCCGTGTCGAAATCCACCGACACCTTATCCCCAGAAGCAATGGCATCGCTCGCCTCCGGGCATTCCAGAATCGGCAGGCCGATATTGATCGAATTTCGATAAAAAATCCTCGCAAAGGTCTTGGCGATCACGCAGGCAATCCCGCTCGCCTTGATCACCGCTGGAGCGTGTTCTCGGGAAGATCCGCAACCGAAATTCTCCCCGCCAACCATGATGTCGCCAGCATTCACTTTATTGACAAAATCCGCATCGATATCTTCCATGCAGTGGTTCGCCAGCTCGTTCATGTCTGCGACATTGAGATATCTTGCCGGAATAATAACATCTGTATCTACATTGTCCCCATATTTATGGACTAAGCCTTGTGCTTTCATTTGATTCCTCCTTACCATCGTTTCGCTGCGCATCGCTTCTGCGCTACCAAAATCCGCGCATTGCTTTCCCCTGCGCCTGATGTTCATCTGAGCCGCCTGCGCTGCGCCTAAACCGCATTTAACGTTCATTCGGATGCACCGCCCAAAACGCTTGCCGGAGCTGCGCCTAAATTCTACGTCATTGCGAAACACCTTATGCGCAAACCACACCGAAACCGTGCTAAATTTCGTTTTGCCTTTTGCTCAAACCTACACCGCATCCGGGCTGCTGATTTTGCCCGTAACTGCAGACGCCGCCGCAACCGCAGGGCTAGCCAGATAAACCTCTGATTTTACATGACCCATCCTGCCGACAAAATTTCTGTTCGTCGTCGCAACGCACCGCTCGCCCGCCGCCAGGATTCCCATATGCCCGCCAAGGCAAGGACCACACGTCGGCGTAGAAACGACACATCCTGCATCGATGAAAATATCCATATAGCCAGCCTTCATCGAATCCTTGTACACCTGCTGCGTTCCCGGGATGATGATCGCCCGCACATCAGGATGAACCTTTTTCCCTTTTAAGATTTTCGCCGCCATCGCCATATCCTCAAGCCGCCCGTTGGTACAAGAGCCGATCACAACCTGCTGGATATCGACATCGCCTACTTCGTCAATCGTCTTCGTGTTCTCCGGAAGATGCGGGAAGGAAACCGTCGGGCGCAGCGTGCTGAGGTCGATATCATAAGTTTCCACGTATTCGGCGTCCTCATCCGGCGCATATACCGTCCACTCGCCTTTAACCCTGCCGGCCATATATTTCACGGTCACATCGTCCACCATGAAAATGCCGTTTTTCGCCCCCGCTTCGATCGCCATGTTCGCAATGCAAAGCCTGTCGTCCATGCTGAGGCTCTTCAAGCCTTCCCCCATGAACTCCATCGACTTGTAAAGCGCACCGTCCACGCCGATCATGCCGATGATATGTAAAATAACATCTTTTCCCGTCACGTTCTCGCAAAGCGCACCCGTAAGGTTAAATTTGATGGCTTCCGGCACTTTAAACCATGCTTGCCCAGTCGCCATGCCAGCCGCCATATCGGTACTGCCTACCCCTGTAGAAAAAGCGCCCAGCGCACCATAGGTGCAGGTATGGGAATCTGCGCCGATGATGCAGTCGCCAGCTTTTACAAGCCCCTGCTCTGGAAGGAGTGCGTGTTCGATTCCCATTCTGCCTACATCGAAGAAATTCTCCACATCAAACCGTTTGGCAAAAGTCCTGCACTGCATACATTGCTCGGCCGCCTTGATGTCCTTATTCGGCGTAAAGTGATCCATTACCAGCGAAATTCTTTCCCTGTCAAAAATTCCGTCAAATCCGGCTTTTTCAAACTCGTTGACCGCTACCGGCGTCGTGATATCATTTCCCAGCACCATATCGAGGTCCGCCCGAATCAGCTGTCCGCTGACCACGCTGTCAAGACCTGCGTGGGCTGCCAGGATTTTCTGGGTCATTGTCATTCCCATCGTTGAGTTCCTCCTTTTTCTCGTTTTCTGCTATTTTCCGTTGTTATCTGGCATTCGCTATTTGTGTATTTTTCATGCATTTTGTGCCGCAAGCATAAAGTGCGCAACACTGCAGCCTCGCTTCGTGCCGCTTTCGTAAGGCACAGCGGGCTGTGCTACCTGCTCTGTACGACGGTCCGCACGATATTTCGCCGCAGGTTTGAAGAGCGTCTGCACCGCCTCGTTTCATGCGGTGATTCGCCAAGCGACCAGCTCGATTCCAATTAAACGGCCTTGCAATCCGCTTGATTCCAATCAGGCAATCTCGTAATCCACCCGACTCCCGCCATGCGCTTTTGGATCGCTCCATCCGCACGCTTCGTACTGCGCCCGCTGCCCGCTTTGCGCTGCCTGTGCCATTTTGCGCCACTCGCTCCGTGCCGCATGACTGCCCAAACGCCCGCTGCCTACTCCACAAAGTGATCTTTGCGGTTCTGCCTGTTGAGCGCGCTCACCAGCGCATTGACCGACGCAAGGATAATATCCTCGTGAATGCCTACGCCCCAGAACTGGTTCTGCTCGCTGTCCTCGATGCAGACATATGCCGCCGCCTTTGACGTGGATTCCGTGGACAATGCGTGTTCCGAATAAGTGATGAATTTATAGTCAAACGTATACGGCGACTGCTTGAGCGCATTGCTGATCGCGTCAAGACGCCCGTTGCCGACCGCTTCAAACTGAAATTCATCGCCCGCAATGCGAACCTCGATCTTAACGATCATCCCGTCGTTGGACTTATAATCGGAAGCCTTTTTGAACGTCGCATCCGTAATGTCAATCGGGTCGAACACATTGATATATTCCTTGGCAAAGGCCTGGTAAACCTCGGCCGGGGACAGCTCCTTGTGTTCCTGGTCGGAAATATCCTTAACCATATAGCCGATTTCCTCCCGCATCTGCTGTGGAATCACATAGCCAAAGTTGTTTTCCAGGATGTACGCCACGCCGCCCTTGCCGGACTGGCTGTTGATGCGGATCACGTCCGCTTCGTATTCCCTGCCGACGTCCTGCGGATCGATGAGCAGGTACGGCACGGACCAAGTTTTCCGCTCGCCAGTTCTGTGACAGCGCATCCCCTTGGAAATCGCATCCTGATGCGAGCCAGAAAAAGCGGCAAATACCAAGCTTCCGCCGTACGGATTCCTTGGATGCACCTGCAAATCCGTAAATTTCTCATACATTTCAACGACCTTCGGCATATTGGAAAAATCCAGCTTCGGGTCTACGCCATGGGAAAAAAGGTTCATCGCTACGGTCACGATATCCACATTCCCTGTCCGCTCGCCATTGCCGAAGAGCGTTCCTTCCACGCGGTCTCCGCCCGCCAAAAGCCCAAGCTCCGCCGCCGCCACGGCCGTACCCCTGTCGTTATGCGGATGCAGGGAAATCGCCAGCTCTTCCCGATGATGGAGCTGCGCACACATATATTCAATCTGGGAAGCATAAATATGCGGCATGGACATTTCCACCGTGGCCGGGAGGTTGATGATGATTTCCCGATCAGGCTTCTGCTTCCACGTATCGATGACTGCATTGCAAATCTCGGCCGCAAACTCGACCTCCGTTCCCGTAAAGCTCTCCGGGGAATACTCAAACGCAAACTCGGTATCAGGGTATTTTTCTGCAAACTCGTTCATCAGCGCTGCGCCTTCCAGGGCAATTTGAATGATTTCAGGCTTTTCTTTTTTGAAAACCTGCTCCCGCTGGGCGACCGAAGTTGAATTGTAAAGATGCACGACTGCCTTTTTCACGCCTACGAGCGCATCGAAGGTTTTCTTGATGATATGCTTCCTCGATTGCGTCAGCACCTGGATCGTCACATCATCAGGAATTAAATTATCATCGACCAGCTTGCGCAAGAATTGGTATTCCGTATGGGAAGCGGCCGGAAAGCCGACTTCAATTTCCTTGAATCCCAGTTTAACCAGGTATTGGAAAAAATCCACCTTTTCCGAAAGGCTCATCGGCACGATCAGTGCCTGGTTTCCATCCCTTAAATCGACGCTGCACCACCTGGGGGCTTTTTCCACGTGATCCTTCTTAACCCACTCGTTATGCGGCGTGGGCGGCGGAAAATATCCCACCTCATACTTGTCATAGTTTTTCATAAGTCCATTCCTTTCCTGCGATTTTGTCCTAAGAGCATCGGTCTTTTGGGTAGTGCGGCAAAGAATCCTGCTGCCCCTGCCAGGGCTGTCACGATTAGCGTGTTTGCTGGTTCTGTTTGTCAGGATTGTCGGTTCTGTCACGTTTGCCTTGCCTGTCATGCAGGAATCCCTGCTACGATCATGGTGCCCGCCTGCAAAGCGAAATCCACTCCGCCTGTGGCGGTTTTGCATGATAAGAAAAAAACGAGCCTCCGCCTCAAACTAAGAGACGAAGGCATAAGCTTCCGTGGTACCACTCTTATTGATATGCTATTTCGGCTGCCGCCGTCCCGAAAACCGCCTGCAAGCCCGCCTATGGGCTTCTTGGCATGGGTTTGCGAAAAATCACATATCCGCTCAAAGTTGTCTGCTCCCGGGTGAGACATTCGATGAGATATACAGTCTTGCACCAGCCGACTGCTCGCTGAAATATTTTCACCAAATTTATTCCGTTCATCGCATCTGTATTAAATTTGCAGGCTTATTTGTCTGCGTCTTTTAACTATACTATACCATGGCCGCTTTTGTCAATTACAAAAATGCGGAAAATGTGGGGAAGAGCGGTTCACTCCCCGCTCCGAAGCCGCTCTACAATGCTCCGCTTCTGCGTCTTCTGGTAAATCAGCACTGGTGCGGCCATGCACAGTAGAAGGAAGACTGCAAACAGAATCAAATTATTGAGCCACGGAACAGCAAATGAAATGCGATGGACGTTCACCCCGCAAAACACGGCGTAACTGGCCGGCAATCCCGCCGCCAGCGCAAACACGATGGAAATCGCCACATAGCCGACGCCCTCCGCCCGCAACATCTTCCTCGTTTGCTTTACCGTCATGCCGATGCTTTCCAGCCCTGCGAACTCCCTCGCGCGGCTTAAAAGGCTCACGGCAGTCATATTCAAGTAATTCAGCGCCGCCAGCATGGCGATGATAAAGCCAAGGCTATTTCCCAGCACCTTCACGGAAAACTCCGCATTTTTCATATCATTATACAAGTTTAGCTTCGAGTCATGGGAAATCCGCTTCTTGCCTTCAAAAACAGCCAGCGCCTTTTCCTCCGTTTCTGCGGAAAAAGCTTCCTCATATTCCACGTTGACCAGCTCTGTCAATGGATTTTTGAGCAGTTTTTCGGCATATTGCTCGCTGACGATCAGATCCGGCATACAACCGCCTGAGAAAAAAGCAGACCCATCAGGCTGAACGGCTTCGTGATATAATCGTCCGCCCCGCACTCCAGACCCTTGACGATATCCAGCTCCATATCCCGCGCAGTCAGCAGGGCGATCGGCATCCGGCTCTGCTGCCTGATTTCTTTGCAAAACGCAAGGCCGCTTCCATCCGGCAGGTTGATGTCGACAATCAAAAGGTCAAACCGTTTTTCCTGCAAAGCCGCTCTCGCTTCTGCAATCGTCCCGCAAAGGACAAATTCCAAGCTTTCATCAGCGAGGGACAGGCTGATTCCTTCGGCCAGCTCTTTATCGTCTTCTAAGATCAAAATGTTTTGTTTCTTGCAAAGCCGCTGTTTTTGCATTGCCTCTGCTCCTTCTGCAAAAATTTCCCAAGCTCTGTATGTTCAGTGATTTTCATGCTGATTATACAAAGTTTGAAAGGATTTCCATTTCAACCGCCGCATCTCCTATCCCCGTTCCCCTATAAATAAATCCAGTCCCAAAAAATTGGCCAGTCGGATCGTTTCCCCAAATTCTGCCGTTGGTTTTCCCCGCTCCACATCAGAAATGAAAGTCACGCTAAAACCTGTTACCTCTGCTAAATGAGCCTGCGTATAGTGCAATGCTTTTCTCTGCCTTTTTATCGCTCGGCCTAATTCTTCTGCATGATTGATTTTCATCAGCCTTCCTTTTATGCCGTTTGGCGGATCCTCCCCAGGCAACTCGGCACGCTCCGAACCATTCCCCGCCGCCTGCGCTTTTCCAGAAGGAAAATCCTGCCCATCTGCGCCGTCTGCACGACCGTCTGCACAAACGGTCTCCTGCCGACTAAGCCTAACATTGACCTGCTCGCAACCGCCGCTACCCGCCGAAACGCTGCGTTCATCATCCATAGATGCGGCACACTCCTCACGTTCCAATGCGGTGCACCTTTTCTTTTCCAACGAGGCACACTTCTCCCCCGCCGTTGCAGCACGCTCCGCCGAAAACAACGCCAATGCGCCCTCCACGTCACCGAGCGTCGTCGGCAAGGCCGCCGTGACATTCTTATACCGTATCGTCTCCCGAGTGAATTTCTTCCGATAAGCGGCAGGCGCCATATGAAAAACCTTTTTAAAATGAAGGCTAAAATAGCGATAGGACGAAAACCCAAGCTCATACACGATCTGGCTGACCGGCATCTGCGTCCCCAGAAGGTAGAGTTCGGATTTCTCCACCCGGATATGCTGCAAAAGCTCAGAAAAAGTAACCCCGACCCCCGACTTTACCAAACGGGAAATGGAGTATCGATTGGTAAAGGTCACGTCCGCCACATCCTGTAGCTGAATTTTCTGCGGAAAATTTTCATAGAAATACAGAAGAATGCTCTTGAGCCTGTTTGCCTGCAATGCGCTGTCCCGCAAGGTATTCTCCTTATCATCGCTAAAGAGGAAATATTCATGCGTAAAATGAAGCTCGAAATAGTTGATCAAAGACCGCAGGAGTATTTTTTCATACTGTACCATGTCCTCCGTCACGCTTGCCGGAAGATGGAGGACGTCAGGTCTTTCCCCGGACCGGGAAGACAAGTGCAAAGCAAAAATTTTATGAAGCAGGTTCTTGATCTGGAAAAAATCCTTGCCCGCCGCATCCTCATAAAGCGCATATGCCGATACGAAAATATTTTCTGCTTTGCATGGGGCATAAAAGCCCTGATTGATTTCGAGAATACATACCTGATTCGGCTCACCGGCCGCATAAAGTCCATGCAGCTCAAGCGGATTGATAATTGCAAACTCCCCCGCATGGAGAATATAATCGGAAACGCCGACCTTCACGGAAAGACTGCCCTTTGCGACATACACAACCTCCATATGAAGCTGGGTATGGAGCGGGTATTCTTCGATAGCAAGATAAGAAAGCGCCGCCGGGACTTCCCCGGAAACCGGGAATGCTTTCAGAAGCGGTTTGACAAGCCCGAAATTGATGTTGTTTTCTTCAAGCAAAGCGCAGACCCCCTTTGTCGTTTTTTTGATTATACCAAAAACGCACTCGAAAAAGAAGGCAGGGCGGCGCAGAAACATAAAAACTGCGCAAACTTTGCCGAAAACGAAAGGAGTCTTGCTAAAAGGCTGTATGCGCTTTAAAAAACTAAAAACGCCAAGATGCTGACTATATCGTTGCAAAATACTGACTATTCCATAAAATCCCCTCATTGTAAAATGTAATATAACAAAAGAAATACGATTGAACAGAGCCTGCCGCAAGAAATCCACAAACCATACAAACAGGTGAAACAGGCTCATAAGAAAGCCGCACAAACGAGCAAGACAAACTCAAACAATACCCCAGAAACGAACAAAACGAACGAACCAAATTTACAATAAAGCCAAATGAAAGGAGAAAACCATGAAAAGAACAGTATATGGAAACGGGAAGATCTACACAGTAGATAAGGATCTTCCCTGGGCAGAGGCGTTTTGCGTGGAAGGAAAAAAGATCGTATGCGTCGGGACGGATGCCGAAGTCCGTGAAAAAGCAGGAGCAGATGCGGAATACATCGACCTGGAAGGGAAAATGGCGCTTCCGGGATTCATCGACTCGCATATTCATGCACTGGCGGGAGCGCAGGAGCTTTTGTTCAAAGTGAACCTCGCCGATGCAGCTTCCCGCGAAGAATGCCTGGAGACCGTGAAAAACTTTTACCAGGAACACCCGGATATTTCATTTTTAGAAGGGGCCGGCTGGATCAACCCGCACTTTGATGAGCGCGGTCCGAGAAAAGAATGGCTGGATGAAATCACGACGGAGATTCCGATCGTCCTCGATTCAGGCGACCACCACTCGATCTGGGCAAATTCCAAAGCGATCGAAATGGCGGGCGTGACCAAGAATACCACAATCGACGGCGGCGTTCTGGAGATCGATCCCAAAACCGGGGAACTGTCCGGGACATTCCGGGAGCAAGCGCAAGCGCCGTTCCAAGCGATTAAGCCAGTTTACAGCGTAGAAAAAGTAAAGGAAACCGTGCGGTATCTGGAAAAGCTCATGGGCAGCCTCGGCATCACGATGGTCCACGATCCTATGGTAGAGCTTCATTCAAACGATATCAAAGCATATGCGGCCATGGACCGGGATGGGGAGCTGGCTTTGAAGGTAAGGGGTTCTCTCATGACAAGACCGGAGACCATCGAGGAGCTGCGCAATCAATATGTCCCCGCACGGGAGGAATGCAACAAAGGCGGCAATTTCCAGGTTCACAGCATAAAGGTACTACTGGACGGCGTGATCGAAGGCGCAACGGCTTACTTGAAAGAGCCTTACGCCCACAGGCCTGATTATCGGAGCGAGCCGATTTGGCCCGATGAAATGCTGAAAAACCATTTTAAATGGGCGGAGGCCAATGGATTCCAAACGCACAGCCACGTCATCGGGGACGCCGCCGTAGCACAGATGCTGGATGCGCTGGAGTTTTCCGCAAAGGAAAACGGCAAGCCGAATATCCGCCCGATCGCAGCGCATATGCAGATCGTTGACCGTGCCGATTACGCACGGCTAAAAGCACAGGGAATTATCGTCTCTGCGAATCCATATTGGTTCGCAAAGGAACAGGGCTATTTCTATAATTTAGAGCTTCCGTATTTGGGCGAAGAGCGGGCAGAGCATGAGTATCCAATGCAAAGCCTGATGGATGATGCAGGGCTTCGCATTGCATCCGGCAGCGATTTCCCTGTAACCTTCCCGCCAGCGCCGCTTACCGCCATACAGATGGGCATGACAAGATGTGATTTTCACGACGATATCACAAACCCTGCCAATGTCCTCAACAAAGAAGAGGCGGTTTCGCTCGAAACAATGATCGAAAGCTTCACCATTAACGGCGCATACGCTAATTTTGCAGAAGATATTACCGGGTCAATCACAGCGGGGAAATTTGCAGATTTCGTCGTCCTCGGACAGAATATCTTCGATGTGCCTGTTGATGAGATTTACCAAATTCCTATCCTTATGACAGTTGCAGAAGGGAAAGTGATTTACCATGCGTCCGCTGATTGAACCGGGAAGCGGGTTTAAAAGCTTAAAAGAAGATTGGCGCTGCGAAAGCCAGGCGGTATTTTCCGCCCTCACTGCCGTGGTATTCGTGCTATCCGGGGCAATTCCCATGCTCGCCTCGGTAGCAAACAACGCTGGAATGACGCCGAAGCAAGCCGTCTCATTTGTCATGTGCAGTATGCTAATCGGTGCGGTTGTATCGATATTCGCCAGCCTCTATTACCGCACGCCGTTTTACTTTGCGGCGTCCCTGACGGCAATCGTCGTATTGAATCCGATGTTTGAAACATTTTCCCTGGCGGAAATCGTCGGCGGATTTATCGTAGCCGGAGCAGCGGTGTTTATCATCGGCTATACCGGGCTTATGGGCTGGATTGGAACGCACCTGCCTCTGCCGATTGTTTTGGGGATGGTCGCAGGTGTGTTCATGAGCTATGGGCTTGATATCATCGCCTCGATCACAAAGGACGCTTTGTCGGGCTGCATTATCGCTGGCGTGTTCGTCGCTTTCCCCTTGATTACGAAAAAAATACCACCGCATACGGCGGCGATGATTGCGGGTATTATCTGCGCCATCTTCCTCCACCAAACGAACCTGGGCGGGAAAGCGATCGAAATCGGAATTTCACACCCCGTCATCGTCCTGCCCGATTTTTCAGGCAACGTCCTGCTCTCCGTCTCCCTGCCGCTAGTCATCATGGCGTTGGCCGACATCTTAAAAGGCTACGGTGTATTGAAATCAAACGGCTACGACCTGCCGCTAAATACGGTGACAACGCTTAGCGGGCTTTCTTCCATCCTCGCCGCCTTCGGGCTGGGCCACACGATTTCCCTGGCGGGACCGGTAATCGCCATCTTATCGGGCAAGGATGCGGGAAAAAGAGAAAACCGCTACACGAGTGCGGTGATATACTGCATCGGCGTCGTTATCATCTGCCTGCTTCTGGGGCTTTTGATCCCCGTGATCATGAACCTGCCGGAGACGATTATCAGCTTAATCTGCGGGCTTGCAATGACAGGGCTTCTCACAAGCTCCCTGCATGGCGCTTTCGGGGCGGGAAAATGCCAAATGGGCGCACTCACCGCTTTCCTGTTGGGGCTTTCCAAGACTACGCTTCTGGGAATCGGCGCACCTGTGTGGGCGCTGGTGTTCGGGCTGATCGTATCGCTGGCGATGGAACAGGAACAGTTGAAATAATTTTGTAAATTGAACGGCGGTGTTGAGCGGGACGGCATATTCGGCCCGGGCGAAAGACGCCGCCAATGCAGGCAATGCGAGCCATGTAGGCTATGCGGGCCATGTAGACAATTCAGACAATGCAGTCAATGCGGGCTATGCAAAAACATCGCCTAATAACGATTAACGGTTGCGAAGCTGCATAGCCTCGCAGCCGCTTCTTTTTTCTATTTTCGTTGTATTCGTTTTGGGGACCAGGTAAAATAGGGATGGCGATATTATAAAATCACCAAAAATATGCAATTTATATATGCTGCGATATGCTCAGTATGCTGATTAGGCAGTATTCCAATTTATGGATAACATTTCGTAACTTAAAAAATTCCCCGATTTAAAAAAACTGGGCGTGAAAACTGTATGCTAGGAGGAAACGATGGTGTCGTTATCAGTCAATACAATGCTCTTCGTATACGTATTTGCATTTTGCACAGGCATGATTCAAATCACGTTAAATTCGCTGATGATTACGCAAATTCATTCAGTGGCACAGAGCAGAAGCCTGACTTTTCATGTCATATTTTTCTTTTACCTGATGATAAACTTCCTGTTGTTCTTCTGTCGGCAATTCGCCCAGCTACAGGTCATCAACGATGCCTTAATTATTATCTTCGATCTGCTGTATGCTCTATTCATATGGGCCTGGTCCAGATATTGTTTCGCGCTGATTGGCAAAGACACAGGCGTGCTAACCAAATATTTGATTCCCGCTGTCTGCACGGTCTATTTTCTCTGTTGGCTGATTACAAATATGTTCTTCATGGCAGAGAACCAAGTGGACATTATCCTTATTGGCAAAGTACTGGCAACGACAGGAGAAGTGGCGATTTTGGTAATGGTCATAGAAGTCATGTGGTACAGTTATCTTCACATAAAAGGGAAAAAACGATATATTCTTTGCCTGGATATTGTCATGACCGTTTACGTTCTATACTATTTTGCTTACGATATGGATTGCATTTTCCAATTCATTGGACCGCGGAACTGGCCTGGATACCCTTTTGACCTCCTCGTTCCCGTCTATATCCTGCTGAATATCATTTGCATTGTTTCAAACTATGCCAACCTTTGGAAGAGAAAGGGCCTCTATTCCGAAGATACCGTCGATGAGGTGGTGGAAGCGCTAGACCCGGAGCAAAAACTGACAGCGCGGGAAAGGGAAGTGCTAGTCCTGATGATATTTGGCAAAACCAACAACCAGATCGCCGAGGAATTGGTTATTTCGATTTATACGGTCAAACGGCACGTCAATAACATCTTTAAAAAGACAGAAGTGAGCAGCCGCGCGGAATTGGAAGCTTTGCTGCGCTAAAAATAACATATAGCACCCAGTGCTATCTTGAAAATGATACCGTAAGTGGAATTGTTTTCTTCATGCAAGCTCCTTTATGATGGGTTTTGCCAGACAATTATAAACCGATAACACGGAAAGGAGCAATAAGAAGATGAAGCGATTTAAAAAAATGAAAGGGCTGGCCATAGTCCTTATGCTGGCGCTCTCCCTGTGCTTTGCCTTGGCGGGGTGCGGCAATGATGACGAGGGCGAATCCGCAGGCGAGGCGACAGTCGTGACGAAGTACGGTACATATATTGGCGCAGACAATGACAACGGTGTCAAGTCCTTTAAAGGAATCCCGTACGCCAAGCAGCCGGTTGAAGATTTGCGATGGAAAGAAGCGCAGCCGTTAGAGGAAAGCGATGAGACGATAGAATGTACCGAATATGGCAATACGCCAGTGCAGGTTGAAGATGAATTTGAAGGGGCGTCCTTGACGCCGCAGGGGGAAGATTGCCTGACGGCAAATGTATGGACAAAAGACCTCGATGCAAAGAAGCCAGTCATGGTTTGGATTTACGGTGGCGGCAATACGAACGGCGGTACGGCAGATCCGATGTATGATTGCATGAATATGGCGGAAAACAATGATGTCGTCATGGTTTCTTTTAACTACAGAGTCGGGGTGTTCGGATTTCTGGATTTGTCCGAAATCGGCGGCGAGGGCTATGAGCATTCGCGAAACGTGGGTGTTCTGGATCAGATCGCCGCGCTGAAGTGGGTAAAGGAAAATATCGCTTCTTTCGGCGGAGACCCTGGGAATGTCACTGTGTTTGGTGAATCGGCAGGCGGTTCAGCGATTATGCGCCTTATGTCGACGGAACAGACAGATGGCCTTTTTCAGAAAGCGATCATTGAGAGCGGCGGGGACGCCAGCATTCTCCATACGGGTGAAACACCATCTGATAAAATTGCTTCCAGCAAATATATTGCGCAGCAGTTCTTGAAGATCACGGGCGCCAAGGACATCGACGGATTGCTGGCATTGTCCGCAGAGGATGTTGAAAAGTACAGCGAGCAGCTTTCTGATGAAATTGGCGATGAGCTGGACGTGGCGACTTGGGGATGCACGCCGGACGGATATGCATTTTCCGAAAACGTGTTTGACAGCATCGCCGACGGCGCCGGTTCCGGGGTGGATATCATGATCGGGACCAATAAAAATGAACTGAATTATTTCTATCTGTATGATGAAAACCTGGATAAGAGCATGGAAGAAGAATTTCCGGATGGAACGACGCTGGGCAAGGATTTCAGCAAAAATAAGGAAGCCGCCGAAAAATACATCGAGCATCTTGGCGATGACCCGGAAAAGTACATCCAGTTCGGCAGTGAATACTGGATCATCCAGCCGTCCCACATATTCGCGGATTTGCAGACGCAATATAACAACGTGTATGTATACGAATGGGATTGGAATTCCAAGGTGGATAAACTGAAAGCGGCGCATGCGACGGAGCTGGCATTCGTATTCGGGAATTTCGATAGCAAAGAAGCTGAAATGTACAATGGGAAAAACCTTTCGGAAGAATTTTCCAAACAAGTGCAGGCAGCATGGGTAAACTTTGCAACAAACGGCAACCCTTCTGTTGAAGGCGTATGCGATTGGCCGAAGTACGAGCTTGATAAGCGCATGGTCATGACAATCGACGAAGGCAAGTGGGAGGCTGTTAGCGACCCCGACCGGGATGGGCGCGAATACCTGCGCAGTATGTTCGATGTAAAAGCCCCGGCGAAATAGGCAATAAAACACGAGACTTGATTTAAGAGGCAAGAGATAATTCTTGCCTCTTTTCCATGACATCCACGCCTGCCACAGCTTTGTTTCTTACGGCTTGCAAATGTGCTGCATTGAGATTATCCTTGCCCGGCATCTGCTCCATGAGTTTACTTGTATTCGGCTTGCAAAAAAATTTCGATACAGTTCGATACAACATAAAAAAGATTTTCACATGGTATGATACCACGCTATGCGAAAACCCGAATAAAAGCTCTCCTGGTTCATCATTAATATCATGTACCGAATAAAACATTGATAGGCTTTTATAAAATTTTCCTGGAATTTTCTTTTGCAAACTCCTTGTTTCGTTTCTTTAACGCAGTCGCTTCTCGCTGAAAATCACGCCGAAAACGAAAAACTGTCCTTCAGCATTTCCAAAAGCCGCTCGGCAATCGGCGTAAACACCTGATATCTTTTCCAGATCAAATAGATCTTCGTTTCAAGCCTCGGCGCGAGAGGACGGAATACAAGCCCGCTATCGGGGTTCGTGTCAATCAAATGCTGGAAAGTCAAGAGATATCCAAGCCCCTCCCGAACAAAAATCGAACCGTTATAAGACAACCGAAACGACCCCTCCAAGTGCAGCTTTTCCATATCATTTCCACACCACCTGGGGATATCGTGCTGCCAACCCTGTTCCGAACAAAACAAAGGAAGCCCGGATAAATCGCTGGCATATATCTCATTTTTCTGTGCCAACGGACAACTGGCGGGCATGACCAGCCCCCATAAATCAGCATTTGGAAAGGGCAGGCAGTGGTATTTGGCAGCGTTCGGTTCTTGCGCCAGCACGGCAAAATCGAGAAGCCCCTTATCGAGCTTTTCCGTTACCTGCTCCGTATCGCCGCTGGTGATATGATAACGCAGGCCCGGGCAGATATCCTTGAACGCCCGGATTGCAGCGGCAAGATGCCTGATCTGGTAGGATTCCGCCAAGCCAAAGTAAACGTCGCCGCCCAGAATATCATCGAACGCATGAAATTCCTCGGTGATTTTATCGGCCATTTTTACCAAATCCTCGGCGCGCTTGCGCAAGAGAACGCCTTCCTCGGTCAGCTCAATGTGAAAACTGTGCCGGATAAACAGCTTTTTCCCTAGTTCATCCTCCAGCGATTTTAACTGTTTGGAAAGCGTCGGCTGGGTAACGTGAAGCTGCTCTGCCGCACGGGTCATGTTTTCTTCCCTCGCTACTGCGAGAAAATACCGCATCGTCCTAAGTTCCATATCAATTCGCCTCCCCGGCATTTTGAATTTTTGCACGCCATAGCGTTTTGCATTTTTTGCGTCGTAATGGTTTGTGCCTTGACACTCCGTAGCATTCCGCATCTTTACCCTTTATGATATTCTAATTTTTCATATCATGATATAAATTATAACCATTAGCACGCCGAAAAACAAGGGCGTATAATGCGATTTACAAGGAAACCGATTGGCGGATATGCAAAAATCAACAAAAAACGCCGGGAAAAAATAATATGAACTGCAAGCTTTGCCAGGCATCCGAGGCAGCCCTATCTCTCAAACGTTATTTTTTGCATAAGCAAAGCAACAAAATGGATAATTCCTTACTGGCTGTGAGGAATCTTAACCATAAATATGTTGCAGCAGAAAGGATGACAAGATAAAATGACGACGAAAATGGCAACAATGGAAAACCTCAAATTAACAAACGAATGGGATAAGACCTTCCCCAAACGCAAAACGATAGACCACCGCAAGGTGACATTCCATAACCGTTACGGCATCACGCTGGCGGCAGACCTTTACACGCCAAAGGAAGCGGCCGATCAGTTGGCGGCGATTGCGGTATGCGGACCGTTCGGAGCCGTAAAAGAACAAGCGGCCGGCCTGTATGCGCAGGAAATGGCAACGCGCGGTTTTCTTGCGATCGCTTTTGATCCGTCCTACACGGGAGAAAGCGGCGGCAATCCCCGGTACATGGCTTCCCCCGACATCAACACCGAAGATTTCCAGGCGGCGGTGGATTTTCTCTCCGTGCAGGAAAACGTCGATCCTGAAAAAATCGGCATTATCGGCATCTGTGGCTGGGGCGGCCTGGCCCTGAATGCGGCGGCGCTGGATACCCGCATCAAGGCAACGGTCACTTCCACGATGTACGATATGTCCCGCGTCAACGCCAACGGTTATTTTGACGCAGAGGATTCCGCAGGCGCAAGGTATGCAAAAAAAGCAGCCATGAATGCGCAAAGGACCAACGATTACAAAAATGACAGCTATGCGCCAGGCGGCGGGGTCGTCGATCCGCTCCCAGAAGATGCGCCGTTCTTCGTCGCAGATTATTACGATTATTATAAAACCGGCCGTGGCTATCATGCGCGTTCCCTGAACTCCAACGGCGGCTGGAACGTAATCGGATGTATGTCTTTCATGAACCAGCCGATTTTAAGCTACAGCAATGAAATCCGCAGCGCCGTCCTGATCATGCACGGGGAAAAGGCGCACTCCTGCTATTTCAGCCGCGATGCGTATGCCACCATGGCAACGGATAACCCTTTTTCGGATAACAAAGAGCTACTGATCATCCCGGATGCCGTCCACACCGACTTGTACGACGGAGGCGGAAAGGATGCGATCCCGTTCGATAAGCTGGAAGGCTTCTTTAAAGAATACCTGAAATAGCGGCGGCCGCCGAAAAACAGCATGAATACAGGCAGTTGCACTGAAGCCGCCTGACCGGTAAGGACTGCGCCAGAAGAAGTGTCCGTTCAGTATCCATTAATAAAAACGCTTCCTGCCACTGGGGCAAAATTGGCCTCGTTGATGAAAGCGAAAATTAAGGAAAATCAGTATTTCCCCCTGCAATCGCAGGGGGAAATTTTGCGCTTTGAGGCTGTGCGTGTTATAATAAGCAACAAGACTCTGAAAAAAATCCGCATAGCCCTAAGATGCAATGCCAGTGATATGATAGAAAAGGAAACGAAGACACATGGACAATCAAATCCACAATACAATCGTAAGTTTTATATGGGGGATTGCAGATGACTGCCTGCGTGATGTATATGTACGTGGAAAATATCGCGATGTTATTTTGCCGATGACAGTAATACGCCGTTTGGACGCCATGCTGGAGGACAGCAAGGATACGGTTCTTGATATGAAGAAGATGCTGGATGCATCCAAAATCGATAATCAGTGGCCGGCGCTGTGCAATGCGGCGGGGCAGGCATTCTGCAATGCATCGCCGTTCCGTCTGCGCGACCTCACCAGCCGCGCAAAAAAGCAGACGCTAAAGACCGACTTTGAAGTTTACTTGGATGGCTTTTCACCGAATGTGCAGGAGATTTTGGAAAAATTCAAGTTCCGAAACCAAATTGACACGATGATTGAGGCGGATATTCTGGGGGCGGTGATTGAGAAATTTATTTCGCCGGACATCAACCTCTCTCCGAATCCAGTCTATAAGGACGATGCACAGACTATCGTGAAACACCCAGGACTGGATAACCACGGCATGGGTACGATCTTTGAAGAACTGATTCGCAAGTTCAACGAAGAAAACAACGAGGAAGCTGGGGAACACTGGACGCCCCGCGATGTCGTCGAGTTGATGACCGATCTTGTCTTTATGCCGATTGCGGATCAAATCAAAGACTCCACCTATTCCTGCTATGACGGAGCTTGCGGTACAGGCGGCATGCTTACCGTCACACAAGACAGGCTTCTGGCGATTGCCCAGCAGTACGGAAAGAATGTATCGATCCATCTGTTCGGGCAGGAGGTGAACCCGGAAACATATGCGATTTGCAAGGCGGATATGCTGCTCAAAGGCGATGGACAGCAGGCGGAGCATATCAGTTACGGCTCTACGCTTTCTTTGGATGGAAACGCCACAAGGCAATTTGACTTTATGCTGTCAAATCCTCCATATGGAAAAAGCTGGAAAGTTGATGCGGAGAAAATGGGCGGCAAAAAAGAGATTTTGGATACCCGCTTTAATGCCTATCTTGAGGGCGGCGAACAGATGGCAATGATTCCGCGGACAAGCGACGGCCAGTTGCTTTTCCTGCTGAACAATGTGGCAAAAATGAAAAAGGACACGCCGCTTGGCAGCCGCATTGCCGAGGTACATAACGGCTCATCCATATTTACCGGGGACGCTGGCAGCGGGGAAAGCAACGCCCGCCGCTATCTAATCGAGAATGATTTGATCGAGGCCATCATCGCTTTGCCAGAAAATATGTTTTATAACACAGGAATCGGGACATTCATCTGGATTCTATCCAACCAGAAGGAAGAACGCCGCAAAGGGAAAATCCAGTTGATTGACGCAACCGCCATGAAATCCCCGCTCCGCAAAAATATGGGCAAAAAGAACTGTGAGGTTACACCGGAAATCCGCCAGGAAATTGTACGCATCTTTATGCAGATGGAACAAAGCGAAGCCAGCATGATTTTCAATAACGAGGAGTTTGGCTACTGGTCCGTTACAGTGGAGCGTCCTCTGCGCCTGCGCATATATCCTGACAGGGAAATTCCAGCCAATTTATTTAAGAAACCAGACGAACTTGCGTCAGTAAATACCGCTATTGCCGAAGCTGCAAAAACCGCTCCTTTGGATGACTGGACAGCATTTTCCAAAGCTACGAAACTGAAAGCTAGCGTTTTGAAGAAAATCCGGTCTTTCATCACGGAGAAAGACCCAGCTTGCAAGCCCATCGAAGGAGAACCAGATGTTGACTTGCGGGACGCAGAAAACATTCCATTGACTTATGAAGGCGGCATTGATGCGTTTATGAAAAACGAGGTATTGCCCTATGCTCCCGATGCTTATGTGGATGGAAAGAGAACACAGATTGGCTACGAAATCAGCTTCACCAAATATTTCTACAAACCAACAGAACTGCGCCCGATGGAGGAAATTTTGGAAAGCTTGAAAGCCCTTGAACGGGAGGCGGATGGCATGATGGCGGAGATTATGGAGGGTATTTCATGAAGATTTATCCTGACTACAAAAGCACCAACCAATTATGGCTAACGGAAATTCCAAGAGAATGGAAGACAATCAAAATCAAATATGCCTTTGGGGAACGGAATGAAAAAGGATATCCAGACGAACCACTCCTTGTCGCTTCACAGAATATGGGCGTTGTTCCCAAAAACCTTTATAATGCCCGTACTGTAGAGGCACAAAAGGATTTACATTCATTGAAGTTAGTCCGAATTGGTGACTTCGTTATAAGTTTGCGTTCATTCCAAGGCGGGATAGAGTATGCTTATTATCAAGGAATTATCAGTCCGGCATATACCATTATGGTTTCAAAGAATATTCTAACATCGGAATACTTCAGATATCTTGCTAAATCGCACTCATTCATAGAACTTCTAAAGACCTGTGTCACAGGCATTCGCGAAGGCCAGAATATTGATTACGCAAAGCTTAAGAACCATCGCATCCCCGTCCCGTCCCGCCCCGAGCAGGAGCAGATTGTGCGGTTTCTGGACTGGAAGGTTGCGAGCATCAATAGGCTGATTACCGTACGGAAACGACAAATTGAAGAATTGACAAAACTAAAAAAATCCATCATAAATAACGCTGTTACAAAGGGATTGAATACGGACATATGTTTTAAGGATAGCGATGTTACATGGTTTGATAAGATGCCAGAACATTGGAAGATTGTCAAATTGAAACGGGTCACAACAGTTAGAAATGAAAAAAACGAATACACGCCTAATAGTGAAGATAGATATATTGGTTTAGAAAATATAAACAGCTATTCAAATGATATACGACCAACACGATCAGAGTATGATGCTTCGGTGCAATGCGTTTGCCGCCGAGGAGATTTGATGTTTTCAAAATTACGCCCATACTTGGCAAAAGTAATTATTGCTCCGTATGACAGTTACTGCACAGGAGAGCTATTGATATTTTCCTCATTTAATGGAGATATACGCTTTTTACGGTATGTTATGCTTCACGAATGGTTTATTGATTCTGTCAATTCGTCTACATACGGTGCAAAAATGCCAAGAGCAAATTCAGATTATATACTAAATATGTATGTACCGTTGCCATCATTGGATGAACAACAAGAAATAGTGAATTATCTTGATAAAAAATTGCTTGAAATAGACAATATTATTAAAAAGCAACTGCAAATAATTTCAAATCTATATGATTTGAAATTGCGCCTTATCTCCGATGCCGTCACTGGCAAAATTGATGTCCGTGATGTCGAAATCCCTGAATACGAATTTATTGATAAGCACATAGGCAGTGATGCCGTGGATGCTGACGGTAAAAATGCGGAGATGGAGGAGTAATTAACAAATGAATGAAATGAATTTTATCAGTGCTTTTGCTGAAATTATCAAGAAGTGTATTGACAACACCCCCAATTACACCGAGTGGGAAAAGGCATACAGAAAAGCCTACGAAGATGAAGTGAAAGAACTTGCTAAGCAATTTTATGAGCAGCAGCACTTTACAAAGCAAAAGAGGTAACTATGCTGGAATTTACAAACACAAGAGAAAGCGGTCTGGAAGCCCTCATCGTAAAACACCTAGTCGGGCAGAATGGTTATGAGGAGGGAACTAACGCCGATTATAACAAAGAATATGCGATTGATGAAACCCGGCTTTTTCGATTTTTGCAGGATACCCAGCCCTCGCAGATGAATAAACTGGGGGTGTTCCAGTCTGAGCAGAAAAAGCGGCAGTTTCTGAACCGCCTCCAAGGGGAATTGGCTAAACGCGGCATTATAGATGTTCTGCGCAATGGCGTCAAAATCTATCCTGCCAATCTCATCATGTTCTACCTCACGCCGACCGAAAATAACACAAAGGCACGGGAGATGTTCCAGAGAAATATTTTTAGTGTGACGCGCCAGCTCCGCTACGCTCAAAACGCAGGCAAACTAGCTCTTGATCTGTGCTTATTCATCAATGGATTGCCTGTCATTACATTTGAACTGAAAAACCAGCTTACAAAGCAAAATACGGACGATGCTGTCCAGCAGTATAAGGATGACCGTGACCCAAGAGAGATGTTATTCCAGTTCAAACGCTGTATGGTGCATCTGGCTGTGGATGACGCCCGCATAAAATTCTGCACTCGCCTTGCAGGCAAAGACAGTTGGTTTCTGCCTTTCGATAAGGGGTACAACGATGGCGCAGGCAATCCGCCAAATCCGAGCGGCTTGATGACCGATTACTTGTGGAAAGATATTCTCACAAAAGAAAAACTGACGCTGATTATCGAAAATTACGCCCAAGTCATTGTCGAGGCAGATGAGGACACCAAAAAGAAAAAAGAAAAGCAAATTTTCCCGCGTTATCATCAGCTCGATGTGGTCACAAAACTTCTTAGCGATGTGCAGGAAAATGGCGTCGGGCGCAAATACCTGATCCAGCACAGCGCAGGAAGCGGCAAATCCAATTCTATCGCATGGCTTGCCCATCAGCTGATCGGGCTTGAACAGGATGGATGCCCGATGCTGGACTCTGTCATTGTAGTCACCGACCGCCGTGTCCTCGACAAACAGATCCGGGACACCATCAAGCAGTTTATGCAAGTTAGCAATACTGTGGCTTGGGCGGAACACTCCAGCGACCTTACGAAAGCCATTACGGACGGCAAGCGCATTATCGTTACCACGATTGAGAAATTCCCATATATTGTTCCACAGCTCGGAGCAGACCACAAAAGTAACCGTTTTGCGATTATCATTGATGAGGCACACTCCGGACAAAGCGGACGGAACTCCGCACAGATGAATCTTGCCCTCTCCGGACTCGCTTCAGATGATGAAATGGACAATGAGGACAAGATCAACGCTATGATGGAAGGGCGCAAGCTGCTGGACAATGCCAGCTATTTTGCATTTACGGCTACCCCGAAGAACAAGACGCTGGAGACATTCGGCATTCCGTATCAGGACGGCGGGGACATTAAGCACAAACCATTCCATATTTACACGATGAAACAAGCCATCCAGGAGGGATTTATTCTGGATGTGCTGCAGAATTACACGCCTATCGACAGCTTTTACAGGTTGATGAAGACTGTCGAAGACGATCCGATGTTCGATAAGAAGCGCGCACAGAAAAAACTCCGCAATTTCGTGGAAAGCAACAGCGATACCATAGCGAAAAAAGCCGCCATGATGGTTGAGCACTTCCACGAACAGATTATCGCCAAGGGAAAAGTTGGCGGGCAAGCCCGGGCTATGGTCGTGACCGCCAGCATTCCACGTTGTATCGAATATTACTATGCCATCAACAAATGCCTTTCAGAAAGGCACAGCCCGTATAAGGCCATTATCGCCTTCTCTGGCGAGTGCAAGTACAACGGACAAGAATCGCCGCTGACCTCGGCAGGCTTGAATGGATTCCCAGACGCAAAGATACCAAAGACCTTTAAGGCAGACCCGTATCGCATCTTAATTGTAGCAGATATGTTTCAAACGGGCTTTGACGAACCACTGCTCCACACAATGTATGTGGATAAGATGCTTTATGACATTAAAGCAGTGCAGACCCTTTCAAGGCTGAACCGTTGCCATCCGAAAAAACATGACACCTTCGTTTTGGATTTCGCTAATAAACCGGAAATCATTGAGGAATCCTTTTCCCGCTACTACCGCACCACGATTTTATCCGGCGAGACCGACCCGAACAAACTCCATGACCTTGTGGCGGCGATGGAGGGATGCCAGGTATATTCTGGCGATGATGTAGAACGCTTGGTTAACCTGTATCTGAATGGCGCAGACCGCGACAAACTCGATCCTGCCCTGGACGCCTGTACGGCTATTTATCGGCAACTGGAAACGGATGAGCAGATTAAGTTCAAAAGCGCGGCAAAAGCATTCTGCCGTACATACGGATTTCTCGGTGCGATTCTTCCTTATGGCAATGCGGATTGGGAGAAGCTTTCCATTTTCCTAAACCTCCTAATACCAAAGCTGCCATCTCCCCGTGAGGATGATTTGTCGCAGGGTATTCTTGAAGCAATCGATTTGGAAAGTTACCGCAGTGAGGCGCGCGAGTCAATGTCCATCAAACTGGAGGATTCCGATTCTGAGGTTGCACCAGTCCCCGCTGGCAAGACCGGCCATATTATCGAGCCGGAGATGGATTTGCTTTCCATTATTTTATCTGATTTCAATGATATGTTTGGCAATATCAACTGGAACGATGCGGATAATGTACGCAGGCAGATTCTCGAAATTCCTGCTATGGTTTCCAGGGATGAGAAATATCAGAATGCCATGAAAAACGCTGATGAACAAAGCGCAAGGCTTGAAAGTGAACGGGCTTTGCAACAAATTATTTTCGCTATCATGGCAGATAACATGGAGCTGTTCAAACAGTTTCAAGACAATCCATCGTTCAAGAAATGGCTCTCTGATCTTGTATTTAACCTTACATACAACAAAGACGGAAAATCCTATGAGGTGTTACCGCAGGAAGCGAAGGATATTGTTTATGGCTTTAAGCCACGATAAAAGATACAAATAGCAATAGGAAAGCAAGCATCCCGCTCCCCAAAAAACCACCAAAAAGCTCGGCATGATTTCTATCACGCCGGGCTTTTAAATCCTTTCGATTCATTGCGGCCTGCACATATCATGCATTGCAATATTTTCCTTTTCGGCGTTTGCCGCCTTTCAGCCTCTTTCCTTCATGCCTTCCCTGCCGCAAAGCGCCTATTTTACACGGAACTTTTCCATGATATCCTTATTTGTCTCCAAATCAGGCACAGCATCAGCCGGAAGCAGCGTTTCATATACCCTTCCGCCTAAGCGTTCCTTTAACTCGGCCTTGGCTTCTTCAATCAGCTTTGGCTCGGCCAGCAGGTCATAACCCACAAGGGCCAGCGTTTTGCCTACCGTCTCCAGAACGCGCTTTCCAACCTCGCTACCCGCAAACTTTGCGCTCGTCCAGCTATGCCAGCCCACATCTGCCGATGGCGAAAGCGCGACATTTAAGAATGCGATCGGCGCATACCAGCTATATTCCGACGAATCCGTAACCGGCTGGCTTCCCAGCACGGTATCCAAAATCTCGCAGGTATATCCCGTTTCCGCAACGCCCATGCTCCTCTGGATGCCCTTGGCCGCCTCCTGGTCAGCCTCCGAATACTTCGGCACGCCCACATAACGCAGGTTTTTTTCCACGAGTTTTCCCAGGCAAAGATTCGGGATCATGTCATGCGTCGCGGTGATGACCTCCCTGGTAACTGTCGTTCCTGTCGCCAGCGCACAGCCTTCCGCACAGTCGCTCAGCCGCTTTAGCACATCCGCCGCAAGCTCTGCATCCTTCATTCTCCCCACGCACCAGATAATCGTGTTAGCAGGCACAACATTCGGGAAGCTGTTGCCCACATCCGGGAATGCATAATTTAAAGTAGTCGCCGAGCTTTCCGTCCCCGGCTTAATATGCTCGCGCAGCATTTCAATGGCGTGGCCCATCAGCATCGCCCCGTCCAAAGAACTCCGCCCGTTCCACGGCGCATTCCCATGGGAAGGCACGCCGCTAAAGTGATATTTTACATTAAAATATGCGTTCGTATCGCAGGCAGCCGCCCTGTTTGTATGGTTCGGATGCCAGTCTATGAATGCGTCGATGCCCTCGAACAAGCCTTCCTTCGCCATAAACGGCTTGCCGATGCAAAGCTCCTCTGCGGGCGTTCCGAACACTTTAATTGTTCCCGCCAGCTTGTTTTCCTCCATATACGCTTTCAACGCAGCAGCAGCCAGGCAGCCGCCCGTGGCCATTAAATTATGCCCGCATCCGTGTCCCGGCGCCATCGGACGGGCCGGTTCTTGTTTCACGGAATCCTTTTTCTGGGACAGTCCCGGAAGCGCATCGTATTCGGAGCTAAAAGCCAGCACCGGGCTTCCCTGCCCATATGTTGCGACAAAAGCGGTCGGCATTCCGGCTACGCCTTCCGTTACGGAAAATCCCGCCTTTTCCAGATAATCGCAAAGCTTCTTTGATGCTTCGTATTCCTGCATGGATAGTTCAGGATGTTCCCATAAATAATCCGAAATATCAAATGCCTGTTGCTTGCTTTCGTCTATCCAGCTACATATTTTTTGTTTCCCTTCCATAATAAGCCCTCTTTAATTCAGTAAAAAAAGTGTGCAAGACGGAATCAAAGATTCCTTTGCACGTATGCCGCCCGCTCCGGGGCGGCGCTTCGCAAGGTGCTTTCTTTGAAATTCCGCCATATCGCCTCAGCGATATCTCCTTCATTGTAAAAATCGCCAAAATTTTTATTACACGTGAAATTATTTATCCCGCTTATTATTAACGCAAGTCTCGTGCCACCCCTTTTTCGGACATTTCGACCCATATTTGGGTTAATGCATACAACGGAATTTTCTTATAATTCTGTGAAACCCTTGAATTTTCAATCCTTTTATCAATGACCCGCCGTTGGGTCATCAACCCAAAAATGGGTTGATGGTCTTATTCGCCATTTTTCACATATTTTAAATACTTCCTGCTCGCCCCGGACTGGCTAATTCCCAGTATCTTTGCCGCCTCATATGTGCTGCGCCCGTCCTCGAAGGCCATCTGCACGAGCTGTTTTTCCACCATGTCCACCGCATCTTTCAGTTGCATGATCCGATTGACTTTAATGTCGTCTTTTAAATCTTCCGTCATGATTTTGATATTGCTCGGCAAATCCTCTTCTGTAATGATCCCGCTCTTGCTGGTGACGACAAGGCGTTCCATCATATTTTCCAATTCCCTGATATTTCCCGGCCATCGGTACCGGTTCAATAACGCCGCCGCATCCTCATCGATGGCGGCTTCCCGCAAATATTTTTTGTTAAATGAATCGAGAAAGGACTGGATCAAGTCGTTTATATCCTCTTTCCGTTCCCGGAGCGCCGGCATATGGAGCGGCACGATATTAATCCTGTAATAGAGATCGCTGCGGAATTGATCTTCCTCTACCAGCTTTTCCAAATTTTTATTCGTCGCCGTTATAATCCGCACGTCTACCGGTTTTTCCGCTACTCCCCCGACTCGCATGATCGTCCTGTTTTGAATCGCCGCCAAAAGCTTCGGTTGAAGGCTCATCGGCATATCGCCGATTTCATCCAGGAAAAGCGTGCCGCCGTCGGCCAGCTCGAAAAGCCCTGGCTTGCCGCCTTTTCGCGCACCCGTAAACGCACCCGATTCATATCCGAACAATTCCGATTCGATCAGGTTTTCAGGAATCGCCGCACAATTAAGTTCGATAAACCGCTTCTTGGACCTAGGACTGTTTTCGTGAATATACCTGGCGATCATGCTTTTTCCTGTCCCCGTTTCCCCGGTTATGAGGACGCCTGAATCCGCTACAGCGATGCGCCTTGCAAATTCGTACAGCTTCACCATATTTTTATCCTTGAAAACAATCCGTTTGTCCTTCTCCTCGTTTTTTTCCTGTTCGGCCTTCTTGCCGTAATAGCGGTCCATCAGCGCAAGCTCATCGACAAACCTGGCGTTGCTGACACAGATGATAATTTCCCCATTCTCATCTTTCACCGGCGTTACCGTTACGACGGCGTCGCCGCCGGGACCGCCCTGGATGATGCTGACCTGCCGCTTTTCCTTTAACGCCAACGCTACGCCAGATGGCTTATATGGCATTTGCCTTACGTTCCGTCCGATTACCGCTTCCTTTTTGACCCGCGTGCGCTTTTCAAAGCTCTTATTTACGAAAATGACATTTCCCTTGCCATCAGCGATATGGAAACTGTCCACGCAGTTATCGATCGCCATATGGTAAATGTCCCGTTCACGCTTCAAAGCCGCACAAACCTCGTAAATCTCCTCCTGCGTGATCATTCCATCATCCGGCACGTCTTCTCCATGAAACAGCAGCTTTAATTTTTGAAAGAGCTCTTTGCAATCCATGCCCTTATCTGCCATAATTCCACCTCCACCATCCTCCCAACGTAAATTATACACTAAAAATGGGCGGCTGCAACAACCTATGCGCCGCGCCCTGCCAAGCAGGGCGCAAAACACATACCGGAGCAACGGCCCTTTTAAAACATTTACTGTTGTGTTCTTGCTTTGCCGTCATAAAGCTTGAAGGCGATGAACCTGCACAAAGCAGCGACGAGGACAGCGCCGCAAGCGATAATCCAGAAGCTGGAATAGCTTCCCGTCATGTCGTATACCTTTGCGGCAACTGTTCCGCCAAATGCGCCGCCGATGCTTGTCGCCATATTCATCACGCCAACCAGCGTCCCGTAATCTTTATCGCCAAACAAACCGTTTACGAGAAGCGGCGGAACAACCGTGATCGTCGGACCACCAAGCCCGTAGCAAGCGATTACCAGGTAAACCAGCATAGCCGGGGAACTTGGCATAATGAACAAGGAAGCGAACGTCGCAGCGAAAACGACCGTCGAAAGCACTGCGCTGACCCTGATGCCAAACCTGTCGGTAAATGCGCCGACCAGCGGTTTTCCGATAATGAGCGAACCAAGCAGCAATCCATGCAAAGAAGCAGCTTTGCCGCTTTCGATCCCGCATCCCACGAAGAACGCAACGGAGTTCGCCAGGATAGCGCTGGAGGCCAGAACCACCAGAACCGTTGAAACAACTGCAAAATAGAACTCAGGCGTACGCATTGCTTCCGCCAGGTTTTTACCCTTTTTCTCAATGCTCCCGCCATCAGCTTCCGAAGCATCCTGCCCCATTCTCACAAAACCCTTGGATTCCGGATTGTCGTTTGCCAGCAAAATAACCAGCACCATCAAAATGACGAATACGATCGCCAGCGTGATATATCCGGTCCTCCAGCCGTTAGAAGCGATAACGCTGTTTAAAATCGGGGACAAAATCATGCCGCCAAGGCCGCTTCCCAGGAATGCAATCCCTGTCGCCGTTCCCCTGATCTTGCCGCCAAACCATTTGTTGATCATGATGGATACAGGCATTGGCGCCGTTCCAGCAAACCCAATGCCGAGAACGATAGCAAATAAGTAAAACATCGTCAGCGAATCCGCCCTTGAAAATCCGATGTAGCCGATCGCTCCGCAGACACAGGCGAGAGCCGTCCAAAGCTTCAAATTGCTTTTTCCCATCAGTTTACCCAAGATCGGCGAAGCGACAATGCACGCCAGCGATAAAATAACCATGTAGGTCATCCAGTCGCCTCGTTCAAATCCCAGTTCTTCCGTTACCGGAAGGACGAATACACTGGTAAGCGAAACGAATCCAACATACGCAAACGTCATCAATGCCAGACCCAAAAGCACGACGATCCAGCCGTAGAAAAATTTTCCGTTCTGTTTGAATTGAATCTCTTTCATAATTTCCTCCTAAGATAACTCGCGACAATAACAAATCGGGATAAATAATTTCTTGCTGTTAATAATTTTATGCAAAAGTTATGCCAAATGTTGTATTTCGGCCGCCACGATTCCTCTGCGCCGTTGTTGCGGTTTTTTAATTCATATCCACCTGGACGCTAAAGCCATTGCGGCTTTCCCCAGCCAGTCCCAATCCATGCCTGTGCTGGCATCGCTGCCGCCGCATTTTTCTAAGCCATATGCGCCCTGCTGCCACAATGGAACATATCCTAATTTTTTCCAGCCTCAATGCCGCAACATCCATTTTCCAATGCGCCGTACGCACGCCAGCATCACAGCGGCCGCAGATCCTCCGCTTTCCCCCATTCTCGGCGTTACAGTTTTGCCAAAACGCCTGTTATGTACTGATACGCCCTGTCATAAGACGCCAGGTCGAGCGCCTCTTCCGGTGTATGGAACTTATAGGTATTCGGCCCAATGCCGATTACGTCCAGGCCGCCCATGCCCTCGATCAGCGAGCCTACGTCAGTGCCAGCATGAATGCGGATCGGCTTCAGCCCTTTGCCCGTAAAGCTTTTGTAAACCGCTTCATATGTGTTGTACATCGGCGTTCCAGGCTCTGATACATAACCCGGATAATCGTACTCCTTCTCCCAGGACGCCCCGAAAATCCCGCACAATACCATCTGCGCATCAAACAGCATTTCCAGGTGCGATTTTACCGATGTACGGAACATATAGCCGATCACGAATTTGTCCTCCATTAACTCTGCCGTCCCCATGTTTCTCGAAGTCAGCGGGAAAGAAGCGTCGTCATGGCTTGCCATATAACACCCAGTCGGGATTTCCATAAGCCAGCGGATGATTCCCTCCGTGGTTTTTATGGAAAGGGCGCGCCCTGCCGCCGATACCGCTTCTGCCTTAACGAACGGTGCGGGATCTGTTTCCTTGTGTTCCGCCTTGATGCTTGCATCCATTTTCGCAACTGCGCTGGAAATATCGGAAAGCTCCGTGCAGACCACCATCTCGCCCGTATTCGGGATGTTGTTCTTGAGCGTTCCGCCTTTAAAACTGCACAGCTTGATATTGCCGGCCTTCATCAGCTCGTATGCCATTCTCGCCAGGATACTGACAGCATTTGCCCTGCCCTTGTTGATATCAACGGCCGCATGGCCGCCAGCCAGCCCGCCGACGGAGATTTTGTAAAAATGCGTCAGGGCGGCGCTTTGCCCAGCGGCCTTGTTTGGCGCAGCCTTAGACGGCGAGCTGGCGGCCGCCCCATTGCCCTCTTGCCCAGCGGCCTCAAAAACCACCGGCTTTACGAAATTTCCGCCTAAAACGCTGGTCGTGGACATTTCCGGCGCGCCTTCCCCCATGCTGTCCGTAAAAATCAGGCGTTTTGCAGAAAGCAACGAATAATCCAAATGCTTCGGCCCGCCTACTCCTACTTCTTCCTGTACCGTGAACAGGCATTCCAGCGGCGGATGCTTCAATGTTTTATCATCTAAAATAGCAAGCATATAGGATATGCCATGACCGCAGTCTGCGCCCAGCGTGGTATTCCGCGCGCGCAAAAAACCATCTTCCACATACAGCGCAAGCGGGTCGGTATCAAAATCGTGATCGGAATCTGCGGTTTTCACACAGACCATATCGATATGCCCCTGTATCATAACCGGGTCATGGCCCTCGTACCCAGGGGACGCCGGTTTCTTGATGATAACGTTCCAAACCTCATCCTGATGATGCCAAAGCCCCCTTTCTTCGGCAAACTTGACGATATAATCCGACAAAGCTTTTTCTTTGAATGATTCGTGTGGAATGGATGCGATATCCTCAAAGAATTTCCGATACATTTTGCCTTCATGATCTAAGATATACTTCATACAAACCTCCTTCATCTATGTAAGCGTTCGTTTCTTTGCCTAAAAATAATGCAAACACTGTGCCAAAATATCGGCCGCAAATGACGCAAACGGCTTTTTTAAAAAATGCCGCCCGGAGGAACAAGCCTGTTTGCTAAAAGCGATAATAGCTTCCCCGTGCATTGCCTTTCGCCGTATATCATGCGCCGCATAAACTTAATTCCTTCGCGCGCTGAACATCCGTCACACATTGCTCCCCGCCGCAAATGGCGCATTTTCCTTGAATGCATATCAAAAATCAAGCAAGCGCACGCCATGCCAACATTCGGGATGATATGCCCATGCAGTGCGTTTCAAGCAAATGAACGGGCAAAGCGGACTGGCCGTTAGGCAAAAGTTTCGGTTTTTTCTTATTTTTGTTGTTATAAACTATACTTTTTAAAAATCGTTGTTCGTTTTCACAAATTTTGCAAAAAACTTGTTGCTTTTCTGATAAATCTATATATAATAGTAAATACGGGCATTGATTGGACAAATTCTGCCAGCCTGCCCGCCAATTTTGAAAGAAAACTATTTTACAAGGAGAAGAACATGAGAGTAACAGGATCACAACTGGTTGCTGAGATCTTATTGGAGCATGGTGTTGACACAGTGTTTGGCTATCCAGGCGGCACCGCTCTGAATCTGTACGATACGCTTTATGAGTACAGGGACAGGATCAGGCACGTATTGGCATCTCACGAACAACATGCCGCCCACGCTGCAGACGGATACTACAGGGCAACGGGGAAGACAGGCGTCGTCTTTGCCACCAGCGGTCCCGGTGCGACAAACCTGGTCACGGGAATCGCGACGGCCTTTATGGACAGCATCCCGATGATCGCAATCACGGCAAATGTCCCCGACAGCCTGATCGGCAGGGACGCTTTCCAGGAAATCTGCATCACGGGCGTGGCTATGCCGATTACGAAGCACACCTTCTTTATTAACAGGGTCGAGGATCTGGCCGGCGCAATGCGAAACGCATTCCGGATTGCCAACAGCGGAAGAAAAGGCCCGGTTCTCATCGACATCACCAAGGATGTAACGGCTGAAACGACCGAGTACAAGCCGGAAAAACCGATGGTGCTGAACCCGTCTCCTGCATTTAGCGATAAGGAAGTACAGGAAGTTGCCGCCATGATAAACGCTGCGGAAAAACCGATCATATACTTCGGCGGCGGCGTTGCAGCCTCCGGTGCGGGCGCCGAGCTGAACCAACTGCTGGAAACCGCCGATATCCCCGCTACATATACTTTGATGGCGGCAGGCATTCTGGGATATGACAACAAACGCAGCCTTGGGCTGGTGGGAATGCACGGCAGCATTGCCGCCAACAAAGCGGTTGACCGGGCAGACCTGATCGTAGCGCTGGGCGCGCGGTTCAGCGACAGGGTTGCGCTAAATCCAAAGAAATTCGCCAGAAAAGCCCGCAAGGTGCAAGTCGATATCGACACCAGCGAAATCAACAAAAACGTACTGGTAGACTTAGGGGTTACAGCCGATATCAAAGATTTCCTGGCTAAATTGCTTCCGTTAATCAAGAAAAAGGATCACAGCGACTGGGTTTCCCAGGCAACGGAATGGAAAAAGAAAACAGGAGACGTTAAGTGCCAGGACGCCCAGCTGCATCCAAGTGAAATCGTCCAGGCGGTTTGTGACCTTACCGATAAAGAAACCATTTATGTTACTGACGTCGGACAACACCAGATGTGGGCTGCACAATATTTAAAACATGAAAAAACAGAAAACTTCATCACCAGCGGCGGCCTTGGAACGATGGGCTTCGGTTACGGCGCCGCCATCGGCGCACAAATCGGACGTCCTGAAAAACGCGTTGTACACTTTACGGGAGACGGCTCGTTCCATATGAACCTGGCGGAAGCCTGCACGGCAGTGAGCAACAATTTGCCAATCATAACCATTATCATGAACAACAGCGTCCTGGGAATGGTTTACCAATGGCAGACATCGTTTTATGGAAGACGGTACGCCGCAACGACGCCTGAACGAAAGACCAATTTCCCGAAGCTGATTGAAGCGTTCGGCGGCAAAGGCTATTCTGCCACAAACCCGCAGGAATTTGAAGAAGCATTCAAGAAAGCGCTGGAAGATAATTGCCCGGTATGGATCGACTGCACGATTTCAAGAAACGAAAGAGTGCTTCCGATGATCCCTGGCGGCGGCACGATCGAAGATATGATTATAGGTTAGGAGGCAGGCAGCATGGATAAAGAAATCAGAAAAGAAGTAATCAGTATCCTGGTGGACAACCAAGCCAATGTGCTTACCAGAGTCAGCAGCCTCTTCGGAAGACGCGGCTTCAATATCGATTCCCTGACGGTATCGGCGACCAACGACCCGAGCCTTTCCAGAATCACGGTCGTATTTACTGGGACAGAACAGGGATTGCACCAGATCATCACCCAGACAGCCAAACTGGAAGTCGTGAAAAAGATTTTTACGCTGGAGAAAGGCAGCAGCATTTACCGGGAGCTTTTGCTTCTTAAAGTAAAAGCGGATAAAACAGAACGCTCTGCGATCAAGGAAATCGTCGAGATTTACAGGGGCAGGATCGTCGATCTTTCAAAGAGCAGCCTGATTATTGAAATAACGGGCGCATCCGAAAAGCTGGACGCTTTCATGGAAATGATGAACTGCTATGATATTCTTGAAGTCTGCCGTACCGGTATCACGGGAATCAGCAGGGGGCTTAGCTGGGACGAAGATACGGAAAACACAGTAAAGTAGATCTTGCGGCAAGATGCAAAGCACAGGCGATTTTTGCGGCGGAATGCAACATTTGACGGCGGTGCCAGAAAGCAAGGCGAAGCGTTGCGGTAAAACGCGGCAAGCGATAAATCGAGAAATTCTGCGCTGCGGCAAAGCGATGTTGTGACAAAGCAACAGTACAGCAATGCGGTGAAACGAAGCGGCAACGCAACGGAGCAAGGCAAAGCGATTTTGTGATAAGGCGATAAGGCAACAACGCAATAAAGCGTACATCGTAACGAAGCGGCAAAACGACAAAACACACGCCAACACAGCTTTGCGGGTATGCCAACCCCACAAAGCACAACAAAATACGATAGCTATAAATTATTTAAATAAAAGGAGAGTTTAAAATGATTAAAAAATACTACGACCAGGATTGTAATTTAGGTATGCTGGACGGCAAAACAGTTGCCGTAATCGGATTCGGAAGCCAAGGCCATGCCCATGCCATCAACCTGCACGAAAGCGGCGTTGACGTTGTTGTCGGATTAAGGCCAGGTTCTGCGCATACTGCTAAGGCAGAAGCGGCCGGGCTGAAAGTCCTGGGAATCGAAGAAGCGGCAGAAGCAGGCGATATCGTAATGATCCTCGCACCGGACGAACTGCAAGCTACTATCTATAAAAACCAGATCGAAAAACACATGAAGGAAGGCAACGTCCTCATGTTTGCACACGGCTTCAATATCCATTACAACCAGATCCAGCCAGCAGATTACCTGGATGTAATCATGGTTGCGCCGAAAGGACCTGGACACACGGTAAGAAGCCAGTATGTGGAAGGCAAGGGCGTTCCATCCCTGATTGCTGTTTATCAAGACGCTTCCGGCAAAGCAAAGGATTATGCGCTCGCATACGCTTGCGGAATCGGCGCAGGCCGTGCCGGAATCCTGGAAACGACATTCAAGGAAGAGACGGAAACAGACCTCTTCGGCGAACAGGCTGTTCTCTGCGGCGGTGTAACAGAGCTGATGAAGGCTGGCTTCGATACGCTGGTTGAAGCGGGCTATGAACCTGAAATGGCTTACTTTGAATGTATCCACGAAATGAAGCTCATCGTTGACTTGATCAACGAAGGCGGTTTTGACAAGATGCGATACTCCATTTCCAATACGGCTGAATACGGTGATTACAGGACAGGCGTAAGGATCATCACGGAAGATACGAGAAAAGAAATGAAAAAAGTCCTGGCTGAAATCCAGGATGGTACATTCGCAAGCGAATTTATCCAGGAATTCAACGCAGGCGGCAAGGCGAAATTCCTGGCAACCAGAAGAAAGGAAGCTTCCCATCTTCTCTGCAAAGTAGGACAGGAACTCCGAAAGATGATGTCCTGGCTGAAAAAATAGTTTTTCAGCATTGAAATAAACTGTATCCGAATACCAATATAAAAAGTTTGCAGAGGCAATCTGCGCAAAACACAATAGTCGTAATGCGCCTGCGGGAACATGATGAGGACCAGCGGGCGGAAGCGAATCACCATAAGGCCTGTGATGGAAGACCAGCAGGCAAGCGCCTAGTGCGAAAGCCGGGCTGGTAGAAGCGAACGAACCCGCAAGGGCAACTTGCCAAAAACCAGCGGGCGTTCTCCGTCCGCTATAAGGTTCGTTGCGAAAAGCGAACCAACAAAATGCAAGCGCAAAGGCCAAACCGTCAAGAACAAGCGGGCGAAGGCCAGCCGCCACAGGCGGATTAACGAAAACGGTTCGCCACTGGTTAACTTCCAGAAATGAATTGCCAAAGCAAACTTTTTATCGTATTTTCGAGAAAGGATAGATCCATGAGAAGCGATAAAGTAACAAAGGGCGTAGAACGGGCGCCGATGAGAAGCCTGTTCTACGCCATGGGCTATACGAAGGAAGAACTGGAACGGCCCTTAATCGGGGTTGTTTCGGCCAAAAGTGAAATCGTTCCCGGCCATATCCATTTAGATAAAGTAGCCGAGGCAGTTAAGGCGGGCGTGCGCATGGCAGGCGGCACACCGATTGAAGTGCCTGCCATCGGCGTGTGCGACGGCATCGCCATGGGCCACATCGGCATGAAGTACTCACTGGCTAGCCGCGAATTGATTGCCGACAGCGTGGAGACCATGGCGATGGCGCACGCCTTCGACGGACTGGTTCTCGTCCCCAACTGCGACAAAATCGTTCCTGGCATGATCATGGCAGCGGTCAGGATCAACTTACCTGCGGTTGTCTGCTCAGGCGGGCCGATGATGTCCGGCCTTGTGAAAGGCGAAGAAACCAGCCTTTCCAAGATGTTCGAGGCGGTCGGGGCAAAAAAAGCCGGGATCATAAACGATGATGAACTGCTCGAATTTGAAGAAAACACATGCCCGGGGTGCGGGTCATGCTCTGGTATGTACACCGCCAACAGCATGAACTGCCTGTCCGAAGCGGTAGGAATCGCCCTGCCTGGCAACGGAACAATCCCCGCTGTGGACAGCGGCAGGATCAGGCTCGCCAAGCACGCCGGAATGGCTATCATGAACCTCGTCGAAAAAGATATCAAAGCCCGCGATATCATCAACGAAAAATCGCTGAAAAATGCGCTAGCTTGCGACATGGCGCTCGGCTGTTCCTCCAACAGCGTACTCCATCTCCTGGCAATCGCCAATGAAGCGGGCGTAGATCTGAACCTCGACATTTTCAACCAGTTCAGCGCAAAAGTGCCAAACCTTTGCCACTTAGCGCCTGCGGGCGGCACGCATATGCACGACTTGAACCGGGCGGGCGGTCTTATGGCTGTATTCAGCGAACTGGCAAAAAAAGACCTGATCGACGAAAGCTTGATTACCGCTACAGGCAGGACAGTCGGCGAAAACATCAAGGGCGCTCATGTCAAGGATTATGAAATCATAAGGCCGATCGACCAGCCATACAGCGAGACAGGCGGCATTGCTGTCATGTGGGGAAACATCGCACAGGAAGGCTGCGTCGTGAAACGAAGCGCAGTTGCGCCTGAAATGCTCACCCATAGCGGTCCAGCGAGGGTCTTTGATTCGGAAGAAGATGCAATCGAAGCTATCTATACAGGTAAAATCACGGATGGCGATGTTGTCGTAATCCGCTATGAAGGACCAAAGGGCGGTCCTGGCATGAGGGAAATGCTCAACCCGACCAGCGCACTGGCGGGAATGAAGCTGGATAAAACCGTCGCCCTGATTACTGACGGACGATTCAGCGGCGCGAGCCGCGGCGCATCCATCGGCCATGTCTGCCCAGAAGCTGCGGCAGGCGGTAACATCGGTCTTTTGCAGGAAGGCGATATCATTGAAATTGATATCCCGAATGCGAAGCTCAATGCGAAGGTTTCCGAAGAAGAATTTGCAAACCGCCGCAAGGCTTACGTTGCGCCGCCGCCAAATGTTACAAGCGGCTGGTTGGCAAGGTATATGCGAAACGTCGCTTCTTCTGCAAAGGGCGCAGTGATGGAATAGCGTAAAAAGGAAGCTTTGCCACGCTTGGCATTGCAAGGCGGGATTATAATCCCGCCTTGTTTTTTCCTTTCAATCCTATTGCCAGAAAACGAATTGTTATAAATAGAATCACAATGTAAATCACCACACTTGAAACAACAGGCAACAGAAGCATATCACCATCGTTTGATTCTGCCTGCTTGAGCATGAGCAATGTATTCTGGAGCGTAAGAATAGAAACTGCGCATTGATAAAATGAATTATCCTGAATGCAAAAATATCCGTTGCCAGATTTATGATACTTTATTCTGTCGATTAGGTATAGCAGTATTTCATAAATGAAAAATCTGCCGAAAATCCTAATGTGCTAAGAAGTTTCGGCAGACCTTATTCTGTTTCCTGTGCTATACGTGTATAATTTCCCTGTTCATAACCCTCATTTCACATACCCATATGCCATTCATGTTCCCAACCCATGCTAAGCCATCATTGTCTTTAGGCGTCCTGCCGCCATGCCCTGTACCTGTTTCACGTTCAGCCTGCTGTGCTTTCCACAGTTCCTTTTTCAGCAGTACCGGCCCGCTACCTTTGCCACATTTTCACGTTCAGCAGTACCAGTCTTTACCTCTTGCTGTCTTTCTGTTTTAAAAGCATCGGCCTGTTGTGTTTGCCGCCTTTCTGTTTTCCGGCCTAGCTTTTTCCATCATCTTTGTCTTTTCAAATGTTTAACTCGATTGTTCTTCTTGCATCACTTGCCTTTTTTCCGCATTCGCACACATTCGCTCAGCAAATACTCCACCTGCCCATTTATCGAACGGAAATCCTCTTCTGCCCAAGCGGCAATTTCATTCCAAAGCGCCGGGGATAATCGCAAAACCATCTGCTTTTTGGTTTTCTCCTTTTCTTTCAGCGCTTTTTCCTTTCGCCGAATTTCATCTTCCATTGACTTGAGCTTTTCAAGGCGTTTTTGCAGTTGTTCTTCTTTTTTATTGATATCCTCTGCCATATCAGCACCTAATCCGCTTTCTATCCCGCAAGACCATGCTTCAATAGATGCTTCCGCTATTTACGATCGGCTGCGCTTCCTTATCGCCGCAGAGAACGACCAGCAAATTGGATACCATGGCGGCTTTTCGTTCATCATCCAATACGACCAGGTCGTCGCCTTCCAGCTTATCCAGCGCCATTTTCACCATTCCCACTGCGCCTTCAACGATTTTTTCCTTCGCTGCAATGGTTGCCGCCGCCTGCTGCCGTTTCAGCATTGCTGCTGCAATTTCTTCTGCGTATGCCAGATGCGTAATCCGTACTTCCAGAATTTCGATTCCCGCATTTGCGGTTTTCATCTGCAATTCTTCCTTCATCCGCTCTGCAATTTCAAGGCTGGAACCGCGGAGCGTTATCTCATCAGCCTCTTCCACACTGTCATAAGCATAAAGCCTGGCTGTATTCCGAATGGTAGAATCACACTGCGTGGACAGGTATTCAAAATAGTTTTCCACATTGAACACAGCTTTGGTTGGGTTTGCCACCTTCCAAATCACAATCGAACCAATGATAATCGGATTTCCATGTACGTCGTTTACCTTTTGCTGTGAATTGTTCAGCGTTATGGTTTTCGTGGACACCTTTTTATTAATGCTACTTTTCGTTTTCTGCCCTTTCTTGTTCTTTGCCGTATCGACAATCTCTCCCAGCTCTTCTATTGCACTGGCTGCCGTCG
Source organism: uncultured Eubacterium sp. (assembly GCA_946555345.1). GTDB lineage: Bacteria > Bacillota > Clostridia > Peptostreptococcales > Anaerovoracaceae > Lentihominibacter. Next base: position 224,636 of record CAMNSS010000001.1, on the reverse strand, counting down.
GGTTAAACCCGGTCGAAAACGGATTGACGAAATAGAACCCGTCTTTTTTAATTGTCCCGTGATATTTTCCAAACAAAGTCAGCACTAATGCTTCATTCGGATTGACGATCTTCAGCCCCGCCGCCAAAATCGGGAACACGAGAACACAAAGAATGCCAAGAGCAATTACCGCAGCGGATAATCCTGTACTCCAAACCATATCTGCCATTTGCACCCCGCCAAGAATGCAGAAAAAGATTCCTGCCAAAAATCCTAAAATGCACACGATCATCATAAACATACCGGAAGCTGGTTTCAGCTCTCTTTCTACAATGTCGTTTCTTACTGCGTTATTTTTTTTCTCCATCTTATTCCCTCCTCAATGTTTTCATTGCGCCGCAGATGCACTACTGCATTGAACAAATGCGACCAGAACTAAATGATATCATTTTGATATCATCATTATATCATTCTTTTATCGCCTGTCAAGTGTTTTCTAAAAAAGCAGCCAGCGCCTTACAAATTCCAAAATCCGCACAGCGCTGTTCTGTCACACATTTTATTCGATTTTCATTGAAACATATGCCGCAAATTTAACCCCGGGGGGCGGAGGGCAGTTCTCTAAAACCCTCAACTTTGACGCCGAAACGATAATGCTTCCGATAACCAAGAAAGAATAGAAAAACAAGAAAAACCAGCGGCTTTTCTTGCCAACAGCAATCCGCTCCTTCTTTCTATATTGCCACGCAGGATTGGTTTTTCCGCTCCCAACGGCATAATTCCCGCCAGCGTCAATCCATTCCTTTTGTTCCGCCTTTTCCGCAGGATTGATTTTTTTCACCGAAAATATTATAATCGAATCAAGAGGATTCCAGCGCTCCCAGCCTTTTGAATGCCGCAAAGCGCTTAAATGCGGCAAAATGCTGGAACGCAACAATTTATTTGAATGCGGCAAAGCATTGGATTATAACAAACCATTAGGAAGCCGCAAAGCACTCGAACACAGCAAGTTGCTGAAGCGCCGCAAGTTGCTGAAACATATCAAGTCATTTGAATACAGCAAATGACTGGAATGTAACAAGCCGCTGGAATGCCACAAGCCGCTCAAATGCGGTAAATCGCTAACATACCACAAATCATAAATATGAATAGAAAGGAGCGCATGATAACCGGTATCCTGGTGATCATGCTAAATAGTTTTATGGCAAAGGTTGATATTATATCAGGCTTTCTCGGTGCGGGAAAGACCACATTCATAAAAGAATTAATCAAAAAAGCATATGCAGGCGAAAAGCTGGTGCTGATCGAAAACGAATTTGGTGAAATCGGAATTGACAGCCGATTCATGCAAAACGCAGGAATCGAGGTCACGGAAATGAATTCCGGCTGTATCTGCTGCACGCTTGTGGGCGACTTTGCCCGTTCGTTAAAACAGGTAAGCGCAGATTTTTCGCCAGATAGAATCATCATTGAGCCATCAGGCGTCGGCAAACTCTCAGATGTAGCAAAAGCCGTTATCGATGTCAAGGACGATGCAAAGCTCGAAATCGGCAGCATGATAACGGTGGTCGATGGAAAAAAAGCAAAGATGTACATGAAAAACTTCGGAGAGTTTTACAACGACCAGCTCACCCATGCGGAGACGATCGTCGTCAGCAGGACACAGGACATGGATGAAGATAAACTTACAGAATGCATCGAACTGATCCGCGAGAAAAATAATAAAGCGGCAATCGTCACAACCCCTTGGGATATGCTTTCCGGGGATATGCTAAAGGCGGCGATTGAAAATAAGCATACACTGCGCCATGTTCTCGATGAGCTGACGCACGAACATGGCGCTATTCATGCCCATCACCACGAACACGAGCATTGCACACACGAAGACCACCAGAATGAACACGGACATCATCACGATGCGCATGAACACCACCATCGCCATGACGAGCATTGCGGCCATCACCACCATCACGCTGATGAAATCTTTGCAAGCTGGGGCATCGAAAGCGTCCATAAATTTACGAAATCAGAGCTTTCCGATCTGCTGGAGCTGATGTCCATTCCAGAAAATTTCGGGGAAATTCTCAGGGCAAAAGGCATTGTGCAGGCAAGCGGCGAGAATTGGCTTGCGTTTGATATGGTTCCAGGCGAAATCGAAATACGAAATGCACCGCCAGATCACATCGGCAGGATTTGCGTGATCGGCACAACGCTTAACGAAGACGCATTAGCGCAAGTTTTCAAAGCCGTCTGATTGCATTTTGATAAATCTAAATATATCAGCCATCTCCGCACTTCAAACCGCTAAAGCACAGAAACAAAAACGCAATCACTCAAAAAAAACAAGCAGCCCAACCCCAGTTGCAAGCCGCCTAAAAAGTTTCATCAAGCTCTGATGAGACAACGCTATAACGACTGCACGCAACCAAAAAATGCGAATAAGTCCGGATGCATTGTCCCGCACAGCAAATTTTAGCTGTTACCAAACCATATGCCGCAAACACATATGCGGCGAATAGCAGAATGGAGGAGCAATGGAAACACCAGTATATATTTTTACAGGACTTCTGGAAAGCGGAAAAACTACATTAATACAAGAAGTCATCAGAGAAGAAGGCTTTCTCGAGCCGGGCGATACCGTACTCATCCAGTGCGAGGACGGCGAAGAAAGTTTAAGCGAACAATTATGCAGCGCCTTTGCGATCCGCCGTATCAAAATAAGCGGCTGTCAGGAACTGGACGAAAACTTCTGGCGGCAGATCGAAAAAGAATATGCACCTGCCCAAGTATTGATCGAATACAACGGTATGTGGGAAATGGATCAGTTGTTTTCCAGCAATATCCCGCAGGACTGGTATACAGGGGGCATTTATTCTACCGTCAATGCAGAAACTGCTGAAATTTATCTAGCAAACATGAGAAAAAATTTCATGGAACCATTAAGAAATTCAAACCTCATTATTATAAACAAATGCGACGAAAATACGGACCGGCTCATGCTCAGGCGTATGATAAAGCTGCTGAATCCGCAGGCGCAGATTGCCTTTGAAGGAAAGGACGGCAAAATGCTCGAAAACGAAGCGGACAGCCTGCCGTTTGATTATAGCAAAAAATGCGTTGTAATCGAAGATATGGATTACGGTCTTTGGTATATCGACGCCATGGAATATCCAGAACATTACATGGAAAAAGAGGTCTGCTTCACCGGCAGGTACTGTGCAAGCGCAGATCCGGCGGCAGATTATTTCATTCCAGGCAGGCACGTAATGACTTGCTGTGAGGACGATATACAATTCCTCGGTTTCATATGCTACTTTGATGATAAGCAAAAGAATAGCTTCAAGCATGGGCAATGGGTAAATGTTAAAGTGCGTTTTGCCTATGGAGCGCATGAAATCTATGGCGATGAAGAAGGCCCGATCCTGCGGTTGCTTGAAATATCCGCTGCAAAACAGCCGGTGCAGGAGCTTGTAACGCTTTCGTAACAGAAGCGGGCAACCGTAAGTTTATCCGAATTAAGAATAGCATGGGCGAAAAACGAAGCGGCAAAAAGCCGCTCGGTTTCACGCTCCCACAAGCCTCCGTCCCGCACCACCACGCCAGCCGCTGCCACTCATTATTACGTTCTGCGAAACTGCTCTCTCCTGCCGTACAATCACCGCTTGCAAACGACTGCGATTCTGCTCCGCTAAACGACTTCCCTTCTCGCAAGCTGCCCTGCCACGACTTGCAAACGACTGCGGTTCCGTACCAAAAATGGCGACCGGCCGCTTTTATCCGGCCGCTGATTTTATTATGCATAGCGAAGCGGCTATATGCGAACCAAGGGCAGAAGCCTTATTTTCATCCAGTCACTGGCTTTATTGCGGTTTCATCTTTTTCGCGTCGATTCTCTTCGCCACCACGAAAAACCGTCCGTTATCGACATGATAAGCACAAGTTGACAGGGTGATAAGCTGGTCGCCATATTCTGCGCTCACGCCCGTTTCATAGGCAGACAACGCTTTGACGCCATTCAAATACTCATAAAACTGCGATTCCGTCGTGATTCCCGCATACTGGTAATACTGAAATTCGGAAGACCCTTCCGGATAAATTTGGGAATACCCCGCCGCAAGCACCTGGTACGTCCCCTGCCCGCCTTTATAAATCGTGTCAAACTTGACGATGTCATGTGCCTGGTAAAATTCATAATCATCGTATTTAACCAGGTCATGAAACATCGTGCCGTTGTTCATGTGGTGTCCATATATGAGAAAATTGTCCGTCGGGATAAAGATATCGCTAGCAGAATCCATAAACGGCGTTCCTGAACTGGTTTTGCTTTTATCAAATCCCCGTTTCAAGTAATATTCATTGTCCTGCCGCGTCTGCATCACAGGATAATTGATCTTCGTATCTTCAATGGAAACCCATCCGATGATATCATTGTTCGCCAGATAAAGATCCACATACTTTCCGATAACCGTCCCCTGGTCTGTAACCATATCCTCCTGGTCTGATTTCATTTCTTCCAGGCTTCTTAATGCGTTCTGTTCCTTTGCCCCATTCCAATAATAATGCACAAGGACACCTGCAGAAACGAGGAAAACGATAATACAGATCGTCAAAATGAATTTTCTTACAATACCCATATTCTCTTTATCCCTTTATGCGCTTTTCAAATTTTGCATTCAGCGGTCCATTGCTAAAAATCTTGCGTCCACCGCCGAATGCTCTGCGCCAAATTGCCTAATGCCAGAGGCTTTACGCCCATTGCCAAAGGCTTTACATTAAATCTCCCATCGCCAGAAGCTTCACGCCGTCCGCTTTCAAAACTTCCACAGCCTTCTGGGGATCAGCGACCTTCATCATGATAACGGCCTCGCCCTCCTGCGACTTGATTGTCGAGTAAATATAGCCAACGGAAATCCCTGCATCCGCCAAAACTTTCAGCACTTTGTTAAATCCGCCCGGTTTATTCTCCAGGGAAACCGCTAAAACCTCCGTAACGCTGGCGCTGAATCCCTTTTCCTTTAATACCTTCGCCGCTTCCGCAGGTTCTGCCACGATGCATCTTAATATTCCATAATCAGCCGCTTCCGCAATCGTCGCCGCCATGATATCAATGTTATGATCCGCCAGAATCTGTGTAATATCAGCTAACCTTCCCGTTGTATTCTCCACGAATACGGACATTTGTTTTACGAACATCTCCCGCTCCTCCTATCAACCAACGATTACAGCTTTCTCGTATCTTCAACTCTAACGGCTTTGCCTTCGCTTCTCGGCAACGTTCCTTCATTGAGGAATTTAATGTCGCAGCCAATGCCCAGGATATCCCTCAACTCATGTCCCACCTTGGTTCTAAGCGCTTCCACGAATGCGATATTGTCAATTTCAAGGCCTTCCGCCAGTTCTACCGCAAGCTGGAAAGTATCCGTGTTATGTTCCCTTCCCACATACAGCTTATAGTTCATGGTCAGTTCATCAAACTTCGCAATAACCGTTTCAACCTGTGAAGGGAATACGTTGACGCCCCTGATGATGAGCATATCATCCGTACGGCCAAATACGCGGCTCATCCTCACTGTGGTCCTGCCGCATTCACATTTTTCCCGCATCAGATAACAAATATCCCTCGTCCTGTAACGGATCAGCGGCATCCCTTCCTTGCCGATCGTCGTAATGACCAGCTCGCCTTTTTCCCCGTCAGGCAGTACCTCCAGCGTATCCGGGTCGATAATTTCCACATAGAAATAGTCTTCTTGGATGTGCATTCCGCAATTATGCTCGCAACTCATGGAAACGCCCGGTCCCATGATTTCCGAAAGCCCGTAAATGTCATGCGCCCGGATACCAAGGCCCGCTTCAATGCTGTCCCGCATTCCCTGCGTCCACGGCTCCGCCCCGAAAACGCCAGCTTTCAAATAGATGTCGTCGGGCGTAAGCCCTGCTTTTTTAACACCCTCTGCAATCGTTAACGCATAGGATGGCGTACAGCATAAAACCGTGCTTTTCATATCCTGCAAGAACATGATCTGCTTCTGGGTGTTGCCGCTGCTCATCGGGATTACCGTCGCACCGATCGTTTCCGCTCCGATGTGCGCGCCAAGGCCGCCCGTAAAGAGTCCATATCCGTAAGCGACCTGGACAATATCGTTTTTATCCGCGCCAGCCATCGTCAGCCCTCTCGCCACGCATTCGCCCCACATATCCAGATCGCTCTGGGTGTAACCTGCGATTTTCGGCTTGCCAGTCGTTCCGGATGAAGCCTGAATCCTGATGATTTCATCCATCGGTTTTGCAAAAAGCCCAGTCGGGTAGTTTGCCGCCAGATCCTCCTTGGTGATAAACGGAATCTTCTGGATATCTTCAAGGTTTTTGATATCCTCCGGTTTAACGCCCGCTTCATCCATTGCTTTTTGATAATGCGGCACATTATCATATGCATGCTTCACTGTTTTCTGTAACTTTTTAAGCTGCAATGCCCGCATCGTTTCACGATCCGCACACTCCATTTCCTTGTTCCAAATCATGTGTTCGTTTCCTTTCGTGGTGTTTATTGTCTATTTGCGATATTCGTTTTCCTTGAAAAATCATTGTCGCCTGCACGGCGGCCTACGCATCCCTGCCGAGCGCAAACGCTTTTTTATTTAAATCGATAAACTTGGGTTTCACGTTTTCCTCGATCACTTTTATCCAAGCATCCTCTCCAAAAGGCAGATCCTTGGATGCTGCGCCTAAAAGGACGACGTTCACTGCCTTGGCGCTGCCGCAGCTTTCTGCGATTTGCAGCGCATCGAAAGCTTTCACCATCCCTGCGTTATCCGCAAGCGCCGCCCTGATGCTGTCCGGATACTCCGCCTGGCCTAAAATAACCGGCATCGGCAAAATCTGCTGCGTGTTGACATACATCGCCCCGCCTTTTCTCAAGTACGGCAGCCACCTGTACGCCTCAAGCTCCTCGAAGGCGATGATCACATCTGCATCCCCTTCTTCAATCAGCGGCGAACAAACGCCCTCTTCACTGATTTTTACATGGGTTACGACGCTTCCGCCCCTCTGCGCCATCCCATGCACCTCCGAAAGCTTCACGTCATACCCTTCGGAAAGGGCAAGGTTTCCCAGAAGCACGCTGGCAAGAAGCGTCCCTTGCCCGCCTACCCCTACAATCAAAATATTGAACCGGTTCATTTACTTCGCCTCCTTTCCGTCTTTCGTAATCTCTATCGCATCGAACGGGCAAACCTCCGCGCAAAGCCCGCATCCCACGCACCTGTCTGGCACGATAAACGGCCTTCCGTCTTTTTCTTCAATCGCCGGGCAGCCGATCTTCATGCACATCTTGCAGTTTTTGCACTTGTCGGTAACAAGGTATGGAATGTCCGGCTGTTTCACGATCAGCGCACAAGGACGCTTGGTGATAATGACGGAAAGCTCTTCCCGGGCAGTTTCCGTCTTGATGGTTTCTTCCAGTTCTTTCACATTAAACGGGTCAACTTCGACGATATTTTTCACGCCGCACGCCCTGCAAAGGGTCGCGATATCGACTGCTGGGGCTTCTTCGCCTTTGGCGTTTTTCCCTGTCGCCGGGTTTTGCTGATGTCCGGTCATGCCCGTAATCCTGTTGTCCAAAATAATGACAGTCCCCTTCGCCCCATTGTAACTCATATTAATCAAACCTGTAATGCCAGAATGGAAGAAGGTCGAATCGCCCAGTACCGCTACGGTATCCTTGCTATCGCCTGCCGCTTTTTCAAAGCCGTGCGCCATGGATATGGATGCGCCCATGCAAAGGCAGGCGTCCATCGCTGATGTCGGCGGCAGCGACGCCAGCGTATAACATCCGATATCGCCTAGCACCGTCTTTTTCAGCTTGCTGAGTACGTGAAACAGCCCCCTGTGCGGGCATCCAGCGCAGAGGAGCGGAGGCCTTGCCGGGGCATCGTCTATCACGGTAATATCCGCAACCGGTCTTCCAAACGCTTTGCGAATCATATTTGCGCTGTATTCGCCCTGGATGGTGAAGAGATCCTTTCCGCCTGCCAGCAGAATGCCCATCGCCCTGATCTGCTCTTCAAAGAACGGGTTGCCTTCTTCAATCACATAGAGCTTATCGACTTTGGCGGCAAATTCCTCAATCAATTTCTTTGGGAGTGGATTGATCATGCCTATTTTCAGGATGCTCACATCGGACATCGCTTCTTTGACATACTGATAACAGATCCCGCTGGTGATAATGCCGATGGACGGATCGCCCATTTCAATGGTATTCAATTTCTGCGCATTCCCACCTGCTCCTTCAAAACTCATACCGCCGCAGTCCGACGCAATCTGCGCCATGCGTTTTTCCTGCGCAATGTGCAGTTTTTTTGCCATCGCTGGCATGGCGACATATTTTTGGATATTTTTTGTATACGGAATCCTATCCCGTTCGATTCTTTCGCCCTGCTCCACAAGCCCCCTTGAATGGGAGATTCTCGTATTGGAACGGATGAGAACGACGGTATCGTATTTTTCACTGATTTCATAGGCCAGTTTTATGTAATCTTTGCATTCCTGCGCATTGGATGGTTCGAGCATCGGAACACCTGCGCTCCTGCCGTAGTATCTGGAATCCTGTTCATTCTGGCTGGAATGGCATCCGTTGTCGTCTGCTACTAAAATGACTGCCCCGCCCGTAACGCCTGTATAGGCGGCTGTAAAAAACGGGTCGGCGGCTACGTTAAGGCCGACATGCTTCATGCATGACAGAGACCGGACGCCCCCGATGGATGCGCCGATGGCAACCTCAACGCCTACTTTTTCGTTTGGCGCCCATTCAACGTGTATGTCGTCATATTTTGCTGCGTTTTCCGTCACTTCGGTACTCGGTGTACCGGGATAGGAAGACACGACCTTAACGCCCGCTTCATAAGCGCCTCTTGCGAAGGCTTCGTTGCCCAGCATAATTTTTTTATTCATTGGTATCATCTGCCTTTCTCGATCGATTGCAATCGATTTGATTTTGCTTCGGTTCGCAGGCTGTTATCCACCCGCTTATGCGATTTTGCCTGCGGAATTACTGCATTGGAATCTCTTCTGTTTTTCGTCAAAATTCATGATTCAAGGAACGATTCCTTCCAGCAACGCTGTGTTAATCAATGCGTTCATTCTAACGAGCAAGCCCGCCGCCGCGAGTTTCAATGAACGCTTCACCTCGGCAACGCCGTTTCAATCAATGCGTTCATTATACCATGCAAATACCTCTCCTGTCATCGGTTTTTGCAGGAGAGGTTCGTAATTCTATGCAGTTTGAATGCTATGCGGCAATTTATTGAACATTGTTCAGCGACGAAACTATCGTTTTATGCACAGTTGCCGTTTGGCAGTACGATTATCGGCTGCCAGCCGCATTTGTTGTTCAGCCGCACGGCAGCCACTGCGCTTTATTGTTATCGGGCAAGGGCTTGCATTTGTCATATAACTTCCCATTCAGCCATTTGCCTTTATTCACATTTTGCCAGCAGCTTTTCCCATTGCTCGTCCACATATTTCTGTGTTTCGTCTATCATCCATTCGTGTCCTTTTTTAAACATATGGTTAAACCGCCCCTGCTTTTTAAGAAATTCCACCACAGGGAGTTTTTTCTTCGGTTCATACGTCAAATGCCACTTTCCTTCCACGATTTCATACATCGGCCACACGCAAGTATCCACCGCAAGCTGGCAGATTTCCGCCAGGTCTTCCGTTTCATACCGCCAGCCCCTTGGACATGGCGATAAAACGTTGAGGAAGCAAGGTCCCTCCGTATAAATCGCTTTATATGCTTTTTCATGGAGATCCTTGAAATTACCGATAAACGTGGTCTGGGCGGCATATGGAATATTGTGGGCGGCAATAATTGCCGTCAAATCCTTTTTATTCTGGATTTTTCCCGGAATGCTCTCGCCTGCCGGGGAAGTCGTAGCATCCGCAAACCGCGGCGTTGAGGATGACCGCTGGATTCCCGTATTCATGTACGCTTCATTGTCGTAGCATACGTAGACCATGTCGTGTCCTCGCTCCATTGCGCCAGATAACGATTGAAGCCCGATATCGTAAGTACCGCCATCTCCGCCGAAGGTAATAAACTTAAAATTGTCATTCACTTTTCCCCGTTTTTTCAGCGCCTTGTATGCTGCTTCCACGCCCGCCATGGTCGCTGCGCCATTGGCAAACGCCGCATGGATATAACTGTCATAATAAGCCGTATGCGGATAGATAAATGTAGAAACCTCAAGGCAGCTCGTCGCATTGGTAACGACGGCTTTATCCTCTGGTTTGAGCGCACGCAGTACGCCGCGCACCGCCACGCCTGCGCCGCATCCGGCACAGAGCCGGTGGCCGCCAGCCAGTCTTTCCGGCTTTTCAACCTCTTTCTTTAAACTATATGCCATTGTATCCTCTCCTAATCTTCATACTTTTTATGGTCAAATCCGCCTTCATCATAACGGGAATCCCGTACGCCTACATACCTGTAAACGTCGCCCGGGTCATCTGTCTCACAGATGATAAACAAATCATTGTAAATTTCGTAATAATCTTCGACCGTGATATCCCTGCCGCCAAGGCCATAAATGTAGTTGATGGCATACGGCTTATCTTTTAAGTCATACAGGGAATTTCTGGCTTCATTGAACAACGGCCCGCCGCTGTTCGAGAAGCTCTCCGCCTTATCCATGATCGCCACCGCCTTCACTTTGCACATCGCCTCAGCGAGCGGCACGCGCGGAAACGGCCTGAAAACACGCAGTTTGATTAGCCCTACTTTTTTTCCTTCTGCACGAAGCCTATCCACGGCTTCTTTGCCCGTGCCTGCGCTGGAGCCGATAACAACCAGCGCGACTTCCGCATCGTCCATCATATATTCTTCAAAGAATCCGTATTTGCGGCCGGTCAGCTTCTCATACCTCCTGGCGACATCCATGATAATCGGCATCGCATCCTTCATCGCTTGCGCCTGCGAACGCTTTACTTCCATATAGTACGGGGAAATTCCGTACGGTCCTACCGCAAGCGGGTTTTCGTGCTTTAACAAGTAATTTTCCGGCTTGTACTCGCCAACGAAATTCTTGACCTCATCATCCTCCAAAAGCTCGATATTGGAAACGCCATGGCTGGTGATAAACCCATCCTGGCAAATCATAATCGGAAGCCTGATGGTTTCGGAAATCGGCATCGCCTGGATATAATTATCGTAAACCTCCTGGTTGGTCTCCGCATAGATCTGAATCCAGCCGGAATCCCTCGCCCCCATCGAATCGGAATGATCGTTGTTGATGTTAATCGGACCGGTCAGCGCCCTGTTGACAACCGCCATGGTAATCGGAAGCCTCGACGATGCAGCCACATATAGAAGCTCCCACATATAAGCAAGGCCGGCAGAGGAAGTCGCCGTAATCGCCCTCGCCCCCGCTGCAGACGCCCCGATGCACACGGACATCGCACTGTGTTCCGATTCGACGGCAACAAACTCGGTATCGACCTCTCCGTCCGCTATATACTGGGAAAAGTATTGGGGAATTTCCGTCGACGGCGTAATCGGAAAAGCGCCCATGACATCGGGGTTGATCTGTTTCATTGCGATTGCTACCGCTTCATTTCCTGACATTCTGTCTCTCTTCGCCATTTACTTTTCCTCCTTTATAAAATCGATCGCATCGAAAGGACATACTTTCACGCAAATCCCGCAGCCTTTACAGTGCATAAAATCAAAATCCAGGCGTTTGCCGTCCTTGACAGGAATCGAGCTGTCGGGGCAAAATGGAACGCAGAGCATACAATGCTTGCATTTATCCGCTAAAAATACGGGCTTCATCACGCGCCAGTCTCCGGTCTCCACCAGAAGGGATGTGGCCGGCTCGTATATTTCCGCACCCGTAGTCACATCCTGCCAGGTGATTTTCTCGTTGATATCTTTTGCTTTTGTTTTCATCGCTATTTTACTCCCTGTTTCGTATCGTCTATCCTACCTTCACTTCTTCCATCGCTTTTACCAGCGCTTTCATGTTCCCTTCCACGACATGATCCTTATGGACGAATTTATGCTCGAAGGATTCCCGCATATCCTGGATGAAGCGTTCTTTGTCAATCACGTTGCTGATTTTTACGACCGCCGCCAGCATCGGCGTGTTGGGGAAGTTTTTCCCCAGGGTTTCCATGGAAATTTTCTCTGCATCCACAGCGCAGACCCTGCCTTTGTAGCCATTGAGCAGCGGCCTGATTTCCTCCGGCGTTTTCTTGCTATTGATAATCAGCGCCCCCGTTTCCTTCAATCCGCTGGTCACGTCAACGGATTTTAACAGCGTTTCGTCAACGACGACAACGTAATCGGGCGTATAGATATTGGAATGCACCTTGCAATGTTCATCGGTAATGCGGTTGTATGCCGTGATCGGCGCACCCATTCGCTCCGGGCCGTATTCTGGAAAACCCTGCACGTGTTTGCCTGAGCTGAATGCTACGTCGGCAAGCAAAAGACAGGCTGTCTTCGCTCCCTGGCCGCCCCTGCCATGCCATCTTATTTCGACTGCTTCATTTAATCTTTTCGTCATGCTTTCACTCCTGATCTTACTTTTGATTCTAGGTTTTTCTGGTTTTATTTTCAATGCGGCGTCCTTATGCGATATGCGCCCGCCATCCCTATATGGTATGCACCAGGACCTTGTGCAACGAACCCGTGCGGCGCATCCAGATATAGATCCATGCGGCGCAGACCCGGACTTCGCATAATTGACCTTGTGGTTTTATTTGCAAGCCGTTATATCGCCCCTAACGGCATTTCCGGCATGATAAAAGAAAACCTCGCAAAACCCATTCGAGTTACTTCATTAGACTACATGAAGCGAGGCTTTCTGTCAATAGATTTTTTAAAATTTTTTATGCATATTTAACAAAAATTTTTCCATAAATTTGTTTCTGGTTACCAAAGTTTGTGGTTCTGGAAGCGAAGGCTGCGTTAAGCTGCAATATGCATAGCAATTAAATAAAAGCGTTCGCATGACAGCCAGATAAAAACGTTCATGCAGCAGCCAGATAAACGCTCTCCCATGGCAACCGTCAGCAATTTTCAGAAAATCTTACGATGCTCTGGCCTGTCCTGTATTTTGTGCCTTGGAAGATGCGTAAAGTTTCCCGCCCTTGCAATGCATCGGCTTGCCGCTTTGCAAAAAATTCCCTTTATAGACCGAGGCGCGCTTTCAACCCGTCTTGAAGCGCTTGCGAGAAATTGACGCCTCTGGCGATAGCTATAGCAATCCGCACAAGCCTGCAAAAATCCCAACCCGCTTGCCAGCCTACGCCCCCGTTTCTTCATTTGCAGTTAAATCAGCCAGAGCGCCGCCCGTCAGATGCAAAAGTCCCTCTGCCGCCAGCTCCATTTGCAGTCCCACCTTGCCGCCGCTGACCATGATGGTATCGAAATTTGCGGCGGATGCATCGATGGCGGTCGTATATTGCTTTTTCATCCCGACCGGGGAGCAGCCGCCCTTGATATATCCCGTCACCTTCGTAATATCCCGCGCCAAGATCATCTCAAGCTTTTTTTCACCGAAATGCTTGGCGGCCTTTTTCAAATCCAGCTCCCGACATACGGGAATCACGCAGACATGGCATTCCCTGCTGCTGCCCACCGTCACCAAGGTCTTAAACACCTGCGCCGGGTTCTGATGAAGGGCATCTGCTACAGAAACGCCGTCTAAAAAACCTTCCGGCGCATCGTATTCGTACAGTTTATATGGAATCCCTTCGGCTTCGACAATTCTAACCGCATTGGTTTTATGTGCATGCTTATCCTTTTTCTTTGCCATCCTCTCTCCTTTTTCCTGCGCCCAGCTTAGCAGCATTCGCATAGAATTTATGTCAAACCCATGTTTTACCTGTATACGCCAAAAAAACTGGCGGGCTAGTGTCCGGCGGCGTTTCTTGCATTACAAAACCCCAGCATCCTTTAACGGTGCATATTCCTCACGGAGCATGGAATAACACCGCACTTCCCGAATCGACCCATCATAAATCCGATAAGTCCTTCGCAGCGTTCCTTCATACAGAAACCCGCACTTTTCGATAACCCGCTGGCTGCGCAGGTTTTCATTGCCAGTCCTGATCATCAACACATCCAGCTTTAATGCTTCAAATGAATACGTGATAATGCATTTTGCCGCTTCTGTCATAATGCCCTTGCCCCAACAACTTTCCGCCAGGGAGTAGCCAAGTTCTTTGCTTTTCACATTCGGCCTGAATTTGTCTTCTTCCAGGCCGATGCTTCCGATTACCCGGCCCGTCCTTTTTTCCACGATGGCCCAGCACATATTTACAAGAAATATGGAAGATATGATCATCTTCGATTCCGCAATGCTTTCATGAGGCTTCCAGCCTGCCTTCGGCCCAACGTTCGGGTTTTTGGCATATTCATAAAGCTGCGGCGCATCCTTTTTTCGCCACATCCTGAGAACCAGTCTATCAGTCTCAAGGGTCGGTACTTTGATTTTTCGCATGGCAGCTCCTTTATCACTCGTTATCGTTTCGGGGGCGATGTCCGTTTTTTCCTATTATGCAACGGGAACTTTATTTGTTGTATCCGCTATATCCACTCCGCAATTCCCGGAACGAAGATCCCTTTCTGGCTCATTGCGTAAGCCCCTGCTTCATCCATCGGAAGCCATCCCTTTTCAATCAGCCTCTTGATATAAATTTTGTTATAAACGAATGGGAAGACAAGCCAGGATAAACCGCAGGTTACCGCATCCAATATAAGCGAAATGATCACCCATTTCCAATCGCCCCGGACAAGCGGCACAAGAAAGCCGAAAAACAGCATTGTCCAGCTAAATCCTACTTTTACCGTCCTGATTGCACCAAACTGGTTCGTCATCTGTGTTACCATAACTTCTTCTCCTTATAAAATATATATCGCAAAAAATGATTTCCCGGTTATACTGGCTGTATGCCCTCGGCTTCGATTTCCGTTAGTTCGTCAAGCGATAAAAACGGGACACATAAACCAATCTCTTCCAACGATGGTTTTCCCATTTACACTTCCTCGTAAAAACACGTTATATATTGCTTTTCCGGCGGTTGCAGTCAGCACATAGCATCTGGCAATTCTCTGAAATTGTTTTACCACCTTTACTCCAAGGAGTTATATGGTCTGCCTGCATTTCCTCAATATCAAAGCGCTTTCCACATTTTGGACATACGCCTTTTTGCCGTTCATAAGCAGTACGTGCCATTTTAGGCGAAAATGCACGAATACTTAAATGCTTCTCATTTCCGCCAAGCAAGTATTCATAAATACCTTTCTGGTTAGAAACATCTTCATCATCAAGCAGTTCTATTATTTGATTTTCCATCATAACCGACAACGCCGTTTTCTGCACTATCTACATATCCCGCAACAATATCACGAACAGGGATTTCGTGCAATTTAATTTTCATTTGGATTCACCTGCTTTCTGCGAATCAAAATTCTACGGTAAAGTGTTTTTCCGTTGATGACATTTATATCATCGGAAAAATCTTGTCCGTCATGATATCGGCTATCGCCTAAAATTTCAAACTGATCAGGATTAAAATATTGCATAAACGTAATAGGAACGCCCATCACACCATAATAATCGCATGGAATATCAGCAGTGCGATTTACCTCTATTGCATCGTAATTGTCATATTTGGGATAAATTTCTGGGGAATAAGCACGGAATAGTGTCATATCCTCATGCCGTTTTTCAATATCCATATTTGTAAACCAACATATATTACCCATTCTTCGCCATTTTTTCCCATTTTCGTCAATCTTAAAATCTGTTTTCTTTTCCTCGTAACTATCTGGAACCTTGAACCTTGAACCAAAAATGCCCATTATTATAACCTAACCATACTTTTGAATCACGAATCAGGGGTAGCACTTCACGGTATGTAATTGCGTTTTGATTTCCAATAATGGCAAACTGCTTGTTATATTGCATTAGTAAAGCCATATAATTGCGGAACAGCGAAAAAGGTGGGTTAGTAACTACAATATCTGCTTCCTTCAACAGCTCCACGCACTCTTGGCTACGAAAATCGCCATTACCATCAAGCAATTCCATTACATTTTTCTTATTTCGCATAAGATATTCAACATCGGAAAGGTCTATACGGCCATCTTCGTTTTCATCTGTTACTTCCGTAATCTCAACTTTATATGGTTTACGCTCACTTTCTTCCTGCACTGGGCTATTATCAGAAGCTGAAAGAAAAGAAAGCTGGCTACGCTTATCAACATAATAGTCAAATTCATTCCCCGTAACCGGTGATGTTGCATAGCAAGTTGTTATAAGTTTTTTCAATCCCAAAGCATTAAAGTTCATTGCGAAATATTTAAAGAAATTGCTCTCATAAGGATCATCACAGTTGCAAAGAACAGTTTTATCCTTGAAATGGTGTCTGTAATGCTTTAATTCGCTTTCTATAAGTGAAAGTTGTGTGTAAAATTCATCCCGTTTATTTTTTGCCGAATCATGCAGATTGCTGTTTCCTGCCATACTATTTTCCACCTTCTTATTTTTGCAAGCATATTGTATTTATATCTGCTCTTTTTCGTACTTCTATTGTTGCAATGCCTCTGCCTATTAATAGTTTCACAGCTCCCTATAGCCAATCTCCCTGAACATACTGCCTGTATAAAACCAAAATATATAATCAATCATAATCTAAAATCATTCAAACTTCAACATTATATTACTGTTTAAAAACAGTTTGTCTTTCTTTTTGCCAATTTTCACTGCAGACAAACGATGCCCCTCTTCATCAATTTTGCCGCAAACACGCATGCCCCGTACCCCGCACTTTCCAAGAAGCTTTTTCATATACTGTCTCGTGAAGGAGGTGCTAAAAATGCATAAAAAGTTTTTAGCTGTATTCCTTCCTATTGTTGTTGCTTTTTCCCTGGTGATACCGTGGCCGGCGTTAGCCGCCGACGGTGGTGAAAACGCCGCAGGCAAAACGACCAAAACCGCTGCCGCAAATACGCAATATCGAGGCATCGATGTCAGCGCATGGCAGGGAGAGATTAACTTCAACCGCGTCAAAGATGCGGGAATCGAAGCGGTCTACATCCGTGCTGGGGAAGGCGCTAATGCCACTGACCGATATTTTGAAAGGAACTACGAAAATGCAAAAGCTGCAGGCCTGAAGTATGGATTTTACCATTATGTAACTGCGCGTACCGTGAGCGAAGCTGAAGAGCAAGCTGATTTTTTTGCTTCCCTGATCCGTTCCAAGCCTTATGATATGAAGGCTGCCATGGACTTTGAGAATCTATCGGGACTCACTGCCGACGAAGCCGTGGCCATAGCCAAAGCATATTTGGAACGACTTGAACAACGTTCAGGACATATGCCAGCCGTTTATTCAGATGCTTACGACGCAAGGACTGTATGGCGATCCAATCTGACAAAATACCCGCTATGGGTAGCCGAGTACGGGGTGCGCGAACCCGGTAATATTGGCGGCTGGAGTAGCTGGTCCGGTTTCCAATACAGTGATAAAGGCGCTGTAAGCGGCATTAACGGCCATGTCGATCTGGACTATTTCAGGGAAAGCCTTTTCCTGACGGATGACGAGCAGACATCCGCACAGCAGATCCGGCATGATTACAGCAAGGCAAACGACGGCTGTAGCCATGCTTCCCCAGGTGAATCGTATATCACCTACACGGTACAGCACGGCGATACGTTATGGGCTCTGGCGAGAGAATACCGAACGAGCGTCGATACGCTGGTGAAAATCAACAACATCACCGATCCCGATTTAATATATGTGGGACAGAAGCTTCTGATTCCTCGTTAGTTTGATCGAAAATCAACAACAATTAGGAATGCAGAGAACCTGCTGGGATAACTCCCAGCACAAAAAAGACCGCCGATTTGTGTGCAAAGCAAATTCAGCGGTTTTTTTCTCATCACTTTTTAGTATTTTTTCAACGGCTTTCGTTCAGTGTTCTTCGCTCACGGCTTTCATTCCCCTCATTTCTTCCCAATCACATACGCCGGCGCCATCCGCTCATTCTTCCCAGTCGTGATGGTATCGCCCTGCGCAAACCTGCCGTACGTACCGGCAAACACCCCGTTATACACGAACAGCCTAGTCATGTTGATAAACGGGTGAACCTTTCCATCCCCGAAGAGAAAATCCGCATTGAGCGTGCGGTACTGCTTGCAGTATTCCTGACAGATATATTCCTTTCCCCAGCAATCGTCCACTGCGCTGCGCCACTCCTCTGCGCTGCACTCGATTCCGGCATAAAGCCCCGCGCACCCATAGGAATCCAGCGGTTTGAGCAGGTATCCGTCCTTATCCTTTAGAATCATCTCACGGGCGCACTGCCCATCGGCCAGCAGGAAGGTCTTCGGGATATGCCGCTCCACGAAAGCGATTTCTTCCGCATTCAAAAGCTTATGCGTTTCTTCCCGATGGAGCAAATAAAAGAGCCACTTATTATGGGCGATCTGGGTACAGAACGACCCGGCCATGAAAATATTCCGCTCCTTCACCGCCTGGACGATCGGCTGCACATGATCGAAATCCTCCATGATATCGGTCGTCACAGCCCTGCGGTAAATCGCATCGATCCGATAGCCGTCCGCCGCCGAAAGCACCTTGCCGTCATAGCGCAAATCCCGGATATCACAGATCCGGCACGGAATGCCCCGCTTCTCAAACCGCTTTGCGAATCCCTCAAAATCGCCAAGAAGCGCCTTGTCCAGAAAGTCCACGATCGCCACCTGCGGTTTTTCCACCCGCTTATCATACGTCTGATAAAGCCCCATAAAACAATCAATCCAGCTCTCAAACACTTCAAAAGAACGCAAATCGTATTTTTGCTTCATATGCTGATGGGTGTAATTATCCTTGTAAAAATAGTCGTTCTGCGTATACTCGTTCATCCCGCTGGTGCCGTCCGTGTTAATCTCGCAAAATTTAAAATCCTCCGTATCCTCGTCATAGAAAATATCAAAACAAGCGATCGGCAGCAAGCTGTCATAGCCGTTCGGCACTAAAATCAGCTCCTCCAGCTCCTTGGAAAAAGGAAACAGCTTCCGGTATTCCGGCTGCTCCAGGTAAGCCCGGATGACCTTGACGATAATTCCATAAGCCATGGCGACAATTTCCTGAAAATGCCTGATGGTTCTTTCCTCGTAAGTCTTCGGGATGTGGATTCCGTGGGAGAAAAACTTCTCCCCGTTCCAGAAGTTTGATTTTTTATAATTCTCCTCGATGCGCAAAGCGCCCATGCGGTTTTCTTCCTCATGGGCTTTAAAATGCTCGATATATTCATCCTGGATTTTCTTCGATAACTCCGTCATGCGTTTTTGCCCTCCTGTGCGGTTTCCTCCCGTGCGCTTTGCGCCGCCTTTGCCTCCTGCTCTTGTAAAATCCCAAAGAACGGGTCCAGATCGCTTTTTTCCTCCATGCAAAGACTGCGCCTTCCGTATTCCAGCGCATCCCGCACTATGGCCGAGGCAGGCATGCTATAGATTTCACCCTGCCAGCCCTTGTCCATCAAGCTCGCCTCCGCCGCCTTGATATCAGCGATTTGCAAATGACGCTCGCAAATAAACCGCTGGATGCCTTCTGTAAAAGCTTCATCGTACAAAAGACCCTTGAGCAGAGCCGCATATGCAAACGTCCGCGCAGGCTCTGCGGAGTCAGCCCCGCGTATTTCGATGTACTGCTTTAGCCGCACATCGGGAAAAAACATGGATATGATATGCTCAATCATCGGCTCATCTAACGCACGGCTTGCAAATAGCTCGCGGTTTTTCGTCATGCCAACAGCTTCATCCTTGCCATCGAGCGGCAAAAAAATGGGCGTCGCATTCCATAGATACAAGGCGTAATCCCGAAACCCATAATCTTCTTTCAGCACATCGGGAATAATGCCGGAACGGTCAGGATCGACATTGTTCCAAATTTCCGTCCGTTTTAGCATCTGGCGATTGTCCCTGCCTTCAAAGTGCGGCGTATTGTCCATCAAAAGCTTAAAGACTGGCATCATCACATAAGCCGCCTGGATTTTTTTCCTAAAATCCTCCTCAGAATGATAGTCCACCGCAACCTGCACAGAACCGGTTCCCCGCATCATATTCCTTCCCATCGTTCCCGTGGACTGAAAATGCCGATTCATGATTCTGTATCGTTCTTTCGGGATGATTTCTAAATTCTCCACAAGCGAAACAGGCTGGTAGCCCTCCGTAACATAGGTGTAGCCGAAGGAATCCAGCGTCTTTCCAAACGCACGGCAAAAGCCTTCGTAAATCCGCTTCAATGTGGAAATTTTAGCCTGGGGCTGGATGCTGATTTCAACCTGGGCGGCTGGTTCGAGCGTAATGACAAATTCTTCTGTGGCAAAGCCCAGGCAGTTTTCCCCGCCGCCATCCCCCCTGCTTTCTGCGCCAACCCCATCTTTTCCGCCGTCGCCGCTTTTCCCTCTAATCAAGCGGCAGTCCGGGTAAGCCTTCGCCAGCGCAAGCAATACTTGTCCAATGCCCTTGCCGCCATAATAAGAAATCGTCTCCTTCGTTTCAGGATGAACGACAAAATGTTCAATCTCAATACCAATGGAATTTTGCCGCACATCCTTGCACCCTTTCCAAAAATAGTTTTCCAATCTATTGAAATTTTCCTGTTTCTCCATCTTAATCCCCTATTCTCTGCAATTTTACGAAAACCCGGCGATTGCCGCTCTATAAAACGCCGCAAACCCGTTATTATTCTGTCGTACTCAGCACTTCTTTATTCTTTTCCACTTGACTCACTTTCATTTTCGCCGCATCTTCCGGATCAACGGTTTCCTTCAACGACAGAATCGTCGGCCCAAGATAAACAGTATCCAGCACCTCGCCATCCAAGTAAACTTTGCTGTACTCGGTAAAATTCTCACCCTTGATGTAATAGTCCTCGCCAATTTGAACGATTTCGTTAATCTTAATCTCCCGTACGCCCATTTTAAGATCAGTCGCCTTATATGGATTTTTCCCGCCGTAAATATAGCGCTTTCCATAAAGCATATCATAAGCAAGCGCCTGCAAATTCGTGCGGTAATAAGTATCATCTTCATAATTTTGATGGTATTTCGTCATCATTCCTGCGGATATATCAAGCCTTCCCAGAACTTCCGCCGCAAGTTCATAGGTTGTTAAATCCCGGTCTTTCTTCTTCATGCCGAAATTATCCCAGATCACATAGCGCGTCTTGTAAAGCTCATCAGCAGGAACATTTTCTTCTATGTTATCCAGAGCCGGCAGATGATCCCCGTACATGACCAGAATAATATCTTCATCGTAATCCTGCAAAGTTTCCGTCAGCTCCTTCACAAATAAATCCATCTCATAGATCTGGTTTGCGTAATACTCATACGCCCATTTTTGTTCTTCCGATACGGATTGCGTGACCGTAACCGCAGGCGAATCGATAAGCATCTGCGAAGGATATTTGCCATGCCCCTGCACGGATATCGTATAGATATAGTCGGACCCCTCCGTGCTGTTTAAAGCATCCAGGATCTGTTCGATCAGAATACCATCCTTCGCCCAGTTCTTCGGCGTCTTCATTACATTGTTCATATATTCAAGGCTGGTAAAGGTGTCAAAACCCATGTTGGCAAACACCTTGTTCCGGCCGTAAAATGCCCCGCGATGGTTATGGATGGCGTGTGAAGTATACCCCAGGGGTTTCAGGTCATAAGGCGTGCTTTCGACCGTTACATCCTTCAAAATGCTCTTGTACGGATATTCGCCCGGACCGAAAAACTTCACGCTTATGCCTGTCATTACTTCAAATTCTATGTTCGCAGTCCCTGCGCCTACCGCCGGGACTGTCAGGCGGCCGGAGGAATATTCTTTCATGAGCTGCCTGTAATATGGGATCGGATCCTTATCAAACTGGACGTGTTCCAGCAAAAGCGGGTCCATAAATGATTCGAGCTGCAAAAATAGGATATTCGGTTTTCCGCTTGCATCCGCATCATCATCCTCGCCTGGCGTATAAATGTTATCTTCGCCCAGCTCGCCGTCCTTAAAAATCTTCTCGATCATTTCTTCCGAATAATCGTCCGGCTTGCTGATCCCTGTGCTTACCCAGGTTACCAAAAAGCTGTAAGGAACGCCATTATCCCGATAGCCGTAAGGCAGGTTTCCAAAAAAGGTATCCAATATGCCGACGCGCATTCCCGCCTGCACGATTCCGAACGTCCCTACGATGATAACGAGGATTGTAGCAATCGCCCGTTTATGGTTTACCTTTTCCGTCAGTTTTGATGTCTTCGTATAAAGGATGATGAATCCGACCACCAAAACTACGGCAACCACGACAGCGATGATAATAACCTTCGTGGAAAAGTAATTGGTTACAATAGAAAGCCCGTCTTCCAGGCTGCTCAGGTCATAAATCGTAAACGGGGTCAGCCGATTAAGCAAAATCACGCCGTTGACAATACCCAGCGCCAGCCAAACCAGGGACAAAATACAAGTAAAGAAAATCCGCTTTCTAAATAGCAAGGAAAAAGATAACAAGGAAAGAATAATCAGCACATTGCAGAGAAACACCAATGGGCTTTGGAAGAGAAAGCCAAGGCTGGCAATCAGCGAATGCCTCGCCAGCGTTTCAATAACTA
The DNA here is from genome assembly GCA_946555345.1 of uncultured Eubacterium sp. GTDB lineage: Bacteria > Bacillota > Clostridia > Peptostreptococcales > Anaerovoracaceae > Lentihominibacter. The sequence continues at coordinate 202,000 of CAMNSS010000001.1, read as the reverse complement.
AATTTAACGCTATTGCAACGATAAAGAGCAGCGTCACATGATTCCTAAGATATTTATTACAGAAAGTTTTTAGCTTTTCCATATAATTTATCTCCTGCTGTAGATTGTTACTTCATTGGCAATCGCGGCAAATTCCCCTATGCTTAAAGTTTCCGCCCTGCGGACAGAATCGATGCCTGTTTTCGCGAGTACCGATTTTATGCCATCCCTGGAAAGCCCGTTTACGCCCGTCAGGGAATTGAGCAAGGTTTTCCGCCTCTGTCCAAATCCCGCTTTAATGCAGGCAAAAAAGGCACGCTCGTCGATAAGCTCCACCGGGTGTTCTTCCCTGACGCCAAGTTTTAATACCGCTGAATCCACCTTTGGCCTGGGGATGAAAACCTCCTTCGGCACAGATACGACTTGTTCCACCGTACAATAATACTGTACCGCCACTGAAATCGCGCCGTATGTTTTGCCGCCCGGACCTGCCTTAATCCGGTCGGCGACTTCTTTTTGCATCATGATCGTAATGCTGTCAGCGGCAACGCCCTTCTCCAAAATCCTCATGATGATCGGCGTCGTAATATAATAAGGAAGATTCCCGATGATCTTCACGCCACCGCAAAACGAGCCTGCCGCCCGTTCCGCATCGATAATTTCATTGAGATCCGTTTTCAATATATCTTGGTTGATTACCCTGATATTATCGTATTCCCGTAGCGTTTCCGATAGAATGGGAATGAGCTTTTTATCGATCTCTATGGCAACTACCTTGGCGGCGGCCTCGGCGGTCTCGGCTGTCAGCACACCGATGCCAGGCCCGATTTCGATCACCAAGTCATCTGCGCCAATGCCTGCGCCGGCTACGATCTTCTCGATAATGCTTTTGTCGGTGATGAAATTCTGCCCCAGGCTCTTGGAAAGCTCAAAGTTATGGCGCTCCCTGATCTGCTGTATCGTGGATGGTGCGTATAATTTCATCTATATCTCCCGAAGAGCCTTATCAAGCTCCGCCCTCGTAATACCGAATTTATTGAGCTTTTGCAAAAATCGCTTGCTGTTGCCCCAGCCAATTCCCAGCGCTTTTCCCAGCTTCTGCCTGCGCTCAGATGCCTCGGCGCTTCCTGCAAGTCCTGCCTGGCGCAAATCGTCCATCGTAAAAAGTTCCGCATCTTCTTCAATGGAATAGTGCGCTTTTTCAAGCGCCTCCCTTATGCTCTCCGGCGCAGCATTTTCTATGCCGATATCCCCATCCCGCTGGGCGTCTTTTCTGTCAAGAAACGCTTCTCCCGCACCGGGAAACTTTTCTAAAACTCGTTTCCGAATCTGTTCCCCTGCATGGTCCGGGTCAGTAAATATGATGATGCCTTTTTCATGGTATGCTTTTTCCAAAAGGCTCCAAGTATCTTTTGTTATACCATATCCATGTGTTTCTATTGTGACGGCATCGACACTTTTTTTAATGGCTGCAGTATCATCCCTGCCTTCCACGACGATAATCTCCTTTATTTTCATAGCGATTCCCATTTCCCTTCTGTCCGTTACTATTCTTCCGCCTGCTGCTTCCTTATCCGCTACGCCTCTGTCTGCTATTCTTCCATGCCTTGCGGTTCTTCTGTCCCGTCCGTTCCTTCGGAGCTTCCCCCGGCGTTGGTGATTTCCTCCGGGAACATATACAGGTACTCTCCTGGTTTAATCAGCCGCAGTTGATCCCGCGCCTGTTCTTCAAGGTTCGCCGGGTCGTTTATGTCCGTCAATTCTTTCTCAAGACGCTTTTTTTCAGCTTGAAGCTCTTTTTGCTGCTGCATTGCGTCCCGCTGCTCTTTTTTTAAGGAAAGCACATTGATAATCGACACGGCGACGGCAATTACTACGCACACAGCAATCAGTCCCATCACAAAACGCCGCCTGTTGCGGGCGCGCCTGATCGCCATCTTTCCCCTGGTTCTCTGGCTGGCGGCATATTTTGCTTTTTCTTCCTCAAGCTTCCGCTCCGCCCGCCTTTTTTCCAGCCTTTGCCGCCTGGCCTCTTCGATATCGATGACCTGGCTGTTATTCTTAAACTCTTTGCTTCGTCGTTGTTTTCTCATAATGCGTTTATTATATCACGAATTGCCTTTGTTTTGCCATTGGAATTCATGATTCAATGAACGCTTCCGCTCAGCAACGCCGTTAGTATGTATTAGCGTTCATTATACCATGAATCTCCTCTGCCTTTTCAATCGGCATTCATGATTCAATGAACGCTTCCGCCCGGCAACGCCGTCAGAATATATTGACGTTCATTATACCATGGATTGCCGCACCCCTCAGCATATTTTTTCTATGGCAAAAACCTATGCCTATTGAAAAGGCAATCCATTCTCATAAAATCTTGGCAGAACAAAAAAAGCCCTTCTTTACATTCGGCTTGAATCGGCAAAAACAAAACCAATGCAAAGAAAGGCGCTTTTTATGGCCGGCAGTATCCAGCAATTTATCGATACAGGGATAAATGAATTAGAAAAATACTGCCCCGCCGTTCGGGCTGATGAACTGCCCGCAGAAGAAATCGCCATCATCAGAAGCCACCAGTAATGCGGCGGCGGCTATTTCTTCTACCTTGCCCAAACGCTTCAGTGGGATATCTTTCTCCTTTTCAACCCATTCCGGTTCCATGTCTGCTAAGATCATATCCGTTTCGACAGGACCTGGCGCGATGATATTAACATTAATTTCCGGGGCCAGCTCCAGCGCCATGCACATCGTCAGTGAATTGATCCCGCCTTTTGACGCCGCATAATGGCCGTAACAAGCCCTGCCCTTCTTGGAAAGCTCCGATGAAATATTGATGATCTTACCGACAGTTCCGTCAGTTCTCGCTTTAATCAAAGGGATGAAATACTTACTGCTCAAAAACACGCCTCGCAAGTCCGTATTCACAACCCTGTCCCATTCTTCCACTTCCATATCTTCTACGGAAACTTCAAGTCCGATCGTCCCCGCATTGTTCACAAGGATGTTTACATAGCCAAATTCTTCTTTCACAACCGCCGCCATATTTTTCACATCTTCCGCATCTCCTGCGTTTGCTTTTACTGCGATTGCTCTCACGCCGTATTTTTCACATTCGGCAACGGTGTCAGCTGCAGCTTTTTCATTAGAAAGATATGAAATCGCAATATTTGCGCCCTGTTTGGCGAACTCGACTGCAATCCCTTTTCCGATGCCCCTGCTTCCGCCTGTGATTACGGCGACTCTGTTTTCTAGTTTTTTCATTTTATTTCCTCCAAGTTAAATATAATAAGGCGTAGATCTGTATTCCCCGCCGCTGACAATTAAATGTCGGCCGTTAAACGCTTTTCTTCCAGCATCGCTCGCCATATACAAGGCGGCCTCGGCGATTTCGCTAGGGTTTGCAATTCTTCCCATCGCAATATCATTCGCATACATTTTTCTCATTTCATCCAAGGATATTCCCAGATCATTTGCATCGACATTTAATTGCGGCGTGTCGATTACACCGGGAACAATCGTGCAAACCTTGATATTATCATCCTTATATGCTCTCGCTAAATATTGCCCTAAGGCGATCAACCCTGATTTGGATGAGCCGTAGCCTGTCGCATTATTCCACCCGATCGTTCCAAAAAACGAGCTGATTAATAGAATCGTTCCGCCGCCGCTTTCCTTCATTTTCGGAAGGACGGCTTTGATGCAAGCGATGTGCCCGGAAAGATTGATTTTTATCTGTGACCACCACTCTTTCCGGTCGCTTTCTAAAAATGGCGCCATACTCATGCCCGCCGCATTGCAGATTAAAACGTCAATGCCCTCCATGATCTCGATTGCGTTTTTTACCACTTCTGCTGCGGTCTTTGCATGATCTAAATTCCCCATGGAAGCTTTTGCACCTGTTTTCTGCAATACTTTTTCTACCTTTTCATTTAAAATGCGTCCATTGATTACAACATTGGAGCGTTCTGCCGCAAACGCTTCTGCCATCGACGCACCGATTCCTTGCGTGCCTCCCGTAATCAATACTTTTTTATCCTTTAAGTCTTGGTATTTCATCTTGCCCTCCTACTGCTGCTTCCCGGTAATCGATACGACCTGTGCCGAAGTATACGTATCTTTATCTGCCAGGAATAAAACCGTGCCTGCAACCTTGTCGAGATCAAAAGGCGTATTTGCAAACAATACATTTACCAATACATTTGCAGGCGCCATTTCAACGCCGAAGCTTTTCCCGAAACCGTGCAGGGCATTTGCGGCCGTTGCATTTAAAATATGATCGCCCTTTTCTTGGCTGTAATCCGACGATAGTAAAATGATTTTTCCTTCTTTGTTTTCAGCCATGAGCGGCGCAATGCTCCTGCATAAATTCGCCGCTCCGCCAAGGATTGTGTCCAGCAAATCATCCCATTCGGCTGCACTTGTTTCTTCAAACCCTTTCGTGACTGCATATCCGGCTGCGTTAAAGAGCGCATCCAGGTTGCCACCAGCTTGTACCGTTTCCACAGCTTGAGCAACTGCCGCCACATCTCTTATGTCAACCTTTATGTACTTGTCCAACGTCCTGCTATCATATTCGTCCTTGATGTCAAAGCCGATCACGTTCCAGCCGTTTGCTTTGAACAGTTTAGCGGCTGCCTTTCCCACGTTCCCTTCGCAGCCTGTGATTAAAATCGTCTTACTCATGAGCCGTTTCCTCCTTTTTTAAGCTTTCTCTTTTTTCCCTCGGTCTGTAATATGCCAGATAGTAAAGCATCGCAATCGCCAAAATAAGGCCGACAATCATCAAGTCGCTTGGGGTCTGCGATGCAATCGCTACGCATAGGAAGAAAATTACAACGATGGAAGGAATCGGAAATAACGGCATCTTAAACGGCCTCGCTAAGTCTTTCTCTACCATTCTGCTTCTGATCGACCCGATTGCGATTAACAGATATACGACAGCGGCGCTCATGCCGCCAAACGTAATCATGGTTACAATATCGGAGGCGAATACCAACGCGCAGTCAACGATGGCGATAATCAATGTTGCGACCCAAGGCACCTGGGATTTTCCGGAAACCTTCATCAATGCATTGTTGATTTTATCCGGCCACAACCGGTCCCGTCCGCCTGTCCACAGCACCCTTGCCATATAATTAATCAGCACGACATTGCATCCAAACGATGCGATGATGATGCCGATATTGACGATGGTAGCGCCAATCGGCCCTAAGTACGACAGGATTACATAAAGGAGAGGCGAGTCTGCTGACAGAAATTCCCTCAGGTCAGGGGCGGCTACCATGGAAAATATGTCGCACGCACCCACGAGGAGCAGCGTTAAAAGAGCCGTTATGAATACCGCTTTGCCTACATTCCGGCATGAGCCTTTCGTCTCTTCTGAAAATCCGAGCGATGCGCCATATCCATCAATGGCTGCACACATGATTCCCATGCCCATTAACACGGTTCCAAACGTAGCAGGCTCTAGCGACTTGCCATCAGCGCTAAGGACTTGCGGATTGAAGATAACTTCCGTTAAACCTCTCTGCGGATTTGCAAAACAAACATATAAGAAGATTACGATAACGACTAATTGCAACACTAAGAATACCTGTGTTACCCTGCTGTTTGTCACGATTGAATTGAGCCCAATCAATAAAGCGACGATGATCGACAAGGCTGAAATCACGCTCGCCGCAAATGCGCTCTGCGGAAGCTGTGGGAACAAGATCTGTAAATACTGCCCTACGCCCATTGCGATTGCTGGGATATAGATGAACGCCTGTATCATAAAGTTAAATACCCCTAAAAACACAAGCGGCTTCGGCAATACATAGCTGGTGATAGAATATAACCCGCCGGAAACAGGATAGATCGACCCCAGCTCGCCCAGGATCAACCCGATGCATAACACATTGATGCATTGAAGCAATGTGCCGCCAGCCGTTGCCGTGCCAACGACTGCAAATGCCGCTAACGCATAAGTGAATGCGGCCATGACAGGCGATACATTGGCAAGCCCCATCACGACATTCTGCGGCACTGACAGGCCTCTTTTTAATTCCTGCTTATACCCTAATGATTTCAGTCTCTCCTCGGCGCCGTTGACTGGATTATCAACAAATTTTTTTCTTTCCATGTCCTTCTCCTTTTTATAACAAGCGTCCAGTTAAAATCTCTCTTTCAGAATCTTTACATAAGCTTCCGTGATATCGTCCGCCAAAAGTTTCCCCTTTTCTCCCGTTGACGTTCTTGCTGTCGTCAAGAGCCCTGTTTCTGTTACCTCACATTTTGATGCTGGATAAATGTTGTATCCCAGCATCCCTTCTACCCCATCCTCCACAAACCGATCCATATGGCATAAATCAGGCCTGAAATGTAACGTAAGGGACGTTTCTAAAATCCCTGCGTGTTCAAGCTCGATTCCTGGGTAATCAACCTCGTCAAATACTTTTTCCATCACGGCATCTGACATGACATCCCACCAACTGCTTTCTATCATCGTGACATCTTCATGTTCCCTCGACACCAGATCCATGGCTTCCAAAATAAACGCTTCATTTTCATAATGCCCGTTCATGATGAAAATTTTCTTGATTCCATCCCTGATTAATTCCTCCAGAATGTCCTTGATGAAATGAATCAGGGTCATGCCGTTCATGTCGATTGTTCCCGGAAAAGCCGGTCCTCCTCCCGATAGCGGCGCTGATTTGTATCCATAGGTGACGCATGGGGCGACAATGCCGTTTACTCTTTTGGCAACCATTTCCGCAAGTCCGGTGCTTATGATTGCGTCAACCGATAATGGCAGCATCGGGCCATGTTGTTCCGTAGACCCCACAGGCAGAATCGCAATTGCGCCATCTTTTCTTTCGTTAAAATCCTGCCACGTCATTTCCTGCATAAAGACTGTACCCATATGAATCCTCCCCTTTTATTTTTTCTGTAAAGCAATAATTGATACGAACTCAAATACGATATTCGCCGCAAGGAATGCGGTAATCTGCGAAGGGTCGAAGGATGGCAGGACTTCTACCAGGTCGTAGCCGACAAAATTGATATCCTTTAAGGATCTGACCATGTGCAGCGCATCCGCCCCGGTCCAGCCTCCGACCTCTATCGTTCCTGTTCCGGGCGCATACGCCGGATCGACAAAATCAATATCAAACGTAAGGAATGCTTTTTTCGCGCCAACCCGGTTGATGATTCTCTTGATCGTTTCTTCAATGCCGATTTCCCGCATTTCAAAACTCGTAATCACTTCAAAACCGAGATCTTTCGAGCCGTTCAAATCATCCACTGAGTAAAATGTACCTCTCATGCCGACTTGGATTGAATGCTCCACATCAATCAGGCCTTCTTCAAGCGCACGCCTGAAAACAGTGCCGTGATTATATTTTTTCCCGAAGTATTCATCTATCGTATCAAAGTGTGAATCAAAGTGAACGAGCGCAACAGGGCCGTGGACTTTCGCGATCGCCCTTAATTCGCCAAGCGTTATGGAGTGGTCGCCTCCAAGGCAAATGGGAATCGCCCCGCCCTCTGCGATCGGGAGCAGCCCCTCCTCCATGCGTTCATAAGTATCTGTAATATATCCCGGATTTACCGATACATCTCCATAATCAACGCCCGATAATGTTTCCACCACATTTACCTTCTGCGGCACATTGTATGGCTTGATTAATGACGAGATTTCCCTGATTGCATTCGGGCCAAACCGCTGGCCCGGCCGATAAGTAACGCCCGTATCAAACGGAACGCCCACGATCGCATAATCGATATCCTCCGTCGTTTTCACATTCGGCAGCCTCATGAAGGTATTCACTTCTGCAAACCTGGGGCTTATTAACGAATTTGCTGGTACGTATTTCTTATTCATGTCTATCCTCCTAAACATTATGTTTTGATTCGTTACGCATTATTATTGCAACTATCGTGCCATGTTAATTTTTTAACTTATTTGCCTACTATCTCTAACTAATTTGTTGTTTTCCTTGATTTTTTTCAATTTTAGTTGCATTTTTTCGACGCATCTCTTTTTTCCGTGCATTTTTGCAGTTTTTGCCCCTTTTAGAACAAAGCCGGCTTCGCCGATTCTTTTCAGCGGAAGACTTTGTTGATATTCCCCAGATATTCACCGAATATCTGGGACAAGCCGAAAATATCGAAAACGATATTTCCTGCATAATAAAAATGCATTTTTACACGATGCCAGTGCAAAAATGCATTTTTTATGCTTTTTTATTGTATTTCTCAAGCTTTCTTCTTATCGTGGTGGCGTCGATTCCCAATATCTTTGCTGCTTTGGGAATCGACCCCTCGTTTAAAATCGCTATCTCTAGTATTTTCTTGTCATAGTCCGCTAGCAGCTCCCTGTAATCATTGTGGTAAATGTCAATTTCCTGCTCGATATCACCAGAAGTTCCAAGGATATCTGCGGACAAATCAGATTTCTTTATCACGTCGTCGCGATTGCTTACTAAAATCCGCTCTATCGTATTTTCTAATTGCCGTACATTCCCCGGCCATTCGTATTTCATTAAGGAATCAAATGCTTCTACCGATATCGTTTTATCGAATCCATATTTGTTATTAATCTTGTCCACAATCATATTGATCAATGGCGGGATATCATCCATTCTGTCTCTTAATGGAGGAATATGAATCGGCACTACGTTTAACCGATAGAAAAGATCCGCCCGAAAGGTTTTGTTCTCTATTGCTTTTAATAAATCCACATTTGTTGCAGATATAAACCTTACATCGATTTTTCTGGTAGTATGCCCGCCGATCGGCAATATTTCTAAATCTTGAATCGCCCGCATCAGTTTGGCTTGCATGCCAATCGGCATATCACCGATTTCATCTAAAAAAACGGTCCCGCCATTTGCCATTTCAAGAAGCCCTATTTTGCCTTCTTGGTTTGCTCCTGTAAACGCCCCTTTTTCATAACCAAACAGTTCCGATTCAAATAGGCTTTCCGGGATGCTGCTGCAATCAACCTTTACAAAAGGACCTTCGCGTCTCATGCTATAGTCATGTATGAACCTGGCAAATACGCCTTTTCCCACGCCTGATTCGCCTGTTAATAAAACGGTCGAATCAACTTTCGCGATATGGAGGGCCGTCCCCATAATTTTTTGCATGACAGCGCTGTTTACCACGACTCCGCTGAATCTTTTTTGTTCCAGCTTCAATTTTTCCAACTGGTATTCACTTAACGAAAGCTTATTCTTCAGTTTATTCAGCGCAGTAACATCTCTTGCGTTTACGATTACAAATTCCACATCGCCCGTTTCATCAAACACGGGCGTCCCTGTGCTCAGTATTTCGTTCCCGTTTTTTGTCGTCTGCGTTATGGTAACGGATTCTTTTTTCTCAAGGACCTGCAACGTAACCGACTGGGAATATACGCCGTCTTTTACCAATTCCCTTATATTTTTACGCTTAACTTCTTCCTTTGATGTTCCTTCTATCCTAGTGCATGCATCATTGATATACAGCGTATTCCCTTTTTTGTCTAAAATGTGCAGGCCATCATAGGAAGCTTCAAATGCCATAATGATTGCCTTAGTCGGTATATTTTTTTCAATGTTTTTCATAAAGATTCCTCACCTTTCAAAAACCTTTGCCGTCATCAAAGCAATCAGTTCCTTTCTGACATTAGTATATACCAAGATATATATTTGGGGCAAGAAAATCAGTGTTTGTCGTTTAATTTCAGGAAACGCTAGCTAATTCTGCGTCAATCCAGGTTCTTCCAGCACGCAGGACGTAGCCCGCCCCACCGATTTCCACCTTGTTTATAGGGAATTTTCCAAAAGGCACGCCATGGTTGCCAGAAGTGCAAGGCTATACCTGGAAAGCCCTTCGTATATCTATGGGCTTTTTAAGAATAGAAAACGAGAGTTTGTCCAGAAAAAATATGAGCATGACCCGTAGCACGGCAGCGCCAAAACCAAAAGCCGCCGCAATTTTCAGCTAATTGATGATTGATGCGCTAGGCGCTTTGCAAGCTCTTTATCCGCGCCGCCAAAAAACAGGAAATAATTTTTTCCATAACAAAAATCCCGCCAGAAATCCCATGACGGCATGAAAAGAGAGCCTTCCATAAGCACAATAATAAAGGAAGGCCGAAAGGGCGGCCGCTGAAGCCGCCCAAAAGATGGATTCCACAAGCACCCTCCACAAACGCTGTTTGGAAGCCGCTTGTATCTGTTTTTTCACCTGCCACAAGCTCTCCACAAAGATGCCTGCACAGAACATCACTGCCAAAGTCTTTGCTTGGCTGACGATGAGATCCGTAAGCGCAAAGGTCATTTCATAATCCTGGCCAGAAGGCTTTTTTCGCCTTTTTCCCTTACCTTCACATACATGAGGGAATTGACAGTTCCGCCGATCACAGCCCTCCCCTCCTGCAAATCAAGAAGCTGGATATTTAGTTTCTCGCCTTTAATCACCATTGCTCCTCTTTTTAACGTAGCCCTGATTTCCGCCTCATCGAAGCTGTCGATTTCCACGATATCCGTAATGGTCGTTTTTTCCCGGTTATCTATCATAACGGTATGGTTCTGCATCTGGTTTTCCATGAAGATACCCCCTTCCAATAGCAAATATATTTTTTTGCCAAGCGCGTTAGAACAAAAATATCTAGAAAACCCACTATATGCAAAGCCGCCGGGCCTGCAAGAGGCAAGCGAGGCTTCCAGCATTTCATATTTTGCCGGAAAACAGGTTTTTTTGCAAAAAATACGCTTCGCCAATCTTTCCCCTGGTTGCAAAAAATACGGTAAATTGCTATACTTTCGGTATGTATAAAAATTTGATGAACCATAAAATCATTTTCATAATGCTGATTATGTCAATTTTTCTGATCGTTTCCCTTGTGGCTGCCGCTTTGAGCGTCAATATCTATGAAATAGCCAGCGCCAATACCTCCAAGCAGAAACTGACCGACGCCTCGCAGTCTATCGCCAGCGAAATAAGAAAAAGCGATGGAAGCGCAATCCGGACCGCATCCGTCGGCGGAGACACCCCGGCGCTCGTCATGACGACCTATCGAAACGGAGAAAACGTTGAAATCTGGTTTTTTGCCGACGATGGATTTTTAAAAAAGGCTGTCGTAGAAAAAGGGACGGCGGTGAAGAAAAATAAAAGCAAGAATATCGTCGCCTTAACATACGCTGATTTTGTCATGCTCGCAGACGATCTTTTGGAGATCCGCCTCACCTCCGAAGACGATACTTGCATCACCAATCTCTTCCTTCCGCATTATGAGGGAGGTATCTGATGAGAAAACGATCCAGCAAAAACGCCTCTCCGCGAAAACTTTCCCTGCGGGACATCCCGTTTCAGACAATCCGTACCGTGATGCTCGTTGCGGCTGCCGTATTTTTGTTGCTTTCCATTGCCCTCTCCATTAACCTTTTCGTCACTGCGAATCGGCAAGCCGATAAAGCATACATATTAGAACAGGCTGTTTCCGAGGCTACCACCATCGCTGAAACATTAAAATCGTCTAATGGCGATTTATCCTTGGCCGTGCAGTATTTGCGAAATTACAAACATTATAAACAATCAGATGATTCACTCGTTCTCTTTTATGATGAAAACATGGCGCCTGCGGCGGAAAATGACAGCGCTTATCAAGGCTCTGTAAGCGTCGAAACATTTCCTGCATACAAAGCCTACAAAATACGGATTTCGGAATCCGATACCAACACGGATATTTACGTTTTAGAGTTTAAGTTTTTGCAGGGAGGAGGGATACAGTGAAGCAAACGCCTGGAAGAAAACCTTTCTTATCAGAGGTGCTTATGGATAAGCTTTATGAAGGAAGGGAAGAAAAAACCTCTTTTGTTTCAATTCTCTTTCCGGCGGCCATAATTGTTTTCGTTTCACTCCTGGTAACGCTGTTTGCGGCGATTACATTTATCTCCACGGAAGAAACCCTGGAAAAAAGCGAAAGCAATCAAATGTATTGCAGCGCATATTATACTGCCGAAACCGTCGCAACGGAAATCCTCGCAGACTTTACTGAAAATAGCAAACAACAGGTCGTCGTATCCAACAACAGGAGCAGATATGAAAGCGTGCTAGGGGATATCCTGATTTTCAATACTGGAAACGGCATATCCTTTACCGTGCCGATCAACAAAAAAGAAAGCCTTGCCGTAATGGCAAAGCTGACAGATGGGCAAATCGAATTAATACAATGGACAGTGAAAGAAATATAACCGGGCAGGCCATATAGTTTATATGCCCGCCAGCTTAACAACTTGCCAGTACGCAATCCCTGGCAACAATGCTAATATGCGGCATAAAAAGCTAAAGAAAACCGGGGCTGGCATACCCAGCCCCAATCTCTTTTTACCCTCGCTCAAACGCCTGCACTTTTACAGCAAATGATTCTCGATCACCTGCACGGCAGGGTCAAAATCTTCGATCTGCAGGTAATACTCCGCCGCATCGAACAACGCCTGCATCGGCGCTAGGCCGATCAGCTCCGTGCCGATGACCGGAACACCGTATCTTGCCGCTTCATTCCGCACAAGCTCCGTCACCCGGTGGAGCGGCGTTACGGTAAAGTCCGTCATGTTGATCGAAACCTGGGCGATATTCCGTTCTTCCAGCATTACGCCCATCGCTTTGACACATTTCAACCCCCCGCCTGATTCCCTGATAATTTTAGAGATTTTAGAAGCGATTTCCAAGTTGTCCGTTCCCAAATTGATATTGTATGCGATGAGCGGCGGCCTTGCACCGACGCAAACAGCGCCGCCCGTCGGATGAATCCTTTGCCCGCCAAAATCAGGAATCCAGTCCGCATCCTTGACCTTTTCCGCCATGCCTTCAAACTGCCCTTTCCTTACTTTCGCAAGGTTTTGCCGATGGGGCGCAGACGCCGATTTTTCATAGAGGAATACTGGCAAGTCCGCTTCTTCTGCAATTCTTTCACCAACACGCTGGCTCAATGCGATACAATCCTCCATCGTTGCTTCCTTGATCGGAATAAACGGCATCACATCGACGCATCCCATCCTCGGATGTTCCCCCTCATGCTTCGTCAAATCGATCAATTCGACTGCCTTCTTCGCTAATTTTACACTAGCCTCCTCACAGCCTTCCGGGCTTCCCATATATGTGATAACCGTCCTATTATGGCTTGGATCTGATGAATAGTTAAGCAGTGTGCAGCCCGGCGTCATCCGGATCTGGTCCACGCACGCTTCGATCACCGCCTGGTTTCTTCCTTCACTGATATTCGGTACGCTTTCAATTATCTTCGCCATTTCAACAATCCTCTCTTTCTATCATATGTGTTATGCATCGCAAAGCGGTGCTTTTTCGCATTGTCATATGCATCATGCAAAGCGGCAGTTTTCTTGCGCCGCTACAGCATTTCTTCGATTTTCTGCCGCAGCTTCTTTGCCCGCTCTTCTCCATTTTTAATCAGATCTTCCCCTGCGTCCTTATATTCCGCAGCTAACGCCTGGTCTTTGACGCCCGGCAAATTGATCTTTACGTTGAGCCATGCACCGCGCATACAGCTCATGAGGTTCAGCACCGCCACGCCCAAATCGCTGGCAGCATTCACATTAAACTTCCCTGCCATGGATTCCGCTACCGCAAGGCCTTCCGCCGCCATTTTCATCACGCTGAACGGAACCTTCGTCGCCTCCAGCGTCCCTTCTGCGATGGCTTTTTTCCTCGCTTCTTTTTCCTTCCCCGTTTCCTTTGGCATCTTGAACGCAGCGGCAACGAGGTTAAACGCTTCGGTATCCTTATCAATCGCCTCCGCAAATCCTTTATACAGCGTTTCCGCCTGCGCCTTTGCCGCTCTAATGGAATCATCCCACTGCGCATATTTTTCCTTGCCGATGGTAAGGCTTGCGACCATGCTCATAAGCGCCGCCGCCTGCGCCCCTGCCAATGCGCTTACGGAACCGCCGCCCGGTGCAGGCGCATCGGAAAGCAAAATATCCAGATATTCATTTAATTTCAGATTGATTAGCTTCATAAAACAATTTCTCCTTCTTTGATAACCCGATTTGCTAAATTCGATCCAAACCTGTAGCATAACATTTCAAAATCCGGTGCGTTCCAAACGACCAAATCAGCCCGTTTGCCGACCTCCAGCGTGCCGATCAGATCGCCCCTGTCGATGGCGCAAGCCGGATTGATGGTAACTGCCGTCAAGATTTCCTCCGGCGTCATCCTGTAGCGCAGATATCCCAGATTGATGGCAAACTGCAAATTCAGCGACGGGCATGAGCCCGGATTAAAATCGCTGGCAATCGCCACAGGAATGCCCGCTTCTATCATGGAACGTGCAGGCGCATAATCCTTGCCCAGGTAAAACGAAGTCGCAGGGAGCAGCATCGCAGTCGTGCCGCCCTTCGCCATCGCCTTCATCCCTTCTGCTCCGATTGCGATCAAATGCTCCGCTGAAATAGCTTCCATTTCCCCCGCCAGGCTTGAACCACCGATATCTTCAATTTCATCCGCATGGATCTTGAGGTCAAACCCCGCATTACGGGCGGCTTCCAGGTAACGCCTGCTCTGCTCCGCAGTAAAGACGGAATCCTCGCAAAAAACATCGCAAAATTCAGCAAGTCCGCGTTTGCGAACTTCCGGAATCACTTCCTGGCAGAGCATTTCTATGTATGCATCGCTTTGCCCTTCAAATTCCGGCGGCACAGCATGTGCGCCCATAAAAGTCGGCACAACGTCCATGGCGTGTTTTTCCCCCAGCGCCTTGATGACTTCCAGCATTTTTATTTCGTTTTCCTTATCAAGGCCGTACCCGCTTTTCACTTCACAAGCCGTAACACCTATCTGTATCATTTCATCGAGAAACGCCGCACTCTTTTCATAAAGCGTTTCAAAAGATGCATCCCGCGTTTTGCGGACCGTATCCAAGATCCCGCCGCCTGCCCTGAGAATATCCAAATATCCTGCGCCTGCCAGCTTCATCGGAATTTCATTCTGCCGATATCCGCCAAAGACCAGATGCGTATGCCCGTCCACCAAGCCAGGCGTCACGAGTTTTCCTTCCGCATCGATTTCCCGGTCAAAAGAACCTTCAGGAAGTTTTCCATTTTCGGTAATTTCCTTGATGATGCCGTCGTTTACTGAAATCGCCGCATCATAAAGCTTCGTATTTTTCCCCTGCTTGCTGCCCTTATGGCTGTAACTGCCTGTCGGTGTTTGCAGGCAGCCGATATTTTTAATTAATAATTTCATATAAATCCCTTCCTTTGCCATTTGAATGATGCAGCCGTCCTGCGTGGCGTTACCATTTAAACGGTATTATCATTTGCATGGCGTTACCCTATTTGACAAATTTTGAAACGGTCTGCTCTACCAACGCATCGTCCGCCACGAACGGGATGGTGATATGCCCCGCTCCCTGATAATTGTTGTTGTACGCCACGGACGTCTGCAACGCATTTTCGTTTCTCGCCCAGTTCCTCCTGGCAACGCCGCCCATGACATCCCACATCATCGCCGATTTGATGATATTGTCAACGCGCCCGCTTCCATCCAGCACAAGGCCGAACCCGCCGTTGATCGCTTTGCCGATGCCTACGCCGCCGCCGTTATGCAAAGCGCACAAGCTCATGCCCCTTGCTGCATTTCCTGCAAAGCACTGCGTCGCCATGTCCGCCATCACGTTGCTGCCATCTTTGATATTCGCTGTTTCCCGGAATGGGGAATCCGTGCCGCTCACATCGTGATGATCCCTTCCCAGCATCACCGGCCCGATTTTTCCCTTCCGTACCAGCTCATTAAATTTGAGTGCAATCCGCACCCGGCCTTCGGCATCCTGGTAGAGAATCCTCGCCTGCGTCCCGACCACCATTTTGTTTTTCTTCGCATCCCTGATCCAGACCCAGTTATCCCGGTCCTGGAACCGCCTGCCTGGATCGATGCAGTCCATCGCAGCCTGATCCGTCGCATCCAGATCCGCCGGATTGCCGGAAAGGCATACCCAGCGGAACGGGCCGTATCCATAATCGAACAGCATCGGCCCCATAATGTCCTCGACGTAGGACGGCCATATGAACCCGTCCTTTTCGTCATGCCCGTTCTTTGAAATCTCCTTTACGCCAGCGTCATACATCGCCTTCATGAAGGAATTACCATAATCGAAGAAGTACGTCCCCCGCCCGGTCAGCGTCTTGATCGCCTCGTAATGCCTTCTGAGCGAGTGATCCACCATCTCGCGGAACATCGTCCTGTCCTTATGGAGCATTTCCGTCCTCTTCTGGAAGGTCAGCCCCACCGGGCAATATCCGCCGTTATATACGTTGTGGCAGGAAGTCTGGTCCGACAGGAGGTCGATATGAAAATTCCGCTCTACTGCCGTCTCCAGCAAGTCCACGATATTTCCCCAATATGCAATAGAAACGCTCTCTTCTGCAGCCAGCTTTTCGCTCGCCAGCCGAAACACTTCATTGAGATCCTCACAGATCACATCAACCCAGCCCTGTTTATGCCTCGTCTCGATTCGGGATCTGTCCACCTCTGCAAAAATGCCGACAGCATTTGCGATGTTGGCGGCTTTTGGCTGTGCGCCGCTCATGCCGCCAAGCCCTGATGATACGAAGGTATACCCAGATAAATCCCCCTGCTCCGGTATGCCCAGGTATTTCCTCCCTGCGTTCAATATCGTGTTAAACGTGCCGTGGACGATTCCCTGCGGCCCTATGTACATCCAGCCGCCCGCCGTCATCTGCCCGTAGTTGGCAACGCCCATTTCCTCTGCAATTTCCCAGTCGTCCAGGTTATCAAACATCCCGACCATCAATGCATTCGTGATGATAACCCGCGGCGCTTCCGGCTTAGACGGGAACAATCCCAGCGGATGCCCTGATTCGATTACCAGCGTCTGTTCCTGCGTCAATTCTTCCAAATATTTTTTGATTAGCCTGTATTGCAGCCAGTTCTGGCAAGGCTGTCCCGTTTCACCGTACGTAACCAGCTCATACGGATAGAGTGCGATTTCAAAATCCAGGTTGTTGTCGATCATCACCTGAAACGCTTTGCCTTCAAGGCATTTACCCTTGTACTCCATAATCGGCTTTCCATAGATGCGCCCTTCCGGCCGGTAGCGGTAAGCATAGATCCTGCCATACGTTTTCAGCTCTTCCATAAATTCAGGCGCAAGCGTTTCATGCAAGCTTTCCGGCACATACCGCAAAGCGTTCTTTAAGGCGATTTTCGTCTGTTCTTTGGTAAGCCGGAATCCCCTGTCCGGCGCTCTTCTTATGCCTTTGACAAACTGCGGATATGCTGGGAGTTCGTCGTCCAGCTTGATCGTCATGGCGTCGAAAATCGTTTTATTGTCTAACATATTCCTCTCCTCCTATTTTAGTAAACCAATGACCGATTCCACGAGGTCAACGATTTCATTCGATTTTATCATTTCGTCAAATTTTTTCAGTTCAAAATGCATGACCACATCCCGCTCTATCGGATCTACCGATTCCCTGATACGATCATAGACAGCCTGGGTTGCTGTCGCAAGGCCTTTCTCCCCCCGAAGCCAGATCGCCTGTGACGCTGCGAAAAGTTCGATCCCCAGCACCTTTTGCACATTATCGACGATCAACGCTGCCGTCCTCGCCGCTGTCGTTCCCATGCTGACGTGATCCTCCTGGTTTCCCGAAGATGGAATGGAATCCACAGAGGCCGGGTGCGCATATATTTTGTTTTCGGATACCATGGACGCCGCCGCATACTGGGCGATCATAAAACCAGAGCAAACGCCGCCATACTTGGTGAGAAACGGCGCAAGCCCTTCGGAAAGCTGCGGGTTGATCAGCCGCTCGCTCCTCCGCTCGGAAATGTTCGCAAGCTCAGCCGTTGCCAGTTTCAGGAAATCAAAGGCCAGCGCCATTGGTTGCCCGTGGAAATTCCCGCCGGAAATTACCTCGTCCTGATCCGGGAAAATCAGCGGATTGTCCGTTACCGCATTGATTTCCCTCGATACTGCATCGTATACGTATTTGATCGCATCCCTCGATGCGCCATGCACCTGCGGCACGCATCTTAGGGAATACGGGTCTTGCACTTTATTTGGATTTACATTGCGGACGTTTTTGCTTCCTTTTAGGAGCTTTCGCATATTCCTCGCCGTATCGATCTGCCCTTGGTGTCCCCTTGCCGCATGTACTTTTAAATCATAAGCCTTCCTGATGCCATGCAGCGCTTCCGCCGTCATAGCCGCCGCGATATCTGCGGTCTTGGCAAGATTGATCGCATCGTACAGGGCATTGATGCCGATCGCCGTCATCACCTGCGTCCCGTTGATGAGCGCCAAGCCTTCCTTGGCCGCTAGTTCTATCGTTGAAATTCCGGCTTTTTCCATTGCCATTTTTGCTGGCATAACCGTTCCTTGGTATTCCGCTTCCCCTTCGCCGATCATAGTCAATACCATATGGGAAAGCGGCGCTAAATCACCGCTTGCTCCCAGCGACCCTTTTTCGGGAATTTGCGGGTGAACGCCTTTATTCAGCATATCCATTAAAGTTTTTAACGTACTCGGCCTAATCCCGGAATTTCCCCTGGCAAGGGCGTTGCAACGCAAGAGCATGATCGCCCGCACGACATGCTTTGGCAAAGGCTCGCCCATCGCGCAAGTATGGCTTATGATAAGGTTTCTCTGTAATTCCGCTGTTTCTTCCCTGGACACGAACGTATCTGAAAATTTTCCAAACCCGGTCGTCAACCCGTAAATGACCGCGCCTTCGTCCAGCTTCCATTCCACGTAATCCCGTGCTTTTTTCACGGCTCTCTGGGCATCTTCCGTGATACCAACCTGTTCGCCGTATTTGCAAACCATTATCACTTCTTCAACTGTAAGCGTCTTTCCGTTGATCATGATCGCCATGCCGTATCTCCTTTTCTTATAAAAAATTTCAAAATATGCCGTTACGGAATATTATTTTTTATATTTCATTTCACATTTTGATTTTATTATCACGTTTTGATTTGTCCTTCAATTATACCTAAAATACGGTGAAACTGCCACTATTTTTTGAAAATTAGCAACTCTCTGACGTGGTTACGCTTTAATGTGATAATGTTATATTGTATTTGATTTGCGTTATACAATATATTCATTTGATTTCTTTTTAATAAAGAAGTTTACGATGTTCCCGATTATTCAGTGACTATTTGAAATACACTCTTATTCCATTCTAAACAATGCTTTCTACAGAACAAATCTAAATTCTCCGCTATTCTGCTAAAATCAGGCTTTGTTAATATAAAAGACTTTACAAAATATTTATGCTAATTTACAATTCTGTATTAAATTGTAAATATACTGCAAAAAAACACCGCATTGCTACGATGTTTTTATATGATCCAGATATGTATGAATACTTATTCGGAAATAGTAAGTTGATTAAATAAGTCAGATCCCAATATTTTTAGAGCTGTTCGTGAGATTTCAAGCATAATTTCAATCATATCACCGTCATTCCAATGCCCGCCTTCTCCTTTGGTATAAATTGAAGCTGCTTGCAACATTATAGTTAAACCATTGCATTGCACAAATCTATTTGCACATAGGTTTGTATTGATTGGCATTCCGTAATTTGAGGCTGTAAGCCTGTCTAGCCGATTAAGCGCTCCATTATTGTAAGTTAATGTTACCTCCCTGCCGTCAGGCCTTTTAATTGTAACATCTTGTGTCAAAAAGTTAGAACCCTCTAAAAACAACACATAAGGGAAATAGCATTCAGCCAGCATATAATTGGCTATTTCGCTTATATTTTTATGAGCCCTTTCTATTGCATTCCCAGCTACCATGAGGTCTTGGTCTTTATTCTTTCCAACAAGGACACCATTGCATATATTTTCAATATCTTTTCCCTGGTGCTTTGCTTCTGATACCATTATTACCCGCCAGTTGCCGTTATCGTCTTTTACTTCAATCAATCCACCATCTGGAATTATGCGGGCATTCTCAATGAAAAGGGTTTGTCCAAGATACTGATCCACTTTCTGCAATGCCTCGTTAATTTCCTTTTTTGCAAGGTCTTTTCTATATCGAAAAGTCAATCTTGGAAACTCTTCTTTTAATCTTGACATAACTGCAATAGACGTATTATATACTTCCTTATCGTGTATTTTTGCATCTTCGTGAAAAATTGTTAAAGGTCCTTGCCCTTCTTTCTGTTGTTCTGTTAATCTATTTGATTGTCCTTTTTTCATATCGCCTTCAACTCCTATCCACTAAATCGTTAATCCATTTTAAAAAAATTATCTATATCTTCGATGGAAATATACTCTGTTTTTTGCCCAAGGATTTCCATTAACTCAAGATGTTTATTAAAATATAATTTTAAATCTTCGTTGTTATCACACATCAAACAATGTCTGCCCTCAGTTATACAAACCCTTCCCGTTGTGCCACTTCCTGCAAAAAAGTCAAGAACTGTAGAACCTGGATAGGAAAGCGCTTTGACAAAACGTTCTATTATCTCTACGGGCTTTTGTGTGGGGTGTCCTACTCGCTCTTTGCTATTTCCATTTAATCTTCCTATTTGCCATACATTTGTTGGATTTTTCCCTTTCATTGTATTTTCGGGATTCAATCTTTTATCTTTTAGTGCATTCTTTAAATCTTCTTCAGGATACGGAATCCTAACAGAATCCAAATCAAAATAATAATCATTAGCTTTCGCTAACCAAATAACTTCCTCATGTCTATTCGCAAAATATCTGTGTGCAGACATACCGTTTTTATAATACCAAATAATTGTATTAATAAGTTTAAACCTTGTTTCATGCCTTACATATTGAATAATGTCAATCAAGTCCCCTGACTTAACGTCCCTGAATTGAATGCCTCCAAAAATTACCATATTTCCATTTTTGGACAATACTCTATATGCTTCGTCTAACCATAATGCCGCCCATTCAATATAATTATCATAAATATCCCAGCCAGCAAGTTCCAAGTTATAAGGCGGGTCAATGCAAATGAGTTGGACTGACTCATCAGGCAATGACTTTAAAAATTCGGTACAATCCATTATGTTTATAGATATTTTTACCTTATCTAGTATATCAAAATCTTTCGCAGTTTTATGCCTTAATGTTTTATCTTTTCTCGATTTGTTAAGTGCCATAAGGGCATGGTTATTGTGGGACTTGTTATGAATTGCCATATTTATTCTCCTTTAAAGAAAAAAGCTACACTTTTCTATTCATTTTATAATTCAAGTTTATTATATAGAAAATATTGAAAAGATTTATCCCTGAGAAAAAATCGAAAAAGCCAGTGTTTTCTTAATCTTATTCTTGCTCTATTTAATTACTTCCGTATCAGCGTCAATTTTCCCCCGCATTGGCATCTGTACGCATTAATTTTTTTCATCACGCAAGTGAATCGCTGCCGCGGATATTCCCTGCCGCACTTTTGGCATTTAATAATATATTTAATTTTATCCGCAGAAGTTTTCTCCTGCTCCGCTTCCAATCCTACTTCTTGAAAAGAAGAAACACGTTTTATATTATAATCATATCGTGCATTCATCTTTTCCGCATACTCCTTCCAACGAACGCCGTGGTTCTGGCAGCCTTTGCAAGCATGAAGAATTTCATGCGCAATTATTCCCCTAATTTTTTTCTCATCGGTTGCCAATACAAATTCGCTTATTTCGATATGAAATTCTCTATCTTTAAGCTTACAACATCCAAAACGCTTTTTCGGCCTGGGATTAATCGTGATTTTCCCATTAACATTTTTAGGCACAGGAATTTTTAAATCCTGTGCCTCTTTTATAACCTCTTTCAAAATGGTATTGATTCTTTCACTGTCCATCGCCGTTTTCCCTTTTTTGTTTTGCAAGAATCCTTTCTGTTCCACGTAGAACATTGCTTCCTAATTAAGTGTTTTCAATAGTTCTATCAATCTCTCCAATTCTTCTTTGCTATAAAATTCAATTTCTATTTTCCCTTTATTGCCTTTTTTATTCTGATTCAAATTAACTCTTGTTCCCAAGGCATTCTTTAAATCATCTTCTACTCTTTTTACGTCGGCATTCTTTGCTTTCGTAATTACAGTTTTTCTTCCTTTCGGTTTGTCTTCGCGAATCATTTTCTCCAACTGCCTTACAGAAAGCCCCTTTTTAATAATGTCTTCCGCAAGCCGCAGTTGCTTCATTTCATCTTCCACTCCGGCTAATGCTTTCGCATGGCCTGCCGATAATTGCCCTTCCGATAAATGCTGTACAATTTTATCTGGCAGCTTGAGAAGCCGCAGGCTGTTCGCAATATACGGCCTGCTCTTGCCCACGCTTCGGGAAACCTCTTCCTGCGTGAGACCATATGTATCGATCATTTGCTTTAATCCTTCTGCTTCCTCAATCGGATTCAGGTCTTCGCGCTGCATATTTTCGATGATAGCGAGCAGCATATTTTCTTCATCGGAAAGCTCTTTGACAATGCACGGGATTTCTTTGATGCCGATAATCCGACAAGCCCTCCACCGCCTTTCCCCGGCAACAATTTCATAGCCGTTCTCTGCTTTTCGCAAAATGACCGGCTGTATCAAGCCGTGTTCCCTGATTGATTCGGCCAGCTCTTCCAGCTTTTCTTCATCAAAAACTTTTCGAGGCTGTTTGGCATTCGGTTTAATTTGATTGATATCAATATATGTGATTCCTCCAGATCCACTATTTTTTTCGTCTTCCTGTATTTGAATGCTTGTTTCATTGACTTGCAGACTGTCCGCATTCATCTTTACGTCTGGATTTTTCGCTTTCCATTCCTCTGCACGATCCGATGATCCTGACAGAGGTACTTCCACATTGCCGAAAAGAGCATCGAGGCCTTTTCCTAGTCCCCTCGTTTTCTTTGCCGTTGCCACTTATCTTTCCTCCTCGTTGCGCAAAAATTCATCAGCAAAATCCATATATGCGATCGCACCCGATGATTTTGGGTCGTACTGCACGACAGGTAGTCCATAACTCGGCGCTTCGGCAAGTCTTACGTTTCTTGGAATAACCGTCATATAAACCTTTTCTTTAAAGTATTTTTTCACTTCTTCTACCACCTGAATCGACAAATTTGTCCTTCCGTCAAACATACTGAGGATAACGCCTTCTATCTCTAAATCAGGATTTAGCGTCCTTTTCACGATATCTATGGTACTCATCAGTTGGCTTACGCCTTCTAATGCATAAAATTCGCACTGAATCGGTATCAGCACAGAATCAACAGCAGTCAAGGAATTGATCGTCAATATTCCCAAGGATGGCGGACAATCTATAAAAATATAATCGTATTTTGGCCTTAATACATCGATTGCCCGTTTCAGTCTTTTTTCCCGCCCTGCTAATTCAATTAATTCTACTTCCGCTCCGGCGAGCTGTACGCTAGCCGGCATAATATCAAGATTTTCAACGCCTGTTGGAAGAATTGCTTGCTCTGGATGATATTTTTCTTCTATCAAAACCTCGTGTGTCGTAATCTCAAGATCTTTTTTTGAGATTCCTACACCGCTCGTTGTATTTCCTTGTGGATCTATGTCAAGGATCAGGACTTTTTTTCCTTTCATTGCTAAACATGCTGCTAAATTGATATTAGTCGTGGTCTTTCCCACGCCGCCTTTTTGGTTAAAAATTGCTATTGCCTTTCCCACGTTTACCCTCCTCATAATTTGCATTATCAATGACTGCTTTTCATTATATACTATTGTCTATTATTTTACTATGTTTTTTAAATAAAAAAGTGTGATTCACGGAATTATAGTTTCTTATTTTTGTACGCTGTTTATATAGTGTAATATTTTGAAAGATTTGTTCTTTGAAATTTTCTCAAATATTCGCTGAAAATTTGAAGCAAACCGAAAATATAGAAAACGATATTTTTAATATAATAAAAAATAAATGTTTCTGCAATGTTCCACGTGGAACATTCACAAAAACATTTACTTTTAGAGTGATTTATGGGTATTTGCCAATGGCTAAAAATGGCTTACAGCTTGAAACGCTTCTTTATCAGGCAACATTCCTTCTATATCTTTCGGAATCGTTATCGTAATTTTTAAATTATCACCTTCGTCTGCCTGTTCAAATGTAGCGCCTTTTTCTTTTAAATCCATATCATGAAACGTTTTTTTCAACGTATTTAAATAGAGCTTATAGCTGATATGGCGTATCTTATTCTTCTCCCGATTTTTGATTTCCTTACCGGTTAAATATTCCTCCACCAGTTTTTCTGTCTGGCGGACATTGAACCCGTGCCGGACCACTTTGTCTGCAATGATCCGTCTCTCCCGATCCTCTTCTACCTTTAATAATGCACGGGCATGCCGTTCCGTCAATTTATTTTCTACCAAAAATTCTTGCAAATCCTCTGGTAAGCTGAGTATCCGTATTTTATTGGAAATCGTAGACTGATTTTTTCCCAGCTTTTCCGCTAATGCTACTTGATTAATCCCATATTTTTCCATCAACCGTTGATATGCCCGCGCTTCCTCTATGTATCCCAAATTTTCTCTTTGAATGTTCTCTACGAGCGCAATTAAACCAATTTCTTCCTCTGTCGCATCCTTAACAATAGCTGGAACTTTATCAAGGCCAGCCATGGACGCCGCCCGAAGCCGCCGTTCTCCCGCAATCAATAAAAATTCCCCATTGACTTGCTTTTTTAGGATCAGGGGCTGCAAAATACCAAACTCCCTTATGGAATCCCTTAGTTCAATTAATTGCTCCTCCCTAAAACACTGCCTCGGCTGCTGCTTGTTGGTTCTAATCATGCTGATAGGAACTTCCGTCGTTTTTTTTATAAACATACGATTCACCCCTTTCAACTATATAGTACCAACTTGTCCAAAGAGAAAAAAGAACATTCGCCAAACAAAAAGAGCCTGCTTTCATTACAAAATTGGCTCTTTCGACGGAGTTCCCGCTTTTCTCGGATATTTCAAAGGGGTTTTTTTCATTTTAGCAACGAAGATCAATTTATGTTCAAATGAAATTCCTTCAAAGCTAGGGTTTTCCTCTCTTTCTATTTTTCCACCCAATACCCGCAATGCTTTTTTCGCATCCCGCAATTCTTGATTACAATCCGATCCTTTATATGCGATAAAGAAACCACCTTCCTTGACAAAGGGCAAGCAATATTCAGCCAACGTACTCATATTCGCAACCGCACGGGAAACGCACAAATCAAATTTTTCCCGCATATCTTCCCTTCTTGCAAGTTCCTCCGCCCTGCCATGAAAAACAGAAACATTAAGGATTCCAAGATTTTCGGATAATTCATGGATAATCCGTATCCGCTTATTGAGGGAGTCGATCAACACGAATTGTTTGTCAGGAAATGCAATAGCTAGAGGAATGCCGGGAAATCCTCCGCCTGTGCCTACATCTATAATACGGGAAGCATTTTTAAATTCTTTTGCGCTTGCGCAGAAGAGAGAGTCAATATAATGCTTTTGAATGAACGCATCCCGTTCTGTGATTGCCGTCAGGTTGACTTGCTTGTTTTTCTCTAAGATTTCATTCATATACCCAAGGAACTGTTTCCCCATGGCATCATTGTATGCAAGATGAAGTTTTCCAAAAATTTCCTCAAATTCATACATCTAAGAATCCCTGCCCTTCCTTCTAATCTTTTCAAGATAAATCAACAAAACATTGATATCAGCCGGGGATACGCCTGATATCCTGCTAGCCTGCCCCACCGATAATGGTTTAAACTGATTCAGCTTCTGGCGGGCTTCAATCCTAAGCCCCTCGATTTCATCATAATGAAAATCTGCAGAAAGCTTCTTATCCTCCAGCCGTTTAAATTTTTCGATCTGCTGCCGCTGTTTCTCGATATATCCTTCATATTTAATCTGCACTTCCATCATCGTTTTCTGATGCCTGGAAAGCACAGGCCTTTCGTCATCTATCTCAGCGGTGTTATCATAAGTGATTTCAGGCCTCCTTAAAACCTCAAGCAAAGGGGCGGCGTTCTTAAGCGGCGTGCTTCCCTTTGCCTCTAGGAAAGAATTTACTGCTTCCGGCTTTAAAATCTTTTTTGCAAGCCGGTTCGTTTCCTGCTCTACGATCTTCTTTTTTTCCAAAAATTTATCATATCTATCTTTTTTTACTAATCCAATCTCAAATCCGCGCTCTGTCAAACGTAAATCTGCATTGTCCTGCCGCAGAACGAGCCTATATTCCGCTCTGCTGGTCATAATGCGATATGGTTCATTCGTACCTTTTGTAACCAAATCGTCGATGAGAACGCCAATATAAGCCTCGCTTCTGTCGAGAATAAACGATTTTTTGCCGTTTATCTTGCAAACTGCGTTGATTCCCGCCATCAATCCCTGGGCAGCCGCTTCCTCATAACCGGAACTCCCATTGAACTGCCCTGCACAAAAGAGATTTTCAATATGGCGGTTTTCCAAATTCAGCTTCAAATCAAGCGGATCAATGCAATCATATTCGATCGCATAGGCCGGTCTTACGATTTTCAAATGCTCCAGCCCCTCGATCGTCTGATAAAATTCTTCTTGCACATCCTCCGGCAAACTCGATGACATTCCTTGTATGTACATCTCATCCGTATACAAGCCTTCCGGCTCGATAAATAACTGATGCCTTTTTTTATCTGCAAAACGATTGACCTTATCCTCGATCGACGGACAATACCTCGGTCCGACGCCTTCGATCTGCCCGCCAAAAAGTGCGGAACGATGAAAATTAGCCCTGATTACTTCATGGGTTTTTTCATTCGTATAAGTAAGCCAGCATTTTACCTGGTCTTTCTGCAAATCATCATTCATAAAAGAAAAAGGCACGATTTCCGCATCTCCCTCTTGTACGATCATTTTCTGATAATCGAGGCTTTTCGCAAGCGCCCTTGCAGGAGTACCCGTCTTAAACCGCCGCATAGGAAGCCCGTACGCACGTAGTTTTTCCGCCAGCTCCATCGACGGGGCAAGCCCGGCAGGACCACTGTCATATGCGTTGCCCCCGATAAAAATCTTCCCCGCAAGAAACGTTCCCGTTGCAAGAATCACGGCAGAAGTTTTATAACACGCCCCTGTTTTTAGTACCACGCCGCAAGCTTTTCCATCTTCAATCAGAATGTCGATCACTTCGCCTTGTTTTAAATCCAGGTTTTCTTCGGCTTCCAAGGTTTTCTTCATTTCGATATGATACTGGTTCTTATCAGCCTGCGCCCGCAAGGAATGAACCGCAGGGCCTTTCGCTGTATTGAGCATCCTGCTTTGAATAAAGGTCTTATCAATATTAAGGCCCATCTGCCCGCCGAGCGCATCGATTTCCCGGACCAAGTGTCCTTTTCCTGTTCCACCGATCGAAGGATTGCAAGCCATCATCGCTACCGCTTCAAGATTAATGGACAGCAGCAGCGTTTTCCTGCCCATCCTTGCCGCGGCAAGCCCAGCTTCACATCCGGCATGCCCTGCCCCGACAACCACTATGTCATATGCCCCCATTGAAAATTTTTCCATATCCTAAAACCACTCCTGCAATCCGGCCAAACCATTATGCGGCCGGGTCGCCTTACTTTCCCAAACAAAAACGTGAAAAAACCTCATCGATAATATCATCGGAAACAGTTTCCCCAATGATTTCCCCCAGCCTTTCATAAGCATTCCTCACATCGATTTCAATAAAATCAAGCGCTTCCCTGCGTCTTGCCATTTCGAGTGAATCTACGAGCGAATCTTTTCCCTGCATCAAAAGCTCAATATGGCGCACGTTGTTCACCATCATGCTATCTTTTTGTGTCACCTGTCCGCCATAAACCATCTTTTCAATAAAATCTTCAATTTCCGTAAGGCCTTCCCCATTGGAAAGAGAAGTGTGAATAAATGCGCCGCCAGAAATCAATTTTTGAGCTTCGGCAAGGGAAAAAACGTGATTTAAATCCTGCTTATTGATTAACACTAAAGTTTTTTCTTCTTCCAAATGAGTAGCGATTTCCCGATCCTCTATAGAAAGCGCACGGCTCGCATCTAAAATAAAAATCACAAAATCCGCACGCTGAACGGCTTCCTTTGATTTTTCGATTCCAATCTGCTCAACCTGGTCAGTGGTTTCCCGGATGCCTGCCGTATCGATCAAATAAACCGGGATATTCCGGATATTGACAGCTTCTTCAATCGTATCCCTCGTCGTTCCCGGAATTTCCGTCACAATCGCACGGTTCGCCCGAAGCAATCCATTCATCAAGGACGATTTGCCAACATTCGGTTTTCCTACGATAGCGATCCTGATTCCTTCCCGGATCATGCGCCCTGTAGAAGCGGTGCGAAGCAGCTTTTCAATCATGTCCCTGGCCGAAGAAATATTTTTTTCCAGTGTTTCATAAGCCAGCTCTTCGATGTCTTCATCGGGATAGTCAATATTTACCGTGATATCCACCAAAAGATCCAAAAGCTTTTTCCTTATTTTTTCTATCTGAGCGGATAAAGATCCCTCCAGCTGCGAAAGAGCCACGTCAAATCCTTTATCCGTTTTTGCTTTAACAAGGTCAATAACGGCCTCCGCTTGTGAAAGATCCAAACGCCCGTTGAGAAAAGCCCGTTTCGTAAATTCTCCTGGCTCTGCCAGCCGCGCACCTTTACGCAATACGAGCGCCAATGTTTTTCGTAACGGCACGATCCCGCCATGGCAGTTGATTTCTACCACGTCTTCTGCGGTATAAGTCTTAGGTCCTTTCATATACACAGC
Organism: uncultured Eubacterium sp.; assembly: GCA_946555345.1. GTDB lineage: Bacteria > Bacillota > Clostridia > Peptostreptococcales > Anaerovoracaceae > Lentihominibacter. Next base: position 173,312 of record CAMNSS010000001.1, on the reverse strand, counting down.
GAGAACTTCATCAATTATTTCCTTATCCCTCGTTTCCCTTCTGCCAATAGCCCATGCGCCATCCGTTTTATTTCCTTGACCATCTTCACTTTTCCAATCGACAATTTTGCCATACATCATGCGCCTGCTAACAGCTCCCGCATATTTCCCGGCAGGTTCAAAAACTTCCCCTAAAATAGCAAGGGATTTTTCGCCGCTTATTCTGATTATTCCAATACCGCCCTCTCCATAAGCCGTGGCAACAGCGGCAATCGTATCATTCATGAAACCACCTTATCACAAAACAAAAAAACGATAGAAAAAGAAAAATTCCAGAAAGTTCTCACGAGGAGTACAGCTTCCGGATTTTTCTATAGCTTTTCTGCAAAATATATTTTGTTCTTATTTTCTCTTTAACTCAATTACAACCCTTCGGTATGGTTCTTCGCCTTCGCTTCTCGTTGTAATATCTGGGTTTTGCTGCAGCGTAGCATGGATCACTTTTCTTTCGTAAGGATTCATCGGTTCAAGCCTTACATACTTCTTCGTCCTTACGACCTTGGCTGCAAGCCTGTTTGCTAGCTGTTCTAACGTTTTCTGCCTCTTTGCCCGGTAATTTTCAGCATCGACGACAACTTTAATATATTTTTCGCTGTTCTTATTGATGACCAAGCTCGTAAGATACTGAATAGCGTCTAACGTTTGTCCCCTTTTGCCGATGATCGTGCCAGAGTCCTTGCCATCCATTTCGACATAGACAATCGCCTCGCCCGTCTTGGCCTTCAAGTTCAAGGAAAGTCCCATCTTCTCTGTAACATCTTTCAGAAAATCCAAAGCTTCATGCGAATCAACATCCTGAAGCTCCTCTTTGTTTACAACTTCTATATTTAAGCTGCTTTCCTCCAAATCGCTGATTTGCTCCCCGGCTTTATTTTCCTTTTTATATTCCCTGCGTTCTTTCTTATTCTTTTTATTATTTTTATGTTCCCTATTTTCTTTATTCTGAGGCTTTTCTTTCTTTGTTTCTTCCAAAGGATCTTCTAATTTCTCCGGTCTTTTCTCTTCCGTCTTTATTTTTTCAACCCTTACCTTTGCAAGCTTAGAGCCAATTCCGAAAAATCCCTTTGACGGTTGTTCCAAAACCGTAACCGTTACTTCTTCCCTGGGTACCTTTAAATCGATCAACGCTAGCTTTACAGCTTCTTCCACGTCAACGCCCCATTTTTCCGAATAATCCATATTAAATTTTCCTCCCATAACCGAGTGAAATTTCTAATTTACCTTTTCTTTGCTTTTTTCTTCGCCTTCGCTTCTTCCCGCTCTCTCTTTAGCTTTTTCCGCACGGACGCCATATGAATATTAAAGAAGATCTGGATCACCTGGCTGACAGCCCAATAAAGCGCTAGTCCGGATGGAAATGCCCTGGCCATCCACAGAATCATGATCGGAAAGATAAATTTCATCATTTTCATCATTCCAGCCGATTGTGCCGCGGCAGGGTTATCAGAAAGCGCCTGGTTCATGCTAAAGGATATGAATGTTCCCACACCCGCAATAATTGGCAGAATCCATGGGTCAGGCTGGCTCAAATCTTCAATCCACAAAAAAGGTTCATGAAAAGCAAAAATCATGCTGTCCTCAGTAATATACAGCATTGGATTCCTCAACAGTGCGAACAAACCCATGATAATAGGCATCTGAATCAGCATTGGAAGGCATCCGCCCATCGGATTAAACTTCTCTTCCTTGTACAATTCTGCTAGCTTTATATTCAGAGTCTCCTTATCATTCGCGTATTTTCTCTGCAAAGCTTGCATCTTAGGCTGTACATCAGCCATCGCTGCCATGGATTTTGTCTGCTTTATGTATAAAGGATATATACACAGCTTCACGATACAGGTAAACACGATTATGGTAATGCCGTAATTGTTGATAAACCCATACAGTAAATCAAGCAGCCAGCCCATTGGCTTTGCTATTACGCCCAGTATTGTATACATTAATTAATTTCCTCCTATTTTAAAGGATCATAACCACCGGGATGAAATGGATGGCATTTCAATATCCGTTTCATGCCCAAAAAAGATCCTTTAAAAAATCCATACTTTTCTAATGCCTGAATAAAATAAGTTGAACAAGTAGGATAGAATCTGCATGTCCTTGGGAAAAGAGGAGAAATAAATTTTTGATAACCCCTGATCAACAGTATCATGATAAATTTCATTTACATTTCCTCTTGTCTGTTTTTTTCTTCAAAATCCCAGTTTTTAATAAAGCATACCGCATAGATCTCTGTACGCCCTGTAATTTTTGACCATTTATCGTATTACGCGCGATAAAAATTAAATCATACCCTTGCCGGATATCATCCTTCAAAAATCTATGGCTTTCCTTCATAAGCCTTCTGGCCCTGTTTCTTTTGACACTGTTTCCTACTTTTTTGCTTGCTAAAAATGCTATTCTGTTGTACGAAAGACCATTCTTTTTATAAAAAAGCACAATATATCTTTCACCGATGGATTTTCCCCGCTTATAAATCGAAGCAAAATCATCTTTTCTCCTCAGTACATCCTTTTTTAGCATTTTTTAACTAAAGTTTCCTTAATGAACAAAAAGACCACGCGTTGCGGTCTCTATGCTGATAAAACTTTTCTTCCTTTTTGTCTTCTTCTCTTCAAAACATTTCTACCGTTCTTTGTTCTCATTCTCTTACGAAAACCATGTTCTTTTTTTCTCTGCCTGTTCTTTGGCTGATATGTCATTTTCATATCGTTTATTCCTCCTTATTCCTTGAATTTAAACGCATAAATCTAAATTTCAACTTATGCAATATGCTTTACTATTATACTCCTGATAAAATACCATGTCAAATGATTTTAAGGACAGAAAGCGCTAATTTACCGTACAAAAAGAAATCCGCCCAAGATATAGTAATCCCTGTTAAAACTTTGCACAATTTTATCAACAGGTAGTGGATAACTCATGAAAAATAATCTATATTTTATTTTTTTATTAAATTCGATTAGGGTATTGCCTGTGGATAACTTTTTTTGATATGATATAAAGACCGTTTCAAAGAGAGGAAAAATTGATGAAAAAAAAAATTGACGACAATAAATGGAGAGACATCCTATCTGAAATAAGAAATAACGTGACTGAAATCAGCTACAAAACTTGGTTCGTTCCTCTCATCCCTTTAGAAATCGATGAATCCGCCGCCGTTATTTACTTCGCCTCATCCAACGAATTTCTGATTGAAGTGACCATGAACCGTTATATTTCGATATTTGAAAAATCCGTCGAAGCAATATACGGCAAAAAATACAGGGTCGTAATCAAAAATCTGTCAGAGAAAGAAATCGAAACGGTCAAAACAGGAGATTCCCCGGAAAAAATAAAACAAAAATCCGCCGTGGAAAACGAATTTAAAGAAGAATACATACTGAACCCAAGATATAATTTCGATAATTTTATCGTCGGCAAAAACAACAATTACGCCCATGCCGTAGCGCTTGCCGTGGCGGAATCCCCCGCAGTCGTCTACAACCCCGTATTTTTATACGGCAATTCCGGCCTCGGGAAAACCCACCTGATGCATGCCATCGGGCATTACATATTAAAGAACAATCCATCCTTAAAAGTGCTGTACGTTTCTTCGGAAACATTCATGTCCGAGCTGATCCAAGCGCTGCGGGACCCGAAAAACTCCATCACAAAAACCAATTCCTTCAAGAAAAAATACAGGAGCGTAGACGTACTCTTAATAGACGATATTCAATTCATTGAAAACGGGGACTCCACGCAAGAAGAATTTTTCCATACCTTCAATACCCTTTACGAACTAAAAAAACAGATCGTCATCTCCAGCGACAGGCATCCGAGCAAACTGACCGGGCTTGAAGAACGGCTTCGTTCGAGATTCCAATGGAATATCGTGGCAGACATCAAACCACCTGACTATGAGACGAGGGTAGCGATCCTCATGCACAATGTCGAATGCCAGAACATTGAAATCGACGATGATATTATGGAAGTAGTCGCCCTCATCGCAGAAAAAGTAAAATTCAATATCAGGGAATTGGAAAGCGCCCTCACCAGAATTATAAGCTTTTCCAAAATATTTAACAAAAAAATTACCGTTAAATACGCAAGGGAAACCTTAAATGATATACTAGCTACGAGCGATTTCAATATTTCATGCGAATCGATCAAGAAAACGGTATGCAAAAAATACAACATAAAAATTGCGGATATCGAATCAGGAAAACGAAAAAGGGAATTTTCCCATCCGCGGCAAATAGCCATGTACTTATGCAGGGAACTTACCGACTCTTCCCTTCCAAAAATCGGCGAATACTTCGGAGGGAGGGATCATACGACAGTCCTTCACGCCTACGAAAAAATTTCTTCTGAAATAAAAACCAACGACACATTAGCAGAAGAAATCAGAATCCTGAAAGAAGACATACAATAATTATCAACATTCGCTGTGCATAAAAAAAACAGGTTATCAACAAATTTTTAATAACAAAAAAACAAGCAATTTACAGGCACAAAACGGTTTTCAACAGTATACACAAGCCCTACTACAAAAACTACTATAAATAATATATAAGAAAAAGAATTGCTTTTTCTTAGCTTGGAGGTTTTTATGAAATTTTATTGTAATCAACAAACGCTGGCAAGAGCCTTAAATACTGTTTCAAAAGCAGTATCAATGCGGACAACGCTTCCCATCCTGAAAGGAATCTTAATTGAAGCAAAGGCGGACGGAACATTAATGCTCACGGCTTCCGACCTGGAAATCAGCATACAGAAAAAAGTAGATGCAAACGTAGCCGAAGAAGGCGCCGTCGTCGTTTTATCAAAACTATTTGGAGACATCATCAGAAAACTTCCCAATGAGGATATTTCAATCGAAGAAACGCAGGACAACAACATTTTAATCAAAACAAATTCTTCGGAATTTACAGTCATCAGTATGCCTGTAGATGAATTTCCGAAAATTGGGGAACTGGAAGCGGATGTGAAAGAAATTCCGCTTTCCAAAAATGTTTTTAAAGATATGGTGCGAAAAACATCCTTCGCAGCATCGATTGACGAATCAAAAGGAATCTTGGTAGGAATCCTCACTGAAATCAGCCCGAAAAACATCAGCATGGCAGCCCTTGACGGATTCAGGCTTGCCGTTGCCAGCGAAGAAATGGACGGCGCTGCGGAAAACAGTTTTATCATATCTGCTAAAATCATGAACGAAATCAGTAAAATCGTTTCAGATGAAGAATCGGAAGATGGTATTAACATATCCCTCGGCGAGAAAAAAGCGACTTTCCACATCGGGGATACGGAGATCATCCTGCGGTTGATGGAAGGCGAATTTATCAAATACAGGGATATCATCCCTTCCGACAGTGAAATTACTGTCAGGATTGGGAGGGATGGCCTTTTGGAAAGCATCGAAAGGGCCTCTTTGCTTGCGAAGGAAGGCAAGAATAATCTTATCAAGATGATTATCGGGAATAACCTTCTTACCGTTACTTCAAGATCGGAGGAAGGAAACGTGAAGGAAGAAATCATCATGGAAAAGACAGGCAGCGACCTGGAAATCGGTTTTAATTCAAAGTTTGTCATCGATGTATTAAAGGCGATCGATGATGAAGAAATTTCCATGAAATTCAAGACGGCAACAGCTCCTTGCGTTGTAACGCCAGTAGAGGGGAATGCTTATGAATATCTCATTCTTCCTGTCCGAATCCCGACAATATGATAGTATAATGGCATGAACAATCGTTAGAAACCCGGCGCCATGGTCGAAATATGTACATACAGGATATACAGCTAAAAGATTTCAGGAATTATAAGGAGTTGCAGGTATCCTTCAGCAAAAACATCAATATTTTTCTCGGCAATAACGCACAGGGAAAGACCAATTTGCTGGAGGGCATCTATTTGACTGCAATGGCAAAGTCTTTTAAAACCATGCGGGACAGGGAAATGATCAGGTTTGGCGAATCGTTCTGCAAGGTAAAGACGGATTGCATCATCGGCGGCGAGACGCATACGACGGAAATTCTGATCACCAAAGAAGGCAAGAAAGGCATTAAGATCAATGGCGTCAAGGTTCAGAAAATAACCGAGCTTTTGGAACGGATCTATATTATCATTTTTTCCCCTGAAGATTTAAAAATCGTCAAAGACGAGCCGGAAAAACGCAGGCGGTTCGTTGACCAGGAGCTTTGTTTGATAAAGCCCGGGTATTTCCATGCGCTCAACAATTATAAAAGAGCCTTGAAACAAAGAAATACTTACTTAAAGGAAGATCTGATTGAAAATTCCGTTCTGGACATATGGGATATGGAGCTTGCTAAATACGGAAGCAGGGTGGTGTCTGAACGAAATGCATTTATAGGAAAAATCGATAAAATCAGCGGGGAGATCCATCATAAAATTTCCGGCGGCAGGGAAAATCTATCGGTAAAATACGAGCCGAGCACAACTGTTTCCCATAATATGGAAGAATCTTTCTATCATTTGCTGAAAGAAAAAAGGAACGATGATATCAGAAGCAGGACGACCGGAATGGGACCGCATAAAGACGATATCAAAATATCAGCAGGGGAAATCGATTTGCGGAAATTCGGTTCACAAGGGCAGCAGAGAACCGCAGCCCTTTCGCTGAAGCTTTCGGAGATCAAATTGATTGAAGAAGAAATGGGGGAAAAGCCAATTTTGCTCCTGGATGACGTATTATCCGAATTGGACCATGAACGGCAGAGTTTCCTGATTCATTCCCTGGGCGGAAACCAGCTTTTTATCACCACGGCCGATTTGTCTGGCAAAGTGGCAAGGGAGCTTCCAGAAGGGAAAATATTCAAGATTTCCGAGGGGCAGATCGAGATCGAAATCTAATTTTGTGATAGCCGCAGGAAAGAAGGGAATGAAAGAATAAAAGACGAATAGGGTACACCCTTTGGTAAAATAAGCTCTACGAGATAAAAAACAGCGATTACAGGCGTTTTTTGGCGATTTTTAAATAAATTTGCCAAAACGCCCTTATTTATTTGTAAACGGAGGAAAAATGTGCTACAATAAATCGTATATGTGTAGAGCAGTCAAAGGAGATTATAGCATGGCAAAGAATGAAAAACTGCAACAATATGATGCAGAGCAAATACAGGTGCTGGAAGGCCTTGAAGCCGTCAGGAAAAGGCCAGGAATGTATATCGGCAGCACAGGTCCCCGGGGCCTTCACCATTTAGTATATGAAGTGGTCGATAACAGCATCGACGAAGCGCTGGCAGGGTTTTGCAAATCGATCAGCGTAATGATCCATAAAGATAATTCGATTACCGTTGAAGATGACGGCAGGGGAATGCCGGTTGATAAACACCCTAAGATGGGGATTCCGGCGGTAGAAGTCATTCATACGGTGCTTCATGCGGGAGGAAAATTCGGCGGCGGCGGATATAAGGTTTCCGGCGGGCTTCATGGCGTGGGCGCTTCCGTCGTCAATGCGCTCTCTACCCGGATGGAAGTGGAAGTCAAGCGGGATGGCAAAATATATAAGCAGGCTTATGAAAAAGGGAAGACGGTAACGCCTCTGACAGAAGCTGGCAATGCGAGGAAAACAGGATCAAAGAGCACTTTCTGGCCAGATCCTGATATTTTTGATGAAATCGTATTTGATTACGAAACGCTGGAACGAAGGCTGCGGGAAATGGCGTTCCTGAACAAAGGGATTATTATCAACCTGAAGGACCAGCGGGAAGGCAAGAAAAAAGAGGAAACATTTCATTATGAAGGCGGGATTAAGGAATTTGTAAAGCACCTTAATACAAATAAAGAGCCTTTGCATCAGGATATCATCTATTTTGAAATTACCGATAAGGACAGGGAAGTAGAAGTTGCGATGCAGTATACCGACCGGTACAATGAAATGCTTCTTTCCTATGCGAATAATATCAATACCACCGAAGGCGGCTTTCATATGGTGGGATTGAAAACAGCGCTTACCAGGACGATCAATGACTATGCTAAGAAAACGAAGCTCCTGAAAGAAAGCGACGATACGCTTGCGGGAGAAGACGTGCGGGAAGGCTTGACAGCGATCGTATCGGTGAAGCTGACAGAACCGCAGTTTGAAGGGCAGACGAAGACGAAGCTGGGAAACAGCGATATGCGTGGCTTCGTGGAGACGGCGACCGCTGAAAATGTAATGGCTTTCTTGGAAGAAAATCCGGCACAGGCAAGGGTGATTATTGATAAATGTTTGCGGGCTTCCAGGGCGAGGGAAGCGGCGCGAAAGGCGAGGGAACTCACCAGGAGAAAAAACGTCTTAGATGGAATTTCCATGCCAGGCAAGCTGGCGGACTGTTCTGAAAAAGACCCGAAACTTTCCGAAATTTTCTTGGTCGAGGGAGATTCCGCAGGCGGAAGCGCGAAGCAAGGAAGGGACAGGCTCAGGCAGGCTGTTTTACCGCTTCGGGGCAAGATCTTAAACGTGGAGAAAGCGCGGATCGACAAGATCCTCAATTCAGATGAAATCAAGAATATGATCACGGCGTTCGGGTGCAACATCGGTGCAGACTTTGATGAATCGAAGCTGCGTTATCATAAAATTATTATCATGACGGATGCCGACGTGGATGGCGCGCACATCAGGACGCTGCTTTTGACCTTCTTCTATCGATATATGACGCCGCTCATTGAGAAGGGCTACGTTTACGCTGCCCAGCCTCCGCTTTTCCAAGTTAAAAAGGGAAAGGAAATTTACTATACCTATTCGGAAGTGGAGCAGGCAAAGCTTTTGAAAGAGCTGGCTGATAAACCGGGAAAGGCGGATATCCAGCGGTATAAAGGCCTGGGGGAAATGGATTTCCACCAGCTTTGGGAAACGACGATGGATTATAATAACAGGACGCTCGTTAAAATAACCATCGAAGATGCGACAGCGGCAGATGAAATTTTTACTACGCTCATGGGGGACAAGGTCGCGCCGAGAAGGCAGTTTATCGAACAGAATGCGTCGCTGGCAACTTTGGATATCTAAAAGCTGCATGAAAGCGTGCGACGGAATTGAAATAGACAACTGGGTAGAACGGAAATAAAAAATCTGGCAGAATTGGCAGACGGAGAAAGGGGCAGGTGAATGCCGAATTTGATTGAAGATCAAAAAATGATCGAACATGAGATACATGATGAAATGAAAAATTCCTATATCGATTATGCGATGAGCGTAATCGTGGGAAGGGCCTTGCCTGATGTGCGGGATGGATTGAAGCCCGTACACAGGAGAATACTCTATGGGCTGAGCGAGCTGGGGATCACCCCGGACAAGCCGTTTAAGAAATCGGCTCGTATCGTCGGTGAAGTAATGGGTAAGTACCACCCGCATGGTGATAGCTCTATTTACGATGCGATGGTAAGGCTGGCACAGGACTTTTCGACGAGGTATTTGCTCGTAGACGGACACGGGAACTTCGGTTCTGTGGATGGGGACGGCGCAGCGGCAATGCGTTATACGGAAGCGAGGATGTCGCCGTTTTCCTTGGAAATGATCCGTGATATAGACAAAGATACCGTTGATTTTATGCCGAACTTCGATGAAGAGGAAAAAGAGCCTGTCGTCCTTCCAGCGAGGTTTCCGAACCTTTTGGTAAATGGGAGCAACGGCATTGCCGTCGGGATGGCAACTTCGATACCGCCTCATAATTTGAACGAGGTAATCGATGCTACGGTCAAGATGATCGATGATGAAAACTGCACCGTCGATGATTTGATTCAGATCGTAAAGGGACCTGATTTTCCGACGGGCGCACAGATCTTAGGAAAAAAAGGCGCAAGGGAAGCTTATCGGACGGGACAGGGAAAGGTTCTCGTGCGGGCCGTTGCCAGCATTGAAGAAACGGACCGGGGACGTTCCCAGATTATCATTACAGAGATCCCGTTCCAAGTCAACAAAGCGAGACTGCTCGAAAAAATTGGCGAGTTAGTGCGGGATAAGCGGATCGAAGGCATTTCCGCCATCCGGGACGAATCGAATCGAAACGGTATGCGGATTGTGATCGAACTGAAAAAGGATGCGAATCCGAGAATTACGCTGAACAGGCTGTACAAGCATACGCAGCTTCAGGAAAATTACAGCATGATCATGATCGCTTTGGTAAACGGACAGCCAAGGCTTTTAAACCTCTATGAAATACTGGAAGAATACTTAAAACACCAGAAGGAAGTATTGACTAGGAGGACTCTGTTCGACCTCAAAAAAGCGGAAGCACGGGCGCATATCTTAGAAGGGCTGCGCATTGCGCTCGATAATATCGATGAAATCATCAAGATTATCCGTGCAAGCTATAATGATGCGAAGGAAAAATTAATCGATCGGTTCGGGTTATCCGATATCCAGGCGCAGGCGATCCTCGATATGAGGCTGGCAAGGCTGCAAGGCTTGGAGCGGGAAAAAATAGAGAACGAATATGCGGAGCTGATGAAAAAAATCGCTTATTATAACCAGCTTCTGGCCGATGAAAAGATGCTGATGGGCGTCGTAAAGGACGAGCTTCTTGAAATCAAGGAGAAATACGGCGATGAGAGACGCACGAAGATCGCCGCTGATGCGGGCGATATGGATGAAGAGGATTTAATTGAAGAAAAGCAGGTTGCGATCACGCTGACGCACTTGGGATACCTTAAGCGGATTCCTGCTGATACCTATAAAACGCAGAAGAGAGGCGGAAAAGGCATCACGGGCCTTACGACGCGGGAAAATGATTTCGTGACAAACCTGATTATGACCTCAACGCATGATAATCTCATGTTCTTCACCAACACGGGCAAGGCGCACAGGATCAAGGCTTACGAGATTCCGGAAGCGACGAGGACGGCGAAGGGAACGCCTGCGATTAATTTCCTGAACCTGATGCAGCGCGAGCGCATCACGACGGTGATTCCGTTCAAGGATTTCAGCGATGATAAATACCTCATCGCTGTCACCAAAAATGGCACGATTAAGAAGACAGCAATTTCACAGTTTGATACAAACAGAAAAGCGGGACTGATTGCCATTAATTTGAAAGATGGCGACGAGCTGGTTGGCATCAAGCAGACTAGCGGCAACGATAATGTAATTATCATTACTAGAAATGGGAAATGCATCAGCTTTTCTGAACACGATGTCCGTCCGATGGGAAGAATTGCAGGCGGCGTAAGGGCAATTAAGCTTGAAGATGACGATGAAGTCGTTTCCATGGAGCTGGTGCAGCCTGGTGAAGAGCTGCTGGTGGTTACGACCAAGGGATATGGCAAGCGCACGGCCGCTGAGGAGTACAAGATACAGGCAAGGGGCGGCAAAGGTCTTCTGACTTATGATAAGACGAAGTTCAAAAAGACCGGAAAGCTGGTGGGTGCGATCGTCGTCGATGATGAGGACGAAGTGCTTCTCATCAATTCGGAAGGTATTATCATCAGGATCAGGGCCGATGAAGTGTCGAAGCTGGGCAGGGCAACGCAGGGCGTGAAGATCATGCGTACCGATGAGGATATCGATATCATTTCCATCGCTAAGGTGATCCGTGAGGATGAGGAGATCGAAGGAACGGACGCTGAGCAAGGTCAAAGAACGAAGAAGCAGAAGGCAGAAGAAGAGGAACAGACGAAACTTAAATTATAGCAGTTGCAAGGATAAATCATATGAAAATTCTTAGAGAGAAGAGAATCATATAGAGAGGTGGCAAAATTTATGAAACGTGTTTTTTCAGGCGTTCAGCCTACGGGCAATATTCATATCGGAAATTATCTGGGCGCTTTAAAGCAATTTGTGGAATTACAGGATGAAAACGAATGCATTTACTGTATCGTGGATTTGCATTCCATCACTGTTCCGCAAGACCCGAAGGAGCTGCGCAAGCATATTCTCGATGTCGCTGCCCTTTATATGGCGGTAGGCGTTGACCCGAAAAAGTCCATCATATTCGTACAGTCGGACGTGAGCGGGCATGCGGAGCTTTCGTGGATTCTCACGTGTAATTCCTATACGGGCGAGCTTTCCCGCATGACGCAGTTTAAGGACAAAAGCAAGGGCAGGGAATCAGCGCCGACGGGGTTATTTACCTATCCAATTTTGATGGCTGCCGATATCCTTCTCTATGATACGGATATCGTTCCAGTGGGAAACGATCAGAAACAGCATATTGAGCTTTGCCGGGATATTGCGATCCGCATCAATAATACGGTAAAAAAGGATACCTTCGTTGTTCCGGACGGCAGGTTTTTAAAGGCGGGCGCGCGCATCATGGCGCTGGATGACCCGATGTCCAAGATGAGCAAAAGCGCAGAAAATGTGCATAGCAGGATTTCGCTCCTCGATGAAGACAATAAGATCAAGAAGTCAATTATGCGGGCAACGACCGATTCGGATGGTGAAATTAAATTTGATTTTGAAAACAAGCCGGGCGTGAGCAACCTGCTTAATATCTACAGCGCATTTTCCGGCAAGAGCATAGAAGATATCGTAGCGGCGTTTTCCGGCTGTGGTTATGGCGATTTTAAGAAAGAGCTTGTGGGCATCGTGCAGGAAGCGTTAACACCGATCAAGAAGAACTTTGATGAAATCCGACAGAGCCAGGAGCTTTTGGATACGCTGAGAAGCGGTGCGGAGCGGGCAGGCGCGATCGCCGAAAAGACGATGAAGCGCGTGAAGGGTAATTTCGGTTTGGGGTTTTAAAAAATTGTAATAAAAATCTCCCGTAGGATTCTTTCCTGCGGGAGATTTTTTGTTTTATGGTTCGTCTGCTTATTCGATTGTTTTGCTAATCGAATTGAAAAGCATGAACACATTATAAGTTTGCGAGAGCTAAAATTCAGCGCTGTACAGCTCCTTATCATTGCCGTCGGTATAAACGACCTTTAATGCGATATCTTTAAATCCAGTTTCATCTACAAGCTGATCTTTCAAGGACGTGAAGGTCGATGACATGGAATCCATAGCGCTTTCAAGCTGCGTTGTCATTTGTGCAGCCGTTGCATCATCAAATGTCTGATCGTATTTGTAAGTGTAAGTAATGGTATTGCCCTTGATATCGATCGTCATGCCGGAAGTGCTGAATGCTTCTACCTGCTGCTTAAATTCTTCATCATTCTTTGCCATTTCTTCGAGGTTTTCAGGTCCGCCGCAGCCTGACAGGACAAGACCCATGACGAAGATTAAAGAAAGCAATACGCTTATAATTTTTGTTCTTTGTGTGTTCTTTTTCATTCTCTTTTTTCCTTTCTCAGTTGATAATAATGTGATTAATTATATTATATACCAATCGCCTGAAAAATGAAATATGGGAATAAAAAATATCCTGGAATACTTTTTTATCCTGGATATTTTAAATTACATTATTTTGGCTTCCCTTATTGTTTTAATTGTTTTTTACATTCTGGTTGCCTTGATTTTTTGCCTGTTCTGGCTGTCCGGATTGCTTTTGCTGCTTCGGCCGCCGTGTTTCGTTTGGCTGGTTTGTTTATTTTAACGATTCTGCTTGCTGCAATTTTTTTAGGCCGCCTACGATGATTTCTTCTACTTTTGACGTTAGTTCTTTTTCTTCTTGGCGGCTCATCCCTTTTGTTTCAATCGGCGGGTGGACGATCATGTCGATATCCGTTCCTTTCAGGTAACCTTTTTCTTCAAACATCCTGTAACTGCCATTGATGGTGACGGGAACAATTGGCACGCCTGGTTTTGTGGCAAGTTTTAATGAACCCTTTTTAAATTCCCCCGGCGTTTTTCCTTTGCTTCTCGTTCCTTCTGGAAATATAACCAGGGAATATCCATTTTCGATTTTTTTTATGCCTTCATTGATCGCTTGCAAAGATGCACGGGCATCGTCCCGTTCGATAAAGACGCTGCCAATCCTTCTAATCCATTCGCCATAAAGGGGGATTTTGCTGAGATTGTCTTTGGCGACGAAACCAAACTGGAATCTTTGGAAAGCGGCGCAATATGCGAAGATATCGGCATACCCTTGATGATTTCCCGCAAAGACAACAGGACCCTCCTTCGGCAGGTTTTCCATGCCTTGGATATTCAGCTTGCTTCCGAACCGGTCTAAAACCATCGATCCCCAAGTGGAAGTCGCTTTGAGGATAAATTCACGTTCTTTCTTTGCATCACCTGCTCTCTTTGCTTCTTCGATGCCGATTTTGTAAGTTTTTAAGTATTTTAAGCAATCGATGAGCTTGATTGCGCCAGGAATATTGGAAAATATTTTCATTTAATGCCCTCTTATTATAATTTTTTATCATTTGGCAAAGCTTACCGGTGAAAAAAGAATCAGCAAACCGATATTGTAATGAGATTTCGTATTTTCATGCCTAATTTCCATAATTTTCAATATTTGCGGATTTTAATTTCGATAAAAATTGGTAAAATCGGTTTTGCTATAGCATTCTGCGCTTTAATGCCCGCAATGCCCATTATGCCCGGAATGTCCGTGGCTAAAAGCGTTACACTGGTAGCAGTCCTCGATCGGGCAGTTATAAGGGTCGTGCTCTGGCTGCGGGCAGACGGTATTTTGCGCCTGGTATGCAGATACCGTGCTGTCCGCAGCTTGGTTTGCCTGGTTGTACTGACTATATTGGTTATTTTGATTATATTGTGCATATTGTCCGTATTGCCCAGGATAAACATCCGCATTTTTCGTTATATTGGGCGTATCTATCGCTTTGAATTCAGATTGCAGCGTTTGGCAGCATCTTAAGATGTTTGTAAGGCATTTGCTGCTATGGCTATAACTGCTTCCGTTATGGCTGCTAAAGCTTGTGAAAACCAGCCCCAAAGTAAATATGAGCATCAATATGCTTATCGTTTTTATTTTCGATAAATTTCGTTTCATGTTTCTCTCCTTTTTCGTTCATCATAATAAAGATATTTATATTATATACGAATTATTTAAAAAATGAAAGATGGCTGTCTGTGAAAAAAGAAAGTCTTTTGCCCATGAAAGAACCATTTATGGCATTGCTAAAATTAAAAAAATCGTGCATAATTTAAATGGCAGATATATAATTATAACATTGCCAGATTATTAAAGTATCGTTCTTTTATCTGAAAAAGAGGCCGGAAATTATGGGAGGCAGAATGAAAAATGATCCAAAAAATAAAACAAAAATTCGGTTGATAATCGGCATCGCCGGAGCGGCAGGATTTTGCATCCTGCTTTTTTCTGTAATTACTGGTCATGCAGCCGCATTTGATGATCCAATTAGAAATTTTTTTTATGATTTAAGGTGTGAATGGCTTACGCCTATCGTAAAAGCCATCACTTATATGGGAAATTGGCAAAGCATCGCAATCCTTTGCCTTATTTTGCTGATATTGCCGCCATTGCGTACTACATATGGCGTCCCCGTGGCATCCGGCGCCATCTTTGTCACGATCCTGAATAAAATCATCAAGAATATCGTGCAAAGACCGCGCCCGGACGATATTTTGCACTTAGTGCAGGAAGGCGGGTTTTCTTTTTCCAGCGGGCATTCGATCACCAGCGTGTTTGTATATGGCATATTGATCTATTTGATCCGTACAAATGCGCAAAATTACGCCTTGGCGAATGTCCTCACGGTACTTCTTTGCATACCGCTCATCGGCGTTGGAGTCAGCCGCATTTATCTCGGCGTCCATTATCCAAGCGATGTGCTGGCAGGCTGGTGTCTGGGTATTAGCGTGATTGTTTTGATGGTTGAAATCCTGTATCGTTTTGGCTGTGCTAAGGCGGATTCTGGCGGCCGGTTATAAGGTGTTCACCAACGAATCCTCGGATTCCCTATCGTAGTAGATGCTTTTGCTGTAAGTAGAAAGCGGTATTGCAAAGCAGACCTTCACCTGCGGGGAAAGGCATTTCATGCGCAGTGCGCCTTTGCCTGCGGAAAAAAGCACCCTGTTATCGATGCGGTTGTCGGCAGCCACGGATACGGCTGAACCGATGGCGATTCCCAAATCCACGATGTTAAATGCGCAGTTTGCCCCTGCTCTTCGCGTATTGCCGCAGTTTTCCAAACCGCAAAGCCCACAGTTTTCTAAATCGATCGGAGCATTCTTTGCGCCGATTAAAACGACGCAATGGCTTAGCTTGATGGTGCGCGCATCCCTGACGAAAAAGTCGGTTTCCGTTTCCAGCCCGATGTCCCTGGTGTGCTTTGCCAGGATATCTTTTTCTTCCCCGTCTAAAATAATCGCTTCAATGTTATCAATGCCGCATCCCTTCGGCGCTGTCACGGCGGCAGCGATCATTTTTTTCGCTACATTCATGGCAGCTTCCTTAGCGGCGTCTTCCCTTTTGTAAATCATGTTAAGTCCTCCTTGTTAAGTAAATGAAATAAAACCGAACGTAAGGTTTTCATATAGTAATTTAATTTTTGGCGACAATCAAATTCATGCGGTTTCGGCGTGTTTTTATTTTTCTTGCCGCATCGTTATCATATTTTGGCTGTGCTTTTGTCATATTCCCTCGCATCTTTGGCGCATCCTCGTTTTTCTTGTTGCGCCTGCATATACTGGTGCATTTTTAATACACGTTTGTCATGCTTTCATTTTATCAATGATTGCGGCATCAGCGGAGCAAAGAGCGCACGTTGTTTTTCCCAAAGGGCGTTAAAAAGCGTCCGGCGTTTTTCTTCCGTGCCAAAATGCATGAATGCATGGTAGGTGCTTTTGTCTTTCTTGGCATTTTGCCAGAGCGTTTCCTTCGGAAGGTCTGTTCCGATGACTAGGATGGAATGTTTTTTTATTAGGTCTTTTGACATATCATCTAAAAGCACGCCGTCGCCGCAGCAGACGATAAGCCCGGATTCGGCGCTTTTTACAATTTGCAATAGAGCGGCGTACTCTTTATTTCGGTATTCGTGTTCGCCCATCATCATACAGATCCGCTGGATGCTCCGCCCGTCATCCTTTTCGATTTCCGCATCCAAGGACAAAAAAGCATAGCCCTTTTCTTTCGCAAGCCGCTCAGCGCTTTGTATTACGGGAGCGCCGAAAAATCCGGTAACGAAGATAATATTTTGTTTCATTTATGCCTCCTCATGCGCCGTGTATGGTAAGTATATCACAGAATCGCTATTTTTAAATAATATATTTGCGCCGTGGTAAAATCAATGATAAAATCAGTCTAAAGATTATTGTGGAAATGAAATGAGGAAACGATGATGAAATATAATAAACCAACTTTGATTATAATGGCGGCGGGACTGGGTTCGAGGTATGGCGGCTCGAAGCAGGTGGACAAGATGACGGACGCAGGGGAAATCATTCTCGATTTTTCGCTGTACGATGCGATGCTGGCGGGGTTTAACCGGGTGATTTTTATTATCCGCGAGGAACACCGCGAGGTCTTCAAGGAGCTGGTGGATGAAAGGGCTGGCAAGCATATGCAGATCGAATATGCGTACCAGAGGCTCGCAGATATTCCAAAAGGCTACGAAGTTCCCGCAGGGAGGCAGAAGCCGTGGGGGACTTCCCATGCTGTTTTGGCGGCGCGCCATTTGATCGACGGGCCGTTTGTGGTAATCAATGCGGACGATTATTACGGGCCGGGGGCTTTTGCAAGCCTTTATGACTACCTGTCGAACCATGCGGATGGCGAAAAGTATGCCTTTTGCATGGCGGGGTATAAGCTGGAGAACACCGTTACGGAAAACGGGCACGTGGCGAGGGGCGTATGCGAGCTAACGGAAACGGGCTATTTGAAACAGGTTACGGAGCGGACGAAGATTGAAAAGCGGCCGGAGGGAATTTCCTTTACGGAGGATGATGGAAAGAGCTGGACGAAGCTCCCACAGGGGACGGTCGTGTCGATGAATTTTTGGGGCTTTACCGCAAATATGATGAAAGAGCTTGAGGCGGGCTTGCCGGAGTTTCTCGACAAGGCGCTGGCGGAAAATCCGCTCAAGGGCGAATACCTGCTGCCGCATACGGTGGACAAGCTGATTAAGGCGGGAAAGGTCGACGTGAAGGTTTTGACTTCGCCGGATAAATGGTGCGGCGTGACGTACCAGGAGGACAAGGAGGACGTGAAGAATACGCTGGAGGCGCTGAAGGATAAAGGGCTGTACCCGGAGAAGCTTTGGAAGTAAGGGGGATGGCCAGTCGGTGACTTATAAGTAAATAATCAAAGAGCCATTGAAACTTCTTCACAAGGGTTCATTGCTCATGGCGATCGCCTCCCAATGAAGGCTCTGTCTCGCTAGAAGATACAAAAAACCCCATAAAACGATGAAAAATAAAATGCAGGCTTGTGATATCTTTTCCATTCATAAAGCATCGTTAAAAAGCGATTTTCGTTTTGAGCATATTCGGCATATTCAATTTAATCATATAAATTTTGTTGAAAAATACGGGGCGTAGCGGTATACTGAATCCGAGCGGGGGCTGTTTGTGAAAGATGTATAAGCTGCATTTTCCGGCAGCCTTGGGGCAGGAATCCCTCCACGAATGCACGGAAGGAGTGATACCATACATGGTGAATATTAACAGTATTGGACAAAACCACCAGCAGGCTTTTCCAGGAGGAGTAAAGGGGAAGGGAAACGGCGGAAATTCGGGTTTTGGGGCTGACCTTGCAAAGGCGGCCTGCGAAGCGGCGAATCCGGATCGTCCTGGCGAAGAGACGGCACAGGCGGAAGAAGGCGTATTTTACATAACGGTAAACGGCAAAACATCGTTGCTCGATAAAAACGCCTTGATTTCCACGTGCCATGCGCCGACGGGCGAAAGCGCCAACGTATACAGGGCGAAGGATTATTCCGATGAAAACCCTTTATATCTGGTCAAAGGCACTGACCAAAATGGCAACACATACGAAAAAACCGTGGATGTAAGGAATGTGAATCCATCGAATTGTTCTTATCCCGAATTGCTTGCGCTGAGCGCACATACAGGCCACAAGGATTTTATGGCGACAGCGGTCTTGCATGATTATGTAAAGGCATCGTCTTACCAGGAACCTGCGGATTACCTGGCGGCGGCGCAGGGGCGTATGGACGATTTGAAGCTTTTGAAGCAATGGGACAGCTATTTGCAGTATAAAGGCTGGATTACGGATATTCTGGGCTTTCTTCAAATGAAGGGATAAGCTGATTCAGGAAATGGCGGGTTGGCTTTTCTTCAGGACGGTTTGTGTTCGCGAAGAGGCGGCCGGGAAATAGCGGATCGGTTTCAGCGTGCTGTATTAGCAAAAAATTGTAAAGTGGTTTTGATGTGCTGATTAAAATTGCTGCGCAGGGAACGGCCGGCCAAAATCTTGGCGAAACCCGAAAAACCTGACAAAACCTGCGGGCTGGCTTCATGCTTGGACTTGAAAAAGGGAGCATGGTAATTCTAAGCGACGGAGGAATTACAACAAGGGGGTGCGGGCATTTTCCTGGACTCCCCAATAAAAAGCCATTAAAAATTTGCGGACAGCAGATTCGCAGGGCGATAACCGATGAAAGCCATCCGAATGAACGATTTTTTGGGGAGGGGGACAGACCAGAAAACGCAAAAAATGGCATTCGATCAGGGGATTCCTGTCATACGCTCAAAATGTTCAGTCTAAGCAAGGTTTCGGTGAAAATGTATCTGCCGCCTTTGCGAGTTCTTCACGGATTGCGATGTGTTGCGGGCAAGCTTCTTCGCATTTACCGCATTTGATGCACTCCGCCGCTGCTTTTAGGCCGTGGTCCCTTACGAGCCATTCTTCTTGGTGTTTAGCGGCAGCGAAGTTATTGTAAAGCGTCAGGTAATTCATGGCGGTAAATGAGCCTGAAATCCCGATATCGCTTGGACAGACCTTAGCGCAATAATTGCAAGTGGTGCATGGAATCAATGGCACGCGATGGATTTCTTCCTGTGCTTTTTGGATCACATTGCGTTCGCTCTGGGTTAATCCGTTAAAATCCTTCATGTAGGAAAGATTATCCTCCATTTGTTCCAGATTGCTCATTCCGGAAAGCACCGTAATCACGCCTTCCAGGTCAGCGGCGAACCGGATCGCCCAGGAGGACACGGACATATCTGGCTCGGCATTTTTTAAAATTTTCTGGACGGACTGTGGCGGATTTGCCAGCATCCCGCCTTTGACCGGCTCCATGATGATGATCGGCATATCGTATTTTCTTGCCACTTCATAGCATTTGCGTGCTTGGATAGCAGGATAATCCCAATCGGCGTAATTGATTTGAAGCTGTACGAATTCCATTTCCGGGTGTGCGATGAGCAGCTCTTCCAATTCCTCCGGCGTAGAGTGGAATGAGAACCCGGCGTGTTTAATCAGGCCTTCCGCTTTCTTTTCCTGCACGAAGCTCCACAGATCGAAATCATCGAAGAATTTCGTGCGCTGTTCCCCCAGGTTGTGAAGCAGGTAAAAATCGAAGTATCCCGCCCCAGTCTGCTTTAAGGAAACATCGAATTGCTTGATAGCGTCTTCCCTTGTTTTGCAATCGATCCAGGCGGCGTTTTTTGTGGCAAGCTGGAAACGTTCGCGGGGATAACGCTCAACCAATGCCTGGCGGATCGCATCTTCGCTTCCGGTATATGCCCATGCGGTATCGAAGTAGGTGAATCCGGCGGACAAGAATTGATCGACCATAGCTTCTACTTGTTTGATATCGGTTTTGCCGTCTTTTTGCGGCAGGCGCATCAGGCCGAACCCCAGTTTTTTAATATCTTTTCCTAATTTCATCATTAGAATCCCTCCTGTTATTTTATGGTTAGTATGCTGAACAGGCAGGCCGCTGTCCCCCTGCTGGTTTAGCCGTTTTTTATTTCAGTTTTTCAAGTGCGGCGTTGTGGTGCTTGCTGATAATGGCGTAGTAGCTTGCCATTTTTTTCGCTACTTTATCATCCCAGGTAGTACTGGCAGCATACCGCTTGTTGACGTCGGATATGGTTTTGCCGGAGTAAAGGCTGCTTCCCGGTTTTAGGTATTTTGTGGCAAGTCCTTGGGATACTACGTTGATGCATTCCGCTTTTGAAGAAAAGCTGATGCCGCCATAGCCGAACATATTATTTGGCCGGTAACATATCGTTCCGTTTGCACTTTCAATCGATGCAATCGACATGACGAAAAGGCAGTTTACCCCGTAGTCCTGTTCTGCCTTTAGGAAGGATTCCTCAAGCCCGGACAGCGCCCCTTGTGTGACCAGCTTTAAATCAGAAAGGGTTGCGCCGCTGGGCTGGCTGACGTCTAACTGCTGGATCTGCGCAAGCGAATAGGAAGGGAAGGATTCCTGTGCGATCACGTCGTTTACAGTAGATGTCCGCAAGGCAGTAGCCAGGTCAATGTCTGTTGCCGCAGTGGATTTCTCTTTTGCCAGGGCTGTGCTGGCGGCAGCGGCGTCGGATCTCATTCTTTCAGCAGTAGCATAAATGCCGAACATAAATGCGGCTGCGGACAAGCAGACGATCAGCAGGACCAAAAGAATGAGCAGGATCGTTTTTGCCGGTGATTTTCTAGCTGGTGCAAAGGATGCTGCAATAGGTTGGGAACTATCCATAAATTACCTCGTATACTTGAAAAATAGTGATTTTTTATATATTATAAATAATACAGGAAAAAATTACAACTATTGAAACGGAGAGAGGCTTTATAAAACAGATGCTTTATTTCGCAAGAACGATTGCTACGTTGCTTATACCGCTTATCATGTATAGCAATGCGGTCACGATGGTATCCGCTACGCCCAGGGAAGCGGTGACGGACTTCATGGACGGTCTTCATGCCCAGAAAGCCCGGATAATGGAAAAATATATGGATAACGCCTATGTCAATTTTCTGAACAATGTTCAAGGAGACGAGGCGGTCACGGCTAGGATGACCGATGCGCTTTTTCAGGATTTCTCTTATCAAATTGAAGAAATCGCCCGCAAGAACGATGTGGCCGTTGCGAAAATAACCATCCGCAATCACGATTTTAACAATGTGCTGAATGGATACAACGCCGTATCTTACCAATATGTAATGAGCAACCTTTACACGGAGGAAATCGCTGATAAAGAAGCGCTGAATGCGGTGTGCCTTGAATTGTACGTGCAGCAGATCGAAAGTGCGGCGGCTAGCGATGCGATGGTGGAAACGGTCGTTTTCGTGCCGATGGTGGAAGACGGTTATCATGGCTGGAATATCGTGATGACCGATGAATTAATGCTGGCTGTGCTGGGGAATTTGCAGCCTCCGGCGTTGTAACTGCAAGAGAGCTGCTCTCTTGCCCTGGCTGGATTTAGCCGTTTTGCTGGAAAATAACCCTTGCATTTTGCATGGCGCCGTGTATAATATATAAATGTGCAATTTTGCATAAAATCCTTGCGATAGGCTGTTCCTATCGCCATTTAGTCCATAGGGAGGTGAAAAAATGATAAATTATGAATTGATGTTCATCCTTGATCCTGCGCTGGAAGACGCTGCGAAAGAGGAAACGATCGAAGCTGTCAAGGGCATTATCCAGACGGAAGGCGAAGTAGGGAATGTAGACGTTTGGGGAATGAGAAAGCTGGCATACCTGATTCAGAAAAAATCTGAAGGATATTATGTTGTGATCCAGTTTAAAGCACAGCCGACACTGCCGGGCGAGCTTGACAGAAGATTGAAGATTTCTGACAACGTGATGCGGCATTTAATTATCAACCTGGATGAGAAATAAGAAAAGGGGCATGGCATGAACAGTGTAGTACTAATTGGAAGATTAACCAGAGACCCCGATATCAGGTATATTTCCGAAAGCCAGATGGCAGTGGCCACTTTTACGGTAGCGATCGACAGGCCTGTAAGATCCGGCCAGGAGAAAAAGACGGATTTTCCGCGGGTGACTGTCTTCGGCAGGCAGGCCGAAAACTGCGAAAGATTTTTGGCGAAGGGAAGGCTTGTCGGCGTCCAGGGAAAGATTCAGACAGGCAGCTATACCAATAAAGACGGCCAGACGGTCTATACGACGGATGTTGTGGCTGACAGAGTAGAATTCTTGGAGTGGGGGGACAGAAACGAGAGAGCTGGCGGCGGGCAGCCACAGGGCTACCAGCAAAGCCGGCAGCAGGCTTCCAATGATATTCCGGAAGGCTTCCAGGCCATCCAGGATGAAGAAATCCCATTCTAAAGGAAAGGAGATAAGATCATGGATAACAACAAGAGACGCGGCGGCATGAGAAGAAAAAAAGTATGCCAGTTTTGCGCAGATAAAACGGAAACGATAGATTATAAGGATGTTGAAAAGCTGAGAAAGTATGTAACTGAACGGGGCAAGATTCTGCCGAAGAGGATCACGGGAACTTGTGCGATGCACCAGAGAGAGGTTACGAAAGCAATTAAGAGGGCAAGAATCGTAGCGCTTCTGCCTTATACTGCTGACTAATGATCAATGAATCATGAGCGATTCGTTTAAGCCGGACATTTGTCCGGCTTTTTCATTGTGCAGGAGGGGGAATCAGCAAAGCTTGCCGTTGAAACGGAATCGGCAAAACCGGATTTGTTTCATGGATGCGGCTCCGCCCTTTTCTGGGTGCGCCCGCCTTGACGCAGGGATAGCCTTTTCGTGCCATAATTCCGCGCCATAAACGAAAAGCCCACAACATCTAGTAGAAGACAAAACAATCGGTTTATGGTATACTATTTACTATATAGATATTTTTAGGAGACGCCGGATGTATTTACTGCTCATATTTTTTCTAACGCTGACAATTCCTTTCATCGTAATGCCTGGAATGATTCAGACGGCTACAGTTTCACCATATAAGGTTGTTTTGAAATCAATGCTTGTCATATCGGCGGCGGCAGCGGTCGTCTTTCTTGTGGCGTCCTTGACGGGATCAGGGATTTATTCCCAGCTCCAGGAGCTGGCAAAGCTCCTGTCAACGGAAGCGGCTAAAAACCCGGTGTTAATTGAAGCTTTGAACATGGCGGGAATCGACGAGGCGGAGCGGGCGGATGTACTCGTCCAGGTTTATAATAGCGTATTTCAAGTGCTGCCGGTAAGCATTATGTTCATGGGGCTTGTGGTGTCCTATCTTGCGTACCTGATTTTAAGCAGGTTGCTGAAACGGCATAAGGAAGTTGCGATGATGCCGAAGTTTCGGGAATTTTCGTTTTCGCGGGGGACAGGAACGGCGATCATGCTCATGTATCTGTTCACGTGGATTTTAACGGAAACGGGTATCGTCGGCGATATGATGTTATATGCCAATATCAATCTTTTGTTTGATCTGGTATTTTCCTTGCAGGGAGTTTCCGTAGTATTGATGTTTGTCCACCTAAAAAGGCTTCCGCCTGCACTCGGGGTTGTCTTTGTGATCGTTTTATGGGGAACTTCCATCGGGAAGCTGTTTTTAATTCTGCTTGGGCTGTTCGATCTGATGATGGGAATCAAGTCCAGGATACAGGGAAGAAAGATAAGATAAATTTAGGAGAAAGATATGTACGTCGGAAGGATCGAGAAATTATTGGCTCACTATTCAATCGTCCCAACCTGTATCATCAATGCACAGGGGAAGATCACGAAAGCCAATGAAAAAATTGCAGAGGTATTCAAATATGATGGAATAACGGGCGGCGACATCTTTGCGCTTACGGGGATTAAACTGCCTGAATTTGTGGAAATTGCAGAAAATGGATCGTTTCTGGTCTGCAAGCGGAATGAAAAGGCTTTTAAAATATTGGCGGGATTCGTCGGGGAAGGCGATATGGCCTCGATCATGCTGTATTTTATCGATATTACAACCTTTGAAAACCTGAAAGAGCTGTATAAGGATGAAAAACCTTGTATCGCATTGATCAATATCGATAATTTTGACGAATTAA
Organism: uncultured Eubacterium sp.; assembly: GCA_946555345.1. Lineage (GTDB taxonomy): Bacteria > Bacillota > Clostridia > Peptostreptococcales > Anaerovoracaceae > Lentihominibacter. The sequence continues at coordinate 148,530 of CAMNSS010000001.1, read as the reverse complement.
TGGCCAGCGCAGGCGAAGAAAAAGAACTGAAGCTTTCCAGCGAAATAGACAAGCATATTAAAGCCTGGGTAGAGAAGCTGGGCGCAGCATCCGCCAGGTACAGGGATCATTTGTATGAAGTGGTCTTGACCCAAAAAAACTATAAAACCCTTGTGGAGAAGAAATTTTGCATTTTAGATGAAATCAGGGAAATCGAGACGGAAACGGATTTTCCGGTTACGCTCAGTATCGGTATCGGCATTGGCGGCAAAACCTTGCTGGAGAGCGAACGCTATGCGCAGGATGCGTTGGACTTGGCATTTGGAAGGGGCGGCGACCAGGCCATCGTGAAAAACGTCAAGAACCTGGAATATTATGGCGGGCGTTCGCAAAGCGTAGAAAAGGGTTTCAAGGGAAAATCGCGCATCATTGCGCACGCTTTGAAGATGCTGATGGTTCAGTCATCCAAGGTATTCATCATGGGGCATAAAAGCCCGGACCTGGATAGTTTCGGCGCAGCCCTGGGGATTTGCCGGGTTGCCAAGAGCGTAGGAAAAGAAGCTTACATCGTCCTCAACAGCATCAACGATTCACTGATTGATCTTGTAGAAGACGCAAAACAGACCGGAGAATATGATTTGATTCCGACGGAACGGGCGCTTTCCTATGCGGATGAACATTCGCTTGTCGTTTTGGTAGATACGCACAGGCCGGTCCTTGTTGAGTCGATGGAGCTCGTTGAGCGGGTCAACAGGCTTGTGGTAATCGACCATCACAGGATGGCTGAGGATGTTTTGCCAAATCAGATTCTTTCTTATATGGAATCTTATGCGTCATCGGCATCGGAGCTGGTGACCGAGATTGTTCAATATGCTTGCGAGAAAAAAGTACTTACCAAGCTGGAGGCCGATGCGCTTTTGGCAGGAATCATGGTGGACACCAACCGCTTTTCCATTAAAGCAGGTGTGCGGACCTTTGAAGCGGCATCTTGGCTCAGGCGCGCAGGCGCAGATCTGACAAACGTCAAAAGATACTTTCAAGCAGATCCCGAGAACTTCAAGACAAAGGCCGTATGCGTTGCGAATGCGGAGTTTTACCAGGATGGCGTTGCGATGTCCGTATCCCCGGGGCAGAGCGCAAATGCCCAGATTATCAATTCCCAGGCTGCGGATGAACTGCTGGCGATTAAAGGCGTTAAGGCAAGTTTTGTGGCGGGGATAAACGAACAGGGAAAGACCGTTGTAAGCGCCCGTTCATTGGGTGATTTTAACGTTCAGATCGTGATGGAAAAATTCGGCGGCGGCGGGCACTTGAACACGGCAGGCGCACAGGTGGACTGCCCTCCTGCGGAAATTCTTGCACAAATCAGGAAAGCGCTGGGAAACCATATTTCTTAAAAATGACACATTAGGAGGATATAATCAATGATAGTAATACTGTTAAAGGATGTAAAAGGAACTGGCAAAGCTGGGGAAATCGTAAAAGTGAGCGATGGTTATGCACGCAATATGCTTTTGCCGAGAGGGCTTGCGAAGGAAGCGACTGAGGGCAATGTCAGAAATTTGGAAAAGCAGAAAGCCCTGGCTGCGGAAAAACGCCAGGCACAGAAGGAAGCTGCACAGGAGCAGGCTAGGGAACTCGAAAAAGTGACCCTGACAATCCAGTCCAAGGGAGGGGAAAATGGGAAGCTGTTTGGCTCAATTACTTCCAAGGATATTGCGGAAGCGTTGGAAAAACAGGAAAATATTAAGATCGATAAGAAGAAAATAGACCTGGCTGCGCCGATCAAGCAGACAGGCGATACACAGGTGACGATTAAATTGTTCCCGGAAGTGACTGCGGCATTAAAGGTAACCGTAACTGTTTAGCATACAGGAGATGAGCATGGATGGAAGAATCCCGCCGCATAGTTTGGAAGCGGAAAAATCAGTTTTAGGCGCAGCCCTGCTTTCCGAGGATGCGCTCTTTGACGTGGTGGATGTCGTGAAAGCAAGCGATTTTTATGATAAAAACCACAAGGAAATTTTTGAGACTATTTTTGAGCTGCACAGGCAGAACAGGCCGGTGGATTATCTTACGGTAGCTGAAGCGTTGAAAAAAAGAGGCACGCTCGACATGGTCGGCGGCAGGGGGTATCTGGGCGCGCTTTGCTCGGGGACACCGACTACTTCCAATGCTGAGGAGTATGCGAAAATCGTTTCGGAGAAGGCGGCGTTACGCAATCTCATCAGTGCAGCGGATGATATCGTGGTTAAGGGCTACGAAAACAGCATGGATGCGGCGCAGATGTTTGACTATGCCGAAAGCAGGATTTTTGAAATTTCCCAGAAGAAGGAAAAGGGAGAATACACCCATATCAAAGAAATCCTCTTTGAAAATATTGCCATGATCGATAGGGCGTCTAAGCTGGAAGGCGGTATTTCAGGCATTCCTACGGGATTCAAGTACCTGGATGAGAAGCTGTCGGGACTGCAAAGATCTGATTTGATTATTTTGGCGGCAAGGCCTGCGATGGGAAAGACAGCCTTCGCATTGACGCTGGCGCTGAATGCGGCGCTCAAAAGCAAGGCTTCCGTTTTGATTTTCAGCATGGAAATGTCCAAGGAACAGCTTGGCGAAAGGCTTCTCAGCATGCAGTCCAAGGTCGGCATGAAAAATTTGAAAAGCGGCACCGTTGACCGGAGCGATTGGGAAAACATCCACTATGCGATGGACCTGATGGCGGAAGCGAATATTAACATCGATGATTCGGGCGATATCAGCGTCATGGAGATGAAACGGAAATGCAGAAGGCTCAAGGCAGAGAAGGGGCTTGATTTCGTGGTGATCGACTACCTGCAACTGATGAGTTCGGAAGGCAAGAGCGATAACAGGGTGCAGGAGGTTTCTGCGATATCGAGGAATCTCAAGCTTTTGGCCAGGGAGATCGATTGTCCTGTTTTGGTGCTTTCGCAGCTTTCCAGGAAACCGGATGAAAGAACGGATAAGCGGCCGATGCTCTCCGACCTGCGGGAATCCGGCTCGATCGAGCAGGATGCCGACGTGGTGATTTTCCTTTATCGGGATGAATACTATAATCCCGACACGACGGAAACGCCGGGCGAGTGTGAAGTCATTGTGGCAAAGCAGAGGCGGGGCGAGACAGGAACGGTGAAGGTCGCATGGCTCAGCAAGTACACGCGGTTTGTCGATAGCGCGGCGAATCATATGTAGTATTAGCAGTGCGGCAAACCATGCATAAAGCGGCCGCGCATTACAGCCTGCATCCGCAGGGAACATTGTAATGATGTTAAGCGGCGGATTGTGCGCAAGGCCGGGACGCATGGAAAATCGCAGACGAGCTGGCGTGTATTGCGGATGGGCCGCTGTATCATGCGATCGATTGTGCGGCAAACTGCATAGCATCATGTAGCCGGCCATGCGGCAAACCGCATATAAATATGGAATGGACAATCTAATCTCTTTGCCGGGGAGGATGAATGGGTTTTAAAAGAGAAAAAGTAAATGATTATTTTCTGCTGGATACGGGTGTGGAAAATATTTTTATCAACGAATATATGGCAGCCGCTCCGGGGGATTTTGTCAAGGTGTATCTTTTTGCCTTGATGTATGCGGAGCTTGGCGTTGAAATCAGTAATGAAGAAATCGGCAGGTATCTCGACCTGGAGCATGAGGACGTTCGGAAGGCTTGGAATTACTGGGAAAAAACAGGCGTTATCCGGAAAGTCAATAAAAAATCTGATAATAAGTTTGATTACGATGTCGAATTTTTGATTTTAAAAGAGCAGCTTTACGGGGAGAAAAACAGCCGTAAAAGCGTTGATATGGATCAGAATCTTCAAACCTTCATGGCGGATCAGCAGATCAAGGATATGTTTCTCGCCATCGAGAAGACGACGGGCCGGGTATTCAACAGCACGGAGCTGATGGAGGTAGTTTCCTGGATCAATGATTTTGGCGCGACGCCGGAGGTCATCGCTTATGCCTATTCCTATTGCTACCAAAAACGGAAAAAAGATATCAAATACATATCAGCGGTGGTTAAGGCGTGGGCTGGCGAAGGGCTTAGGGATGTTATTTCCCTGGAAAAACACCTTAGCGAACATGATAAAAAGCAGTTTTTATATAAAAGAGTGTTGCAAGCGCTGGGCCTTTCCAGAAATCCAACGGAAGCGGAGCGGCGGATCATGGCGACATGGTTTGAGAGCATGGAATTTCCGCTTGAAACAGTGCTGGAAGCGTGCGATAAGACATCGGGGATTTCCAATCCCAATATAAACTATGTGAATAAGGTTCTTGTAAACTGGTATGAAAAGCTGCAAAAGGGCGGAACAATCGGCGGCCAAGCTACAGATAAGAGCTTGACGACCGGGGACATCATGCGGTATTATGAAGCGCTGCGCCGCCAAAACGAAGCGGCGGCGGAAGAGCGGAGACGCGAGGTGTATGAGGCCGTTCCAAGAATCCGGGAAATAGAGGATGAGTCGGTCACGTTAAGCTCGGAAATGTCCAAGATTATCATTTCCAACCGGGTGGACAGAAAAACTGCTATGGATGAGCTGAAGAGCAGGATGGATGCTTTAAATATGGAAAAAGCTTTTTTACTTACCGATAACGGATTTGAGCTGGATCATATGGAAGTAAAATATAATTGCCCGGAATGCAAGGATACCGGAATGCTTGAAACAGGAGAAAGATGCCAATGCTTCGGAGAAGTAACAAGAGAAAAAATCAACCTACTGAACGAACAGAAAACAAAATAACGCCGGAGGCGATGCCAGAGAAGCCGATGAGCAGGGAAGAATTCATCGCACAAAACGAGGAAGCCCGTAAGATGTTCGAAAGCATCGTGAGCTTGCGCAGGAGCGTTGAAACCTTGAAACAAAGCGAGTCGGGAAATGGGCAGGATGCTGTTTTAAAGCCTGCCCAGGCGAAAGAGGACGTTCCGAAAACAGCGGAGCAGATATATTTGCAGGAGACTGATGAAATCATTGCGGCAAGACAGGCGATTTTAGAGCAGGCAAAGCGGGATGCGGCTGAGCAGCAGGCAAAACGTGAAGAAGCGATCCGCCGGGAAATGGAGGCCAGGCAGGAGCAGCAAAAGATTTTAGAAGCGCAAAAACGTGTCGCAATGATGGAGGAAGAGGCAGAGAAAAAGAGACAGCAAGCCATCCAAGCAGAAAAACAAGCAAGGGAAGTTGCCAGAAAGAAAGCGCTCGCAGAGATGGAAGCGGAGCGGCAGGCAAGGCAGGAACAGGCCAGGCTGCAGGAAGAAGCAGAACGGCAAGCAAGAAGAGCGCAGGCGGCGAAAGAGGCAGCGGAAGCAGCGGCGGCCGCAAAGGCTGCTGCGGAAGGAAGCCACGATGGCAAGGCATATGCTTCTGCGGAAGAAGCGGCATCCTTTTTCGGCGATACGGTTACGGCTGTAAAGCAGGAGGCTGAACTGGAAAACGCAAAACAAGCGCTCCTTTCCGCACAAAAAGAGCAGGATTCCATGCTGGGCATGATGTCCCATGCGACGGATGTCAATACAGGAAAGCTGGCGGAGGAGCAACAAGAGCGGTTGACCAAGCAACAGCTTTTGATTAAAACCGAGCAGGAAAAACTGGCGGAAATGCTGGAAAACTTGAAATCCCAAAGGCTTGAGAGCGTGGAACGGGAGCGTGCCGAAAGACAGCTGCGAAAACAGAAATCATTGGTTGAGCATTTGATCCGCGAGCAGCAGGCGCATGCTTTTCGGGCAGAAAAGGCAGCGAGGGCGAAGGCTGAAAGAGAAGAACGGGAAGCAAAAGCACAGGCAGAACGCGAAGCAAGACAGGAAAAAGCCAGGAAAAAGAGAGAAGAACGGCTGCGCAAGGCAGAGCAGCGGGAACTTGCAAAAAAAGCGAAACGGGATGCGATCGCACGCGCAAAGCTTGAGAAAAAGAGGCTGGAGGAAAAAAGCAAGGCGGATGCGGAGCTGGGCGGCGGGATCGTAAATGTCCAGGGTATCACTATCAACACTGAAATTAAAGAAACGCCAAATGTTTCATTGCGCGACCTTATCGGCATCAAGGACAAACAGGAAAAAAAGGCTGAAACCGAGCAGGAAAAACAAGAGCTGCGCGAAGAACGGGAAAAGAGGACGGAGGAAGCCAGGGCGTTTGTAGATATGGCGCTGAAACAAAAGGCAATGAATTACCAGCAAAGCGCCTTTTCCAAAAAAGCCAATATTTTTAAAGCTTTTTGCGATAGGCATAAGGCTGCACTGTTGACGGCTTTCGCAGTCGTGCTCATGGCGCTGGTAGGCGCGGCAGGCGTGTTTAATTATTATACTGCTTATGCATATTCCTATAATGGGAAAACATTGGGAATCGTAAAGGAAAAGGACGATGTTCTCCGCATTACGGATTTAGTGCAGGGCGCACTCACGGAGGACAAAGGAATCGACGTCATCCTTGATGTGCGGGATGATATCGAGTTTGAGCGTGTTTCCGTACTTGGCGATGTGAAAATCGATACATCGGAGGATATTCTCAAGCGGCTTACATACATGGGCAACCTCAATGTCGAGGCATATGGAATTTATGTAAACGGCGAAAAGGTGGGCGCTGTCGAGAGCAAGGCAGTTGCTGAGGCGGTTTTGCAGGAGATTAAGGATCGGTATACGAGCGGCAAGGAAGGCGCAAAGGTAGAAGAAGCTCAGATTGTTGAAGATGTAAAGGGAAGGAAGAGCAATACGGATCTCAACAAAGTATCCTCACAGGCTGAAATGGTCAATATCCTCTGCACCAGCGGCGAAAAGGAATCCTTGCATGAGGTTGTAGCCGGGGAAACTTTGGCGGATATCGCCAAATTGTATTCCATGACGGAGGAGGAAATCCTGGCGGATAATGAAAATGTAGATCCAAAGAAATTGACCGTGGGAAACAAGCTGGTAATCAGGCAGGTCGCACCGATATTGACCGTAAGGATTGTGGAAAAGGTCACTTATGATAAAGAAGTACCTTATGAGAAACAGCAGACGGAATCGGCTGATATTTACGAAGGTTATACGGAGTTGCAGCAGCAAGGACAGAACGGGCTGAGTGAAATCACTTCCCGCATCACCTTGGTAAACGGGGAACAAATTGATGAAGATGAACTTGTCACGACGGTCAAGAAAGAGCCGGTAGCGGAGATCACGCTGGTCGGCGTTAAGGAAAGACCGCCATCGGTGGGTTCAGGCAAATATATTTGGCCGTTATCAGGCGGGTATACGAAATCATCGGGCTTCAAGCAGAGATGGGGAAGGCTTCATGCGGGCATTGACTTGGCGACCAGCACCGGAAGCGATGTCATGGCGGCAGACGGCGGTGTCGTAACTTTTGCAGGATATAGCGGCGCTTATGGGTATTTGGTTAAGATCGACCACCAGAATGGGATGGAAACCCGGTATGCCCATAACAGCAAGCTTTTAGTAAGCCAAGGTGAACGGGTATTCCAAGGACAGCATATCGCAGAATCGGGTAACACAGGCAGAAGTACCGGTCCGCATCTTCACTTTGAGATCAGGGTGAATGGCGAACCAAAGAATCCTGAAAATTATTTGCCATAAAACAGAACGGAAACGATAAAAAGACGCACGGCGTTTCAAGCCGTGCGTCTTTTTTACGGCAAATTCAGCAAATTAGTTAGGGTTTCACCCATTGAATAAAATTCCCGCCCATATATAATAGATTAGGAAGGATGATTCAAATAGAGACATGGGGGAAGCATGAATTTATTAAAGCAATATATGAGCGATATTAAGTTGGAATTTCGTGGATATAACGGGAAACGCTTAAGCAAGGATTTGATGGCGGGCGTGACGGTGGCGGCGGTGGCGCTTCCGTTGGCGCTGGCGTTTGGCGTCAGTTCCGGTGCGACTGCGGCGGCCGGCCTTGTTACGGCTATTATCGGCGGAATCGTAATCAGTGCGCTTTCGGGCGCATCGTTTCAAATATCGGGACCGACGGGCGCAATGACTGCGATTTTGGTTACGCTTGCTTCTAAATATGGGATGCAGGGGATTTTGACCGCATGTTTTTTAGCAGGGATTATTTTAATTATCGCAGGACTGCTGAAGCTCGGCCATATGATTTACTATATTCCATCTTCGGTCATTACCGGGTTTACTTCGGGGATTGCCATTATTATCGCACTGGGGCAGTTAGATAATTTCTTTGGCGTAACATCAAAAGGCGACCTTGCGATCATGAAGGTGATTTCATATTTCACCGATGGGTTTCACCCTAATTTGGAAGCGGTTGCGATCGGTTGCGCAGTTATCGTAATCATGTTGCTGTGGCCGAAGAAGCTCAATGAAAAGTTTCCAGCTTCTTTGGCGGCGATTATTCTCATTTTAGCGGTTAATCATTTTTTGAAGCTGGATGTAGCGGTCGTGGGGGAAATTCCACAGACGATTTTCTTGGATGAACGGCTTTCCTTTACGGGGCTGAATCCGGACCAGTTCTGGGATCTCTTCGTTCCAGCGCTTTCTATCGCTGCTTTAGGCATGATCGAAAGCTTATTGTGCGGTGCGTCTGCTGGCAAGATGAAGGATGAAGAACTGAATGCGGATAGGGAACTCGTGGCGCAGGGGATCGGCAATATCGTGATTCCATTTTTTGGCGGCGTGCCTGCTACGGCTGCGATCGCCAGAACCAGCGTAGCGATTAAAGCTGGGTGTGAGACCAGGCTGGCGGGAATTTTCCATGCCGTATTTTTGTTGCTTTCCATGTTTATTCTTGCTCCTGTCATGTCTGCGATCCCGCTTTCTGCCCTTGCTGGCGTGCTGATTGTAACGGCATGGCGCATGAATGACTGGGAAAACATTCATTACATATTCGATCATAAATTCAAGTCTGGCATGATGAAATTCTTTATCACTATGGCTGCGACGGTTGTGTTGGATTTGACGCAAGCGATTATTATCGGTGTGGCGTTCTCGGTAATCCTGATATTGATTAAGCTGACCGATATTGATATTACTGTAAGTGAAATCGAAGCTGACCGGCTTGCGGAAATCGGCATCAAGCTGCCGAAATTATCGGGAAAAGTGCGGATCGCATATCTGACTGGCGCAATTTTCTTCGCTGTGGTGGATAAATTGACGAAAACCCTCTATGAACAGGAGGGCGTGACGGAAGGACTGATTCTTTCCATGCGCGGCGTTCCAGTAATAGACCTTTCGGGGATACAAGCGCTCGTGGAGATGGTGGAGGAGCTGGAGGCAAACGGCACGGAAGTTTATCTCACCAGCGTACAGCCAAAGGTGCTGGAAGAAATGCGCAGGGGCGGGCTGATCGATTTGATCGGCGAGGAATATGTATTCCAGAGTGCGGAAGAGGCGATCGTGATCGCACAACAGGAGCATATGTAAAAGGAATCTTGTGATATGCCAAGATGTTTGTAAGCGGAAAGCATTGCAATGCGCCTGGGCGTTTGTATGAGGGGAGCTTTTGCAATGCGCCTGGATGTTTGGGAGAAGTAGCCTTTGCAATATGCCTGGTGCGCAGGATTGTGGGACGGAAAAATTTACTATTGACTTTTGCCTGCGGAGTTTATATACTGAATAGCGTTGAATCTATTAAATCGGCTTTTTCGTTATGCCTATGCGCCTGTGGTGGAACTGGCAACGTGCTGCGCCGCAGCACTCCAGCTCGCTTGCAGCTCGCTGCTGTCGTATTTTCTTAGCCAAACAAGTTTGGAGAAAATACGCAGCCACGCAAAAGCGTGTCCCCCAGTTCATGGCTGGCGCAGGATAAAATAAAATAATTGTTATGATATGCGCCTGTGGTGGAACTGGCAGACACGCTAGATTTAGGTTCTAGTGGGAGACCGTGGGGGTTCGAGTCCCTCCAGGCGCACCAAGAAAACCCTGCGATTCCAATGGTCGCAGGGTTTTAAATTGTTGTTTTCCGTAAAAATTCCGTAAAAACCTATTTTGCATTGATAAAAATGCTGGCAAGTCATCCGCCAGGCGTTTATCTTGGCTCGCAGAAAGGCAGCTATATATTGAGCGTCGTGTTTGGCTGGGAATGTCCCGAGCGTGCGCTTGCCTGCATGGCTTCCGCTCCTATATGTGCAAGCATTGAAAAATGCGGGTGTTTCCAATGGAAAGATAGAGGAAATTCATGGTATAATTGATTTAATAATTGTAAAGGGGATATGGCTATAGGATTATTTGATCGGTTTAAGAAAAACAGTGCAAACATAAATAAAGAAGATGAACAAATCAATGCGCCAAATGGAAAAGTTCGCTTTGTTGAATTTGTGGGGGTAACTGATCGCGAATTAAGGGCCATTCGGGACAAAGAAATTGGCGTAAAAGAATTATATGAGAAAATTAAAAATGATATAATGGATTATAATAGGGCTTCGGTTTTGTAAATTATAATTTGAAAGTGAGATGAAATTATGTCTGAGCAAGAACTGAGGAATTTACAGATCTATATTGGAAAAAGAAACCAAGATCAAACAGATGAACAAGTAATCAATCATATCAATAAAATAAATCGTAAAACGCCTTTAACGCAGGAAGAATGGGGAAAACTGCTTTTCCCTAGCTGCAATAATGGTTATGTTGAAATTTTGAAGTTTGTTTTGAGCCATATTGCATCTTTAAATAATGTTAAGGAATATATGCTCCATACTGTTTATGGGAGAAATGAAAGTTTAAACAAAAAAAGAATCACAGTTTTAAAAGAACTCATAAAATATTTAGCGGATGATAGAGAAGAGTGTTTAAATGAAACGATGATACATGCAGGCTGGTTTGGGGAAACAGAAATTGTAAAGTTTTTAATTGAAAGCGGCGCAGATAAAGATTATAAAAGCCAAAATGGTTTAGGGCTGTTTGAATGTTCCGAACGGGCAGAAAAACAGTTTCAAGACCGTTCATTAAAAGAATATTTGGCACAACAATAAATGCAGCGAGGGAATGGGGCGGCATGATTCACATGGAATACAGCGCTTTGATAAGGATAGGCCTCGGTAAAAATAGACGGGGCTTCGCATGGCATACAGCGTGAGCGCTTTGCGGCGGCTCTTTGGTGTAATAATCGGAACGGGCAACCTTTTCACATGGCATATAGAGCAGGTATTTCGCAATGCTGGTCCTTTGCGCCGATATTTTACAAAATTTCCTTGACTCTACCGTTGCGATATACTTTATAATGATTACGAAAATAAAAGAGGTCTTGCGGGGAAAGAACCCTTGCAGACAGTTTGCGGATAATGCGGTACTTCGGTAACCCGGCGGTGTAGCAGTGCGACAATGCGGTAATACAGCAATGCGGCAAATTGAAGAAGCGATTTGCAAACCTGGTAATGCGGTAACTTGGCAGTGTAGTAATGCGGTAATGTGATAATGCGGCATCCCAGCGATGCAGTAGCTTGCAAACTTGGGAATATGATAACCTGGCAATACAGCAATTTGACAATGCGAAACTAAAAAGGAACGGGAAAGGAAGCGGGATTTTGTTAGAAAAGATGGCTCAAAAATACGGCGCATCGGTCGGAATTGCAGCGCTCATCATAGCAGCGCTGCTGTGGGGCGGAGAATATGTCGTGGCAAAGGATGTCTTGGATGTCATGCCGCCGAACTGGAGCAATGTGGTTAGGATGTTTTTAACCTCACTGTTTGCGGTGATTGTCTGGCGAAAGCATTTCAAGGAAGCGACGCTTTCCGACTGGAAAAGGGGCGCAATATGCGGCTGCTGTTTTGGTCTTGGCTCTGCCCTGCAAATCATGGGGCTTGCGCTTACGAATGCGGGGATTAACGCATTTCTTGCATCGGCGTATGTGATTTTAGTCCCGTTCATGGTTTGGGCGGTGGAAAAGCATCGGCCGAAGGGCAAGGTCTTTGTCAGTGCATTGATCGGACTTATCGGCGTTAGCATTATGTCGGTAACGGGCTTTTCGACAGGCGAGTTATCGATCGGGCTAGGGGAAGTCCTTACTTTGCTGAGTGCGTTTGGTTATGGCGGGGCAATCGTTGCGGTCGATAAGTTTACGGAGAAGTCTTCGGTCGAATTTATTACGGCAAGCCAGTTTGTTTTCACATTCCTGATTGCGCTTGTGGCGGCATTGCTTATGGAAGAGCCGCCGCAAATGGAATTGACAGCTCCTGTTTTCTTGGAGTTCGTATACTTGATATTCCTCGGTACGTTCCTCACGCAATTATTGTTTACCTATGGCACGAAGTATGCCTCTGCAAACCAGGCGGGCGTGATTTTTCCGCTTGAATCCGTATCGGCAACGCTGTTTGGCTGTCTGTTGCTTGGCGAGCAGCTTGAAATCGTGCAGGTCATAGGCGGGCTGATGCTGATTGCAGCGATTATCATCAGCAATGTATCGTTTCAAAAAAAGCCGGGACGTGAACTATAGCGTGAAATCGTGCCGCTACAACCGGCGCGCAAGCTGTAAAAAGAATTTATGCTGCTAAGATTTGGGGCATAGGCTGTAACGTGAAGTTGCTCTTGCCAAAATTTGAAGCGCTTGTGCAGCGTGCGGCATATCTGTGATTTTCGCATTTTGCAGTATTTCTGTTGTTGCCAGCGTTATTGTATCGAGAAAACCTCGTGTTCAGCGCAGGGATGATTTATTGTGCTGGTTATGGGGTACGGTGATTTTATGCCGAAAACGGTTTTCTTGCATACAAGCATATTTACATATGATAGAGGGATTTTGCCTGTTACATGATTTCTGCTAATTTTTGTATCGCTTCCTCTTTTGTAGCAGTGAAGAAAATATTTTTTCCTTTGTTGCTTTCATAGATGAAGTCTTTTAACGGTTTGCTGGTATAATGTGAAAAATCGCCAAATATTGCGAGCTTTCCACCGTAATTGATATATTTTTGGAGGATTTCGCCGGCTAAGCCGCTGCTTAACACAAAAAAATCCTCAGCGATTTGCTTTTTATCTACGGCGATATACGCTGTGCCTGCTTCATATTTAGCAGACATCAGCAAATCGAGCGCAGAATCGACGTTGGCAATCAATTCGCCATTGTTAGAGAGGACCGCGATGGCGCCATTGCCGCAATTAATTTTTTCAAACATTATATTTATGCCTCCTTTTCTCTGAATGGCAGGCAATATCCTATACTATCACCGTTTTCACGCTTTCGGCATTGCAATATGATAACATAGCGTTATGAATTTTTCAATGAGTATGCTTTAGGAATTGTGCGGGCGGTTACCAGCAGCGCAGGAAGATAACATAAGGAGAACAGGAAATGAAACAATTTATCGATTTTACGGAAAAAGTATGCCTTGTTACCGGTGCGGGAAGTCCGATCGGCATTGGTTTTCATACGGCGAAGCTTCTCGGGTCATTGGGCGGCCGTATTATCATAACAGCGACAACGGAGCGGATTTATGAACGGGAAGCGGAATTAAAAGCGCTTGGCATTGAGACGGAGGGCTGCGTTGCCGATCTAATGGATCGTGCGCAAGTGAAAAAGCTGGTCAACCATATCGCAGAATGCTACGGCAGGATTGATGTCTTAATCAATAATGCTGGAATGGTACAGACAGGCATTGAAGAAGAGGCTACGGTTTTCGCACAGATGCCTTATGCAGTATGGGACAGCGATATCAACCGGAATTTGAACATCACCTGTAATGTTACACGGGAAGTATTGCCATATATGATCGAAAAGGAATACGGCAGGATCGTCAATACCTCTTCGGTGACAGGACCGGTTGCCAGCAATCCATGTGAGGCGGCTTACAGCGCTGCAAAAGCGGCAATTATTGGCATGAGTATGTCTATCGCCATAGAGGTGGCAAAGCACAATATTTGCATCAACAGCGTGTTGCCCGGCTGGATTGAAACGTCTTACACGACGCCGGAAGAGGCGGCGGGCGGGGAAAATACACCTGCTGGGCGAAGCGGCACGCCGGAGGAGGTCGCAAACATGAATGTGTTTCTGGCTTCTGATAAAGCATCGTATATAACGGGTCAGTCTTTTGTCGTGGATGGCGGCAATACGATTCAAGAATATAAAGGTGCAAAGGAACTGTATTATTGATGTTACATACGTGTTTTGTAAAGTGTGGATATTTTTATAAAACTAAAGATTGGCGTACGATAGCTTTGCGAAGCGCAGGCTTTGCGAGCGCAAGTTTTTGAATTTCACTGCAAAGCGCAGGCTTTGCGGGTGCAGGTTTTTGGATTTTGCCGCAAAGCGCGAGTCTTGCGGAGGCCAGCCTTGGATTTTACCGTTTTCGATAAATTTTTCCTGTTTTCGGTGAAAAAATTGCATGGGACCATACCATTTACATAATTTTTTGAGGGAGAGGCCGCGGCGTCCGGTTTATTGTTGTGCTTTTTTGCGGCGGTAAGCTGGTTACAAGCTTGTGCGCTGTAAAATTTGCGTTTTCTGTGGAAAATAGTTCATTTCGTTCGCTGCTCCCTTATCTTAAAGAGCCTGCCATATCCGGAACAAATATGGTTTTCACCGTTTTCGCTCTTTTTTAGCGCCTAACGGTGAAGGTAGCTAAATGTAAGCTTTTTTTGGCAAGGTTAAGTTTACATAATTCAAGGTTGCCTGTTCTCTTATTTAAGATTCCCCTTATCTAAAATTCTTTTTTGTTTGGCAAGGATCTTTTTCCCGTCACGAGTCTTCCTAATTTCCTGTTTATCATGAGCATCATGTTTATCTCGGATCTTTTGTTTGTCAAAGGCTTCCCGCCCATTACGGGCATTGCCGGATTTCCGTTTTCATTTGCATCTTCCGCTGTTTTTTCCTGCTCTCACACTTTTCCCATTTATTCCTTGTACCACGGGCAAATCTTTAAAAGTTTTACCTGTAAAATCTTGCCGTATTTTCAAGCGGCCAATTTTGTTGCCAAAATATTTGAAATCAAGTATAATTTATAACGTAAAGTTCGTTTCAAAATTGCGGACATGATTCACATTGCGAATCTCAAAGCCCGGAAACATTTTTAATAAAAAAAAAACGGAAATGGACTTCGTGTTCATTGGATAAAGTTATTTATGACGGGAGGATAAAATGGAGAAACGTGTGTTGGCAGTTGATGACTCGGTATTTGTGTATGAGGAAATCAAATATATGCTGGACGGGTCAGATTACCGGGTCGTTGGCTATGCGAAGGATGGCGCACAGGCCATGCGGATGTATGGCGAACTGTTGCCGGATGTTGTGGTCATGGATATCATCATGCCGGGAATTAACGGGATTGATACCAGCAAGTTGATCCTGGATAAATGGAATGATGCGAAAATCATTGTCGCAAGCTCGCTAGCATATGATGAAGCATTGGAAAAGGCGGAAGAAACCGGTATTGCGGGTTTTGTATTCAAGCCCCTGGAAAAAGCTGAGTTTCTGCACGCATTAGATGACGCGACAGCCGATATTGGACAGTAATCACGATTGATGGGAAAATAGTATGGAAGAAAATAAAAAAAGCGGTTTTTTTAAACAATTTATATCCACAGGAAAAAACAAAGGCCCACAGGAAACAGCGGATGCGGATAACACAGAACTGGCAGAACCCGTAGAATCGGCGAAGCCTGTAGAAGCCGCAGAAGCTGCCCGGACGGAAAAAGCGCCGCGGAAGCCTTTGGCGAGGGATGCGAGTGCGGGACTTACTAAAGAAGAGATAGAACAGCAGAATAAGAAAGATACCATGTGCCAGCTATATGACAAATGGTGCGGCTATCAGGGCAGGATGCCGTCTATTAGCGGACTTTTTGCCGATTGGGTTAAAGCCCCCGCTGTAGAGGCGATTAACCAGATGGGGTTGCTGGGAACGGCTTTGCAGAAAGCGGAGATTTTTCGCAGGCAGATGTTGATGGCGGCGGAGAAAACCCTGCGCCAGATTGAAACTGCCGAGAATGAAGCGAAAAAGCAGAAAATCATGATGGCGGATAACCCGGATGCCGACTTTGAGCCGGTACAAGTACCGCCCGATATCGATGCGGCTATCCATGTACAGATCCCGGTAGGTAGCATGGAAGCTTTCGTCATGGTTCTGCCGCCATTTGGCAATGGGGCGGAATTGGATCATGCAGGTTTGATCGAGGTGCTGGCGGAGGCTGGGGTCATCAGCGGGCTTAAAACGGATGCAATCAATGAACTTAGCGGACAGAAACAGTACTTTAAGATGTTTTTAGTTGCGACGGGGACGCCTGCCATTCCAGGTGAGAATGGGAAGGTAATCGAACACGTGCCGAGGGAAGAGCCGCTGACATTTAAAGAGGATGAACACGGCAGGGTTGACTACAAGGAACAGAACCTATTTCGCAGGATCGAGGAAGGCGAGCTGATCTGTGATATCATTCTGCCGCAGGAAGGAACAGATGGCATTGACGTAAAGGGCAATACGCTGAAAGCCCCAATGGGAAAGAACGCAAAGGTTCCGGCAGGGGATAGCACGAGGATCACGGAAGACGGGACCCAGCTCGTAGCAGACTGTAGCGGTTATATTTCTTATGTCCGTGAAAAATTCCGTGTTGCCGATCAGCTTGTGATCAAGGAAAATGTGGATATGTCCGTCGGAAACCAGGACTTTCTCGGTGACATCATCGTTTATGGCGACGTTATCAGCGGATTCACATTGAAAGCGACGGGCAATATCCTGGTGCGGGGTGCGATAGAAGGCGCAATCCTTGAAGCGGGTGGTAATATTGAGATCGGGGATGGAATGAATGGGAATAATTTTGGCGAACTGCACGCCGGCGGTTATGTCCGGAGTCCATTCCTTGAAAATGTGAAAATTTTTGCAGGGGAAGATATTTTTGTGAAAAGCATGATTTCCTGCGAAGCGCATAGCGACCGCGATATCTGCATAGACGACGGCATCGGCGTTGTGATTGGCGGGACGCTGATGGCAGGACGTTCCGTGAAAGCGAAGATTATCGGGAGTAAAGCGCGCAGGAAAACGGAAATTATTCTTGGCGTCGATCCTGCGGTACAAGAGAAAAAAGCGAAGAAACGGGAGCAACTGGAAAAAACCGAAGCGACCAGGAGTCTTTTGGAGCGGAATTTGGAGCTGCTCAAAACGACCGCTGAAATGGGCGGGCTAACGGAAGAGCAAAACTCCGTCTTGCGGCAGCTTGAAGAGCAGGAAGCGCTGTATCGGACAATGGTAGAAGAGCAGCAGGCAGAATTTGATGAATTTAAAAAGAAGGTCAGCGATTATAGTGAATGTGTCCTGCATTGCAATACGATTTTTCCGCCAGCTACGGTTACGATTGCAGAAAGCACTTATTTAGTGAGCAGCGTGATTACTGGAAGTAAGTTTTACTATACAAAAGAGGGTGAAGTTCAGACAGCTCCAGAATGATGAGGCGGATAGCGCTATTTTTACCTTGCTGGAGGAACATCGA
The DNA here is from genome assembly GCA_946555345.1 of uncultured Eubacterium sp. Taxonomy (GTDB): domain Bacteria; phylum Bacillota; class Clostridia; order Peptostreptococcales; family Anaerovoracaceae; genus Lentihominibacter. Next base: position 131,191 of record CAMNSS010000001.1, on the reverse strand, counting down.
ATGCCGTATGAAGAAAGGGCGGGAAAACGAGAAGCAAGCAGCCCAATGCCACGCTTCGTACATCATCGATGGGAACAATTTTCTGTGGCAAGGTATATCTTGTTGCCAAGCATACATCGACGAAAAGAAGATACCCATTACACGCATGGCAACAGAATCTTGCAGGATTTTTATGATAGAGGATAATATTGTAACGGGATAACAAAAGAAAAGCTGCCGATACCGGCAGCTTTTGTTAATCCCTTATGCGTTCAAAAACCAGATTGCATACGGTTCTGTCTCCGCCGCCAAAACCCGTTGACCCCGAAGTAGATTGTGCGAATGTATGCAATTTGTAACCTTCCGCATACTGGCTATTGCAGAGATCTTCGATTTCTTTAAAATTCTTTGAACCTTTTCCAACAAATTTTTCCCGAAGAACGATTTGCATTACTCTGTATTTTCCGGTTCCGTTATTCAGCTTGCCCGCTTCATCATTAAAAGCATCCATAATCCCCATTGGTTTAACTCCTCCTTCAATAAACGTAAACCTTAGGCAACCTTTGCCCGAAAGCGCACACGATTTCATAGTTGATCGTGCCTGTTGCCCTGGCGATATCATCTGCGAGAATTTCGTAGATTCCATCCTTTCCCATGATGGTCACTTCATCGCCTAAGCGGACATATGGAACATTGGTCACATCGATCATGCATTGATCCATGCAAATGTTTCCTGCAATCGGTGCAAAAACGCCATTTACGATAACCTTGCCCCTGGAAGAATACGGCCGTGGGAAGCCATCCGCATAGCCTAATGGTATGGTGGCGATGAGGCTGTCTTTCGTTGCCGTGTATTTCCGTCCGTAGCTGACAGATGTCCCGGCGGAAACCTTTTTGAGCTGTACGATGTTGGCTTTGACTGCCATTACAGGCTTTAGCGCAAGCTGGTTTTTATCCACTTCCTCAGAAGGATAGCAGCCATACAGGATGATGCCAGGGCGGACCATTTCATAGTGTGAAGACGCGATTTCCATAATTGCTGCGCTGTTGGCAAATGTCCTGCAAGGAAGCTCGATCCCTTCTTTCTGGAGTTTTTTATGGAATACCATAAATCGCTGTTCCTGCACGGCGGAATACGTTTTATCCTCTGCGTCAGCCGTAGCGAAATGCGAGAAAAGCCCTTGGATTTTAAAGTTTGGCAGCTCGTTGATCGCCTTGATGTCTTCAATCGACGCCGCATCCTCGGGATTATAGCCGATCCTTCCCATTCCCGTGTCCGCCGCAATAAATCCTTTGATAATGATGTCGGATTTCTCCGCTTCCCGGGAGATTGCCTGTGCGTTTTTAAAGCCATATACGACAGGGGTCAGCCGGTGTTCTACGATTACATCCACATAAGGATCGGGCGTGAGGCCAAGCACGAGAATTTCCTCTAAAACAAACCCTGCTTTTCGGAGGCGGACTGCTTCGGAAAGCGTGGCAACGCCGAAAGAATCGATTCCATTGGCGCGTAAAACCGTAGCAACTTTGACGGCGCCGTGTCCATACCCGTCTGCTTTAATAATTCCAGTAATCTTTCTGCCCGGGCCGGCCTTTTCCTTAATCTGTTTGATGTTGAAATCAAGGTTGGTAATGTTGATTTCCGCCCAGGCTGCCCGTAAAGCATCCTTATACATTTTTAAACACCTCCGATAGTATCGTGTCCAGCAAGAACTGCACACCTGTTAATAAGTCCTTTTCATCTGTATTTTCTTCCGGCACATGGCTTCTGCCATTTATGCTGGGAACAAAGATCATGCCCGTATCTGCGAAATTGGCGACCATGCACGCATCGTGGACGGCTCCGCTGTCCATCACTTTATGGGGAATGCCCTGAGCGTGGGCTCTGTGCGCCATGCTATCGATCAGGCGTTTGGTAAGCTGCAATGGGTTGGAGCTGGAATGTTCCTTAATACAGCATTCCACACTGCGGTTTTGCGCAATCTGTTGTATCTGCGAAATGATTTGATCCATAAAGCCATTGATTTTATCGCTGTCCCGGTCCCGCACTTCTAATGAAAATTTCACGGTTTCCGGGATTACATTGGAACAGTTTGGGGAAAGCTCCAGCTTGCCCACGGTAACGACGGTGCGCTGCTGGGCGTCGGATTTGACAAGCGTTTCCGCCGCCAGGATGCATTCTGCGGCCGTGCAAAGCGCATCAAGCCGTTCGCCCATAGGCGTTGCGCCTGCATGGTTTCCTACACCGGTAAGGGTTACTTCGATAACCCGCATCCCGAAAATCGTATCCACGATGCCGATGGCAAGGCCTTCCCTGTCCAGGACAGGACCTTGCTCGATGTGAAGCTCCAGCATGGTTTTAATCTGGCCAAAATCCCAGACGATGCTGCCGTCAGCAACTGTTTTCGGGCAGTAAGGCGAATAAGGCGCTGGGATGTTTGCGCTAGCAGGTTTTGGCGCATTCATCCGGGTAGCCGCATTGCTAGTGTCCGTATCACCGCATCCGGGGGCAGTCGCTGCGCCGCTAGCCTGGACGATGGCGGGATTTTCCATGCCGCCGCCAATGGATTTAACATTTTGGCTTCCTGCGCCAGCACCGCTTGTGACGGCAGGTGCGGATTTTGTTTCCCGCTCTTCTGTATCCGCATCCGCAAAACCATGTGGAAGGTTTTCCAGTGTTTGCCGAAGGGTTTTCCCGGTATCATCCGTTAACCTGTCTAAGTCAGGTTCTGCATAAAACCCGGTGACGAATTTACTGCCCGTCATGGTTGAACCGAAGTTAGAGCCTTCTTCCTCTGCGAAAATTACCACTTCGTAATTTGCATCTAACAAATCAGCCGCTTGCGGATTCTCTGTGAAATACTCCGATAGCGTTTCCATTACCTCTAATGCGCCGCAGACACCGTATATCCCATCCAGCCAGCCACCATTGCGCACCGTGTCGATATGAGAGCCGGCCATGACGGTCTTCCTGCCGCTGGTATTTGTTTTCAAACCAATGCGGATGTTCTGCAATGCGTCTATTGTAATCGTGCATCCTGCGTCAGCCGCCCTTTTTAAGATGTACGCCCGTGCCTTTGCATCTTGCGCCCCGTAGGAAAACCGCGTGACCCCTTCTCCGGGCGTATCGGTAAATTCCCGCAGCGCATACAGGTTGGCGAGAAGCCGTTTTTCATTTATTGTGGGCGATCGTAGTTCGTCTGTTTTCATATGCATTTCCTGTTGTGTTTTCTGCTGTGCATTTTACCACGTTTTCCGTTGCATTTTTATTGCGTTTTTTGCTAGGTATTCTTTGTTGCAATCTCCGCCAGTCATTTGGAATACATAATAATTGTTGCCAAATGTTTCCGTGCGCATTCCTGGCCGGCAGGCAGCCGCTAGCAGCCAGTGTTTTTGTCGAGAATTTTGCGGAAGTTTCGTTTACCACTGGTAAGCAGAGCCGTAAGGCTTCCCGGCTACGAGCCTTCCTTGGCCTTTGTGTCCGATGTATTTGGCGTCGTCAACGATTTTCTGTCCCCGCAGGAATACCGTTTCAGGGCGTCCCTTCTGTTTGAAGCCTTCAAATGGGCAGTAATCCACGCCTTCCAGGTTGTTCGCAACGCTGATCGTGCCTTCGTAATCAGGGTCGAAGATTACGACATCGGCATCAAAGCCCGCCGCAAGCTGTCCTTTTTTATCAAGCCCGTTGATTTTTGCCGGGCTTGTCGCAAACAGGTCAACCAGCCTGCTTCTGGAAATTTTGCCTTCGCATACGCCGTAGGTCCAGAGGATATTGAGCCTGTTTTGCAGGCTTGGCGCACCGTTCGGGATATCTGCGAAGGAATTGCCTTCGCCAAAGCCCATGTGTTTTTGCTCGGCGAAATCGAATCCGCAATGGTCGGAGCTGATGGCGTTGAGCCACTTCCTGTCCACTGCTTCCCAGAGCGCGTTCCGATGCTCTTCGGTTCTGAGGGCAGGCGAGCAGACGTATTTTGCCCCTTCAAAATCCGGTTTGGCCAGATCTTCCGTATCCAGCACCAGATAATGCGAGCAGGTTTCACCGAATATTTTCTGCCCACGGTTATAAGCAGCCCTGATTTCAGCCAGCGCTTCCTTGCAGGTCACGTGTACCACATAAAGCGGCGCATCTGCCATTTCCGCCAAGTAAATCGCGCGCCTTGTCGCTTCTGCTTCCACGACAGGCGGCCGGCTAATCGCATGATAGTAAGGCCCTGTTTTGCCTTCTGCGATGAGGCGTTTGGTGGCGACGTCGATCATTTCGGCATTTTCGGCATGGACCATGATGGTAACGCCCGCTTCCTTGCCCTTGTAAAGCGCTTTCAGGATCGCGTCGTCATCTGCATGGAAGAACATTCCCTTGTATGCCATGAACAGCTTCATGGTAGGGTAACCGGCTTCGGCCAGTTTCGGAATTTCTTCGATTACTTCTTCGCGCGGGTCTGTCATGACGCTGTGGAAGGAGTAGTCCACCATGGCGATTCCGTCCGCATCCGTCTTGCGGTAGTCTTCGATGGTCTCAATTAAGCCCTTGCCCTTTTCTTGGTTCACGAACTCGATCAGGGTGGTCGTCCCGCCTACGGCCGCAGCATTGGAAGTCTCGAATCCCCTTACTTTGCTGCCTTTGTATGTAAAGGAAAAATGCACGTGCTGGTCTACGCCGCCAGGCAGGATGTATTTTCCCGCGGCGTCGATGATTTCATCGTTTTCTGCCGCATGGAGGTGTTCCCCGATCGTTGCGATGCGCTCTCCTTCAATCGAAACATCGGCCTTAAATTCGTTCTCCGCTGTTACAACAATTCCGTTTTTGATCAATATTGCCATGATATTCCTCCTTTAAAATATGTGTCTTAGATAGTAATCGTTATTTGAATGATTGCCCGTGCAAATAATTGTCTATTTAAATTATCGTCTTGCTGCGGCCGGCGTTAAGCGATTAAGCTACGGTTTTTGCATTTGTTTCAAATGTGGCCGCCGTTTCCGTCAAATCATGGTCGCCGCCTCTGTTAAAATGTGTCTGTCAGAATGCAACTGCCGCCGTCCCCGCATTCGCCAAATTACGCCTGCCAGGCATTAAGCGGTCTGCGTTGCGTTTTTCACATTTACCGAAATACGTTTGCTGCCCCTGTTAAAGTTAAAACGTGCGTGCCGTAGTCTTTGCATTTGTCAAAACGTGACCGCCGCTCCCATCAAACTGTGATCGTCGCTTCCATGCCGATGCTTTCCCGGTTGGCATCGAGAATCGGCTTTACATATGTTTCGAGAAAGTCCTCCGTCTGCATCGCTGCGCAGCCCGTGAAGTTTTCTGGTTTCATGACCGCTTCCAGCTGCTGGCGGCTCATATGGAACGCCGCATCTTTTGCAATCCGTTCCAAAAGGTCGTTCTCCGCGCCCTCTTCCTTGACGCGCTTTCCCGCCTCCATGGAATACTGCCTGATTTTTTCGTGGAGGACCTGCCTGTCGCCGCCCGCCTTGACCGCATCCATCATGATGTTTTCCGTCGCCATGAACGGCAGCTCGCTCATCAGCCTGCTTTCGATGACCTTCGGATAGACCACCAGCCCTGCGGTGATGTTCATGTAAAGCTCCAAAATCCCGTCCGTGGCGAGGAAGCTTTCTGAAATGCTGAGGCGTTTGTTGGCTGAATCGTCCAAGGTCCGCTCGAACCACTGGGTTGAGGCGGTAATCGCTGGGTTCAGCGCCCCGGAAATGACGAAATTGGAAAGCGCAGCGATGCGCTCTGACCGCATCGGGTTTCGCTTGTATGCCATGGCGGACGAGCCGATCTGGTTCTTTTCAAAAGGCTCTTCAATTTCCTTTAGATGCTGGAGTAGCCTGATATCGTTGCTGAATTTGTGCGCGCTCTGCGCAATGCCCGCCAGCACGTTCAGCGCCCTGGAATCTATTTTCCGTGAATAGGTTTGTCCCGATACTGGGTAACAGCTTGCAAATCCCATTTTTTCTGCAATTCGCATATCCAGTTTGCGAACCTTATCGATATCGCCATCGAACAGCTCCAAAAAGCTCGCCTGTGTTCCAGTCGTCCCTTTCGAGCCAAGCAGTTTCATATTATTTAACACGTGATTCAGATCTTCCAAATCGAGCAGGAGGTCGTGAATCCACAAGGTTGCCCTTTTCCCGACCGTCGTTGGCTGCGCAGGCTGGAAGTGCGTGAATCCCAACGTCGGCAGCGACTTGTATTTTGCCGCAAAATCCGCTAAATTTGCAATCACGTTGATGAGTTTTTTGCGAACGAGCTTTAGGCCTTCCGTCATGATAATCAGGTCCGTGTTGTCGCCGACATAGCAGGAGGTCGCCCCCAGATGGATGATCCCTTTCGCATTCGGGCATTGAAGCCCATAAGCGTAGACATGAGACATTACATCGTGGCGTACCTCTTTTTCGCGCTCCTTTGCCGCTTCGTAATTGATGTCGCCTGCGGCGGCTTTCAGCTCGGCAATCTGCTGGTTCGTGATCGGAAGCCCCAGCTCCTGCTCCGTTTCGGCAAGGGCAATCCAGAGCTTCCGCCAGGTCTTGAATTTCATTTCCGGGGAAAAGAGGTATTTCATCTCCTTGCTTGGGTAACGTTCTGATAATGAGCTTGTGTAGTTTTGCCGGTTGTCCATGGTGGCGCTCCTTGTTATTTTGAATGATTTTATAGCCAGGATGTTATTTGTGTATATATGTATTTAGTATAGCATAATCTGGGAGATTTGCATACCAAAAAGAGTGCGGGCCTTCGCACGGGATGCAGCGAGGCATGGGAGAAGTTTTTTGGCGGTGGTGAGACATGAACGCGGGTAAAGCAGTCTGGCTGGGCATACGATTAGGGCTGTGGGCAGAAGTGGTTTGCAAGAAGTGGAAATGGCGGCGGGCGAAATGGAATTGTGAGCGAAAGCAGTGAATCGTGAGGGGCAAAATAAGGGAATCTGCAAAATTGAGCAGCAAATATACTTTTGAAAGCGGTTGCTGTTTTTGTTGCAATGGTTGTAGCCGGTACCGCATTGAAAATCTGCGCATTTTCCAGTTTGAATATGCTTCGGCTGCTGAATGCGTTGAAAATGAAGCAGCATTTGCATGAAACTGCGTGGATGCCATGCAAAAATGCGCCTTTTGCATATTTAAAATAAATTTAGGCGTGGTAACGCCCGAAAGTGAAAATCGATGAATAAAACCCGCTCAATAGCGGGTTTTATTCATGAGAAAAGCAATGCAAGAAGATTCGGTGTTTGTATCGCTTTTTTATTAAGCAGGAAATATTGATTTTAATATTTCCGTCTTATCCCAGATGTCTGGCAGCTGTCTTGAATATCCGGTTGATGTTCGTGGAATATCAGTAGAGCTTGCCGCTGAAACAGAATCGGCAAAGCCGGCTTTGTCCTTGCCCTGGCAAATAGCCATTATGAGATTTTTTCCAATGTGCCGATAACGCCCTCGCTGATAGAATGCTTTACCCTGTCGGCTTCTTCCGCCGCTTTGGCGTCGTTCCAGTTGTCCATCGTGCCAACTAAGTATCCCGTGATTCGCCTGATACGCTCAAATGGAACGTGTGAAAACGTAAAATCCAAGTCTGCATAATCCCCATCGATTTGAACGTCCAGCGTTTCCAGTTTCCGGTTGTATTTTTCCTGCAAATATTCAACATAAGCCTGTGCTTCCTGCGGGCTGGCGTTCCCTGTAATAATAACTGACATAATAGTCCCCCTTCTTAAAGTGTATAATAAATGATGATTTTCACATCATCTGGGATTCATTATACATCAAGCTACTATATTTTGTATATAGCATCTTGCAAAAAAACATCAAAAAAACAATGTTGACAAAAAAAGTGCGGTATAATTGCCATAGACTCCTTGCGTTTGCACGGTTTTCGCTTGCGGCGGATGCTTTGCGTTTTGCATGATTCCCGCAGGATGCAAAGCATCCGCCTGCCCTTGCAAATTTATGAACTTATAGTAAAATGTCATTAGGCGATAAAAGCGGCAAATGAAATAGGATAAACGAAAAAGGAAAAACCGTATCGGATGAGCGGCGGAGAAAACGGCAAACGGACAGAGGGGAATTTTGCGAAAACGGGCGCAAAAATACCGATAAAATAAATAAAAGACCATGCCCAAACGAGCATAAATAAAAAACCGTATTCCAAGGCAGAGCAATAAGGATAGAAGAGAAAGGATGAAAAAGGTTATGACAAACGATAATGGCAGAGATGAAATCAAGCGAAGCTGCATTGACTGCGCCGTAATTAACTGCGACAAGCAGGACAAAATGTATCCTGATTTTTGCCCGACAGCGAAGCTGGATGAAGAATTTATATGCGAAACACGGCGGCAGTACACAGATGACGAAGAAAATGCGCGGGTGACGCTAGCGGCGGCAGACGTTGAATTTGAAAACTATTGTACGATGACCCGGATTGAAGAAATTATGGAGTTTGCCAGGAAAATAGAGGCAAGGAAGCTGGGAATTGCTACCTGCGTAGGGCTGATTTCAGAAGCGCGCATGGCGGCAAAGATTTTCAGGCATCATGGTTTTGAGGTGTTCGGTGCAGCGTGCAAGATCGGCGCAATGCAAAAGACTAGCGCCGGAATTGATGCACGGTGCGAAGCTGTGGGAAAAAATATGTGCAACCCGATTATGCAGGCAAAACTTCTCAATGAAGAGAATACGGACCTGAACATCGTCATGGGATTATGCGTAGGCCATGACAGCTTGTTTTATAAATATTCCGAGGCGCTTTGCACGACGCTTGTTACCAAAGACAGGGTGCTGGCGCATAATCCGGCTGCCGCATTGTACCAAGCAAATGCGTATTACTCGAAGTTGTTAAAATGACATTTGAAATGACTTTTGGCCGGAAATCCATTTTTCAATTTCCGGCCGGCCGGTTCAAATAAAAATCACCGGCATAGCAAGCCGATGATGGTTATAATCAGTATTTCGTTTATCGTATGGCAACGCATTGTATTTTGTTTCGATCCGCCGCAATTTCAGCACCCACATGACACCTGGCCCAAGGCGGGTATTTTGCCTGCTGTTGCTATTTTCGCGGCTCGTGCCGTGGATTTGTGCCAACGGTGTTAACTGCTTCCATAATCGCTGCAATTACATCGGTTGATGCTTGACGCCTCATGTTGTCCACGCGGGTGATCAGGTTTCCTTCCAGGCGGGACGCATAGCGGGCGGGCAGCTTATTGAGCGCAAGCGCCTTGATGTCGGCACGGCAATAGTCGCACGTGCATACGCCGGAGCCTTCCATAATTTTATCCAGATGCTCCTCTACCAGGGTTTCCATGACGTTTTGCACATCAGAAATTTTAACATCTTCCCCCATCTTTTCATAAAAGTCAGATGAAACTGAAACATTTCGTTCGTCAGGCATTTCGATAGCTCCTTTCATCTTTTCATAAAAGTCAGATGAAACTGATTTAATATGGCACCCCCTGCCGGAATCGAACCAGCAACTAACCCTTAGGAGGGGCTTGTTATATCCATTTAACTAAGGGGGCCCAAAATCATGTCCAGAAGACTTCTCTATCATATCACAAATTTAATATGTTTTTCAAGTCCCGTTATCAACAAAAAGTTGAAAAATCGCAAAAAAATGGTTTTATTGAACCTGCAAAAACAAAAAATTAAATTCCGTTGTCAGGCGTAAATGGGTTTTTTAGGGGTTTTGCTATTAGGCATAATCGCTCCAGTGGTTCAGCGGTTTGGCAATTCAGTGGTCTGACCGTTCTGGCAGCGCAGCGCCCCAGAGGCCAAGCGTTCCGCTTAGTCATCTGCGCTTAGGTTACTTTACTGGGCATATGTCCAAGACAAAGAATGTCACCCCAATGATCCAATGGCTCGGTGCTTCAATGGTCCGCTGGCTCGCATAGGCCTCTCCCCGCATAGGCGCACCCGTAGCATGGAACTTCGGGCAGCTTTTCTGTATTTTATCGAGTTAGCCTAGGCAATATAATGATGATTCATGTAAAATACAGGAAAAAGCAGAAAAGAATGAACGGAAGGGAAACTATAACTTATGGCTACGTCCGTGTATTGACAAAAGAGCAGAACGAAAGCAGGCAGATGATTGCTTTAAAAAATTTTCCTGTTGCAAAAGAAAATATTTTTATGGATAAGCAGAGCGGAACAATTTTGAACGTCCCGCTTACCAGCGTTTATTGAGGGAAATGGGAGAGGATGACATTCTGGTTATTCAGTCGATCGATTGTTTGGGGCGTAATTATGAGGAGATTTTGGAGCAATGGCGGATTTTGACGCGAAAAAAAAAGCGTTGATATCGTTGTGCTAGATATGCCGCTTTTGGACACGAGAACCCGGGGCAATGATCTTACAGGCATATTTGTCGCAGATCTTGTGCTACAAATTTTATCTTATGTCGCACAGAACGAGCGCAAAAATATCCGTAAACGCCAAGCGGAGGGAATCGCTGTAGCGAGAAAACGTGGCGTGCGGTTTGGAAATCCGGGCAGGCCGCTCCCAACGGCTTTTGAAGAGATTGCAGGAAAATGGAGGCGTAAAGAAACCATATTGTTTGCGGCTCTGGAACAGGTGGATATCGGCGTTTGGACTTCCGTAGCCTCTTTTCCACTGATTCGCCTAATTTCCTATCCAGCTTGCATCTTCCTTTCTTTGCTTCAGGAAATCCCCCTAAAATTTTCTTTACAGTTTCCTTCTTAGCATTTCGGGGTTCGTTGCGTAATGCAGGGCGGTCTCCTTGGTAATCTTGCCTTGCTTATACAGGGTTAAGAGGCTTCCGTCCATGGAAATCATGTCTTCTTTCATTGAAGAGTAAATAATACCGTCAATTTGATGGACCTTGTTATCCCGGATCATGTTGCGGATAGCGGGCGTGACAGTCATAATCTCAAGCGCAGGGACGACTTGTCCGTCTACGGTTGGCACGAGCTGTTGTGAGACGACAGCGGTAAGCGCCATGGATAACTGTACGCCGATCTGTTGCTGTTGGTTTGCTGGGAATACATCGATGATGCGGTCGATGGTATTCGCCGCGCCGATGGTATGCAGGGTGGAAAGCAGCAGATGGCCTGTTTCCGCCGCAGTCATGGCGATGTTGATCGTTTCATAATCCCGCATTTCCCCTAACAGGATAACATCTGGGCTTTGGCGCAGTGCGGCTCGCAGCGCCGTCACGTAGTTTTCCGTATCCACATTGATTTCACGCTGGCTGACGATGCTCTGCTCATGGCGGTGCAGGTATTCAAGCGGATCTTCCAGCGTAATGATATGTTTTTTCTGGCGCTGGTTAATCTGGTTGATGATACAAGCCAGCGTGGTGGATTTACCGCTTCCCGCAGGACCTGTCACGAGGATCATTCCCTTTTCGCTGTTTCCGAGGCGCATCACATATTCGGGAAGGCCCAAGGCGGAAAAATCGGGCAGGACAAAGCTGATGATGCGGATTACTGCCGACAAAGCCCCCCGCTGTTTGTATGCGCTGACACGAAAGCGGGATAGCCCTGCGATGGCGAACGAAAAGTCATCGTCGCCAAATTGGTCAAGACGCCCGATATCCCGGCTGTCCGCACAAGCATAGATTTCCGCAAGCAACGATTCCGTATCATTTGGGAGAAGCTTCTCGCCATTGATACAGTAGATGATATTGTTTTTCCGAAAGGATACGGGCCGGCCGGCGACGATAAATACGTCGGACGCCTGCTCCTCAATCGCCTGTTTTAATATGCTGTTTAGATCCATCGCAGAAACTCCTTTTCTTTTCGTTTGGTTTTGCTGTCTGGCGCTTGTTTCGGTTTGGCGGACAGCTTCATCAATTTCGCCCTGTTGCTGTTCCTGCTAATTTACCGGAATCAGGTTGAGGCTTTGATCGCCTTCCCAATTCTCCGTAGAGAGGATGCGCCATGATTTGATTTCATAATAAGCCGCATTTTGCGTATAATCCGTAACGTGCAGTTTTACATCGAGCGCTTGCTTGCCGCCGACGGGAATTTGATAGGAAATCAAAACCTGTCCATCAGATACCTCACAGCTTATGGAAATGCCGTCGATTGTGGTATCCTGCAAGGCTGAAGCCACTTGCTCTTCGTATGCCGCCTTGCTGGTTGCTCCGTTCACCTTTGCCAGCCCTGCGAGCTTTGCATCGATTTCATTTAAGACATAAGATGCTTGGGATGAGGCGTCATAGTATTGTGTCTTCCGCTCGGCAAGTTTTTCACTGAATGAATGATCGCTGCTGGCGCTGGAAATCGACAAAATGGCGAAGGTCACAAGGCATAGCACCAGAAATATGATCAGCAGGGAAGATGAGCCGATATTTACAAAAGAAGATTGCTGTTTATCGCTTTTCATGACCTGTCCTCCGTGGGATGTGCTGGTTCGTGTTTAATTCGTAGATTGTGGCCGCCTCTTTGCCGCTTGGGCAAAATTTCATGTTTGCGGAAAGCATCTGTCCTGATTGTTCCAGGTGAACGGAAAGAACGTAATCGGCGTTTTTTGCCTTGCACGGCAGAAATTCATCATCGTAATAGAAGGTGATTTCTGCGGAATTGATTGCCGAACCCGATTTTTTCCAATCTGTTCCTGTGCTTTGGACAATCGCATCGCTGTTCGGGCCAGGCGTGTCCGTTTCAGCGGCTTCTGCTCCATTCCCTGTGGTTGTGCCTGGTTCGGCTGCGCCCATTTTCGCTGTATTTCCTTCCACCGCATTTGGATATAGCTGGCTTAACAGGCTGAACCCGCTTGAAATGCTGTCCGCCGTACTGAGCGCTTCAGCCACGCTGCTGCATTCGTTTACCGCATGGTTCAGGGCGTCTGCGTCACGGCTGAGCAGATGTGATTTTACAAAAAACTGCACACAGACAGCGCTTGCGATTGAGAAAAAGAGAATCGCAATGATTAGCTCCATTAAAAATAAGCTGGATGCCCTGGGCCTGTTTTTCCGTATCATGTAGAAATTGTATCCTTTCTTTCGGTTCTGTGGGGATATTGCTTTGCTATATCCGCTGGCGGCTCGAACGCTTTGCCGTTTTGCCTCGCTTTGTTTTTGTTTGGTGCGCTGGCGGCGGTCTGGCGGCTTGTTCCTGCATATTGAGCGGCAGTTAGCGGCGATAGGTGGCCGCTAGCGATTGGGTTTCCTGCCCCGCCGCATTTTCCTGTTTCGCTGTAGGTTACGTCCCGCTTCATTTTCCCGTCTTGTCGTACGGTTCTGCGTTAGTCGCTCTTTATGGAGATGAATGCGGCCGCCTCCCGTCCATCCTCGTCGCTACAGGAAATCCGAATCAAATCATCGGCCGGCTGCGTGAGCGTAAAATCCTGTACCTTCAAAATCGTCCGTCCGGATGCGGCGGAAACCTCCGTGCCTTCTTTGACAAACAGCTCCTTTAGTTCTTGCCCGTCAGCGTAAATATAAGTGCAATAGGTTTCGTTTTCATAGGCCTGCTTCATGATAACCGCATCATTTCCGTCGAGGCTGCCAAGCTCGATCGCACCGTCCGCATCGTTTTGGTGCAGTTTTTCGCTGATATAAGAAAGGCTCGTTCTGGCGGTATAGTTCAAAGCGGAATGCTCTGTTGTGTCCTGGTATGTCCTGGTCGCAAAAAGGATGACTGCAAGCGCTGAGAGGGCAAACACGAAAAACAATGCGACTGGAAAAAGAAAATCGATCATGTGTTTACGCTTCATCTGGAATCGCATCTAAAAATCCTTCCTTTCCACAACGGTGATATCGGGGAAAATGTTCGAGCCGGAAATATGGTAGTCGACAAAAAACAAATCTTCATTATATGTAAGGCCGTAATATTCCTTTAAATATGCAAGATCGCCCGGGTAGCTCCCCTCCATCGCATAACAGTATGTCACGCTGCGCACAACCGCATTTTCAAGGCTTTCCTTTTGACGGTTTACCGTGCCTGTGGAAAGCGAAGAAATGCCCTCGATGAAGAGCAGGAGGAAAATCACGAAAACGCAGACGGACAGAAGGAACTTAGGCGGATTATTCGGTTGTTTTTGATATTGAAAACGGCGTATGGCTAATCACTCCTTCCGAGGCGGTTTTCGGAAACAAAGCGGCTTCCGAAACAAAAAAGCTTCTTAAATGCTGGACATGATTCCCATGAGCGGCAGCATGACCGATAGGAGGATGGCGCCGACAATCAGCGATAATGCAATCACGAGAGCCGGTTCCAGTACAGCGAGAATATTATTCATGCGGGTGTCGATATCCGATTGGTAGAGATCGGCGATTTGGTTCATCACCTGGTCCATCGCTCCGGTTTTCGAGCCGATGGAGGCCATTCGCGCATAAACGCCGGTAAACATGCCGGAGGTGAAAAGTGCCTGGGACAAATCCGTTCCTTCTTCTATTTTTTTCATGCAAAGGTCAATCTTTTCCTGGAAAACGGGGTCGTCGTTTAAGGCGTTTACCAGCTCCATGCTGCGTTCAGGGTTCAGCCCGCTGCTTAAAGTGAGCGCCATGGCGCTCGCAAAACGGCAGGCGGCGATTTCTTCGTAGACGATTCTTGTAAACCGCAGTTTGTGTCCGATGCTGGCGAACAGTTTTTGGCCGGAAGCGGTGCGTATGCCGTAAAGGATAAATGCGGCGGCGATAACCAGCAGTACAATCAATACAACTGAATAGCTGTTGATTGCCGTCCCGATGTGCATGAGCATCCGGGAGAATCCAGTCATTTCACTGCCGAGCTGGACGAATACCTGATTGAAAATCGGCATGACTTTCACGAGCAAGACGACGATCACGATCACCATCATCGCAGTCAGGATCATCGGGTATGTAATCGAATTGCGGATGCTTTTTTTGATGGAATCTTCCCGTTCATAGTGGCTTTGGAGCGCTTCCATTACCTCGTCGAGCGTACCCGTTTCTTCGCCGATTTGCACCATATGAAGCATATAGGAGGGATAAATCCCCACCGATTTCAGCGCTTCATAAAAGCTCCCGGTTTCCTGCATATTGGAAAGCAGCGTTTCCAATACGGCCCGTTCTTCCTTGGCGGAAGCGTCTTCGAGCATGATGGTAAGGCCTTCCATGGCGGAAATTCCTGACTTTAGAATCAAGGCAACCTGCCCGCAAAAGGAAGAAAGCTCTGTATTGGTAAATGGTTTCATAATAGACCTCCGTTTGCATTGCGTTTTCATTTATCCGTTAATATGCGTATTTTACTGTATAATTGTTCCCGTCGCCAACGTATTCCTTGGTTTTTTTGCTGCTGTTATTTGCGGCGAAGGTCGGGTCCATCAGAACCCAGTCCGTGCCGTCAAATTCTATGATACCATCGACCCAGCCGATTTCTTCCAGGTGGACGCTGATCCATGCGTGGTACGCATCGCCGGAATAGCCGACGACCAGCTTTGTCGGTATGCCTTGGCTTCGAAGCATTGCGGCCATCAGGGAAGCGTAATCAAAGCAGATTCCCTTTCCTGTGTCCATGGTCGCATCGATGTCGGGCAGATAGCCGGATTCTATGGTTTCAGCCAGCTTGTCATCGTATTCGATGTTCTCCGTTACATAATGGTAGACTTGTTCGACGTAGTCCAGGTCATTGGACGACTGGCCGGATAGCTCCGCTGCGTATTTGACCGCTTCATTCTCCGGGGTGAACCAGACATACTGGTTCGGGTAGAGAAACGGTTTCAATTCGTCACTGATCGCAACCTGGATGTTTTGTGAAAAGGAAACCGCATACAGGTCGTCGTGGGCGTGTTCCAGTACGTCAAGGCGGTAATTGCCGCTTCCGCCAGAGAGCGGGAAGACTTCTCCGGACTGGGCGGAGTTGTTCTTCAACGTATATGTGTATACTGTCCCGTCTGGGATCGTAACCTGTAGCTTGACTTTCGTTACAGCCCCATGGTATTGGACGGTGAAATAGCCGTCCGAGCTATTGGAAGCATCGATGGAAACGGCTTGGTTTCCATACACGGTAGCGCCAGGCGCTGAGGGGAGCAGGTAATCGCTGATTGTCGCGCGCTGCTCGTCATCGGAGTGGTTGTTTGAGGATGAAGCGGACGAACCGCCGGAGCATCCGGTAAATAAAAAGAAAACTGCAATGCATAACGCAAGAAATCGATAAAAAACAGGTGATTTCCCGTGCATGATAACAGCCTCCTTTCGTAAATCCGATATTCGCCTATAGTATAACATAAATGACTATATAATAGTAATATTTTAAAATGTTTCGTGAAAATGAACCGGACAAAATGCAGCAAGCAAACCAGGCTTTGGCGAATGAAGGCATTCATGTCAATCGGGGAACAGCCGGCCTTGATATATCCCGTCACCTTCGTAATATCGCGCGAACATGAGAACGCTTGACCAGGAAAACGAAGCTGCAAAGCCGCAACCCTGGATTTTCCTGATGGCGTCGCAATGCTACTCATGCAAAAGCGTGGAAATGGATTTTGCGAGTTCGGCTTTGGTAAGCGTTCGGTGGTTGGAAAAGGTTGCGTCGGCAGCGGCCTTGTAAAGCGGCATCCTGGCTTGTTCCATTTTCTGCAGTGTGCCAAGGTCTTTGGAAAGCGGCCTGCCGTCCATCGGCAGTGCATCGATCGGCCTGGTGATGTGAATAACGAATCCGTTTTGGCGGAGTGCATCCACGTTTTCGGGGCGCAGGATTACGCCTCCGCCTGTGGCGATGACGAGGCCGTGTTCCTTGCCAAGCTCTCGTGCGATTTCCGACTCTAAATCCCGGAAGCCGTTTTCTCCCGACTGCTCGAAAATCTGCGGGATGGGCATCCCGGATTTTTGCGTGATGGCCTCGTCCATGTCCACGAATTTTTTGCCGGTTTTCTGGGCGAGGATTTTTCCGATCGTGGTTTTCCCACAGCCGGGCATGCCGATGAGGATGATGTTCCGCATTTGTTTCGCCAGCATAATGATGATTCGCTCGTTTTCTTCGTAAAATGCGCCTTGCGTACCGAGAAAATAGCCAGCGGCGGCAGTCGCCTGCGCCACCAGCATGGGTAGTCCGTTGGCGTATCGCAAGCCCCGCTTTTCTGCTTCCAGGAGTAGTTTTGTTTTAAATGGGTTATAGATTACATCGATTACGGCAGTACAGTTTGGAAAATCGGCAAGGCTTATGATGCTTTCCAGGTTGTTCGGGAAAGTTCCCACAGGCGTTGTGTTGACGATAATGTCAACGGCGGCGGCTATGGCTGGCAATTCGCCATAGGTTAGCTGTTGGCAGGCGTGCTGTGCGTCGTCGTCCGCCGCCCGCTTTGTTGCGGTTGCCTTTTTTACGGCGGCACGGCGGGCTTGCGGGTTTTCTGCCTCAGCGCAGGCCGCCGGGTCCGCTATAGCGTCTTGCATAGCAGTGTCCTGCGGGTGGGGATGTTTGGATCTTGAAGCGATTAGAATTTTGGCAGCGCCTTGATCTGCGGCGGCTTTTCTCGCCATGAGCGATGTGCCGCCAGTGCCTAAGATGAGGACGGTCTTACCCGCGAAATCAATGCCTGCGCGTGCTGCTGTGTAGAGAAATCCTTCATAATCGGTGTTGTGGCCGACCAGCTTATATGAATTGCTGGCGTTTGGCGTGGCGGCAGGTCTTTCAGGTGCGCCATCTGCATCGCAAACAGGCTCGCTTAGCACGCAAACGCCTGCCGCATTTTCCATGTTTCCAGCTTGCTGTTTGCCGCCTGTGCTGGGCTGTGTTTTTGGTTCGCTTGCCGCCTGCCCCTTTGCATCAGCGTCCTTTCCCCAATACAATGTGTTTACTGCCCCGATTGCTGACGCCAGTTCCGAAATCTCATCGCATAAGGGCATGACATCCTGCTTATATGGAATCGTAATGTTGAGGCCGCCAAAATCCCGTGCGGCGATAAACCCGCTTAATTCTTCCGGCGGTAAACTGAATAAATCATATTGGTATTTTCCCAAGGCTTCGTGTATCTCCTTGGAATAGCTGTGAACCAGCGTTTTTCCGATCAATCCGTATTTCATCATGTTCTCCGTTTGTTCGTATTGTCCGTATGCGTGAAAGCAGTTTCGGATAAGGATGCATAAAAGCAGCCATGCTTGCGGAAGACCGCTTTACATTCGGTTTTCCTGCGTTTTTGTATATTGTGTCGCTTCATCTGTCTGCGTTTGATTTTTTGTTTGTCCGCTGGCAGTGATTTGGTTCAGCTGCCTGCCCGTCATTTGTTTTTGTGTGGATTTTTGCTTGTCCGTCCGCACGTGGACGGCCTTGCATAGCCGCTTGCAATCATTTTTCCCGTTTGCAAGCTTGTGGCTTTCGTTTGCTTTCGCCTGTCTCTTAAATGGCTTCCGTATAACAACCGAGGAATGCGAAGGTTTCCGGCTGGTTTTCAAGCTGGCTGAGGAGGTTAATCAGTTCCTTTGAATATACAGACGCTTCCAAATCAAAGTAGAATAGAAACTCAAAATCACTGCCCGGAATCGGTCTCGATTCGAGCTTCGTCAGGTTGATGCCCAGGGCTGCGAATTTAGCGATCGTATGGTACAGGGAGCGTGGTACGTGGGGCAGTGATAAAATCAAGCTGATTTTGTTTGCGCCTGGATAGATTTCCAGCTTCTTGGAAATGCAGATGAAGCGCGTATAATTGTTGTCGCTGATCTGGATTTGTGTTTTCAAAAGCTCCAGTCCGTACAGCTCCAGGCATTCTTTAGAGGAAATTGCAGCGATGTCGTTTCTGCCGCTTTCGGCAACCATTTTGGCGGCGAGGGCGGTATTTTCGCAGACGGTTATTTTTACGTCATGCAGTGTCTTTAAAAATTCGCCGCATTGCCCGATGGCTTGCTCATGTGATACGATTTCTTTGATATCGGAGAGCTTCGTGCCTGCCTTTGCCATCAGGTTTTGGCTGATGCGCAGGCGCAGGCTGCTGGCGATATGGAAATTGTAATTTTGCATTAAATCGTAGACGGTTCCCACTGATCCGTAGGAGCTGTTTTCGATCGGCAGGATTCCGTACTGGCAGAGGCCCTTTTCCACAGCGTTGAAAACGCCTTCAAAGCTGTTGAAATACATGATGCTTGGCACTTCAAAGAGTTTTTCGCACGCCGCCTGTGAATGAGAACCTTGGACGCCTTGGCAGGCAACGACCGCTTTTTTGGGAAAGATTTTAGGCGTTTCTTCCAATGCTTTTTCGATACGTGCGGCTAAGTCGGATCGTCTCGCCAGGTAGTCGTTCTGATAGGACTTGGATGCGTCGAACATGGTGTTGAATAGCAGGCGGGCGTATCCGTCAAACGGTTCGCCGATATGTTCGGAAACCCTGTGGAGAATTTCCTTTTCCCTGTTGCCGTTAAAAACCGGGAGATTGTTTTCCTGCTTGTATTTTGCTACCTCGAGCGACTTTTCCATGCGCTGTTTGAAAAGGTCCGTGATTTGCGTATCGATGTCATCGATTTCTTTTCGGATGTTGTTTAAGTTTAGTTCAGTCATGATTCTCCTCCATCATACAATCTAAAATTCCCAAGGCGAGCGCAGCTTCCACGATCGGAACTGCCCTGACTGCGACGCAAGGGTCGTGTCTGCCTTTGATAACGAGTTTTGCGTTTTCGCCTTTTTCTAAATCCACCGAATCCTGCTGGCGGCTTATGGACGGGGTTGGCTTAAAGGCGAGCCGTGCGATGAGCGGCATGCCTGTCGTGATGCCGCCTAAGATACCGCCGTGGTGGTTGGTGCGGGTTTTGATGCATTTGCCGTCATAGTAAAACGGGTCGTTGTTTTCCGAGCCTTTTAAGGCCGCTGCGCCAAAGCCTGCGCCAAATTCCACGCCTTTTACGGCCGGGATGCCAAAGAAAATCGGGGCGAGCGCGCTTTCGAGGCCTTCGTACATCGCACCGCCAATCCCGCCAGGAAGCCCCAGGACACAGCCTTCGATGATGCCGCCTACCGAATCACCGTCCTGCTGGGCGCTCATGATAATTTCCTGCATATGGGTTGCGGCAGTGTTGTTGATTACGGCAAATTCTTTTGTTTTGAGTTTTTCCAAAAGCCTGGTGTCTGTTGCGATTGGATCAAATGGCATATCTTTGACATCAGCGATCGAGTAGATGTGCGCGCCGATGCAGATGCCTTGTTTTTGTAATATTTGCAGGGCGATGCCGCCTGCGATGCAGAGGGGGGCGGTCATCCTTGCGGAAAAAGGTCCGCCGCCCGCCATGTTCAAGGCGTCGCCGTAGCGGAGGCGCGCCGTGTAGTCGGCATGGCCGGGGCGGGGAATCGTCCGCAGTGTTTTGTAGTCCTGCGAGCGGGTATCGGTATTGCGTATTTCCAGGGAAATGCGGCTGGCGGATACGGTAAGGGCGTTTGCGGGGGAGGCAGGGATGCAAGCGGCGTTTGCGGGGAAGGCCGCATCGCCATTTAGCACATTGCTAAGGGTGCAGCTTGGCGGTGCGCCGTTAAAGTAGTGGCTTTCGGCTGATGCGCCGCCAGCGGGATTTGCAGGGGAGCCCGCATCGGTCATGCCGTTAGTGGGATTTGCTGGGTCTGTCGCAGTTGCTGGACTGTTGCTTGTTGTGCCGCCAGCGGGGTCGTTGCCTGTGCCGCCCGTGCGCTCTGTAAGGCCGCTTACCGGAAGCGGGATATCCGCTTCCTTTCGCTTCGTCGCAAACGGGCTGTTTCCCGGCGCGCGCCGTTTTAAAAAGGCGGCGAGCGCAGTCATGTCTATCTCTGTTCCGATGGGGATGCCTTCGATATCGACTCCGATGGCAGGCTCATGGGAGCCGCCCCAAATCGAGACCTTGATGTTTTTTCCAAAACTCGATTTCATATGGTTTTAATCTCCATTCAATTTATATGAGGTTCACGTAGTTTTAATCTTCGCTCAATTTATGCAGGTTTTGTGCCTTAATCTGCCTAGCTTTTTCGCTTCAGCTTATCTGGGTTTTATGTCTTGCCGTAAACAGATGCGGCTGTCCAGTGGACGGTCAAGGTCTTTGCCTTGGGAATGCTTACCGGGTTCCCTTGGCTTATGCTTGTATTTTCAGCGGAAGCTTTTGAAATTTTACTGGCGGTTTTGCCTTCCAAATTTTCGGGCTTTCGCTGTTTGTTTTGCCCGGGTCTTATCGATTGGATGGCAGAGTTGTTCAACCAGTCTATTTGATCAAAGCTTTTTTATGCTGCCGCCTAATGCGGCGAAGTCTTCAAAGAAGGCGGGATATGATTTCTTTACGGCCTCTGCGCCACGGATAAGAACAGGATTCTTGCATCCGCATGAAGCGATTGCAGCGGCCATGGCGATGCGGTGATCGTTGTGGCTTTCCACCTCCCCGCCATTTAGACGAGGCTTGCCGGTCAGGGAAAGCCCTGAGCCGCCGTCGGTGATATCCGCTCCTAATTTAAAGAGAAAATCATAAACGGTGCGAAGCCTGTCGGATTCCTTGATTTTTAAGCGTTCCGCATTGGTTATCATGGAGGCGCCATTTGCAAGCGCCATGACGCTTGCGAGGATGGGAACCATGTCCGGCGTTTGTGCTACGCTTACCTCTGTGCCTTTCAGCGCATTTTTGCAGTAAACTGTTATCATGCAGTTTGTTGTTTTGCAAGCGGGCGGGTTTGGTTTTGCTGGCTCGTATGCTGCGCTTGCATCGTGCATTTCTTCGCAAGCGGGCAGAGCTGGTTTTGTTGCGTTTTTAATCCGGTTTACTGAATCGGTGGCGGAGTTTGCTTGTCTTGCTTGCTTATATGCGCTGGGAGCATCTGCCGAATCACCTGTTGGATTTATCGATCTATCTTTGCCCTCCATCAGAGTACCCATTGGCGTATCTTCTATTGATGTTCTTTCTGCTGATGCTTTCTCTGCCAATCCTCCCTCGCCTGCGCATGAAATTTTTGCATATGAGGGTTCTGGCAATTCCGTAATGCTGATATTTGCGCCCATGTCCCGCAGAACATCGAGAATTTCTTTATCACGTTGTGATGAGTGCAAATTAAGCCCCCGCACGGTGACGTTTCCGCCGAGCGCACCGCCAGCCAGCCAGAAGGCGGCGTTGGACCAGTCGCCTTCCACCGTCAGTCCATCCGGTTCAAGGTAACGCTGATTCCCGGCAATTTCATATATCAGCAAACCTTCCGGCGAAGCTTTGCTTTTGATTTCGATGCCGAACGTTTGGAGGACGTCCAGCGTCAAATCCACATAACCTGCGGATTCCAGTTCGGTCGTCAGCGTTAAAACGCTATCTCCATCAAGAATCGGCAGGGCGAACAACAACCCTGTGATAAATTGAGAGCTGATGTTGCCAGGCAGACTGTATTCTCCTGGCTGCAACCTGCCGCGGATGTTGCAGATTTCCCGATACTTATCGCCAGGGCTTTGCTTTTTGCCTCCCATGTAAAAACGGCAGCCGTGCGTTTCCATTTCTTCCTTCAAGGGCGAGATCGGCCGATGGGGCAACTTGCCCGAACCGATGAAGACCGCTTCGTCTTTAAGCGCCATTGCTACGGGCAGCATAAACCTGAGCGTAGAGCCGCTTTCCTTGCAATCGAGATAAGGCATATTTTTATCCATCTGCACCAGGCAGTTTTTCGTTGCCTCGATATCTTCGGAGAATGCAGGAATGGCTAGGCTGCCGAGCTTTTGCTGTCCTTGGAGCTGTGCCAGTTTTTGTGCGATCAGGATGCGGTGCGCATGGGATTTGGAAGGAATCGCATCGAGCGTTCCTTGTAGTTTTGACGGTTCCAATCGTACATTCATTTCGTGATTCCTTTCGGATTTATTAGAGAATCCAAGCCGTAAGCGACGAATTTTCGCAGCTCGCTTGTTGGAATGGATTGCAACGTGCAATGCCCAAGGCTTTCGGGGATTACCAGCGTGATGGTTTCCCCGCGCCGTTTTTTATCCTGCAGAGCCGCTTCGGTTAAGGCTTCTGCCGTGTATGGGCAGTCCAGCGGGAATTGAAAGCGGCGGAGGATATTCAGAATTGTATCATGGCAGTTTTCCTTTGTTAAGCCAAATTTTTCTGCGGCGGCTGATATCATGACCATGCCTATGGCGACTGCGTGTCCGTGGCTCGTTTGGTAATTACTGCATTTTTCGATGGCATGAGCGATCGTATGCCCGAAATTAAGAAGCTGGCGCAGGTTGTTTTCCCGTTCATCAGCTTCTACGATTTGCCGTTTGACTTCGATTGCACGCGCCGCCAGCCTGGTGAGGAAATCGTTGTCATCGAGCATGGCGGAAAATGGCGGCGTGCTATTGCTCCTGGCGGCGGCTGATGCGTCGCCAGGAGCGGTATTGGCTTCGATGCGATTGGTTGCCGTGCCGCTGTCCGCCGCGGCGTTGCTGTTTGTAAAGAGCGGGGAATTTGTTTGAATTGCCGTCGTGTTACTGTCCGCCAATGTGTTGCCTGCCGCTGTGTTGCCGTCCGCAAAGCGAGGGGAATCTGCCGAAATTTCTGTTGTGCTATCCGTTGCCGTGCCGTTCGCCACGCCTTTTGCATTTCCGCCGTTACAGGATTTTCCATAATGCTGAACTATGTTCAAAATGTGTTTATCGGCGATGCATCCTGCTTTCACCGCTTCCGCCACGCCATCCAGCTTGAAATCGCATGAAAGGGTAGACAGCACATCGGGATCGAAAAGCACCAGCGATGGCTGCCAGAATGCCCCTGCCAGGTTTTTTCCAGCATTGAGGTTTACGCCTGTTTTTCCGCCGACGGAGGAGTCCACAATGGCTAACAGTGAAGTCGGCGCTTGGACAAATCTAATGCCGCGTAAAAAGGATGCCGCCGCAAATCCCGTGATATCCCCGGTGATGCCGCCGCCCAAAGCTAATAAGATATCGCTTCGCGTGAATTGATTGTCCGCCAGGTAATTGAGGATGCTTTCGATGGTAGCCATATTCTTGTGTTTTTCACCGCCAGGGAAGATATATTTATGGATGTGAAAACCTGCTGCTGCCAAAGACTTCCATAAAGCCTGCTGTTCTTGCCCGTACAATTTATCTACGGTTTTGTCTGTTATGATGCACAGTTTTGTGCCGCTAGCGGAAATTTTATTGGTGGAATCCTTATTAGCAGCATCCATATTGGCGGAATCCTCCGACGGTTTGGAAAGCTTGGCAAATCTGGAGCGGCCAGATGGCTTAGGATGTACAGCGGTTTCGGAAAGCGCAGAAAGCCTGGGAGAGCTAAAAGGCTTGGAAACCTCCGAAGCTCCAGAAGTCTCGGCGGCTTCCGGATGCGCAGAAAATTTGAGATGCAGGGCTTCTTTTATATATGTCCCAGCTTGCGCCAGTGCGCCTCGTTCCATAATTACATCGTAATTACGCGATGCGGAAACAGGTATTTTGATCATTTAATTTTCTGCATGAAAAAGTTTCATGCAATCCTCCTAATTTCAGTGTTGCGCTTAATGGGGTGCGCCAAATAACGGGTGTGCGGTTTATGGACGCCGGGTATCTAGCGGAAGTGGAATCAAAAACTCAGATGGACGTTCAGCAAATGCACAGATGCGCCCGGAAGCCATGCTTCCTAAAAAATTTCCCCGTCGATGAGCGCTTTCTTTTCCCGCCCGTCTTTCAAAAGCGCACATAACGTGTCCGCATCATTTTCCTTGATGGCGGCGCTGTATTTTTGCAGGTTTTCGATAACGGTGTCGATCTCATGAGCCAGGTTATCTGCATTTTCCAGAAAAAGCTCCGTCCACATATGCTCGTTCAGCTTGGCTACCCGCGTCAAATCCTTATAGCTGCCTGCCGAAAATCCCATATGCTCCTGTGCAGTCGGGCTTTTAATGTATGCATTGGAAACCACGTGCGCCAGCTGCGAGGTAAAGGCGATTTTCCTGTCGTGGTCGGCTGGCGTGGCGATTTCGATATTGGTGAAGCCGATGGACGTGAAAAGGTTTTTCAAAGTTTCCATGCTTTCGATCGGTCCTTTGGTCGGCGTAAAAATCATGGACGCATCGTGAAAGAGCGATTTCTTTGCATATGCGAAGCCTGAATGCTCCAGGCCGGCCATTGGATGGCCGCCGATGAAGAGAAACCCTTTTTTTTCAGCAAGTGGTATGAGCGCATCACAGACGATGCTTTTGACACCGCAGCAATCCATCACGATTGCATCTTTTTTGATCAGGGAAG
Source organism: uncultured Eubacterium sp. (assembly GCA_946555345.1). Taxonomy (GTDB): domain Bacteria; phylum Bacillota; class Clostridia; order Peptostreptococcales; family Anaerovoracaceae; genus Lentihominibacter. Next base: position 106,171 of record CAMNSS010000001.1, on the reverse strand, counting down.
CGTGTGCTGTTACATAATCGATCGTATCTTGTGGGTAAAGCGCCACAATTACGATATCGCAAAGGTGTAGCAGTTCGTCCGTCAGGGGCTGTTCGATGGCGTCTACCAGTACGGCTTTTTTCACGACCTGTTCTGATAAATCCGTGCCGTATACCGTATGGTCTGTATTTTGGCTGATGGCTTTGGCGAGCGATCCCCCGATCAGCCCCAGCCCTACAATCCCGATTTCCATAATTGTCTCCATTCTGCCGCTTGTGGTTGGCGGCACATTGTTTGCCTTAGTGGCTTGTTTTTGTCATTGCCGCCTTTAGCTGGCGGCGTGCGGTTTGTTTTCGTTTCTGCCGCCTTTTGCCGGCAGCTTGCGGTTTTTCTGGCGGACAGTTTTCATTGCCTGCCGCCTTTGCCCAGAGGCGTGCTATTTCTTTCATGTGATCTTTTCGCAGTTTGCCGCCCGGTATCGTCGGCATCGCTTGTTGCCGATGCCGATACCGCTGTCGTTGCCCGATGCCGCCTTTTGCGGCTTGATTCTGCTATTTGTTTTTCGCGCCTGCTGTTTCACCGCGCCTATTGCTGAAAACCGTTTAGCCTTTATATGCGACAGGCCTTACTGCGTTCACGCATTCCATTACATCTGCAAAAGCCGCTGGGGTAAGTGATTGTGCGCCGTCGCACAGGGCTGCGGCTGGGTTGTTGTGGACTTCAATCATAAGTCCGTCCGCTCCTGCTGCGGTTGCTGCGATGGCCATCGGCTTTACCAGGTGTGCGATACCTGTGGCGTGGCTTGGGTCAACTACGATTGGCAGGTGGGTCATGGTTTTGAGCAGCGGGATTGCCGCCAGGTCAAGCGTGTTCCTCGTTGCCGTTTCAAAGGTCCTGATTCCCCGTTCGCAGAGGATGATTCTCTCGTTTCCGCCTGCCATGATATATTCAGCGCTCATGAGCAGCTCTTGCAGGGTGCTGGAAAGTCCGCGTTTTAAAAGAATCGGCTTGTCAATATGGCCAAGCTCCTTCAGCAGCTCGAAGTTTTGCATATTCCTCGCTCCAACCTGGATTACGTCTACATTTTCAAAAAGCGGAAGGTGGGAAATATCCATGACTTCGGTCACGATCGGAAGGCCGGAATGTTCTTTCGCTTCCAAAAGTAGTTTGATGCCCTCATCCCGCATTCCCTGGAATGCGTAAGGTGATGTCCTCGGCTTGAATGCGCCGCCTCTGTAAAGGCCTGCCCCTGCCTTTTTCACTTCTGCGGCAACTTCGCATACTTGTTCTTCCGATTCTACGGAGCAAGGTCCTGCGATAACCTGGAAGTTTCCGCCCCCGATGCTTACGCCGGGAACAATTTCAACCACGCTGTCTTCGGGGTGGAATTTCCGATTGACATTTTTGTATGGTTCTTGGACGCGTTTCACCGTTTCGACGATGTCCAGGGCGTTGATCAGATCCATGTCCACAGAGGATGTGTCGCCGATCAGGCCCATGATGGTGGAGGACTGTCCTTCGCTCATGTGGATGCCAAGCCCCATGCTTTTTAGCCATGATACTAAATTGTCTAATTGTTTTTGGTCCGGGTTGTCTTTTAATACAACTATCATTTTCGTTTCCCTCTTTCTTTTTTGATTTTGATTCGCTTTGGTTTGTTTTGAACTTTTGATTGCTTTTGGTGATTTTTTGCGGGCGGCGGACTGCTGAACTCCTCGGCCGCGTACGACTGTGAACCGCTGCTTTGTGTGCTTTCTGGCGGCCGGCAGACGGAAGAACCCAACTTTCCGTTTTCTTTGGCATTGGTAAAATCGTATGCGAGCCGTTGCCTCTTTTCTCTGGGCGGGAAAGCCGCCGAAAGAGATGTTCCTGCTTTACTGGCTATTTGCCAAGCCGTTAGCCCATGCGGATGATCCCGCTAAGCCATAAAAAATGCCGCAGGTGAATTTCACCTGCGGCAAGATTTGTTGACTGGTTAATCTGGGAACAGACCGTCTATCTTATTGCAGCGAAATTCACCTTACCCCGAAAGAAAGTAAAGTAAAAATAAAAGTATCCAGCTGCAAAGACTCTGTTCAACATATTTCTGTCCTCTTAACTAAGATTTATACGGTTTCTATGTGCAAAACCACAACGTATGCACTGATTTTACCACCTGAAAAATCAGATGTAAAGGGTTTTTTAGATAAAGTTTGAAAAAATCGGCTTGGCGATTAAGGAAGCTATGCTTATTCGTAAAATCAAGAAAACAGACTTAACCGCATATGCATCCCTTTCGTTATGCCTGCCAATGCCATCGGATCTACTGCGTCGCTTTCCGTTCTTCCAGCTTAAAGCTGATATCCATGGTCTGGCCGTTCCGCACGATCGTATAAGTGAGTTTATCCCCGACCTTGTGGGAAGTAATAATGGAAGAAAGCTCGTTGAATGTGCTGATTTCCGTGTTGTCTACCGCAAAGACCATGTCGCCGCGCTGGAATCCTGCCTTTTTTGCATTCTCCCCATCCACCGAATAGATATATACGTTGGTGGATGTTTTGCCGCCGCTGAAAAATGAATCGATTCCGGAGCTTCCCTGCCCGCTGGACTCAGTGTAGGTCATTCCTGTGGACGGCTGGCCGCTTACATAGCCTTTATCCATGATCTGCTGGGCTACATCGGCAGCCGTGTTGATTGGGATGGCAAATCCGAGGCCTTCCACATCAGAGCCGGAAGATTTCGCAACGACGATGCCGATGAGCTGTCCATCGCTGTTAAACAGGCCGCCGCCGGAATTTCCTGGATTGATGGAGCTGTCTGTCTGCAAAAGCGTCATCGTTTTGCCGTCCAGGGAAAGCTGTCTGTCCAGCGCGCTGATAATGCCTGCGGTTACAGTGCCGCCCAGCTCGCCCAGCGGATTTCCAATCGCTACCGCCAGGTCGCCGACTGCCAGCTGGTCGCTGTTGCCGTAAGTAGCAGGGGATAGATCCTTCGCATCGATTTTGAGGACTGCAACATCTGTGATGGAATCCGTGCCGATCAGCTTCGCTTCGTGTTCTGTCCCATCGATCGTGGTAACGCTGATCTTGCCTGCACCGTCGATTACATGGTTATTGGTTACGATATATCCATCCTTGGAGATGATGACGCCGCTGCCTGCTCCCTGCGTTACGTATTGCTGCATCCACGCATCAGAAGTGACGCTTTCCGTCTTTATTTCAACGACGCTTGATTTGGCTGCTTCGGTAATTTGTTGTACGGTCAGGTTACTGCCGGTGGCGTTTTCCAGCGTGTATCCTGTTGCAGAGGCTTTTCCAGTTTTGACAGAGCCTGGCGTTCCCGCATCTCCAAACAGCAGGTTGCCTGCCGCCGCACTGCCAAAGCCTACGCCGCCCGAAACCAGCACGCAGAGCGCAATTAGCAGCGCTAAAGTTTTCCTTGTAAAAGTGATTGGCCGCGCAGTTTTCTTCGCCCTTTTCCGCCGAGGCTCCCGATAGCCGTGTTTATTGTCCCAGGAAGCGGACTGTGGCTCGCTGTCCGTCATGGTGAAATTAGAACCGTAATGATAACCGAAATTCTCCTGCTGCGGAGCATCCCCGTTATTGTTTTCAAAATTATCCCGATAATCGTTCATTCTTATCACCTCATAACTCTTTATATTCGGTATCGTTTGTTATTAAGCTAAATATACAAATCCATTATGTGGTTTTCGTGTTGAAAATATGTTAATATTTGAAGAAAAGATTAAACATTTTCTTCATAATATGATAGAATCTAAACTGTATGGAAAAATAGAGCCAGTCCAGCCGATATTCGTTACTGTGTGGAAAAAGAAGCTGGCCTTGCCGATTCTGTTTGTTGCATAAATAAAGAAGCTGGTCTTGCCGATATTCTTTGCTATATGGGAAGCCAGCCTTGCTGGTTTTCTTTTGGCGGCGGCAGTTTTTGATGTTTTTCGGAAATGGCGGCAGAATATTTAGCGCAGAATAAGGTGATGCGCTGTGAATCTTTCATAATGCAGGAAATATCGCTAGGGCGATATGGCGGAATTTCACCTGCGCTGTCCGTTTTGCCGAGCCAGCTAAAGCCGGGGCAAAAAGGCAAAGAAAGCGCCTTGCGAAGCGCCGCCCCGGAGCGGGCGGCATATGTGCAAAGGAATCTTTGATTCCGTCTTGCACGCTTTTTACATGACAAAAAAGGACATGAAACTATGAAGAATGCGATGATTGCAATCGATAAAAGCAAATCTTACCGCGTATATATTACGATAACCACTGATATGGTGCAAAAAGTTGCGCGGATTCACGATACTACGCCGCTCGCTTCGGCAGGCCTGGGCAGGGTGCTGACGGCGGCAGGCCTTATGGGGATCATGCTCAAAAATGACAGCGATAAGTTAACGGTAAACTTTAAGGGCGACGGGCCTGCGAAGCAAATTCTGGCAACAGCTTACGGCGACGGGCGGGTCAAAGGCTATATCGCCAACCCCTATGCAGATTTGCCGCTCAGAGAAAATGGAAAACTGGATGTAGGCGCATCGCTGGGAATCGGCGAGCTGACGGTGATCAAGGACCTGGGGATGAAAGAACCATATGTCGGGACGATTGCGCTGGTCAGTGGTGAAATCGCAGAAGACCTGACGGCGTACTTTTTCATTTCTGAACAGCAAAACACATCCGTAGCGCTTGGCGTCAAGGTTGAACGGGATCTTTCCATCGGCGCTGCGGGCGGGATGATCATCCAGATGCTTCCGGATGCAGAAGAAGGCGCAATAGATGCGTTGGAAAAAATGCTGGCGCATATTGAGCCTGTAACGACTACAATAAGCAGGGTAAGGGAAAATGCCGCAGGCTTGACGGATGCTGGAATGGTGCAGAAACTGCTGGATGAAATTTTCCATGGTATGCCGCAGGAATATAAACCGCAGGTTCTGGAGGCGAGGGAAATCCGCTGGGAGTGCGACTGTAGCCACGACAGGATGTGGAAGGCTCTGATGACCATCGGCCAGAAGGATATGGCGGAAATTATCGAAGAGGACGGGCAGGCGGAGCTGCAATGCCATTTTTGCTTGAAAAAGTACAATTTTGATAAAACAGAGCTGACAGAGATGTTAAGCGATATGAAATAGAAAACAGGAATAGAGAGAATTGGAGAGAAATATGAAAGAGATATTCGTAAAAATCAGAGGGCAGCAGGCATCTGATACGGATGGGGAAAGCACCATGGAATTCATCACGGAAGCGAAGCTTTATGAACGGGGGGATGCGATGTACTTGATTTACGAGGAGACGGAGCTTTCGGGAATCCCCGGCTGCAAGACGAGGCTGCGGCTCAAGGGCGATGAGGTGCATATGAAGCGGATTGGGCGAGGCGCAGGCATTGGCCATGAGATCCGTTTTGAAAAGGGCAAACGGTATGAGGGTTTCTATAATACGCCGTTTGGCGCGATCGAACTGGAGGTCCTGACTAATAAATTGGAAAATACGCTGTCGCCTGATGGGGGCGGCCAGATCGATATCGATTACAGCATAAGCCTGAAAGGGCTTTTGGAAGGGCGGAATAAACTGAATATTACCCTGATGTAGCGGGAGGAGGCAGCCAAAATGATGAGCAAAAAAACAATTCGGATCATTACGATAGCGATCATCGCTGTTATGGTGATCACTACACTGACTATGGCAATCGCATATATTTAAACTTTTTATCATTGGAGGAAGACATGAAGGAAACGGGTTTTAGTGCGGAAAAGTATATTGAGGAACAGTCCAGGGCGATTTTGGAGCGGATAAACGAGGGCGACGGCAACAGGCTTTACCTGGAGTTTGGCGGCAAGCTGGTGCAGGACAAGCATGCGATGCGGGTTTTGCCTGGATTCGATGAAAATGCTAAGATTAAGCTGCTGCAGAAGATGAAAGACCAGGCGGAAATCATCATGTGCATCTATTCAGGCGATATCACCACCAGCAAGACGAGGCAGGATTTCGGCATCACCTACGACCTGGAAGTGCTGCGGCTGATCGATATGTTCAGGAAGTATGACCTGGCAATCAACAGCGTTGTCGTGACGAGGTACGAGGAAAATTCCCCGGCAGTGGACAAGTTCCTCACGAAGCTGGAGCGGAGGGGCATTAAAACCTATAAGCATAGATTTACCAAAGGATACCCCACCGACGTGGATACCATCGTAAGCGATGAGGGCTACGGGGCGAATCCTTACATAGAAGTAACGAAGCCTTTGGCAGTCGTTACAGGACCTGGCGGCGGCAGCGGCAAGCTGGCGACCTGCCTGTCCCAGCTATACCATGAGTACAGGCGGGGGCGCAAGGTGCGCTATGCGAAGTTCGAGACATTCCCGATCTGGAACATCCCGCTGAAGCATCCTGTCAATGTGGCATATGAGGCCGCTACGTCGGATTTGCGGGATGTCAATATGATCGACTCGTTCCATCTGGAGGAATACGGGGAAAAAGCGGTAAATTACAACAGGGACCTGGAAGTGTTCCCGGTCGTGAAAAGAATCATCGAAAAGATTACAGGGGAAGAATCCGAATACAAGTCGCCGACGGATATGGGCGTCAACAGGGCGGGGTTCGGCATTACTGACGATGAGGTCGTCCAGGAAGCGGCTCGCCAGGAAATCATAAGAAGATACATAATCGCCGAATGCGATTATAAGAAAGGCAAAATCGATAACACGGTTTTAGAACGCGCAAAGCTGCTGATGGACGAAATGGCGCTTACTGTGGAGGACAGGCGCGTGGTATTGCCTGCCAGGGAATATGCGGACAAGAAACGGGAGACGCATGACCGGTATACCAATGTGGTCGTGATGGCGATGGAAATGGAGGACGGGACGATCATCACGGGGAGAAGCTCTAGGAGGATGGTTGCGGCGGCGGCGGCAATCCTTAATTCCGTGAAGTATTTGAGCGGCATGACCGACAGTTTGCATTTGATTTCACCGAATATTTTAAAAAGCATCCAGGATCTCAAGACTGACGTATTGCTGGCGGAGAAGAGCAGTTTAAACTGTGAAGAAATTTTAACGGCCCTGACCATTTCGGCGGCTACGAATCCGTCTGCGGAGGCGGCGTTAGGAAAACTCAGCGAGCTACGCGGATGCAGGGCGCACTGTACCGCAATTTTGAGCGATAAGGACGAGAATACGCTGAAAGCGTTGGGGATCGACGTGACGAGCGATCCGGAGTATGTGACCAATAATTTGTATTATGGGTGATATGGTGCGTAAGCAGAGCAGCGGTCAATAAAGAGGTGGCTGATCAGGCTGGAAAATTGGGCGAAAAGGCGGCCTGCCAGGAAATTGAATGATGGTGCGGCCGGCTGGCATCCCGCTAGCGGGGTGCGTTGGTTTTGCAGAACGTATTGGTTTTGCAGGGCTGCTGGCGGCTGCAAGCCGCAAGGGGGAAGCAGATCGGAACTCTTGCGGGGCGCATTGGTTTTGCCAGGTTGACAGGCGCGCTTTGGTTTTGCCGGGTTGTTGATGGTGCGGCTCGTTCGTTTTTTGACAGGCTGGCCTGGGCGATATGCGGATAGGAGCGGAAAAAACTGAAATGTACGGAAAGTATTTTGTGCTTTTTGCCATTCTCTTTACTGGATGGTTTTTGAGAAAAATAAATTTTATAGACGATAAGATGAATCATAGCATAAACAAACTTATCGTCTATTTTGCGTATCCATGCATGATCGTACATAATATTGGCAGCTTGGACATGAGCAGAAGTGTCATTATAGCGTTTGCCCTCACCTTTGCGATCAGTCTTGCCTGCTTTTTTCTGTACGGTCTCATATGCTATGGCTATTCCAGGGCAAGGAGGTTCCCTGAAAAAGAAGCCAATATCATAGAGTTTGCCATGGCTGCGCCCAATAACGGATTCATGGGGTTTCCCGTTGCTTTGCTTTTTTTCGGGGAAATGGGGATGCTTTTGATGCTTGCCCATAATGCCGCCATGAATTTTTTCGTTTTTACCTATGGCCTGAAATTGCTTCGCCGCAATAACGAAGATAAGAGGCCTGCGACGTCAAAACGATTCTTCAAAGCAACCTTGAAACTCCTTATGAATCCGAACATATTGGCGTTGTTTATCGGCTTTGTGATAAGCCTTGCGGGCGGGATCATCCCGGAAGCTGCCGACGAATACCTCGTCTATATCGGAAGCATTTCCACGCCGATGGCGATGATCTTTATCGGATCGAACCTGACGGAATACCGGTTCCGTGACATCATAAAAAACGTGCGCATCATTGAAGCCAGCGTGGTCAAGTTGTTCCTCCTTCCTGCCATAACGGTTGGGCTGGTGTACTTTTTGCCGGTTGAACCGATTATAAAATGCATTGTGGTCCTGGGGATATGCTTCCCGACTGCCGCTACGGTTTCCATGCTTGCCGAGCAGGAGGGACTTGATCCGGGACCTGCCAGCAAAACCCTGTTTTTAAGCACGGTAGCATCTATCGCCACCGTTCCTGCCGCAGTGAATGTCATTCATTTTTTGTTTCTGTAGTCTTTTCATATAATTTTCGTATGGTTATTCATTTCGCAATGGTTTCTGCGCCGTGCTGAAATCAGGGTAAAGCGCCTCCTCTCGTTTTAAAAGCAAGTCTAACTGTTGCACGATGAGGGCTTTTGACGCTACAGAAAGCCCTTGGTAGTCGTTGAGCAAATCTGCCAGCGCTTCGTTTTCTTGCATCAAATAAATGCGGTGAAACAGGCCTTCGGAAAGATCATAGTTTACGAGACTTTCCAAACTGATGTTATAAATGGCAGATAATGCGTCAAGGGTTTGCAAATCTACTGGTTTTGCGCCATTTTCGTAGGATGAATACGTGGTTCGTGCCAGATGGATGGCCTCGGATAGCTTTTCCTGGCTGATTCCCCGCACAGTCCGCAGGAGCTTTATATTTTTCCGAAGTGTTTCCAAGTTTACAGCCATTTAAATCGCCTCCTTTTCGTAATCCCATGGAAATATATTGCAGGAATGTTCAAATTCCTGTAGATCAGCAATCCGCTTACGGATATGATGCTGGCTGTGGTAAGATAGCATCAGGTATTTTGTTATGAAATTTGCTGCCGATATTTCCTCCCGGTTCACGCCAATCAGGGCAAGCATTTGTTTTGAGATATCGAAGGATATGATGTATTCTAGCTTTATGCCGTAAAATATGGATAGCGTAAGCAGTGTTTCATAATCCAATAGTTTGCCGCCGCGTTCAAGGTTTACATACGCTGCCCGGGACATATGGAGTACGCCGCAAAGCTGTTCTTGCGTGTATCCGTTGAGCAACCTCAGCATACGGATATTGTTAGAGATAATGGTATGCGCCCGGTACATTTTTTTCTTTAGCTTGTTTGTGTTGATACGTCCTCTCATTTTCAGACCTCCTGAATTGCAGTTTATTGTACGGGACAATAGCAATGCTGCTACTTATATAGATGGGTAGAAAGGTGATTTGGTTGCAAAATTTGTCGAAATATGTCAAATACAGAAAACAAAAATGATAAATTTTTAAAAGCGCCCTCCAAAAGTTCATATTAAGCTCCCTTATAGAGAATAACATCAATAGGAGCGGGGATTAAACTGTAAGTGGGAAATAAGATAACTTACAGAGGGAGCTGTTAGATGATTGCAGAACCAAAAGAGCTGAACAAGAAAGAGATGGGCGCAAGGGTACGGGCAAGACGCGAGATGCTGGGCTGGACGAGAAGTGATCTTGCAAAAGCTCTTGGGGTGTCAGAAAAAACTATATCCAATATAGAATATGGCGAAAAGGGGATGACCATAACCAGGCTGTATACGCTGAAACAAATTTTTGGCGTCAGCGTTGATTATCTGATGGAGGGCGATGCTGCTTTCGTTACGGATGAAGAAAAGCGGAAGATGCTCAATGAAAACATCATGGGTTCTTTGAGCGTATGTTCTGTTCCGCAGCTGGGCTGCATGGAGCAGATCGCAAGGCTGTATGTGGAAGGTGTTGTTAACAAGGAATAGAAATTTGGACATAATTAAGCTTAGGAATGAGATATATTGCAGACGGGATATGTTAATTCGGTATTTCGTTCGCAAGGGTATGCGGGATGAAGCTGAGGACATGGCGGGCAGGACGATGATCAAAGCTGTGGAAAGTGTCGCAGGATTGCAGGATGAAGATAAATTGGAGAATTGGCTGATGCGCATTGCAGTCAATGAAAGAAATTTGCGCCTTCGGGAAATGGCGCAGGAAGAGGAACGGATGCGTCCGCATTTTGCCAGGATGGAATCCGGAGAAGAAATTGATTTGGTGGAAGAAGCAGCGGCGGAAAAGACTTTGGAAGAGGTCTTTCAAAGCATCGAAAGAAGCAGGAATGTCACCAGGCTGCTGTATACGCTGCCGCCGCTGGAAAGGGCAATCTTTCTCATGCGTGCTTATGAGGGGCGGAAATACCGGGAGATTGCAGAAGACTTGAAAATTAATATCAATACGGCAAAGAGCATTTACAGCAGAAGCCGGAGAAAGTTGTTGAAGAATTATAAGGAAATCTTTGGAGAGGAGGCGCGCCATGAGTGCGCAGGAATCTTTGGAAAAAGGGTGCGCCATGAGTGAGCAAGAGCCTTTGGAGAAGGGGCGCGCCGTGAATGAGCAGGAATCCCTGGAGAAAGGGTGTGCCATAAGTGAACAGGAGTCTTTGGAGAAGAAGCGCACCATAAATGAACGAAAAAATAGCGATAAAAGCTTGCGGGAGATTCTCGGTGAGGCGCTTGACCGTGATGCAGCGGATGCGGCGCCATCTCCGATGTCTTATGAGGAATTTCAGTCGATGCTTTCTGGCAACAAACGGGAGGAACGGAAAAATCGCAGGAGACGGATTGCAGGAATGGAGGGTCGTTCCAATCGCGGATTACGGATTGCGGGCCTGGCAGCATTGTTTATGATTGCGATCGTGGGTGCGGCGCTGGCTTTCCATGCGTTCACTGCTGATGTCGGAGCAAATAAGAACGCACCAGAGGAAATTATCACGGAGGATGGCGTGGTGATTGAGGACAAAGGCTGGGGCAGCAGCGGCGAGGATTGCTGGACGATTACGAGCTGGGATGAGATTCAAACTGTGAAAGCGGCATTTCCGGATTTGATGATTCCAGGGTATATTCCGGAAGGGTATGTGTTTGAAAAATTGACGGTGGAACAAATAACTCCTGAAAATGTCATTTATAGATATACCTTTTTAAAAGATAACGGAAAAACAATAAAATTAGAGATTTTTGCTACAGGCACAAGTGAAACGGCAGCAAATATTGATAGGGTGTCGAGCATTGTTTCTAGCAGTAAAGGTGATATATATATCCAAGAGGGGGAGAGTAAAAAAGCCACCATCCAGATGGATGATGGCATTAGCGTATGTATATGGTATAATTTTTCTGATACGATTATAATTAAATTAATTGAAAATCTTAGGGATTAAAAAGAACCTGTATATCTTGTTTTGATAGAACTGCCATCGGAAAATACGATTTTTGCCCGATAGACTTTGCCGCTTTTTACGGTAAATACTCTCCCCGCCGCAATAGAGTTTTGATTGTATACGGTTTTTACGTAGGATTTTACCGATAATCCCGTTGGTGTCACCCAGGAGCTGCCAGATTTTTCTTGTAAGATGATCGTGCAAGTTGCCTTTGATGCTATTTTATCGAAAGCGGCGTAGGCGGCTACCTCGGCACTGGTGCTATTGATTCTATTTGCGCTGATAGTGGTATTATCAATAATCATTGGCATAATCCCGCCCTCGTTTCCCGCTGTGTTAGCGTTAGGGACAAATGTCTCTGCGTGTTGTTCTGCGGCGAACAATGCGGTTGGCATAGATAACACGAGCGCTGCCGCTACAATAAAACTAGTTAATCTCTTTTTCATGATATTTTTCTCCTTTCAATTTCGCTTTTCAATTCGCTGTATAAAAATACGTTTGTAATAGCGGGATTTTAAGAGAAGAGATGCATCGGAACAAGAATTAGGACACCTGCAAAAACATTTTCTTTGGCAATATGGCGAAATCGATCAAAAAGGAAAAATATAGCGATAAATTTCTGCATTTTTCGACATCCCTAAATAGTGCTTGTATCTTGGATTGCATACTAACTATGGCCTGAGCCGAACCATTGATATGGCTTGGATTGCGTTATCGATTTGCTGAATTACATCGTTAGCATATCTCGGAGCCATTATCGATTCATTGAATTGTATCGTTGATATATCCTAGGTAATATTATTGATTTGCTGAGTTGGCCCATTGATGCATTTTGGATTGCGCTATCGCTTGGCTGAATTGAATCATTGGCATATTTCAAATGTATTGTGAATGTCATGCAAATATTCACGCCACTTCAAAAAACAATCGCTGGAAATGGATGTGCTTGCGATTGCGCGAAGGATTCTCTTATCTTTTGTAGAAAATAACCTTTTCAGAAAAAAGCTTGCTGAAATCCCATTCTGGGCTAATTATGATTTGGCGGCAGGTCAATTCTTTCTTGAATTTTGGAAAACAGCGATTTTCAGAGAAAAATCACCTTAAAATTCTCTTGATTTCAAAAAAATCGATTCAAGCAAGGGAAATGGAGGAAAACCCCCGGATTATACCTTAAAATATTAAAATAATTGCCAAAAATTCCTTTAAATCCTGATTATTTTATAAAAGTAAGAGAATCTTCATAGAAAGCGATTAAACCAGCGCTTTTCTTGATAATTTTCTTGTCAGGCTATTGAACCAGGCAATTAAAATCGATAAAATAAACGAGGAAACAGAAAGCAGGCAGTTAAGCCGGGAAAACTGGACCTCAGAGTTCAGCTAAAATGCAACAACCGAAAGCTCAGCTCCAAAGACTAGGCAAAACCAAAACCCCAAAGCCCAGCTTCAGCTCAAATCCAAAGCCTAGCTCAAAAAACGCAAAACCTGAAACCCAAAAATTCAAAATCAAAAACGAAAGAGCTAGAAGCTGGAAATTCAGAAACCCAAAATAAAAGGCAAATAAATCAATAGGTAAATCCCTCATCCATAAAAATGGGAAGAAAGGAAGGAACGCTATGGATATCAAGATAAATTTACAAGGCGCAGATCTTGCGCAGGATGCGGTCAAACGTAAAAAAACGGACGCAGGGCAGGCGCTTGACAGGCTCTGGTCAGGAAAGGAAGAAATGACGGGATGGGTTGAAGCCCCTCTGCACCAGGATCAAGCAGAACTCGAACGGTTGCTCAACGTAGCGGATCTCGTCAAGCAGGAAGCGGATCTGATGGTAGTCATCGGGATCGGCGGCTCTTATATGGGTGCAAAAGCCGCCATTGAAGCGCTCCCGAAAGCAGAAGACGGTATTGACGTGAAATTTGCAGGCATTAACTTTTGCAGCCCGTACCATAAAACGTTGATGGATGAAATGAGCCGCAGGGAAACCGTCCTCTGCGTCGTTTCCAAATCAGGAAACACCTTGGAAATCCGCGCCGCCTTTGATATGTTCCGCGACCTGATGGAACGAAAATACGGAAGCAAAGAAGCCGCCGCCAAAAGGATTATCGCCATCACGGACCGGCAAAATGGGACGCTGCGGGAAGAAACCGACCGGGAAGGGTATGTTTCTTTTGAGATTCCGCGTGATATCGGAGGCAGGTATTCTGCCATGACTCCCGCCGGGCTATTTCCGATGGCAGTCGCAGGCATTGACGTGAGGGCTTTGATCGAAGGGGAAGCGGCGATGGCGTCTTCCCCGGAATGGGATAATGCAGCCTGTGATTATGCAATCGCCAGATACCTTTTGATGGAGAAGGGAAAACAGATCGAAGTTGCGGAGTTTTATGATCCGCGGCTTGTGTACCTGGGCGAGTGGATGAAACAGCTTTATGGAGAAAGCGAGGGCAAAGAAGGCAAAGGGCTTTTTCCTGCAGCATTGAGTTTTTCCAGGGATTTGCATTCAATGGGGCAATTTCTGCAGCAGGGCAGCCAGATATTTTTTGAGACCGTGATCGTAATCGATGAATACGAAGAGGAGCTTGTGATTCCGCAAGGCGTTCTTGCGGGAAAGACATTGGAAGACCTGAACCGGGCCGCAGTCAAGGGCGTTATTGCGGCGCATCGCAAGGCTGGCGTGCCTGTCATCGAAATTCACATTCCAAGATTGGATGCATATCATTATGGGCAGCTTTTGTACTTCCTGCAAACTACTTGCGCAGTTACGGGAATGCTGATGGGCGTTAACCCATTCGACCAGCCTGGCGTTGAGGATTATAAGCGGGAAATGCGGCAGGCGCTGGAACAATAGGAGCAGTCCGGGCGGCGTGCGCACTGTAAAAATAGCGGCGGAAATCGATGGTTCAGCCGATCCAGAAATTTTTGCCGTTTGGATAGTGGCAAAGAAACGGCAACGCTGGGGCGGCCGCGCGGGCAGCTTGCGCCGTTTGGCTAACCAACTTGGCAATCGGAACAGGTGCGTGCTTTAATCCTGATGAAACCGCATCGGTACCGTTAGCCGCCTTGGGGCAATAAGGGCAGGCGCAGTGACTGCGGTCGTGGCGGCAGTCACTAAGGCGATCGAAACCATTAAAGCCATCAAGCTGGTGATGCCGCCGTAACGGCAACACACGGGATTGATAAAAAAATAACGAAAAACCGCGGTCAAAACATTGACAAGGTCCGAGTGTGGGTGTATTCTGTATACACAGGAATAAAATTCAAAAAAACACTTTCCAATAATGGCAAAATAATTTACAATAAACAATAAGGTTTTTATGACGGCGAAGGTTAAAAGCCGTACTACAAGAAGGGTTGATGACCGAAGCAAAGCCGGCGCAAAAGTTTTTATCGGCGGGCAGTGAAAATGCTGCTGTGCGAAGGGCTAGAGCAGGTCGTCGTATCGTTAGGGACGATAATTCCTATATGAGCAAGAAATTGATAAATTTAATTTTAAGGAGGAACATATTATGAAAACGATCGGTGTACTCGGTACAGGCACAATGGGAGCAGGCATCATCCAAATCCTGGCCCAGAACGGATACAATGTCGTACTGAGGGCAAGAAGACAGACGTCAGTTGACAGAGGCCTTGCGACAGTTGAAAAAGGACTGGCTAGGCTGGTTAAAAAGGAAAAGATTACGGAAGACGATAAAGCTGAGATCATGGGCAGGGTAAAAGGCTCGACCGACATTCAGATCATCAAGGATGCAGATCTGGTGATCGAAGCGGCGACAGAAGATCTGGAAGCAAAGAAAGCGCTCTTCAAAGAGTTAGATGAGCTTTGCAAGCCGGAAGCAATCATTGCGACCAATACATCTGCGCTTTCCATTACCGAAATCGCGGCAGCAACGAACAGGCCGGACAAAATTATCGGAATGCACTTCTTCAACCCGGTTCCTGCCATGAAGCTGGTTGAGATCATTAAAGGACTTACGACCTCGGAAGAAACCAAGGCAACGATCCTTGACCTGACGAAGAAGCTGGGCAAGACGCCTGTAGAAGTAGAAGAAGCGCCGGGATTTGTCGTAAACAGAATCCTCGTTCCGATGATCAATGAAGGCATTGGCATCCTGGCTGATGGCGTTGCTGATGCAAAGGGCATTGATACGGCGATGCAGCTTGGTGCAAATCATCCGATGGGACCTCTCGCACTGGGCGATTTGATCGGCCTTGATGTTTGCTTGGCGATCATGGAAACGCTGTACCGTGAATATGGCGATACGAAGTACAGGCCGCATCCGCTCCTGAGAAAGATGGTAAGAGGCGGCAAGCTAGGAAGAAAGAGCGGCGAGGGCTTCTACCAGTATTAATATTGATATGCAAAATATGCCGATTGCCTTTTTTGGCCAGGCTGTATGTTAATTTTTCGATATGCAGGTCATTTGGCAGTATGGCAGATTAATCGTTTCGTGATATGTACCGGCGGGGTTTCCCGCCGGTTTTTTCGTGCGCGCTAGGGTGCCAAGCGTTGCGCTTTATTGCTTCGTCATTTTACTAATTTATCATAACGCCGTGTGCTGTACTATCGTGCATCATGCATTTGTACCGCATTACGCTTCGTTACTATAATATATTGCTGTAATACTGCTTTAGGGCGTGCATATGTTGTCACGCATTGCGTTTCATTGTTTCGCCGTTATCTGTGCTATCGTGCGGAAGGATCTTGTGCCGGCTTTACGTTATCACTATAATGCGGCATTGCCTTTGGGGTCGTGCTACGCCACCGCGCGCATCGCCTTGGCAAGCTTGTGCCGCCGTGCGCCGCTTTTTTGAAATACTGCCCGAAGTGTGCGGTATGTGTATACAGGGATCTTCGCTTTTGCATTACCCGCTTTTCTTAATGTTTTCCTAGTAGTTTTCACAAAAAATGGATAAAATGAATTGTAACGGCAGGGAATTAGGTGTATAGTATAAATGAGTATTATGCTATAAATCATTTCAATGGATTTTTGGTAATCATTTTAGCAGTAATCTAATATCCAATCGGATAATTTTTTCAAAGAAATATGTACGGATATAACTGACAACTGATAATCGACGATTAACGATCTATGGACAAGGAGAGGATTCACGATAATGTGGAAAACAATGGATGAGCGGACACTGAAAACGAAAAAGGTGGCTGAACTTCGTGAAATTGCGAAAACTTTTGGGCTTGCGGGATATGAGAAAATGAAAAAGGCGGAGTTAATCGAGGCGCTTATGACGGATGAAAAGCCTGCCTCGGAGGAAAATACAGCCAAAGAATCTGGCAGGGCAGCAGGTGACGGAAAAGACAGCGCAGGTGAAAATACCGCAGAGGCAGCGCAGGCAAAAACGCCGCTGCGGCAGCGCAAAGGGAAACGCACCCAGGCAGAGGACGGGAAGGCGAACCCCCGTCAGGGATTGGAGCAGCAGGGCGCCGCAGGCAACCGCCAGATGGAAAGTGATTCGGACGTTGTCGGTAGCCGCCAAGCGGGAAGTGATATGGAGGTGAGCGGTCGCAGAACCGCAGAACATAGCGGGCAAGACGACGACCGCCGCCAGAGCCAGCAGGCGGGCGGCCAGCAGTCAAATGGCGATCAGCCGTCGGAGCGGGGTGGACAGGAAGGCGGGCGGCAGCAATCGGGCTATCAGCAAACGCAACGCAGCGAACAGCAGCCGGAACGCCAGCAATCAAATGACCGGCGCAAACGTTCCGATAAAATCGTTCCCGACCGGGACGATCGTTTTGAAGTGGAAGGCATCTTGGAGCTTGCCGAAGGCGGGTTCGGATTCCTTAGATTCCATAATTTCCTCACCAGTGAAAAAGACATTTACGTATCTCCTGCACAAATCAGGCGCTTTAACTTAAAAACAGGCGATAAAGTGAAAGGGATATGCAGAAATCCAAACGAAGGCGATAAATTCGGGGCGCTTCTTTATGTCGTGACCGTCAATGACGACGAGCCGGGCGTGGCGATTAAACGACCGGACTTTGATTCCCTGACGCCGATTTTTCCAAAAGAGCGTTTTACGCTGGAAGATGGCAGGGAGCTTTCCTTGCGGCTGATCGACCTGGTTGCGCCGATCGGCATGGGCCAGCGCGGACTCATCGTAGCCCCGCCAAAAGCAGGCAAAACCGTCCTGCTCAAAAAACTGGCAAACAGCATTGAAAAAAAATATCCCAGCGTGGAGATGATCGTCCTTTTGGTGGATGAACGGCCGGAGGAAGTCACCGATATGAAGCGGAGCTTAAAGGGCAACGGCGAAGTAATCTATTCCACCTTCGACGAGCTGCCGCAGCATCATGTAAAGGTCGCAGAGATGGTCCTCGCCAGGGCGCAGCGTCTTGCGGAGCATGGAAAAGACGTGGTCGTGCTTTTGGACAGCATCACAAGGCTTGCCAGGGCGTACAACCTGGTCGTGCCCGCATCGGGAAAAACCCTTTCCGGCGGCTTTGATCCGGGCGCTTTGCATAAACCGAAGAAATTTTTCGGTGCGGCGAGAAAGCTGGAAGAAGGCGGCAGCATCACGATTTTAGCAACGGCTTTGGTGGAAACGGGCAGCCGCATGGACGATTTGATTTTTGAAGAATTTAAAGGCACCGGAAACATGGAGCTTCATCTCGACAGGAAGCTCAGCGAAAAGAGGATTTTCCCTGCCATCAACCTGAACAAGTCGGGAACGCGCAGGGAGGATTTGCTGATGCAGCAGGATGAACTGGAAGCGATCTGGTATATGCGGCGCGCGCTGGGAAGCCGCGACACGCAGGAGGTTACGGAAACCATACTGGACAATCTGGCGCATACGAGAGACAACAGGACTTTTATTGAAGTAATCAAGAAGATCAAGCTCGAGGGATAGCATGGATTTAAGCAAAATTTTTATCAAGAATGCTTGTCCTGCGAAGATGGGCGGGCAGGCGGTTCTCGAAGGGATTATGATGAAGGGCGAGAAAAAAATCGCCTTGGCTGTCAGGGCGCCGGGCGGCGAAATCGTATTGGACGTGGAAGATGCAAAACTGCAGAGCAAGTGGATGAAAATCCCGCTGATCCGCGGCGTGGTTGCGTTCATAGGCTCGCTGGTGACGGGGACTAAAATTTTGATGAAGTCGGCGGACATCCTGGAAGAATACGACGACGAGCCGGGCGAGGCGGGCCGTTTTGAAAGCTGGATCAATGACAAGCTCGGCAGCAAAAGGGCTTGGAATCTGATGATGTATCTTTCGATGATCCTGGCGCTGGCGTTCACCATCGGTGTGTTTATCATCTTGCCGACGGGCGTGGTGAATCTGATCGGTCTGGTGACTGACAGCGTGTTCTGGCTTAATTTTGCAGAAGGCGCAGTGCGGATCGGCTTGTTTGTGCTTTATGTATGGGGGATTTCCTTTATGGGGGAAATCAAGCGGGTGTTCCAATTTCATGGCGCAGAGCATAAGACCATACATTGCTTTGAAAATGGGCTTGCGCTGACGCCAGAGAATTGCCGCCAGTTTCCGACCTTGCATCCCCGCTGTGGGACGAGCTTCCTGATGTTCGTATTTATCATTGCGTTTGCCTTGCATTTTTTGCTGGGGTGGCCGAATCTTTTTTTGCGGATTTTGTCCCGGCTGTTGCTTTTGCCCGTGATTGCGGGGCTTTCCTATGAACTGTTGCGCTGGGCAGGCAGGAGTGATAATATCGTGGTAAAGGTATTGAGCCTGCCGGGGCTGTATTTGCAGAAGATCACGACGAAGGAGCCTGATGATTCCCAACTGGAGGTGGCCATCGCCGCTATTCATGCGGTGCAGGCGGAGACGGATGCGGCCGAAAGCGAGCTGCGGACAGCGGCGAGCGCGGGAAAAACTGGAGCGCAGGGGGAAGCAGATGGGGCTGGTGCTGAGCCGCAAGAGGCATCGGGCGAGGCCGCTGGCGAAACACAGATTGAAGCGAACCGGACTGTTAGCGAATTACGGGCAGAGCAGACGGGTGAGCTTTGCGAGTAGAACCCCAGATCCCTGATACAGCGGCAAGAACACATACAGAAAAATTGAAAATTTTAGAAAAACAAGATGAATGATCGGCGGCATATGCCGCCTGGATAGCCCAAAATGCATTGCTAACCGAATAACCGAAAGCGGACATACCGCCCGCCGGTAGAAGGCAGGCGAAAAGCAGATTTCCAATAAAATGAAAATTGGTGGCATACCGCCTGAAACCTGGAGAGGATAAACGATGAAGACGAGAATACTTGTAAAAGAGGGAGAGTATAAGCTGGCGAAAGCTTTTTGCATGGACCCGAAAATAGACGCCGAGGAGCTTTTCTGCTTTTTGACAGGTCTCGATAAGGTCACTCTGTTCTTAAAAGCAGAAGAGGAGGTTGACCTGGAAACCGAGGCCAAATACATGGAGCTGATCAAACGAAGGGCAGAGCGCATTCCTTTGCAGCATATCACCGGAAAACAGGAATTTATGGGTCATACCTTCCGAGTAAATCCTCAGGTGCTGATTCCGAGGCAGGATACCGAAACGCTGGTGACGGAGGCCGCCAAGACCATCCAGAATACCCCGAAGGAGAAGCTTTCCTTGATCGAAAGACTGAAAGGGAACAAAGAGTGGGATATATTGGATCTCTGCTGCGGCAGCGGGGCGGTTGGTATTTCCCTGGCAAAGATTTGTTCTAATATCAAGGTGACCGCATCCGATATCAGTGCGGAAGCGATTGCCGTGGCGGAGGAAAACGCCAGCAATCTGCATGCGAAGCTGAAGTTTGTGCAAGGGGATATGTTTGCGCCTCATCAGGATAAGAAGTTTGATATGATTGTGACCAATCCGCCATACGTTAAAACGGCGATGATTTCGATTTTACAGGAGGAGGTCAAATCCCATGAGCCGCTGGCGGCGCTGGATGGCGGACGGGATGGGCTGGATTTTTACCGCATTATCGTGGAAAAGGCGGCGGATCATCTGAAGAAGGATGGGTTTTTGCTGATGGAAATTGGGCATGACCAGGGTGAGGATTTGCGGAAAATGCTCAAGGATTCCCAAAAATATACAGCGGCGGAAGTAATTAAGGATTTACCGGGCAAGGATCGTGTGGTAAAATGTCAAGTAAAGCAGGAGTGAACGCTAGGCGGCAGTGTGCGGCAGGGCGTCACAATCCGTACTGATTCCAAGGGTTTGACCGCGGGAAAAGGCGATGGAAAATAAAGCTTGAAGCTGTGCTCACGCAGAAGAGGATAGGCGTCTGATGCAGGAGCGGTTTCAGTTTTCAAGATAATTTTGTTTTGTTATTGAACCGATCTCGCAGGACCAGGCTAGGAATCTGGCAGGTGGAGACCGGTTTTTGTTATGCCGGGAATAACATTTGCGATATTTCCGTCTTGGCTCGAATGCCAAGTGAATATTTGGGGAGTATCAACAAAGCCTGCTATTGAAACAGAATCGGCGAAGCCAGGTTTGTTCTTATGCCAGGAAATCAAATTTTGGGATATCGGTAGACGGCATATCTCTGTTTCACCGTTTGACAGGGAAAAAACGGTGGAAACGGTGAAAGCTTGCATAAAAAAAGAAAAATGATGGATTTGTGGGGATTGACTGGGATTGTTTCACCGTTTGAAGGCGAAAAGCGGCGTGAAACGGTGAAAGCTGCACAATTTAAGCTTCTAACATTAAATCAGGGAACTGCAAAAACAGCAGCGCCCAGAATTGAGACAGCGTGATAGAAAAAATTTTGCAAAAAGAACAATTAAATAGAGACGATATCGTTAGTCTATTGGAGCTTGCAGATTTTTCCCCCGTATATCAGGCGGCGGATCGCGTGCGGGCGGAATACGTGGGAGATGTCGTGCATTTACGGGCGATTATCGAGTTCTCCAATGTATGCAAAAGGCAGTGCAAGTATTGCGGGCTTAACCGGGAAAATAAAAGCTTGCCGAGATTCCGTATGCGCCATGAGGAGATTTTAGAGACGGCAGCGCAGGCTGTGAAGGCAGGATACCGGACGATCGTGTTACAATCCGGCGAGGATGATTATTTCACGGCCAAGCGGTTAGGCGAAATCATTTCGGCAATCAAAAAGCTGCCAAACCCTCCAGCCGTCACCATAAGCTGTGGGGAGAGAAGCCGGGCGGATTTTGCATATTTTAAGACAAAAGGCGCAGATCGGTATTTGTTAAAGCATGAAACGGCGGATGCGGCGCTTTATGACCGTTTGCACCCATGCGGGACATTGAGAGAACGGGTAGATTGCCTAAAAACGATTTGCGGGCTGGGATATGAAACGGGCAGTGGATTCATGGTTGGGCTGCCGGGACAGACATTGGAAACCATTGCGGCGGACTTATTGTTGCTAAAAGAAATTCCTTGCCAAATGGCGGGAATCGGGCCGTTTATCGCAAACCCGAAGACCTTACTGGCGGGGGAACGAAACGGCGATCCGGAGCTGACGAGGCGGGCAGTAGCCATTGCGCGGTTGCTTTTGCCGGAGGCGAATCTGCCGCTGACCACTGCGTTATCGGTGCTTTCCCAGGAGGATGAAAACAGGAGCAGGAAAGCAAGCGAACGGATTAGGGCAGATGGGCCGGGCAATGTAAACGAATCGAAAGCAAGCAGACCGGTTGGGCAAGGCAGCGGGAAGAAATCAGCTAGGCTGGAAGGGAATCGGAAAGGGAAAAGCATACAGGGAAGTGCGGCCGGGCAGCAGGCAGGCGAGGCGGGCAATGAAAGCGAAGCGAAAACATCTGGGCGGCAAACAGACGTATCAAAAGCTAAGCGGGCAGATGCAAGCAGGTGGGAAAGCGCTGGCAAGCTGGCAAATTGTGATTGCGTGAAAAAGGCAGGTCTTCGGCTGGGCGAAGACTGCACCCCGATAACAGATGATGGCGGCAATGGTGCGCCGATGGAAAATCCATTCTCCTTTGGCGCTAATGTGGTGATGAAAAAAGTGACGCCGGATCAATACAAAGCGGCTTACGAAATATATCCTGCGGAATTTAAGAAAACGGATATTTTTGCAGACAGGCAGGAGCTGGAACAGCTTATAAAGAGATTTCACAGGATACCGGAATGAAAGCCGGGTATCGAAGCAAATCGCTGGACGCCCGAATGAAAAATAGAACATATCAACAAATGCCCGAATGCTGAAATAAACATCGGAGCATTCAAGCAAATAATCGAATGCTGAAATGAAAGAGCATTCGAGAAAATACCTGGACACACAACCGGATATTCGAGCAAACAATTAAATGGCTAGGTATCAAAACAACGAATCGGACGACTGGGTATTTAAGCTAAAAACGAATCGCAGAATATAAAAAACCCAAAATAGGAATGTTTAGGAGAAATCGAACGATTAGGCATTTAAGCCAAAACCCGGAATATCCAAGTAAAATTGGCTAACCGAATGAATAACCAAATATTTGAATTAATAGTTAAAAACTAAAAACCAAACGCCAAATGCTAAGACCACCAAATACTAAATAACAAGGACAATCAAACGCCAAAAAAAGGAGGATATTATGGCAGTTTATAACAGCAAATCAAAAAAAGCAGAGGAATTTATCAATCATGAACACATTTTGGAAACGTTAGCATATGCGGATGCGCACAAAGACGATTTGCAATTAATGGAGCAGATTCTTGAAAAAGGCAGGCAATATAACGGCCTGACCTATAAAGAAGCCGCAACTTTGCTTGCGTGCGAAGACCCTGATATCATTGAGAAAACCTTCCGTCTGGGGAAGGAAATCAAAGAGCATTTTTACGGCAACAGGATCGTCATGTTCGCGCCTTTGTACCTTTCCAATTATTGCGTCAACGGATGCGTATACTGCCCTTATCACGGGCAGAATACGCATATTCCGAGAAAAAAGCTGACGCAAGAGGAAGTGAAGCAGGAGGTTATCGCGCTCCAGGATATGGGACACAAGCGGCTGGCGATTGAGGCGGGGGAAGACCCGGTCAACAATCCGATTGAGTATATCCTGGAATGCATTAAAACCATTTACAGCATCAAGCATAAGAATGGAGCGATCAGGCGGGTCAATGTGAACATCGCCGCTACTTCCGTGGAGGAATACAAAATGCTCAAAGATGCGGGAATCGGCACGTATATTTTGTTCCAGGAAACTTACAATAAAGAAGCCTATGAGGCGTTGCATCCGACTGGGCCGAAAAGCGACTATGCTTATCATACGGAGGCGATGGACCGGGCGATGGAAGCGGGCATTGACGATGTGGGCTGCGGCGTTCTGTTTGGCTTGGAAAATTACAGGTATGATTTCGTGGGGATGCTGATGCACGCCCATCATTTGGAAGAGGTTTACGGCTGCGGTCCTCATACGATCAGCGTGCCGCGAATCAGGCCGGCAGATGATATCGACCCGGATACGTTTGATAATGGCGTGCCGGATGATGTGTTCAAGCGGATCGTTGCCGTGCTGCGGATTGCCGTTCCGTATACGGGGATGATTATGTCTACCCGTGAGAGTGCAAAGACCAGGCGGGAATGTCTTGAAATTGGCATTACCCAGATTAGCGGCGGCAGCAGAACCAGCGTTGGCGGTTATGTGGAGGAGGAGCGCGATGAGGATACCGTTCAGTTTGATGTGGAGGACAGGCGTTCCCTTGCGGAGGTGGTTGGCTGGCTGATCGATTTGGGTTATGTGCCGAGCTTCTGTACTGCGTGTTACAGGGAAGGCCGGACCGGCGATCGCTTCATGAGCCTTCTGAAAGCGGGGCAAATTGCTAATATATGCCAGCCGAATGCGCTCATGACATTGAAGGAATTTTTGCTGGATTATGCTGATGAGGAGACCCGCAAGAAGGGCGATGAAATCATTTCTAAGCGGCTTGCGATGATTCCGAATGAAAAGGTGCGGGCGGTCTGTGCGGAGCATTTGAAGGAAATCGAAGGCGGCAATCGGGATTTCAGGTTTTAAAGGAATTGGCGCAGGGTAGCCGAAAGGGACGGGAAAGCTTTATAGGCGGCGCAGGTAAACCCAATTCGTGTTGTGCATTATAATGCAAATCAGAGAGCTGCTGGCGGGGGCATCTGAATTTTGGCTTGCTCTGTGGATTCCCTTAAAATTTGTAAAGATGCAATTTTGAGAGAAAACCAGGCCGGGAAACGGTCACCAGCGCAATTAAAAGCATATGGTAACGAAAAATTTTCTTAAAAATGTAAAAAAGAAACGATTTCAGGGAATCTTCGGATGAAATTTCTCTGGAAAGCAGCCAAAAATAAAGTTTTAAGAGAATTACACACGCAGGCGTGCGGCTTACAGTCAATAAAACAAGTAAACAGCAAAAATTCTCTTGATTTTAACAAAAACCAAAAGTTAAAAGAACTCAATCTTTTCGTAAAGCGCAATGATAAAAACAGGAGGCGCATTCATGGGTTTCAATGACACACCGAGAGCAAACAGACTGCATATAGGAATTTACGGGAAGCGAAACAGCGGAAAGTCTTCTTTGATTAATGCACTGACTGGGCAGGATATTGCTTTGGTTTCTGCGGAGGCGGGGACGACGACGGACCCGGTTTTTAAATCCATGGAGCTGCATCCGATCGGTCCGGTGGTTTTTATCGATACTGCGGGATTTGATGATGAGGGGGAACTGGGACAGCTTCGGGTTAAGCGGACGCAAGAGGTGCTTAACAAGACGGATCTTGCCGTTTTGGTGATAGACGGCACGGAATTGGCGTCGGCGGTGAAGTCTGAGGAGGGCGGGAAAGAAGAAGCGGAGACGGGGCGTAATCCAGTTAATACGATAAATTACAAAAGTGGTGAGTGCGCCCCGGCGCACTCGGAGTCGAATTTAAAGCAGAAAGCGCTTATTGGATTTGCGGATGAAAAGCGGTGGCTTAAGGCTCTGGAAGAAAAAAGCATTCCCGTGATTATCGCGATTAACAAGCTGGATGCTTTTATGGAAAATGCAATGGGCGAAAATTTTAGTGGCTGGCTTGCTGCGCAAAAACATACGGGCGGTCATTCCGCCGCTTGGCAGCCTTTGGCGGAAATTTTGGATTTGGCAGGGGCATATCCGGTTATCGCTGTAAGCGCAACGCAAAAAAAAGGGCTTGATAATTTTCGCAAGGCAATCGAACAAGCAGTTCCGGAGGATTTTCTGCGGGAAAAAATCCTTGGAGATCTCGTTATGCCCGGCAGCCTTGTGATGCTAGTCATGCCACAGGATATCCAAGCGCCGAAAGGTCGGTTGATTTTGCCGCAGGTTCAGACCCTGCGGGAACTGCTCGACCAAAAATGCACGACCGTTGCTACGACTGCCGATGGCTTTGAACGTGCGCTTGCATTTTTGCAAGAAAAGCCGGAACTCATCATAACCGACTCACAATGTTTCAATATGGTTTACCAGAAGAAGCCGAAGGAAAGCGCATTGACATCGTTTTCCGTTCTTTTTGCAGCATATAAAGGCGATATGGGGGCGTTCTTGAAAGGCGCATTGTCATTAGACGATATGGATGAAAAATCAAGGATTTTAATCGCCGAAGCTTGTACGCACGTGCCGCTTTCCGAGGACATTGGACGAGAAAAAATCCCGAAGCTTTTGCATAAAAAATTTGGGGAGGGACTTGAAATCGTCAATGTGTGCGGAAACGATTTCCCGGAATTGGCGGAGCTGAAACGATTTGATTTGGTGATTCATTGCGGTGCGTGCATGTTCAACCGGAAGCACGTGCTGAACAGAATTGCGGCAGCAGAGGCGGCGGGCGTGCCGATTACGAATTATGGGATCGTATTGGCGAAGCTTGCGGGAATCCTCGATAAAGTCCGGTTGCCGCAGCAGGCTGACAAGCACGTAGATTTTTGCAATAAGCCGCACGGCGAAGCTGCGGGAGCATATGAAGCATAATCGGCTCGCAAGCGCATGGATTTTTATGATAAACCGCACGGCAACATGAAAAATAGCGATGAGTTGTGATGGGATGCAGTACGCTTGCGGTGGATACCCGGTTGGGGCATTTGGCGATTGAAAAAGAGGCTCTTTTAATAAATGATGCGGTGCGTACACGGCACAAGACCTGACAATATGCCAGCTGCAATGGTTTCGGCATAAAGTGGAAACCCGCAAGGAACGCGGCGTTTGCCCGAAAGCCGCAAGGCGTGAAGTTGCTGGCTGGTGGCGATAATGGCTAAAATGCCAAAATCGATTACCGCCCAATATTTTTACCGTGCGGTATATGTTTTGGCAACTAAGAATTTAGCAGCGCACACTTTCATGAATATGAAAAAAGCAAGTATTATTTACAGACCAGTGTCTTTGTTTAATTGACATATTTTTATGAAATTAGTATAATGATGAAATATTTGCATCTGAACTTTTTACATTTTCGTAAATGTAGCGGCGTTTCTTATACACATCAGCAGTTCGCCAAAGCGTAAAGCGGACAATGGGACTGAACAAAGGAAAATCGCAAAAAACGCTTGCACTTATCAAAACCCTGTGATAGACTGTAAACGCTGTTATAGTTGCAGCGGTAATTATGCGAAGGGGTGAAACCTGAGCAGGAAAGAGGTGATTAGCATGAAGGAAGGAATCCATCCTAAGTACAAGGAATGTAAAGTAACTTGCGCATGCGGTAACACATTTATGACAAAGTCGGTACAGGACGAAATCCGTACGGACATTTGCTCAGCGTGCCATCCGTTCTTTACAGGACAGCAGAAATTCGCACACAGAGGCGGACGTGTTGAGAAATTTAAGAATAAGTACAATTTGGATTAATGCAATTCCAAGCCTCGCCAGTTCGGCGGGGCTTTTCACGTTTTTGGGGTGGAAAGGGCGGCGTGTGCAAAACGCACTGGCTTAATCAGAATTTTTGTAACGAGGGAGATTTGCTTGTGGAATTAATGCCTGATGTAAGCGTTTTGCCAATGTTCTTACTTTTATAAATCAGAATTATTTTGGAAAAAAATAGGCAAAACTGCTTTGCGCAGCCTCTTGACATATCGGGCGAATGATGCTATCTTATAAATAGAAAAGTGCTACCGATAGACGGCTAGCCATAGTTGGTTAAAAAAGTAACCTTACCATAGCGGGTGGCGGTTACTTTTTTCTTTCCATATTTACGATTGCAACGACCAGCATGGCAACGCCAAGAATAATCGTGAATTCCTCATATGTAGAAATATTTCGCTGCCTCCTTTCCGCGCGATTTGGATTTTTCACCATAATTGCAGCTTTAGCGGAAGTAGCTGACCGCCTACCGTGTCCCTGGTAGCACTATGGATATCATAACACCTTTTTGGGAAAGAATCAAGAATTTATTCCTAAAATTGGTAAAATAAGGTTTGCGAAAACCGACCTTATACTTAATTGCCTTTTGAACCGCTCCTTTTGATTTTTTCAAGCTTTCGGCTCTCTTATATTTCCTATTTTTCTCCAAGGACTGCCCCTGTTCCCTTCCTGTTTGTTTTTCTGATATTCTCAAGGAGCTGATCGAATATCGGCTGGGCGTTCAATAAATTTGCCGTGCAATGCGAGAGCAGGCATATGATGGTTACCGATGGCACATATGCCAGGCTGCCGGATAATTCTGCCGCAAGCAGGATACCTGTAAGCGGCGTGCGGACGATTGCCGTGAAATATCCCGCCATTCCGAGCAGCATGAAATAATTCATGGATGCGTCATATTCAGTGATTCCCGCAAACAGGCAGCCGATGATTGCGCCAATGACCAGCACTGGACCGACCAAGCCGCCCGGTGCGCCTGAGCTAAAGCACACGATTGTAAATATGTATTTGACCGCAAGCAGGATAAGCAGGGCTTGGACCGTCCAGCCAGCGTTCATAACATCGTAGATCAGCGTGTTCCCGCCGCCCAGCGCAGCAGGGTAGGTAAACGCCAGGATTGCGGCACAGGAGACGGGAATCGCAACCTTGAGCCAAATGCTTTTGATCTGCTGATAGCAGCCTTGCAGTGTTTTTATGCTTAGGTTGTAGATGGCGCCGCATATTCCGGTTATGATTCCCAGGATAATCAGGAGATGCCATTTGCTTGCTGGCAAGGCGTTTTCCACAGTGATTGCAAACAATGGCGCAAAGCCGAATAGGCTGGATGTGATGAAATTGGCGCAAATACATGCCGTTAATGAGGTGAGCAGGGTCTCGGTGGAAAATTTCTTGTGCATTTCTTCGATGGAAAATGCAAGCCCCGCTAGGGGAGCGTTGAGGATTGCGGCAAAACCTGCGCCCGACCCGGCGCACATGAAGCGGGCTGTATGTTTTTTTCGTTTGCTGGAGAGCGTTGATAAGCCTTTTGCTGCCATAGCGCCTAATTGAACTGATGGCCCGACTTGTCCCATCGACAACCCTGAACCGATTGCGCATGTGCTTCCGGCGAGCATAGTGGCAAAGGCTTTGTACCATGTCGTATGGAGCAGGCCGGAAAGTTCCCCTTTGACGCGGGGAATGCCGCTCCCCGAACAGTTGATGTCCAGTTTTAAACACAGGCAAACCGCAATGTAGGCAGCGATCAAAAAAACAAATATGTGAATTGGAGTGCCGCTGCCTGCCGCCATATCGTGGATGGATTCGGCATGGGAAACCATGAATCGGAAAAGCGCTACGGAGAATCCAGCCAGGATTCCGATTACAGCTCCTTCTAGCACAAATATATATTGAAATTCTTTGGGTTCGTTTCGCATAGCCATAAGCCTCGTTTTCATAATAGTGATAATTATAGCACAATTATTTTGAAGTGCAAGCAGAGAATGCAGATCCGGCGGAAGGCTCGCAGAAAGCCCCGCAGGGTTTAAAGCCGAAGGGTTTGCGGGGAAGGTTTGCTGGAAGGATCGGTCAAATCCACAGCAAAGACCTGCGCTGTCCACAACAACGGTATTAGTTAGCAAAGACCTGAACCACATTAAAAACCGAAAGGAAAGCCCCGCCGGGGAAACCAAGGGGAAAGGGAAAACACGATGTGCAGGAACAAGGCGGGCGGGAAAAGACCCGCACAGCGTCAACGCCTGCAAAGAAACAATGCACGGAGCTAAAGCCCGCAGTGAAGGCGCACCGCTGTTTCCAAGAGGAACAAATCATCTGGGTTTTTCAGGGATAATCCGGTCAGCTCTTCTATTTTCGATATTCTATATATGATCGTCTGCCGATGGCGATCCATGATTTTAGCGGTTTCCGATACATTTCTGGTCGTGAGGTAAACTTTTAGCGTCTCCATCAATTCTTGGTTTCCATTTTTGTTATATTCTAAAATGGACGCTAGCATACCGTATGAGTCCGAAACAAATTCGGCGTCCGCATAGAGGATGGACATCATCGTGTATATCAGCGTATTCTCGTAAAAATACCTGTTTGAAAGCTTCAAATCGTTGGAACAAAGCTCTTCTGCGAGTTTTGCATGAAGGTAGTAACCGTGGTAATTCGTCGGGGTTTCTTTGATCTCGCTGATTCCCCAGGAAAATTTGATGTTGCGGTAAAGCGCGGAAAGCTTGTCTTCAACCGTATCCAAAAATGCGGAGATTTTTGTTTTGCTGGATGAGAACTGGTTCGCAAAGTAAATAATCAGCATATTGTGGCTGTGCGTGATCATAATCCGGCAGGAAAGCGATTTTGCAATGTTGATGATTTGGGCTTGTATTGAGAGGATATTTGACGAAATCCAGTGTTCCGCATCCTCCTTGCGGTATTGGTTTTTGAGGCTGATCCTCCCAACGATGCAAGCATAGGGGATATTGATTTGCAGGTTCATCAGCTCTGCGGTGCGGATAGCTTCGTCGCTGTCCGGGTTGCTGCCGTTTGCGAGGTTTAAGATAAAATCATCTTTTGCGGCGCGCTGTGTGGCCTCTATGAGTTCGTCCCGGTAAAACCACAGGGAAAGCAGGGGCGAAAGCGTATGCCTGAGTATGGACGTGCTTTTGCTCGTGAGCCTGGCGTTGAAATAGAGGTAACCATAGGCGACTTTATCTGTTTCGAGGGATATCCTGCCCATATCGTCTAATATTTTGCCGTTGCCGATGATGGTATTATCGATATGCGTAATCGTCGTATCACAGGAGAGCGTTGTTGAAATGATGCTTGATGCGGCATTGATGTCTTTGTTGTTGAGAAACGCCACCAAAAGTTCGGTTTGCAACTCCTCGAAAATGTCTAAATCGCTGTGGTGCAGCTTTTCCAAAACGGTTTCTACGATATCTGCGAACCTGACGGACCATGGGATCTGGTAAACAGCGAGGTTGTTTCCTGCTGCGTATTTTTTGCATTCTTCCGTAAGCGTGATCTCATCGCTGGGGATGGCAAGGATAAATATGCTTGCTTCGGCATCGACGAGTCCTTTCATGAATTGCAGCATCAGGGCGGGATCGTTGGCATAAGGCGTGGCGATCGTGATTACAGCTTCGTTTTTTCGGATAAAATCATCAAGGGGGAGATCGTTTACAGAGATATATTCGATTTTTCTGTTCATATTTGGGGATAGCCCAGTGAGGTTTTTCGTCCAGGGCATCAGCTCTAAATTGATGAAGTCTTTGATGGTAAACATCGGCAGCTCCTTTCTGTTTTGCGGGCCGGGCCGGTTTGTTGCAACTGTGGATTTTGGGAAGATCTCTTGTTTTGCGGGCGGAATCCAGCTTGGCATTGCTGTAGCTTTTGGACGGCTTGGGCAGGGTTCGTTTGGCATTGTTGTAGCTTTGGGTGGCTTTACTGTTTTGCGGGCGTTTTTTGGTGGGCGTTCGTACAGGTTTTTATTATATCCATTTGGTTTGTAGCAGGGCAGGCGGGCGTTTTGCGATGAGAGAGGTTTTTCGTGCATCCTATCCTCATGCCGCCAATACAGAACGGTGGCGCCAGCCGCCCGCACTGCTGTATCCTTTGCATTCCTGAATTCGTTTCGGCTCGCTATCGCTATTATACAACAATATTTATACAAAACAAACAAAAAGTAGTTTCATAACTTCATCAATCTGTATATTGAATGAAAATTTAGATTATTATAATATTTAGGCATGAAAACGATCCTGTCGATTCGGCCGCCGGATTTCGTACCGTTGTTTGGAGTAAAGGAGGTAAAAAATGGAAGAAAAAGGCTTAAACAGAAAAATGGGATTTTGGCAAGTTTGGGCGCTTGGCGTAGGGGCAGTTGTCGGGGATGGCATTTTTCTCATGGTAGCATCAGGCGCAGAACAGGCTGGTCCGGCTTGCGTCATATCGTATTTGGTCGCAGGGCTGTTCCTGATGTGCATTTGCATGAATGCGTCTGAGCTTGCGGTTGGCATGCCTGTCGCTGGATCGATGTTTGACTGGAACAACAGGATTCTCGGTGCAAAGTGGGGGATGCTTGCCGCTTTCGGAAATATCGTGATGAATATCGTCTTTCTCGGTTCGGTAGGGTTGGGGACGGGCTATATTTCAAATTATTTCTTCATGTGGGGTTCAAATGAAAACATATCCGCAGTTATATGGGGGATACTGATTGTAGCAATCATATACGGCATAACCTTGCTTGGCGGAGATGTGACGGGGAAAGCACAGTTTGCGCTAATCATCGTATTAGTCGGCATTATGGTAATATTCACGATCGTGGGGGTTGTATCGGGACACGTTGAGCGGGAAAATTATACGCCGTTCGCACCGTTTGGCGGAAATGGCATATGGCTTGCTGTATGTGCGGGGACATATGCGTATATGGGACCGCTTTCCTTGCTATCCACAGCGGGAGAAGTAAAGAATATCAAGGTTCTTCCGAAGGCCATGTTTTGGGCATTTGTGACGATTATCCTTCTTTATGCGGCGGCGATCATCGTTTGCCTCGGACTTGTTAATTACCAGGAATATTCCACGATGGCTTCTCCGTTTACGATTGCGGCAGAGTATGTCTTTGGCGGCGCGGCTGGCCTTGTGATTAATTTCGCGGCATGGGTAGCGTGCATCACCTGCTTGATCAGCGAGATCTTTACCGTATCCAGGCTGCTTTATGGCATGAGCCTCCACGGGATGGTGCCGAAGTGTTTTGCTAAGACAAATAAGCGGAATGTCCCGCATATAGGCCTTACCGTTGGATTTGTGATCGGCATCCTCTTGTTGCTCATGGGCATTGTTCCGCAGTTTGGCAATGCGTACACAATGCTTGCGAATGCGGCGACTGCTTGCGGCGTGGCATGTATGTTCATCACGGTAATTTCAAGCTGGGTATACAAGAAGAAGTTCGCCGAAGAATACAGCGGTCTTGTGTGGAAGCTGCCTTGCAAAGCCCTGGTCTTCATTTTAGGCATAGCGGGATGTTTGATCCTGTTCTGGGGATCTTTCTCATCAAGCCTGGAGACACTGGTATGCGTAATCGTGATCTTTGTAATCATCCTGCTGTTCTATCAGTTTTATTCAAAACCGAATAGCGGAAGGATTGCGGCTGGAAAGCTTGAAAACTAAAAATAAAACATAGAAAGCGCTGCAAGACTGCCGGATCCGAAATCCTGCGGCCTGCTGCAGGCCGGCTATATAAAGCGTCAAGGTTTGCGGGGCAAAGGTAAGCGGATTGGGATGGATAGGCGTGGCAATGATAAAATCGTAGACGGGCGCATTGCCGGGAGGGCGATGGTTGTAAGAAGCACAGGCTGGATTGGCAGGAAAAGCGGGCCGCTGCAAGAAGCACGGGGCAGGCCGCCAGGGAAGCGATGGCTGCAAGAAGCACGGACTGGATTGACGGAAGGGCAGACCGCCGCAAAAATGATCACTGTAAGATAAACAGTAAGATAAACAGGTTGAATCGCGAAAGACGAAGGCGCGGGTTAGCGCCATGTCAAACGGAGCGGGCTTTGGCAAAACGGCAATTTGCCTTAACGAAGCGCAAGCGGATTTCCTTTTGAAACAAGGACTGATCGCTTTGAACTGTTACAGTAAATTTGATATAATAAAAAAGAAAGGAAGAAAAAATGAAAGTAATCGATTTAACGCACGTAATTTCTGAAAATATGCCGGTATATCCGGGAACAGAAACGCCGAAGCTGGCGCAAGCGAACACGTACGAAAAGGATGGCTTTAAGGAAACACTGATGACGATGTATTCCCACACCGGGACGCATATGGACCCGCCAGCTCATCTCTTTGCAGGCAGGACGACGCTCGATCAGTTTAACGTGAGCCAGTTTGTAGGCAGGGCTTTGGTCATAGATTGCAGGGATTTGCAAGAGGGCGGCACGATTACCCTGGAGCGTATCAAGAAATATGGGAAGAAAGCGGAGGAAGCGGATTATCTTCTGTTTAACCTGGGCTGGGACGCACGATGGGGTACGGATGATTATTTCAAGGATTATGCGTGCATAGATGACGACGTGGTTGATTTCATCTTGTCCACCAACAAAAAAGGCGTGGGGCTGGATGTGATCGGCATCGACCCGATCCCGGATGAAGACCTGCCAATTCACAAGAAGCTGTTCAAGGAGCATGAGATCGTGAACATCGAAAACCTTAAAAACCTTGATCAATGCGGCGACGATTTGTTCTGGTTCTTTGCATTGCCGGTAAAATGGGAAAACGCAGACGGCGCACCAATCAGGGCGATCGCATTTTGGGAGTAAAGCTATGAGAGATTTTTTGTTACAGCATGCAAGCAAGCATCCGGTATCATTTCATATGCCCGGACATAAAGGTTCTGCGATTTTTAGAAAATATGGATATGGAGAATTTCTGGATCATTTTGCGGATTGTGATGTGACAGAGATTCCAGGCGCTGATAACCTGTTCCAGGCAGAGGGCATTATTATGGAGACCCAGCGCAAATATGCCGGGCTTTACGACGTCAAGCATTCATATTTGCAAATCAACGGAACGAGCGGCGGCATTATTGCTTCCATATTGGCGACGGTGAAGCCAGGGCGGAAGCTGATCATGGCGAGGAACTGCCACAAATCCGTTTTCAATGCGTTGACGCTGGGAAATATACAGCCGGTATACGCCCAGCCGGAGCTTATTCCAGAATACGGCATATCGGGCGCGATATCTCCTGCGGAAATCGAGCGTTGCATCCGGGAAAACCCAGATGCTGATGCGGTCATTCTTCCAAGCCCGAATTATTACGGCATATGCAGCGACATCAAAGCGATTTCCGATATTGCGCACAAGGCGGGAAAAGTGTTGATCGTGGATCAGGCGCAT
The DNA here is from genome assembly GCA_946555345.1 of uncultured Eubacterium sp. Classification (GTDB taxonomy): domain Bacteria; phylum Bacillota; class Clostridia; order Peptostreptococcales; family Anaerovoracaceae; genus Lentihominibacter. The sequence goes on along the minus strand of CAMNSS010000001.1, from coordinate 71,661 downwards.
GGAGCGCATTTGAAATTTTTCCATAAATTTGGCTGTGGGGAAGGAATGCCGATGGCGGCGGAGGCTTGCGGCGCTGATTTGGTGATCAACAGCATACATAAGACGCTGGCTTCCTTGACGCAAAGTGCGGTTTTGAACCTCAATTCCGATTTGGTTGACCGCTATGTGCTGGAGGATAAGATTCAGGCGATCGAAAGCACAAGCCCGTCGTACATACTCATGAGCTTTCTCGATATCAACGCAGATTTGCTCAATGAACATGGTGCGCAGGCCATGGGACAGTGGCGGGAGCATATCGACTATTTTTACCGGGAAGCGAAGTCGGTCGGCGGCCTTAATATCATGAAAACGAACAACATGGACATTACGAAAATTAATTTGGACATGGGTGCGCTTGGGATCGACGGGGCGAAGCTCGAACAGCTTCTGATGGAAAAAGGGATTTTCTCGGAGCTTTATACGGGCGATATCCTGATGCTGATGACTGGCATTGGAAATACCAGGGAGCATATGGAACGGACGTTAGGCGCATTGCGGGAGATTGCGGCAAACGGGGTTGATGCGAAACCGGACGATGTTGAACACAGGAAAGCATACAAGATACCGGAGGCCGGCAAGCTTTGTGAAGTGCCGCGGGAAAAAGGGTTTGTTGCTTTGGATGAGGCCGAAGGCAGGATCTGCGCAGGGTCGATCATTCCTTATCCGCCGGGGATTCCTTTCGTATGCCCTGGCGAGGAGATCACAGCGGATACGGTCAGGTATATCAAAGCCCTCCGCTCTGACGGTGAAAAGGTAATCGGCGTAAATGACAAAGGGGAGGTTCTCGTCGGGAAATAGGGATTGGGAAAGGCTGCCGCACCAGAGGCGATCTGGGGCGGCAGTTTTGTGGTATAGGGACAGAACGAAACGGTTTCCGAATTTGCCCGTGCCCGCCCTGTATTTTGCATTCGGGGATTTTAGCAGGGCGGGTTTTCGGTTTTTTCGGCAGATGCGCCATTTGCTCTTTTTTTTCCTGTGGATTTCTGTTACAATAAATAGTTAGAAAAAGTGCGCCCAAGGCATGGAACGCGCATGGAAAAGGAAAGATAAAAGCAGGAGTATAATATGTTTGATAAATTGGATTTTATAACCGAGAAATACGATGAGCTGGCGCAGAAGGCTTCCGATCCCGAAATTATAGGCAACCAGCCTGTATGGCAGAAGTGCGTGAAGGAAATGGGCGAGATGGAACCGATTGTAAAGGCTTATGGAGAATATAAAAAGGCAAAGATAGAATTAAAAGATGCGAAGGAAATTTTAGAAGACGGCGACGAGGAGATGCGCGAGCTGGCGAAGATGGAAATCGGCGAGCTGGAGGAAAAGATCGAGCGGCAGGAGGAAGACCTGAAACTTTTGCTCCTTCCGAAAGACCCGAACGATGAAAAGAACGTTATCCTCGAAATCAGGGCCGGAACGGGCGGTGAAGAAGCAGCGCTGTTTGGGGCGGACCTGCTTAGGATGTATACGAGGTATGCCGAAAGAAACCGCTGGAAAACGGAGATGATGGATGTCAACGATACAGGGCTTGGCGGAATCAAGGAAGCCGTTGTCTTGATTAAAGGAAAGGGCGCATATTCCAGGCTGAAATACGAGAGCGGGGCGCACCGGGTACAGCGTGTGCCGGAAACGGAATCCAGCGGCAGGGTGCATACGTCGGCGGCAACGGTGGCCGTACTGCCGGAGGTGGACGATGTGGAAGTGGATTTGAATCCAAACGACGTCAGGGTTGACGTTTACAGGGCGTCCGGCAACGGCGGGCAGTGCGTCAACACGACCGATTCTGCTGTCAGGCTTACGCATGAGCCGACTGGCTTGGTCGTAACCTGCCAGGATGAAAAATCGCAGATCAAAAACAAAGACAAGGCGTTCAAGGTTTTAAAGTCGAGGCTTTACGACCTGAAAATGCAGGAACAGAATAAGGAGATCGCAGACCAGAGAAAAAGCATGGTCGGCTCTGGCGACCGGAGCGAACGGATCAGGACCTACAACTTCCCGCAAGGGAGGGTTTCCGACCACAGGATCGGCCTGACGCTTTATAAGCTGGATACTTTTTTGGACGGCGATATCGATGAAATCGTCGATGGTCTGATTACGAATGACCAGGCGGAGAAAATGAAGAGCTTTTAGGGAGAATTTGCGGCGATTTCTGCAAAAGATTTTTGCGAAGCGCCTGGCGGAGCATATCATGGGAAATGCTGACGGATTCTTGTGCGGGGCTTTGTGGAAAACCCTTCAAAACCCTGTATTCCCTGTGGCGTTTGCAAATCCGCAGGACTGGCAAAGTCCAGAAAGCTTTTGCGCTTCTTGGATCTCTGCATTCTGTAAAATCCCGAAGCTTTACGATGCAATCCCGCAGAATCCGTGTCCCGCATAATTTGCAAACCTCGCACGCTTACAGAAGACTAAGAAACAACCGTTACTTCTTGGCAAAACCGTTAGGCATGAGACAGTCCGCATGAATCGTGCCACCAATAACATCAAATTAATATGCAGACAAAAATTTTATCGACAACTGAAAAAGATATTAGCGAGGCGGCTGCCATCATCCGGCAGGGCGGCTTAGTGGCGCTTCCGACGGAGACGGTCTACGGGCTGGGGGCTGACGCATTCAACGCTGAAGCGGTCGCAGATATTTATAAGGCGAAAGGCAGGCCGAGCGATAACCCGGTCATCGTCCATATCGCCAGGGCGAGCGACATGGGCAGGCTGACGCCGATGCTCAGCGCCGATATTGTGGCTTTGATCGAAAACTTCTGGCCGGGCCCGCTGACGATGGTGGTGAAGAAAAAGGCTGATGTGCCGGACAGGACCACGGGCGGGCTGGATACGGTGGCGGTGCGGATGCCGGACAGCAAAGCGGCTCTTGACCTGATCGCTATGGCGGATACGCCGATTGCCGCACCGAGCGCAAACATATCGGGGAGGCCAAGCCCGACGAGGGCGAAGGATGTGATCGCCGATATGGATGGTAAAATCGATGCGATTCTCTGCGGGGAAGATTGCCGCGTGGGGATTGAATCGACTGTGGTGGACATGACCTCTGGCGTTCCGGCGATTTTAAGGCCAGGTATCATTACAGCGGAAAACATCGAAGCTGCGCTGGGGAAGGAAGTCAAATATGATGAGTCTTTATTGATAGACGGACAATTTCACGACCTTGACCCAAGTGCGGGCATAGGCGGGATGGCGGGCTTTGCACCGAAATCGCCGGGAATGAAGTACAGGCACTATGCGCCGAAAGCTCAAATGACCGTGATCGAAGGGCAGAGGGACAGGGTGAAACAGGAAATTGAGCGGCTAAAAGGCCTCAATGAACGGCTGGGGCTGAAAGTCGGCGTGATCTTGTTTGAAGAAAGGGCTTTTATTGAAGCGGCACACGATTTTTTCGCAAAACTGCGCGATCTCGATAACGAAGGCACAGACCTGATCCTGGCAGGCGCACTCAGCGATACCGACGGCGTAGGCTTTGCAGTGATGAACAGGATGCTCAAATCGGCGGGATACAACATCGCAAAAGTATGATAAGTGCGATAAAGCGTAAAGTGAACAAGTGTGTAAATGAACAAGTGACCAAGTGCGTAAATGCGAGGAGGGACGGTATGAAAATAGCGATTGCCAGCGACCATGGCGGGTATCAATTAAAGGAAGAAATCAAGAAATATCTTGTGTCTAGAAGTATCGAGGTTTTGGACTTGGGCACGGACTCCGAAGAATCGGTGGATTACCCGGTTTATGGAAAGGCCTGCGCAGAGGCTGTCGCCAGCGGTCAGGCGGAGCGGGGAATCGTATGCTGCGGCACGGGAATCGGTATTTCCATTGCGGCAAATAAGGTGGACGGCATACGCTGTGCGCTTTGCACGGATGTCCATATGGCCGAGATGTCCAGAAAGCATAACAACGCCAATATCCTGGCCCTGGGCGGCAGGACTACCGAAACCCAGGCTGCCTTGGATATCACGGCGGCATGGCTCGATGCGGGCTTTGAGGGGGGAAGGCATCAAAAGCGCGTGGATATGCTGTAGTGCTGTAGCGTCCAGCTTGTCTGCTTTCGCTTTTACGGAGATGCCCCCCGAAGGCGAGACCATGGGGAGACAGGATTATGGAGATAAGCTGTAAGTTGTTTGTAAAGATAACACTTTTTTATAATGAAAGGCAGGTAGTAAATGAGCAAAGTATATGTATTCGATCATCCGTTAATTCAGCACAAAACTGCAATGATCCGAAAAGAAGAGACAAGCGTTAAGGATTTCCGGGAGCTGGTAAAAGAGATTTCAATGCTCATGGCTTATGAAGCGACGAGGACGCTTCCGTTGAAAGAGGTTCAAATTACCACGCCGATGCAGCCGACTACGGTCAATATGCTGGATGGGGAGGATATCGCCATCGTGCCGATTTTGCGGGCGGGCCTTGGCATGGTAGACGGAATGCTGGCTCTCGTTCCGAATGCAAAGGTCGGGCATGTGGGGCTTTACAGAGATCCGGAAACACACCTGCCTGTGGAATACTATTGCAAGCTGCCGAACGATATCGACAAGAGGGAAATCTTTGTCGTTGACCCGATGCTGGCAACGGGCGGAAGCGCTGTAGCGGCGATTGATTTTATTAAGAAGAGGGGCGGAAAGAAGATTTGCTTCCTTTGCCTCATCGCAGCGCCGGAGGGCATCGAGGTGCTTCAGAAGGCGCATCCTGACGTGGATATTTATATTGCGGCGAAGGACGAAGGCCTCAATGAGAACAAGTACATCCTGCCGGGGCTGGGGGATGCAGGCGACAGGCTTTACGGCACGAAATAAATTTGCGGCAAGACTGCAAGGTTATGAGGAAAGCGGGGAAGCAGCCGCATTGGGCGGCTTTTTCATGAAAATGACAGGCAGCAGGTTGCGAGCGGCTTTCTGGTGAAACTGATAGTGATAGGAGGCGGCTGCCAGCGGGTGATTTCGGATGCAATTCGGATGAGAAATGAGAGGCGGCTTGCGAGTAGCTTTCTGATAGAGAGAATGGCTGTCCGCAGATAGCCCTTGGCAAGAAAATAAGAGGCGGCTTGTGAGCGGCGCTTCGATAGACGAAATAAATAGCCGTTCATGAGCTGTTTTCCGATGAGAATAATGAACGGCGGATCATGGGCGGTGCTTCATGAAACGAAATAAGCGGCCGCATTGCAGGCGGCCCGGCATAAGGAGAAAGAAGACAATGGGGTTTGATTTTATACCTGATAGCGTTAGCAAACACGATAACGTATACGACGTGTTAAAGGAAAGAGGATTCATCGAGCAATCCACGGACGAAGAAAAGGTTCGTGCGCTTTTGCAAAACGAAAAAGTGAAATTTTACATTGGGTTTGACCCGACGGCGGACTGCCTTCACGTGGGGCATTTCATGCAGGTCATTATCATGATGTATATGCAAAAGTACGGGCATACGCCGGTGGTGCTGATTGGCGGCGGCACGGGGATGGTCGGCGATCCGTCCGGCAGAAGCGATATGCGGCAGCTGATGAGCACTGAAACCATCGAGCATAACTGTAACCAGTTCAAGCGTTTGTTCGACCAGTTCCTGGAGTTTGATGAGGAGTGGCAGTATGAAGGAAACGCCGGGGTGTACACGCCGGGGCATGAGAATAAAAAACCAGAGCCAGGCAAGGCGATCGCAGTCAATAACGCCAGGTGGCTCAGGCCGCTGAATTACATCGAGTTCATCCGGGAGATCGGCTCTTGCTTCAATGTCAATACGATGCTCCGCGCCGAGTGCTTCAAGCAGAGGATGGACCGTGAAGGCGGGCTGACGATGTTCGAGTTGAATTATATGCTGATGCAGAGCTACGATTTCATGGTGATGGCGCGTGATTTTGACGTGAAGATTCAGTTTGGTGGAAACGACCAGTGGTCCAACATCATCGGCGGCGTGGATCTGACGCGGAAAAAGACGGGCAAAGAGGTTTACGGCATGACGTTCTCGCTTCTGACCAATTCGGAGGGGCAGAAGATGGGCAAGACGCAGAAGGGCGCTCTGTGGCTGGATGCGGCGAAAACTTCCCCGTATGAATTTTACCAATATTGGCGAAATGTCGGCGATGCTGACGTGGAAAAGTGCCTGCGGATGCTCACGTTCCTGCCGATGGATGAGGTGAAGCGGCTGGCTTCCCTTGAAGATAAGGAGATCAATAAAGCGAAGGAAGTTTTGGCTTATGAGGTGACGAAGCTGGTTCACGGCGAGGCAGAAGCTGCAAAGGCGCAGGATGCGGCTCGTGCTGCTTTTGGCGGCGGCGGGGATCTGTCCAATCTGCCGACGGTTTCCTTTGAGGCTGCGAAGCTTTCCGGCGAGGGAATGGGCGTTGTCAATTTCATCAAGGAGCTGGGGCTTGTGCCGAGCAATCGGGAAGGCTTCATGACCATCGAGCAGGGCGGTTTGAAGCTAGACGGCGAGAAGGTTTCCGATAAGAAGCTCATGGTAACGCCTGCGCTGTTTACGGACGGAAAGCTACTGGTGGAAAAGGGCAAGAAGAAAAAGGTCGTGGTAGAGCTGGTTTAGGAAGCATGGGCTGTGTGGATGGCGGGGTTTTTGTGCCTGGCTGGGAGGGGACGTTTATGGAAATGAAACGGTGCAGGGATTAGAGGCAGCTTTTGCAGGCAATCCAATTAAATTAAAAAAAGAATGAAAGCAGTGAATCGGTCATGATTGGCTGCTTTTTTGTTTAGTATTTTGTTTTTTGCTTTTTGTTTTGATGGCAGCAGATTGTTAATGTGCGTTTTTGCTCTTTGAAACAGCGTTCGCTTGGATCACTGTCGTAACCTGATTTAGGTGTCCTTTAGCGCATTCAGCCGTATCGCTGGTTGATTTGACCGATGCAGCGGCTTTTGCAACTTGGCGCATTGCGTCGTATCTTTCGGAGACATTTATTGCATTTTGTGCGGCGTTGCGTCCCGCTCTTTGGCTGGTTTGGCTTATATCGTGGTTTCGGATTGCGCCGCAGATTGGGACCTTCGCCTCTTTAACCGCCATAGTTCGTCTTCATATGCTCGCTGGAATTGGCCGCACCTTTGCATAGCAAAACCCAAACCTTCCAAACTTCCGAAAACTCCTTTACTTTAGCGCACTAACATGATAGAATGATGGGGCAACATACGATAGGAATTAACAGGAGGAAGACATCATGAAGAAAAAGTTAGCGATTGTATTGAGCTTAGCGATGGTTCTGTGCTTCGGCCTTGCAAGCTGTGGAGGAGGTGACGACGCTGATAAAGGGACAGTGTACGCCGTAGAAGCAGGCTCGGCAGGAGAGGCCGCTGCCAAGGAACAGGGCTGGGAAATAAATTCCGTTGGTTCGCAGGCCGATGCACTGATGGAAGTAAAATCGGGTACGTCCGATGCTGCGATCATCGATTTGCTCATGGCCGGTGCGATGATTGGAGAGGGAACGAGCTACCCGGATCTCGTACATACAGATGAGCTGACCAGCGAAGAATACGGAGTTGGCTGCCGGAAGGATTCAGACCTTGCATCCTACATCAACGCAGTTTTCGCCGAATCCTATACGGATGGAACGATGAAAACGACAGCGGAAAAATATGGCGTTCAAGAAGCGCTGGTAGAGCAGGGCGAAGCTGCATATGAAGCGGCTGAATCCGATAGTGATGTGGAATACATCAAGGGAAAAGGCACGCTTATCGTCGGCATTACGGATTTTGCGCCGATGGATTACAAGGACGACAACGGCGAATGGATCGGATTTGACGCTGACATGGCAAGGCTGGTAGCAGATAAGCTGGGCGTAGAAGTACAGTTTATGGAAATCGACTGGGATACGAAGACAATGGAATTGGATTCTAAGAATATCGACGTGGTATGGAACGGCATGACGCTGACGGATGAGGTGAAAGCGGCAATGGAATGCACGAATGCGTATTGCAAGAATGCACAGGTTGTAGTCGTTCCGAAGGATGCGGAATAGCATAAGCATATAAGCGCGGGCAAAGCGCACAAAATTGATTTTTCACAAGGGGCTGTCTTGCATGAAGGGAATGGAGCACAGGATATGGCAAAACGGATGAAACCATACGCCATATACTGTATGCTTTATGCTCAATGCGGCAGCTCCTTCATTGTCGATTGTATGTTCAAGGGAGAAATTTTCATGTTTGCGACAGTAACACTGCAACTAGCAAATGGGTTATGGACGACATTCCAGATTTTTATTTTTACGCTGATATTTGCAATCCCGCTGGGGCTTGTCCTTGCATTTGGTTCGATGAGCAAGTTCAAGCCATTGAAATACCTGGTGCAGACGATCATCTGGGTAATTCGGGGAACGCCTTTGATGCTGCAGCTCATCATCATATTTTATGGTCCGGGCATGTGGCTGGGGCATAACATCTGGTCCGGCAATGAAGCGGGCAGGATCACGGCTACGGTCGTATCGTTTGTCATCAACTACGCCTGTTATTTCTCAGTTATTTTCCGGGGCGGAATTGAAGGTGTTCCGGTCGGACAGCGGGAAGCCGGGCAGGTGCTTGGCATGACAAAAAGCCAGATCTTCTTTAAAGTGACGCTTTTGCAGATGATTAAGCGTATCGTGCCGCCGATGTCCAATGAGATTATCACGCTGGTCAAAGATACGTCGCTGGCGCGGATCATTGCTGCTTATGAGCTGACGTTTGCGGGCTTTTCTTTTATGAAGTCTGCCGGAATCACCTGGCCGCTGTTTTACACGGGCGTGTTTTACCTGATTTTCGTCGGGATTTTAACATTGCTGTTTAACTATCTTGAGAAAAAGCTGGGCTATTTCAAATAGGAGGCGTGGACATGAGTATTTTGGAAGTGAAACACATCGAAAAAAGCTTTAGAAGTACGAAAGTTTTGAAGGATATCAGCTTTTCGATGGAGGAAGGAAAGGCGCTGGCGATCATCGGCTCGTCAGGATCGGGAAAGACGACGCTTTTGCGCTGTTTGAACTTTTTGGAGACGCCGGACCGTGGGGCGATTTCCGTCAAAGGAGATTTGCTCTTTGATGCCGCGCGAAGCCAGAAGGAAAACGAGCAGGATATGCGCAGGAAGCGTCTTCATTTTGGCATGGTGTTTCAGCAGTTCAATCTGTTTCCGCAGTATACAGCGTTAAAAAATGTTACCATCGCAGAAGAACTGCTTGCAAAGGAACGTCCTGATTTTAAAGCGAAAAGGGCGGAAATCATGGCGGAAATCGAAGCGCATGGACGGCAGCTTCTGGGGCAGATGGGCTTGACGGAACGAGCGGGGCATTATCCGCACCAGCTTTCCGGCGGGCAGCAGCAGCGGGTGGCGATCGCCAGGGCTTTGGCGTTGCAGCCGGATATCCTATGCTTTGACGAGCCGACCTCTGCGCTTGACCCTGAACTGACGGGCGAGGTGCTTAAAGTAATCCGCAGCCTCGCTGACCAGAAAACGACGATGATTATTGTTACGCATGAAATGGCATTCGCCAGGGATGTCGCTGACCAGATTATCTTCATGGATGATGGGTATATCGTGGAGCAGGGCGCTGCCAAGCAGGTCATCGATAACCCGCAGCATGAGAGGACCAGGCAGTTTTTGTCCCGGTATGCGGAGGGGTAGAAAGATTCCCGTGCTTGGTATGCGGGCGGGATCATGCCATATATGGCGGTTCTTTATGAAAATGGGGTTTGGCTTTGCGGCTCATGGCCGCATGATTCGTGAGAATCCGTTCAGGGAAGGACGAGCGTGAAATGCATGGCGAATATAAAAACCGGAGTGGACGTAGGCGTGCGGCCAATGTGCGGTGATCTGATATGCTGCTTGCGGGCTGAAAAAACCAGCCTGTATGAATCAGTTGCATTTGGTAAAGCGTGGATCGGCGGCTGGATATGGCCGGGTTTGGCGCAATACGAAAAAGGGCAGGGGAATCCATTGAATCGAAAAGGTTTTCGGATGAAGAGGGAAAAAACCTTTGACTTTAGGGAGTGTAGCGTGTAAAATAGTTTCGTGTTGTATATACGGCATGGTTTTTTCGTGTAAGCAGGATGGGAAGCCGTCCGGGCAAGCGCGGCTAAAACCCAGGTCTTTGGTTTCATTACGCTGGGCATATCTGCACAAGCGGCCTGTCGGCTGCTCCGAATATTCAGCGAGTTTTTCGGAATCTGTCTGGGATATCCGACGAGCCTTTCGGGGCTTGTCCAAGGTATTCAGCGAGTTTTTCGGGGCTGTAACGGAGATTGCCCAATAAAAGAAATTGGCGAAGCCGCCTTTCTTTTATCAAAAGACCTGCAATTCGTTTTAGTTTGCCGAACCATTTTCGCAAAGGATAGCCGCGAGGCGCAGCACTTTGCATGAAAACCAGTAGGCAGAGCCGAAACCGTTTGCTTTTCGCAAACCCAGTAGGCAGAAAGGAAAAGAAGATGAGTTCATTTATCGCAAAGCCTGCAGAAGTAGAACGTAAATGGTACGTTGTAGATGCTGAAGGCAAGAACCTGGGAAGAATGGCTTCGCAGATTGCGGCAATTCTCAGGGGAAAGAACAAGCCGACTTACACGCCTCACGTTGACTGCGGTGACTATGTTATCGTAATCAATGCGGAAAAGGTCGCAGTGACCGGCAAGAAGAGAAAAGAGAAGATTTACAAGAGGCATACGGGATATCCCGGCGGCCTCAGGGAATTGACCTTTACACAGATGATGGAAAAGCACCCGACCGAAGCTGTACGCCACGCTGTTAAGGGCATGATGCCGAATGGTAAGCTTGGAAGGCAGATGTACAAGAAGTTAAAGGTTTATGCAGGACCGGAACATGAGCATGCAGCGCAGAAGCCGGAAGTTTTGGATATTTAAGGAAGGGAGGAATTGAACGATGGCAAAAACACAGTATTATGGAACGGGAAGAAGAAAATCTTCGGTTGCTAGAGTTAGATTAATCCCTGGTAACGGAAATATCACGGTGAACAAGAATCCTCTTGATGATTATTTGGCAATGGAAATCGTAAAGCGGGAGGTAAGAAGGCCGTTTGAGATCGCTGGCTGCGAAGGCAAATTTGATGTAGTTGCTACGGTTCGCGGCGGTGGTTACACGGGTCAGGCAGGCGCACTCAGGCACGGCATTTCAAGGGCGCTTTGCGAAGCTGACAGGGAGGCGTACAGGCCTGCGCTCAAGGCGGCAGGTTTCCTGACGAGGGATTCCCGAATGAAGGAAAGGAAGAAGTACGGTCTCAAGAAAGCGAGAAGGGCAAGCCAGTTCTCCAAGCGTTAAGAAATATTCTCCAAGAGATAGTTCAAGGCAATATCGTAAAAGAGACATTCCCCGAAAACACGATGTTTTCGGGGTTTTCTTTATGCCCTGTGATTTTATGGAGTGCCGCAAAAAAGGCTAAATTCCTATCGGTAACTTACAAGTAACTTATAAATGCAGAAATAAAAAACTTGTGTCTTATAGAAGACTTTGCTGTAATGCGAAAAAAGCAGATGAAGGAGTAAAAAAGGAGCAAAAGATGAACAAGACGGCCGAATCAATTTCATATTGCCAAAGGGGAGAGCGGAAAGGAGCATAAAAATAGGATTGCAAGAAATGGAAAAAAATGGTATACTATAAAATGACAACCGTGTTACAGGGTGGGCTGACCTCTCATTTTTACGAAATGGGGGTGATGCCTATGAAAAATCATTTTGATTTTAAGGACATTATGACCTTTGGTCTGTTCCTTTTAGCATTGCTTACATTCGTTTTTACGTTTTGTAAGTAAGCTTACATAGAAAAACCACCCTAAAACTTTGGCGAGCGGAAGGGTGGTATTTCTACTTTTACACTGGTCAACCCACCTTGTGGGCGGTTGTTTTTTATGTTTATAATATACCATAAGCGGGCGGAGCGTTCAAGGGTAAAATCATTATTGCAGGATACGGCCTTTGACATATAATAAATACAAGAATTGCTCAATTCTACTTTCAAGGGGTGTTCATGATAGCCCTGGTATATTAATATTTCCTTATAGACTCGGGAGAATGGCGAATGGATCAGAAGAAAATCGGAAAATATATTGCAGAGAAAAGAAAGGCGCTGGGTCTTACGCAAGTTCAGTTAGCGGAAAAACTCAATATGAGCAACAAATCTGTTTCCAAATGGGAGCGCGGCGTTTGCCTGCCCGATGTATCGCTTTATGCAAAGCTGTGCGAAATTTTAGGGATATCATTGACTGAGTTCCTTGCCGGTGAGGATCTCTTGGAAAAGGAAATGATACCGAAATCTGAGGAGACGATCATCAATATCGCTACGGATAGCAAGAGAAGCAGGCGCAGGTCAAATTTTTTGATTCTATTTCTCGTTATCGTAATTTTTATCGTATTGGGCGTGCTTGTTAATTTTTATAAAAATAATGATGTTTTTTTCCAGAGACATTGCATCCTTCCACTGGCAGAAAATTCCTCTGAAGTACAAGCGGCAAATATGTTGCTGGAAAATGGCAGTGCGTTTTTTTACAGATTTTCCGTGAAAGAGTCATACAATCGTATGCAGATCAAAAGTTATTGGTACAAGGAAGGCCGTCTTATTGATGAAAGCTGTCTTTTGGACTGCGATTTTTCCAAAGGCCACAATGGGGAAGGGATCATAGCGATTCTTGATCAAGACGAGCAGGGTGGATTAGAAGTCAAGTTATCGTTAAAAGGAAATCATCATGAATATAGCGCTGATGGGCTCGCGCATGATGAATTTTGCTTGCCGTTGAATGAAAAAGATTTTTATGATGGGCAAAGCACATATCCCCGCCAGATTATCATTCCGCAAAACAAGATTCCTTTATCGCCATATAGCGGGGAAGCGGCAATTTTGTTGATGGTCTATGATGAAGACCCTTCTTTTGCGATGGCAGAATCATTAAAACAGAATGTATTTTGGCCTCATATCAGGGAATATTGCAATGAAATAAAAGAATATGATTATGCTGCATTCATAACATTCAAGGCATGGACGGACGGCAGTGTTGTTAAAATATGGCCGTAGGCGAAAAGGCCGTGACGGGAGGTACAATCATTGAATAAATATTTGTCGCTGGTTTTCATGTACAATAGAGCAGGCTTTAAAAAAATCCTATTGTCAGTAGGGTTCATCCCGTTTTGCCTGCTCATCATTTTTTTTGTAAGAATCGGCAATCCGCAAACCGCAGGCGCTTATATGCTTGTGGAGCGAGCCTTTGGAGGCATATGGCCTGTCCTGGCATTTATAGCGGCCATGGTAATCGGAATATTTGCTGTATCAAGCGCATTGAACGGGAAAAATGCTTCAAGGGCGACTTGCTCCACTACAGGGTATACGATGCGAAGGCTGTGCATATCGCCCGTATCGGCGTACATAACAACGTTTGCATATTACCTGGCAATTTTACTCATATTTTGGGGTGCAGCGATCATTTCAGTCTATGTTATTGGAAAAACCGGATTGGCAATCGCAGGGGCGTCGGCGATTGACACGAAGCTTGCGCTGGGCTTGTTGCGGACGGAGATCGGACATGCATTGATTCCAATCGCGCATCCGTTGATCATTGCATTTGACGTTGCCGCAATATTCGGCTTGGCAGGTGAGTGTGCCAGGGCTTGTTATTTGAGCTGGCATAATGGAACGCCATCTGCGGGGTTGCTTTTCATAATCGTTCCCATGTTTCTTGTATGGGCATACCCATTGGAAGCTAGTTATATCCTTTGCGCTATTCTAGTCGTGTTTCTGTACACCGTGCTTTCTTTCGGGGATGTGGTTTCACGGGAATTGCGCCCGAAGGGTGATCCGTTTCAGGTCAATCAGTATGACGGATTTGTGGACTTAGATAGCTCGGAGCATGATGATAACGTATTTGTCGAAGTAAACAGCGCAGCAGAAGCATATGATTCAATCCCTGCGCTGGAACGCTACGGCAGGGATACGGATATCCATATGGCCAAAGGCTTTAAACGATATAGCCCTTTCCGGTTAAGGCGCAGATTTATGCCGCTTGGAATAGATTTGCAAAAGGCAAACTTCTTTTTTGGAATATGTATTGCGGTCGGCATGGCGGAACACATGGTTTTTTATGGAAAATACCTCTTGCAGCTAGCTCATATCACAAATAGCATCAAAGGCGTCACGATAGATTCAACTGTAAAAATGTCGTACTTTTGGGATATGCAGGAGCACGCCTATTATGGGTATATCATCGCTGTTTTGTTGGCGCTTTTCCTTCAGGCGTTTTGGAACTATGAATATTACAACAAGAAAACCAAAAGCGTATATGTCATGAAGCGATTGCCCGATCGAAAAGAATATCAGAGGACGATTTGGATCTCTCCAATCATACAGGGTGCTTTCATAACGATTATCATGGTTGTCCATACGACGATCGATTTGTTCTTATATGCTATTGCGGCTCCTGATATGGCGCTTCCGGCAGACTACTTATCACACATCTTGCCGTTTTAAGGGGGATAAAAAATGATTGAAATGAAAAATGTATCGAAAAAATATAAAGATAAGGTAGCCCTTTCAAATTGTAATTTGCAGATTCCAAAGGGGCAAGTAATCGGCCTCTTTGGGGCGAATGGCGCAGGAAAGACGACATTCATGAAATGTTTGATGAGCTATTTGGCTTTTGACGGTGAAATCACATTGGACGGCGAGAAGATCGACGGGAAAAACATCTCCCGGCTTTCTTTTGCCACGGGAGATCATTCATTCTTCCCATCCATTACGGCAGATGACCATAAGCGCTTTTACAAGATGCAATTCCCGAAATTTCAGGAAAAAAGATATGATGCATTGATGGAGTTTTTCGAATTACCTGCCAAGAAAAAAATTGGTGCGTTTAGTTTAGGCCAGCAAAATCAGTTTGAAGTGGTGCTGGCGATCAGCCAGGGCGCTGAATATGTGATTATGGACGAGCCGTTTGCAGGCAATGATGTCTTTAACAGGGAGGACTTTTACGAAGTACTCATGAGCGTTTTGACGAAGGATGAAACGGTCATCATATCCACCCACCTGATCGAGGAAATTGCAGATTACATAGATCGGGCGATCCTCATAAGAAAAGGCGAGATCATAGATGATTTGCTTGTCGCAGAGATAAAAAGCTCCGGAAAGACGCTGATTGAGATCGTAAAAGAAAAATACGATTATCGGGCTGACCGCATTAAAAAGGCAGTGGATCAAATCAAATAACCCTGGAGAAAAGGAGAGATCATTTATGATGAAAAAATCGATTATTGTATTTGCGGTGATTATCATTTTCTCTGTGGGGGTCATTGTTTCCGGATGCATCTTTGTGGATGGACAGACCGGGGAAGCCGCGCTTGCAGAGGAAACAATCGCCGGGGATCAGGCGGAAGCTGAAAGCCTTGTCGTTGGGTTTCGGGCAGACGCTTCGGAAAATCTGCATTGGGTCAACCGTTATGATTACAGTACCGGCCAGACAGTCTCCTTTTTCAAAAGAGGGGAAATGAGCAAAAAGACAACGGCGCTATTTTACGATTATATCCGTTTTACAGGGTGGTCCGCAGTGCCTTACTATACACGGCTGGACTATGGCAAGCTGGATGGTTTGCAGGACAAGAAGATCCATGCCTTTTATGACGATATCCAGCAGGCGGCCACTACGGATGGAAAGAAAGTGCAAGGCGAAATCAGACTTGCAGACTACATAGACTATTACCCTGTGAGCTTTCGATTTCAGCTCGGTTCAAAAATATTCAGCTCGAATAATGCCTTGACAGGGATGAAAGTATATGAGGAGAGAGGCATCCTGTCTTCCGATACCGCAAAAGCATATGACAGTGATATCGCGTTATATGCAGCATTTAACAAGATGTTTCCCATTCCGGTGATCGGGAATGAATACCATCAATATACGGTTTCAAAGGTAAAAGATTACGATTATGAGACAGAGCTGGGATATAAGATGGAAGTCAAAAAGCTTCGGGGGAGAGATGCGGATTATTATGAATTTGATCCGATTATTGCAATTCAAGAAGAGAACATCAGGGATGGCGTGGAGTGGGATCATCCTGACCTTGGCGATGCAGCATACAATTTAAAGAATAGGCTGCTTTTTATTGTCAACAACAGAACTGCGAAAGGGAATCCTGTAGACACATCCCAGATGAAGGAGGGTTATGGAATCTATGAACTTCCCGTGGAGATCGTGCCGGAAGCATCCCTCAAGAAAAGCCCGAGAAGCAGGGCTTTGCCCGTACCGAAGCCGCTGCCCGATGAACTTAAAATGGTTTACCCGTTAGATGAAAAAGCAGAATATGTAGAAATGAGCTTATCAAATGACCATAGATATTTAGCGGCGTTTTCTGTAAAAGATGAAACCTATTATGTAGAATTGATTGATGCAGATCATTGGAAATCGGCAGGGATATTTGAGTTGTTCCCTGCATCGGAAAAGATGACATACGCTTGGGGCGATGATGGATGCATCGCCGTAACAAATCATAACGGCTATCTTGCAGTTGTTGTAAAAACCGAAGAAGATAGCAGTCCGTATGCGCTTCTCTATCAAGGCGAGGTTGGGGGTGATATCGATAAAGCTTTCTTTGATGATAAAATGGTCGTGAAAAAGAACTCCTATGCGAAATATCAGTATGGAATTGATGATGGGCTTGCTGTTGCGGCGAAAGACGGCAAAGCGGCATTGGTTCAAAGCTTATTGGTGGGCGAAGCACAAGCGGATCTTCGGAATGCAGAGCTTGCATGTTTGGTGATAGACGAAAGCGGAGTCGTATATAGAGGCAGGCTAACGAGCAATCTTGTTGATTATGAATATGATATAAGCTGGGAAGAGCTTGCTGAAATCGGTGGCATTTTAGAGAAGGGGAGCGGCAAGAAATTAAAAGGGAAAGCAATAGAGCCTGTTGGAAGTGAAAATTGGGCTGAGTGGAAGTAGCAAGGAGAACATTTGGCTGCGGTGGGGGTTCGTGCATATTTCTCGCTGATGCGAAGAATCCATGGGCGGAAATGGCGGGTATCTGCGGCGGCATATTTGAAAAAGTGGGCGAAAACAGCGAGGCAGAACCGTTGCATATAGGATATTGTCTGCTGATAAATGATTTAAATTCTTTTTATGCATACAGTAAAATATAAGCGAAGGATTCTGCTAAAAAAGTACATGAGGAATTAAAACCGATCGGCTATAAAAAAGAAGGCCAAAATTTCAGGTTGTTTCAGGAAGATGGCTTATGCAAAATAATGAATGGTGGCTTATAGACCGAAACACTGACCATAAATGCTTGCAAAGGGAAATATTGATGCATTTGGAGCGCATCCATCAATATTTTTCTGCTTTTAACAGCAAACAGGAAACGATTGAAAAAATATTGAACAATACGGCGCAGCGATATTCGTATACGCACGTTATGCATTATCGGACGGCTAAACTGCTGGCGGATTTGGGGTATAAAAGAGATATTTACAATGACTGAACGAATCATTTTAAAAAATGGCAAGATCTTTACCGCAGACGAAAAAAATCCATGGGCGGAAATGGCGGTGATCTGCGGCGGCATATTTGAAAAAGTGGGAAAGAATAGCGAAGCCGGACCGCAGATTGATGCCGGCACGAAAGTGATCGATTTACAAGACCGTACGGTGCTGCCTGGCTTCATCGATTCCCACACGCACATCGGCCTCAGCGTCATGATGGGCGGCGAGGACGACAGCATGCCGATCTGGGACTGCAAATCGAAAGCGGAAATACTTTCCAAGCTGCGCCAGCACGTCAAAAACCACCCGTTCCGGCTGTATTATGCGGCTTTCTTCGGTCAGGTTGAAGCGCTTTGCGGCGAAATGCTGGCGAGGGAGGACCTCGATAAAATTGTAAAACGCCGCCCGGTGATCCTCATGGAGCAGGAATGCCACAGCGCATGGCTCAACAGCGGGGCGATGAAATTCATGAAGCTGCATGAAGATATCGAGGACATCGCGCCGGGGTACAGCTATTATGAACGCGATGCAAAGGGCAGGCTGACGGGGTGTATCAAGGAGATGACAATGCTGCCGCTGCTGTCGATGGCAGGCGGTGTTTCCCGCAAGGAAATGAAAGCAGGCATCCTGAAAATCGCCGACTACCTCTTGGATCATGGCGTTACGACGGTTTATGACGCAGGAAATTATTTCAGGGAGGAAGAGACATACCGTCTGCTGGCAGACATGGATCTGCGCGGGGAGCTTCCGATCAGATGGGAAGCGGCTTATATCATCACGACCCCGGACAAGGCGGATACTGCCATCGATGAACTCAAGCGGTACAAATCGCTCTATGAAACGAAGCATTTAAAATTCAATACGGTCAAGATCATGTTTGACGGAACGCACCGCATCCATACGGCGAAGCTGGTCACGCCTTATCACGATGCGGAGACGACGGGCGGGACGATGCTTTCGGAAGAAAAGCTCTATCAGCTTCTGGCAAAGCTCAATGCGGAGGGGATCGATTTTCATGCTCATACCGTCGGGGAAGGCGCTTCGAAAATGCTGCTGGACTGCGCGGAGCGGGTGAAGAGGGAATGCGGCGGGTTAAAGATCCATATCACGCTGGCACATCTGGAAACGCAGCGCGACGAAGATATCCCGCGATTTGCGGAAATGGGCATCTTTGCAAATTTCACGCCGCACTGGCATGGCGGAATTGATTACGGGACTGCTGCGGAAAACGCCCGCTTGCTCGGTGAAGAACGTGCAAACAAGCTGTTCCGTGCCAAGACGATGGTCGATAGCGGGGCGACTGTAACGTTCTCGTCTGATGAAGTGACGCTCCAGCTTCTGGATCGCTGGAATCCGTTTCTGGGAATCGAAATCGGGCATACGCGTCAGGACGGATATGCACGCCAGGATGGGCATGCGTGCCAAGATGTACATGTATGCCGGGAGACGGCGGAAGGTGGAAAGGGCGCTGCGGTGTTTCCGCCGGAGGAAGAGCGGCTTGCGGTTGAAGATTTGATTCGCGGCTATACGATCAACGGGGCGAAGCAGCTTCGCCTGGATGACCAGATTGGCTCAATCGAAGCTGGCAAGCGGGCAGACCTGATGGTGCTGGATCGGGATATTTTCACGGTTTCCCCGTATGAGATCCATGAGATGAAACCGGAATTGGTGATGGTAGAAGGTCGCGTGGTAAGGGGGAAAGCGTGAAAGGAGGCAGTTGCAGGAAATGAAGCGGAGTTTGAAGCGTTGTTAAAATAAAGTGGCAGATTGCGGGCCGCCGCAGAATTGTTTTCCAATAGGCAGTCCAACAAACGGTTGAACAAATGTTCGGAATGTGATATAATGTTATAAAAAAATAAGGAGATGCCGATGAGAGAATTTACAGCGGTTAGTTTGTTCTGCGGCGCTGGCGGTCTGGATATGGGCTTTGATAATGCTGGATTTAAGACGTTGTGGGCAAATGACTTTGATCAGGATGCTTGTAAAACCCATCGTGCATGGAGCGGGGCGACAGTTGTCTGTGGGGATATTGCAAATGTGGATTTAGAAACGGTTCCAGATTGTGATATTATGCTCGGCGGTTTTCCGTGCCAAGGGTTTTCGTTGTCAGGACCGAGAAAAATTGATGACAAAAGGAATAAGCTATACCATCAATATGTACGATTCCTTGAGGGGAAAAAACCGCTTGCATTTATAGGAGAAAATGTAAAAGGCCTTCTCACTATGGGAAACGGGCAGGTTTTTGAATCAATCATTGAAGATTTTTCACGGTGTGGATATGATGTTTTTTCACAATTAGTAAATGCGAAAGACTTTGGCGTTCCGCAGGATAGGGAAAGAGTTATCATTGCAGGTTTTCGAAAAGATTTGCGTGTTAAGTCCTTTCATATTCCCCCGTATCAGGGAAAGCCGGTAACATTGATGGATGCCATCGGGAATATGCTAGAAGCTGCGTCGGAAGAAGTGTGCGATGCCCCATATTCATCACGGTTTATGTCGAGGAATCGAAAGCGGGACTGGAATCAGGTTTCTTATACGATTCCAGCGATGGCGAAGCAAGTGGCTCTTTGGCCGGGTTCTCCGGATATGAAAAAAATAGAGAAGGACAAATGGGTGTTTGGCGAAGGGCATACGAGGCGGCTGAGTTATAAGGAGGCGGCCTTGATTCAAACATTTCCTGAAAACATGGAATTTGCTGGCGATCTAACGTCGAAGTATAAGCAAATTGGAAACGCAGTTCCAGTTACTTTGGCGGAACATATCGCAAACTCCGTGCGCCCAATTCTTGAAGCTTTTCTGAAAGGATAAATGAATCGTATGGCAAAGGGTATTCAAACAAGCAATGGGAAAGCCTTTGAATATGCATGCGTAGATTCGCTGCACAGGATGCTTTCGAGAGAGCAGGAAGTGATTATTGAAGCTTCTGCGCCATTAGAAACGGCAAAAGGTTTTTTTGAAAATGCTGCGGATGATTTAAAACGAAATATTATGGAAGCGGCAGATGCGGCAACAAAGGTAATCATGCGGCTTGAACCACAGCTTACTTATCCGGAGGGAAATTCCCCGCTGTATTTATCCTTGCAGTCTGATGCAAAAGGGCAGGTGGGCGATGTAAGGGACGTTTTATGTATCAGGACACAAAATGGGTGGGAAGTTGGTTTTTCTTGCAAGCATAACCATCATGCGGTAAAGCATTCGAGGTTATCGGGAAGGATCGATTTCGGAAAAGAATGGTTTGACATTCCTTGTTCCTATGTATATTTTCTTGAAGTGACTCCGATTTTTGATGAGTTAAGTGAAATACGGGAAGACTCCAGAATCAGGGAAAACCCTATCTTATGGGCAGATATCGAGAATAAAGCAGAGAAATATTATAAGCCTATATTGAAAGCCTTTATGGATGAGATGGTTAGGCTTGATCAAGATAATCCAGGGTTAATTCCGGGAAGGCTTATTCGGTATTTAATTGGCCGCAATGATTTTTATAAAATAATTGCTGATGATAAAGGGAGGTTTACGAGAGTTGAAGCAGTAAATATTAATGGGACATTGAATACAAGGGCGGGCGAGCATGAGCCTTTAGTTAAAGCGCCGTTGCTGAAATTGCCGGATAGGATTTATCATATCGGGTATAAACCGGGATCGGATAATACGATCCAAATCGTATGCAATGAAGGCTGGGAGATCTCAATGAGAATCCATAGCGCAAGCTCTAAAGTTGAACCATCATTAAAGTTTGATGTGAACTTGATTTCTTTGCCGGGTTCTATTTATGCACAGGCAGAGCCGTGGGAGCGGAACCCGGAAGAGAAACGGAGTGGAGAGGACCAACAGGGTAGCCAGGGCGGACAGATCCACCGAGGGCTGCGAAGCGGTGCGTGCAAACGGGGAAACCAAAAATTTACGACGATCGAATTATTTGCCGGGGCGGGCGGCTTGGCGCTGGGGGTCGAAAAAGCCGGGTTTGAAACGCTGGGGCTGATTGAGCTCGATAAAGCTGCAGCGGATACGTTGCGGACGAACCGTCCGCATTGGAATGTGGTTTGTGATGATATTGCCAACATTTCGGGACAGGATCTAGAAGCGTATTTTTCCTTAAAAAAAGGCGAGTTGGATTTATTATCCGGCGGCGCGCCATGCCAGTCCTTTTCATATGCGGGCAACAGGCTGGGGCTTGAAGATGCAAGGGGAACGTTGTTTTACCATTATGCGAAATTTTTAAACAAACTAAAGCCAAAGATGTTTCTCTTTGAAAATGTGAAGGGATTGAAAAGCCATGATAAAGGGCGGACGTACAAAACGATTCTCGATATTTTCCAGCAGGAAGGTTATACCATTGGTGAAGATCAGATCAGCGTTTTAAATGCGTGGGATTATGGTGTTCCACAGAAGCGGGAACGGTTGATCACAATTGGCATTAGGAATGATTTAGCGGAAAAAATCCATTTTGAATTTCCCAAACCGCACGACTATAAGCCGGTCTTGCGGGATGTTTTGCTAGATTGCCCGGAAAGTGCAGGCATTGGGTATTCTGATTACAAAAAGTCGATTTTTGAATTAGTCCCGCCAGGCGGGTACTGGCGGGATATCCCCAAGGATAAGGCAAAGGAATACATGAAAAGCTGCTGGGATATGGGAGGCGGAAGAACCGGGATTTTAAGACGGTTGAGCCTGGACGAACCATCTTTGACCGTGCTGACCTCGCCGAGCCAAAAGCAGACAGACAGGTGTCATCCGCTAGAGGCAAGGCCATTTACCGTCAGGGAAAATGCAAGATGCCAGACCTTTCCGGATGAATGGGAATTTTGCGGGAGCGTGAACAGCCAGTACAAGCAGGTAGGAAACGCAGTCCCTGTCAATCTGGCGTGCGAAATCGCATTAAAAATCAGGGAAGGATTGGAGTGTTTGTAATGTGCGCATTATCATTTATTACAGAAGAAGCGTTTGAACGCCATGTAAAGGCAACGATCAAAAAATATGGAGAAAAGCTGGCCTCGTTTGACTTGAAACGTTTCAACAAGAACCTCATCGATCCTGTAAAGTTGATTTTTGATAAGACCGTATACCGTTCCTCTTGGGATGAAATCATTAGCAATGAAATTTTCCGGCAGCGGGATAAATCCAACAATAACGATATCGGATATTTCCATCAGGGAATCTTTCAATATATTGAAAATTGCGAAGTGCCGCCAAACGGTGAAAGCGGCGGCTGGGATGTTATTTATAGAGACCCGGCTGGGATCGATATTCCGGGCGCAGGAAGGGTACGAACCGTATATGTTGAGATGAAGAATAAGTACAATACCATGAATTCGGCTTCTGCCGGGAAAACATTTATCAAAATGCAAAACCAGCTTTTGCGGGATGATGATTGTGCGTGTTTTCTGGTGGAAGCCATTGCCCAGCGCTCCCAGAATATAAAATGGGAAACGACTGTTGATAAGCAAAAGGTCGGGCATAAGCTGATCAGGCGGGTCAGCATGGATCAGTTCTATGCGCTGGTAACGGGAGAAACGGATGCGTTTTACCAAATGTGCATGGCGCTTCCGCAGGTTATCGAGAAAGTGGTAGATGAAATGGAAGATATTGAAGTTCCGCACGATACCGTTATGGACGAACTGCATGAATGGTCGCAGCATTTGGACACTCCTTCGGAAAACCTGGCGATTGCGATGGCGGTCTATATGCTGGGCTTTCATGGGTATCATGGGTTTGATTAAACCTGTTGCCGCAGGCGCGGTGCGTGCATTAAAAAAATACAATTAAAGCCGCTAGGACTTGCATCTGCGTTTTGAACACAGCAATCAGCCCCGCAGCCTTAACATTCCAATACAACCTGCCGATATAACCTTATAGAATGTATTGGAAGGAGGTGAGATTATGGCAATTAACGGAGTATCCAATTATAACGCTATGTATGGCTCGCCGTATACCTCGAAGACTGATAACTCTCTCGATTATAAGAGCTGGGTTAATAATGCGGCAGAAGAAACAGATGCTTTGAAGGACAGGCTGAACCTGGATACGGAAGAGGTCAGCGGCACCAGCAGCACGGGAAGCACAAATAGCACGGCGAGTACCGGCAGCACGAGTGCAAATACTGCGACAAGCACAGGGACATCGTCGTTTTTGCTTGGTTACAAGAATACGCTCCAGAACCTGGAGGCAGCGTCTGACCCTCTGCGATTAAGCAGCAGGAACAACGTATTTTCAAAGTATGAAAACGCTTTGAAAAAGCTCGGGAATGCGGTAACGGATAAGGAAAAGGCATCCGCGCAGGCTGAGGTGGATTCCGCCAAGAAAGAGATCATATCGGCTGTAGAAGCGTTTGCGAAGCAGTATAATGATACGGTGGCTTTCCTGCAAAGCAACACGGGCAGAAGCAAGACGGCGGATGCCCAGCTGCGATCCTTGCAGCGTTCGCTTTCCACGGAAGGCGCGCTTGCAACGGTAGGCTTGAGCATCAGTAAGTCGGGTGCGCTTCAAGTGGATGAAGCAAAGCTTAGCAAGGCGCTCGATCAGAGCCTGGAATCGGTGAAGGATACACTGGGCGGCCAGTTCGGCATCGCTGAACGTGCGGCGACAAGGGCAACGCAGATTCTCGATAACACGCCGATCGAAAACATTGCTGGCGAAAGCGTTACGGGTAAGGGTTCCTTTGGAAAGAACAGCAGCAAGGATCTTGACGATTTTACACTCTTTGCGAATTTTGCAAAGGGCGGCTACAATCTGAAAAACTATTATGCAGTAGGCGCATTGCTGAATATGCTGGCATAGAACCATGTTAAGCTAGCGTAGGATAATGCGAAAAAGAAACGAGCTTGCGGGCTATCCTCTCAAGTTAGAATAGGCATCTAACTCGAGAGGATAGTTTTTTGTATGGTTAAAATTCTGCGCAGTGAGAAAATTATTTTGGCATGACTAAAACCCAGCATGGCGGGAAGATTAGTTTTGCATGATTAAAATTTTGCGCGGCGAGCGGTTTTTTGTGCAAAAAAGTATGAAATGCCGCCGAAACCAAAGACTATATAGAGAGCCTTTGCAACAGAACGGAAGAAAACCGTATTCTGCTTTCGCAGGGTTTCATGCAAAATTGCCAGGGCAGTGACCATATGGCGTCATGTTACATAAACTGTTTAGCAGGAAAATGCAGAGGGAAGGGATTTAACTTGAAATCCAAGCAATTAAAACCCAAACGAATTGTGGTTTTGGGGTTTTTAAGCGTTATTGTGATTGGCGCAGCGCTTTTGGCTTTGCCAGCCGCTTCATCATCAGGCGAGGGGATTCCGCTGGTTGACAGCGTTTTTACGGCGACCAGCGCAGTTTGCGTGACGGGGCTTGTCAGCATCGATCCAGGGGATTGCTTTTCCGCTTTCGGGCAGGTGGTGCTGGGGGCGCTGATACAGATTGGAGGGCTTGGCATCAGCGTGATCGGGGTGATGGTATTTTTGGCGGCAGGCGGTGAATTTGGCATTGGCAAGCAGCGGATTTTAAAAGAATCCCTGAATTTAAGCTCTGGCAAAGGTTTGCTTTATGTCATCCGCAATGTGGTTATTATTACGGTCGCTTTTGAATCGGCAGGCGCAATATTGAGTTACATTACATTTTCGGCGCAATTTTCACCGGGAAAAGCGTTAGGCGTCAGCGTGTTCCATTCCTTGGCGGCGTTCAATAATGCCGGGTTTGATTTATTAGGCAACTACCAGAGCCTGACTTCTTATGTGGATGCTCCTCTATTGAACATCGTTACTTGCATCCTGATTGTTTTTGGCGGTCTGGGGTTTTATGTGCTCGGCGATATCCTTTCTGGCGGGGCGTGGTCGCTGAATACGAAGATTGTTTTAACCATGACAGGTTTTCTAATCGTGGCGGGGACAGTGTTATTGAAATTGACCGAAGGGATTTCCTGGCAGGCGGCGGCGTTCCAGAGCGTGACTGCAAGGACAGCGGGATTTGCCACGGTTTCAATCGGTGATTTGACCAGTGCGGGGCTGCTGGTGGTAATGGTGTTGATGTTTATCGGGGCGTCTCCCGGATCTACCGGAGGAGGCGTGAAAACGTCTACCGTTTTTGTATTGGCAAAGAGACTTTTGGCGGTCGTGACGAATCGGCCGTGCAGCGCTTTCCGAAGGAAAATTCCGGATAGCGTTGTCACAAAAGCGTTTTGCGCCGTGGCGCTAGCTTTCGGGGTCGTGCTTGCGGGGACGTTTGCTCTTTGCATCATGGAAAGCGAATATGACTTTGTCCAGGCGCTTTTTGAGGTCATCAGCGCATTTTCCACAACGGGGCTTTCCACGGGGATTACGCCTGAGCTTGGTCCTGCGGCAAAGCTGTTGTTGTCAGTTATCATGTTCATTGGAAGGTTAGGTCCGTTGACGATTGCGACCATGTGGATCAGCGGGGATGTTTCATCGGTAAGGTATGTAGAGGAAGAGGTGACGATCGGGTGAAGAAATCGGGATTTGGGATTATCGGGCTGGGGCGTTTCGGTATGTCTATGGCGAAGGTGCTGTCTGGGGCCGGAGAGGATGTGGTTGTCCTCGACCAGGATGAGGAAAAGTTAAGGGAAATCCGCAGCTATGTGCATGAGGCGTTCTTGGTGGAAAAGATGAGCAAAGAGGCTCTGGCAGAATGCGGCATCGGTGAATGCGGAACGGTGGTAGTCTGCATCGGGCAGCAGGTGGATGTCAGTGTCCTTGCGACGCTCCACGCTTTGAATTTGGGTGTGCCGCGCGTCATCGCCAAGGCGGACAGCCACGAGCATGGGATTATTTTGGAACGGATCGGCGCAGAGGCCGTATATCCTGAAAGCGAGACAGCCACGCGGCTGGCGGCGGTGCTGGTGGGGTCAAAGGCGATGGACATGATGAAGCTGAACGGGGACTACATCATTTCTGAAATCAAGGTGACGAGGGGGCTTTACGGCATGAAGCTGGCCGATTTGAATTTGGCAAAGTATGACTTGAAGCTTGTCGCCTTGGAGTATGAACCGGATAAGACGATTACCGATTTTGAGCCGGACGAAATTTTGGAACAGGAGGATGCGATCGTCGTTGCGGGCAGGTTTTCTGATATTGAGCGGTTTGAGCGGAAGGTGGTGAACGGGGCGTAGGGGGCGGTGGCATAAATGTTGAAAAGTTTTGCGGTGATTTCATTGACGGCATCCCTTGTAAGATATGCTTGTTGCTAGATACGGTCATTACAAGCCGCACTTACTGTGATTTGTTTTTTCGTGTTAGGTAATCAGCAGATTTGTTCTGCTGATTTTTTATAATGTAGGAAATATCGCTAAGGTGATATGACGGAATTTCACCTGCGCTGTCCGTTTTGCTTAGTCAGCTAAAGCTGGGGCAAAAGGCAAAGAAAGCGTTTTGCGAAGCGTCGTCCCGAAGTGGGCGATATGTGTGCAAAGGAGTTTTGATTCCGCCTTGCACACTTTTTATTTTTTGCCCTTGACAAACAATATATAAAGTTTTAATATATAAAGAAAATATATATAATAATTTTATATATAAAACTATGTGGCAAGAGCTGTTTCTCAGTTGATTTTCGCTCGGTGCTTGTGCTAGACGTTTACAGGTTGTTCTTGTTAAAATGTTTTGCATGAGAGCCAGATGTTTACAGGTTGTTTTCGTTAAAACATTTTGCATTAGCTAGGTTTGCGCTAGAGCGCATTGGTTAGCGTGGCGGCGTTTTGCCTGAAAACAGGTGTTTAGTCAGAACCGCCATATTGCTACAGAAGGTAGTTGTAGCGCAGAAAAAGAGATGGCACGGCGTATGGCTAAGGAATGGCCGCATAGGCAAAGAACTGGCATATGCTTGAAGAGCGGTTACATGGCTAAAGTATGGCAGCATGGATAGCCGCCACGGGTCGCCATGGAAAGCGGCCGCCGCAGACAGATTTTTGAACACGGCCGTGCGGTTAAAGGGAAGCCGTACCATTGCGGAAGACCGCAATCGCAAATCAAATGAGCTGGCACGGGATGCACAGCCAAGAAGTTTGCCACAGCAAGCGGCCGCAGACAAATCTTTTGGCAGGGCAGCCATGTTGCCACAACAAACCGCCGCATGATTAAGAAAGGGGGAATAAGATGTATTATCCAGTATCATCGTTATTGATCGAGTGTATCATTCTGTCGGTCGTGAATGAACAGGATTCTTATGGATACGAAATCAGCCAGACGGTCAAGGTGGTTGCGGAGATCAAAGAATCAACATTATATCCGATTTTAAGCAAACTGCAAAAGAAAGGATATCTTACGACGTATACGGAAGAGCATCAGGGCAGGAAGCGGAAATATTATTCGATGACGCCCGATGGAAAGCAGGAACTAGCGCATTTGAGGGAGGAATGGGCGTCCTTCCGGGATGCGCTTGATGGAATTATTGAGGGGAGAGTGAGAGCATGACAAAAACGGAATACTTAAAACAACTGGAACGGCATTTGCGGAAGCTTCCTGCAGAGGATTATGGGAATGCGATGGAATATTTCCGTGAATATTTTGATGAAATGGGCGAAGAGGAAACAAGCCAGGCGATTGCCGAGCTGGGAACGCCAAAGGAAGCGGCGGCGGAGATGGTCGCAAGGCTTTTGGATGAGCAGGTGGTCGATAACGCAAAGAAAGGCGTGCTGTTTTCCATTAAAAACAATATCGCATCGGCCGTGCTGTTGATCTGCGCTGCGCCGATCGGGCTTCCGCTATTGATTGCAGCTTTGGCTCTGATTCTGGCGGCGGTAGTCGTTGCGGCGAGCATCCTGATTTCAGGCTTTGCGGTAAGCCTTGCGCTGCTTCTTGCGGGGATAAAGCTTTTGATACGGGGTTTTATGGCCATGACCGTCGCATTTTCGGGCGGGCTGCTTCTTTCAGGACTGGCGCTTGCAAGCATCGGATGCAGTTTTTTGCTTTTCGTCCTAGTGGTCTATTGCGGGAAATGGCTTGGCGTTGCCACTGCGCTGGGAACAAAACGCATCATCAAAAGGAGGTAATGGGAAATGAATAAAATTTTTAAAAACACGTTGATTATCGGAGGGCTGATCTGTGCGGCTGGATTGATCTTTGCGATCGCCGGGTATCTGCTCGGTGGAAACGAATATGTGGCGAAGGCCGACCTGAATAAGATGGACGGTGCGGCGATGCGGGAAGACCATGTATATGTTCAGGAGAAAACGAAGATCGAAGACATAAAGGGGCTGGATATAGATTTAGAATATGTTGATTTGCAAATCAAGCCATCGGGGGATGAAGCTTGTTACCTGGAATATACGATGGATAAAAGATGGCTTTCCGACCAGGATGCAAAGCCGCTGGCCTGGGATGTAACGGATGGCATTCTTTCCATGACGGAAGCGCCAACGAAAAACTCGATCGTCCTGATTCCCGATATCGGATCGCTGTTTAATGGAGCGGCATTTGAGGAGGAAAAAAACGAAGTGACCCTGTATCTACCGGATGGCATGGCTTTGCCGGACAGCAGGATTCATGTGGATGCCAGCGATGTTTCGATTCGCGGCATGGTTTGGAATCGTGCGGAAATCCATATGGAGTATGGCGATTTGGCGATTGAGGGCACGGTGATTAACGAAGGGGAGCTTTATTTAGAGGACGGAGATTTTAGCCTGAAAGACAGCGAACTCAATACAGCACAGATCGATATGGAATATGGCGATTTTTCTTTCAAGCGCGGCAGAATGAATGATGTATCGGCGAAGCTGTCCGATGGGGACGCGTCCCTGAAAGATGTTGTGATTGCGGGAAGCTGTGAAATAGAAGGGGAATATGGCGATGTGGCAGTAAATCTTGCGCCGAAGTGTTTGCAGGGGCTTGCTATGGAGCTTGAAACGGAATACGGGGATGTGGATGTGGATCGTGCGATCGATGGTGCAAAGTCCGCAGGGGATGAGAACGCCGCATTCGCAAGAAGCCTGCCGGATGCTGTAACATTTTTAAAAATCACTTTGGATGATGGAGATATCGTGGTAAAATGATAAAAAATAGGCGCATGGAGGTCGGTAAAACCGGCAGGTTCAGCGGTGGTATGCAAAGGCTGTAAGCCATGCAGGGTGCATATGCGGCGTGCGGTCAGGGCGGCACATCCGTCAAAGCATCCCCATGCATATGAAGGGCGGCAGGCGTGAGAGCTGGCTATATGATGAACACAGCGCAAGGCATATCTGCAGAATATGCCCGCATGACAGTTGGCGGAAGCTGCGCTGTGTTTTCCGCATTCGCTGTGCTGCTCTGTTTACCCGTTTCTTGCCCGCTCATGCGTGCAGGCCATCACTGCAATCAAAAAATAGGAGTCTTCCATGCTTACCAGAGAACCAATCAGATCCATCTGTTTTGAGCAGATCATTCCCAAATGGCATTGTCAGCCGGATACCTTCCCGAGATTCCTTCCCGTCGTTTCACCGGAGGAAAAAGCGTCCAACGAAATGCGCCTTTTCCGCTTGCAGAAGCATTTGCGGGATATGCCCTGCCATCCTTCCGGGGAACAAAGGGAGGCAATAAAAGCAAGGATAAAGAAAGAAATCAGGCAGTTTTTCGCAGAGGAAAATGAAAAAAACGCAAAAGCTCTTCCGCTGGGATGTCCGCCGCAGGACGGTCGTTCCCAAGAGGGGCTTTGGCACAAATTTGAAATAGAATGCCATGACCCGCATACCCGTCTTGCTGCCGCAAAAGAAACTTTTCCTGGGGAATCCGCAAACCCAAAGACGGGGCTGCATACCCGCCCCGCTGCCCCGAAAAAAGCCCTTTTGCATGAATTTGAAAAAACGATTGAGACCTTCCTAGATCGGGCAAATGCCTTTGATGAAACGATTTCCACAGAAAGCCTCTGGCAAGCAATGCGAAACTATCTGATCTATGCTGTTATCGCCAATCTGCAAGGAAAATCCCAGGATTGCCATGATGCGATTCTGGGATACAGCTTGCTTTATCCATATACGGATAATTACATTGATGCATGGCGCAGGACAAGCGACGACAAAAACGCCTATCATGATTTGATCCGCAGAACGCTTTCTGGTGAGAGCGCCAGTCCTAGAAACGACCATGAAAAGAAAACGATGCGGCTTCTTTATCTCGTGCTGGATCATTATTCAGATGATGTGGCGAGACGGCAGGACGCCGCAAATCTTTTGCTGATTATGTTACAAGCACAGGAAGAAAGCATGCTTCAAATACATAGGCGTGGCGCAAAAAAACTTGATGCGGCTGAAATTCTCCGCATTTCAGCTTACAAAGGCGGGCTTTCTGTATTGCTGGATTACATGATTAGCATTGGTTTTGATTGTTCTGAAAGGACAGAAGACGAAATGTGCTTTTATTTGGCTCTTGGGCTCGTCTTGCAGCTTGCCGACGATTTGCAGGATCTTGCGGAAGACCGGAAAAAGCATGCGCAGACGCTCGCGACAGCCTGTCGGGGCAGGAAAGCGAGGGAACGGTTTGCGAGCAGGCTTTTGCATTTTGCCTGGGACTGCATCAGTGGGTTCTCCCCGAGGAATCCTGAACTGCATCATTTCATTTTGCGGAATTGCCAGACGATGCTTCTCGTTTCCGTTGCGCAGAATGCAAAATATTTTTCAAAAGATTACCTGAAAATGATTGATCCGTATTTGCCGGTATCGCTGTCTTATATTATGCGTATGGGCGGCGATGGTATGCTGAATGGGAAAAGTGTGCCGGGTGGTAAGGGTGTTGGGAAACAACGGAGTGCCGAGCGGCAAAAGTATGCGGGGCGGCGGTGAATAGCGTGCTGGATGGGAAAGGCACGCAGGACGGCGGAAGTATACTGAACGGCAAAGCGCAGCGGGGAAGCTGGCCTGGCGCTGTCTTAGCGATGTAGCCCCGTTTTTCTTTCTGTTTCACCGTTCAGACTGGCTTTTGGTGGCAAAACGGTGAAAATCTGGTGCAGATGACGTGTGCCTCGCCTGCTTGCAGTTTGCGGCGTGGCTTTTCGGGGTATAGCGGGATTAGGATGTGTTTTTTAAAGGTGTAGCAGCTTGTGATATATTTTTTGCATATGGTGGCTCGCAGTACAGGGATTCCGAGTGTACGTCCTTCCGAAAGCCTGTGTCGATATGCCGGGTTTCGCTTTAACCTTTTCAAAAATTTGAAATGATGTGTTATGCTGTGCTTTGGCCTTTTCTAAAAGTTTACGATTAATTTACCGCAATGCGCCCTGATTTTTCCAGACCTTTGCAGCCGTGCGCTGTGCACTGTTCGGCTCGAGTTTTCTTTAGGATATCGAAGGCTTATGGTAATGCGTGGCGCTGTGCGCCGTCCTGTTCTGCCTTTTTTTGCCCTTTTTTCGGTTTTCAAAAATTTACAATAATGCGTTAGCCGCAATGCAATCTTTCCTAAAATTTGCTATAATATATCATATGCGAGAAAAATAAGCTGCTGAACATATGGAAGCGTACAACAGGAACGAAGAACAGAAGTGCAAAAAAACGATCAGGAGGATGTGATGAAAAAACGAATTTTGGTTTACGGGGATTCCAATACGCATGGCTTCAATGCGGAAACAGGCGGGCGGTTTGACGAGAACACCAGATGGACCGGGGTTTGCCAGAATCTTTTGGGGAGAGACTACGTTATCGTGGAAGAAGGACTCAATGGGCGGACGACTTGCTTGGACGATCCTCTTTCGCCGTTTTGCAATGGACTGGCATATATTGTGCCGTGCATCCGGTCACAGCTTCCGCTTGACATGATTTGCGTGAAGCTGGGGTCAAACGATCTGGATAAAAGCTTGCTCCAAACGCCGGAAATGACGGCGGCAAATGCCGCAAAGGTATTGAAAACGGCTCGGGCGGCTGTCAGGGAGAAATACCCTGATTCCTCATGCCAGTACGTCCTGATGGCGCCGCTGGAAACGACCGAGGATGCCTTGAATGGACCTTTTGGCGAATCTTATGATGAAGAGACGATCGCCGTATCTAAGACGGTGGCGAAGGCTTTTGAAAAACAGGCTGAAAAGGATGGGTTTTTATATTTCGACGCCAACAAATATGCCCGCTGCGGCAGCATAGACGGCGTTCATTTAGATGCGGAAAACCATCGGAAATTAGGGGTAGCTTTTGCTTCATGGCTTCGGGAAAGGTGGTAGCGGATATGACGGAAATGCAGGATCAGCCGAAAAAGTGCAGGTCGATGCAGGATGAGTTAGTGCAGGTCGAGTCGATGCAGAGCCGGTCAGTACAGAACGGGCAGGACCAGCCAGTACAGAGCGAACCGATGCAAAGCCAACAGATGCAGGAACAGCCGGGAAAATACAGGTTGTACGGCGTTGCGGTTGCCTTTACGCTGATCGTTGGTTTCTCATTTTTTGGCATCAAGAAATGCGCGCTTTATGCCGATCCTTTGGAAATCCTGGCGTACCGGTATATCACTGCCTTGATTGGCGTAGCCATTTGGATGGCGGCGCGGCGGATGACGGGCAAAGCGCCAATGAAAGATCAGGGAAGGCCGAAGATTCACCTTTACCAGACGGCGGCGTTTTATATTCTGTTTATGATCTTCCAGGTTGTCGCCATGTTCTTTGCCACATCGATCGAAGGTGCGATCGTGTTCACGATGGTGCCGATTTTTGCGAAGATAATCGGGCGGATCGTGCTGGGAGAGAAATCGACGCTTATGCAGAATCTTTTTATGGCTGTTACCGTTGCTGCGCTGGCGGCGTTGGTGATTCTGAATGCTACCGATATCGATCTCAATGCCAAAGGTTTGGCGTTGATGACCGCAAGCAGTATTTTTATGGCTTGCAACAATGTTTCGGCTCGTTATATCAGGGATGTGTTCAGGCCGATTGAAATCACGAAGTGCATTGCGATGGGCGGTTTTCCGATTTTTACGGTTGCGGCTTTGGCGAGGAGCGCTTACCAGGGAAATATTGCGGATTTTTTTGAACCGCTGGCACACCCGGAATTTGTGATTTGGGCGGTGTTTTTAGGGGTTGGCTGCATTTTGCTGTCGGCGCAGTTCATGTCGTATATGCTGGCACATATGCAAATCATCCAGTCAACGGCGTTTAACAGCGCTTCTACGCTGGTATCCATCATTGCCGGTGCGCTTCTTTTGGGAGAACCGTTGTATTGGTATCACTATTTGTGCGGCAGTGTGATTCTCGCAGGCGTCATTGGCCTTACGCTTGCGCCTGCGGATGCGGGAAACAGCGGAAAATCGCTGGGTGGCAGCATGAATCATGGAGAGCGCATGGATCACAAGGAAAGTGCGGACGAAAGCGATTAAGAACACGGCGCATAAATCATGGGGGCGACGGTGGTGCAGGCCGTCAAGAACGTAGCGGCGTAAGCCGCAACGTGAATGAAAGCATAAGCGCAGGGAACACGGCGTATGAACTGTGGTGCAAGCGAAGAAGCGGACAGTTAAGAACACGGCGCAGACCGCCGCATGAAGAATGAAAACGTAAGCGTTGGAAAAATGGCACACGGGTCGTCAAGAAAATGATGCGTGCGCTGCAACAACCGAAAAATATACGATGTTCAATGAGGAGGAGCAAGGAATGGAATTAAAAGAAGCAATTCTTACAAGACGGTCGATTCGCGGATTTTTGGATAAGCCCGTGCCGAAGGATATTATTTCTGATATCTTGGAAACGGCTAGCCGGGCAGTATCCGCCAACAATATACAGCCCTGGGAGTTTGCGGTCGTGTCGGGAGATGTTTTGAAGCAAATCGGTGCGGAAAATGCGGCGGCTTTTTACAATAACGAGCCGGAGGATTACGAAGAAGACCCGTTTGACGGCATATACAGGCGGCGCCAGATCGGCGTAGCCAAGCAGTTGTTCCGTGCGATGGACATTGCCCGCGGGAATAAGGAGAAACGTGATTGGTGGACGCAGCGGGGATTTCGGTTTTTCGATGCGCCGGCAGCAATTATTTTGTATATGGATGCAAAGCTCAATGAGGCGGCTTGCCGGTTTGATATGGGCTGTGTTGCGCAGAATATCTGCCTTGCGGCGATGGAGCATGGCGTTGGCACTTGCGTGGAAAACCAGGCGATCACGTATCAAAAACCGCTTCGTATGCATCTGGGGATTCCTGGGGATAAGCGTTTTGTCGCAGGGATTGCATTAGGCTATCCAGATCCGCAGTTTGCGGCAAACCATGTTGTAAGCGAGCGGGAAGACATTGATCAGATTACGCATTGGCATGGCTTTGATTCGCTGTGATGGACGGAGGGAAGCGTAAATGATGCAGATGGTTATCGTGCAGGCGCTCGGCTTTTTCGCTGCCGCCTGTTTTATCTGTTCTTATCAGATCAAGTCAAATAAAGTTCTTTTTATTTTGCAGACCTTAGCAAGCTGCCTGTTCTGTGTCCAGTTTTTTATGCTGGGCGGGATCGCAGGCTGTTTTAACCTGATCGTCGTCATCATACGGAATCTCATGATCCTAGGCTCAAAACAACATAAATGGCTTGCATGGAAGGGATGGATTGTGATTATCGCCGCTGTATGCACGGTGATTTTGATTTTTACATGGCAGGGTTTATCGAGCCTGTTGCCGTTTGCCGCAATGATCGGAAGCACGATCGGGTATTGGACGAATAATGCACAGAAGATCAGGTTTTATAATCTGATATGCGCCTGCCCTGCGTGGATGGCATACGATATCTGTATCGGTTCGCTCGGCGGTGCATTAAATGAAATCGTTGGAATCACGTCAATTCTGGTGTCGATTTACCGATATGGGTGGAAAAATATGGGGAGCGCAGAATTTGCCGACGGAAAGTAGCGGCAGAAAGCAAACGGTGAATGGTTTGCCAATGCGGTTGGGCATGGTAAGGCCCGGCATGGTCTGGCTGGCGGAAGCTTTTTGCTGGAAAGCATTTGTTTACAGTGGCTTATGCGGGGGGGGGAAGGACAAGCAAGATGACCCGATGCGGATTGGGCAAGGCTTGGCATGGTGTTAGCCTGACGCTGAAAAGCGGCTGCTTGGCAGGGCTCGTGCAAGGTGAAGGGGGGGGACGGGATTACTTCGCGCGGTCTGGGTTTTGGAAAAAAAGTTTTTTAGAGGCCGGATGCCCGCTGGAGAGGCATCCGATCTTTTTTCTGTCCTGGAAGTGTGATATACTGGGGTAAATGCGGGAACGCTACAAGGCTAGCCATAGCTGGCACGCCATAATGACGACAATGAATGGCTGACACACAGCCGGCACACGGCTAGTATATGGATGATGAATGGCCGGTACGTGAAAATGGATCGTTGGCGCACGGCAACAACGAGAATGAATGACCGGCGTACGGCAACAACGGCCAGCATATGGCAATGAATGGCTGGCGCAGCGTTCTGGTGAAAAGAGGTGAAATCATATGGAAGAAATGACAAAAGAGAAGGCCATGGAATGCTATGCGGGCGGGATTGATTGTTCGCAGGTGGTATTTCAGTATGGTGCAGAAATCTTGGGGTTGGATCAAGAAATCGCTTTGCGGGTGGCGTCGGCATTTGGCGGCGGCATGTTTCATGGCAGGACGTGCGGATGCGTAACCGGCGCTTTGATGGCGATCGGATATGCCTTCGGCCAATATAAACCGGGTGATGAAGCCGCAAAGATGAAGATGATGGAGAAAAAGGCAGAATTTGAAAAGGCCTTCATTGATATTAACGGCAGCTTGATTTGCAGGGAGCTTCTCGGCTATGATATTTCCAAGCCAGAGGAGCTGCAAAAAGTGAGGGATGCGGGGCTGATGATGGATCTGTGTCCGAAACTTGCTTGTGACGCCTGTGATATTTTAGATGAAATTTTGTAACGGAGGCGATCGCGCGGCGGCAGGATTGGAACTGATTGCATGGTGATCGTAACGGGACTAATCATCGGTGGCAGGAATGACGCTAATCGTACGGCGCAGTAGCGGGAACGATCGTATAGCGGCAGGAATAAGGCTGATTATGCGGTGATAGCAGCAGAGCTAATTGCGTAGCGGCAGTAGCGGAGATGATTGCGGGAAACGATAATAATGAAAGTGGAAGATGATACGATAAATGAACAAAACCACGTTGGCTGAAAAAATTGGATACAGCATCGCTTCGCTCGGGGATGCGACGGCATATAGCTTAATTGGCGTATTTCTCATATTCTTTTTAACGACCATAGCGGGAATCCCGCCGGGCATTGCGGGAACGATCGCAGCTGTCGGCTCTATTTGGAATGCGGTTGTGAACCCCTTGATCGGGTATTTTGCAGATAAGGTGCGTACACGGTTTGGCAGGAGGCGGCCGGTTATATTCGTCTTTTCGATCCCTTTGCTTCTTTCCATGGCGTTGCTGTTTACCAATGTGGCAATCCCGATGGCGGTGAAGCCATTCTATTACGGTGCGCTTGTCATGCTGTATTGGGTTAGTTATACAGGTTTTATCGTTCCTTACCTGGCGCTCGGCGCAGAGTATACCGCTGACTATGATGACAGGACTGCCCTTCGGCTGTGGAGTTCTTTTTTCAATATGTTTGGCAGTGCGCTTGCCATGGTTTCGCCGACGATCATCGTTGATTTTCTTGAAAGCCTTGGGATGAGCCAGAGCGGGGCATGGTCGCTTACCGCAGTTATTTTAGGGCTGATTACGTTTGCCAGCATTCTCGTTACTGTAGCGGCAGCAAGGCATAAAGATGTAGCGGTTTCGCCACAGGAAAAGAGCGGGGCAAAAGCGCAGGGCGCGGGTGGTTCGTTCGTGCCACAGGAGATCATTGCAAAGGCAGGGGCGGATGCCGTATCAATCGCATCGCAGGCAGATGTTGGAAAAGCGCAGGCAGAAGGCGCTTTCGGCGTATCGCAGGCAGATGCAGGCACAAAAACGGAAGACGCATCACCGCAAGCGGATTTTGTAAAGGAAGGATTGGAAGATGCGCCGCCGCAAAAGGAAACGTTCCGTTTCAAACAGGAAGTTAGCAATATTTTCAAGGAATATATTTCCGTTGCGAAGCTCAAGCCGATGAAATCCCTGGTCGCATCCAGCTCATTTGCGTTGATTGCCCATACCCTGCTCATGTCGAACCTGGTGTATGTGTTGACGTATAATCTGGGACTTTCAGCGACTGAGGTTTCAGGAAGTATGCTGCTGCGCGTGTTGTTTTCTACTGCGCTGATTCCGGTCGTGGCGAAAATGATCGCTGCGATTGACAGGCGGGGAGCACTGATTGGATTTTATGTATTTGGCTGTATCGGTATGTGCTTCATCAGGTTTGCTGACCTGCCGCAAATGGCGGAATTATTGGTATATCTCTTCTTTTCCGTCATATGCACTTCTACCTATTGGCAGATCATCCCTGGCACTTTTTATGATGTGTGCGAGTATGACAGGATTAAAAACGGGCGGCACAGGTCGGCGACGATTCTTTCTTTCCAAGGCCTTGTGGAAGCCATGTCCGCTGGAATCGGCGGGCAGCTCCTCGGCTTGATCTTGGAGGCCGGGGGTTTTGACGGGGAGGCCGCCGTGCAGAGCGCAAGGGCGCAGTTTTGGATTGAGAATACCGGGACAGTTATCCCTGTCGTTTTTCTCCTTCTGTCAGCGGCGGCGTTATATAAATATCCGCTGGACAGGAAGACTTATAATGAATTGCTGGAAAGCGAGCGAAGGTGATTGGGCGCATGTACAGGATTTTTATCGTAGAAGATGATGATGTGATTGCGGAAGCGATTGCGGGAAAGCTTCGAAGCTGGGGATTTGAAGCTGGAATTTGCGGCGACTTGCGGAACGTGATGGCAGAGTTTACCGCATTCTGCCCGCAGCTTGTACTTTTAGATATTTCTTTGCCTTTTTTCAATGGCTATCACTGGTGCAATGAAATCAGGCGTCTTTCCAAAGTCCCGATCATGTTCATTTCTTCTGCTGGCGACAACATGAATGTCGTGATGGCGATCAATATGGGAGCGGATGATTTTGTTGCGAAACCGTTTGACTTGGATCTGCTTCTGGCAAAGATCCAAGCGCTGCTCCGACGCACTTACGATTTTAATACGCAGCAAGACAGCCTTCTTTCCCACCGAGGCGTTGTTTTGGACAGTGCGGCGTGTATCGTCCATTTTGAAGACCGCAAGGTGGAACTTTCCAAAAACGAAAACAAGATCCTGACGGTCTTGCTGGAACAGAAGGGGCAGGCGGTGAGCCGGGATGCCCTGATGAACAAGCTCTGGGAAACGGATAGCTTCGTGGACGAAAACACCTTGTCGGTCAATGTTACGAGACTGCGGAAGACACTGGCTCAGGCCGGTATTGAAGACTTTATCAAAACGAAGAAAGGGATTGGGTATATCATCGAATGAAAAGACCATCGTTTACCAGATGCCTGGCAGCGTATATGAAAAGCAAAGTGAAATTCATATCGCTGTCAGTTGTTTTTATGCTTATTTTCGCTGGGATTTTCGCATTGCACCAGGTCCGGTATGATGCGGTGCTGTATGCGGGATGCGTCTGCGCTGTGATTGGGGCGATTTTTGCGATCGCAGATTTTGTAAAGTTTTACCGGATTCGGCTGATGCTGGCGGATTTAGCGGGGAGCATACATTTTTCACTGCACGGTATGCCGCCTGCGCGCAATGCGCTGGAATCCGATTATCAGAACCTGGCCAGGTTGCTTTTTGAAAACCAAAACAGGATTGCCAATGAAACGGCAAATTTCCGGAATTTCATGAATGATTATTATGCGATGTGGGTTCATCAGATCAAAGTGCCGATTGCGGCGATGCATTTGCTTCTGGATGAAAAGGACTGCAATGCGCCGTTGCGCTTGGAACTCTTTAAGGTCGAGCAGTATGTGGAGATGGTTTTGTCGTATGCCCGCCTGGAATCCGACCATACCGATTATTTGATCAAAGAATATGATTTGGAATCCATCGTCAGGCAGGCGGTCAGAAAATATGCGCCGCTTTTTATCGCCAAGAAGATTTCCCTCAATATCGAGCCGCTTGCTTTAAAGGTAATTACCGATGAAAAGTGGATGCAGTTCGTGATCGAGCAGCTTTTGTCAAATGCCCTCAAGTATACGAAAAAGGGCAGCATATCTATTTATGCGGAGGGTGGCGCAAGGCTTGTGATCGAGGATACGGGAATCGGCATCGCGCCGGAGGATATCGCACGCATCGGGGAAAAGGGATTCACGGGGTACAACGGCAGGCTGGACAAGAAATCTACGGGGCTGGGGCTGTACCTGTGCAAGGAGATTTTAAAGCGGCTGTCGCACGAGCTTCGCATTTCGTCGGAAATCGGTGTGGGGACGAAAGTTTCTATCGATCTGTCACAGCAGCGCACGATCTTGGAGTGATGTGCTGTGGCGGCGCATCAATGTATCAACGCATCAATGTAATGATGCGGCAATGTGACAATGCAGCAGTGCGTCAATAAGATAATGTAACAATGCAACGATACCCCAATGCATCAGCACAATGCTTTGGCAATGCTTCCATGTTGCCATGATGTTCCGCCTGTCTGTACTCGTTCATTTGCGCATTGTCCGCTTGGCCTGCGCTCCACTTTACTGCGATTGTGCAGTACTTCCCCGCCAATCTTTCAAAAATGAAAGGTTGGCGGGGAAAACGTAAGGAAAACCGATGGATGGGAGATTTATTTTTTGGTATTCTCAAAGCATAAAAGGAAAAGGAGGAATACCAAATGGCAATTTTAGAGGTTAACAATTTAAAAAAGATATACACGACCCGGTTCGGTGGAAACAGCGTGCAGGCTCTTTCAAATGTGAGTTTTTCCGTGGAAGCGGGCGAGTATGTGGCGATCATGGGGGAATCCGGCTCAGGCAAGACCACGCTTTTGAACATCCTGGCGGCGCTGGATAAACCGACCAGGGGACAGGTGATGCTGGAGGGAAAGGACATCACCGCAATCAATGAAAAAGATTTGTCGGCGTTCCGGCGCAACAACTTGGGGTTTGTCTTCCAGGATTTTAACTTATTGGATACGTTTAATATCAAGGATAATATTTTCCTGCCGCTGGTGCTGTCGGGGAAACGTTACCATGAGATGAATAAGCTGCTCACGCCGCTGGCGGCGAAGCTGGGCATTACGGATATCTTGCTCAAATACCCTTATGAGATATCGGGCGGGCAAAAACAGCGGGCGTCGGTCGCCAGGGCGTTAATCACTTCGCCTAAGCTGGTTTTGGCCGATGAACCCACGGGTGCGCTGGATTCCCGCTCTGCCGATGCTCTTTTGAAGCTGTTTAACGGCATCAATAGGGATGGGCAGACCATTTTGATGGTGACGCATTCGGTCAAGGCAGCCAGCCACGCAAGCCGCGTGCTTTTCATCAGCGACGGGGCGGTTTTTCATCAGATGTACCGGGCGTCGGCGACTTCGGAGGAAATGTTTGGAAAGATTTCGGATACATTGACGATGATGGCGGCGCAGAACGGAAATAACGGAACGGGCAGCGCCGCAGGAAATGACATAAACAGAGCAGAAAGAAGCGATGCGGGTGAAAATGCAAGCGCTGGAACAAACGAGAACACAAAAAATGGCGTTCGCACCGGCGGTGGAAATGAGGTCTTTGGAAATGGCGGGGGAGGGGCATCTGGAATCGGCAATCGCGCCCTTGAAAGTAACGCCTCTGGTGCAGGTGGCATAGGCACTGGATTTGGCGGCGGGATGGGCGGTGGTCTCGATGACTAGACTGTATCCAGCGATGGCCTTTACCAACATCAAGAAGAACCGCAAAGCATTTATTCCATATATGCTTTCGTGCATCGTGACTGTTGCTATCTTTTACATCGTCTGCTCGCTGGCGGAGAACGAAGGCATGAGCGACCTGTGGGGCGGCAACGTGATCCAATCTTACATGGGGATGGGGCAGACGGTTGTAGCGATTTTTGCCTTCATCTTTCTCTTTTACATCAATAGCTTTCTGACTAAACGGAGGAAAAGCGAGTTCGGGCTTTACAATATCCTCGGTATGGAAAAACGCCACATCGTGAAGGTCATAGGACTGGAGACGTTCTATGTATTCTTGATCGTCATGGCGCTGGGGATTTTGGCGGGGATATTGCTTGACCGTTTGATGTACCTGGTTATCATGCGTTTGTTTGACGCTGTGATTCCGCTGGGGTTTTACATTTCCGCCAGCGCAATCTGCAAGAGCTTTGCTTTGTTTGGCGTTATCTTTTGTTTCATGCTGATAAGTTCCATGTGGCAGATCAGAAGGGCGAAACCGGTGGAGCTTTTAAGGAGCGATAATGTGGGCGAGCGCGAACCGAAGGCTAGGTGGCTGATCGCATTGCTAGGGTGTATCTGCCTTGTCAGCGGTTATGTGATCGCTGTGATGACGAAAAACCCAGTGGCCGCTGTTTTCCTGTTTTTCATAGCGGTGATCCTGGTAGTTATCGGCACATACCTGGTCTTTACGGCGGGAAGCATCGCATTTTTGAAAATTTTGCGCAAGAACAAGGGGTATTATTATAAAACAAAGCATTTTATCAGTGTTTCCGGCATGATGTACCGCATGAAACGAAATGCGGTCGGGCTTGCGAATATCTGCATCCTTTCCACGATGGTATTGGTGATGATTTCGGCGGTTCTCTCTATGTACCTGGGGCTTGATGATTCGTTCCGGTCGCGTTTTCCGTCTGAGTTGTCCATGACGGCCAAGGCGGATGATCCAACGATTGAAAACAATATACGGACGATCGAGCAGTCGCTGGCAGAGGAGGGGCTTTCGGCAGTCGATGCGGTTCAGTACCGTGAATTGAGCATTACGGCGGTTTATGACGAAGAAAAGAATATCTTTGTTGTCGAGCCGGGTGCAAAAAACTTTGGCGGAAGCATTCGGGCGTTCAATCAGCTTAGGACGCTCTGCTTTGTCCCGCTTGCGGATTACAACGAGTCAATGGGAACTTCGGAGACGCTAGGGGACGGGGAAGCGCTGGTGTACTCCAGCAAGACGCCGATGAAGGGTGAGGCATTTCATATTCTGGGGCAGGACTTTACTATTAAAAAGACATTGGATGATTTCATGAAAAACGATAATATGGCGGCGCATCTTACCTCAGGCTATTTTGTCGTCGTGCGGGATATGGACGCGATCGGCAAGCTGGACGCAGGGCAGAGGGAGGTCTATGGAGAATATAGCTCTTTTCTTGAATCGCATTATATGGCTGATGTGAAAAGCTGCGATGCGGCTGGGGCGAAGGACGAAACATCTGACGCTGGCAGAGATGGGAACGCTTCTGCCTTCGGCAATGATGATGCGGCGGAAGGGGCGGCGGAAAAGGAAAAAAGCTCTGCTGGCGAGAATGAGGAGCTTACGGAAGCGGTCTGCGCCGCTTATAGCAGGGCTTGCGATAAGATTTATGGCGCGGACGCCGATACCTCTGCGGCGCTGGTGTGCCGTTCCGTCGAAAAAGAATCCTATGGTGCGGATTTCATCGGATTGTTTTTTATCGGCATATTCCTCGGCGTTCTGTTCATCATGGCTACGGTGCTGATCATGTATTACAAGCAGATTACGGAAGGGTATGAGGACAAGAAGCGGTTTGAGATCCTCCAGAATGTGGGGATGAGCCATCAGGAGGTAAAAAGGTCGATCAGCGCGCAGATTTTGATCGTGTTCTTCTTACCGCTTGTGACAGCGGGAATTCATGTGGCGTTTGAATTTCCGTTCATGGCGCGGATTCTGATGCTGATGAACTTGTTTAACCTGCGCTTGTTCGCTTGCTGTACCATCGGATGTTTCCTGGTGTTTGGGGTGTTCTATACGGTGGTGTACCTTTTGACGGCAAGGTTGTATTATGGGATTGTCAAGAAGTGATGGGGCAGGCGGTCGCCGAAGCGATAGAAGCAGATTTGATTGGGGCGGTTGTGAGCGAAACCGCCGCGCTGGATGTTGGAAGCCGCTACGTTAAAAAATGTTTGACCGGGATAGTTGCGTTATTGCTGTGACCGCAACGGGGGCGATGCTTGAAAGATGCGAGCCGTCGTGTCGGTGATAGAAGACTCTGCGTTAAGGACTGCTTGATTGGGGGGTTATGGCCAGAATGATAGCTGCCGCTAGGGCTGCCGTGGATGCGTCTAAAGACCTTCGCCAGCCGAAACTAATGGCGGTAACAACGCTGGTATCGAAGCTACAGCAAGGCTTCTGTTGTGATTGTCGTGAATTTTGTTGCAATGGATGCCGCAGGCGAGATCGCTATGTGGCGCAAGGCTAATTGTTGCTGTATTCTCTTTTTCTGTGCGGCAGCTTCAAATCCATCTCTGGAAGCTGCGTGATGATGAATGCCGCAAACATGATGATGCATCCGGCAATCTCCCGCCCGGTCATGTTTTCCCCGAGGAAGAGCGTCCCGCACAACGCCGCGAATACCGATTCCAGGCTCA
This sequence comes from uncultured Eubacterium sp., assembly GCA_946555345.1. GTDB lineage: Bacteria > Bacillota > Clostridia > Peptostreptococcales > Anaerovoracaceae > Lentihominibacter. Next base: position 27,869 of record CAMNSS010000001.1, on the reverse strand, counting down.
TGATAATCGTGGCGCTGGCTGCGCTTGTGTACTTTTGCCCGACTACCTGTAATGTGAAAGCTACGCTGACCTCAAAGAACGCAACATATAAGATCGGCACAGCGCAATCGATGATCGATTCAAGGTCAATGACTTCCGTTAAGATTGCGGGCAGTATGGAGAAAATCCCTGAGAGGAAAAACTGGATGAAGGACAGTTTTAATACATCGACCCGTTCGGAATAATGGTCGATGAGCAAGATCTGAAACGAATATGCGACGGCACAGCCCATGACGAAGGCATCCCCTTTGGCGATCGTAAAGCTGTCCGTTATGCTGAGCAGCCAGAGCCCGACTGGGGCGATTGCAATCCCCAGCCATGTGGCTTTGGCGATTTTTTGCTTTAAGAGCAGCATGAAAATCGGCACGATTACGATATCCATGCTCGTGATGAATCCCGCTTTCCCGGCGGTAGTATAGACGATTCCAATTTGTTGCAACGAGCCTGCGACGAAGCTGGCGATTCCGCAGAAAAGCCCGCCGATTAAAAGCGTTTTGTCGCTCCAAGGCGTGATCGATTTTTGCATTTCGGCCGGCTTGCGGTCGTTTAATTTTTTCATTATCCAAATCACCGGCAGCAGCGCTAAAGATCCTAACGTGAAGCGCAATGCGCCGAATGTAAACGGCCCGATGTGATTCATGCCCATTTTTTGGAATATAAAAGCAGACCCCCAGATAATGGCTGCTGTTAAAAGTGCAAGCTGGCCTTTATATTTTTTCATCTTTGATGATATGTATATGCGCCATTTCGCCTGCGGCTTTGTATGCGCATATGTCCTCCTTTGTTTTTGCGTACAAATTAAAGTATAAAGAGCAAGGGATATAAAAGTCAATGGGAAATTTAGGGTTAGGGAGATTTTTCTGGTATTTTCCATGAGATAAAAGGAGACGCAAAAATCGCATCTCCTTTCGTTGATTTGCTCATTGGTAAAGGCTATCCGGCATTTTCCATTGTTTCACCGTTTTGCTTGCTTTTGACCCTTGAAACGGTGAAGCGCAGGGCAGAAGCATTCGCCCGAGATTGGTTCTGCGGCTATTGTTATGCGAATTTCACCGTTTCACCCTTGAAATTTTGCCAAAACGGTGAAATGGCTATAAAGCGGTTGCCGCAGATGGAAGACCTTGCGAATATAACCCCTTGGCTCATGTCGGCGATTTCGCCATAGCTGTATTGGCGACGTCTGCCGTGACAAGGAAAAAGGCGGATTTGTCTTTCTGTGTGAATCCCTTTTGTTGCTATCTCCTTTTGTATCATAATTCCGCAGTTGTTTCTGCAAAGGCGCTTGGTTTTTAGTGGCTGGCGTGGATTCTGGTGCGTTTTCTTGGCGCTGTTTGTCGTTTACCTGGTACTGTTTGTGCATTTTGCTTACCAGTTTTGGCGGTATTGGAAGGGTCTGCATAGGTGAGTCGGCTGGCTTGCGTGAATAGATGAGGCCGCACCGATGAGGGCGGCCGGAAGGACCTGCATGGATGAGGTTACGCAGGCGAGGCCGAGTCGTGTGGATGAGACCGGCTCGAATGAATGGACTGGAGCGGCTAAATCGGCTATAATAGAGCGAAGGAAGATAAATGTGAAAGGAAAGAAATGCAATGTATAAAAAAGATGACTCGCCAGAAATGAAACGCAGGGAGCAATTTCGCAGGCCTTCCCGTAAACAGTCGCCCGTCGTTGCGACGAAACGCGCTTTGCTGATGCTGCTTGTCTGCCTCCTTTGCTTAATTTGCGTCCGTATGCTGCTCCGTTAGGAATGCGGCAATTTTGGGAAACAGGCAGCCTGGGCAGACGGATAGACAGCGAAAGCCCTGCCATGAAAGGCCTGCGTTATATGCGGAAGCGAAGGGAAACGCAAACGCTGGATATACAGGCATTAAATTAAATCATAAATTTCGTGCAAATCGGCGATTTCGTGATCAATCTTTAGATCGCCTTGATGCAGCTTGTTCTCAGGGTTATACCAGCAAGTGATAATTCCTGCATGATTGCCGCCCTGGATATCGCTCGACAAAGAATCCCCGACGATCATCACTTGCGCTTTGTCCGCCGGCTGGATTTCCGCAAACACCTTGTCAAAAAAGCGGACGTCCGGTTTCTCGACGCCAAGTTGTTCGGAAAGAAAAATGCCGTCCATCAATTCGCCGAGCCCGGAAAGCTTTAGCTTTTTTGATTGCGCCGTGATTGTCCCGTTGCTTACGACATATTGCTTCACCTTTCCGCAAAGCGATTTTACGATGTTGTAGCTGTCGTCATGAAAAACGATCGTATCGCCAAGGCTCGTTTGATACTTTTCGTTAAATTCAGCGGCGACGGTAACGTCAAGCCCTTCCATGCCAAAGAAATCCTCGAATCGTTTGATTAATATCTCCGGCTTGGTAAACTCTTTTCGCTCAAGGCATTCCCAGTAGGTTTTGTTGATTTGGGAATACCGCGCCAGCATTTCGTCGGAGCAGTTGCCAAAGCCGTATTCTTGAAACAGGCCTCGGATCGCATTTTTTTCTGCGGCGGCAAAATCAAGCAGAGTGCCGTCAACATCCCATAAAAGCGTTGTAATCATAGCCGTTTTTGTTCTCCCGTCAATTTTGGTTTTTCCATCAATTTTAGCTTCTTCGCCCATTCAGGTTCTGTCTGTTATTATCATATATCCTTTTCCTTAAAAAAGAAACAAGTTTTTGTTATGCAGGGAATGCCGCTTTCGATATTTCCGCTTGCCCAGGATGTTTTGCGAACACCTGGGGCTTGCCCTGGAGCTTCGGTGAGCGCTTGGGATCTGTCCCGAATATCCACAAAGCTTGCCTTTGAAAAGAGCCGGCGAAGCTGATTTTGTGACGAGGCATTCAACAGAAAAATTTTTTCAGCCATTTGCTCCTGTTGCTCCATGATTCCACAGGGCGTTTTCGCTTCACGGCGTTTTATCCCTTGATTCATCCTGGCATAAGTGCTACAATATTTTCATATTTGTCCGCAAACGCAAACCGCAGGACGTAGCGGCAGCGTGCGCTTTTGCATGGAAAAGGCAGGGCGGGCAATCGGCAAAGAGCGGGCGTGTAAAATGTTAAAGACCGGTAATCCGAAAAAGGCGGCGCGGATAAAGCAAAAAAACGGCAACGCATAAAAGCGCGATAAAGCGCAAAAGCATGAAAGAGCCCCGGAGACGATAAAGAAATGATAGAAAATGGAGAACTGCTATGAAAGAAAAAATTTTGGAGATCCTGACGGATATCAGGCCGGATATTGATTATGCAAATGAAACCGCATTGATTGATGACGGGATTTTAGCATCGCTGGACATCGTTGCGATCGTCGGAGAGTTCAATGAGGAATTTGATGTAGAAATTTCCGTGGAGGATCTCGTTCCGGAAAATTTCAATTCCGTGAATGCGATGGTTACGCTGATTACAAAGGCGCAGGAATAAGCCTGAAAAAACAGGATCGGAAGCGATCCCGGTAAAGACCAGCCGAAACAGTCTTGGGAAAAGGCAACTGGAAGCGGCGGGAAATGGGCGGAACAGCACAGGCAGAAATGGTTCTGGCAAAACAAAGCTGTCAAGGTCAGATGAAAATGGCTCTGGCAAGCGAAGCCGGCAATGGTTCTGCCAAAAGGGCAGCGGGGAAAGCCAACCGGCAATGGCTAGCCAGCGGGGACGGCCGGGAAAATCAGAGGTAAGAGTACATGGCATTTACGTCGTTTTATTTTTTGGCGTTTGTGGCAATCGTCATAGGCGCGTATTATGTGACACCGGTAAAAGGCAGGTGGCTGGTTCTTTTGACAGCCAGTTATGCCTTTTATTTGATATCCAGCCCGAAAACGTTTCTTTTTTTGCTTTCGGCGACGGTGATCACTTTTTTGGGCGGGCGGTACATCGGGGCGCAGAATGCGGCGCACAAAGCTTATCTAGCAGCACACAAAGAATCGCTTTCCAAGGAAAACAAAAAAGCATTAAAAGCAAAGGTGCAGAAGAAAAAGCGCCGAATGGTGGCGTTGATTTTAGTTGCCAATTTTGGCGTGCTGGCGTTTTTGAAGTATTTTAAAGTGTACCTGGAACTTTTGGCGGACAGGCTGGGTATCTTTTCGCTGGATCTGGGCATTTTGATTCCCCTGGGGATTTCCTTTTACACCTTCCAGGCGGCAGCGTATATTATCGACCTTTACAGAAGCAAGATCGAGGCGGACCGTAATATTCTCAAATTCGCCTTGTTCATGTCCTTTTTCCCGCAGATTATCCAAGGACCGATCGCCAGGTACGATCAGCTGGCAGGACAGCTTTATGAAGGCCATGCGTTTTCTTATGAAAATCTGGCGCATGGGATGCAGCTTGCGCTGTGGGGTTTTTTTAAGAAGCTGGTAATCGCTGACCGGGTGGCGGTTTTGGTCAGTCAGGTGTTTGATCATTATGGGGATTATTCCGGCGGCATCGTGCTGGTGGCGCTGCTGTTTTATACCATCCAGATCTATGCGGACTTTTCCGGTGGCATTGACATTGCCAGGGGCGTGGCGCAGACGATGGGCATTGAGATGGGGCATAATTTTATGCGCCCGTATTTTTCTGACAGCATTTCCGAGTTTTGGCGCAGGTGGCATATGTCGCTGAGCTTTTGGTGCAGGGATTATATTTTTTATTCGATTTCGCTTTCCAAGTTTTTCGGCAAAATGGGCAAGCGTTTGCGGAGCGTATTCGGGGATCGCATTGGCAAGCTGTTCCCAGTTTTGGTGGCACAAATGGCTACCTTCCTCACGATCGGGCTGTGGCATGGCGCAGAGTTTAAGTATATCGCATACGGTCTTTATAACGGCGGAATCATCATTTTGGGGCTTTTGCTAGAGCCGTATTTGAAAAAGGCGGTGCAGGTTTTGCATATCAATACTGCGCATAGGGGATGGAAAGTGTTTCAGGTCTTGCGGACGTTTTTTCTGATTGTCGCCGGGCGTATGTTTCCCAAGGCGGCATCCTTTTCGGCGGCGCTATCCATGTACGCATCTATTTTCCGGCCGCATGCTGCGCCTTTTGTGGGAACGCTTTTCTCGCTCGGTCTTTCCGGCGGGGATTTTGTGGTGATTTTGCTGGGTTGCCTGGTGTGGTTTGTGATTAGCTGGAAACAGGAAAAGGGCGTCAAAATCCGGCAGTCGATGGATGAAATGCCTGTTTTGTGCAGGTGGGGGATTCTTTTGGCGGGGTTTGCCGCTGTCTTGGTTCTGGGCGTATATGGGCCGGGTTATGATGCGAGCGCATTCATTTACCGGGGGTTTTAGGTTTCTTTATCGTTTTTTCAGGCTTCCTATCGGGGTTTTGCAAGGTACGCCCGATATGCTTGGCAGATGCCGGATGTGCGAGGAGGTGCAGGCGGCTGGATGTGCGAGGCTTGTTTGCGATATCATCGTATTTGATTGAGGTCACAACACTTGGATGCAGGCGGCTGGATGTGGGCGTGGCAATGGATGCATGGAGTCCGTATGCGCCTATCATCATTTTATTTTGTTATTTATTGGGTATAGCTTGCAAATTGATGATAGAAAGCAGGGGTAAAGATGAATAAGAAAAGCTATGTAAAGATCGGCATTCTGTTTGTGTTTTGCGTCCTTGCGGGATGCTCTGCGCAGCAGGGAGAAACGCATGTGGCGGAGGATTTGGGAAATTTGGCTGAAATCAAAATATATTCGGCGGAGAATCATGAACTGATAAAAACAATACGTGACGAAGAGCATTTGTATCGATATAACCAGTGTCCGCTTTTTGATGATTCAATCACGGAAGAACGCCAAAAGGAATTGGAAAAAGAGCTGGAAGGTGCAAAGGAGCAGTATGTTTTCGTTTCGTACAAGCATCCTGCCGCACGTTTTGGCACAAAGGAGCTAGAGGAAAACATGGCGATTACATTGTATGAGGATACCAATATTATTAAAATGGAGATATCGGGGGAAAGCATCAAAGCAGGTTCTGTTCCAGAGGAGCTTTTGATTTCCTATGATGAACTCTCCGAGGAGGACATAAATTTTTACCGTTCGTTGATTGCGTGATGAGCTTGTCTTCCGAGGAAGGGCGTATAGAGCTTTATAGCACGAAATCACACGTCCCAGCGTAATCGGGAAATGGCTTTACATCAAAATAGTAGCGTAAAGACGCACCGAAGCCGTGAATGGTAAACCGTGCGTCTTTTTTACGTCACAAAGAAAAAATCTGGGCGGCAACATTTTTGCGATTGATATAGGTCAGATATCGGTTTGCTGACAGTGGGAGGATGGCAAAACAATGTATCCAGCCGAGGCGTATTTTTCTGATGGCAGCATTTTAAAATTATAGAACCTAAGCTAAATCGCGCCATTTTTTTGATTGCGGTTTTTCTCGCGCTCCAGCAACACGTTTCGTTTGATTTTGCCATTAAACGTGCGTGGAATTTCATCAACAATTTCAATATATTTCGGCTGCTTGCTGGCATCGAGGTTTTCGGCCAGGAACGCTTTGAATGCCTTGGCATCGTATCGGGCGGATATGGCGGAAGCTTTGGCATCGTTTGCGGTGTTTTCCAGGGAAAAATCTTCATCTCGTTTCGGTCCGGCATGAAAGTTTCTATTCGTTTTTTGCGTCTCGTTTTCACGATTCCGTTTGTCGTCTTGTGCTGCTTTTTGCGTCTTGATTTCGCCGTTTTGCGTGGTTTCGGTGATTCTGTCCTGCGTCTTCGGTGCGTAGTTTGATTCCGCCCGCCATTCACCGTTAAATTTTGCCGTGGCGCCGGAAAGGTTGCGTTCGCCATTCTGGACTTCCCCAAATTCCGGGACGATCAGCAGCTTTGGCGCTTGTCCGGTCAAGGCGTCTTTGACAGGAATGCAAGCGCAGTCCCGGATCGCTGGGTTTTGAATCACGACGCTTTCGATTTCCTCCGGCGATATCTTAATGCCGCCATAATTGATCACGTCGTCCTTGCGCCCCAGCATATAAACATACCCATCTTCATCGATATATCCCAGATCCTTCGTATAGATGAAGCCATTTTCCATTGCGGCGGCAGTTAGTTCGGGCGCTTTGAAATATTCTTTCATGTTAATCGATCCTGCGCTTGCCAGGAATCCCGGATTGGCAGGCGAGGATTTGATTTCTTTCCTGTTTTCATCCACCACGATAAAACGGGCGTTGACGGCGGGTTTTCCGATGCAGCCAGGCTTTCCCCACATGGAATTAAAATCGAGCAGACAAGAGCAACCTGCTTCCGTGCTGCCATAGAAATTATAGAGGCGCGTTTTTGGCAGTATCCGGCTGAGGTGTATTTTGTCTTCCTCTGACAGTGGCGCAGAGCCGAGCTGGATATAGTCGATCTGATTGGCATAATCGCCCAAGCGGTCCTTAGACAGCTTGAATATAATGGAGAGCATGCTCGGGGACAGATCCATGGAAGTAACGTGGTATTGATCCATTAATGTGAATACTTTTTTCAGCAGTGTAACGCCGTCTGTAAAAACGGCGCTGTTTCCCATCACGAGGTTGGCGTAAGTCCGCCTCAGCCCATGCGAATGGCTCAGCGGCATGGGAATCAGTTCGACATTGCCTTTTTTCATCTGGACGCCAAACATGACGTTTTCCGCTAAAGCAATGTCGTTAGCGTGGGTCAGGACGATGCCTTTTGATTTTCCTGTCGTGCCTGTAGAAAAGAGAATTTCGGCAATTTGGCCGGATGCTGGGAATTCAATTTCACAAAACGCATGGCCAGGGCTTTGCGCTGGCTTGTCTGCGAATCGTTTTGTTGAATCATCTTGCAGGCGGCTTTTTGGCACGGGGGCTTCCTCCCATGTGTAGCTGTCTATGCGGTCAAGCGGCAAAAAGGAGATGGCACGTGCCGTCTCCCCAAGAGCTTCCGTTGGAAGCTCTTTTCCAATGTATAAAACAGCTTCGGTATCGATCGTGATTTCTGCCGCACGGCTTGCCGCCGCATTTTTTTCCAGCGGAACGAATACGCCGCCCAAAAGCTGTATGGCAAATTCGCATATCATATAGTTGGCGCTTTGGTTACATTCCACAACGACACAGCTTCCATTCGTAACGCCCAGTTCCCTCAGCTGTTGGGAAAGGCCGCAGATATGGTCCCAAAGCTCCCGATAAGAAAACGCTTGCTTTCCATCGGCAAGGCTCAACGTATCGGGCGTGCTTGCCGCATGGTGTGCAATGTTTTCTACGATAGACGGATAGATTTGCATGAATAGCCTCCTTGTGTGCGGCAGATCCCATAATCGGCATTTTGGATGCGCCGCATTCATGTTTGAGATACATTATACATGAAAAAATTGTGTTTTCCTAGAATAAAGTCGGCTGCGCCGATTTTTTCCGGCGGCTGGGTTCGTTCCATTTTTCGGATATTTATAGGATGTTTGGGCAGGGCGCAGGAGATTTCGCAGATTTTCCAGGCAAGACCGGATATTCGGTGAATCGCCGGAGTGAACCGTCATATCGGCCATCTTGGGGAATGCTCTGCAAGAAACTTTCTTGGAGGCATGGGGAAGCATCAGGCGCAATATTTCCATATACTACATAAATTTCACACAGTTTTCACATTGTTGAGTTAGAATATATCGTCATAATTTATAAACTATAGGGGCATAAGCAAAAGATTATGTGGGGGAATGGGAATGGGGATGGGATGCTTTTCTTCTGCAAAATACATACAGGCGATTGCAGACGCCAGAAATATTTCAGCGGCAGCGGACCAGATGGGGATTTCCCAGCCGGCATTGAGCGCCCAGCTAAAAAAGCTGGAGGAGCACTTGGGCGTGCTTTTGTTTGACCGCACGAAACAGCCATTAGAAATGACGGACGCAGGCCGGGTTTATCTTCGGTATGCGCTGAAATACCGGGCGCTTTACAATGAAATGATGCAGCACATTGCGGATATTGAGGATTTGCAGCAGGGGCATTTGACCGTAGGCGGCGCAGGTGCGTTTAATGTGAGCTATTTGCCTGATGCGGCGGCTGAATTTAGCGTGCGCTATCCGGGCATAGAGTTTGAGATCGTGGACGGGAATATCCCGGACATTGCAATCAAAGCGCTCAATGGGCAGATTGATTTATTTATCGCACCGCCGTGGAAGCAGGATGAACGGTTTCAATACGAGGAGCTTTTGCGGGAAAAAATTTTCCTGTGCGTTCCGCCGCAGTGGCCGGTCAACGAAGAATTGAGGCAGTGGCAAATTCCAGCGGAAAGCGTGCTTCGGGGTGATTTGTGCAAGCAGGAAATACGGGATGTTTCACGGAACGGCCCGGTGCAGCAGGCAAAAGGCGTGGAAAACGCTGTTCCTGCATCGAACCGGCAGATAAAGGATGTGGAAAACGCCGCTCGCCCGCTGGGGCAGCAGGCGCATGAGGGGCGGGATGCTGCCTGCATACCAGGGGCGTCACATGGAAAAAGCATTGCTTACACGCCGATCCCACAGGTGGATTTTACCCGATTTAAGAATCTGCCTTTTGTGCTTTTGAAGGAAGACCAGCATATCGGCCATATTATGGGAACGCTCTTTGCAAAATACGGGTTTGAGCCGCAGCGGTACACGGTCGCAGAACAGACCATGACCAGCTATAGCCTGACGCTGGCGGGCGTAGGGATTTCCCTGATGACAGAAAGCACGATCAGGAACAGCGTGTACGGTCGTTTTCCGGCGCTTTATATGGCGGACCGGGAAATCTGCAAAAGGACGATGTATGTGGCATATTCGAAGCATAAATATTTGTCCGGCGCGGCGGTGCGGTTCATCGAGATCTTGAAGGATACTTTGAAAAACCGGTGAGGCGCTTGCGGGTATGGGATAAGCGGAAATATTTAATTCCTTGGAATGACAGGTTTATTAGAGCTTGGCGGACGGTTTTTTGCCTTTGCAGGTTCGCTTGGATCTGGCGGACGCTTTTCGGTCTTTGCGGGTCCGCTTGAGCCTGGCGGACGCTTTTCGGCCTTTGCAGGTTCGCTTAGCGCATGGATTTGGCGGGGCTAAGATTAGCGGTGCTGTTTTGGGTTTTCCGCCGCTGGTTCGTCCAGTATGCTTCCGCTTGCTGTTTCCGGCTGATTGCCCTTCTGGTTTATTGCCTCGCTTCATAGCCTTTTGGGAAACGGATGGAGACATTTTACCTGTTAATAAAAATATTTTATTATAAAAGGAGAAAAAAATGAAAAACGTGAAGAAAATCTGTGCAGTCCTTATGGCTGCGGTAATGGTCATGGCTCTTGCGGCTTGCGGCGGCGGGAACGGCGGAGACACTTCGGAAGGGGATGATTCTTTGACGATTGCGCACCAGTATGGCATGGCGTATGCGCCGCTTGAAATCATGAAACAGCAGAAGCTGATCGAAAAGCATTACGACGGAACGGTCGAGATCGAATGGACGACGCTTAATTCAGGATCTGCGATTACGGAAGGGTTCGCCTCCGGCAGCGTTGACGTGGGGGCAATGGGCGTAGGCCCTGCCATTACGGCGGTATGCGGCGGCGTTCCTGTGAAGATTTGCTCCAATATGTCCGGACAGCCGCATAAGCTGATGACGAACAATCCGGAAATCAAGACATTAAAGGATGTTGGCAGTGAGCAGATTGCGCTCGTCAATATCGGAAGCTTCCAGCATATCTTGTTGGCGATGGCGGCGGAAGAACAACTGGGAGACGCACATGCGCTCGACAACAACATCGTCGCTATGGCGCATCCTGACGGCATGGCGTCCCTGCTTTCCGGCAGCGTTAAATTACAACTGACGACCTCTCCGTATACCTTTAAAGAAGAAGCGGAAGGAATGACCGAGGTCGAAGCGCTTGCTTCCGTATGGCCGGAGGGAAATTCCTTCATCGTTGCCTTGGCATCGACCGAACTTGCGGAAAATAACCCAGAGCTTTACGATGCAGTTGTAGCCGCTCTTGCGGAAGCGATTGATTTCATGAATGACAACAAGGAAGAAGCGGCGGAAATGCTGTGCGAGGCTGAAGATGTGGATGCGGAAACCATGCTGTCATGGCTCAACGATCCGGCATGCGTGTACACAACGGAAACAAAGGGCATTATGGATATGGCAGGCTTCATGGCAAAAGAGGGATTTTTGCAGCACGACGCACCGGAATCGATTACGGATTTGGCCTTTGATAACGTAAAGGGCAACTAGTGCACCAGATCGGCACAAGGAATGAAATTAACGCAGGGGGGCGGCAAGCGAACGCAGCGAACCAAGTGGCAAACCGAACCGAATGCGACAAGCGCAAAAAGGCGGGGATTAGAATAAAAAGATTATACGATACAGAAAGATTGTGCTATAATATAGGTTGGCTGTTTGCAGCCAGCCTATATTTCATATGAAAAGGTGAGAGAAGGTACATTCATAGATGAAAGAAGAAATCAGAACACAAGCCATATTCATCGTCTGCTTTCTGGCGGCGTGGCAGGTGGTATATGCGATGCAGGCGTTTCCTGCGATCATGTTCCCGTCCCTTGCGGATATCGGGCAGAGTTTTATTGAGGGGTTTCGTGAAGACAGCCTGATGATGTATACGCTGTATTCCATGTCCCTTATCCTGAAAGGCCTTGGGATTGGCATCGTGCTGGCATTTATTTTTTCCAGCCTGGCCATCGTCAGCAAGATCTTTTATGCGATTTACAATCTGGTGGTGTCCGTCATGGACCTGCTCCCTGGCGTGGCGCTTTTGCCTTTGGCCATCATGTGGTTTGGCATCGGGGAGGCTACCATCATATTTATCGTGATCCATTCCATTTTGTGGCCGATGTCCAGGAGCATCATAGATGGGTTCAAGTCGGTGTCAAATATTTATATAGAAAGTGGCAGGAACATTGGGCTTCACGGCCTGCGCCTGGTGATGGGCGTGTACCTCCCAGCGGCGTTTTCCAGCGTTCTGTCTGGTATGCGGGTCGGCTGGGCAAGGGCTTGGAGGGGCTTGATCAGCGTAGAAATGATATTTGGCACGACAGGCTCGGGCGCAGGAATCGGCTGGTTCATTTTCATGAAGCGGACCAATATAGACATTGCAGGCGTGTTTGCGGCGTTGATCGTCATTATCATAATCGGTATTATCATAGAATACGGGCTTTTTAGGACGCTCGAACGAAATACGGTTAAGAAATGGGGGATGGTAAGATGAGCAAATTGCTTGAAGTAAGGAATATTACCAAGAATTATCATGACGCCCCAGACTCCCGCAATATTTTGCAGGATCTTTCCTTGGCCGTAAACCGGGGAGATTTCCTCTGCATCTTAGGACCGTCAGGCTGTGGAAAAACTACACTGATCCGTTGCATTGCAGGTTTTGAAGGCTATGAGGGCGAAATCCTGGTGGACGGGAAAAAGGTGGAAAAGCCCGGCATTGACCGGATGATGGTGTTCCAGGATTTCAACCAGTTGTTTCCGTGGAAAACGGTGAAGAAAAACATACAGTATCCATTGAAGGTCAATGGGGTGACGGAAAAAGCAAAACTGGAAAAAATTGCGCAGGAGCATTTGGATTTGGTCGGCCTTGGCGACAAGGGGGATCTTTACCCGCATCAGCTTTCCGGCGGAATGAAACAGCGTGTCGCCATTGCGAAAGGCCTTGCGCTCAACCCGAAGATCATTTTGATGGATGAACCGTTTGCGAGCCTCGATGCAATGACGAGAAGCAAATTGCAGATGGAGCTTCTGCGGATTAAGGAAAAGGAAAATGCGACGGTTATTTTCATCACCCATAACATTCAGGAAGCATTGACGCTGGGCAGCAGGGTTTTGCTCATGTCAAGGCGGGGCGAAATCAAAATTGACATTGAAAACACGATTCCAAAACCGGTAACGCCGGCTTCGGAAGGATACGGGGATATGTGGACGCTGTTTCATGATGCGCTCTGGGAGGAAAGTGAAACCAGCGAGGCGAAGTAGGCTGGGCGGCAGAATGCAAGATGCTTTTGCGTGCAGATTCGCTGGGCGGGACTGCACAGCCACATGGGAAAGGCTTAGCGGGCAGGCATTTTTGTCTGGCGGAGCCGCCTTCCCGTTGAACAAAATGCAGGATAGGCTGCCTGGCGAGGCTGCGGGATGGCCCGCCGAAATGAATTGCCGCGCGGCAGAAGGACGATTTACATGATAGCGAAAAAAAGAGAGGAATTGCAAGGAAAGAAGTGGATGCGGGCTGTGATCTTCTTTATGATAGCGGCGCTTCTTTTCCTGTATTTAAACCAGGTGTTTAATATCGCCGCTTCTGATGACAGCAAGCAAATTTTCAAGGCGTTTTATGCAGAGGAGGAAAACACGCTGGATGTAGTCTATTTGGGGACGAGCGCAACCAACAGGTATTTCATAGGTCCCAAAGCATACCACGATGCAGGAATCGCCGCCTTTGATTTGGCGACGATGGGTCTTCCGATGCTATTTGTGCCGAACCTGATCGATGAAGTGGAGAAAACCCAAGATCCGGATCTTTATATTATAGAACTGCGGGGAATCCTAAAGAGCAAGGATGATGTGACGGATGCGCATATCAGGCGGGTGACGGACAGCATGAGGATTTCCCTGAACAAGTATGATACCATAGAAGCGGCGCTGGATTATGTGGAGGGCGCAGACGGCGAACTGAGCGATATCGACACGGGAAGCCTGGATTATTACGTTCCTATTGTCAAATACCATGGCAGGCTGGTACAGGGCGATTTGCGCATTGCTGATTTCCTGCCGGTTGATCGGTGGAATTTAACGAAGGGATATGTTTTAAGCCCGAATACAGTAACGGTCAAAGCACAAGGACGCCCGGTGTATTCTGCGGAGAAAGCAGCATTAGCGCCGGAAATGGAGGACGTGTTTTTGGATATCCTGGCGTATTGCGATACGCTCGACAAGGATGTTCTTTTCGTGTTATCCCCGTATGTGATGAAGGATGGACAGGCGGAAAAATTCAATACCGCGAAGGAACTGGCGGAGCAGCGGGGTTATCCCGTGCTGGATTTTAACCAGAAGGAAATCACCGACGCCATGGATCTCGACTGGCAACGGGATTTTTATAACAGCAAGCATGTCAACTATATGGGCGCGGAAAAATACACGGCATACCTTACAGAATATTTAACGGAAAATTATGGGCTTGCCGACAGGCGGGGCGGGAAGGATTACGCAAGCTGGGATGAGGCTTATGAAACATATCTTGATTTTGTTTCGCGGGAACTTATTTTTGATGAGAGCTGATGTGTGCGGCTAGGACGCATGAGAGGGCGGTGAAGATTGCCGCATTGGCAAAACGGATGTTGCTGCATCGGCACAGGCAAAGCGGAACGCCTGCGAAACCAGGGGAAACTCGGGCAATAGGCGAAGCGCCAGTGCGGGTAAATAGGATTGCGTGCAGCGGAAGCGGGACGGAATATTGATGAAGCCAGGCGGAATATCATGGAAAATAGATGGGACGCATGGGAAAGTATAAAGCATGAAGGAGGATATAAGGATGAGTAGCGAAGAAAAGAAAAATGGGAAAAAAGGGAAAATGATTGCGATTGTGGTGGTGGCCGTGGCGGTCATCCTCGCTGCCTTTTGCTGGTTTAGCGGACTTATAGGCGGCATTGGCGAAGCGGAGGCCAAGGAAATCGCTTATAGCCAGGTTCCGGGTTCGGCACAGCTTGATAATGCCATTGCGGTAAAAGAATTTGATGATTTCAGGATGGTATACGAAATACAGTTTACCCATGAAAATATCTTTTATGAATTTCAGATTTTTGCAAGAAATGGGAGAATCCTTGACCAGGACATGGATAGCATAATGGCGAATCCGCAGGAAAGCACAGACCAGAACCAGGCGGGAACTGCGCCGCAAGGGACGCAGGAGGCGCAAAGCGATATCGGGATAGAAGCGGCGAAGGAAATTGCGCTTTCACAAGTTTCCGGCGCAGCGGCAGGAGATGTGGCTAAGGCCAAGGCTGATAGCGAACATGGGACCCTGGTTTATGAAATCGAGATCCGGTATGACGGACAGGAATATGATTTCGATATTGATGCGGCTACAGGGAATATTATAAATAGAAGCCAGGAATCCGTGTTCCATTAATGACCGCATAGGAAGCATGGGGCGTTTTCCGAGGGCAAATATGGACGCTTTTCAGGCATAGCATGAGTGAAACAAGTGGAATTTTTCATAAGCGGTTCGAGCGATAGAAGTGAAACAAGATGAAAACCGTACGAAATGTCAAAAACAATATGATAGAAGTCACGACAGGGCTGATCGAAGCTTTTGACGGGGACACGAAAAAAATTACCGCCCGCATGATTGCCGAGAAGGCAGGCGTGGCGCTGGGGCTGGTCAATTACCATTTTGGCAGCAAGGAAAACCTCATCACGATCTGCGTCCAGCGGGTGATCGGCAAGGCCATTGTCGGGGCGAGCGTTCAAAAGCCCTATGATACGGAAATCGAGCGGATGACGGCTTGGGCGATTTATGTGTTCGACTTTCTCTTTGAATATCCCGCCATCGCGCGCCTTTCCATATTGGGGGAATTTCAGAGTTATGACACGGAAAAAAACCCGGCGTATTTGCAGCGGGGGTTTTTGTTTGCCCTGACCAAAAATATCGCTGGACAGGATAAGCCCATGGCGTCTTTTATCCTGACGGCAGCCATGCAGGCGGCTTTTTTACGGAGCGACACGGTGAAAGAATTGTTAGGGCATGATTTGGCAGAGAAGGAAGGGCGGGATGCTTATGTCAGGGAGCTGGTAAAAATCGTGTTTGGCGCATAGCGGAATTTTTGCGCAGGGCGGTGGGCGGATCTTTACTCGCGTTTGCGTTTGGCGGCGCATAGCGGCATTTTCTGCTTGCATTTTATCGATGCAAGGCATTCCGCCTGCGTCGGCTGGCACGGAACGGCAAGGGTTTTCCGCCTTTTCACCTGTGCCCGCCAGCACGCCTTTTCGCCTGCGTTCCGCTTGAATGCATTTTGCGTAAAAATTTAAAAGATTTCCCTCTTTTTTTCTTGCGGCGTCTGTGCTATGATAAGCAAGGATGGATGGTATTCGATATCGAAACTATACCAAGGAGGGATATAATTGAATATAGGATTTATCGGAGCAGGGAAGGTCGGCTGCACGCTGGGAAAATACTTTTCGCAGGACGCCGAAACCGTGGTAAAAGGCTATTACAGCCGCAGCACGGCGGAGGAAGCGGCGCGGTTTACAGGGTCGGACTGTTATGAGACGATGAAAGAACTCATTTCAGATTGCGACATGATCTTTCTCACTGTTCCTGACGGAAGTATTCAGGATACCTGGAAACGGATCAGAGAATACGACATAAGAGGAAAGACCGTGTGCCATTGCAGCGGCGCGATGTCCTCCCAGGATGCATTTTCCGGCATCGAAGAAGCAGAAGCCTTCGGATATTCAGTCCATCCGCTGTTCGCCGTAAGCGATAAGTATCACGCTTACAGGGAACTGCCGGGTGTTTTTTTTACGCTGGAGGGCATGGAAAGCGCAGGGGCGCGTGAGATTCGGAGGATTCTATCGGCGTTAGGGAATCCGTACCGCACCATAGAGGGCAAGGATAAAATCACTTATCATTGTGCGGCGGCGATGGCGAGCAATTTAGTTTGCGGCTTGGTTGGCCAGAGCATCGCCCTGATGGAGCGGTGCGGCTTTACGGAAGAGGAAGCGGTGCAGGCGTTAGCGCCGATTTTGATTGGAAATATGTCGCACATCGCAGAAAAAGGACCTGCCGCAAGCCTGACAGGTCCCATTGAACGAAACGATATCGATACCGTCAGAAAGCATATAGCTTGCATGGCAGATGATTCGGAACAGGAGCTTTACAGCCTTCTGAGCAGGAGGCTGGTACAAATGGCGCAGGCACGGCATCCGCAGCGGGATTATGCGGGGATGTCGGAACTCATAGAATCAGGGCTTATCGGGACAGGACTTTAGGATCAGGACTCATAGGAAAGGAAGGAACACGATGAAAAAGACAGTTACGAGCTTATTGGAAATGAAGCGGAAGGGCGAAAAAATTTCAATGCTGACATGTTATGATTATTCGACTGCCAAGCTGATGGATGCGGCGGGCATCGATATGCTGCTGGTGGGGGATTCTTTAGGCAATACCATGCTGGGATATTCCGATACGCTGGCCGTTACGGTGGAAGACATGATCCATCACGGGGCGGCTGTTGTCAGGGGCGCAAAAAATTGCCATGTTGTGATGGATATGCCGTTCATGTCTTATCAGGCTTCCGTTTATGATGCGGTGGCCAATGCGGGCAGGCTGATCAAGGAAACAGGCGGAAATTCCGTTAAGTTGGAAGGCGGCGCGGCGGTCAAGGAACAGATCAAGGCCATCGTGGATGCAGGGATTCCAGTCGTGGCGCACGTGGGAATGACGCCGCAGTCGGTGAATGCTTTCGGCGGGTTTAAAGTGCAGGGAAAGGATCAGGAAACCGCATTGCGCGTGCTACAGGATGCTTACGATGTACAGGAAGCCGGCGCTTTTGCAGTCGTGCTGGAATGCGTTCCTGCGGGATTGGCGGAAATCATCAGTGAAAACCTTCGGATTCCGACGATTGGGATCGGTGCAGGAAGTTCATGCGATGGACAAGTCCTGGTATGGCAGGATATGCTGGGGCTGTTTGACGATTACGTGCCTAAGTTCGTGAAGCGTTTTGCGGAAGGCGGCGAGATGATGACCCGGGCGTTCAAGGATTATGACAAGGAAGTCAAGGGAGGCGCATATCCGGCGGAGGAACACAGCTATAAGATGGACGAGGAATTACTGGGTAAGTTGAAGGAGAAAATATCTGAGTGAGGCTGAAGCAGACGATGCGCAGCCGCAGTCGGAAAACCGGTTGCGCCGGGCTGGTGGCTTTGCGCCCGTTGGATGATGGTGCAGCAAGAGAGGCGGCGTGCGGATTGGTGGACGGCGCTTGAATAAGGCGGACCGGATGCGCATTCGGCGGAAGGCCGTGCGAAAGGGCAGCGTTTTGCCCGTGAATAGAACGATGTGGCGGCGGCAGGGTTCGTTGTGCTGGTGGGGCGGTCCGTGTTTTGCCAGGCTATGGCACAAGAACAGCGCCGTGCTGACAGTGGGTGCTTATTGGGCGCTTATAAAGAACGGAATGGAAAGGAAATCAGATGATCATAGCGGAAACGATAAATGAAGTGCGAACGCAGGTAAAAAAATGGCGAAAACAGGGGCTTACGGTAGGGCTTGTTCCCACCATGGGCGCTCTTCATGAAGGGCATGCGTCTTTGGTTTCCGCCGCAAGGCAGCAATGCGACCGGGTGGTGGCTTCTGTGTTCGTCAATCCGGCGCAGTTTGCGGCAGGCGAAGATTTGGAAAGCTATCCGCGCGATTTTGCGCGGGATTGCGGGATTCTGGAGGGCAGAGGCTGTGATATGGTCTTTCATCCTGACGTACCAGAGATTTATCCTGCTGGATTTGCCACGTATGTCGATATTGAGTCGGACATGGCAAAACAACTTTGCGGGAAAAGCCGCGGCACGCATTTTAAGGGCGTTTGCACGGTGGTGAGCAAGCTGTTTCTGATCGTAGCGCCCGACAAGGCATATTTTGGCGAAAAGGATGCGCAGCAGCTAGCGATTATTAGGAAGATGGCGCAGGATATGGCGTTTGACCTTGAAGTGGTCGGATGCCCGACTGTCCGTGAAGCGGATGGCCTTGCAAAGTCCAGCCGCAATGCGTATTTGAATGAAACGGAGCGCAAGGCGGCCGGGGTTTTGTATCAGGCGATCACGGCCGCGCAGAAAATTATCGCTGGAGCGGCGGGGGTCTTTTCCGTGGCGGCTGCCGCCGCAACAGCGGTGAATGGAGTGGCGGCTTCTGCGGAGACAGTGCGCGCAAGGGAAGAAACTGCGGTCACAGCGGGCGGCACTGAAACGGCTGCTTCAAAAACAAAGGCCGCTATAAGTGCAAAGCCTGCGGCAGAGGCGGCTGCGCCCTCCATACCAGCCGAACCGGTTTTGAATACCATGTACCGTATAATTGGTGCAGAGCCTTTGGCGCAGATTGAATATATTGAGGCGGTTGACGGGGAAACCTTGATGCCTGTGGATCATTTGAAAAATGGCGATCTGGTTGCTTTGGCCGTACAGATTGGAAAGACAAGGCTGATTGATAATTTCAGGGTTTCGCTGTAAAAGACTGCATTGAAGGTATGCTTTTCAGTTTGCTTTTTCTTGACATATCGCTGGTTTGATGGTATTTTATAAATAGAAAAGGTGCTGCCGATAGACGGTTAGCCAAGTATGGGTCAAAAGTAACCGAACTTTGCTATGGGGCGGTTACTTTTTTCTTTCCATATTTATGATTACGACGATCAGCATGGCAACGCCAAGAATAATCGTGAACTCTTCATATGTAGAAATTTTATCCACCTCCCTTCCTTGCGATTTGGGTTTTTCACCATAATTGCAAAAATAACGGAAAGTGGCTAACCGCCTACCGTGTCTCTGGCAGCACCATATATACTATAGCATTTTTGGAAAAAATAAACAAGAAATTTATTCCATTTTCTGTAAAAACAAGAAGCGGGAGAGAACCTGGGTTTGATTTGCAACCCTCCTGCTACAGCGCAATGCTCTTTGGAGCGGGCTTTTGCGGAGAATGCTTGCGATGCGGGCAGCTCCCCGATAATCTCGCCATTAAAATATTTCTTCCCCTAAATATTTGTCATGCGGGACGGTCAAACACCTTTCGATTGGCTTCCAATAGCTGTCGTAAAGGTTTTTTTGTGCCATTCCGTAGCTCTCTTTCGTATCAAATTCCCAGTAAAGCACATACTTGATGCTTTTTACAATGCGGGTGATTGCACGCGGGGGAAGCCCCTCTTTGATCTGTTCCATATCGATGCGGTGGTTTCTTTTGATGAGGCGGAGCGAAGAAAGCCCTTTTTGTTGTTCCAACAAACCTTTCGCTTCCAGCATCAGTGTTTCAAATTCTTCCGCCTTTTGCGGTTTGACTTGATAAATGCATATTTCTGAAAATGCCATGTGTTCGTCCTCCTTTATTTTTATTAAGAACGCTAGGATTGTGAAGATGTACAACAGATTATAGCATATCATGCGCAGTTCGTGCGAGAAAAGTAGAATGGATGCGTATTTGCCTGCCGCAGCGCATTTCAGGGAATCCCGGTGCGGCGGGCGCATGAGCTGGCATAAATGGGTTTACGCGCAAAGGCATAATGCGGTTTATCGCATTTTGGCAAATTATGCGGAAGGGAAATCTATAAACTTATGCCGCGGCTTCATTCGCCGAAGCACATTTCTTCAAACTGTCTCATTGCATGAATGGGAAAAATAGATTATGCTAGGAGCGGAGGCAGGAACTATGGCGAATGAAGAGAAAAAGGATTTTAACGCAATGTTGCATGACTGCAAGGATATGCCAAAAATCCAAACGATTACGGACAAAAAGAGCATTGAAAAGTATGGCGGGGACAAGATGTATTTTGCCCCTCCGATCGATTACGATAAAGTGATGAAGCGGATTCCGTATGGTGCAGTGATTACGGTGGGAAAAATCCGTGAATATTTTGCGAAACAAAACAATGCCGATTTTACAGAACCGATCACGGCGGGAATTTTCATTTCGATTGCCGCATGGGCAAGCTATCAGCGCATGGATGATGAAACGCCTTATTGGAGGACGTTAAAAGCCAATGGGGCTTTGAATGAGAAATATCCCGGCGGTGTGGCGGCGCAGAAAGAAAAGCTGGAGGCGGAAGGGCACGTGATCATGCAAAGGGGCAGAAAGAACATAAAATATTATGTTAAGGATTATGAAGCTGCTCTTTTTGAATTAACGTGAGGGTGCAAAGGACGGCTGGACGTTAAAACGGGGCGCAAAGAGCGGGAAAGGATAGGATTTGGGCATTGGGCTGTCCATGGATGCTCCTGGAAAGTTTGAAAAAAGCAAAGGAAAGGGCAAGCCTTGCTTGGCAAGAACCATCTGAGCGATAGACAGATGCGGCGATTGATGGTACAATAATATGGAAATGAATCAGGATGCAGTCTTTGTTGCAAAAGCGCTGTACCCTGCGTTCCTTAATCGCATATTTTCACAAATCTTACAAGTAAAAAGTCAATCGTAAATTGGCGATGTATATTCCGAGCAATAGATTTTATGTGATTTTTTGGGCATTGAAAGGGGAAGGGAATTATGAAAGCAGCCAAAGTAATCGCCGCAATCGTTCTGTGCATTGCATTGCTGGCGGCGGAAGGATCAGCGATGGGGCTTTTTGCTGTAGATAAAGCGCTGTCGGAAGAGTCGTTAAAGGAATCCATGCGCGATTCCAATATTATAGAACAGCTCGTAGATGAAGCGCTTGCGGACAATACCGTGAATATGGGCGGAGAGTATGGGGAAATAACGCAGGCTATTTTTCGTACCAATCCGATGCGTGATTTTTTTACCGCTTACCTGACGTCCGCAATCAGGATGGAGCTTTATGGAGAGCCATATGAAGAGGTCGCCTATGATGAACTGATGGCTGCTTTTTCGCAGGGCGTGGATGAAGTCAACGCTTCGGGGCAATACGAAATTACGGCTATGGAAGCCGATTTGCTGAAACAGGCGATGCAGGCGGAAGCGCCGGATCTGACGGCGAAACTCAATGCACAGATCGGGCGTTACGAGGCGATAAGCGGCGATCTAACGGAGCGGGCCGCACAGCCTGATGAACTGGTTCAAAGGCTGATGGGCGGCGGATCGAGGGCTGTTTCGCTAGCTGCGTGCGTGTTGCTTTGCGCAGCCTTGATCGCCCTTTACTGGAAGAGTAAATTCGGATTTTTGTGGTGCGGCATCGTGACTGCTTTAGCGGCTTCGATATATGGAGGTCTGTCTATCGTGGTGAAAAAAATGCTGTTTTCCGCTGAATCCGTATCGGCGTCTGAGGAGATGGCGCTTTCCATGATCACGGAGGGATTCGGGACGGTTGCCTTGGCCGGGGCAGTTTTGGCTGTGATTTTTATCGCAGTATTTGCAGTATTAAAAGGAATCGACAGGAGAAGGGGAATATGAACAGGCTGCTTGCGCTTCAAAGCATACTGCTTGCCGAGATCGACAAACATGACAAGCTGGTTTCAGAGAGGGATTATCCCATTGATTGGGAAAAAGTCCACATCAGTAGTTGTGCGAAAATAGGATACTTGCTTGCAGAGGCACGCAATGCCGACCCAGAACTTGCGGCGGCTGCTTGCGCTTGCCATGATTACGGCAGGATTATCACGGGAAAGCAGTCGGGGCATGCAGAGGCAGGCTATGAACCGATACGGGCGTTGCTCTGGGAGAGCGGGCTGTATTCTGCGCATGAAATCGAGGCGATTGCCGCAGCGGTAAAAAACCATAGCAAAAAATCGGAAATCGGCTCGCCCCTTGAAGAAATCGTAAAGGATGCCGATGTTCTTGACTTCCATCAGTATGGCTACGATATGAGGCGGAAAGAGCAGCAGGACAGGCTGGAAAAGCTGTTGGGGTACAGCCTGGTGAATGTACAGCCTGAAAAATAGGGATGCAGGTTCGATTTTTCGGGCAAATTCGGTATTTTGGAGGAAGAAGTGAAAAAACGTATCTTGAAAAAAATTACAGCATATCTTGCGGTGATGCTTCTGATGCTAGGGACAGGGGCATCGGTATACGCTGGCTCTTACCATGATGGGCGGGATGGAGACATCAGCCTCTATTTGCCGGACGGATGGAGCTTTCAGGAGATCAGTGAAACGGATGGCTCCGGCCTGGCTTATGAGAAAATTCTCGAAGCCTATGATGCTTCGGGTGAAACGGCGCTTCATTTCGATTTGTGCTATATGCAGGATGAAACCGCAGATGGGGAATATTTTTACCTGAACGATTCGGAAGAAGAGGCGATGCTCTATTATGAGCAATACGGCATGGCAGCGATCGAAAATTTCTATGGAAGCATGCCGGATGTCACGAGCTTTACCGTTGGCGAGGCAGGCTTTTGGAATGGGGAATGGAATGGATTTCTGGTCGTGCAGGTGACGGGTGATGTTACGCCGGATGATGGCGGAGCGGCCTATGCGTTTGCGGATACCGTTTATCTTACTTGCCAGATGGCTAGTGCAGAAAATATTGTGGTCCATAACCTGCTGGTGTTTTACAATACGGATCATACGCCGATTGCAGGCAAAACCGCTGATACTGCGCGTGAGATTGCTGATGAGTTTTATGATTATGGTTATGGCGATGTGATGGCTGGAACCGTGGGCAGTACATATTCCGATGAATGGGGCGGTGATTCCAGGGATCTTATCGATACGATTGGGGCGATTGCTTTCGTGCTGATTTCATTAAGCGTTTTTGCTGGGGTGATTATCAAGAAGAAGGCTGCGAAGGCGAAGCCTTCTGATCAGTTCATGGGAAGCCCGGGCGGGACAGAGAGCAAACAGCAACGCCGCCGTAAAACGCCGTCAAAACCTGCGGCGGATAGCGCCAAAGCGCATGACCATGTGCGGGATATTTTGCGAATCAACCAGGCCTATAAGCAGGCGGGCAATCAATCCCCTGCTATGCAGAAGCGTTCCCTGGACAGTGAATCAAGATATCTGCAAAGCCTGGAAACGCTGCAAAAATCAGGGCTTTTGACGAAAGAAGAAATGCGGGAAATGGTGCAGAGGCATGAAAGAAGCTTTAACAGGAGAAAATAATGTAAGGAAAGGAGATGTCCAATGACAATATTTGGAGTGACTGTAAGCCTGGCAACGCTATGGTTTCTTGCAGCCGGGATTCTGGCTGTGATAGAAGCGATTTCGCTGGGGCTGATCAGTATCTGGTTTGCGGGAGGCGCTGTGGGGGCAGCGATTGCCGCCATGCTGGGCGCGCCGTTAATCGTTCAGGTGATCGTGTTTCTGGCGCTTTCCGCCATCCTGATTGGCATTACGAGGCCTTTGGCAAAAAAACGCCTGAATGCGAAGACGGAGCGGACGAACGTCGATGCGCTGATCGGGCAGACGGGAATGGTCGAAGAAAAGATCACGCAGTACAGGCCCGGGCAGGTGCGGGCTGACGGCAAGATCTGGACTGCGGCCTGCACATCGGGCGAAATAGAAAAAGGAGCGATCGTTATTATAAAATCCATAAAAGGTGTTACCATTATGGTAGAGGAAATAAACGAGGAGGGGTAAAATGCTATCCATTATTTCAGTTATCGTGTTAGTTGTTATCGTTTTGGCATTGATCGTGACAAGCATCAGGATCGTGCCGCAGGCCAATGCTTATGTATTGGAACGGCTGGGCGCTTACTATGCGACGTGGCAGGTGGGACTGCACTTTAAAGTTCCATTGATCGACAAGGTTGCAAGAAAAGTTTCCTTAAAGGAACACGTCATTGACTTCCCGCCGCAGCCCGTTATCACGAAGGATAACGTTACCATCGAGATCGACACGGTCGTCTATTTTCAGATCACCGACCCGAAGCTGTATGCTTACGGCGTTGAAAACCCGATGGCGGCGATCGAAAACCTGACGGCTACCACGCTTCGTAACATCATCGGCGAACTGGAGCTTGACGGGACGCTGACAAGCCGCGAGCATATCAATGGCAAAATCCGCGTCGTGCTGGATGAAGCCACCGATGCATGGGGAATCAAGATCAACCGTGTAGAAGTGAAGAATATTAATCCGCCGGCTGACATACAAATGGCTATGGAAAAGCAGATGCGGGCAGAACGGGAAAGAAGAGAAGCCATTTTGCGTGCAGAAGGTGAAAAGAAGTCTGCAATCCTTATCGCAGAAGGTAACAAGGAAGCGGTAATCCTGGAAGCGGAAGCATCCAAGCAAGCGGCGATTAAGGCGGCAGAAGGTGAAGCGGAAGCGATCCTCATGGTACAGCGCGCGACTGCGGACGGTATCAGGATGCTGGGCGAAGCCGATGCGACCAAGGAGGTTTTGACGCTGAAAAGCCTGGAAGCATTTGAAAAGGCCGCCGATGGCAAGGCGACGAAGATCATCATTCCGGCAGAGATCCAGGGCATGGCCGGTCTGGCAAGTTCGCTTACTGGAATCGTTGACGGCATGAAGGAGCAGGAACAAGCGCAGGCAGGCAGGATGAACTAGACGAGACGAGCTGGACGGGTGAATCAGGCTGGACGAACCGGTTGTGGCTCATCCGGCAGGCGCATAAAGTGAAACCATCAATAAAACTACATGAATTACAAGCTTTTCGAACACAGAAAAAACACAGACAGGATGGATAATATGTTCTATGTTTGTTGCAATTTTTGGTTAAGAAAGGAATTATTTGAATGAGTAAAGGGAACAGGGCAGTGAAAAATAGTGCAGGGAACAATAATGTGAAGACAAACGGCGCTATGTGGCTGCCTAACACGCTATACGTTATTTCAGCGGTGATCGCAGTGATTTTTGTGTATATGGTGATTGTGAATATCATCTACATCAAAAATTACCTGGCATCTTACGGGATGGCATTTTCGGATATGTGGATGGACTCCATCCAATATATTTTGACAGGATCGACCAGCTACCTGGTTTATGCGATTTTAGTCTTCTGCGCCGGAAAGCTCATCAGCATGGCAGGCGCAGAAAAGGCAGGCGCATTGCAGGAAATGACGCTTGCGAAAGGTGCGGAACCTGCTGGGGAACGCAAGGCTTTAGACCGTGGGACGGATTTGACTGCTGGCGGAGCAAAGGAGCCGGAGTACAAGCCGCAGGGTGAAGCTGAGGAACAGGCCGATGCTGGAAAGACGGCGGAAGCTTTCGGAGCGCGGGAAGCTGATTTTCAGGCAGGTGATGATGCGGAGGCACAAGCCCGTTCGCAGGAAGAGTCTCGCAAAAATGCAGATACCAGAGAGGCGGCGGAAGAGGCTGAACAGCAGGAAGCTTCGCAGGCAAACGCTGGCACAGAGGCAGAGGAAGAGTCCCAGGAAAAAGCTGGCGGGGCGGCGGAAGAACACGAGGAGCAGGAAGCGGCGCAGGTAAACGCTGGCGCATAGGCGGAAGCGGATGCATGGAAAAGACTGGGAAGCCTGTAGCGGTTAGCCGCCGCTATGCGGCAGGCTACAGGCTTCCTATAAATGGAGGCTGGGAAGATATAGCGGCGGGTTCGCCATAAACAGGCAAGTTTAATCAGGAGATATCATCATGAAGGACTATAAGAGACTGCAAAATGGCAGCGATATCAGAGGCATATCATTAACGGGCGTACCGGGCGAATTGCCCAATTTGACGCCGGATGAGGCAAAGGATATCGCCAGGGGATTTTTGATTTGGCTGTGTGACCAGAGCGGAAAAAATCCGGAAGACTTAAAGATCGCAATCGGAAGAGATCCGCGGATTTCAGGAAAACGTCTTCTGGATGGGCTGATGGATGGTTTCGGGCCTTATGGCGTAACGGCGTACGACTGTGGCTTGGCCTCGACGCCCGCTATGTTTATGGCGACATTGTTTCCTGATTTCCGTTGCGATGGTGCGATTATGATCACCGCCAGCCACTTGCCTTACAATCGGAATGGATTCAAATTTTTCACAGAAGCGGGCGGTCTTGATAAAGCGGACATTTCCTGTATTTTGGGATATGCTGGGGATGAAGGCTCCGGCACAAGGAAATTAGGACAGCCCCAAAATATGGAAGGATTTACCCATCGTTTGGGACAGAGAATCTATCCTGCCCAAGAGAAGGATTTAATGTCGCTTTATTGCGAACACTTGCGAAAGAAAATTACCGACGGTGTGGGAAACGGTGAAAAACCGCTGGATGGCATGAAGATCGTCGTCGATGCCGGAAATGGAAGCGGCGGATTTTTTGCGAGAAAGGTGCTGGCGCCTTTAGGCGCTGATGTGAAAGGCAGCCAGTATCTCGACCCGGACGGGACATTCCCTTACCATGCGCCGAACCCGGAGGATGCAGATGCGATGCATGCGCTTTCTATGCGGGTGATTTCCACAGGCGCAGATTTTGGGATCATCTTTGATACGGATGTAGACCGGTCGGCGGCCGTAGATGGCAGGGGGCGCGAAATTGCAAGAAACGGCATCGTTGCAATGGCGGCGGCATTGGTAGCGGAGGAGCATCCGCAGACGACGGTCGTAACAGACAGTATCACCAGCAAGCAGTTGACACATTTCATAGAGGACAAGCTGGGCTTGAAGCATTTGCGCTTTAAGCGGGGATATAAAAACGTCATCAATAAGGCGAAGGAGCTGAACCAGCAGGGCATTGACTGCCAGCTTGCGATAGAGACTTCCGGTCATGCGGCGCTTCGTGAAAATTATTTTCTCGACGACGGCGCATATTTAGCGGTCAAGATTGCAATCAAGGCTGCTAAGCTCCAGGCGGAAGGAAAAACATTGGATTGCGTGATAGAAGATCTGCAAGAGCCTGCCAGTGAAAAGGAAATCAGAATCCCTGTTACCTGTCATGATTTCGGCGCTTATGGGGACAAGGTGCTGGCAGAGCTAAAAGAATTTGCAGAGGAATCGGAAGAGCTTTCTCTAGAGGAGCCTAACTATGAGGGCGTTAGAATCAATTTCCCAAACGGATGGTGTTTGCTCCGCAAATCCCTGCACGATCCGATTTTGCCGATGAATATGGCGTCGGATGAAGATGGCGGCTACGAAGCGATTGAATCTGTTATGGAAGGCTTTTTATCAGGTTATGAACACCTGGACTTATCGGTTCTGGCGTGAAAGCATATGCTTGCTTAACGGAGAAGGAGCGGCAATATGAGAAGGATCGGGGAACATTTTGTGACGTGCGGGCAGATGAAGCTGCTTGAACAAAGAGCGGATGCGGCCGGATTGTCCTACTATCAGATGATGGAAAACGCTGGAACGGGTGCGGCGCAGTTCATTATGGAGCTTGCCGCTTACCAGGATGCGGACAAAGAAGA